>NZ_JAKNTO010000001.1:2697022-4045533 GCF_022440845.1 Ruminococcus sp. OA3 | reverse complement strand
TACGGGGGAAATGGCGTAAATACGCACTTTACTGAAATATGCTTGATACGGGTTCAAGTCCTGTTGCCCGCAGCCTATAGAGTGCGCGTTTGCGCGCTCTATTTTTTTCCGTGTTGCATTTCGTGTTGCATAATGTTCATGAAATGTGAGTTTGCAAGATTGTTCATCTCTTTTTCTTTCTCTTCAAGGGCGTGTCTGTATACTGCTTTTAGGACTCCATCATTGCCCCATCCTCCGCGCTGCATAATATATACGTCCGGAATCCCGAGTGCGTGTTGTATGCTTGCTGAATAATGACGCAAATCGTGAAAGCGAAAATGAGGGAGATTAGACTTTTCCAAAATGTGCCTGAAGCGGTCTGTGACCATGCATGGATTTAAGTTTACAATTCTTCCTTCCTTATCCTTCCACTTTTCAGCTACGAAATCCGGGAATTCGATATATCTGTCACCTGCATATGTTTTGGGCTGTCTTATGATCCATTTATGATCAGAAGACAGGACCATGTTTTCGCATACATGGACAATATTACTGTGAATGTTTCTGCTGTGAAGGGCACAGATTTCGCCGCGCCTCATTGGACCGAATGCCGCGAGTAGGATAGGGAGTTCCATCTCAGTCCCTTTTACCTGATCAAGCAGGACTCGTATTTCGCTGTCTGACGGAATATATAGCTCTGGACGTATCTTCTTAGGCAGCGCAGTATTAAGCGCGAAATCAGGGCGATACGTGCGAAGTACCGCCGATATAATCCCGTGTGTATTCCGTACTGTCTTTGGTTTATGTGTACGAGCTTCGATGTTAATTGCTTCCTGTATATCTTCCTGTGTAATATCACATATTTTAATATCCATCAGGCCTGGCACAGAACTATTTAGGGTACGCTTGTATTCTCGTACAGTAGACGGGGACAATACAGATGTGCGCTGATTGATATATTCTGTTAGGGCCTCTCTGAAAGTAAGTGAACAGTATGAACTTGCTTTCTTTCTGTCGGCTGCGTATTGAGTGGCAGCCAGCTCTGCCAGCTTCTTTCCTTCTTTGCTGGGATCGTCACTGGTGAACGATTTATATATCCTCTTCTTTTTTGTAGATCCGTCTTCAAGTGTCACGGTCTCGTAGTGGCTGAACACCTGACACCGCCATGACCCGGATGGTAATTTACGAGCTGTTGGCATAGTATCATCCTCCTTAAAAAATGGTATAAAAATAACAGCCAGCAGGAAACATGTGTTCCGCTTGCAGTAGCTGTCCGAGAATGATACAATATGTATGAATTTGGGTATGCATTCTCGGATGTATGCTTGCCGTCTCCTGTTGGCGCAGGGGGCGGTTTTTTATTATTCAAATGTACAGTCTCTTATAAGTACATTTCCAAATTTTCCATCACATCTTCCGACAATGGTTACTATATCACCTTCCGCAAGTTCCATGACTTTTTTGATTTGCTCATCGTCACTAAAATAACACTGTACAGAAGTAATTGAATATTCCTCTGCAGTGGCAAAAGTTATGTACACATCCTCCATAATATCTTTTCCGATACTTCCCACTGTGCCAGAGATGCGCATCATCTTTTCGTCGTATAACTCATCGCCGCGAACTTCATTTGCTTCATAATCTGTCAGTAAAGTGTCTGGGTCGATTTCCATTATTTCTTCTTGTGGCTGAGCTTCTTTTTGTGACTCTTCTGTAGCTTTCGCAGCAGTGTTTGTAGAAGATGTTTTTTTTGTTTCTTCTTTGTCGCCACCGCCCCCAATGGCTGCTATAACTGCAACTATTGCTATAATTACAATAAGCCCACCAATACAACTACCTTTCTTTTTTTTCTTTTTCTCTGGCTGGTTTGAGGTATAATTGCTCTTAATGTTACTATTTTCTGATGTTTTGAGTTTCATCGGATGTCCACACTTAGGACATGTTGTCGCAAGACTACTTACCTCGTTTCCACATTCTGGACAATTAATCATTGCCATATAAATCCCTCCTCTTACAAGTGTTTTTAGATCAGGTCAATTCGACGGTGATCTGGTTTATCTTAATCGCCGAAGCGGTTAATTCATTTGCCCCCGGTGTTGGCGCTGGGGCGGTTTTTAAATTATTTCAAAAATATCCTTTACTAGAAAGTATTAATTTTTCTAATCTTTGCAAATGAACCTGAGTGTCGGGTGAGTCTATTGCATCATATCCACGGTACACATATTTAACACATTCCAAGGCTTTGAAACCTAGTTTTGAAAGATCAAATGTTTCAGGAAATGAACAGTCAAGTAAAGTACCATAGTACATTGTTAGCTCCATCTTTAAATTATCAGTGTAGTAATTTGGATAATTATTTTTTATGTAATTGTAGGCTATTTCCAAATCATAATCTAATGCAGTTTTTGAATTTAAACGAGCAATTTCCAATATTTTATCAACAGATTCATTCGTATTGGGCTGTAATCCCGAAAGATCATTTGGTAATTGCGTTGGTGCGTCATACGAGTTGGGGTATTCAAATTGTATACTTGTAGTTTCTTCTAAGTTTGTAATTGCTTTATTCACTGTATCAATTTGACTTAAGCTTGCTTTATCTATGCAAGCAACATAGTAAGGTATTGCTTTTTCTGGATCATCGAGCGCGTATCCATACACCCACGCAATACTATAATACGCCGAAGCTACAGATGAACTGTTGGGATAATTTATAATAACTTTAGAGTATGACTCAAGTGAATTTTCATAATCTTCTAAATTATCGAAGCATACTCCAATGTAATACTGGGCATCATCTGCTAAATCACTTTCTGAATATGTTTCCAAAAATCCCTCAAATTCTTTTAAAGCTTCTTCTGTATCACCTTTATACCAAAGATCATGAGCAAAATCGAATTTTGTTTGTTCTTCTGCTGATGGGTTATCTGTAATATCAGTTTTGAACTCTATCTTTATACTACTTGGTATTTCAGGAACGGGAATTTTATCAATTAATTGTGTGTTTGCAGTATTCGTTTTATCAAATGATGTTTGTTCAACGGACTTGTTTTCTCCGCAGGCAGTCATAAATAAGACAAGCGAACAAGTAATCGAACAAAAAATTACAGTAATAATTTTCTTTTTCATACATATTCCTCCCTTGAATATTTTATTATTAATCGCCACTGGCGGTTAATTCATTTGCCGCCCCTGGTTGCCGCCGGGGGCAGTTTTTGTATTATGATAAACCTAATTTTGTTTTTTCTTCTTCAAGAACAGCTTTATAATCATTTAATGATTCATTTGTTTTATCCATGTATTTTTGGAAATGATCAATGTATTCTTGTTTCGGGTTGTTAGTATAATCTTGAAGGTGCTGCATAGCAATTGTATATTGACGCAATGCAGATTGAGCATCCGATAGAAGTGTCATGATTCTAGTACCCATTGGGGCGGAATTTCTATCTTTGTCAAACTCATCATAATATAATTGCAGGATCTGCTCTGAGGATTCTAGGCGCGTTAGAGTGTCAGAAATTACTGATTGTAGTTCCCCCATAGTTCCGTTATCATTTATAATTTTTGCTATCTTATCTTCGGAAAGAATAGAAAGTTCATTCATAAATACGGAATCATATTCGGTTAACATTTTTGCATATCCCACATTACTAATATGGTTGTACAAATCTGAAGTATCTATATTTGTTTGCTCTTCAGCAGTTGGAGTAACCGCAACTTCTGGAGTAGACTCTGGAGTTGCTTTTAGTGTGGGTGACTCGGTGACGGATGGTTCTTCTTCGGGAGAAATGGCAGTATCTTTAGAAACCTGATCTAATTCAGTGGTTGTAGTTGTTCCCATCACTGAAACTTCATAGCTTATTTTTCCACTTTTATATGTAAAGTCTTTAGTGTCATCTGTGGAGGCCAGTATTGCAGAGTCTGTTTTTTCTTTATCTCTTTTAGAAGTCCAACTATACTCATCTACGGACTTTACAGGCGCTGTGTAAGTGCCGATCCAGTAGATTGATTTAGTTTTGCCACCATCAGTAATCCAATTTATTTCAATAGTATCTCCAGTTATTACCGCTTCTTGATAAGAACCATTATTGTCTTCTGAGGCCCAAGTTCCAGTTAAATCGGTAGGTTCATTCTCGTCTGTGGAAATCTTTCCGGAACTACACGCTACCATAAAACAGGAAAAGCACAAAGCCAGTAAAATAATTGAAACTTTCTTTTTCATACATATCCCTCCTTGCATATTTTATTATTAATCGCCGAAGCGGTTAATTCATTTCTTGCCGTCCTGGTATTGGTAGCACTGGGGCGGTTTTTGCTGAAAAATTATTGTGCAATTGAACAGTGTGACAGAATAAGATATTGACCGTCCGAAACGCTTATATAAGATTGCCCTTCAAAATTATCGTTTGAAATAATATCGCTTTGTCTGCTATCTGGATAAATGCAATAATACCCTTCGTCTTCTGATGTTACCATGTATTCACCGGCAGGGATATTGACGCCGACTTTCATCATGCATCCTTCTTTTGCTGTGTCAAATGTATTCTGCAAACACCATTCATCAAACTTGTACGCTTTTGCGTGCGATAATTCTAAATATTCGCCATCTTGTATTGTTATTATAGAGTTATAGTCAAAATTATCATTAAATAAGATGTCATCGCCATTTGCATCTGAATTTACAGAAAAATAACCGCCGCGGCTTTCATTTGTGGCAAGCACCATATATTCGCCAGCAGGAATGTCTACTCCAACTTTAAGTGTACCAGCACCATAAGATTCAATTGTTGGCTCTGGCGGCTGCGTAGGAGTGACTGTAGGTTCAGGTGTGGAAATGGGAATGAGCTCCAAGGTGTTTAAAATTGATTTGAAATCTTTATCATAATTAATTGTATTTTCGTCAATAACACACATTCCGATAGACGCTATTCCGTAATCTGTAGGAAACCCAACCACTTGCACTGTATATGATATGCCGTCTACCTTTTGTTTATATGATAAAAATTTCGTATGTATTTTATTGTATTCAATATTCTGTACACCGCTTACCGAAATAACACCTTGACTTTTTCCTATTCCTTCGACCCACCCGTCCATATTCATATCTATATATTCATCATGTGCATTGTTGAAACCTTCGATATATCCATTTGTTAGCATAAGAAAAGTTGAATTATCGGAAGACGCATAGAAATATAAATTGTCAGAATTTTCAACATTTCTCAACTCCCAATTTGTCGGAACTTCTACTGAAAAGCTACCATGAGTAACTCTTTGTGTTCCTTTCTCAAAATCCACAGATTCAGTAATGGATTCTTTTGTTTGTTCTGGAGTTGGTGTGGAAGTCTCCAATTTCTTTTTTAACTCTTCATTTTCTTTTTGCAATGTTTCCAACTGCTTTGATACATCAGAAGATTCAGGTGAAGCGTTGGAATTGCACCCGTATATAGACGTAACAAATATGCAGCACAGCATTAAACAAATAATTTTCTTTTTCACACAAATTCCTCCCTTAAAAGTGTTTTTTCAGATCAGCCTTGAATGGTGGTCTGGTTTATTATTAATAATAAGTTTCATTTCTTTCCCGCAAACTCTCAGCGGCGTAAAATCCCGGTATGTATTCGATAGGGTGCCGAATCCGTTGGCGAGCCTTTGCAACTAACAGCTTGTTTTCTTCATACAAATAATCCGGTCTGTGTATATACATTTTACAGTAATCACATTTGTCTTCCAGCTGATTAAACAGCTCTTTTTTGCAGTTCAGACACTTCCTGATATTCCACACAAAGCATTTCAAATCATCATTGTAGAAATGTTCGTACATCAGCTTGTCAAGCAGATTCTTTTTATGGTAAATAGCATAACGCCGCCAACGCCGGTAATCATCAAAGGCATAAGTGGATGCTTCATAAGTTATTTGGAATATTTTGGACACGTCGTTTGCATTTTTGCATTCTGCATAGTATATGGCTATGCGCGGTGCAAGCAACCGGCTGGCAAAGTAATTGGCTTCCCGTTCCTTTACATTTGTATAAGGCGGTTGATGCCCCAGTACAATGTGTCCCAGTTCGTGAGCGAGTGAGAAGCGCCGCCGGCAAAACATAGCCTGGTCATTATAATAGACTTTGTTGTTTAGCCGGAAAGCATCATCACTGATCTGTTGGCATGCCTCCTGTTTCACTTTGGACTGTTCTGTATATTCGATACACTCATATCCATATTGCTCAATCATATCGAACAGATTGATCGGAAACGATTTTACGTTACATTTCTGAAAAACCTCTAAGATTTTCCATTCAATTTCCTCATGCGTCAAACAAAATCACTCCTTATGGGAGCTTAATCATCTTCTGACAAAAGTGTCCTGATCAGCTCCTGTTTTTGTTCGAGCGTGAGTTTTTTTCCGTTGCGTGCAACCATGGATTGAATATCCTCGTAGGTTGGTTCGTATTGTTTTTTCTTATTACCGTTTACCATATCTTCCAACTCTTCAACCGTGATTCCCAGTTCTTTGCAAATTTTAATCACAGCTTCTACGCTTGATTTATTAACGCCAGTTCTTTTTAGCATTGTGTATAGGCTGGTATAGGGAAGACCGCACTTTTCAGCAAAGGAACGTAAACTGTAACCATGTTCTTTAATAAGTTCTTCTAATATTTTAGCTCTTTCCATGACAGCACCTCTTTTCTGAATATCTATATTATATACGATAATGCGAATATTGTAAAGCGAATAATATGTTAAAACGTATAAAGGTATAGAATAAAATATAAAAGTATTCTCACATGCAAATATTACTATTGACAATGGTTGCTAGTGAGAATATAATACAATTAAGATATTTGCAGGAGCGAATATCAAGGAGGTGAAATTTTGTATAAGAACTTAATCCAAATTATGAAAGCTGAAAAAATAACTTTCACTCAGATTGGAGAACTTCTCGGATGTAGATATCAAACAGTTAGTGACATCGCTAATGGTAATACACAAAAGGGATTCTACTACGAGGATGCCTGCAAAATACAAAAAGTATTTTTCCCAAAATATGATATGAGCTATCTGTTTGAACGCTCATAATACAAACACACGTTCGATAAAAGTAATATACTATGGATGTATGTATATGTCAATGGGAAATGGAGGAGGTGATGTGAGAGATGAGGATGTTTTTGGTATGTGTGATAGTTTCAAGTATTGTGTCGGCGATAACAACAAAAATATTGGTCACCTACTATTATAAAATTGTAGATGACCATGTAGCGATCATGTGCGATATGACAAAAAAGTTTGTTTCTAATATTTTGGAGCAACGCATGCACGAAAAAAATTTTGACCGAGAGGGGTAAGCTTAGCACAATAATTTCTGGTTTTTGCTATTTCAAACGGGGAATGACGTTTTGTTTCCTGTGAAAACTCTTTAAAGAAATCTGTTTGTGTAAATGGATCATAAAAATCTTTGTCAGGTATTTTATCGGTTTTAGTAGCATCAATTATACCCAACCTGATTAATGATGATATTGATGCACTAGTTTGAAATATATCATAATCTTTAAATGAAGAAATAAAAACGTTTTCCAAGGCTACGGAAAATGAGCGGCTCCTAGTGTCTTCTTTAATGTAATCTACGATGGCAACAACGTCTTTTAAAGGAAATTCTTTAAGTATTTTGGCATCGAGAGGACTCATTTGCTTAATAATTTCCGCGAAACATGGGTGTACAGATGGATTATAGGCAGAATCCATCGAACTTGAAATAAGGTTCACGAAAAGTTCACGAAGCTCTTTTTCGGATACGCAAAATTTTGAATTTTCAAGCGCTTGAGCAGTGACTTGGATAGTTGGCTCAATCTGTCTCTCAATAGGAATTTTAGAGATGGAGTTAGTTAATTCATTTTCATAAATTTCAAGGTCATGCGTGTATTTGATCTCTCGTTTTCTGGCAGCCTTCGATATGCCTCCGAAAACAAGAAGCCAACAATCAGCAAGGGTAGAACCCACATTTCGAGTCGGTTCATCAGTAACATTTTTGATAGCATTATCAACACAATCGGGCAGTACTTTCATTAAAAATTCCTCCTATCGTTCATAATCGGCGCTGCAACGCCTGTATATAAATTATAGGAGAAATAGAAGAAAAAGTAAATAAAATCAAGGAGGTGTAACACATGTCAAAACAAAATTTAGTCAGAGATCCAACAAAAGAGAGAGCAGAGCTGTTTGTTTCTCTTGCCAAATATTACATGGATCTTCATAACAAAAAAAATTCAGATGTTGCAAAAGCGATTGGCGTATCTGATCAGGTGTTATATAAGCGCAGGCAATCGCCGCGTAATTTTAAATTGTCAGAAACCTTAAAAATAATGGATTATTTAAAATTTAGCGAAGCTGATCGGGCACGTGTGGTCGGTGTTAAAGTTAAAATTTATGCAATGGGAGGAAAGGACGATTGAAGCAGAAACTTATCACATCCACACTGGCTGCGTACATAGCGGTAGACCTTACCGGATGGTATGAGACGATCCCCGAGCAGCTGATCTGCTGCATAGGGCTGGGGCTGGCGGTCGCGGCGGTGTGGACGTGGATCGAAGAGAGGAGGCTGCATCATGACAAAAATGGAACAGCTGAAGTTGGAAAACGAAGTGTTGAAAAACGTTATCGCTTGCGTACAAGAGGAACTGGATCATAAAGAGGATAATCCATATATAACCTTAGGGGCGATCAGCGGTGTGATTAAATACGACGAAAAAATGAAATTTGCGCTGAAATATGGATACACAATTGACTACCGAAGATGCGAAGAAAAGAGTCCCCGCACCGACCAAAGCTTGGGGACTCAACAATAAAAATAACAATTAAATTATAACAATCTGGGGAGGAAAATGCAATGTTCTATTCGAACAATCCCGTGCTGGATGCGGAGAAAGAATCAGAACGGCAAGAGGAGCTGGCAGAACGCCCTCACATAGAGTGTGACTGGTGTCATGGTTACATCTACGAGTGTGATGATTGGCATGATGGGGATTTTAAAACAAAATTAAATGGTCTTATCATTTGCGACGACTGTCTGTCGGATTATATCAAATCGATTAGAAAGGAGCACACAGGATGAATGATATGGAGCAGCGGAGAGAACGCCTGTTGGCGCTTTTGGACACGGCGCTATCCTATGTGGACAAGGAACCCATCTATGAAAACTACACGTCCAGGAACATATTGAATTATTTAAGGAGCATCCAGGCAATCAACCAGATCATGAAGGAGGAGAGCTGATGGCGATACCAGTATTAATTATCGGGCGCTCCGGGACGGGAAAAAGCCGGAGCATAAAAAGCTGTGTGGGTAAAGACGTTAACCTGATCCGCGTATTAAACAAACCATTGCCGTTTCGGGGGAAGATTGACGGGTGGTTTACGGATGATTACCAGCAGGTCATGAAATGCCTGTTGGCGTCCAGGGCAAAATCCATCGTCATCGATGACGCGGGGTACCTGATCACAAACCATTTTATGAGGTGCCATGCAAATACGGGGGGCGGGAATGGGGTGTTTAGCCTCTATAATGACCTGGGCGATTACTACTGGAACCTGATCCAGTTCACCATCAACAAGCTGCCGGGCGACAAGATCGTCTACTTTATCATGCACGAGGATAAAAATGAGGCGGGTGATGTACGGCCCAAAACGATAGGGAAGATGCTGGATGAAAAAGTCTGCATCGAGGGCATGTTTACGATTGTCCTGCGCAGCGTGAAGGAGGGCGATGATTACCTGTTTGTAACGCAGGCGCTGGATGGGGCGGTGAGCAAGTCACCGGAAGAAATGTTCGAGAGTGTCAAAATCCCAAATGACCTGTGGCTGGTGGACCAGGCAATCCGAAACTATTACGAAATGGAGGAATTACAGAATGCAGAAACCAAATGATTATGAGACAACCAAACCCTATGGGGAGTATGAAGCCTTGCCGGCCGGCGGCTATGTGTGCCGGATTGTCCAGGTGATTGAGACTAGGAGCAAAAAAGGAAAGGACATGCTCCAGATTGCACTGGATATTGCCGAGGGGGAATACCAGGGCAAGTTTCAAAAGGAGTTTTCTGAGAATACCAGGGAGGATAAAAAATGGCCCTGTACGGTTTACCAGCTGGTCTTGGATGCGGAAGGGAAGACCAACCGTGGGCTTAAGACGTTCCTGGATGCGGTTGAGGCATCCAACCCGGGGTTCCGGGTGATCTGGGGTGACACGTTCTGCGATAACCTGCGGCACCGCCTGGTAGGGGGGATTTTTGGAAGGGAAGCGTATGAGAAAGCAAATGGGAACGGGACCGGCTGGAGCACGAAGTGCCAAAGCTTCCGGGAAACCACGGCCATCCGGGAAGGGCGGTATCAAATACCGGAAGATAAGCCATTAAAAGCAGGGCGGCAGCAGTGGCAGCCGGCAACCGATCCCGATGGTTTTATGAGCATCCCGGACGGGGCCTGCGAAGAACTGCCGTTTAACTAGGGGGAGGATATGGGGAATTATACAGAACTTGAGATCAATGAGATCATGAAGACTATGGTTGTTCTCGTGGATACACGGGAGCAGCCCACCCCCCGGTACTACCACCGCATCCGGCAGTTCCAATTCCCATACCGCCGGCAGAAGCTGGAATTTGGGGATTATTCCTGTGAGTGTACGCTTCCGGGCGGAGACGTCCTGGACTTCTCTTCGCATGTTTCGGTAGAGCGCAAACAGGATATCGAAGAACTCTGCATGTGCTTTGGGACACAGCGGAAGCGGTTTGAGAAAGAGTTTGAGTGGGCCCGCCAGAGGGAGGCGCGGCTATACCTCCTGACGGAACATCCGGACCCGAAGGAAACCCGCAATGATGTCGGGTGGTCGCAGGTATTTAACGGGTCCTATGACAGCCGACTTCCCTCAAAATCTCTCCTGGCAAGCATTTTGGCGTGGGGGGCACGCTACAACATGGTCTTCCAGTTTGCGTGCTGGAAATACAGCGGGCAGCTGATAGAAAACATCTTGTACCGGGAACTGAAGGAATATCTGAGAAACCAGGAAGCGGGTGATTAAATGGCGGCAGGATGGGTGAAACTGTACCGGAGCGTAATGGAGACGGACCTTTGGCAGGACAAGCCGTTTACGAGGGGGCAGGCCTGGGTTGACCTGATCATGCTGGCAAACCATATGGACAAGGAATTTCTTTTTGACAGTACTTATATCAGCGTGGAAAGGGGCAGTTTTATTACGAGCAAACGGAAGCTTTCCGAGCGGTGGGGGTGGTCGATCACCAAGCTGACAAAGTTTTTAAACGAACTGGAAAAGGTTGAAATGCTGGCCCAAAACAGTGACACGAAAAAAACCACCCTGAAAATCCTGAATTACGAGAAATACCAGGGGTTTGAGACGATCCTGGAAGTTGCAGAAAAAACAGGGAAAAGAACAGCAAAAGAACACCGGAAGAACACGGAAAGAACACCGAAAGAAACAAACAATAAGGAAAAGAATGATAAGAATGAAAAGAAGGTAAGGATGGGGGCACACCAGCACATCAAAATCGAACCGGTTGGGTTTGATCAACTTGTTAATGATTTTGGAAAGCCGGTCATTGATGAGTACGTGGAGAGGCTTGACCGCTATATTGAGGAGAACGGGCGGTATAAAAATGCGAACCATGCGGGCATAATCCGCAGGTGGATCACAGAGGATGCAACCAAGAGCAAAAAGAAGCCGGGGAACAACAAATTCAACAACTTCCATCAAAGAGCGTATGATTACTCGGAGCTGGAGAGGCAGTTGTTGGGGAAATAGGGGGTGTGGCATTTGCCGAGTGGAAAACCGATATCCATGGAGATAAAACAGCAGGTCTGCCGTATGGTGGAACAAGGGTATACGAACCGGAAGATTGCAGCAAGCGTTGGGGTCTGTGAAGCGACAGTCAGCAGGCTGCGCAGGCGGATGCCCATGGAGGCGAAAAACAACTCCATTAAACAAGAGGAATGGGAGAAGTGGGACGAACTTACCCGGCCATACTGGAAGGACCTCTGGGAGAAATGGGATCAGGGGATCCGGGATTTTAACATACGGGTTATGTCCTGTGCGAAAGAGCGGGAACGGCTGCGGCAGTCACAGAGGCAGAAAGAATCTGCGGAGAAAGCCAACCAATACCAGAAGCTCATACAGCAGATCGGAGGGAAAGATGATTGAGATTGAATATGTGGAGCCTACGCTGATCGATAAGATACGCCTGATCTCCGAGAAGTATAGCAAGAAACATCAGTGGGTAAAAGCTATCGAGGAGGTCCACGAATTACTGCGAGAATTAATTCTTACGTCTGAGCCGAGCGAAAATCTATGGTTGGAGATGGTAGATGTGGCGGTTATGTCAATTCAAATCGCAATGCAGCATAATGCAATGGATAAACTTGGTATTGGAATGGAGTATAAAGTTAGCCGACAACTAAAGAGGATGCTTGAAGAGGGGGTGATTACTACTGAAGAGTATGAAAAATATCAATCAAACACAAGGCATCAGTTTGACTAAAAGATGTTTAGAAGAGACATATGTACAAAATGGGAGGAGAAAATATGCTGAAATACATGACAGGTATTATCACCGGTATCGGGATTGTGTTACTGGCGGCGGTGCTACTGTCACCCCAAATAGAAGATTTGAACGATATGTGGAGGGAGATGAGCTATGAATGAGAATTATATGACCTATTTGTCTGCTTATACCGCCCATCACAACCGACGGGTGAGAACTTACGGCGGAAATATCATAACTGAGAAGGGGGCGGAATCACATTCCACGGTCAAAGAGGTTAAAAACTATTACGAAGCCATGGCGGGAATTGACAGCACAGGAGATTAACGAAATTAAGCGTGAAAAGTGCCTGCACTGTGTCTACTCCAACCGATACGGATATAGCGGGAGTATAGATAATATCAGCTTGGTGACTTGTGATTACATAGGCATTGTTGGTCAAAGCCGTGGCTGCCGCCCGGATGCGTGTGATAAGTTTATGCGCAGGCAGGCGGGGCAGAAGCGTCCGAGTAATAGGGTGATCAGTCTAAGGAGGTGATAGCGGTGGCGGAATTTATTAAAGTTCCATTGACAGCGAGGATGAAGAAGGATTATGAAGAATGTGCGAAATTGATGGATGATGGGATAGAAAAAGATTGCAGTGAATGTAGTATGAATGGCGGAAATCTGGGGTGTATAGGAGAATATTCGTGGCGTCGTGATGTAAATGACTAACTGGGGAGGTGATACCATTGGAAAAGCATATCCTTGAGCAATACACAGACTTGCAACAGGAAGAACGGGATATGGTGCGTCGGATACAGTCGGTCAGTGATAAGCTTCTGAACATGGAGATGAGCGGGTACATGGTCGCAGACTCCGTGACATGCGGGAAGAAGGGCAAGAAGCCACTGGGGACCAGGACGATCAAAGGAATCCCGATCCCTGAGTATGATAAAAAAAGGTCGGCACTTAAGACGTATAAGATGCAACTAAAGTTATTGGATGACAAGTTATTGCAAATGCTGATAGAAGTCGAGAAATACATACAATCCATAGAGGACAGCAGGATCAGGAGGATTATCAGATACCGGTACATTGATGGTCTAAGCTGGGTGCGGGTGGCTCACCGGATGGGCGGAAAACATACGGCTGATAGCTGCAGGATGGCGCATAATTTATTTCTGAGAGATGAAAAGTAATTTCGTTTTTTTCGTTTTAACTGTGCTACTATGATAGCATGGACGAAATGAAAAGAGTTCACGGCCATTAAAAACTTCCTTTACGACCGCCGGTCTTCACCGGTCGGTGGTTGTTTCGCCGCTGCACAATAGGCAGTAGGCACCTGCAGGATATGTGACTGGGTCCCAGAATGGGGTAGGCACATTATATACCGAGCATTCCTATGTCACATAAACACAGAACGTACCCGGGTGATCTTCGGACCCCGGGTCTTATTCGGAATATAGCTCATTTGTAGAGTAACCGGATGATTCCGTGATGTACCGGGTTCGATTCCCGGTGTTCCGATTTTCAGCGGCTGGCATTATCTGTGTTGGTCGCTGATCTCCCCCAAAATACAATTTTTCCAAGGCGTCCTGTAGAAATATGGGGCGTTTTTGTTGAAAAATGGAAATATTTGGTGTAGAATAAAAGAAAATATGTGCGGAGGGTATAAAAATGCCTGGATGGAATGAAATACTGGATGAGGTACATTCGACAAAGTCGCAATATGATTATGTAAGGACAAAGTATCTTAGACAACTTTCAGAATATACAAAACGAAATACAATTGCGTATTATTCGTCCTTTCTTACTAAGAGTGCAGATGGTATTGAGATTGCGGACATTGATATGACGGGGTTTATGAATGCAGTCAGGGGGATGGATTGTTCCTTGGGATTGGATTTGATCTTACATACACCCGGGGGATCTCCAACGGCGGCGGAAACTATAGTGAATTATTTAAGAGATAAGTTCAATAATGACATTAGAGTGATTGTTCCACAACTTGCTATGTCAGCAGGAACAATGATAGCTTGCTCAGCAAAAGAAATTATAATGGGGCGTCAATCAAGTTTAGGGCCAATTGACCCTCAATTCAATGGGATTCCAGCATATAATATTAAAATGGAATTTGAGGAAGCAAAAGCAGATTTAGCGGAACATCCAGAAAATGCCCAATATTGGGCAATTAAATTGCAACAATATCCAGCGGCTTTCATGAAATCCGCAATTGACGCCATAGAGTTATCAGGAAAGTTATTAGAGGAATGGTTGGGAAGTTGCATGTTCGATGCAAACTTTGAATCTGATCGGGAAGTCATTAGTAGAATTGTGTCGAAATTGAATGAGCATAATAACTCAAAAAATCATGGTAGACATTTAAGCCTTGAGTTTTGTAGAAATATCGGTCTTAAAATAAGCCAGATGGAGGATGAGCCATCATTGCAAGATCTTATTTTAAGTGTACATCATTCATACATGATTACGTTGACAAATTCTGATGTTATCAAGATAATTGAAAATCACGATAACAAAGCATATATAGCCCATTTCAGCGGAGCTTGAATTTTTTAAAAATTTGTGTTACTGTACGTTATAGGAGGAAATATCTATGGCACTGATAACAAGCGAGGAGATTCAAAAACTTTATAAAAAATGTGGAGTTACAGAAGAAAATGAAGGCATGAGAACAAAGATAAATACTGGTACATTAGGGAATAAACTAAATACCTGTAAATTATCTGCACACAACAACAGCACTGTGATGAAAATCAACTTATGATTAAAAAAAGAAAAAGGGCCACGCCTCCGGGCAGGCTCTTTTTTCACTGTTAAAACTGGATTTATTATCAAATCCCATTGACAAATACGTATAAAATGCGTATAATATAATCATAAGGAGGAGGTAATATTGAAGCGACGAATCTTAATCAAAAAGCTTGAGGAGGCAGGATTTGAATTCAAGGAACACGGCGGAAATCATGATACCTACAAAAGGGGAAGTGACACGGAGCAGGTTCCAAGACATACCGAAATCAACGAGATAACGGCAAAAAAAATCCTGAAAAAATGGGGATTGAAATAAATCCCCTCCTCTCAGGTTGTGAAAGGAGTATAGAGATGAAAAAAGCATATCCAGTTTTTATTAAACAAAGTGGTAAAGATTATCTGGTGTATGTTCCTGATATGGAGCTTTACACAGAGGGACAGGATTTACCGGATGCGATTGCAATGGCAAGAGATGCTATTGGTTTAAAGGGGATGGATCTGGAAGATGACAAACAAATCTTACCAGAACCGTCCACAAAAGAAGCTGCTGTAATGAAAGCTGCAAAAGATGTTGATGAGGATTTCGATTATTCAGATGGTCTTTTAACGTATGTTGACGTGGACTTTACTGCATACAGAAATCGAATGAAAAACAGAGCGGTAAAGAAAAACTGTACGATACCTTATTGGCTGAATGAAAAGGCAGAGGAACAGGGAATCAACTTCTCTAAAGTGTTGCAGGAGGCATTGCTGCAGCAGGTAGGAAATAAATAACGTCGATTCAATATTTACGATACAGGCATCTATCCAGTAATGGGTAGGTGCTTTTTCTAAACGAATAAGAGGTGACTTCGGTCATCTCTTTTTGATTGCAGAAAGCGAGGCGGTCGGCATGCCGATGTTCAAACGCTGTAGCAGGTGTGGTAAGAGGATACCAAGCGGAAGCAGGTGCAGCTGTCATACACAGCGTCATAAAGAGTATGACAGATTATCCAGAGATCGTAGGACAAAACAATTCTATGACAGCAAAGAGTGGGAGCATGCAAGAGCGGCAGGTCTTGAAGCTGACGAAGGAATTGACGTATACCTGTATATGACTTCTGGGAAGATCATGGCAGCGGATACCGTGCATCACATTATCCCCCTGAAGGATAACTGGGAGAAGAGAAATGATGTTGACAACCTGATGAGCCTGCATCATGATACGCACAGTATGATCGAACAGATGTACAAGCAGGATAAGGACAAAACCGTGAATCAGTTGCAGGAAATGCTTCGGGAATATCGGGGAAAATTGAAAGCAAGCGAAGGGTAGGGGCGGGTTAAAAAGTTTTCAGAAAAACCCTCCCGACCGCACGTCCTCCACACCTTACGCAAAATTCTAAAAATGACAAAAAAGTTGGAAAGGAGGGGCTGATATGCCAAGGCCGAGAAAGCCAATTGAAATGCAAAAAGGGAATCTGACCGTTGTAAACGGGCAAAAACGCAGAATGGAAGAAGAAAGCGTTATGACTGACAAAAATCAGCTGAAACGCCCTCCAATCTGGCTGATTGATGACGTTGCAAAGAAAGAATGGCGCCGGGTTGTAAAGGAGTTGGAAAAGATCAGCCTGATTGGGAATCTGGATCGGAACAACTTGGGAGGGTATTGCAATGCCTTCGCAAATTATGTGAAAGCAACAGATATCCTGAAGGATCAGGCATTTTATATTGATCGTGAGACTCGCACCGGCATAATTGTTGTAAAGAACCCGATGGTTGATATCCAGCGCAGCTACGCAGAAGAAATGCGCCGGTTCGCCGCTCTTTGCGGGCTGACGATCGATGCGCGGCTGAAAGCAGCAGCGGTCAAAATAAATACAACGGAAGACAGGGTACGGATGAAGTTTGGAGAGATCTAAGATGTCGATACTGATGGAGCTGATCTCATATGCCAAGGACTGCATTGACGGGAAGATCATCAGCAATAAGAAACACAAGTGGGCCTGCATGCGGTTGTTACGTGACGTGGAGCAGATGGGAAACGAGGAATTCCCGTACTCCTGGAATGAGGAGGCGGCGCAAAATATCGTGGATTGGTTTGCGCTTCTCAGGCACTCGAAGGGAGTCCTGTCAGGGCAACCCATCCACCTGACACTGTGGCAAAAGTTCCGTTTATGCCAGATCTACGGGTGGAAACATAAAAAGACAGGGTATAAGCGGTTTAAAAAATCATTCACAGAGGTAGCTCGTAAGAACGCCAAAAGCCAGGAGGAGGCAGGTGTTGCACTTTATGAGCTTTCTGTTATGTCCACAAAAAATCAGGAGATGTATGAGATCTACACCGCAGGTGTGAAACGTGACCAGTCGAAGATTGTATTCAACGAAGCGGGACTGATGCTGAAAGGATCTCCGTTGCGGACAAAATTCAAGATTACCCGGGATGCCATTATCCACATCAAGACAGGGAGCTACATGAAAGCACTTAGTGCAGAGGACGGGAGAAAAGGGGACGGGACCAACCCGGCCGTACTCGTGATCGATGAGTACCACCAGCATCCAACGACAGAATTTTATGATCTGGGGCTGGGCTCCAACACGAAGGAATACCTGCTGATGATCATCACGACGGCAGGGAAAGACTTGACCTATCCCTGCTATGTGACAGAGTATACGTATTGTTCCAAGGTTCTTGATCCGAATACGGATGTAGAGAACGACGAGTACATGATTGATATCCTCGAGCTGGATCCGGAAGATTATGAACCCATTGACAAGCTGGCAAATGAAAAAAACTGGATAAAAGCAAATCCCATACGGATGTCATACCCGGAGGGTGTCGATAAGATCCGCGGCGAATACCAGATCGCAAAAGAGATTCCGGAGCATATGACGTCATTTCTTACAAAGTGCATGAACATCTGGGTACAGGCAAAGGAAAACGGCTACATGGATATGGCGAAATGGAAAGCCTGCCAGGTGGATAAAATCCCGATCAACACCAAAGGAATGAGCGTCTATGTAGGTTTCGATATGTCAGCTAAGATCGACCTAACGTCGGCAGCGTTTATCATCCCGTTTTTATCCGGAGAATTTGACCAGACCGGGAAAGAGATCGTGAAATACATCGTGTATTCACACTCTTTCATCCCGAACCGGGAAAAGCTGGCCGAACGGAAAGCAAAAGACAAAGTAGACTACGATGCCTGGGAGCGGATGGGATTCCTTACAGTGACCAATACGCCGATCGTTGACCAGAATGCAGTCATGCAATATGTGCTGCAGACCTGCAACGCGCAGGACTGGCAGATTGAATGCATGTGCTTTGACCCGGCGAACGCCAGCAAGCTGATGATGGACCTGTCAGATGAGGGATACGTGGTGGAGGAGGTTTTTCAGAGTCATAAATCCCTGAATGAATCAACGCAGGGATTCCGGGAACAGGTCTACAGCAGGAACGTACTGTATACCTATAACCCGGTGCTTAATTTTGCCATGAGCAATGCGGTGATCCGGCAGAATCAGGGACTAATCAAGATCGATAAAGATGCGACTGCAAGACGGATCGACCCGGTGGATGCCGTATTGTGCGCCTTTAAGCTGGCGCTGTACCATGAATTCACATCCAGCTATCTGGAAGCAATTGATGAATTTTTAGAAAGTGACTGGTGACGATGAAGATAACAACACGAATTAAAAACGCGGTCAGTGCCTTAACGCGGCCGGTAGCAGACTTAAATGAGCAGGAACTGCTGGAGTGGCTGGGGATTTCCGGTGTGAAAAAGAATATCTTAAGCGAGGTCACGTATTATACCTGCTTAAAGATGCTCAGCGAAACAATGGGGAAGCTGCCGCTGAAATATTATCAGAGCACAGAACAGGGGAGGATCCGGGCAGACCCGACACCCATGACAAGCCTTTTGACGGTTCGCCCGAACGAGATCATGACACCGACGACTCTGTGGAGCACTACGGAAATGAACTGTCAGCATTACGGAAATGGGTATCTTTGGATCCGGCGCGTATACAACCGACACGGTGCATACGGCGGAGACTATGTTCCGCTTGATATCTGGCCGATGCAGAGCAATTATGTGGATGTTTTCATGGACGACGCCGGAATATTTGGTGGAAAAGGGAAACTGTACTATCGGTATAATGACCCAAAGACCGGGCAACAGTACCTATTCAAGAGCGACGAGGTCATGCATTTCAAGACATGGGACAGCTTTGATGGGATCATGGGGAAACCGGTGCGGGCAATTCTGGAAGAAACGATAGATGGTGCTGCGGAAAGCCAAAGCTTTATGAATAAGCTCTACAAACAAGGGCTGACAGCGAGTATGGCCATGCAGTACACAGGAGACCTGGAGGAAGTAAAGCGCAAAGCGCTGCAGAAGAAGTTTGCAGATGCACTTTCCGGACCGAAGAATGCAGGGAAAGTTATACCGGTTCCGGTCGGTCTTACTTTGACGCCCTTGAAAATGAACCTGACTGATGCGCAGTTTTTTGAACTAAAGAAATATTCCGCATTACAGATCGCCGGGGCACTCGGTATCAAACCGAACCAGATCAACAACTATGAAAAGTCCAGTTATGCGAACAGTGAGATGCAGCAGCTGTCTTTTCTGGTGGATACGATGTCTTACCGGCTTAAGATCTACGAAGAAGAGATCAACGCGAAAGCGCAATCTGATCAAGAGATTAGTGACGGATATTTCTATAAGTTCAACGAAAAGGCAATTCTTAGAACTGACGCAAAATCACAGATGGAAGTTCTGCGCGGAGCCGTGCAGGATGGAATTTACAGCAGAAACGAAGCGAGAAGTTATCTTGATCTGCCGAGTAAGGAAGGTGGGGATGAATTAACCGCAAACGGAAATTATATCCCGATTACCATGATTGGAAAACAATACGAGAAGTAGGGAGGTGAAGAAAATGGCGAAGGTTGATATCAAGGGAGATATTGTCTCTAATGACGATAAATGGATCTACGACTGGCTTGACTGGGAATCCACCTGCCCAAACGATGTAAAACGCGTTATTGATGAAACACAGCCGGAGGAGACGCTGGAGGTTATTGTAAACTCAGGGGGTGGCTCGGTCATGGCGGGTCAGGAAATCTATTCGGAGCTTCGAAAGCATTCGAATGTACAGATCGAGATCCAGAGCATTGCCGGAAGCGCAGCCGGTGTTATCGCGATGGCGGGGAAATCGAAGATCAGTCCGGTCGGAATAGTGATGATCCATAACGTATCCATAAGCGGAGCGTCCGGGGATTATCACGATATGCAGAAAAACGCAGAAATTTTAAAACAGATGAACGCTGCGATGGCAAGCGCCTATACGGCAAAATCCGGAAAACCACTAGATGAAATTTTAAAGTTGATGGATCGGGAGACCTGGTTGACAGCGAACCAGTGCCTGGAATACGGTTTTGTGGATGAAATCATGACAGACCAGCCACAGTATACCAATGGCATTTATGGCATTCGCTTAACGGATGAAATCCGGCAGAAAGTACTTGCAGAAAAGCAGGCACTGGAAGAAAAAGAAACATTAAAACAAGAGTTACTGAAAGATTTAGACCTTTACGGGGTTTAAGTCTTTTTTATTACATCAAAAAGGAGAAGAAAGATGAACAAAGAATTGTTAAAACTGCTCGACAGCATCAACCAGAAGAAGCAGCAGGTGCAGCAGCTGGCTGCAGAAGACAAACTGGATGAGGCAAAAACTGCCAAAGAGGAACTGAAAAACCTGCAGGATAGATTTGATTTACTGAAAGACCTGGAAGACCAGGCACTGGAAGGAATGCAGCAGAAAATCAATGACGGGACGGCAACGCCGGTACAGAAAAAAGACGCGGTCAAAGAGTTTGCCGATGCTGCGAGAGCCGGATTTCGGGTTACGAACTCTATGAGTGAGGGTGCACCAGCTGACGGTGGCTATACGGTGCCGGAGGATATCCAGACAAAGATCAATGAATACCGTGAAAGCAAAGCATCTTTGATTGACCTGGTGGATGTAGAATCGGTAACGACAAATAAAGGCTCCAGGACATTCAAGAAACGCTCTCAGCAGACCGGATTTACCAAAGTCGGAGAGGGCGGGAAGATCGGGGCGAAAGCGACACCGCAGTTTGAGCGTATGAGTTATGAGATCGACAAATACGCCGGATATTTTCCGGTGACCAACGAACTGCTTGATGATTCCGATGCCAACGTTACCGGCACGCTGATCAGCTGGATCGGGGATGAATCCAGGGTAACCAGGAACAAGATCATCCTTGGCGTTATCGGACAGAAGACAAAGACAGTGATCGCCGGACTGGACGATATTAAGAAAGCCCTGAATGTGACCCTGGGCTCTGCCTTTAAATCGACTTCTAAAATTGTGACCAATGATGACGGCCTGCAGTATCTGGATACCTTAAAGGACCAGAACGGCCGTGATATGCTCCAGCCGAATCCGTCCGACCCGGCGAAACTGCAGCTGAGAGCAGGCGCGACAATCGTGCCGATTGTGGTAATCCCAAACAGTGATCTGCCGTCCGATACTGCAACTGCCGGAAAAAGAAAAATCCCGCTTATCATTGGCGACCTGAAAGAGGGGATTAAGTTCTTCGACCGCAAACAACTGAGCATCATGACCTCCAACGTGGCGGCAATCGGTGAGCTGAACGCTTTTGAAGAAGACCTAACCTTATTCCGTGCGATTGAGCGCGAGGACTGCCAGCCGAAGGACACGGAAGCATTTGTCAATGGCGAGCTGACCATTGACGAAACGACACCGGCGGGGGAATAAACAGCTATAGCCTGGACAGCAGCTATACGGCCGAAGACCTGCAGGCGATGACTGTCGCACAGATTAAGTCTTTGGCCGGTGAGCTTGGCTATAGCATTACGAAGACTGTCAAAGCGGAAATAATTCAAGAATTTCTGCAGCAGCAAGGGTAGGTGATAAGATGTTTGATATGGTAAAAAGTCGATGCGGCATTGCTGATTCCGTTACGGTGTATGATGATGACATTGAAAGTTACATTGAAGACTGTAAAGAGGATATGATAACATCCGGTGTGCCTAAAGCGGTCCTAGACAAAGCCGATGCACGGGTAGTGACGGCCATAACGTTGTACGTAAAGGCATACTTGGGGAATGACAGGTCGGATACGTACAAATACCTGAACCTTTACCGTCAAAAGGTATTTCGCCTGACATTGGAAGGAAGTGAGGAGCCATGTGGAACGGGAGCGTAAGCATTCCGGTCGGAAAACATACCGTTACTAACGCAAATGGGTTTGATACAGATCAATGGGAGTTCCTGGGCGGCGTACCGGCAAACTTTACCGATGCTACCAGGGACGACTTGATTCTGGCCAACCAGAAGGGGTATACCGTTGACCAGAATATTGAAATCGCGGTCTGCAATTATCATGGGGAGGGATTTCTGGTGGATGAATCCACAGGAACTGTTTACGATATTAAACGTACGTTCCAGAAGGATAAAAGCATGATGATCCAGTTATCGTGCGAAAGGAGACCGGATGGCCAGATTTGATATTGATGGTATGAATGATTTGATGCGCGACCTGGAGAACTTGGGGCGGTTTGATGAGATTGCCACGAAAATGATTGAGGAGAGCATGCCAATCCTTGAGCAGGAAGTACGCAAAGAAGTATCGAAGTATAAAGATACCGGCGCAATGGCCGCATCTATAAAGGCTACCGGTGCAACGGCCCATAACGATGGATATTATGCAGCTGTCCGGCCAACGGGCAAAGATGCAAAAGGAGTCCGGAATATGGAGAAATTGGCTTACTTGGAATATGGAACATCAAGAGAGGCGGCAAGACCAATTCTAACAAAGGCGGTGAACACCGCGGAACCCAAGGTACTAAAAAAACAACAGGAAGTGTTTGACCGCGAGGTGGGGTTATGACCATTCATGCAAGAATCATCCAGGCGTTAAAACCGTTTGGAATGCCAGTAAAACCGGATCTTTATACAGGAACCGAAAAACGGTATATCACATTTAATTATGCGGATGATAAGGCAGTCCTTTTTGCGGACAACGCACCGCTGTGTGTGGTTGCTTATATGCAGATTCATCTTTTTATCCCATTGGATAAAGACTATTTGAACATCAAAAGCAGGATCCGGAAGGCGCTGTTTGATGCAGGGTTTACTTATCCAGAAGTGACAGAACAGATTGAAAACGATACAAAAAAACGACATATTATCTTCGAATGTGAAATCGAAGAAGAAAGTGAGGAATCATAATGGCAAAAGTAGGGTTAAAATATCCGGTATACGCGAAACTTGGAGAAGATGGCACTTATACAGGAGGAGCCGTAATCGCGAAGGCGATCAAAGCGTCTGTAACAGCAGAAAGTAATGATGTGAAATTATACGCAGATGACGGTGTGGCTGAGTCCGACAAGAGTTTCAAGGGTGGTAAGATCTCCCTGAACGTGGACGACCTGACCAACAAGACCTACTGCGAGCTGCTTGGCCATAAATTCACAGCGGCAAGCGAGTCTGATCCAGCTACACCGGAGACAGTGCTGGCAAATGCAAATGACATTGCTCCGTTTGTAGGTGTTGGTTTTTATGGAAAAGTGGTAAGAAATAATAAACCTTGCTACCTTGCAAAATGGCTGAAAAAAGTACAGTTTGCAGAGCCTGCGGATGAAACAGACACAAAAGGCGATACCGTTGCCTTCCAGACCCCAACCATTGAAGGCGATGTGTTCCAGCTGGACAATGGAGACTGGAAAGATCAGGCGGAGTTTAAAAACGAAGCGGATGCAAGAAAGTGGCTGGAGACACAGGCTGGCATCACAAGTGAATAATGAGGTGATTGTATGAGGGATTTGAGGCCAACAGGCGTACCGATTACACTTGACGGGGTGGAGAGGAATTTCCTCTTCACCTTAAACGTCATTGATGATATCCAGGAACATTTTGATAAGCCACTGGATGAAGTGATAGATCTGCTGCTGGACAAGCGGTATGCAGGGAACACGATGAGATACCTGGTTATGGTATTGGCGAATGATGAGGTTGACCGGGAGCGGCATAAAAATGAACAGTGTACGTTAAAAAAGGTCACGGAACAGGAAGTAGGATGGATGCTGACAAATAATAATATACAGGACGTCACACTGGCGGTCTTAAAAGCATATGGAATATCTCTTCCGGAAGTTGATGAGGATGACATCCCAAACACACAGAGCGGGCAACTGAGCAGCTAAACGTTGCCCGCATTCTTTATATTGGCTGCAAAATCCTGAATTATACCGAAACGGAGCTTTTCTCCATGACGCTGCGCAAATTTTTCCTACTGTACAACGAATACCTGGATATGAACGGGCTGCGGGAAAAAGAAGTAACCGTAGATGATATTTTCTAAAATGCTTGTTATGTGGTGTACCATATGCTATAATAAGAGAAAAACGAGGTGCACAATGCCGAAGGGAAACCCAAAAGCACAGACGATTGCAAGCGAAAAATATCAAAAAAAGGCTGGATATATCAGCAAGTCCTATAAACTGAAAAAAGCAGTTGTTGATGAATTTGCCGTTGCCTGCCAGCGTGCAGGCGTAAGCCAGGCAAAGCAATTGACACAGATGATGGAGGATTTTATCCGGGGGGTGGAATAGATGGAACAATGGTTCAAGATTAGACGGGTGTTATGGGGAAGCTGGTATTTTCTGTGCGCGCTTTTAGTCATCTGGCTTCCAATGTTCGGGACTCCGATTCTTATGACAAGCGTTTTCGTAATGTGGAACGGCCAAAGAAAACGCTACGAAAGGGTTGAAGATTTTTGGAAAAAGTATGGTGGACTATTTTGGCTATGTTGCATCTATCATATGTTTCGAGAGCCGGTCACGGGGTTTGCCTTCGTAATAATCGGAATTATCATGGGAATAGTTTTTAAGGAAAAATAATGTTTTATAATAATCAGGGTATAACAGCCCTGATTTTTTTATGAGGTGAAAAATGGGAGCAAGGAAAATCGGTGCGGTTATTGCGTTGGACGGAGAAAAACAATTTAAGAGTGCAGTTACAAGCGTCAATAAGGAACTGACAAGCTTAAAAGCTCAGCTCGGGCTTACCAAGGAGCAGTTTGATGGACAGGCAAACTCACTGAAAGCGCTCCAGGCAAAACATGAAGTTTTGAATAAGGTGCTGGATGCCCATAAGAAGAAGGTTGAAGAAACCAAAAAAGGGCTGAGCAACGCACAAGATTCCTACGAAAAGGTAGGAAATGGAGTTAAAGAGTTACAAACACGGTTGGAAGAGGCAAAGAAAAAAATGGAGGATATGAAAAAATCTTCCGACTCTTCTAAGAGTGCGTTAAGTGCACAGCAAAAAGAGATTGACGAGTTAAGCGCAGCGATTAAAAAAGGCGAAAATAACTATACGACCGCCGGAAACCGTGTAAAAGACTGGGAGACAAAACTCAATACCGCAGAAACGCAAGTCATTCGGGCGAATAAGGCGCTTGACAAAAATGCTCAATACATGAAAGAAGCAGAGAATTCTGCCGACCATTGCGCGACCAGTATTGATCAATATGGAAAACTGGTCAAAAAATCCACGGAGATTACGGCTGAGTTTGGAGAAAAACTTGAAAGTGCCTTTGCAAATAAGCTTGTGACCGACGGTATTGATAAACTCAAGGAGATGGGCGGCTATGTTGCGTCCGGTATCTTGGAGGCAGACTCCGCCGCAAGCCAGCTTGAGGCCAGCATGGATGTGTCCACGGCGTCGATGGAAAAATACAAAGACGTCATGAATGAAATCTATGCCGGAAATTACGGAGACAACTTTGACGATGTGGCCGGTACGATCTCCAAAGTGACGCAAAACATGGGGGAGATGGATCCGTCGAAGTTAAAAGACATTTCCGAAAATGCGATTACGCTTCGAGATACCTTCGATATGGATCTTGATGAATCTATCCGTGGCATTAACGGACTAATCACCAACATGGGAACCGACAGCCAGGAGGCGTTTGATCTTGTGGCAAAAGGCGCGCAAAACGGACTGAACCGGTCAGGTGAACTTGTAGAAAACCTTGCAGAGTATTCACAGCTATGGGGGCAGGCAGGGTTTTCGGCAGAAGAAATGTTCTCAATTCTTCAAAATGGGCTTGATTCTGGTGCCTACAACCTTGATAAGGTCAATGACTTTGTCAAGGAATTTGGAAACAGCCTCGCAGATGGAAGAATCGAGCAGCAGTTAGATTCCTTCTCGACCGGAACACAGAATCTGTTTTATCAAGTAAAAAACGGGCAGGCGTCCACAAAAGATCTCTTCCAGTCTGTAATCGCAGATTTGGCAAGCATGGAAAATCAGCAAGAGGCATTAACTATTGCCAGTGAAACGTGGAGCGCACTTGGGGAAGATAATGCGATGAAAGTAATTACATCGCTGAATAATGTAAATAATACCTATGCAGATGTTCATGGGACAATGGAAAAGATTAGGGAAGTCAAATACGATAACTTGAGCAGCCAGATCACGCAAATCGGACGGGAAATTCAAATAAAACTTGCGGAAAAGCTGGAAAAACTGCTTCCAGTCATCAAAAACGTTGCCGAATTTGCAGAAGATCATCTGGACGTATTGATTTCTGGAGCATTGGGACTAGGTGCTGCGGTCAGTGCGTGGAAGTTTAGTAAAATGAGTTTTTGGAAGGATATCATTTCTGGTCTTTTGCGAATGACAACGTCTATCGAAGGCGCATCTGCGGCTCAGGGAATCTTAAACGCAGTCATGAACATGAATCCGATTGCGCGAGTAGTAGCGGTGGTCGGTGTTGCGGTCGGTGCGTTTGCGGCATTCTATTCCATTCTGAAGGATACAAAGGATGAAAATGACAGGCTGGCAGAATCCAGTGATAAACTGAAGCGCGAGACGGATGACTTGCTGGAAAGTCAGAAGAATACCGCGCAAAAATACGAGGACACAACTTCAGAGCTGGCTGCACAGGGTGAGGTTGCGGATGATATTGCCGGGAAGTTGTTCAGCCTGTCAAAAGAGTATCAAACTACCGGCGAAGGCATGGGCGTGATGAAGAGTTATGTGGATCAGTTAAACACGATCATGCCGGGGCTCAATCTTACCATTGATGAAGAAACTGGAGCACTTAACAAAAATGCAGAAGAAATTTATGCCTCTATTGATGCATTGAACGCCTATGCGCAGGCGAAAGCAGCACAGGAACGTCTTGTTGAAATTACAAAAGAGCAGATCGACGCAGAGATTAAACTGGCAGAGATGCAAGACGAGAACAGTGATGCTGGTAAGGCTGCTGCAAAGTACGATGAATATATCAAAAAACAAAAAGAGCTGAATAAACAGCTTGAAGACGGAACCATTAACGGACAGTATTATGAGGCTCAGTTTGAAAAACTTAATTTGACGTATGATGCATATAACCTGGAGAAGGTTATCAATCAAAATCAAAAACAAGAAGATTCCTTAGAAAAACAGATCGAAGGCTTTGATAAGGAGAGAGAGGTTCTTTCTGATGTTTGCGAAGAAAATTTAAAACTAAGCGACGGAATTGCACAGACAACGGAGGCCTTAGAAGGTTCCGGCGATGCCTTTACTGCCACGACGGATGCAGCAACTGCAGCAACCGAACAGATGAAGGAAGTAGTGGCGGAATATCAACAGCAAGTCGCAGATACGATCGAAAGCCAGGTCGATCTTTTTGACGAGTTTGAAAAGCAGGAAGCAGTTAGTACGGAAAAAGTGATATCCAATATGCAACAGAACGTTGCGGCGCTGGAAGAATGGTCCAGCAATGTTCAAGCGGCAGGAAACAGGGCATCAAGAGGGTTTGCTGAGGAAATTGATAAGGGTCTGCTACAGAAATTAATTGACATGGGGCCGGAGGGAGCGGCAACCTTAGCGGCATTTGTGAATGCGACAGACGAACAGGTGCAGGCGGCAAATGAAGCTTACCGCAGAAGCCTTGACTTGGAAAGTTCAACCGCAGAAGAAGCTGCCAATGCTGTATATGAGATCGAAAACTCTGGAATACCTGAAGCAGCCGGGAAAGTCGGAGAAAAGGCAACAAAAGCAGAGGCGAGCGGCTTACAGTCCGGAGGCGGAGAAGTTGCAGAAGCGGCGAAAAACGTCAAAGACCTGACAGTAAACGAGCTGATCAAGTTGACGGATGATGCAAAAGCTTGTGGAGTGAAGGGGATGGATGCGCTAAGCATGTCGATCGCAACCGGAGCAGTAAGCGCAAGCGATGCAGCGGGTAAATTAAATGCTTCTATACAGAACCGGTTTTCTGAACTTAGCCAGAAGGCAGCGGTGAGTGGCATTTCTATCCCGGAAAATATCAGTTCCGGAATTCAGGCTGGTGGAGGAAGTGCGGTAAGTGCGCTGCAAGCGCTTGCCGGACTTTTGGAACAAAACGGAATTGATGCAGGTGAAAAGTTTAATACTGGAACCGCACAGGGAATGAAAAACACAGAGAGCAATACATCGACTGCGGCACAGGATGTTGTGTTATCTGCAAGGAATCAGGTCAGCGGATCCATCCGGTCTTTCTACAACCAGGGGCGTGAACTTGCCTTGGCGTTATCTCGTGGGATCCGATCGGGTACAAGTAATGCCGCAGGTGCCGCTACTGATGTTGCAGCATCGGCTTATGCCGGGGCTTCGCAATATGATTTTTCCAATATCGGTTATAACATGTCTGCTGGTATAGCGAGGGGGATTTACGCAGGAAAAAGCATGACGGTAGAGGCTGCTGGAAATGTCGCAGCATCCGCAGTTGCGGCAGCGAAAAGCGCAGCGGCGATCCAGTCTCCATCCAGAAAAATGCGGGATGAAGTGGGTGTTATGCTCTCCCGTGGTATGGCGGAAGGAATTACGGACGGCAGGCGCGACGTGGTGTCAAGCATCACGGAGGTCTGCAAAGGGGTTCTTGTGGCAGCACAAGATGAGTTGGAAATTCAGTCACCATCCAAAAAATTCCGAAATCTTGTAGGAAAGCAAATTTCAAGAGGTGTTGCGTTTGGAATTACCGATAACGTCAAAGGTGTCAAAAAGTCAGCAGAATGGCTTTCAAGCCAGGTGTATCAGGCGGCCAGCAAATGGATGACAAATTATAGAAAAAGCCATAAGACGAGCCTTGATGATATTGATTATTACTGGCGGGAAGTCCTCAAAAAGACAAAGTATGGAACAGAAGCCTATACCAAAGTGTGGGACCGGATTGAGGAAAACCATTTATGGGGAAAGATTGACAGCAAATTTGGCGTAAAGCGCGGGACTGGAAAAGACAGAAAATCAGACAAGGACTATTACAGTGAAATTTTTCAGGCTGCTCGGCAGTATCTTGATAACTATAGCATTACATATGATATCTCATTGAATCAGCAAAAGTGGTACTGGGAGACCGTGATTAAAAAGTTAAAAGCGGGATCACAGGCCTGGTATGACGCAAAAGGACAGCTGCAAAGCGTAAATGCACAGATTCTGCAGAGCAAACAGGACACGATCACGGAGCTTGCGAGCGTACAGGACAAGGCGCTGGATGGGTATAAGACTTATTACAAGGTATCTGCAAAGGCAGAGATGGATTATTGGAACATCTGCCGTAAACAGTTTAAAACTGGAACAGCGGAACGAATTGAGGCGGATCAGAAATACTTTGAAGCCAGGGAATCCTATTATGATCAACTTACAGAGCGGCAGCAACAGTTTAAAGACGATGCGAAGGAAATTAATGATCAATTAAAAGACGATATCAAGGATCTGGAAGATGCATACAAAGACGCGGTCACAGAGAGAAAAAATGATATCGTTTCATCTTTTGGTCTGTTTGAGAAATTTCAGAGCGAATCGGATTCCGGCGCAGTATTATTACATAATCTGAAAACGCAGGTTGCCGGAATTGCGGACTGGGAACAGCAATTAGAAGAACTTGGTGGAAAAAACATTCTGTCAGAAGGATTGTTAGAAGAATTAAGAAACATGGGACCAGAGGCATCTGCATCTATCCATGCCTTAAATACTCTGACGAAAGAGCAACTGAAGGAATACAACGATCTCTGGAACCAGAAAAACGACCTTGCAGAGTCCCAGGCTGTGAAAGAGTTGGAGCCAATGCGGCAAGAAACGATCACTCAAATTCAGGGACTACGTAAAGATGCAAAAGAAGAACTAAAAAAACTGACGGATGAATTTAATCAGGAAGTCGCGTCACTAAGCGCTGGAATGTCAAATGCCTTAAAATACCTTGCAGAACATGCGAAGACGACAGGAGAGGAAGCAATCTCCAATCTTGTCATGAACATCAGCAAAAAGGCAAGTACTGCAGAGACAAAATCGGCGATAAAGAAAGCCACAGCTTCGCTAACCGACGGGTTCAAGGACCTTCCAAAAGCAGGAGAAATTATTGGAGGGGATACACTCCAAGGAATTCTTGACGGCCTGACGGATTCAAAAAAAATCGAAACCTCCGCGAAAGGATTTGTCGAAGGGTTAAAAGCGGCAATCCAGGATGCGGCGGAAATCCATTCCCCGTCCAGAGTGTTTAAACGTGCGATCGGTATCCCAATCGCGGAAGGGATTGGCGAAGGCATCAAGGAAGGTGCACAGATAGCAGACCGAAGCGCTGCGGAGATGATTACAAGGCTTGTGGAAAATGCGAAAACGCAGATTGCAGGCCAGCAAAGTGCAATCGCAGAGTTCCAGCACAATTTAAATACATCCGGAATCTATGCAGCGAATCGGCTGATGGAGATGCCGACGGGGCAAGTATCTGCGGTAACCGGGAATTCGGGGACGGGGCTTTTGCAGGAAATGATTGCCCTTATGCGGGATTATTTTCCATACCTGGCCGAAGAAAAGCAAATCGTATTTGACGCAGACAGTGCATCTGCGGCATTACAGCCGGGAATCAGCCGGGAGATGGCAAGCGCAATAAGGAGGAGACGGTAATGCTAATTGACAACATAAACATTGCGCAGTTTTCGGCAAAACAATGGAACGTGAAAGTAGGTCATTCAGAAATTGAAAATGCGAGTGAGTGGGTACCAGGAAGACTGTTACCCGCTTTTTTTCGCAGCAGATCCGGATTTAAAGAGATCGAAATTACACTATTGGTTAAAGGAGAAAACAGGGAAGCGATCATCTCAAATCGTGGGGCAGTCCTTTCTTTGCTGATGGAGACCAGGACACTGACGCTCGATGGGTTTACGCACAAATTTCGCGTGATTTTAAAAAAGAGCAGCGCAACAGAGAGCAGTATCCACAGGTTTCACAAGCTTGTGCTGACATTTTATGGGTATGAATTCGGGGAAGAAGTGATTGAAATGTTCGAAAGTACGGCGAATATCCAGATACAGAATACGGGAACTGTACATACCCCGCTGTATCTCGAAGTCACGCCACTTACCGCAATGGAAGAACTGACGATTGCTGGAGTATGCAGGGACCAATCGCAGGTGAAGGATGAGGTGGTCATCCTAAAGAATCTAAGCGCTCAAAAATCAATTGTCTTTGATGGAGAAATCGGACTGCTAACAGAAGACGGTGTGATCAAGCAGGACTCGGACTTCTGGTCACTTCCGTGCCTTGCACCGGGGGTTAACCAGATTGATTTCAGTTCCGGGCAGGTGAACGTAACTTTGAAATGGAGGCCGAGATATATGTAAGGAAGGTGCTTTGATGCTGAAAGTCTATGATTTTGATAAAAATTTCATCAGTGTGATCGATAACTATAAAGATTTAAAAATCGAAAGCGAGCTGAAAAGTGCAGATAAAACCCTGTCTTTTACCTATCTTGGCGACCTTAAACTGCAGGAAGAATATTACCTGGAAACACAGGAAGATGAATACGTCATCAAGGAAATCAATACGGAAGGATTTCCTAAAGTGACAGCTCTTTTAAATGTAGAGGAGCTGGAAAGCAGGATATGGGAAACCTTTGCGGCTACAGATTCCACACTTAAAGAAGCGGTGAACATGGCACTTACGGATACCGGTTGGCGGGTCGGAACCTGTGAGATCGAGAAACGCAGAAGTGTTGCGCTTACCAATACCGATTCTCTGCAGGTGATCGGGAAATTGTGTGCGGCCTGGATGTGCGAATGCATCTATGACACCAAAGCAAAAACCGTGTCTTTTTTTGAAAAAATAGGAAAGGATCGGGGCATCTATTTTATCCGTGACCTGAATCTGAAGAAATCAACCGTAAATACGGATACTTACGATTATTACACGCAAATCGAGCCGGTGGGAGCGGACGGGCTAAAAATTACAGAGGTAAATCAGGGGAAAGCCTATCTTGAGAATTACCAGTATACGAAGAAAAAGAAACGGTATCTATGGATCGATGAGTCTTATACGGATCCGGAGGTCCTAAAAGAAGATGCTGCCTTAAAACTGGAAGACCTCTCCAAGCCGAAGAAATCCTACAATGCGCAGATTAGAGATCTGGCAAAGCAAAGACCGGAATATGAAATCCTTGCCTATCATCTGGGGGACCGCGTGCTATTGATCGATCCGGAGACTGGAGTGAAAGACAAGCAGCGGATCGTAAAACTGACAGTGTGGCCGGATGACGCGGATAAAAACTCCTGCGAGCTGTCCAACACGGTACTGACTTTTGAGGAATTGCAGCAGCAGTATAAGGATGCCGCGGACGTAGTAGCAAACATCACAACAAATGATGGGACTGTAAAAGGAAGCGCGGTTGATAAAATTGTCATCAGACAGATCGTCGATTTTGAAGCGAATGTAGCAGTAATCGCCCAGGGTTATTTTTCGGAATTGAAAGCGGATTACGTCTATGTTGCCGGAGAATTGGGGGCGGTAAAGGCTGCAATCGGAGAGATCACAACTACTTACTTAAAAGCTACGGACGCGGATATTAAATATGCGCAGATCGAAAACCTGAAAACAGAGTATGCTAGAATTGACCTGGCAAATATTGCACGCGGGGCGATCAAGACGGCGATGATCGGGGATGGCGTGGTTGGATCCGCGCAGATTGCTGATGGCAGTATCACAAATGCAAAAATCGTGGAGCTGTCCGCAAACAAGATCACAGCCGGCGTACTGTCGGTGGAGCGTCTGATCATCCGGGGCAACGAAAAGAGTATTGTCTATGCTCTTAACAATATTGATGGTGCACTGCAGGCACAAAACGTTGATACCCTAAACGGCGAGGTGCTGACAGACAGGACGATCACCGGTGACAAAGTTGTGGCAAAATCTATTACGGCAGGTGAAATCGCATCAAAAACCATTACGGCGAATGAAATTTTGGCCGGAGCCATCACCGCTGCTGAGCTGGCTGCGGAATGTATCACGGCGGATAAGATAGCGGCCGGTGATATCGTCGGAACCAATGGAATGATTGACTTAAAAGCAGGTACTTTTGACTACGGCAGGGGTAAAATGAGGTGGGATGGACGTAACCTGAACATCGAGGCGGACAATATGTCAATCGGCGGGAAACCGGTAGCATCAGAGGAGCAGGTGGACCATGCGAAAAGCCTGCTTGTATCTCTGTCCAATGATTATGTGACGGTTCCAACGGATTACAAAGGGGACTATACGGTATTGCCAGACTGTAAAACAACAGCGGTAGTCTACTGGGGATCAGAGGATATTACAAATTCTGTGTTTTTCTCTGTTTCCGAAAGTCCGGGTCTGACTGGAACATGGGATGCAGGGACAAAAACCTATGAGGTAACCGGGTTAGAAGAAGATTCCGGATGGGTTGAGATACGGGCGACTTATCTTAACACGCTGCGGGCATCCGCAAAGATGACGATTGTGAAACAGAAAGATGTTTCAACGGTTGGCGATAAGGTGCAGGAAATTGAATCAAAAAAAATGTACCGCGTTGAGACCCGGGTGGAAGGAAAAAGCATATTTACGGATAAAGGCGAAACATCCCTTATGCGTTGCTATGTATATAGTTGGGATGATGATATTACGGATACACTTAATCCATCCCTCTTTTCCTGGCACAGGAATTCCGGGGATGAAACCGCAGATGAGGAGTGGGATGCTTACCATACCGGAATGAAACAGATCCATATTAACACGGAGGACGTCATGAATAACGCCTCCTTTTTTTGCGCCGTAAATTTAGAGTAAGGAGAAAAAGAAAATGCCAGTATTAACGAGTTCACAACAGACGTTTGTCGACATCACAGACCAGAGGAAGCTGTCTGCATATTTAACATCAAACTTACCAAAAACACAGGTGGAAAACCCAAACGTACTGCCTCATACTTATGCGCCGTGCTGGGCATCGACAAACTTGAAATTAACGCCAGTGATCTTTCTGGACCAGACACCGGTTGCACTTGGGTCTGCCGGGCTTACTATTAATTGGAAACGAAAAGAGGGGACTGGATCGGAGGCAGCACTTGCCTCAGGTGAAACTGTATCCGGTGGAATCCTCACAGTTAATCAGAATAAGCTTTCTGGCGCTGCATCGGGGATGATTACTTATATCTGTTATATCAGCTATTATGACAGTGAGACAAAAAATACGGTTAACATCACGTCAGACATAACTTACACACTGGTCAAAAATGCAGAAAATGCCAGACTTGCGGATGTCACGGGTGACACCTATGTATTTAAGTATAACACCAGCGGAACGCTCGTAGGGGCTACGCAGGCGACACTTACCGCGTTGGTACAGGGCGTCAATATTCAGAAGTGGCAGTACAAAAACGCATCCGGCGTATGGGCGGATTATCCCACCACATCCGACAACGCGAACATTACCGGGGCGACACTGATCGTCAAACCAGCGCATGCCGTATTTTTTGATAACGTGGCAACGATCAAGCTGCTGACGGATGATGCCGACGTATATGATGTTGTAACAATCACACGGATTTATGACGGTGTCAAGGGAGAAACCGGATCACCGGGAAAGGGGATTAAGTCCACGGCAGTTACTTATCAGGCATCTGCCAGCGGAACCACAACGCCAACCGGGACCTGGAATCCCACAATACCTGCTGTTGCTGCCAATCAGTACTTATGGACACGGACAGTTATTACTTACACGGACAACTCGACCAGTACATCATATAGTATCGGTAAGATGGGGGCGAGTGGCGCGGATGGAGCACCTGGGAAAGGAGTTAAATCTACTGAGGTTACTTATCAGGCATCTTCCAGTGGAACAGATGTGCCAGCAGGCACTTGGGGGCCAACGATTCCATCGGTATCTGCAAATCAATATCTTTGGACGCGTACGGTGATTACTTATACAGACAACACAACGAGTACCGCCTACAGCATTGGCAAGATGGGGCAAACTGGGGCAACGGGTCCCGGTGGGCTTTCGGTGGTGCTCGGTAACGAATCACAGTCCATCTCTTGCACAACGGCCGGCCTGGTAGCTGCAGCGGTGGATGTTACGATTCCGTTTTGGGGATACATTGGCATTACACAGGCGGCATGTACCTGCACAGTGGGAGCATTACCATCTGGTGTAACTACAAAAAGTAATTCAGCCGCTACAGCTTCGGCACCTGGATCTGTTGTGCTTACATTTGCGGCGAATGGAACGCTTGGGGCAGCGGCGACAATGAATGGTACGATTGACCTGACATTTACGATTTCCGGAAAGACGGTGGTGAAAAAGTTCGGCTGGTCGAAATCACCAAAAGGGAACACCGGCGCGGCCGGCGTAAATGCAGTGTCGTTTTCCATTTATGCGCCGGTTGGAACGCTGGTGCAAAACCAAAGCGGATCCATAACGCTGGATATAAATGCTTATGACGGTGCGACCGCAATTACATCCGGCGCCACCTACCAGTGGGCGAAGTACACAGGTGGCAACTGGGTAGCTATTTCCGGTGCGACCTCAAAGAGCTTAAGCGTCAGCGGGGCAGACGTAGTCAATATCCAGTCTTATCGCTGTACGATGACTTATAAGAGCAAAACGTATGTGGATGTCATCACTGTAGAGGACAAGTCGGATCCGTATGTGTCAGAAATGCTGTCTATCGGAGGGTTTACAGTCAAAAATAATCAGGGCGGCGTTGTGCCATATATTATCGTACGCACAAATCAGAAAGAGGTTGACGCTTTGAAAGGGCCGATATCTGAAACGGCACCATCAAGTCCGAAGGTCGGGAATTTTTGGTATAAGATTGACCACACTGCAAAAACGGTCACGTTGATGAAATACTCTGGAAGTGCGTGGGCGGCGGCAACGGAAAAACAGAGCCTTACCTATACATGGTATAAACAGGATAAGAACGGAAATGCCGTCAGCGGGTTTAATAAGACAGGAAAAGTCATTTATTTATCTGCGGATGACATTGACAGTCTTGCATCCTTGCAGTGTGATGTATCCAATTAGAAAGGGGAGCAGCAAATGGCTACAATAACATCGTGTCAAGGTACATTCAGTGACCTAGAAGATGGAAGAATCTATGGCATGGAACTGAATACGCAGATACTCGAATTGGATAGCCAGTATTTCACAAACCCGAGCACAGTCACAGCGTCTGCGTATTACCGTGAGGGCGCTGATACGGACAGGGTGATATACTCCGGAATATTTATTATTGAAGAGACCGCCGATGGAGAAACGTGGAATATTGCATATAAGTCACGTTCAGAAGAATACGAAATACAGTTTGAGCTGATGGATGGAATTGTTACAGGGGATGGGGATACCATAGTTACAGGCGATGGATCTATGATTGGAATGAAAAGAAATATGTCCGCTGTCAGGATCTCATTGTATTCGAAGGACAACACACTGATCGACAAGCAGAATATACCGGTTGTCATCACTGCAAAGTCATTGACAACTGAACAGGTATTTAATCTGCTTACGAATAATGGGCAAGCTAAAGGAATTTATAAAGTAGGCAATCAGCTGTATGTATCTTTTGACTATATGAGGGGCGGAGATTTAACACTTGGAGGCATAGACAATAAAAATGGTGTGGTACGCATCTACGATGCTAACAATGTATTTACACTGCTCTTGGATAATCGTGGTCTTCATACGACAGGAATGACCTCTATATATAACACAAGAAAGTGGGTCGATCAAAAGGCCGGAGTTGTAAGCGGTGGTGTGTTTAGTGGTGAAGCGAAAGAAAAAGAATTGACCGGAAAGCTGGATCTTAGTGCAGCTTATTATGCGCCTGATGGTGGAGTTAATTACTGTGCTGTCCTGGAAGCGATAAGCACGATATATTTAAAATCAAGAGGTTCCACAGCCGCTTCCCTTTCAGGAAAAAATGCCACTTTTTATGGCGATATAGATGCTCATGGAACAATCCGCACAAACGAGATCAGAACACATAATAATTCAAATCTTTTTACAAAATCCTGGGATTGTGGATATGGAATTATTGCGAAGATCGCAAAGTACTATGCGGAAAATACGAGTGCTTATTACCTGTGGGTAAAGGGCGAAGATGATGACACACTTGGGCTCATTACGATAGACAACTCAGATGAACGAAAAAAGAAACATATTCAGGACTCAACAGTAGATGCGCTTTCCGTTATTAATAAAATCCGGCACGTAGAGTATGACTGGAAAGAGAATGATGGACATGTAGAAAACGGTTACATCGCACAACAACTGTCAGATGTGTGCCCCAGAATGGCGCTGCATATGGAAGAAAGTGACACATGGCAATTTGAATCGAGTGCAATTTTGCAGTATGCAACAAAAGCAATACAGGAACTAAGCACAAAAGTAGAAAGGCTTGAAAAGGCATTAAAAACTGCAGGAATATCATTAGAGGAGGTGCGAACATGGCACTAAAGAAAATAAAAGATCTGGAATTGATTACAGAGCCGGCAGACGCTGATGACGTCATCATCGAGAATACATCGTCTCAGACAAAGAGAACGAATATAGGATCCATACTTGAATTAGCAGTTGAGAAAATAAAAAATGTAACCTTCCCCGGATTGACCACAACAGCAAAGCAGTTGGTAGAATCGGTAAATGAACTGGATGGAGAGATCGGAAAACTAGAAGACCTAACAACAAACAATAAAAACAGCATTGTGGTAGCAGTTAATGAGTTGGATGGCAAAATGCAAGACAGCGATTGGAAGACAGGGACGCTGTCGACGTCTTTTGCTGCGGCTGGCGGAGAATCGGCAAATACACCTGAATACCGGAAAATTGGGAAGACAGTATTTATACGTGGGAAGGTGTCACCGCGGGCAGCTCTTGCAGGGTCCGCTTCGAGTGTTACCATTTTTTCTTTGCCTGAGGGATACCGTCCGAGCAAAGCGGAAACGCTTGTGTGTCAAGGAACAGGGAAAAGCACTTGGCTTCTTCAGATTTTTGCGGGCGGCACAGTAACATTTTCGCGATACGGAACAAATACGCTGGAAAGTTGCCCAACAAGTGCACAGCTTATGTTTAGTGCATCGTATTTGGTTGATTAAAAGTAGGGGGTAATTATGATGTGGAGATAATACGGCAACTGTTAAAGTTTTGTACAGACAACCCGTGGATTACAATCCTCGGCACCGTCACACTGATCCAGATTGCGCCGATCCGAATTGACCCGTGGAGCACGCTGCTGGGCTGGATTCGGGCGGCTCTGATCGGTGAGCTGGAGTATGACGTCAAAGAATTAAAAAAAGATTTTGATGCGGAAAAGGTAAACAGCAAACGCTGGAACATCCTTGACTTCGCGAACAGCTGCCGCAATGGCAGGCAACATACGAAGGAGGAGTGGCAGCACGTGATCAGCCAGCTGAAGGAATATGAAGTGCTCACAGACCAGAAGGGCATTGAAAATGGTGTGATCGAAGAAGAAGCGAAGTATCTGCGGAAGCTGTATGCAGAGAGAAATGAAAAGAATGATTTCCTGTAGGAGGACAAGCAGAATGAAAAATGAAACATTACATTGGTTAAAAGCAGCAGGGATTCGGGCAATTAAGACTGTGGCACAGACTGCGGTTGCCACGATCGGCACAGCAGCAGTCCTGGGAGAAGTCAACTGGGCGATGGCAGCCTCTGCGGCGGCACTGGCCGGGGTGTTATCCTTGCTGACAAGCGTTGCCGGGCTGCCGGAACTTAAAATGACAGAGGGCGAATAATCGTCCTCTTTTTTGATGCGGAGGTGTAATCATGACAGATGAGGAGATAGAAGATTTTGTGCGATACCTGGATGCGGAAACACGCTGCTGCTGTGTGGCGCCAGACCAGCAGACTTCAGAGTGTTGTGACTGCTATCTCTGTAGATTTACGTTTTTTAACCAAGTACGAGAGGAGCTGAGAAGGTTATGAAATTGACCGATTACCAGATGGACGTTATGTGCAACATTCTGGCTGCGGTGGAGACCGGCGGGCAGGTATACGGGCAGGGGCGCTGGGATGACTTTACCGAGGCTGGTAAGAATAGTGCAAATGAGAAAGCGATCACGATCGGCTGCTATCAGTTTTATGGTACAAATGCCCAAAAACTCCTGAACCGGATCCGGTCTTCTTACCCGGCGAAATTCAGGGAACTGGATACCGCCGGCATCGCTTCCGACCTGGACTGTAAAAACTGGGCGGCGTACAAGCTGTCAAAAACTTCAGCCAAGGCAAAATGTATCCAGCGCATCATAGGTTCGCAGGTGGGGATGGCTGCCCAGAAATCCCTCATGGCAGAGCAGATCGCTACGTATATTAACCGGGCTGCCACAGAGGGAGTCACAGAGGTCCAGGCTGCCATGTTCTGCGCCAATATCCAGCACCTGGGCGGGAAAGGCCCGGTGCAGCGGATCATCAAAAAGACGGGGAAACCCCTGACCATTGACCGGATCTATGCGACGCTGAAACTGGACCAGCAGGATACCAGCAACAACAACCAGGTAGGGGACAAGATCTACTGGTCCCGGCATGTGAAGGTTTATGGCTGGATCAAACAGTATATCAAGGAGGACGGGATGACAAAACAAAATGCGATTGACAAGCTGATCAGCGTGGCGTCCGCAGAAGTCGGATACCTGGAAAAGAAGAGCAACAGCCAGCTGGACAGCAAAACAGCGAATGCCGGCAGCAACAATTACACCAAATATGCCAGGGATTACCGGACATTTGCAGGCGTCAACTACCAGGGACAGGCCTGGTGTGATATGTTTGTGGACTGGTGTTTTGTACAGGCATTTGGGCAGGAGAACGCAAGGGAATTGCTTGGCGGGGGATTCTCAGCCTATACACCGACCAGCGCCCAGTATTATAAGAATAAGAAGCAGTGGCATTCCACACCGCAGGCAGGAGACCAGGTCTTTTTCCATAATGCCAGCAGGATCTGCCATACCGGTATCGTGTACCGGGTATCCGGAAATATCGTATACACGATCGAGGGCAATACGTCGGGGGCATCCGGGGTGATCGCCAACGGCGGCGGGGTATGCAAAAAGTCGTATGCACTTGGCAACTCACGGATCAGCGGTTACGGTCGGCCGGATTGGAGCCTGGTGACGGCGAGTGGGGGAGATGTACCAACAACACCGAAAGGAGATGCAGTATATATGTTCAGTATGAAAACAGTGAAAAGAGGAGAGGCCGGCACCCATGTGCTGCTGGTACAGGAAATTTTAAGGGCCCGTGGTTATAAGGGCAAAGACGGCAAGGTCCTGGAGCTCGACCGGAGCTGCGGGGACAACACGGTCTATGCCATTACTGCTTATCAGAGGGACCGGGAAAAGCAGTCCCCGGGCATCTGCGGCGGTGTAGACGGTGTTGCAGGGGAGAAGACCCTGCGGGATCTGATCGCGCTTTAAGCCTGTCCTGTGATGGGCTTGAAATAGTCTTATCAGAGAGGAGGGCAGTGTGTAACTCATTGACGTTGCAATAAGCAATCGAAGTTTCTGACGCTATATCTTGTGAAAACCCCCGGCTGCGCTATGCCGGGGGAATGTTCTTATACCGGGAACGGTTGCTGATGCTCCTCTCCCCATTCCATTCATTCAATTGGATCCAGGTCTTTTGGTTTGCTAACTTTAAAAAACTTTTCCAAAGTTGCAATTCTATCGCCGATTATATCGACTCCTTTCTTCCGGTATTATCCGGAACGCTATATATGTTTCAGAGTTTTCTTTACCTTGTACATCATTGGTAACTAATAGTCAATGGTTTTTTTTAAGTTTTTATTGTTTTTGGTAACCAATAATGTTATTATATAGGTAACCAATACAAGGAGGGTAAAACATGGTAGAGAGAAACATCATCATAGCAAAGGCAGGAGGGACTGCCGGGAAAAACTCGGTCAATTATAAAATCAGCCTCCCGGCGGATATGGTCAAGGAAATGGGAGTGACACCAGATGATAAATGCGTTACGGTATCTTATAAGGACGGAAAAATAATCATAGAAAAGAAGAAAAACGCTTGAATATTGGTAACCAATATGATATAATATACTTAAGTTAAGAGATTAACTTAATGACCGGGCAAGCGGGGAAAGGAGAGCGAAATGGAAGAGATGACAAAAGACGAATTTAAAACAATCATGGAAATGGTCAGAATGATAGTCGAAGGAAGTAAAGATAAAGAAGAGGCACTGAAGAAAATCGACAGTTTGACAATCCTTAAAGACGCAGAGAAAAAGGCTGAATAAATCAGCCCGGTAATGCAAAGGAGGGCGGGCTTGCCACCGCTCCCCTGCAAAGATATTATAACAATTTTGGATGTAGATTACAAGGTGCCCTGTCAGTTTTGTCCGGAAATATATCTTATATATGAAGGAATTCCGTGTTGCATTTCGTGTTGCATAGCCTTATTATTGGGGTCTAATAATTATATTTAAGTTACAATTATTATATTATAGATACACGCAGAAACGCAGTAAATACGGGGCTTACGGGGGAAATGGCGTAAATACGCACTTTACTGAAATATGCTTGATACGGGTTCAAGTCCTGTTGCCCGCACTGAACAGAATCGCCGGAGCTCTGATTAAAGATCAGTGTTGCGGCGATTTCTGTTTACTGAAAATTCCTTCTGGATTCGATGGTAAGCGCCCTTTTCTGTCTGTGTTAATCTCGAATTATCTTCTGAAGAAGGTATTTATGAGCTGTTTGACAGACAATTTATTATCATGTAGAATATTCCGTAATAAATACGTTACAAGTGACTGAAGTGCGGCATGGGAGGTTAAAATGGCGGTTACATCAAAACAGATCGCAGAGCTTGCAGGTGTTTCGCGGGGAACTGTTGACCGTGCACTGCATAACCGGGGGCGTGTTAAACCGGAGGTTGCAGAGCGAATCAGAAGAATTGCGGATGAGCTGGGGTACCAGCCTCATCCTGCGGGGCAGGCTCTGGTGCTTGCGGGCAGAGAGTTTAAATTTGGCGTTTATGTGCAGTCGGTTGCGACGCCAACAATGCAGATGGTGCTTGCGGGGGCAGAGAAGGCGGCTGCTGAACTAAAAGCATTTGGAGTGACGACTCTGATTAAAACGCATCCGACAATTGATAAGAAGGCGGAGATGTCGGCGATCGATGAGTTTTTGGAGGAGGGATGTCAGGCGATCGCATTTACGCCGGTTACGGAACCGGATGTGGCAAAGCGGGTTGACGGCCTTGTGGAGTCCGGGATACCGGTGGTGGTTTTCAACGGAGACTTGCCGGACAGCAGGCGCCTGTGTTATGTGGGAATGGACAATTATGTCGGGGGTCAGATCGCGGGTGTCATGATGGGATATATGTTTGCGGGTGGCGGGAAAGTGCTGCCTATCACGGCGCACCTGACGAACTATGCCCATTACATCCGTGCAAAAGGTTTTATGGAAGTGCTGCAGAGGGATTTTCCGAAGGTTGAGCTGCTTCCGCTGCAGGCCTGTTTTGACAATGATACTTTTGCGTATGAGATTACTAAGACGGCCCTCGGCGAGCATCCGGACATTGCGGGAGTGTTTTCGGCATCGAACGGTACACAGGGTGTGTGCAGCGCGATTGAGGAAGCGGGGAAGACGGGGCAGATTCGTGTGTTCACCTTTGATGCCAATCCGATGAATGTCAAAGATCTGAAGGCGGGCCGTATCAGCCTGCTGTTTGGGCAGGGGGCCGAATACCAGGGGTACCGCCCGCTTTATATTCTCTATGATTATGTGGCAAAAGGATTGAATCCGGCGGAACCAAGTGAGTATATTGAGCCAAGCGTTGTAACAAAATATAATTTGAAGTAAGCAAAACAGCCCTCTTCAGCAGAGGGATAAAAAAGCGTGCATATTGAACGCAAATTAAAATAACTGTATCAGCATTGATACGGTTATTTTTTTGGCTTGCGTGCATAAAGCTAAAAAAAACGCTGAAATTGGGAAAATAGCCTAAAAAACATAAGCGTTTATTGTAATATCCTATGAAAAAAGGATTTTTTGGTAAAACCTATTGCGTTCTCGTGAACGCTAGAATATAATGTACGTAACAAATAGATGGACACGAATACAAAATGTATGAGTGCAGAGCAAATTAGCTATGGAGGATTTGAGAATGGATTTGAGAGTGGGTATTATCGGGTGCGGAATGATTGGTAAAGAACATGCAAAACGTCTTCAGTACAAGATCCAGGGAGTCACAGTTACCGCTGTATGCGATGTTTTTGAGGAAGGTGCAAGGGCAGCATCTGAGCTGGTCGGAGGAGTCAGGGTTTATACGGATGCTGCAGAATTGATCAACGATTCGGAAGTTGATGCGGTTGTTGTTACGACTCCTGGAAATTATCACAAAGATGCCATTCTCAGGGCCATCGCTGCGGAAAAACCGGTGTTCACAGAGAAGCCTCTGACTACAACTGCGGCAGAATGCAAAGAGATTGTAGATGCAGAAATTGCCTCCGGAAAACATCTGGTTCAGGTTGGTTTTATGCGCCGCTATGACCGCGGATACAATCAGGTCAGAGAGCTGATTGAAACTGGTGATTTTGGAGCTCCTCTGGTTTTGAAATGTACTCACCGTGCGGAGTCTGTTGCAGATGACTATACGACAGAGATGGCTGTCACAGACACAGCAATCCATGAGATCGATGTACTGCCCTGGCTGATCGGCGGTGATGAGTGGGATGAAGTTCAGTGCATTATGCCTAAAGTAACTAAAAATGCGCATGAGGGACTGAGAGATCCACAGGTTATGATTATGAAAACAAAAGGCGGCGTTGTCTGCATGCTGGAAGTCAATGTGAACTGTGGATTCGGATATGATATCAACTGCGAAGTTGTCTGCGAAGACGGCGTCATCAATCTGCCATGCCCGTCCTTCCCGACCACACGCAGGAATTTTGAGGTGGCCACTGCCATTGAAAAGAACTGGATCCTGCGTTTTATTGATTCTTATGATGTGGAACTGCAGGACTGGGTTGATAATGCAAAAGCTGGAACTACGGGCGGTTCTTCTGCATGGGACGGCTACACGGCTGCGATTACAGCAGATGCTCTTGTTGCATCTCAGAAATCCGGAAAAACAGAAAAAGTCATCACCGGCGGAACACCTGACTTCTATAAAAAATAATATGATCAGTTTAAGAAAGGAACAGGCTATTATGAAAACGGGATTTAATGAAGGATGTAATCGTTTTTGCAAAAATCATTCAGTAATGGAGGATCTGGAACTCTGTGAAAAATACGGCTTTGACTACATAGATATTCAGTCGGAATGTCTTGAGCGTGATCTTGCAGAAGGGAAATATACGGTGGATGATCTCGCTGCATGGTTTGCTGATCCGAACCATAAGCTGAAAATGCTTTCCTATAATGCACTGGTCTTTTTCAATATGAAGCAGACGCAGGAGGAGAAAGATGCAGTGATGGCCAGACTGGACAGAATTATTGGAATCTGCAACAAACTTCAGTGTAAGATGATCGTTGTTGTGCCTTCCATGGATCTGCCCGTTCATGCTACAATCGATGAGATTCGTGAAGATGCTGTCGCAGTACTCAGGGATATGGTGAAAAAAGCAGAACCTCACGGAATCAGGCTTTCGCTGGAATTCTGCGGCGCTCCGGGTATGTCGATCAATCGTTTTGAAGACGCGTATGCGATTGTGCAGGAAGTGGATTCTTCGATGGTAGGAATCACGCTTGACCAGTATCATTTCCATGCGATGGCGTCCTCTTTTGATAACCTTGAAAAGGCCGACGGAAAGAAGATTTTTGTATGGCATTTGAACGGGATGGAAAATATGCCTTGCGGTGCCGCGTATAATACAGATGAAAAGCGCCTGTGGCCGGGATTGCCGGGAGACTGTCTGGATCATAAACGCTACGCGGATACACTCAAAAAGATCGGATTTGAGGGCGGTGTATGCACGATGGAGGTGTTCCGTCCAGAATATTATGCTCTCTCAAATGAGGAGAATATCAGGACGGCGGCAGAATATACGAAAACACATGTGGAGAAATACTGGAATTAACGACGCTAAACTTATAATATGTAATAAATCAGGTGCATCTGCGAATGGAACAACAGTTCGCAGATGCACCTTTTATCAGGGTTGTGAGAAAGGAAAATTTTTCGGTGTTGTATGAAAGGTTATGATTTGGTATACTGGAAGTAACTGGAACCTGATTTTCGAATACGAGGTAAATGGATTTGATGAGAGAAAAATATGAAACATTACAGGTAGGAGTATTGCGTGATGCTGCTAAAAGACGTGGTTTAAAGGGAATATCCACGATGAAGAAGAGCGAGCTGATTGAACTTATGGTGCAGGAAGATGAAAAAGAGAAACTTGAAACCGCACCTGAGAGTGATTCAGAAAAACGGATTGAAAAAGAGACAGAAGAAAAGGGCAGGGTAGATTACAATCAGCTTGACAGCGGTGAATCAGCGAACGGTATCCTGGAAGTGATGAGCGACGGATATGGGTTCATCCGATGTGAAAACTATCTCCCAGGGGAACATGATGTTTACGTTTCTCCGTCTCAAATACGCCGTTTTAATCTCAAAACCGGTGATATTCTTCAGGGTAATACCCGGGTGAAATCCCAGAATGAAAAATTCAGCGCGTTGCTGTATGTAACTAGGATAAACGGCCTGTCTCCGAATGAAAGCGTGAAACGCTGCAACTTTGAGGATATGACGCCTGTTTTTCCGAATGAACGCCTGCGGCTGGAACGCCAGGGTGGAAGTCTGGCGATGAGGATTGTGGATTTGGTAAGCCCTATCGGAAAAGGACAGAGAGGTATGATCGTTTCACCTCCAAAGGCAGGAAAGACGACACTTCTCAAGGATGCTGCAAAATCAATTCTGAAGAACAGTCCGGACATGCATCTGATTATTCTGCTGATTGATGAACGGCCGGAAGAAGTGACGGATATAAAAGAAGCGATCAAAGGGCCGAATGTAGAAGTTATATATTCGACGTTTGATGAACTACCGGAACATCACAAACGAGTTTCGGAGATGGTTATTGAAAGGGCGAAGCGTCTGGTTGAACATAAAAAAGATGTGACGATCTTTATTGACAGTATTACACGTCTTGCGAGAGCGTATAATCTCACGGTGCCGCCAAGCGGCAGGACGCTTTCCGGCGGTCTGGATCCGGCAGCGCTTCATATGCCGAAGCGTTTCTTTGGCGCCGCCAGAAATATGAGAGAGGGCGGAAGCCTGACGATACTGGCAACGGCTCTTGTGGATACCGGCAGTAAGATGGATGATGTTGTGTACGAGGAGTTTAAAGGAACGGGTAATATGGAACTTGTTCTTGACCGGAAACTTCAGGAGAAGCGGGTGTTTCCTGCTATTGACATTGGAAAATCAGGAACACGCCGTGATGATCTTCTTCTGACTCAGGAAGAGCAGGAAGCAACGTATATTATGCGGAAAGCGCTGAATGGAATGAAATCAGAAGATGCGGTAGAAAATATCCTGAACATGTTTTCGAGGACGAAGACAAATCTGGAATTTGTACAAATGGTGAAAAAACAAAAATTTCTTTAAAGAAACTTGCATTTGTAATAAGGACATGATATAATTCAAAAGCTGTTTAAATTGAGAAAATCGTGATATGATTTAAATAATGAAGAATAACAGATAGAAGAGGTGAAAAAAATGAGAGAAGGAATCCATCCAGAGTACCATCAGGCAACAGTAACCTGCAACTGCGGTAATACATTTACTACGGGATCTACAAAGAAGGATATCCACGTAGAAATCTGCTCAAAATGCCATCCGTTCTACACAGGACAGCAGAAGGCAGCAGCTGCACGCGGACGTATTGATAAGTTTAATAAGAAATACGGAATGAGCGATAATAAATAAGAGACGTTAAAACAGGTTGAGATTGGCACAATCTCAACCTATTTTTCTAATGTGAATAGATTTAAGGGGACAATATATATATGAAATCATCAAATATTGGCGGGCAGGCAGTGCTGGAAGGAATCATGATGCGCCATGAGGATGTGTATTCGGTGGCGGTACGTAAACCGGACGGTGAAATCGAAGTAAAGACGGAGCCGTATAAAAGCATTATAAAAAGTCCGCTGCTGAAAAAGACGCCGATTGTCCGTGGAGTGTTTAACTTTATAGAATCACTGGTGGTCGGGATGAAATGTCTGACCTATTCCGCAAGCTTTTATGAAGATGAAGAAGAGGAAACGGTGACGCTGACAAGGGAAGAACAGGAAAAGGCGGACGTAAAAAGAGAGAAGCAGGACAAATTGCTGATGTATGGGACGGTTGCATTTTCCATCGTACTGTCGGTGGCTATTTTTATCATGCTTCCTTATTTTATTGCAGGATTTCTGAGGAGTATCACATCATCAGAACCCATTATCGCGATCGCGGAGGCGGTCGTTCGAATCATCATTTTTCTTGGATATATCATGCTGATTTCCAGGATGAAGGATATTCAGAGGGTATTTATGTATCACGGTGCAGAGCATAAGTGCATAAACTGTGTGGAACACGGAATGGACCTGACGGTTGAGAACGTCATGAGCAGTTCTCGGGAGCATAAACGCTGCGGTACCAGTTTCCTGCTGTTTGTCATGGTGGTAAGCATTATTTTCTTTCTGTTTATCAGAGTCTCATCACCGTGGCTTCGTGTAGTGGTTCGTCTGCTGCTGGTTCCTGTCATTGCGGGGGTTTCCTATGAGATTATACGGCTTGCAGGGCGCAGTGATAATAAAATTGTAAATCTGCTCAGCAAGCCGGGAATGGCTCTCCAGAGACTGACAACAAGAGAGCCGGAAGCGGATATGGTAGAAGTTGCGATCGCGGCAGTTGAAGCAGTGTTCGACTGGAGGACGTATTTAACTGCGAATTTTTCAGACGAAGCCTTCCGGGAAGGACAGCCCGAATGAGGACCCTGGGCGAACTTCTCAGGGAAGGAAGACAGTATCTGTCGCAGCGCGGAATAGAAAACGGCGAAGCAGATGCATGGTATTTGTTGGAATACGTATGCGATATCGATAAGAACTATTATTTTATGCATACGGATGATATAATAGAGGAAGCAAAAGAAGAGCAGTACAGACTGCTGGTCGGGCAAAGAAGCCGGCATGTTCCGCTTCAGTACCTGACCCATACAGCTTATTTTATGGGTCTGTCTTTTTGTGTAAATGAACATGTATTGATACCCAGACAGGATACGGAAATCCTGGTTGAGACTGTGCTGGAGAGGATTCCGGAAGATTCACGGGTCCTGGATCTCTGTACGGGCTCAGGCTGTATTGTAGTCAGCCTTCTAAAATACGGCCGTCGCCTTCAGGGCACCGGGTCGGATATCTCTGAGTACGCACTTGAAACAGCGGGAAAAAACGCAGCCAAAAATGGAGTGAATGCCAGGTTTATAAAAAGCGACCTGTTTGAGAACATAGAAGGGCGTTACGATGTAATCGTATCCAACCCGCCGTATATTCGCACGGATGTCATACCGACCCTGATGGATGAAGTGCGCCTTCATGAACCGCTGCTTGCGCTGGATGGAAGAGAAGACGGCCTGCATTTTTACAGGCAGATCATCCTGCAGGCCGGACAATATCTGGAAGAAAATGGACTGCTGGCGTTTGAGATCGGATTTGATCAGGGAGAAGCGCTGACAGAACTGCTCTGTGATGCGGGGTACCGGGATATACAGATCATCCGGGATCTTGGTGGACTGAACCGTGTGGCACTGGGGAAAAAGTGCGGCAAAAGAAAGAAATAACAGGAGGAGAGCATCATGTTTGATAAATTGGAAGATCTTCTGATCCGTTTTGAGGAGATTTTAAGTGAATTGAATGAGCCGACGGTGGCTAACGATCAGACCAGATTCCAGAAGCTGATGAAAGAACAAAGTGACCTGCAGCCGATAGTGGATGCATATAAAGAATATAAGAAGTGTAAGCAGACAATAGAGGACAGTCTTTCCATGTTAGAGGAGGAATCTGATGCGGATATGCGGGAGATGCTGAAGGAAGAGCTGTCTGATGCAAAAAAGAGGACGGAAGAGCTGGAACATACGCTGAAAGTCCTGCTGCTTCCGAAAGACCCGAATGACAGCAAGAATGTAATCGTGGAAATCCGCGGCGGAGCGGGTGGAGATGAAGCGGCGCTGTTTGCGGCGGAAGTATACCGTATGTATGTGAAATATGCCGAATCACACCGCTGGAAAACGGAATTGATCAGTCTGAATGAAAACGGAAACGGCGGTTTTAAGGAAGTCACTTTTATGATCAATGGAAACGGAGCCTATTCACGTCTGAAGTACGAAAGCGGTGTACACCGGGTGCAGCGTGTACCGGAGACTGAATCCAGCGGGCGGATCCATACGTCGACGATCACAGTTGCGATCATGCCGGAGGCAGAGGAAATTGATTTTCAGCTTGATATGAATGACTGCAAATTTGATGTGTTCCGGGCATCCGGAAACGGAGGGCAGTGCGTCAATACGACGGACTCTGCCGTGCGTCTGACACATATACCGAGTGGTATCGTGATTTCATGTCAGGATGAAAAATCACAGCTCAAGAATAAAGAAAAGGCACTCAAAGTGCTGAGGGCCCGCCTTTATGAGATGGAGCTTGAAAAACAGCATGATGCCGAGGCGGAGGCCAGGAGAAGCCAGGTCGGTACGGGGGACCGTTCCGAGAAAATCCGTACCTATAATTTCCCGCAGGGGCGGGTGACGGACCACAGGATTAAACTGACTTTGCATAAACTGGATAACATAATGAACGGAGACCTGGAAGAAATCATTGATAGTCTGATAGCCGCTGATCAGGCTGCAAAACTCAGCAAACTGCAGGATGATTAAAGATCAGGCTGCTGAGGAAAAGAAAAAGCACAGGAGAGAAGTTATGGAGAAGAAAACAGCACTGGTAATCATGGCGGCCGGTATCGGAAGCCGGTATGGAAAAGGTATTAAGCAGCTGGAGCCGGTAGGTCCGAACGGGGAAATTATTATGGATTACTCCATTCATGATGCACTGGAAGCCGGGTTTAATAAGGTTGTGTTTATTATTCGAAAAGATCTGGAGAGCGACTTTAAACAGATAATCGGAAACCGGATTGAAAAGCTGACAGAAGTAGTATATGCATTTCAGGAGCTTCAAGACCTCCCGGAAGGATTTGAGAAACCGGATGACCGAACAAAGCCATGGGGTACGGGGCAGGCGGTTTTGAGCTGTAAAGGGCTGATAAAAGAACCGTTTGTAGTGATCAATGCTGATGATTATTATGGAAAAGAACCATTTGTAAAACTGCATGATTATCTCGTAAGTGAGATGCCCGCAGCGGACGGACACTACGACATTTGTATGGCGGGATTCATGCTTGGAAATACACTCAGTGACAATGGTGGTGTGACCCGTGGAATCTGCCGGATGGATAAAGAAAATAATCTGGTCGGTATTGCGGAGACGAAAAATATTATAAAAACCCCGGAAGGTGCCGGCATCCAGACAGAAGACGGAATTGTTCCGGTTGCTGCTGATGCTAAAGTATCCATGAACATGTGGGGGATGCAGCCTGAATTTCTGGATGAACTGGAGAGTGGATTTGTGAAATTTCTCTCTGGATTATCAGCTGAAGATTCGAAGCAGGAATATCTTCTGCCTACGATAATAGACGGGCTGCTGCAGGAGAAACGTGCAGATGTACACGTGATCAATACCGGTGCACAGTGGTTTGGCGTAACGTACCAGGAAGATAAGGATTCTGTTGTGGAGGCGTTTAGAAAGCTGATTGCCCAAGGAGTCTATCGGGAAAAGTTGTTTGATTAGAGTGATAAGGAGAGGCAGTATGGGAAAATATTTCGGAACTGACGGATTCAGAGGGGAAGCCAACATCGATCTGACGGTAGAGCACGCTTATAAAGTCGGCCGTTTTCTGGGATGGTACTTCGGACGGGAGCATAAGGCACAGATCGTGATCGGCAAAGACACAAGGCGCAGCAGCTACATGTTTGAATATTCACTTGTGGCTGGACTTACGGCGTCCGGAGCGGATGCGTATCTGCTCCATGTTACGACAACGCCGAGTGTATCATACGTTGTGAGGACCGAAAATTTTGACTGCGGCATTATGATCTCCGCAAGCCATAATCCGTTCTATGATAATGGAATTAAAATTATCAACGGTATGGGACAGAAGATGGAAGCGGATGTGGAAGCGAAAATAGAGACGTACATCGATGATGAGATACCGAAGATCCCGCTGGCTGTTAAGGAAGATATTGGACGGACGGTAGATTTTTCAGCGGGCAGAAACCGATATATAGGCTATCTGATTTCATTGCCGACCCGCTCCTTTAAAAATATCAGAGTCGGTCTTGACTGTTCCAACGGAAGTGCATTCTCCATCGCAAAGAGTGTTTTTGATGCGCTGGGCGCAAAGACGTATGTCATTCATAACGAGCCGGATGGCACGAATATCAATCAGGACTGCGGATCGACTCATATCGAAGTTTTGCAAAAATTTGTGAGGGAAAAACATCTTGATGTGGGATTTGCCTATGACGGAGATGCAGACCGCTGTATTGCTGTGGATGAGACTGGCAAAGTGATTGACGGAGATCTGATTTTATACGTATGTGGAAAGTACCTCAAAGAGCAGGGACGACTGGATAACAATACCATCGTAACGACTGTCATGTCTAATCTGGGGCTCTATAAAGCCTGTGACCGTGAGGGCATCCATTATGAAAAGACGGCAGTGGGTGATAAGTATGTCTGTGAAAATATGATGACATACGGTCACAGCCTGGGTGGTGAGCAGTCGGGGCATATTATTTTCAGCAAACATGCGACGACGGGAGACGGGATCCTGACTTCGCTGATGGTCATGGAAGTGATACTGGAAAAGAAGCTGCCGCTTTCCGTGCTTGCATCGGAGGTTGTCATCTATCCGCAGCTGCTGAAAAACGTGCGTGTTGCAAACAAACAGGAGGCCCGTGAGAATTCAAAGGTACAGGAAGTCGTGAAGTCTGTCAGCGAGCAGCTGGGAGAAGACGGACGTATCCTGGTGCGTGAGAGTGGTACAGAGCCTGTCATCCGTGTGATGGTTGAGGCGGAAAATGATGCAATCTGTCAGGAGTGTGTGGACAGAGTGATCCGTGTTATGACGGAAGAAGATTTGATTGTGGGTTAAGAGGAACTGTTCAGATGAGAAAAAAGTGTTTGGTGTTTGCAGCCTGTGTGGTTATCCTTACAGCAGGCTGCGGCAGTTCTGCAAATGAAGAATACTATGATGACGGAATTGCCTGTATGGAAAACAGTGATTATGAGGAGGCCGTTACACTGCTGAATCAGGCGATTGAGCAGGAAGAACGGCTTCCGGAAGCTTACCGGGCGCTTGGCATCAGCCAGTATGAACTGGGAGACAGTGCAGCTGCCATTGCTGCATTTTCAAGGAGCCTGAATTCCCTTGAGAATACAAACGTAGAGTTTGAAAAGGATGTCATGTACTATCTTGCACTGGCACGGAAGAATTATGGGGAGTATGAGAAAGCAGCCGAAGTGTATACGGATGTGTTGAAACTGGAAAAAGATCCGGAGACCTATTTTCTAAGGGGCGGTGTATATCTGGAACTGGAGGATGAGGAACAGGCCAAAAATGATTTTGACAGTGCAGTGGAAGACAGCCGGGATTATGAAATGTATCTGAAAATTTATCAGGCATATGCGGATAAAGGTGATACGATAACAGGAGAAGAGTATCTCCAGAGGGCTCTTGGGTTAAAGCCCAGGGAGGCATCCGATTATTATAACCGGGGCAGGATCTATTATGAACTGAAGGACTATGAGAGTGCCAGGGAAGAGCTGACTCAGGCCATCAATGAAGGGGATGCAGATGCAGTTCTGCTGCTTGGAAAGGTCTATCTGGCGATCGATGATGCGGCCAGTGCCCGAGGCCTCTACCAGGATTATCTGAAAGAGGAAGAAAATCAGGCCAAAGCATATAATGGGCTTGCGATGTGTGATATTTTCGAAAAAAATTATGATAATGCGCTGAGCAACATAAAAAAAGGTCTGGAGTGTAAAGATGCCACGGAAACCCAGAGCTTATTGTTCAATGAGATCGTCGTGTATGAATATATGCTTGATTTTGAGACAGCAAAATCAAAAATGGCAGAATATCTGGAAAGGTATCCGGACGATAAGACTGCCGTGAGGGAAAATGAGTTTTTGAAAAGCAGATAACTGCGCAATGGGGAGCGCAGGTAAGGGGAGAAGTAACCAAAAAAGTTGCATTTTACAAACAGGGGTGGGCTATGCAATTATATGAGTCAAAAAACATTGAAGAGCGGGTCATTTTGATTGGGATTCAGACAGATGCCGGCGACGACACGCAAAAATCATTGCGGGAGCTCGAGGAACTCGTCGAAACAGCCGGAGCTGTTACGGTGGGCGAGGTCATTCAGAAAAGAGAAAACATACATCCGGGAAGCTATGTGGGACCCGGGAAGCTGGAGGAGCTCAGAGAGCTGCTGTATACACTGGATGCTACGGGAATCGTCTGCGACGATGAATTATCCCCGGCACAGTACGGAACTCTGGAAAGTGAACTGCAATGTAAGGTTATGGACCGAACGCTTGTAATTCTGGATATTTTTGCCGGGCGTGCCGTCACAAAAGAGGGAAAACTGCAGGTTGAACTTGCGCAGTTGAAATATCGTGCCGCCAGGCTGGTGGGGCTGCGAAATTCGATGTCCCGTCTTGGAGGCGGGATAGGTACGCGCGGACCCGGTGAGAAGAAGCTGGAGATGGACCGCCGTATGATCCGCAACAGAATCACGCAGCTGAAGCAGGATCTGGAAGAAATGAAACGTCACAGAGAGCTGCTGCGCGGTCAGCGAATAAAGAGTAATCAGAAAGTGGCGGCGATCGTAGGATATACCAATGCAGGAAAATCCACTCTTTTAAATACCCTGACAGGTGCGTCGGTACTGGAAGAGAACAAGTTGTTTGCGACGCTGGATCCGACGACCCGCGTGCTTGACCTGCCGGGCAAACAGCAGATTTTATTGACAGATACCGTTGGTTTTATACGGAAACTGCCGCACCATCTTGTAGATGCATTTAAGAGTACGCTGGAAGAGGCAAAATTTGCAGATATTATTATACATGTGGTGGACGCGTCAAATCCGCAGATGGATGAGCAGATGCATATTGTGTATGATACGCTTCGGCAGCTGGGAATAGAAGGAAAGAAAATTATTACGCTCTTCAATAAACAGGATCAGGTAGACTGTCCTGAAAATCTGAAAGATCTTCAGGCTGACTGTATCATCAGGACATCAGCGAAGACCGGGACAGGCATGGAAGAACTGAAGGAAGAACTGGTGCGCATGCTTCAGGCCGAGCAGATTTATATTGAACGTTTCTATGGATACGACAGAGCGAATGTCATCAGCATGATCCGACAGGTCGGACAGGTTGTGGAAGAGGAATACTATCCGGAAGGTATTTCTGTCAAGGCTTATGTACCGGTGGAAATATATGGAAAAGTGTGATGGAAAAAGTCCGTAAATTTGCGGGAGCCCCTAGAAATGGGGGCTCCCGGTTGTCCAGCATACAATATATGGTATTTTGCGTATTGACGGGTCCGGCATCCTTTGATATGATAGTTCCATAGCGCAGTCAGGGACTTAAGGATTGCAGAGGAGGCAGATGTAATGTTTAAAGTAGAAAAAAGAGACGGAGCCATAGCTGATTTTGAGCTTGCGAAGATTACCGAGGCGGTCGGCAAGGCATTTGAAGCAAATCAAAAGCAATATAGTCAGGATATGCTGGAGATGGTGAGTCTGCGTGTCACCTCTGATTTTCAGAAAAAAATCAAAGAGGATAGGGTTAATGTAGAAGATATTCAGGACAGTGTGGAAAATGTTTTGATACAGTGCGGATATTCTGACGTGGCAAAAGCGTATATCCTGTACAGAAAACAGCGGGAAAAAGTCCGCAATATGAAATCCACGATCCTGGATTACAAAGAGATCGTAAACAGCTATGTCAAAGTGGAGGACTGGCGTGTAAAAGAGAATTCCACAGTAACGTATTCAGTAGGCGGCCTGATTTTAAGCAACAGCGGTGCGGTAACTGCCAACTATTGGCTGTCCGAGATTTATGATCCGGAGATTGCAGATGCACATCGAAATGCAGATCTGCATATTCATGATCTGTCCATGTTGACCGGGTATTGTGCAGGCTGGTCGCTGAAACAGCTGATCATGGAGGGCCTGGGTGGAATAAAAGGAAAGATTACATCCTCGCCGGCGAAACACTTAAGTGTTCTCTGTAACCAGATGGTCAATTTTCTGGGCATCATGCAGAATGAGTGGGCAGGAGCACAGGCATTTTCCTCTTTTGATACATACCTTGCACCGTTTGTTAAGGTAGATAATCTTTCTTATCCGGAAGTAAAGAAATGTATTGAATCATTTATCTACGGGGTCAATACGCCAAGCCGCTGGGGGACGCAGGCACCGTTTTCCAATATTACACTGGACTGGACGGTACCCCAGGATCTTGCAGAACTCCCGGCGATTGTCGGCGGAAAAGAGATGGATTTCAGGTATAAAGACTGTAAGCCGGAGATGGATATGATAAACCGCGCGTTTATTGAGACAATGATTGAGGGAGATGCCAATGGAAGAGGCTTCCAGTATCCGATTCCCACATATTCCATCACATCCGATTTTGACTGGTCGGATACGACGAATAACCGTCTGCTGTTTGAGATGACCGCAAAATACGGTACACCGTATTTTTCAAATTATATCAACAGCGATATGGAACCGAGCGACGTGCGGAGTATGTGCTGCAGGCTGCGCCTGGACCTGAGGGAGCTTCGCAAGAAAACAGGAGGATTCTTCGGTTCAGGTGAGAGCACCGGTTCGGTGGGGGTTGTGACCATCAATATGCCACGTATCGCTTATCTGGCAAAGAACGAAAAAGATTTCTATCAGAGACTGGACCATATGATGGATCTGAGTGCAAGGTCACTTCATGTGAAGCGAGAAGTCATTACAAAGCTGCTGAATGAAGGGCTTTATCCATATACGAAACGATATCTGGGGACTTTTGACAATCATTTTTCAACAATCGGGCTGATCGGTATGAATGAAGTTGGACTGAATGCGAAATGGCTCGGGGGAGATATGACGGATGTGCGTACACAGGAGTTTACAAAAGAAGTGCTGAACCATATGCGCAATAAACTATCTGATTATCAGGAAGAATATGGAGATCTCTATAATCTGGAAGCGACACCTGCTGAATCGACAACGTATCGTCTGGCAAAACATGACCGGGCAAAATGGCCGGATATCAAGACAGCCGGAAGCAAGGGAGACACGCCGTACTATACCAACAGTTCACATCTTCCGGTCGAGTTTACATCGGATATCTTTGATGCACTGGATATCCAGGATGAACTTCAGAGTCTGTATACTTCGGGGACGGTGTTCCATGCGTTCCTTGGTGAAAAACTGCCGGACTGGCAGTCTGCAGCGTCCCTGGTCCGGAAGGTTGCAGAGAATTATACGCTGCCGTACTATACATTATCACCCACTTATTCTGTATGCAAAGATCACGGATATATTGCAGGTGAACATTTTACATGCCCGACCTGCGGACAGCCGGCAGAGGTTTACAGCAGGATCACGGGGTACTATCGCCCGGTTCAGAACTGGAACGACGGCAAGAGTCAGGAGTATAAAAACCGGACAGTATATGATATCGGGAATTCTGCGATAAAGAAATCGAAGAAGGCAGCGGCAGCTGTCATCGATGAGACGGTAGCCGTGGAAAACGGTGAAGGATTTAAATACCTGTTTACGACAAGTACCTGTCCCAATTGTAAAGCGGCGAAGGAGATACTGGAGGGAGAGGCATTTGAAATAATCGATGCTGAGGCGAATCCGGATCTTGCAGCGAAGTATGGGATCATGCAGGCGCCGACACTTGTGGTAGTGGACGGCGATAACATGAAGAAATATGTAAATGCTTCAAATATTCAGAAGTATGTGGAGACACACTGAAGATTTATCTGTAAAAGTCCGGGACAGCGGTTGTGCGTAAGCGCGGAGCAACCGACTTTTATGATTGGTGATGTCTGTTTAGCAATTTGAAAAGAGATGGTTCGGAAGGTGGAAGCCTGGAACCATCTCTTTTGTATTTCGCCAGACACTTTTGACGAGTTTCTGAGACCGTGCTATGAAGAAATCATTCCATTCCTCAGAGAGCGCGGAGTACAGAATGTATTTGTTGATACAGATGGTGATTTTACGAAACTGATTCCGAATTTTACATCATCGGGTGTCGATGGATTCCTGCCCGTGGATGTCAATGCAGGGGTTGACATCGTGGATGTAAGAAGACGGTTTCCGGAGGTGAAATTTATCGGTGGATTCAATAAACTGGAGATTCTGAAAGGACCAGAGGCGATTGACCGGGAATTTAACCGTCTGCGACCTGTGATCCTGCAGGGCGGATATCTGTGCGGTATCAACCATCAGGCGGCTCCGGGGACTCCATATGAATATTATCAGTCCTACATAAAACGTCTGGGCGAAGTCATGGCAGAATGCCGTGGGGAGCACATTATAAAATAAGCCTGTAATACTCTCGTTTCATAATATCATAGATGAAAACACAGGGACCATAAAAGGGGAAATCTTTTTATGGTCCCTGTGTTTTCTTATGTTATATCTGGAATATGGGTAATGAAAAGCGTGAATCTCTTATGTAAAATTTAAGTATACGATAACAAATTAAAATAGTATGGAGGTACATATGGGAACAAAAAAAGCAAATATTTTGTTTTTCTTCACGGATCAGCAGCGCTGGGATACCTGCGGCTGTATGAATCCGAACCTGAATCTTACACCGAATCTCGACCAGCTGGCAGAAGACGGAGCCTGTTTTGAAAAAGCTTACACGTGCCAGCCTGTCTGTGGACCGGCGCGGGCATGCCTTCAGTCAGGGATGTACGCCACAGAAACTGGCAACTATCATAATCTGTGCAGACTGGATCCGGGGTCCTGCGCTCCCCTGGCCGAGTATGTCAACAGAGACGGATATAAAACGGGTTATGTCGGAAAGCTGCATCTGGCACAGACGACAGACGGACCGGTGCCGCCCGAATTTCACTATGGATATAAAGATTACTGGCGGGCAATGGATGTTGTGGAATGGGGCTCGCTGCCCTACGAAGGGGGACTGTACGATGAAAACGGAACTTTAATACCCTACAAAAATCAGTACAGGGTGGATTTTACAACTGATCTGCTTCTGGAGTTTCTGGAACGGGAAAAAGACTCAGAGGAACCTTTCTTTACGATGATGTCATTGATCGAACCGCATCATCAGAACTGTATGTACCGGTATGTTGCACCAAAAGGTTATGCCGAACGGTATCAGAATGCCTGGATTCCGGGGGATCTGGCTGTACGGCGGGGACAGGGAGACTGGGAAAAGAATCTGCCGGATTATTACGGCATGATCAGGAGAATTGATGAAAATCTTGGACGCGTGGTGAAGGCGCTGAAGAAAAACGGTCAGTATGAAAATACATACATTATCTTCAGCAGCGACCACGGGAGCCATTTTCGGACAAGAAACGGAGAATATAAACGTGCATGCCATGATGCGTGCACACATATTCCGCTGGTGGTTCATGGGCCGGGTATTAAAAAAGGCTATCGTGAGAGTGAAAAGCTTGTCAGCCTGATCGACATACCCGCCACGATCCTGGATATGGCAGGAATAAAGAAACCACACCATTATCGTGGAAGATCGCTACTTCCTCTGATGAGAGGTGAAGAGGTCAGCTGGAGAGAGGAAGTGTTTATACAGATTTCAGAATCTCAGGTGGGACGCGCGCTCTGCGATGGAAAATACAAGTATTCCGTGTCTGCTCCGGGAGTCGACGGGTTTGCTGTTCCGGGCGCGGACATATATCGGGAGGAGTTTTTATATGACCTTCAGGCTGATCCGGATGAAAATGTAAATCTAGTTGCAGATGGCAGTTATGAGGGGGTGCGGAAAAAATTGCGCATAGCCATGCTGGGGTATATTGAGGAAGTGGAGCATTATACTCCTGAGATTCTTCCGGCTGAATGCAGATAAAGTGTCTTTAACAGTGCAGGGAAAGAATCATTTTTTTTCTGCACTGTTTTTTTGATTTGTCGGACATATTTCGCACTGAAAAAGGCAGATTATTGTTGGTTTTGCTGTAAATAAAGTGAACAATCTGTAATTTCTTATGTTATATCTGGATTCTGAATAGTGAAAACTGCAAAATATTCACGTAATATATAACTATGTTGTAAAGCAGAACGGCAAGATAGAAGGAGGTGTAAGAAAAGCCGGATGAAGACAGTATTTATTTTATGTGACACAGTGAACCGCAGGATGCTGGATATCTATAACAGCAATCCGGCAGAGACGGCTCAGATGCCCAATCTGGACCGCCTGGCACAAAAAGGAATGGTTTTTGATAATCACTGGTGTGGGAGCGCGCCCTGCATGCCGGCGCGAAAGGACATTATGACCGGGCGGCTGAATTTTCTGGAAAAGCCATGGGGGGCGATCGAACCTTATGAGCAGACGCTTCAGAATGTATTGGCTGAAAAAAATGTACATACGATGATGTTCAGCGATCACTCTCATTATTTGATTCCGGGAGGCGAAAACTATACGAAAGGATTTACTGCATGGGAAGTGTTCAGAGGACAGGAAGGAGATTCGTGGTGTGTGCCCCCTGACCAGGGAGGGATTCGAAAAGAAGTAAGACCGAAGGGATTCAAGGGAGAATATTCTGCGTCAGAGGAGGCAAACAGACAGAGACTAAAAACGGAAAAAGATTATCCGAGTGTCAAGACGTTGAGCAGTGCTGCAGAATGGCTGGAGCAAAATCATCAGGCTGATAATTTTATGCTTTGGGTGGAAGCATTTGACCCGCATGAGCCATATGACGTTCCTGAGAAATATCTGGACCTCTATGAAAAAGATTATATTGGTTTTGATGTGAATCACCCCGATTATCAGCCGAATATTTTCACACGGGAAGAGACGCAGCATCTGAAAAACCGGTGTAAGGCATTGATGACGATGACAGACGCCCATATTGGTGAAATCCTGGACGTATTGGATGCATATGGCATGTGGAAGGATACGATGGTAATATTTACGACGGACCATGGATTCCATCTGGGGGAACACGGATATATGGCAAAAAATTATATGGCACCGTACAACGAGGTATTCCATATACCGCTGATCATCTGTAAACCCGGGTGTGAAGCGGGGCGGAGTCAGGCGCTGACACAGAACATTGACGTGATGCCGACTATGCTGGATTACTTTGGGGCTGACAAAAAACTTCATTATCCGCTGCACGGGAAAAGTCTGATGCCGGTCCTGGACAGGGAGGCCAGGCAGGTCAGAAGCGGAACCATCTTTGGATACTTTGGAAAACAGGTTGGCTATACAGACGGAACTTATGTGTATATCAAAGCAGCCAAAGACGACAGAAACCGGCCGTTAAATGTTTACACAGCCGTGCCGAGCATTCTCAGACAGTACTTTGGAGCGGACGATGCGGTCAGTAAAACAGACTATGACAAAATTGAGATGGGAAGATTTTTATCCTGGACGAACTATCCGGTATATAAAATACCGGCTGACATCATTAACTTCAGAAATCCTTCGCAGGAGTTCTCTTGCCGGTCCCAATATAACGGGGACAATCTTCTGTTTCATATAAAAGAAGATTATCTTCAGGAATATCCCATTTCAGATGAAAAACTGGAGCGCAAATATATCAGGCAGTTAAGAGACTGCATGCAGGAGTGCGATGCGCCGGGGGAACAGTTTGAGCGGCTGGGTATTTGATGCGGCTGAATACGTATTCGGATTAAGACGTCCGATAGTAGAATAGAAGTTTTAAGAAAGCGGGATATAACATGACATCCAGAGAGCTTGCCGCGTTGGCAGGAGTGTCGCAGTCGACAGTCTCCCGGGTTTTGAATAACTGTGAAAATGTTTCTGACAGAAAACGACAGAAAGTGATGGCACTTGCCCGTGCCTATAATTTTGAACTGGATGGCAACGCTAAAAGTTTAAAAACACAGAAACTGAACAGAGTTGGAGTTTTTCTCTCAGACTATTTTGTAGGGTTCGACAGGAATCTGTTCTGGTCCAGCATCTATTCTAAGCTGCATACACAGCTGCAGGGGAAAGGATTCACGACACTCCCGGTATATGCCTGTGAAGACACGACAAAGGCCACGCTCAACCGGCTGATCGGGCAGAGACAGATGGACAACATAATTTTGGTTGCTACTGACAAGTTTTATGAAGAAGACAGCCTGCAGATCCTGTTTGAAAAAGAAATTCCGTTTGTGTGTCTTTATGATATGACAGAAGATAACCACTATTATCATAGACAGAATGTCAATATCATAGAGCTGGATTTCAGGGGTGCGGGAAGAATTGCGGCTGAATTTCTATATCAGCGTGGGCACCGACGGCTCGCGCTGCAGGTGAATCCGAAGGATCAGTCCAACAACAGCAGATGCAGCGGATTTCGCGGGGCGCTGCCCGGGGACTGCAGTGTCCGGGAAGTCAGTGCGGGGAGTGGAGTAAGTCCGATTACATTTGAAGGGGGATATGCGGCGGCAGAAGACCATATTGATACATTCAGGAAATGTACAGCGGTTCTTGCTGCAAATGATGCAGCTGCAATCGGTATGATAGCTGCGCTGCAGGAGCGTGGACTGAAGGTTCCGGATGATATCAGTGTTATCGGTATCAATGATATTCCAATGTGTAAGTGGTGGAGACCGCATCTGACAACGGTTGCGTTTGATGTTCAGGAGATTATAACACATACGATAGACCTGCTGACCCGGGAAGGCGAGGCGAGGCAGATTATGATAACCCCAAAACTTGTTGTGAGGGAGTCAGTAAAGTGAGTGCGGGGTGTAAGACAGATTTATGAAGCGATAACAGCTTTGTAAATAAAACAATATCATGTATAGGAGGATGACAAATGAAAGGTATGAAAAAAATAATCAGTTTATTGCTGGTTCTGGCAATGGCAACGGCATTGTGTGCGTGCGGGGGGAAAAAAGAAGAAGCTAAGGAAGAACCTGGAGCGACCAGTGAGAATGAGGCTGCGGAAACGGCACCCGATGAGAAAAAAGACGGCGAATTGACGCCGAGCGGGGATACCATTCATATTGCGGCGCTGATTAACACAGACGGTCTGGCGGTATGGTATGCTGACAAAATGGGGTATTTTGATGAACTGGGATTAAAGACGAATATCACATATTTTGTAAATGGAACACTGGAAAATGAAGCGCTTTCTGCAGGAGAAGCAGAGATTGGGTTTAACGGATTTGCAGGCGTGTATGCACTGGCCACGGGAGATTACACAATGGTTGCAGACTGTGATGACGGAAAAGGGCTTGCCGTTTATGTAGATCCCGAGTGTCCTGTTGCTGATGTGCAGGGGGAATACAGTAAAGAAAATCCGGATGTCTACGGTAATGCTGAGACGGCAGCCGGACTGAGCTTTGGCGTGACGCTGGGAACTGTTCAGCAGATCATGGTGGATTCTTATTATGCAAATCTGGGACAAAAAGATTATAATCTTGTGAGCATGGATGCGGCATCCTGCTATAATGCACTGATCAGCGGTGAGGTTGATGGAGCAGCATTAACTATGAATTACTGTGCGGCAGCTGAAGCGGCGGGTATGGTATGTCTGGGAACGTATGAGGGAATCACGGGTGTCGGAACCGGATCAACAGTGATTGTGCCGAATGACTATCTAAAGAGCAACCGTGATGACATTGTACTCACACTGAAAGCGGTATTCAAAGCACTGGACGAGATTCAGAACGATGAACAGCTGGAATTTGACCAGGGAATGGAATTTTTTAAAGAGATGGGAACGGAGTATACAGAAGATGAGATGTGGACAGAAATCAATGTCCGTGACCTGTATTCTTATGAAAAACTGAAGGACCTTAAATATGGAAATCATGTGGTATTCTCGGCGATTGAGCTGACCAAACTGGGTCTGCTGGATGAAGGAAGTGCAGATGCAGTGGCTAAGAGCATCAATAAGGATCTGCTGGAAGAGGCAACGGGCGTTTCCATTACAGTTGAGATGCCGGAAGGATATTAAATATTCACAATGCCGTGGGCAGCTTCCACGACAAACAACGGGTTAAGACGGGAGGGTTTATTATGCCTGCTGAGAAAGCTAAAAAGAGAAAAAAGAAACAGTCTTATATCTGGCTGTCGGTCTTGTCGCTTGTATTGTTTTTCTGTATCTGGTGGCTGTTTACGGAGGGGAGTCTCGGAACCATCAAGGAAAATGTACTGCCCGGGCCAATGAAAGTACTGCGTACACTGATCGACAAATTTTCAAACAGGAATCCCGACGGAGCCACGATGCAGATGCATCTGTGGGCGAGTCTCAAAATTACGTTGATTGGTTATATCATTGGCTGCCTGGTGGGAGTGCCGCTTGGGATATTTATGGGCTGGTATGAGAAGGCGGATATGTTTATCAATCCGATTTTCGATTTTATCAGACCGATTCCGGGGATTGCATGGACACCGCTGTTTATTCTTCTCTTCGGTATCGGTATGTTGCCGAAGGTGATCGTGATTGCACTGGCAACCTTCGGACCGGCTCTGGTAAATACTTATACCGGTATTAAGCAGACGAAAGAGGTTCACATCTGGGTTGGACAGACCTTTGGCGCCACGAAGTTTGAGATTCTCCGCAAAATAGCTATCCCATCATCGATTCCGTTTGTACTGACCGGAATGCGTGTCGGTCTTGGGGTTGCCTGGTCGACAATTATAGGGGCAGAAATGCTGGCAGCTACGGCAGGACTTGGATATCTGATCAATCTGTGCCGCGGAATCTACCGTCCGGATATCATTATAGCCGCCATGATCTGTGTAGGACTGATAGGGGCAGCGCTCGGATATCTGCTGACACTTCTGGAACGGCAGCTGATGAAAGGGGGAAGATGGTGATGACTTTGAGAAAAGCGAAATTCTGGCAGAAGCTGGCCGCGGGGGTGATATCTTTTGCGGTTCTGATCATGATTTGGCAGCTGGCGGCCATGAACCCTACTTTCAGTCAGGTAATGCCCGGACCGTTTGAAGTTCTGCGTAAATTTTTCGGATCATTTGTAGAACCGATAGGGAAAAATGTCATGGTTTACCATGTGCTGATCACGCTGTCAAGATGGGCAGTAGGATTTATCACGGCGACAGTACTGGGAATTGCACTGGGACTTGCGATGGGATGGTATCCGAAGTTTGAATCCTTTATGCGGCCTCTTTTTGAACTGGTCCGCCCGATACCCACGCTTGCGTGGATTCCGCTGGTGATCCTGTGGTGTGGAATCGGTGAATTTGCGAAATATACACTGGTATTCATAGGAGCTTTTATGAGCATTGTGCAGAATGCCTATCACGGAGCCAAGTCTGTAGATCATTCCATCGTAGATGCAGCGCAGATGCTCGGCTGCAATAACCGGCAGCTGTTTTTCACAATCGTCATTCCGGCTTCTGTACCGGCAATATCGGCGGGGCTTCAGATCGGCGTGGCTTCGGCATGGTCGTCTGTCGTAGCAGCAGAGCTGGTCCGCTCATCGAGCGGTATCGGATGGATCGTGGTGACAGGACAGCAAAACAACAACATGACACAGATTCTGGTGGGAATCCTGGTCATTGCGGTGATCGGACTGATATTGGCACTGTTGATAAGGAAAGTTGAGGATGTGTTATGCAGATGGAACAAACGCGGAAGATAGATGAGAACTTTATTATGCTGAAACATGTGGATAAAGAATTTGAAAAAGTCAAAGAGGGAGGCGTATTTAAAGTTGTTTGGGATCTCAATCTTAATGTCAGAGAAAATGAATTCCTGGTACTGTTCGGCCCGGGACAATGCGGGAAGACCACAATTTTAAATATGATCGCAGGTTTCCAGGAGCCGACTGCTGGTACGATTGAAATGAAAGGAAAAGGGATTCATGGACCGGCCCCTTCCAGGGGCATGGTGTTTCAAAATCTTGCCATATTCCCGTGGCTGACCGTCATGGGAAATGTGGAATACGGTCTGCGGATGAAAGGGGTAGATAAAAAGACACGCCGCGAAAGGGCACAGTATTATATTGATCTGGTAGGTCTGAAAGGATTTGAGAATCATTACCCCATTCAGATATCCGGAGGCATGAAGCAGCGCGTTGGCATTGCCAGAGCATACTGCAATGAGCCCGATGTGATCCTGATGGATGAACCGTTCGGCGCCCTTGATGCACAGACCCGTTACCTGATGCAGGATGAGATCATCAGGATATGGGAAGCAGAGAAACGGACGGTTATCTTTGTCACGAATAATATTGAGGAGGCGGTCTATGTGGCAGACAGGATCATTGTGATTCGCAACTGCCCTACCAATGTAAAAGCGGAGTATGAGATCAATCTGCCGAGGCCAAGAAGCTATATTGATCCTGAATTTCTGGAGCTGCGCCGCGAGATCAACAGTGTTGTGGATCATACGCTTTAATACGGGAGGTAAATATGGCTGATAAAAAAATTAAAATTCAGGTAGATCATCTGACGAAAAGGTTTGGGGATCTTACAGTCCTGGATGATATCTCGTTCGATGTGGAGGAAGGGGAATTCCTCTGTATTGTCGGGCCAACCGGATGTGGAAAGACCACTTTTCTGAACAGTGTAACGAAACTGTACGATATCACTGCCGGACAGATCCTTGTAAACGGCGAGGAGGTCAATCTGCAAAAGCACAATATTTCATACATATTTCAGGAGTTTTCAGCGATGCCGTGGCTTACAATCGAACAGAATGTCGAATTTGGTCTGGATATCAAAAAAGTTCCGAAGGCGGAGAAAAAGGAACTGGCAGATGAGATGCTGGAAATCGTAGGATTGTCTGATTTTCGTAATTTCTATCCGCAGCAGGTCTCGACAAGTATGAACCAGAGGATTGGAATCGCGCGTGCATTTGCTACGAAGCCGGAAATTCTGTTGATGGATGAACCGTATGGACAGCTGGATATTGATCTGCGTTTTAAGCTGGAGGATGAACTTGTAAAACTGTGGAAAAAGACCGGGACTACCGTTTTGTTTATTACGCATAATGTGGAGGAGGCAGTTTACCTGAGTGAACATATCATGGTGCTGACGAATAAACCGTGTCATGTGAAAACTGTGATAGAAAATACGCTGCCCAGGCCGCGGGATGTCATGTCCCTTGAGTTTGTAAAATTGAGAGATCATGTGACAGAAATGATTAAATGGTGGTGAGCAGCTCATGGCATTTGTCTTATTTGCAGTAAGCCTGCTCGCATCGGCAGTCGGTGCGGTAGCAGGATTTGGGGGAGGGGTTATCATAAAACCGGTGCTTGACGCATTTGGAATCCTACCTGTGAGCACGGTCAGTTTTCTGTCCGGCTGCACTGTGCTCGGTATGTCGGCGGCATCCCTGCTCAGAGGAAGGAATGACGGTGTGAAACTTATGGTTAAGACAAGTACACCGCTTGCCGCCGGTGCAGCTGTCGGGGGATTGATTGGGAAAACATTGTTTGACCTGGTACGCCGGCAGTTTGCAGATGAAAATATGCTGGGATTCATACAGACGGCACTGCTGCTGGCTACGACGGTCATGGTGCTGGTCTATGTAATAAAAAAGAACCGGCTGCGTACGCTGCGGGTGGAAAGTATTGCGGTGTGTCTGGTTATTGGTGTTTTTCTGGGCACAGTCTCTTCATTTCTCGGTATAGGAGGGGGGCCCGTCAATGTTGCGGTGCTGTTTTTTTTCTTTTCCATGGATGCAAAGACAGCAGCCAGGAATTCGATCTATATCATTCTGTTCTCGCAGGCCTTCAATCTGGCTGCGGCAATTGCAAAAGGAAATGTCCCCGTATTTTCCGGCAGCAGTCTGGTGCTGATGATGGCGGGCGGCATTGCCGGTGCCTTTGCAGGAGCGGAGATTTCGAAGCGAATTGATTCCAGGAATGTAGAAATACTGCTGTATATACTGATGATACTGATCGTCGGGATCAACTGTTATAATCTGGCTGCCTTTGCAATGCTTTCGCCTTTTTAAGACTGGAAATTTGTGACCTGCTGTACTGCTCCGGCATATAATGTTAGCAGCGAAAAATATAGCTGTTGCAAGGAGGACAAATAGGAAATGCGTAGTCAGCAAAGGTTCAGTGATGTTGCCAGGTCTTATCTCTGCTGTTATTATGAAATACTGAAGAATATGATTGATGATATGGATGGTGCACAGCTCACTGACAGTCTCTCACACAACTTCATCGTCCAGATGATTCCGCACCACAGGGCTGCCATTGAAATGTCTTATAATATTCTGCAGTACACAACCTGTATACCATTACAGGATATCGCCATTGGTATCATAGAAGAACAGACCATGAGTATTCAGAATATGCTCAGTATTCTGGACCGTTGTGCTGAGCTTAGGAATTCACAGCAGGACTTGTGCCGTTATCACAAGAGTTATCAGCAAATTACGCAGACCATGTTCACACATATGCAGGATGCCTGCTCGACCAATAATATTAACGCCGATTTTATACGTGAAATGATTCCGCATCATAAAGGAGCGATCAGTATGTCTCAAAATGCACTGCAGTTCGACATCTGTCCGGAACTTGTGCCCATCCTACGAGCGATCATTAAGTCGCAGCAGAAAGGGGTATGTGAAATGGAACGGTTGCTCAGGTGTATATAAAAATCGGGAGAAAAACGCAGATCTGTTGGCAGTGGATCTGCGTTTACTGTCTTTATCTTAAATACCGCGAATCTTAAGATTGCGGTATTCGGTAGGTGTTTTGTGAAACTGATTATGAAAATAGTTTGAGAAATAAGCATCACTCTGAAACCCCGTTTTGTCAGCGATTTCCCGGATACTCCAGTCTGTATCTCTGAGAAGTATTTTTGCAGCGTTCAGCCGTGTCTGGATCAGATACTGCTTAGGTGTGATCCCTGTCTGGCTTTTGAACTTTTCTGAAAAATAACTGGCGTTCAGGCAGGCCATACCGGCAAGCTCCTGTACGGTCAAAGGCAGATAGTAGTTCGCCTCGATGTAATGAATGGATTGATCAATCACAGATTCCCTGCCGGCTTCTGAACCGTGCTGCAATGTGAGCAGGTCACTCAAAATCGTATGAATATGGCTGGAAATGATTTCCTCATAGAGCGGTGTCTGCTGAATGAATCCTTCTGCAATGTCCATCAGTGCGCGGTGTGTGCGGTTGATATGGGGTGGCGTATATGCGTGCTGATACTCGTGAATACGGGAGACAAGCTCCGGAGAACGATTGCCGCGAAAACGTACAAACAGCAATTCTGTATCCTTGCATGCTGCATACAGATGAGCCTTGGAGGTGTCGATGACTCCGATCTCATGATCGTGCAGCAGATATTCTTTCCCATCGATAATGATCAGCATTTCACCGTGTACCACATATTGAAAAGAGAAATAGCGGAAGTTAGAGAGAGGACGAGAGGTAACGTAATGCCTGTTTAAATGATAATGCCCTCCCTGCTCGGTATAAAACAGATTTTCCTTAGCAAAATCAGAGGGGAAATTAATATAGTATTCGGAATCTTTCAGCAGGATTCCGGCTTCGCCAAAAGGTTTCATAACAGCACTCCTGAATCTGTATTTTCTTATGTTATATCTGGATTCTGAATAATGAAATAAAGGTAAAAATAGCGTAATATTATAGATATATTATAACACGTAAGGCTAATAAATAACAGAGAAAACATGGGAAAAATGAAGTTGGAGGAAAAGAATGTTAACGAGAAAAAGTTTCATTGCGGCAATGCGGGGAGAAAAAACGGACAGGGTTCCACTGCTGATGCGGGAGGGGTTCGAGTACTGGTGGGAACCCAGGGGAAAAGATGAATTCAAAGCGGGCTGGATGAATGATTCCGGATACCGCAGGCTGATTCAGGCTGTCAGGGAGAGCGATGCCTACATACTTTGTCAGGATCAGTCTTTTCTGTTTAATCGTTTTATGATGTCAAGCACGGACAGAATTAAGACTGTGACGAAAGATGTGGATCATAATACAAAAGACATCTTCGGAGAGCTGCACACAAAAAAGGGTGTACTGAAATTCCGTGATTCCGTATTTCGAAACCAGTGTACCCAGTGGATCATGGAAGTTCCGGTCACAGAGGTGGAACAGATGGAAGAACTTCTGGATACGCCGTTTGAGATTAATGATGAAACGGTTGCACATGCTGCCCGGGAGGTGCGAGATACCGTGGAACGTCTTGATGAACGAGTGATCTATCAGTTTTTCGTGCCTTCACCGATCGTGACAATTTCGCGGTGTATGACGTTTGAAACATTCCTGGAGCTGTCACTGACAGAGCGGGATCTGATGATGGATGCACTGGAAGAGATCACCCGCAGACAGATAAAAATGGTAGATGCAGTTGCACCGAAACTGCCTGATCAGATTGTGTTCTGGATGGGAGGCTCTGAGCAGTGCACGCCTCCGATGATGAACCCTGAAGCATTTGACCAGCTGGTGGAACCATATGATTCCAGGGTCGTGAAAAAAATTAAAGAGTATGGATATGCGGTGGGATGCCATTGCCATGGCAAAGTACGCCATGCTGTCGAGGTCATGCGAAGGATCGGATATGACGCGACGGAGCCGGTGGAACCAAAACCACAGGGAAATGTATCAATGAAAGAAGCATTTGAGATCACAGAAGGACAGCTGACGCTGATCGGCAATCTGGAGTGGGCAGATCTGGAACTGGCATCAGAAGAGGAAATCCGCCGCAAAGTCAGAGCGCTGGAAGAGGTCAGGAATGAGCGCCTGATCGTAGCATCTTCTGCCGGTCCCATTACGACGGTGACGGAAAAGCTGGTTGACAACCATCTGGCGTGGCTGGATGAATATCAGAAAATATTTGGATAAAACTGGCGTATTTGTTTTACCGGTTTGTATTGGCGCCTCTAGTATATTAGTGCCTGTCTTGCAGGCTGACAAAATTCTGAAACAGAACAGGAATTACATAGAATCTTCCGTATTTGATGTTATAATAAAAACAGTTAACGGGATATCGATGTGGAGGATTTTTTTTATGCGGGGTTGGGACGAAAGAAAGGTTTATGTTGCCAGGCACTGTCATCAGGATTGTTTCTGGGGACTCGGGTTTCAGGATGGCTATCTGGAATTTCCTGTGCGTGATACTTCCGCCATAACAGTGCTGCCATGGGAAGACAATATATCTGTGAAGCCGCATCGGCATTCATATTATGAATTTGCGCTGGTAACAAAGGGATCCTGCATCCACAGCTATAAAGGTGTCAAGGCGCCTCTGGTGCCGGGGGATGTTTTTTTAATAGAGCCGCATCAGGAACACAGTTATGAGATTCAGGCATCGGTTCATATCATAAACTGCAATTTTATTGCCGAGGGGCTGGGAGATGACTGCAACGAGGTGATATCAGGGGCTTCCAGGCACAGATCTGCCAGTCATATGGAGGAGGATACAAAACGGCACTGGGATGAGCTGCTACGGTATGTCTCGCTGGATGAGCAGGAGATCAGCCAGGAGGTGCGGCAGTCATATCTGAACACACAGGGGATCATCCATCTGGAGAGCAAGGAGATGGAAGAGGTAGAGCGGCTGCTGTGGGTGATGATTGATGAGCAGGAAAAAAATGGACTCAATTCAGGGTATGCAAAAGCGGCGTATCTGCAGTTGATCCTGATCCTGTTTCAGCGGGTACAGGTGCAGAAAAATCAGCGGATCAGCAGATACTCCACTCAGAAAAAGGCGATGATCTATGATGCACTTGCCTATATAGAAGAACATCTGGATGAAAAAATAGATTTTGAAGAGATCTCCGGAAATTCATTTCTGAGCCCCAGCTATTTTCGGGCAATTTTTAAAGATGTGACAGGTTTGACACCGATCGAATATCTGAATCGTATGCGGATCGTCAAGTCGCTGGAGTATCTGGAGATGGAGCAGCTGTCCATTACAGACGCGGCTGCCAGAGTCGGGATCTTTGATTCCAACTACTATTCGCGTCTGTTCAAGAAAGTGATGGGATATTCGCCGCGTTATTTTAAGAGCATCCGGGAAAAGGCATAGATAACCTAGGCGTGCAGTGATTCGTCAATCATAAATGAAATCATCAGATGAGTCAGTTGTTTCATATTTTGAAAATCAATTCCCGTCAGTTCGATGATCTTATTAAGGCGGTAAATACACGTCGTCCGGTGGATGAACAGTGCTTCTGCTGTATGGGAAGTATTAAATTTGTGCTCGATCAGGGCTTTAAGCGTCAGAATCAGGCAGCTGTGCGGATGAAGGGTATCATATTGCTTTAAGATACGGATTGCCGGATGGCAGAGCTCAGATGCAGGATATTGGGACACACACTGGGACTTCAGATAATCGTATATAAAATCAGAGAAATAGTAATACCAAAATGACGGCGCCCTCTTATCGCCGATGGAGAGTGCCGTATCTGCTTCACTGCAGAACGTTTGTATGTCGTAAATGTGCGTAAAAGGGTTGCTGATGCCTATCTTGCATAACGTATCCCGCAGGAACACTTTGAAGTTGTCTGGAAGCGGTTCTTCACTTCCCGGCAGTGACAAATTCCGTACACAGAAAATGCCCGCCGCATTACTGATAAAACAGCTGTTTTTAAGCAGAGCCTCAACCTGCATGCGAATAAAATCAAAAGAGATCGTAAAATGATCCTCTTCCAGAAATTTAAACTTGATCACCTGATAACGATGCTCCTTTTCCCAGCCATACGAGGAGAGTACAGCAGTGTATCTGTGCATGTCCTCAACAGTTCCCTGTATGATATGATTCACGATACGGTACAGACTGTGCCTGCTGTCGGAATAGGGAGAGGAGCTGCTTTCAACGGAGAAAGCATGTGTTATGGAGTCGCCAAGCGCTTCAATCACGGAGAGTTTTCCGTCGAAAAATGTGAGCTTTTTAAATTTAGCCACCAGCCTGGCGCAATATCTACGGTTTAAAAAGATGTTGATATAGTACAGAAGCTGATCGGGATTGCCTGACGAATAGTTTTGAACGCCGTGGAGTGAGAACGCTTCTTTGAATTCTTTCTCCTGATTGTATTCGGTGACCTGTTCCCAGGTCATACTTGAGGTCTGCGGGAAATTTGACACTTTGTAGAAGTCTTTCGTCGTGACCAGATAATGATAATCGGCGTCGATCAGGGCCATTTCCATATTCGTCAGCCGTGAAGCAGTATCAAACAGTTCTTTGGCGTACTGCAGACCGGATTGCACCCTCAGCAGCAGGCTGTTGAAACGGTCAAACTGTGTCCGGAACTGCTGAAGCTGATTGGCCAGTTCAAAAACGGAGATCTTTTCATTGACATAAATGACATCGAAATCTTTGTGAAAGAGTGGTTTCTCCTCCGGATTCTTCAGGCATATCCATGTATAACCGCTGCGGTCCTTCAAATTTACAAATGTGGGGTAGGAGATGATCTGCAGGTATTGCATGCTGAGCTCGGCAGCGGATGGATAAAACAGAAATCCTTTCAGGGGAATGTCCTGAAAAGACCTGTCCGGACGTTCCATGCAGAGTGTTGCTGACAGTGTTTCATATATAAGACTTGCAGTGAGTTCCATAACCTGCCTCCTTTTACTGTTACTACAAAATGTAGCAAAAACATTTATAAATGTCAATATTCCGTGAGTTAATCATGGCGGGCCAGAATGCTATAATAGAGACAACAGGATGATGCAGAGGTCAGAAAGGATGTGCAGTATATGGGCAGAAAAAAATTTGATAGCAGTGAACTGGAGATTATTGACTACAGGAAATGTGGAGCCATGGCTATTTTTAAACCGCTGTTCGGAGGAGATGTTCCGCCGGAACCGGTCTATAACACACCCATAACTCCAAAAGAAAACTGGAGACTTGCGGCAGCGGGCAAAAAGCCCTGCTGGATTCCCAGAGGAGGATGGGGGTTCTGTGATATCAATGTGTTCAGGCCCAGAATTCATCCCGACAATGTTGTGACGCATATCATATGTGACGGGGAAGGGGATTACCCGTATACTTCCAATACCATGACGAGCAGTTGGTTCGGGCTGGAATGGGTATTTGTGCCGCATGTGGGCGGGGCCACGGTCAAGCCGGGACATCCCAGGGTTCTGGATGCCTCCTGCTGGGATGGTTATGTGTCTCTGCCGAATCTGGACGATATGGACTTTGCAGAATGCGGAGAAAAAAATAAGGAGTTTCTGAATACGCCGAAGATGAACCAGCTGGGGATCCTGTCGGGATTCTGGGAGAGACTGATGTCCCTGATGGATGTGGAGGGTGCAGCCGTTGCTCTGATCGATGAGGAGCAAAAAGGCGGAGTACACCGGCTGTTTGACGCCCTGTGTAATCTGTATGATGCGTATATTGAACGCATGGTAAAGCACTGTGAGATCGACTGTGTGCTGGTTCACGATGACTGGGGAACACAGAACGGTCCGTTCTTCTCGCTGGATACCTGTATGGAGATGATTGCTCCTTATCTGAAGCGCATGGTGGAATCGGCTCACAAGCGCGGTCTGCTGTTCGAACTGCACAGCTGCGGAAAAATGGAGAAACTGGTGCCCGCCATTCTGGAGGCGGATGTGGATATCTGGTGTCCGCAGAGCATCAATGATTTTGACTGGCTGGTTGAGACCTATAAAGAGGAACCTCTGATCTTTGGTAAACAGGGAATCGAGGTGCCGCAGGGACTCGACGACGAGGAGTACCGCCGGCTTGGCAGAGACTGGGCGGCAAAATATATTGACTATCACGTGTGTACGGCGACCCGGGGGATTCCGGAAGCGTTTACGCAGGGTGTATATGAGTACAGCCGGATGGCTTATCAGGATGCGGAAGATTAATTGATAATTTGCAGGGGATGCCCTTTCCGGGCAGAAGTTTGCTTAATGCAGGCTTCTGCTGGGGAAAGGGTATTTTTGTTGGAATAACTTGTTATATAATGTAATGAATGGATAAAATGCAGCGTATTCTTTTAAATTAATACATATTCATATTGCATATACGGTCAATAACTCAAAGAAAACGGTCAGTTTTTGGATAAATATGAATTGATGATAAAATATAAAAGAAAGAGGGATGGCAATGATCAGGGTTGCGATAACGGATGATAATGAGTTGTTTTTAAAGATTGTGGAGTCTATTGTGAAAACCTGTTTAAGAGAGAGGAAGGTGGTATACGAGATAAAGACCTATGCAGCTTCGGGGAATTTGCTCTGGGATTTGGAAGAACACGCTTATTTTGATATCCTGCTAATTGATATCGAAATGCCCGGAGTCAATGGTCTGGAACTGGCACGGCAGATACGTTTGCGATACCTGCAGCCTTATCTGGTGTTTATAACCTCCCATGTGGAGTACAGCGTGGAAGGGTATGAGTACAATGCTTACCGATATGTTTTAAAAGACTGCGTGGAAGATAAGCTTCCGCTGGTATTGGAAAAGATCGTGGGGGAACTGGAGAAAAAAGTTCAGAGGCAGTATATCATTGAATTGTACTCGAAGGTTCAGAAGATCGATTATGAAGAAATTTATTATCTTCATGTTGAAGGAAAGTATACATATTTCCACACGGGCAATGAAGTTTTCCGTGAGCGGATTACACTGAATAAGGCATATCAGAAGCTGAATGCAGACGAATTCGTCTACATTGATAAAAGTAATGTTGTAAATCTGCATCATGTGATGGAATTAAAAGACCGGCTTGTGGTGATGCGCGGCGGAGAAAAGCTGCCGGTCAGTATTCCGCAGTATCGTGGAATCAAACAGGCAATCAGCAGTTATTGGAGCAGATCATGATCAGTGGCGGCCAGATGTTAAGGATTCTTGAGATCATCGTTACTACCTGCTGTGGAATTCAGTTGGGATTCCAACCCTGTAAGATGCGATGGAGTCATTGGGCGGCGAAAGTGATGTTTGGCGTGTTGGTGGGGTTCTGGCTCACGATAGAGATTGGGAATACGTTTTTTGGAAAATATGCAGATATAGAATATGCAATTACAGAAGCATATTATTTTGTGATAATTTTTATTTTTTTTGACATTGGACTTTTGCAGGCGTTTGTGCAGAGTGTTTTTTACTGGCAGAGCTTAATGATAATACAAGCCTTTGCTATTCAGTGTTGCTGCATGGCAGAACAGATAACTTTTTTTGATTACAATGCAAAAACGCAACCATGGCATTGGATTCATATTGGAACGACAATAGGAACGATTGTGATGTCTGTGGCGTTGTATCGCTGGAGGAAAGGGAAAGCATTTGTTGAATTCCGACATAAAAGACATTATGGCTTTGCAGTTGCTGCGCTGGTGGCAGAAGCGGCGCTTTACAATTTGCTGATGTTTGACGCTGAACGATCGGGGAATATACCATCCAGTGATGATATGGTGTTTGTTACTTTTTTTATGGTATTTCTTGGCAGCGTAGGGATGCTGATGTGGATGATATCAGCTTATGCGAATGCGAGATATAACAATATTATGATGACAGCGAATTATCAGCAGGTCAGCAAACAGTATCGGCTCATCCATGAATTATATGGAGAAAAAAGAAGGCAGATTCATGATTCAGTTCAGCAAAATATTTTATTGACAGAGTATCTGGAGAGTGGAAATATTGAGGATGCGCTCACTTACCTAAGGGACATTAATCAACAGATAAAACAGAAAAGTGTTTGCACCTATACAGGAATTCCATTCATTGATTTTATGTTGGACTATAAAAGGAATGCAGCGAAACAGTCAGGGATTGAATTTGTCATGGAAATGGATGTGTATTTTTGTCCAATGGAACAGAACGATATGTGCATTCTGCTGGGTAATCTTCTTGATAATGCAATAGAAGCAGTGCAGAATATGGAGAGAGATAAGCGCTTGATTCATATCAAAATGCGCACAGTCAACCAGATTTTTATTCTGCGGATTTCGAATTCATATTATGGAAAACGCCGAATTATTGATGGCAAATATCAGACGACAAAAAGTGAGCGGCAGATACATGGGATTGGACTTGAGAGTGTCATGCAGATTGTGGAACGATATGGGGGTGAAATGAAAATTCAGAATAGTGGAGAAAGGTTTGAGGTTACGGTTACTATTTTTAAAAATATGTTAATTGAAGAGGAAAAAAATGGAAGATAAAGCGATGATAATGGAATTTGACAAGTGTGTAGGAGATATATTATTGGAGTTTAAGAACATAGAAAATATAAGTGGACACTATGATGGTGATATAGAACTATTATGGACCAAGCAAGGAAACTTCTTAAGTGTTCTTTGTTGCTGACATATATAATGCGACGGACAGAACGAAAAATTCTGTCCGTTATTTTTTGAGGGGAATCAGTACATGACATTTGAGACTATACAAAAAACAATCAATGAAAATGAATATTTAAAAAAAATTCTTAGCGGAGAATTGTGTGAAACAATATGCCAGGATACCTGTCTTGCAGACATGCTGCATCGCCTGCTGGAAATGAAGGAGCGGGATCACGGTGAGTTCAGGATGACTATGGACAGAGATAAGCCATGCCCAATATCCGATGATTTACCGCTGTATTTACCTGTTTATCAAAATTTTTTTGAGCACGCTCAAAAGTCTATATCGGACATGTGTGAATCCCGGGGGCTGAGTGAACACATCATTGGTCAGTTATCGGATAAGTTAATCCGGCATTTGCAGTGGATTTATCTGCGGTGTCTGATACAGGATATGCATAATGTCAAAAACCAGAAAAAGCTGAAAGGCTCTGATGAGCAGGAGGAGTATCAATATTATCTGGAACGATATTTGAAAAGCAGTGAATATCAGGCCGCTTTTTTAAAACGGTATCCAACTATTCTGCCGGTAATGTTTGAGAAAACAGAAAAAGTGGCCATATACATCGATAAGATTTTGCGCCATTTGGAAAAGGATCATCGGGAGATTGTTCACACATTATGCAGGGATCATGAATTTCAAAGTGTTGTGGATATGCAGCTGGGAATGTCGGATGAACATTGTCCGGGACAGACGGTTGCAAAGCTTAGATTTGATAATGGGTATACGATTTATCATAAACCGCGAAGCTTGAAGTCAGCAGTGAACTTTGAATGGATCAATCGTTGGCTTTGCGTAAGCTGCGGGCTAAAGCATTATCACCGGGCTCTGATCGATTGCGCAGATTACGGATGGGAGGCAGAAGTCACGTTTCAAAGCTGTCAGCAGGAGGAAGAAGTTGAGCGGTTCTATCGGAGAATGGGAATGCAGCTGTGTCTGGCGTATGTGCTGCATATCTCTGATCTGCACTATGAGAACATGGTGGTTCACGGTGAATATCCGGTCTTGATTGACCTGGAGGTTTTTCCTAATCGCAAGACATTAAAGGGATCTTCAGGTCAATCTTCGGTCTTGTGGGATACGGTTATGAATGCGGGGATACTGCCGGATCACGCATGGGACCGACCGGTAAATGCCGGGCTTTTTGGAGAGCAAAAAGAACAAAAATTTCCGTTTAAAATGCCCCGGATCATAAATCGGCATCGGTCAGATATGCAGGTTGCGTACGATTATCCTGCGATGTCTGCAAAAAATATTCTGCCGGTGCAAAATGGATACACCGTTGATTATTGGCAGTATATTTCATCGGTTTTGTCCGGGTTTACGGAGGCGTACAGGACGATTATGGAGAGACGGGAAGAATTTAAAAATCTTGTCAATCCTGTCGCTGAACAAAAAAGCAGATATCTGTTTCGTCATACACAGGAATATGTCATGTACCAGAATATCTCTAATTTTCCGGAGCTGATGCAGAAAAAGGAACATCGTTATCTGGTGCTGCTGCGTATGAACCAAAATCTTTCCTGTCAGGAAAAACATCGATACCGGATTTTAGAATATGAGATGGAAAGCATTTACCAAATGTGTATCCCTGTTTTTTATGTACAGGGAAATATCTTATACATGGGAAACGGGGAGAAAATTTCAGGTTATTTTACAGACTCCGTACAGGAAATGCTGTTCAGTAAAATAGAACATTTATCTGAAAGAGACCTTGCACTGCAGCGGAAAGTAATATTGACTTCGTTTTTACCGGCAATCAAAAATCCCGGGGATGGCACAGCGCAGCCGCAAAAGAGATTAAATCTGCCTGAATTGGCAACGCCCTGTGCAATCGCAGATCATCTGTTGGAGAACCGGTATGAAGAGGGAGAAAACGGCACCTGGTTTGGCATTGGATATGGACGGGAAGGGCGGGTATATCTGGAACCGGTGGATATGTACCTGTATCGTGGGATTTGCGGGATTGCGGTATTTATGACTGCTGTAAATCGTCAATACCCTTGTGAAAAATATCAGGAGGCATGTAAGCAGCTGACGAAAAAGCTGTTTTGCTATACGGATGAATGGTCAGATGAAAAGAAGAGGAGGCAGCGGCATCGGTGGGGGTTGTTTACCGGGGAGGCATCTTTTGTGTATACATATCTCCTTTTATACCGTATTAAAAAGGATGAGAGGTATCTGGAATATGCAGACAGGCATGGAAGGATCGTATGCAGACATCTGGAGAATGTAAAAGAGAATGATCTGCTGGATGGAAAAGCCGGAGTTATGTTGGCGTTGATTTCATTATATGAGCAGACGGGGAAAAACAGATATCTGGATGCCGCAATGCAAGCGGCGGAACTTCTGATCGAAACAGCTGTTTTGACAGATGAGGGAATTGGCTGGCTGACGGAAGGACAGGCATATCCGTTGGCTGGGATGGCTCATGGCTGCTGCGGCATTGCATTGGCATTCGCCAGACTGTGGAAGATGACGAAGAATAAGCGCTATCATCAGGTCGTGGTAAATGCAATCAAGTATGAAAATTTGCTGTATGATGAAGAGTCGGGAAACTGGAAGGATCTGCGCAACAATAAGGAGGGAACACAGGACACATCGGCGTGGTGCCATGGAGCTCCCGGGATTCTGGCGGCGCGGCTTACGATCAGAAAAATCATGGACTTGTCTGCGGAACAACTATTATTGCCTCAGGCTCTAAAAAAAACACAGGAAACTTATAAAGCATCTGAGTGCCTGTGCCATGGGAATATGGGGATTCAGGAAATTCTGAGGTATGCGTCCGTTGGGAGACAGGAAAAGTATTACAGTACATGCAATATATTCTGTTTGTCACTTGAAGATTATCTTAATCCGGGTTTTATGACGGGCCTCTCAGGGATTGGATATGCACTTCTGTGTAAAGATATTCATTCTCTGCCTGACGTAATGTGTCTCTGCTGAAAGGATAAAAGATATAAAAACAAAGAAAAAAGACAAAATGAAAAAGGATGATATTTATATGATAGGGTGTGTACAAACAATGAAAGTAATGATTGAGATTTTCGTTGTCTGTGACAGCTCATCACAATCAGTGTATAAGGCAAGGAGGAGAAGTATGAAGCAAATGAAGAAAAAAATAGGAGCGTTTTTATTGATTAGCATACTTGTAATAGGAAACGTGATTCCTGTATCTGCCGCAGAGATGTCGGGATTTCCGATGCTGAGCTCGTCTTCCTATACGTCAAGATATGCCAAGGCAATTCAGGTTATGATGCTTAATTATAATAGTACGACGAGACGTTATATAACACAAACGGGCGGCGCGGATGGAAGCTATGGACAGGGTACAGTGAATGCTGTTCAGAGAAATAGAACATTTATCTGAATCCAGGGCTTATGACCGGGCTGGCGGAGATCGGATATGCGCTTTTGCAGAAGGATTTTTCATTAAATAATATTTTATGCTTTTGATGAGTGAATAATAAGTCAATAAATAAAAGATAACGGACAAAATGGAAAAATACTGAAAAATTATGTTATTGTATGTGAAGGAAATGAATTATTTGTTCGATATTAATATTTGCAGGTGGAAACGTTAAGCAAACAATGAAGGGGGGGAGGTTCCAATGAGAATTAAGTGAAGGTGGGCGGAAGTCAAAGGCTAAAATCATGTCACAAAGAACACTGGTTATTACAGGTATGAAAGGAGAAGCTTATGAAACGTTTTAGAAATTTATTTGTCACATTCTGTATGATTATCACAATGATTACACCTGTGGCAGTTTTTGCAGAGGGAAATAATGCACAAGCAGGTGCTGTTCAGCCAAGATCAGATCTCAGTAAAACTGTAACAGATAACGGAAAAAACAGATATAGTGTTTCAGCACACACGTCTAGAGCTGGAAAAAATGCAATTGTAAGTACATCTTTTAGCGTATCATATTATTATGGTGGGACGGCTACAGATAAAGCGAGAGTAAATGGATATACAAAGAGCCTAACCGCTAGAGCACAAGTCGCTTTGAGTGGAGGCGGTGGCAATACTCTTGGTGGTAGTGGTTCAAAGACAGGTGCAAGTGGCAGCTATTCTAAAGCACAAACGTATTTGTATAATATTTCTGCTGTTTCCGGAACACATGCATTTTCCTGCAATGGCGGAAGTACAAGTATTGCTACAAGTGCATAAAATGATGATCGCTACCCAGTGCTTATAGCCGGGTAGCGATATTGAGTTTTAAAATGGTGATTATTATGAAAAGAAAATACATACTTCCCCTTATCATTCTGGCTGCTCTGGCGGCCTTTCTGTTCTTTGGCGTCAGAACACGCAGCATGCCTGCAGAAATAAAGCTTTCACAAACAAACGAAGATGCGGTTGTCTACGGCGCAGATGGATGGGGAGAATCCTATTCGGTCAATGATTATGGGATGCTGTATGCCAGGGACAATGTCATCCGATACTATGATCTTGGGGCAGAAGAGTCGTATGCGTTGTGTGACAAGGCAAATTGTCTGCATTTAAACGAGAAATGTACGGCATGGTACCGTGACTGGACGGCGGTACATGGCATCGCATATTATCAGGACGGCATCTGTTTGTTTAAGCGAAATGATGATAAAAACACATACGAACTGATCCGCATGGATGTCACCGGAAAAAATCAGAAAGTGATCGCCAGACTCGACATTGGGGACTGGAAAAGCGGTTCCTGGTATCTTTCATCGCTTGGGGATATTTATTACAGCGCCGGTCGGGCGGTTGTCGGGGCAGATTATACATGGATCGAGGGAGAAGGGGATTCCTCACAGACGCAAAACTGCATACAGTATCTGCTGATCGATATGGTGGATGGAGCGGTGTCGGAGGTCAATGAAAAGACCACGGACTCGACCGTGTATGAACTCCAAGGAATCTCGGAGGACGCCTTGTTTTTTAAGAAAACAGTATCGGAAATTGAGCAGTTATCGGAAAAGGAATTTGAAGAAGCGTATGCTTCCGGAATGTTCCGCGGAGAAATCCATACGGAGGATTCGATGGAGCGCTATCTGGAGTATCAGGGCAAATGGTATCCGGCTCACAGCGATCAGAAAGATGAGTATATCAAGTACAATATCAAGGATTCGAGTGAAACACTTCTGGAAGAAACGCCATTGACCATGACATTTGATGAGGAGGGGTATCTGGTCGAGACACTTTCCAAATATATAGTGTTGGGAAGCTACGAACAATCTTATCTGGTCAGTGAACCGGATTGGGATCATGAGAGCGGCGAATATTTCCTGTGGGATCTGGCGAAGAATGAAAAAACCCCTCTTTTCAACATTGAACACGGTGGTACGCTTGCCTGGGAGACGGGCAGCTTAGCACTCGGCATTTATGATGAGTCGAAGATTTTGTATTGCGAGTATATAGATGAGACGACGGCGAACATACTGGAGCATGACTTAAAGACTGGGGACAGTCGGGAACTGTTCGAGGATGTGCGCAATATTTCCTTCCGGATTATCAACGTGACGGAAGAATTTTTCATCGGAAAGATCTATACAGATACGGGGTACGGCGTATATAAAATACGGCGGGAAGACTATTTTGCGGGGAATCTTGACAAGGTGGTTAAACTCAGGGTTTAAAAGGGAGATGGGTATGAAACTTGAGGCGGTGGAGCTCGATAAGCGGTATCAAAAAGTACATGCGTTAAAAAAAGTCAGTTTTTCTCTGGAAGAGGGAATTTATGGACTTTTGGGACCGAACGGTTCCGGTAAAAGCACTTTGATGAATATTGTTACAACGAATCTCAGACCATCATCAGGAGATGTCCTGTGGAATGGGCTTGAAATCAATAAGCTTGGCAAAGAATACCGGAAAATTCTGGGTTATGTTCCGCAGCAGCAGGCGTTATATCCGGATTTTACGGTCATGGATTTCATGCAGTATGTGGCGCTGCTGCGGGAGGTGCCCGCAGATGCTGCAAAAGCAGCCATCGCAGATATTTTAAGGGAAGTGGAACTGGAGGAGGTCAGCCGGTTTAAGATCCGCATGCTGTCCGGAGGGATGAAGCAGCGGCTTTTGATCGCTCAGGCTCTGGTGGGCTCGCCGGAACTGCTGATTATGGATGAACCCACGGTGGGATTGGATCCCAAGCAGCGCTGTCAGATTCGCACGTTAATCGAGCTGATTGCGAGAGGGAGAATCGTTGTAATCGCAACCCATATTGTATCGGATCTGGAATCGATTGCGGATGAGATCCTTCTGTTGAAGGAAGGGCAGCTTCTGAAAGCTGGAAGCCCTTCCGGCCTGATGCGCGAAACGGCCGCTCTGGCGAAGAAACCCATGCATTCGCTGGAAGAGGTCTACCTCTATTACTTTGGAGCGTGATATGCATAAGATCATCTTTTATGAACTGAAAAAAGTATTTCATAAGCGAACACTGCTTCTCTTTGTCGGTCTTGGTTTCCTCATCAATGCCCTGCAGCTTCTTTATCGGATCGAAACGCCGGACGAGGATGGTTATTCGGTGCGGGAATTCTCTGAGGTGTATGAAGCTTATGCGGGCGACGGTAGGACTTCTTCATTTTTCGAGCACGAGATCGAGCGGAAGACACTGTTACTGGATGAGGAATTTTTTCAGCGGGACTACACAGAGATACGTGTGCTGGAGCATATGCGGCAGCAGGCTTGGCAGCTGGAAGGCTATGATACATTTTTGACCGATGTAGCAAAGCGAACGGAAAAAATGCAAAAATCCCGCCTGTTTGCGCAAAAGGGGGCGTATTTCTACCGCAATTTGCAGCAGACACAGGAGGCCTATGACACCTTAACAGATGTCGCCGTTGCAGCGGATTTCGATGAGGGTGTGCTGCTCTATACAGACAGTCGGGTTACGGATGTTTTCTGCCTGCTCATTGTCATGGTTGTTGGCGTGCAGGTCTTTGCGGCTGATTACGAATCCGGCGCCGGGGCGCTGTTCCGGTGTATGAAGCGCGGGCATGCAGAACTGTTTTTTATGAAGATTTTGGCTGCCTGCATGATCACATTTGCCATCTATGCGCTGTTTTATGGGACAAATTATCTCTTAATTGACCATATCGTTGGATTTGGGGATACGGACAGGGCGATACAGTCTGTGGTCGGGTATTTTACGAGTGCGCAGCGACTGTCAGTGGGTCAGTACCTGCAGGTTTTTTTCCTGGCTAAGATCGTCGGAGCCGTCACGATCGGCATATTATTTGCCGCAGTGTGTACCGTGGTTCGAAATTCTGTGTTATCGATTGGGATCGGAACTGCCATCTACGGGATTGCGTATCTTGCACATACGAAGATACCAGCTTATTCCTGGTTGGGTGTGCTGAAAATGATCAATCTTTATCCACTGGATCAGGTGCGGTACTATTTTATGGAATATGAAAATATCAATGTGTTTTCACTTCCGGTCAGCCGGTTTGCCTGTGGCGTGGTCAGCGTGCTGTTGTTTATGCTGCTCGGAACGGCAGCAGCATTTATCTGTTATACGAAAGATATCCGCATCGTTTTGGCAACCCCCATACGGCTGGGGCAGGCGGCAGCGCACTATGCCAGGCGGGTACGAAACCGCCGCCGACCAAAACGAAGCCTGCTGTCGTATGAGATGGATAAGCTTTTTCGGATTAACAAAGGAATTTTTGTCATGTTGTTTTTGGTCGGCTTTCAGCTGGTCAACGGCATAACTGCCAACTATTTTATCGACAGCGGTGAATTTTATTATCGGTCGTACTCGGATCGGCTGTGCGGGGAACTGACGGAAGAAAAGGATGCGTATCTGGAAGCGGAAAAGGAGCGGTTCGCAGCGTTGGAGACAGAGCGGGAGCAGTACCTTGTAAAATATAATCACGGGGAGATCAACCAGACAGAATTGGATTATTATCTCGAGCGTCTGGAGGCGGATGCGGCACGGCAGAACAGTTTTGAGCGGGTCTATGAACAGTACACTTCTCTGCGCGCCAGGGAGGAGGAGGGGGCTGCTGTGCAGTATCTTTATGTTACGCCCTGGAATCTGCTGTTTGGTCCGGAAGCTGTGAGGGGGACGCTGCTGCTGTACGGAATCGCAGCTGGTGTTTTGATCCTTTTGTTTTCTTCCTGTGGTGCACTGGAGTACAGTACGGGTGTGGAGCAGCTGATTCAAACGTCAGTTGTCGGGAAACGGGGGATCTGGCGGCGGAAGTTTGCGATCGGGCTTATAACGTCCGCCGTGGTAAGCGGGATCACGTTCCTGCCCCAAATGGTGAGAATCATCCGTGTGTTTGGTTTGTCCGGATTTGACGCTCCGGTATCCAGTTATATTCCGCACTCTGTGCTGCCGGAAGCTCTTACAATGGGAAGTTATTTTATCATGCACATTGTGATCAGATTGATAATGATGGAAGCGGTAATGACAGGGATGCTTTTTCTGTCAGAGCGGTCGAAAAATCGAATTGTTGCCATTATATTGGGAACGTTGGTGTTTTTGGTTCCGGTTCTTATTTTGTTTGTGTTGTTGCCTTCTGCGTATAAATTATAGATTATGAGAGATTTCAGAATGAGAATGTCAATTCCATTTTGGTTTACCGGTGGTGCGCCGAACAATCTGTACGCCGTTGGGGTTCGGAGAACATCTTAAGCGAAAAAATTTATCGATAAGTGAAAAAATGTAGAAAAACAGTATGCAGAAGATTATAATGAAAGTTATACTATTATGAATGTTATAAGGAGGCGGATAATATGAAACACCATAAATTCTGGGCGTGGGGCATTGTGATTTGTCTCATTATGGCAATTTATACAGGCTATAAACATAAGTAGAACGGAGGTACATAAGATGTTGGATTGTTTTAAATGTATTAATTTTAAAAAGACCGGAATTTTTGCAGCGGGTGTGCTGTTTGGAACCGCGGGAATCAAACTGTTGTCCAGCAAGGACGCAAAAAAAGTTTATACAAATTGTACAGCAGCGGTATTGAGAGCAAAAGAATGCGTGATGAAGACGGCTACCACGGTTCAGGAAAATGCTGAAGATATCTATACGGAGGCAAAACAGCTGAATGAAGACCGGATGACGGAAGAAGAGATCGATGATGCCAAGACAGATGCTGAAGGTCCGGAAACAGCAGAAGAAGCAGTAACCGAATAAAAAGCGCATGGCACCTGTAGAAACTTCTACAGGTGTTTTTCGCCGAAGCGTACAAAAAGGGCTGCCGGCGGCAGGCTTTTTTGTTGGAAAGAAGGATAATATGAAGTTTAAGATCAAACACGAGATGCAGGGCAGAATCCGCATTCATGTGATGCAGAAGCACATGACATATGAAGAGGCAGATATCTTATTATATTATCTCCATAACCTGAAATACGTCACATTTGCGAAAGTATATGAACGCACGCAGGATGCAGTCATCCATTATGTGGGCGGAAGAGATGAGACTGTGGATTCTCTTAAAAAATTTCAGTATCGGGACGTAAAAGTTCCGAAAGGACTGATTGAAAATTCCGGCAGGGAGCTCAATGCGAAGTACTGGGAGAAACTGACGAACAAGGTCATACTGCGGGTGGGCAACAAGCTGCTGCTCCCATACCCCGTTCAGGCGGTATTGGCGGCTGTCAAATCTGTCAGATACATCTGGAAAGGATTACAGACGCTGGCTAAAGGAAAAATTGAAGTACCGGTTCTGGATGCCACGGCAATCAGCGTATCGATTCTGAGAGGCGATGTCAATACGGCAAGTTCCATTATGTTTCTGCTTGGAATCGGAGAGATTCTGGAAGAGTGGACTCATAAAAAGTCGGTGGATGATCTGGCAAGGACGATGTCGCTGAATGTGGGAAAAGTCTGGATGGTGCGCCAGGACCAGGAGGTCCTGGTGCCGTCTTCCGAGATAAAAGCGGGGGACCAGGTTCGGATACGGATGGGGAATGTTGTGCCGTTTGACGGCATTGTCACGGAGGGTGATGCCATGCTGAATCAGGCATCGCTCACCGGAGAGTCCGTGCCGGTCAGAAAGACTGTCGATAAATACGTTTACGCCGGAACGGTTGTGGAAGAAGGTGAGATCACGGTCTGCGTGAAGGAGGCGGAGGGCTCCAGCAGATATGAAAAGATCGTCACGATGATTGAAGAATCAGAAAAACTAAAATCGATGCTGGAGAGTAAGGCGGAGCATCTGGCTGACCGTCTGGTTCCCTACACACTTGCCGGGACAGTGGCTACCTATCTGGTTACCGGAAATATAACAAAGGCACTGTCAGTTCTTATGGTGGATTTCTCCTGCGCACTGAAACTGGCGATGCCGATCTCCGTACTGTCGGCGATCAGGGAAGCAAGTTTGTATAATGTGACAGTTAAGGGCGGGAAATATCTGGAGGCAGTTGCGCAGGCAGATACGATCGTTTTTGACAAGACGGGGACGCTGACGAAAGCAAAACCGACGGTTGTGGATGTAGTCTCGTTCTGTGATCTGGAACCGGATGAATTGCTTCGCACGGCAGCGTGTCTTGAGGAGCATTTTCCACATTCCATGGCTAAGGCGGTTGTTCAGGCGGCAAAGGCGAAAAAGCTATACCACGAAGAAAAACACTCAAAAGTGGAGTACATCGTCGCCCATGGAATCTCAACAATGATTGATGGAGAGCGGACGGTGATCGGTAGCTATCACTTTGTCTTCGAGGATGAAAAATGTGTGATTACAGAAGAACAGAGACAGAAGTTTGAGGAACTTCCCGCGGAATATTCTCACCTTTATCTTGCGATTGAAAACCGTCTGGCTGCTGTCATCTGTATTGCTGATCCATTGAGAAAAGAGGCTGAAGCCGTAGTGAATTCTCTGAAAAAAGCGGGAATCAGCAAAGTGGTTATGATGACGGGGGACAGTGAACGCACGGCTAGTGCCATCGCATCCAGGATTGGTGTGGATGAGTATTATTCGGAAGTACTTCCGGAGGATAAAGCGAAATTTGTGGAAAAAGAGAAAGCACAGGGTAGAAAGGTTATCATGATCGGAGACGGGATCAACGATTCACCGGCACTTTCCGCTGCGGATGTCGGGATTGCAATCAGCGATGGCGCAGAGATCGCCCGGGAGATTGCGGATATTACGATCGGGGCAGATGATCTGTTTGGAATTATGACGTTAAAGGCCATCAGCGACGGATTAATGAAGAGGATCGGCAGGAATTACAGATTTATCGTGGGCTTTAATGCGGGACTGATCGTGTTGGGGATCGGAGGAATCTTACAGCCTGCTGCATCTGCGTTTCTCCATAATACATCGACGCTGGCGGTCAGCTTAAAAAGCATGCAGAATTTATTAAATTAAAATGTGCAGATTGGGCAATGGTAACGCGTTTCTTTACCAATGTTGCATTCGGGGGTTCTTTTGTTATAATGGTTAAAGATTATTAACGAAAGGAGTTCGCGATGTCAGATCATACGATAAAAATTAACCGGGAGACATGTATTGGATGTAGTCTCTGTGCAAAGACTTGTGTTGCGCATAATATAAAACTGGATGATGGAAAAGCTAAAATTATATCTGATAACTGTGTCATGTGTGGGCAGTGTTCTGCTGTCTGTCCGAGAGAGGCGATAACCATCTCCGGCTATGATATGAATCCGGTCCCCCGTAAAGAAACGGTTCGTCTGGACCCGGATGATGTATTAAATGTTATACGATTTCGAAGAACGGTCAGGCAGTTTCAGAACAGAGGAATTCCAGAACATGTACGGGATCAGATTCTGGAGGCGGGAAGACTGACCCACACGGCAAAGAACCTGCAGGATGTTTCTTTTGTTGTTCTGGACAAACAAAAAGGGTGGATTGAACAGATGGCTGTCCGTTTATTCCGAAGAATAAAGCCCTATGCTGATCTGTTCAGCCCCATGGCGAAAAACGTTGAAATAGATGATCACTTTTTCTTCTTTCATGCGCCTCTTGTGATTGTTGTTTTGGCGAAGGACACAACCAATGGTATTCTCGCGGCACAAAACATGGAATTTGTAGCGGAGGCGAACGGACTGGGGGTACTGTTCAGTGGATTCTTTACATCTGCAGTCAATGCTTCACGTAAGATAAAAAGAGCGCTGAGAGTTCCCCGGGGGAAAAAAGCGGCGGCGACGCTGGTGCTTGGTTATCCGGATGTAAAGTATTTGCGCTCCGCACAGCGTGAAAAACTGAATGTCAGATACATGTGAGGAGTTGATGATGGAAAAGGATTGTGAAAAAAGATTACAAAAAATCGTGTGCGGTTTTCAGGATTGCAGACACGCTTTTACCGCTATTGGTGATGAGACAAGACAACTGATTCTGCTTGTACTCCTGGGCAGTGATCTGTCTGGAATCCGGGTTGGTGAAATCGCAGAGAAAACTCATCTGACAAGGCCTTCTGTCTCTCATCATCTGCAGATATTAAAAGAGGCCGGAATTGTAGCCATGAGAAAAGAGGGCACAAAGAATTATTACTATGTCAGCCAGGACGAAACGCAGTGGAAAGAAATGGCTGATTTGATCAGTCTGATCTATGAAAGCGTCAGGCATATCAGCAGTGCGCAGACATCGCCTAGGGGGAGGGGACGGGACATCTGTCACAGTAAGAAGTGAAGACAGCTGCCGGAAGTATTCCGGCAGCTGTCTTAAGTTATGTGGATTCTTTACAGGAGATTGTAACCGGCAGCACCATGCGATACGGGTCCATCGTACCGTTTTCGATATAATCGATCAGAACCTGCACACAGGTTTCCGCCTGCAGGGCACACTGAACATCGATGGATGTGATTGACGGGGTACTCATTTTTCCGATGATGCTGTTGTCAAATCCTACCAGAGCAATATCATTTGGAACAGAAAGCCCAAGTTCGGCAAATATTTTTGCAGCGAGCACCGCCATGTTGTCGTTGGTGCAGATAAATGCTTCCGGATAGTTTTTCATCTCGCTGAGTTTGCTGCGCAGGCGTGCCAGATCATAGACATGAGTTTTGTCCAGGTCAGTTACCATCCATTCCTGGCGGGGCAGGACGCCAAAATGGAACATAGCCCCCATAAATCCCTCATAGCGCTCCATGAAACCTGTGCTGTGGAGCGGATTTCCAATGAAACCAATTTCACGGTATCCTTTTTCGAGCAGATACTGCACTGCCTTGTGAGCTCCTTCCAGATTGTCTTCGATGACAGTTGGCACTTTCAGAGTATGGTAGCGTGTCCCCGTGGCGATCAGCGGCAGGTTTGTCGCAGCGATCTTGGCCACGATCCGTTCCTCCATATCACCGAGAACAATAAGTCCGGAAATTGAATTTGTCTCAAAAATATCTCTTAATGCATCCGGCTGTGTATCGCACGCATCACCCTTAAAGACCATCATATTATATCCGCGGTCGTGAACCCTGGACAGGATATTCTGATAAAAGCTCATATAAAAATAAGAATCCTGCAGGCGTTCTCCGGTGGAAATCAGGCCTATATTGTGAAGGTCAGGTTTATTTTTCTGTTCCAGGTATCCCATCTGCAGTGCGGTCTGCCATATTAACTCTCTGGTTTCTTTCCTGACCGAAGACATGTTGCGAAGAGCAAGAGAAACCGTGTTGATAGAAACGCCCGTCTTCTCTGCAATATCTTTCATTGTTACCTTCATAAAGAGCTCCTCATCTAATCCATAAGTTTGTATATCCTAATCTTCCTTCTTACTATAATCAATCCGTGTCGGAATGTCAAATCCAAACATAATATTAATATTAATTTCAATTCTATACTTTAGCATTCCTGCTGAAAATAAAAGGAACCGTGGTTTTAATGTTTTGAAAACATGGTGAAATATTGTATTTCTGCGCATTTTTCAATGCAAATGAGCGAAAAACTAAACTTTTTTTAGGATTCTTGCACGGAAAGTACAATGCCTGAAATTTGATGTAAAATTCCATAAAAAACCTGCAGGTGTTTTTGGTAAATATTAATAAAAATGAAAAATAATATTATTGAATGTGATAAATAATATTAAAATACAGGACAAAAATTCCTAATAAAATCGTGAAAATAGATGGTTATTAATATTAATTTATGCAAGAAAGCAATAGTAATTTCTGATGATTAATAATACTATGGTGGCAGGTCGAAAAAGAAAAACATGAACGTGATCAAGAGAAGGAGGGTAAAATGGAGGAATATGTAGTTAGCCTGAAGCACATAACAAAACGTTTTCCCGGTGTTGTAGCACTGAGGGATATGTCCCTGAACATACGTCCCGGAGAAATTCATGGTCTGATCGGGGAAAACGGTGCCGGAAAATCGACTTTGATCAAAGTGCTGACAGGGGTCAATATCCCTGAAGAAGGCGAGATTCACATAGGCGGGCAAAAAAGAGCCATCCGATCACCGGTTGATTCGAGGAATCTCGGTGTTGCATGTGTGTACCAGGAGCTGAACATCGTTTCACTGCTGTCAGTTACAGACAATATTTTCATCGGCCGATCGATTAAAAAGAAGAACGGACTGCTGGATTATAAAAAAATGGATCAGGAAGCGAGGGAGGCGCTGGAATCTCTTGGACACGGGGAAATTGATGTTCATACTCAGTGCGGAAAACTGGGCATCGGACTTCAGCAGATGGTGGAGATCGCGAAGGCGGTTGCCATCAATGCACGGCTGATCATAATGGATGAGCCGACCTCAAGTCTCGGCGAGGGAGAAGTCAGGCAGCTGATGAAAACGGTCCGCCGGCTGAAGGAAAAGGGAATCGCTATCCTGTTTGTATCACATAAACTGGAAGAACTTTTTGAACTCTGTGACCGGGTGACCGTTATGCGCGACGGCCAGCATATCATCACAGAAGACATTCAAAATATGGACAATGACAAATTGATAGAGGCGATGGTTGGAAGGACGCTTGAGAACCTGTATCCGAAAGAACAGGGGGTAAAGGGAAAAGAAGGGCTGCGGGCAGAACATCTGATGGCGGAGGGGGTGCTGCATGATGTGAGTTTTACCGCATACCACGGCGAGATTCTGGGATTTGCCGGGCTGGTAGGTGCCGGCAGAACAGAGACAATGCGTGCAATCTTCGGGGCAGACCCTTTGGACAGCGGCAAAGTTTATGTTGAAGGAGAGGAAGTACAGATTAAAAATCCTACGGAAGCCATCGCAAAGAAAATTGCATTTCTGACAGAGGACAGAAAAGGGCAGGGGCTTGTTCTCTCTCAGAGTGTAAAGACGAACCTGATCATGTCAAGTATGAAACGGTTCCGCAGAAATGGTCTGTTTGATTTTAAGAAGATAGAAACGGTCAGCCGGGAGAATATTGAAAAGCTGAAGATTAAGACACCGACGAGTGAGGAGGTTGTCGCTCAGCTCTCAGGAGGAAATCAGCAGAAGGTGGTCATTGGAAAATGGCTGAACAGCGATTCGGAGATTTTTATCTTCGATGAGCCGACAAGAGGGATCGATGTCGGTGCCAAGATTGAAGTTTACAACGTTATGAATGAGCTGGTAAGACAGGGAAAATGTATCATTATGATTTCATCAGAGCTTCCCGAGGTGCTTGCCATGAGTGACCGTGTAATTGTCATGCGTGAAGGCAGGATAACCGGAGAGATCGAAAGGGCAACCGAACATTTTAATCAGGAATCAATTATGAAAGCTGCATGGGGAGGTACACTGTCATGAAAAAGAATATGAAAAGTGCATTGATGAAGATCGCGCCACTGCTGGCGCTGATCATACTGGGAATCATCCTGGCATTTATGCTTCCGGGGAAATTTTTAAGGGGCAGCAACCTTATGAATATTCTGAAGCAGGCCGGTATCAACTGCATGATTTCCGGGGGTATGCTGGTGGTACTTATCACAGCCGGTATCGACTTATCCGTTGGTTCCAATACGGTACTGGGTGCCTGCTTTATCGGAGTGCTGATGCAGAAATTTGGAATCACAAATCCATTTGTACTGATGGGAGCGGCGCTGCTGATCTGCACGCTCATGGGATTTGTCAACGGGACACTGCTGACAAGACTTAACCTGCCGCACCCTTTCGTATCGACACTTGGTATGAAAAATGTACTGCTTGGATTTGCGCTGCTGATTACAGATTCAACCCCAATTGGTTTTATGAACAAAGGTGTTGATTCGACACTGTTCCTGGGGTCTGCAACGATTGGAGACTTTCCGGTCAGCTTTATCGTGGTAATTATTGTTTACGCTATCTTTCATGTTTTTCTTACCAGGACAGCCCTGGGCCGCCAGATCTACTGTGTTGGGGGTAATGCAGAAGCGGCCCGTCTGTCCGGAATAAAGTCAAAGAATGTATTAACATTTGTCTATTCACTCTCCGGGTTTATGTGCGGCCTCGCCGCAATCATCCTGGTTGGCCGCGTGACAACGGCAAATGCGACGGCAGGCACTACATATGATACGGATGCGATCGCAGCCTGCATTATTGGCGGTGCGTCATTTACAGGCGGAAAAGGTACAATCTGGGGGACTATGATGGGCGCAATCCTGATCGCCACGATTCGAAATGGATTGAACCTGTTCGGAACCAAAAATGATATTCAATACATTGTCATTGGAGCGGTTATCATTCTTGCAGTTACGATAGATGTTGTCCGCAACCAGATGGAGGCAAAGGCCAGAAGACTGGCGGCCAAATAACAGTTGATTGAGAAAGGAGATCATAAAAATGAAAAAACTGAGAATCGGTGTCATCGGTCTGGGGAGACTGGGATATCATCACGCAATGAATGTAACAAAGAGTCAGAGGGCAGCGCTTACTGCGGTATCAGATCCTTTTCCGGATGCACTGAAAAGAGCCGTCGATAATTTCGATGTAGAGGGCTATGCGGATTATAAAGAGATGATAGTCAGTGATGATGTGGATGCGATCGTGGTGGCGACCCCTACCAAGACACATTATGATGTACTGATGGACTGTATTGCAACCAAAAAACCGATATTTGTAGAAAAACCGATCACCTTTACGGTAGAAGAATCAGAGGTGATTATGAAGGAAGTGGAAAAGCAGGGTGTATTCCTTCAGGTAGGGTTCATGCGGCGGTTTGATCCCGGCCATATGGCGGCGAAAGAAGCTGTTATGAGTGGAAAATGTGGTAAGCCGATCTACATTCATGACTGCCAGAGGGACCCCAACGGTCCGCCACCTGCATACGTTCCGGAAAGCGGAGGCCTCTTCGTGGACATGGGTATTCATGACCTGGACGTTGCGCGATGGCTGATGGGAAGAGAGATCACAGAGATCTATGCACAGGGTGCAGTGCTGAAACATGAGTTCCTGAAAGAATTAAATGATGTGGATGACGGACAGATGCTGTTGAAATTCCAGGACGGCGGCCTCGGTATGATCGAGATCAGCAGAAATGCAAATGATGTATACGATACACGGACAGAGGTTATCGGTCTTGAGAAGAGTGTATTTGTCGGACAGAATCAACTCACACCGTACACAATGATCGGAAATCAGGAGATCACCGTAGACATGGCAAACTGGTGTCTGGGAAGATTTAAAGATGCTTACGAGATAGAGATGCAGACATTTATCGACTGCGTACTCGAAGGAAAACCGTCGCAGGTGACGGCTTATGACGGTATGATGGGGATTAAGCTTGCACTGGCTGCAACAGAATCACACCGCTCAGGCAAATCGGTTACATTAGAATATTAAACCATAAAAACAAAAGGGAGGATTTTAGGATGAAGAGAAGATTATTGGCAGTGTTGCTGACTGCAGGACTGGTTCTGTCGATGACAGCGTGCGGAGGGAAGTCTGAGGAAAGTGCTTCGGGCAGTGCGTCAGAGGATGCATCTGCAGAGGACACGGGAGGCGGCGAAGCAGACGCAGGCGGAAATGATGCAGCAGAAGATGCCGGCGGAGCAGATGCGAAAGATATCAGCATCGCAGTTAATCTGAAAACACTGAACAGTGAATACTGGGGAAATGTTAAGGCCGGATGTGATAAAGCGGCTGAAGAGCTTGGTATCGAAGTCACTGTCAACGGGCCGGATGCGGAGAGTGAGATCGCTCAGCAGGTTACTCAGATCGGTGATCAGCTGGCGCAGGATGTAGATGCCATCATCGTCGCACCGTGTGATACGGATGCGGTATCCGGTGCACTGGAAAGTGCTTCGGGCGAGATCCCTGTCTTTTTTATCGATCAGGACGTGGATTTTCCGGGAAAAACATCTTTCGTAGGAACCAGTAACGTGGACGCTGCTAAAAAGGGCGGTCAGTATATCGGAGAAAAAATCGGAAAAGACGCCAAAGTAGTCATCATCTACGGACAGGAAGGCGAGAGTACATCCAATGCAAGAACTCAGGGTTACAAAGAGGGGCTTGCTGAGTTCGGAATCGAGCCGATTGCTGAGATGTCGGGAAATAACGTTTCCGATACTGCAAAGGCGGCAATGGAGGATCTGCTGACCCGTTTCAACAACGAAATTGATGCTGTTCTGTGCATGAATGATGACACGGCAATCGGTGCACTGTCAGCATGCCAGGATGCGGGTGTTGCAGAAGATATCACGATCATCGGATTCGATGGCAACCAGTCTGCAGTTGAACTGGTTGCGGCAGGCGATCTGGAGGCTACGATCGCGCAGCAGCCGACTGAAATGGGATACATTGCGACCATGAACGCGTACAAGGCAATTAACGGCGAAACTGTAGAAAAGGAAGTTCCGGTTGAAACGATCTTTATCACCAAAGATAATGCTGCAGAATATGTGAAATAAGTAAAAAAGAGGAATCCCGGGAGATGGGATTCCTCTTTTTTGATTCTCTGTCATCAGAATACAAAACCCCGGTATTGCAGGTCAGCGCAATATCGGGGCTGTCAGCTATTTTGTGGCTTCTTTCAGCACACGCACATCCTCTTTCATCAGTTCAAAATAATCCGGATTCAGATGGCGCATCGGTGCAAGTTCATACAGGTTCTCAAGGATGATCCAGCCTTCATAATTCTGCTCTTTCAGATAGTCGATGGAGCCGTAGAAATCTGCGACGCCAGTCCCGATCACCGCGTTTGCGATACAGCCCTTTGTACTGTCTTTCACATGCAGCTGATTGCCCATATGCGGATAAATCCCTTTTAGCACATCCACCTGTTTATATTCTGTAAAGTATGTATAATTATCACTGTCGTAGAACAGGGAAAAGTTTTCACGGTCAACCATGTCCACCAGCTGAAGCTGTTTCTCGACACTCAGAGGATTCTCACATGATATTTCAATGCCCTTGTCAGCGGCATAGTCACAGAGATAACGGTACCTCTTTGCTGTCAGTTCCAGTTTTTCCTCCGTGTCTGCCAGGCTGGCATTGAAGTTGGAGAAGAACACCATCGGTATTTTCATGTATTCTGCGGCATCCACAGCTTTTGTTACCCAGTGATTGACTGCGTCGTACATGGGATCACCCTCGGGTGTGAAGAATGGTACATTGTCACCGTCACTGCATCCGATATTGGCATATTCAATGCCATATTTCTGCTGTGCGTCCAGGTATAAATCCTGAATCTTTTTCTGGGACAGGGCCCAGCCGTGCTCGTAGCTGCCGAACTCCAGAGACATTCCATCCAGCCCCATTTCCGATACGATCTGCGGTGCAAAAACTCCGGTTCCCGGAACGCAGAAGTTACAAATCCCCAATTTTACATTCATAATAGTTGCTGCTCCTTTCAGATATTCGCCGCTTTTTCGGACGACATATTAATAAGTACATGATATCATGTGCGCAGAAAAAGAAGCGCTCATATACCACCATTATTATACCTTATCTGAGTCATCGAAAGAAGTGAAAAGTGCAGCCTGGGGCAAAGTGTGCAAGAATTGGAAAGTCTGGATGCACAGGGATATCAGGGGGCCGTCTCTTCATCGGAGGAAGCGATGACGACATCCACGCCGGCACTTCTCAGGTACTCGATAGATTCTGCAGGCGCTTTTGAATCTGTGATCACAAGATCCAGTGCTTCTGAAGAACATGTCTTATACAGAGCGTTGATGGAAAATTTACTGTAATCTGCTGCCACCAGAATTTTACTGGCTTTTTCAAAGATGCTGCGCTTCAACATGCCCATCTCGATATTAAAATCGGTCAGCCCTTCGTTGACGTTGAATCCGTCTGTACTGACGATTGCCAGATCGATTCTGGAAAAGCAGTTGAGAAAATCCACAGACAACATACCTGTGGTGATCAGTTCATCCTTTTTCATGGCGCCTCCGATGAAATAAAGCGTATGGTTGGTTCGGGTACTGATCTCCAGCGCAATGTGTATGGAGTTGGTGATGATCGTAAGATCCTCTTTTTGATTCAGAAGTTTCGCCAGTTCGAAAATTGAGGTGCCGGAATCCAGTGCGATGGTGCAGCTGTCCGGAATCCGGTGAAGCATTTCTACTGCAATCTGAGCTTTTTCGCGCTGGTTCTGTACAGAGCGGACATTCCAGGGCTCCATGTCAGCGGGGGAATCGTTGTCCGGGCGCAGTACGGCTCCGCCGTAAACGCGCTTAACGATCCCTTCCTGCTCCAGCTGCTTCAAATCACGGCGTACTGTTTCGAGGGATATGCTGAAAGTCTCACACAGCTCTTTGTTGGAGATATTTTTTTTTTCATAATATAATTGTTTCATTTGACCAAGTCTGTCTTGCTTCATTTTGGACCCCTTATGTGGAATCATCGATAGGATGATTGTAATATAGCAAATTATACCAACAAAACGGTCAAAAAGCAATGGATTTAAAGAAAGAAAATAGATAAAGCAGACAAAAAATGAGGGAAAAATATAAAAATCCAACTAAAATGACAATAAAACGACTATATTTGTTGGGATATATTGACAAAATAATGAGGAAATGGTAAAACATAAATATAAATGACAATGTTATGAGGGGGTTAATGACTAAGTTTTGAGTAAGTGAGGTGATAGGAGGTGCGTTTGACTTGTGATCTGCATATTCACAGCCGGTATTCATTTGACAGCAGTGAGTCGCTTGCGGAGATCTGTCGTTGGGCCGTGAAACGAAATATAGGTGTCATAGCGATAACTGACCACTGCGATATGATACAGGGCAGGGATGGAATTGCTTACTATCTTGAGGTGGAGAAACAGAGGATAAAAGCATTCGAAAAAGTCCGTGAGGAGTATCAGCAGCTGGAGGTACTGTACGGTATTGAAATTGGTAATGCCATTGACTGCCCGGAGGAGACGAGGAAGTTTCTGAAATTAAGGAAATTTGATTTCATTATAGGTGCTATTCATTTTCTGCCTGACGGGGGTGATATTTATAAGCTCCCCTACCGGGATGCCGGGGAAGTAAAGAGGATGTTCCGGGATTACTTTATCTCAGTGGAAAAACTGGTCCGGCTGGGAGGGTTTGATTCCCTGGCACACCTGGATTATCCGCTGCGCGTACTGAAAGGGAAAGTCTCAGCTCCTACCATTGAGAACTATCGCGAGCTGGTTGAACCCATACTGTCAGGACTGATCCTCCAGGGTATTGCGCTGGAAGTAAACACCAGAGGAATCTATGACTGGCAGGGAAGGGTTGGACCGGAAGACTGGGTGCTGACACGTTACAGAGAACTGGGCGGCAGACTGCTTACTATTGGAAGTGACGCTCATACGGCATTCAGGACGGGTGTCGGATTTGAAAATGCGGCGGAAATGTTGCGGCGGACCGGGTTTCGGTCTTACACCATCTACCGCGGCAGGAAGCCAGTGGAAATACCTATATAGGGACAGCTTAACACGGGAACGTATCTGTACAGAGAGAGAAATGTAACCAATCGAGCGAAGGGTGAATGAGAAAGGATGAAAAGTATGAAGTTTAGAAAAGCGGCGGCGTTAGTCCTGGTGACCGTTATGGCTACAGCGGTCTTTGCCGGGTGTGGAAAAGGTGATGCGGGGGAAGGAGAAGTGAAAGGAGAGGATCAGGAGAAAGCACTGGACCTTCGTACGTTAACTTTGGATGAAATTGAAGAGGGAGCAAAAAAAGAGGGCAGAGTCTCTTCGGTGGGAATGCCGGATGAGTGGGCGCACTGGGATCTGAGCTGGGCTTCTGTCCTTGAAAAGTATGGACTGGAACATGACGATGTGGATCTGAGTTCAGGCGAAGAGATCGCAACTTTTGTGGCAGAAAAAGATGATCCTACGAAAGATGTAGGAGATGTGGGCTATGCATTTACCTCCACGGCAATGGCCGAAGAGTGTCTTCAGCCCTATAAGGTTTCCTGCTGGGATTCCATTCCTGACTGGGCAAAGGATCCGGACGGTAACTGGACCGTAAGTTATACGGGAACCACATGTTTTATTTTTAACGATGCGGCTATCGAAGGGGAAGACCTTCCGACAACCTGGCAGGAGCTTATGGAAAGCGATATTGTGGTAAATATGGGGAATGTAGTAGGAGGGGCGTCTTCTCAGGCAAATATCCTTGCATGCGCCATCGCCATGGGAGGCGGATTCGACGATGTGCAGCCAGGGATTGATTATTTTAAAAAGCTGGCCGAACAGGGGCGGATCCATCCCTCAGAGGGACAGGTGTCAGAAATGGTTTCCGGTGAGGTGGAGTGTTTTGGAGGAAGGTTTGATTTCAACGGCACTGCGTGGGCGGATGAGTACAATGCCCAGGAACTTGAGGGACTCCATATTACGACTGTAATTCCACAGGACGGCGCCATTACGACGGGATATGCACTCATCATTAATAAATGGGCACCGCATCCCCATGCGGCTGCTCAGACTGTGGAATATATGCTCAGCGAAGAGGGACAGATCGAGAGGGCATACGGCGGCGCGCGTCCCATACGGTCAGATATCGAGATTCCGGCAGATGCGCCTGTACTTGGAGACGAATGGTATGAAAATACGACATCCCCGGAAAGTGCAGATGCCCTGCAGGAAGCCTGTGATGAGATCGCACGCCTCTGGGAAGAGGAGGTTATTCCGCTGCTTGGATGACTCTGGCGGGAAATAACGAATGATACAGCCGGATGACGTCATGTTCTCCGGCTGTGTGCTGAATGCAGTTTTGCTTTGAACCAGGGAGGAGATTTGTATGGCTGATGCAAAAGTAATATTGATCATGATTGATGCGCTGGGGTATGAGACGGCGTGGGCGAGATGCGGGTATCTCGGCCATCTGGTGGAACAGAATAAAGGGGCTCTCTATCGGGTGAAAGGAGAGCTTCCGGCACAGTCAAGACCCATGTACGAGACTGTGCTGACGGGGCTTACCGTCCGGGAACACGGGATCTGTTCAAATGAAATGGTCCGCCCAAGTAAATGTGAAAACCTTTTTTCAATAGCGAAGAAAAACGGGAAAACGACAGCCGCAGCTGCTTACATGTGGATTGCAGAATTGTACAATGGGATTACGGCGTATTGTTCGCTGACGGACCGTTATCAACTGGGAAATGCTGCAGGGCTTATTGAAAACGGGATTTTTTACTGTGTTGATGATTACCCTGACAGCCATCTTTATGCTGACGGTGACTATCTGAGAAAAGCATTTCACCCGGATTTTCTGCTGATCCACCCCATGAATGTAGACGATCAGGGGCATAAACACGGACAGGGAAGCAGAGCGTATGAGCATGCGGCTGAAATGTCAATCAACATCATCGACTGTTATCTTGACCAGTGGCGCCAGGATGGGTATGATGTGGTCGTTACTGCGGATCACGGCATGGATGAGCTGGGGTATCATTTTGGGGATACACGGCTTCAAAGAGAGGTTCCCTTGTTTATTATTTCAGATCAGATACAGCCGGGGAACTATGGGGACCATACGGTTTCTCAATTAAATGTAGCTCCGCTGGTATGCAGATTAATGGGAATGGAGTTCTCCGGGGGCATGGTGGATCCGTCAAAAGAAATCAGGTGGTGAATATGATGAAACAGAAACTGAAAAAAATGATTCATTTACTCCCGGCTGCTCCGTTTTTTATTCTGGTGTTCTTCTTTTTGGCGCTTCCTTTCTGCAATATGGTCATCCAAAGCTTTCTGGATCCGAAGAGCGGGAGCGTGACCCTGCAGAATTACGTGGCAGTCTTTACGAAACCTGCGTATTATATGGCTACCTGGAACAGCGTAAAAGTTGCAGTGATCGGTACTGCAGCGGGCATGCTCCTGTCATTTTTTGCAGCACTTGCTGTGTCTGCGCTGGGAATCCCGGCCAGAAAGAGGTTTATGCCTGTTTTGAATATGACGCAGAATTTTGCAGGGTTCCCGCTGGCGTTTGCGTTTATGCTGATGCTGGGACACAATGGTTTTATTCGGCTTATGGCGGAAAATTCAAAGTTCCAGGTGCTCACCGGTTTTAATCTTTACAGCAGTGAGGGGATGGTACCGATGTTTGTATGGTTTGCAATTCCCCTGGGAACGCTGCTTTTGATTCCTGGATTTGAGGCGATTCGCAAAGAGTGGAAGGAATCAGCCACTCTGATGGGTGCCACGGGCTTTCAGTTCTGGATAAAGGTTGGCATACCCAACCTGGCGCCCACTCTGCTGGGAACCACCAGCATGGTGTTCGCGGATTCCATTACAACTTATACGACAGTGTATATGATCATGGGTTCCAATGCAACCATGCTTCCAATTAAGATTGCAGGTATGTTTTCGGGCGATTCCAAGCAGCAGACAGAACTGGGGTCGGCGCTTTCGATCACCATGATCGTTATCATACTGGCTGTGATGGGGATTACGAATCTCATCAAGAAAAAATACGTAAAAGGAGGGATTGGACAATGAAAAAAAACAGGATCTTGTATCATACAATATTGATCGTACTGGCAATTGTTCTTTTACTTCCGGTGATCGTGACGCTGGTTTATTCTCTCTCGGAAAGCTGGCTGACCCTTTTGCCCAGCGGATTCCCCAATTTTGCATACTGGAAAGAGCTTTTCACTGCAAGGCCGGATTTCTGGGCGGCGATCGGACGAAGCCTGGTCATCAGTGTATTTCCGATCTTTATCTCGGGAATCTGTGTGATCATGGGCATGTATGTTGCGATCTTGTATTTTCCAAAGGTCGATACTGTCATGCAGAGCATATCCATGATTCCCTATACGCTGCGGGGGGTAGTCCTTGCTATCTCTGTACTGGCCCTCTATGCGGGAAATGTGACGATATTCGGCAACAGAATGGTCATGCTGGTGTGTGTCTACTGTGTGGTGATTCTGCCTTTTGTGTACAGGGGTATTCGCAATAATCTTTACGCCATCAATGTGCGGCAGCTGCTGGAAGCGGCGGAGCTTCTGGGGGCAAACGGACTTTACACGTTTTTTCGGATCATTGTACCCAATATGCTCTCTGGTATTCTTGTATCTGCGCTGATGGCTCTGGGTGCTATTTTTACGGACTATGCCGTTATTAAAATTATTGCAGGCAGCAGGTATGAAACAGCGCAGGCGGTGCTGTATAATGCCCAGAAAAGAGAAGCGGGACCTATGACCAGTGTTATCGTAGTTATGATGTTCGGCATTACGCTGCTGATCGCTGTCATCTCATACAGTCTGCAAAACAGAACCAGAAAAAGTTCAAAAACGGAGCGGGGGGAATAAGGTATGTCGTATATCAGGTTTGACCATGTCAATAAATATTTTGGAGAGAATCACGTTTTGCGTGACATAACGCTGGATATTGCGCAGGGGGAACTGGTGACTTTTCTCGGACCGTCCGGGTGCGGAAAATCAACACTGCTCCGCTGCCTTTCCGGTCTGGAGTCTGTGACGGACGGGAAAATCTATCTGGAGGGAAATGACATCACGGAGCTGGAGCCAAAGAAACGGGGCATCGGCATGGTGTTTCAGCAATACAGTCTTTTTCCGAATCTTACGGTGGAGCAGAATGTGGCGTTTGGCCTGAAGATCCAGAAACGGCCGAAGCGGGAAATCTATCAGCGGGTACAGGAAATGCTGGAGATCGTCGGTTTGAAAGAAAAGCTTCATCAGTATCCGGGAGAATTGTCCGGCGGGCAGCAGCAGCGCGTTGCACTGGCACGAGCCCTGGTGACGGAACCGAAAGTTCTGCTTCTGGATGAACCACTGTCTGCGATTGATGCGCTGCTCAGAAGAAATCTGCAGGTGGAGATCCGCCGTATACAGAAAGAGTTGAACATTACAACCTTATTCGTCACACATGATCAGGATGAGGCGATTGTGATGTCTGATCATATCCATCTCTTCAATGTGGGCACCATTGAACAGTCCGGAGTGCCGGTGGAACTGTATACGAAACCACGGACGAGGTTTGCGGCAACCTTTATCGGACACTATAATATCATCGATGCAAAGCTTTTTGAGAATTGCAGCGGCATAAAAATCGCCTGTAAGGATATCGCCATCCGCCCTGAGATCATTGAGATCAGCAAAGTACCTCGGGAGCATATGGATACAGTTACCATGAAAGGAAGCATAGCGGGAAGCCTGTCACATGGAAATATTATCAGATATATTGTTGAGTGTGGCGGTTTTCAGCTGGATGTGGATATTCTGTTTGATGCATCCAAGCTGTTTGCAGACGGAGAAGAAATCTATCTTTCATTTGGAAAGGAACACGTATTAGAACTGGAATAAAGGAGGCTTAAAGTGTCTTTGGTACACGAACTTTTTAAGGTTATGCCTTTGCAGCAGGAGGTCATATATTCCCTGAGGATCCTGACCGCCTGTGTCTGCGGACTGGCCATCGGAATCGAGAGAACTTCCCGTCTGAAACAGGCGGGTATCCGTACGCACTGCATCATTGCCTGCACGGCTTCGGTTATGATGATCATATCTAAATACTGCTTTGGCGACATGGGAGACGCCGCCGGGAATTTTCTGGAGGGAACAAGAGGTGCGGACCCTGCCCGGATCGCGGCGCAGGTTGTAAGCGGAATCAGTTTTCTCGGAGCAGGAGTACTTTTAAAAAAAGGTGATACGATCAAAGGACTGACCACTGCTGCCGGATTCTGGGTGACCACAGCCATCGGTCTTGCCATCGGCTCCGGCATGTATTACACGGGGATTTTCACCACTGTTCTGGTCATTGTGATACAGGTGATTTTTCACCGGGTACATATCGGGGGAGATACCTCCACCTATACGGTAAAAGTTATCATGGAAGAGTCTGCGGCGCACCGGTCGCAGCTTGTAGAAGAACTGAAGCAGAATCATATGAAGGTATCGGTGGGAAAGGTGGAAAAAATGGAGGGCGGTCTGTTGACAGTGGAGCTTCTGATCACCACATCACTGCCCTTAAGCCTGGAGGAGGCTGTGGTGATTCTGAAAAGAAATCAGGCGATTTCCTCCATATCACTTTGAGTAAACAACAAAGTCATTAAGATAAAATTCCTCAGCTGTGCTGTCAGGAGCCTTATCTTAATGACTTTTTTTGCGATTCCATTTTGTTTTCGTACTATTGACAAACATATCCTGTGATGTTCTGCCATGGATGAGCCCATGTGCCAAATACTCTGTAGAAAATCAAATTTATCACATCATATTAGAAAATTCTCTTATTGTGCTTGTATAGTCTTGAAATGTGCTAGGAACAGACATCTGGAATACGGTAAACTTTAATTACCATATGGAAACGGACATAACAAAAAGAATGACCAACAAAAAGGAGGAATGTAACAATGAAAAAACTGGCAGCGATGATACTGAGTGTAGTAATGGTGTTTTCCATGGCTGGATGTCAGGGGAATACCGAAAAAGAAACAAAGGAGCCGGCGGGCACTGGCAGTGTATCAGAAGAGAACGGCAAAGAATCCAGAAGATATGCACTTTTTCTGGCAAGCGTTCCGAATGAGACCACCACATCGATCAGGGACCAGGCGATAGAGACTGCAAATGAGATGGGAATCACAGTAGAAGTTTTTATCGGAAATGATGAGCAGGCGACACAGGTGGGGCAGATTGAAACATGCATCACAGAAGGATACGATGGGCTGATGATTGAACCGATCAGCAGTGACGGCTGTCTGTCTGTTATGAAATCAGCGAAAGAGGCAGGGATTGCAATGGTTACAGTCATGCAGGATTGTGCGGACCCAAGTCTTGTAAGTGCACACATTGGCGCTGACCATGAAGGTGCGGCTGCGCTGCAGATGAAAGAAGTCTGTGAAGCACTGGGCGGCAAAGGCAAGATTGCGATCATTGACGGTGTCATGGGATCCACAGGTCAGATTCAGCTGACGGCAGGATATGAGTCCGTACTGAAAGACTATCCGGATATTGAAGTGGTGGAGGAGCAGAGCGGCAACTGGATGATCGACGAGGCGATGGATATCACAGAGACGTGGCTGCAGAAGTATGATGATCTTGACGCCATCCTTGGACAGAGTGATCAGATGGCACTCGGTGCGCTTCAGGCATGTAAGGATGCAGGTATCACGATTAACATTTCCGGACGTGATGCACAGACAGCGGCTCTCAAAGAAGTGGAAGCGGGGACCATGTATGGAACGGTGAGCCAGAGTGCCTGTCAGATGGGGGACATGGCTGTGAAAGTTATCACGGATGTACTGGACGGAAAGAGCGTGGAGGATAAGTATTTTACAGAGAATGCATTTGTAACAAAAGATAATGTTGCTGACTATATGTAAGTAATTGTACGAAAACAATGCGACAGGGAAGGTGAGAAGGTGTCAGTATGTCAGAGTATGTATTGGAGATGACAGATGTCGAAAAAAGTTTTCCGGGCATTAAAGTTTTAAAGGGCGTCAGCCTCCGGGTAAAACCGGGGGAGGTCCACGCCCTGATGGGGGAAAATGGAGCGGGCAAATCGACGCTGATGAAAATTCTGATGGGAATTTACACTGCCGATGCGGGAACCGTGCTGATTGACGGAAAGCAGGAAAATATCAGGGGACCCAAAAGTGCGATGGAGCACGGGATTTCCATGATTCACCAGGAACTTAATCCGGTGCTTGACATGCAGGTTTTTGAAAATGTTTATATGGGGCGGGAACTGAAAAGCGTCCCGGGGTTGGTTGATAAGAAGAAAGAACAAAGAGAAACGCAGAAACTTTTGGATGCTCTTGGGATTCCGATCTCTGCGACCCGGATGATGCGGGAATTAAGTGTCGCTCAGTGCCAGCTGATTGAGATTGTAAAAGCGATTTCGATCAATGCCAGACTGGTGATCATGGATGAACCAACATCAGCGATTACTGACAGGGAAATCGCCACGCTGTTTGAACAGATCGCCAGGCTGAAGAAAAATGATGTGGCCATTATTTATATCTCACATAAGATGGATGAGATCTTTCAGATCTGTGACCACATCACCGTGCTGCGGGACGGGGAATATGTCGGGGATGATGAGGCATCCAACCTGAACCAGGAAAAGCTCATACGCATGATGGTGGGAAGGGAAATCAATGATGTCTATCCCAAGAGCGAGGTGCCGATAGGTGAACTTGTCTTTGAAGTGAAAAATCTGAATTATAAAAATAAAGTGAAAAATGCAGGGTTACAGCTGCATGCGGGGGAAATACTCGGAATTGCCGGACTTGTAGGGGCAGGCAGAAGCGAACTGGTAGAAAGCATCTTTGGAATTCGTAAAAAAGACAGCGGCAATATCTATAAAGACGGAAAAGAACTACATATCACGCATCCGCGCCATGCGATAAAGAATAAGATAGCATTGATTACAGAAGACAGAAAATTTACCGGCTTGAATCTGATGGGATCTGTAAAAGAAAACATTACGCTGGCCTCTCTGGCAGATACCATCTCAAAAGGAGGACTGATATTAAAAGGAGAGGAAGCAAAGCAGGCGGATCAATATATTGATCAGCTTAAGATCAAGACTCCTGGCAGAGAGACGCTGACTGGAGATCTGAGCGGCGGAAACCAGCAGAAAGTAGTTGTGGCAAAATGGCTGTTGACAGAACCGGACGTTATTATCCTGGATGAGCCTACAAGAGGTATCGACGTTGGGGCAAAGCGTGACATCTATCTCCTGATCGGGGAGCTTGTCAGGCAGGGAAAAGCGGTTGTTGTGATTTCATCTGAGATCCCCGAGATTATGGGGCTTTGTGACAGGGTCATCGTGATGGCGGCAGGAAAGATAACAGGTGAAGTTATGAGAAAAGACTTTACGCAGGAGCTGATCATGACATATGCTGCAAAATTTGGGGAGGATGGCAGTGATGAAAAAAATACAGAAAAGTAATATCTTAAGAGATTATGGGCTGATTATCATTTTTCTCGCCGTGGTGATTGTCCTGGCGATCGTAACACCGACTTTCAGGAAGCCCATGAACCTGCTGAATGTCATCAAACAGGCGTCTGTGAACGGCATTCTGGCGTTTGGCATGATGATCGTAGTGATTACCGGGGGGATTGACCTGTCGATGGGGTCGATCGTAGGTTTTTCCGGAGTCTGTGCCGCACTGTTTGCACATCCGGGAGAGTACCTGCTGATTGTTCCTGTGCTGATTGCACTGTTGGCAGGGGCGGTCTTTGGTCTGATCAATGGCGTCGGTGTGGCATACGGCGGACTGCCTCCGTTTATCATCACGCTGGGAACGATGAGCATCGCACGCGGACTGGCACTTGTTTTCAGCGGCGGGATACCGATTATCAATCTGTCTGAGACATTTACGAACATGTCTTCCGGTTCACTGGCAGGCATCCCATATCTGTCATTTTATTTCATTGGGACCGCTTTGGTTTTTGCTTTTATACTGAATAAAACAGTATTTGGACGTCACGTCTATATGATCGGCGGCAACAGCGTTGCGGCAAAGGTCTCCGGTATCGATGTAAAGGCGCACTTATTACTGGTATATATGATTTCGGGACTTTGTTCCGGACTTGCAGGGCTTTTGATGGCGTCCAGGACGAACCAGGGGTCTCCTACAATGGGCGTGACTTATGAGATGGATGCGGTAACTGCGGTGGTGATCGGCGGCGTGTCTATGTCAGGCGGAGCTGGCAAATGGTATGGTGTCGTGATCGGCGCCCTGCTGATTGCAGTTATTGAAAACGCGTTGACGATATTCGGCGTGGATCCGAACTGGAAACAGGTAGTGAAAGGTGCGATCATCATCGGTGCTGTGCTGCTGGATGTCAAGAGCAAAGGATCGAAAGAATAAAGCGAAAAAAATGGAGGGAAGAAAATGACAGCAAAAGAAAGAGAGTACAAAACCCTGTGCTTTTCAAATGAAGGACTGGACAGGGGGGCAAAAGAAGAAACGATGGAACCGTGGGATCTGACGGTGGCTAATTGGGAGGCATCCGGCCTGAAGTCGGACTTTACAAAAAAGATGAAGACGCCTCCTGTGCCAACGGAACTGGGCTTTCTCCCCAAAGACCGCGTGACAGAACCGTGGGAACATTATTATATGACAGTACTTGCAGATGAGGTGTTTGAACTGGAGAAAAAAATCGGTTATGATCCGCTGGTGCGCATGGCATTTCGCATTCCGTTTCTGAGTTATGAGGAAGAGGTGCTGGAAGAAGACGAAGAGACCTTTGTGAGGAGAGACGTTGACGGGTGGCAGAGAAGGTATTATAAACATAAAACTGTGAAGACGTCACTGGACGCCATACCGGTAAAGCCGATCGTCTGGGATGAAGAGTCATGGGAAAAACATAAAGCACATACGCTGGAAGCATACCGGACATACTGCACGGATGAAAACATGGAAAAGATGTATGGAACATACAGAGAAATCAGTGAGAGCGGGGCGTATCCGATCCGGTTTCGTCTGATGGGATTTTTCTGGATTCTGCGGGATCTGATGGACAATGAACCGATGCTGTATGCATGGTATGACTATCCGGAGATGATAAGGGATATTCACCGTTTCCAGCTGGATATGTATAAAGAACAGATGGATAAAATTCTGAAGATCGTAAAACCGGGCGTACTGTTCTTTGAGGAGGACCTGAGCGGAAAAACGGGGCCGATGATTTCTCCGGATACGTTCGATGAATTTCTGCGACCATGTTATGAGGAAATCATACCTTTCCTGAAGGAGCGGGGAGTCGGACACGTGATCGTGGATACAGACGGTGACTTTACAAAATTGATTCCAAACTTTATGGAGTCTGGTGTGGATGGATTTTTACCGATTGATGTCAATGCAGGTGTGGACATTGTAAAGGTGAGGGAGCAGTATCCAACGCTGAAATTTATCGGCGGATTTAATAAACTGGAACTGTTGAAGGGACCGGAAGCGATCGACCGTGAATTCAGACGTCTGGAACCTGTCATCCGCCAGGGCGGATATCTCTGTGGGATTGATCACCAGGCCGCTCCGGATACGCCGTGGGAGTATTACCAGTACTATGTAAAGCGGCTGGGCGAGGTAATGGCAGAGTGCCGGGGAGAAAAATAAAGTCACAGTGCATTTGCGTATTGTGCTTGCATCGTGTCATATTGTGCTAGTGAAATATAAGAATTCCGTGATAACCTTGCAGTATACAGAGTTTTTTGGGATAATCTTATATAGGAAATTTTCTTTAATTGGTATTATTTATATAACAGGAGGCGGCGCCAATGACGCAAAAAGCACAGATTCCGGAAAAAAGCCAGTATCCCTATAAGAAATTTAAAGTATATGATTCTACTCCGATTTCGGTCGAGATGTGGAACGATCAAAAATCCGTGGAAATGCACTGCCACCGGTTTTATGAGTTTACCTTGATTACCAAAGGGTCCTGCATTCACAATTACCGCGGCGTACAGGTGCCGCTGATTCCTGGGGACATCTTTATGATCGAGCCTAACCAGCCGCATGGGTATGAGATTCAGGCGCAGGTGAGCATCGTCAACTGTCTCTTTTACCCGGAACAGTTAAGCTATGAAAATAATCAAATGCTGCAGAGTACCCGGATGGGAGAGAAGAGCGAGGACATTAAAAGGCAGTGGGAGGAACTGCTACAGTATGTCAGTCTTGAGGATACCGGGACAGAGAGTAATGTGCGTCAGGCAAATCTGAATGCCCAGGGAATCATTCATCTGAACAGTACAGAACTCAGCTATGTAGAGTCATTACTGCGGGAGATGGTAAGGGAACAGGAAAATAAGGAAATCAATCTGGAATATGCAAAATCGGCTTACCTGCAGCTGATCCTTGTGATGCTGAGCCGTGTACAGATCAAGAGAGCGGAAAAAATCAATCATCATTCCAATCAGAAAAAAGATATGATTTTTGATGCCCTGGTTTATATAGAAGAACATCTGGATGAAAAAATTGATTTTTCCAGTCTGGCCGAACAGAGTTTTATGAGTCCCAGTTATTTTCGGTCTATTTTTAAGGATGTGACGGGACTGACACCTGTGGATTATCTGAACAGGATGCGCATTGTAAAGTCTTTAGAGTATCTGGAACTGGACAAATCCACGATTGCTGATGCCGCCGCCAGAGTTGGGATCTTTGATTCCAACTACTACTCCAGGATGTTTAAGAAGGTGATGGGTTACTCACCAAAGTATTTTAAAAGTATCCGGGAGTGAAAATGAGTGAAACAGAAACGCCGCAAAACGAAATGTTTTGCGGCGTTTCTTGCTTTGACGTATTGAATGAAAATAATAGGATTATTATAAATTTGCGTGCACGTTTACAGGATAATAAAACTGAAAAGCTGTTGCGTTTTGTGCTTGTATCGTCTCATATTGTGCTCATAGAAAGTGAGAATTTTGTGCTATACTCAAACTAGAAAGCAACGAAATGTACATAAAAAACAAAAACGATAAGAAAAATTTATGCAAAGTGCACATTAATTGAGGCGTTTGTATAATAAATTACAAAAACATTTATCTTGGGAGAATGTACTGATTTATTGAAAACGGGGTAATGAATTAAGTGCTAGTAGCAATAGGAAATCACCTCTGATCCAAGAGGACGGGGGATTTTATAAAAACGGGATCAAAAGATTCCAGAAACTATCAAACAGGTTTAGCAAAGGGAGGCATTCAAAAAATGAAGAAGAGAGTATTAGCGGGTATTATGGCAGGGTGTATGATCATTGGTACATTGACAGCCTGTGGACAGGGCGGCACAGATGCAGAAAAAACTGACGATTCTGCATCGACGGCAACAACAGAAGAGGCAGGAGACTCATCCGAGGGGGAAGCATCCTCAGAAGATCTGAGAGTGACCATGATATTATCAGACCGTGATGAGTGGCTGAGTGAGATGGAGTCCGGAGCACTCGCAGCAGCAGAAGAAATAGGAATTGATCTGGTTACGCAGGATGCGCAGAAAGATACGAGTAAAATGCTGCAGTTTATCGAGACAGCTAAAAATGATGGTCAGAAAGCAGTTATTGTCAATATGGTAGACCCGGAAACAGGTCAGGAATGTATCGATGCTGCCGGAGATATGAAAGTCGTATTTGTAAACAGATATCCTACGGATTTGAGCCTCTTGAATGAAAGTGCTGTATACGTTGGATCTGATGAGAATCAGGCAGGCGATCTTCAGGCTGAATATCTGACAGAGTACTTTGAGGAAAAAGGACAGACAGACATTAAATATATTCTGCTGAGCGGAAATTATGGTCTGACCGCTACAACGCTCAGAACAGATTCTGCATTAAATGGACTGAAAGAAAGAGGCATAAATGCAACAGAAGCAACGGCCCCGCTTGTTGCGGACTACAACCGTGCTGAGGCACAGGATATGATCACCCCTATTCTGGATACAACAGAGTTTGACTGTATTATCGCTAACAATGATGCGATGGCATTGGGTGCGGTTGAGGCAATGATCGACGTAGGACAGGACCCGGCAAGCGTTCCGATCGTAGGGATTGATGCATCTACGGATGGACGTAAATCCATTGCAGAAGGCCAGATGGCTATGAGTGCATTCCAGAATGCGATCGGTCAGGGAAAAACTGCTGTACTGGCAGCGAAAAACCTGCTGGAAGGAAAGGCTGCCAACGAAGGCAGCGAGTACAGTGTAGATGCTGAGAATGAATTCATCATCTGGGTTCCGTTTGAGCGCGTAGACAAAACAAACGTAGCGGATTATGACTGATTGTAATTAACAGACAACTATAAACATTGGTCACAGATGCCGGTCCTTGACCGGCATCTGTCAATATAAAATTAGGACTGAGGTGAATGGGTTTGAGTGAAGAATATGTTCTGGAGATGCATGATATCGTAAAAGAATTCCCTGGAGTTCGCGCATTGAAGGGCGTTCAGTTAAAAGTACGCCCGGGAACCGTTCATACGCTGATGGGCGAGAATGGTGCCGGAAAATCCACATTGATGAAATGCCTGATCGGCATCCAGCCGGTAACATCAGGAAAGATTATCTATAAAGGAAAAGAAGTCAGCTATAAATCCACACAGGAAGCACTGGACGCCGGGATCTCGATGATCCACCAGGAACTCTCCCCGGTGTATGAGCGCTCCGTGTGTGACAACGTATGGCTTGGCAGGGAACCGAAAAAAGGGATCCTGACCGACCACAGGAAGATGTATGACGACTGCGTGGAACTGTTTTCGCGCATGGGCCTTGACATAGACCCGCATGATAAGATGAAAGACCTGACCGTCGCAAAAATGCAGATGGTTGAAATTGTAAAGGCGGTATCCTATGATTCGTCGATCGTAATCATGGATGAGCCGACCTCGGCGCTGACGGAGTCAGAGGTTGAGGACCTGTTTCAGATAATTGCAGACTTGAAAGAAAAAGGCGTGGCCATAGTTTATATTTCGCATAAGATGGACGAGATCTTCCGGATCAGTGATGACATCACGGTGTACCGTGACGGGGAGTACATCGCGACGGACCGGGCGGAGAACCTGACGCAGGACAAGCTGATCCAGCTGATGGTAGGGCGCGAGATCACGGATATGTTCCCGAAGACGGAGTGCCCGATCGGGGATGTGGTGCTGAAGGTGGAGGACCTGTGCGCAGGCCGGCTGGTACAGCACGTATCGTTTGAGCTGAGGAAGGGAGAGATCCTGGGATTCGCAGGGCTTGTGGGAGCAGGCCGGACGGAGACGATGGAGACGATCTTCGGGATGCGGCACAAGACGTCGGGAAAGATCGTAAAAGACGGGAAAGAGCTGGACATCAAAAGCCCGAAGGATGCGATTGAGAACCATATCAGCCTGCTGACGGAGGACCGGCGCGGGAATGGGATCGTGGGGCTGTTGAGCGTGCGTGAGAACATGGTCATGGCAAACCTGAACCTGAAGGCGTACGGGATGCCGCTGAATGCGAAGAAGATGTGCGAGGACGCGCAGACGTACATAGATAAGATCCGGGTGAAAACCCCGACGATGGAAACCCCTATCCAGAACCTGTCCGGAGGGAACCAGCAGAAAGTGCTGGTCGGCAGATGGCTGCTGACGAACCCGGATGTGCTGATCGTGGATGAGCCGACACGAGGGATCGATGTCGGGGCGAAGTCCGAGATCCATGCCCTGCTGTCGGAACTGGCAGGCCAGGGGAAAGCGATCATCGTGGTATCATCGGAGATGCCGGAAGTCATGGGAGTGGCGGACCGCATGGTGGTGATGCACGAAGGGCACGTGAGCGGAATCCTGGACCGTTCGGAATTCTCACAGGAATTGATCATGAAATATGCGACTTCCCATGAAGGGGAAGCGAAAGCGAATTAGAAGGGGGCAACCAAATGAACGCGAAAACAAAGAAACGCTTATCTGATAATATGATCTGGATCGTGCTGATCGTCCTGGTCATCCTTGTAAGTATCATCAACCCGAAATTCTTAACGATTGCCAACCTGCGGACCCTGCTGACGGGAGAGTCCATCAAGGGGATCATGGCGTTCGGTGTGGCATTTGCGATCCTGACGCGAGGCATCGACCTGTCGATCGGGGCATCCGCGGCGCTGATCGCGTGTGTGACCGGTGCGCTGGTACAGCCGGTGGACCTGGCAACAAAAGCGCTGGCAAACTTCGGCGTGCAGGTACCGGCGATTGTGGCAATCCTGCTCGGCATGGTGATGGGTATCGCCATCGGGGCGATCCAGGGTGCGCTGATTGCGTACACGAAGATGCCGGCATTCATCGCGACGCTGGGCGGCCAGCTGATCTGCCGTGCGGCGGCGAAGATCTTCACGACGCGCCCGGTATCGAACCTGTCGGACGGCTACCGCGTGCTGGGAAGCGGGAAGATCGGGCCGATCCCGATCATCATCGTGGTATTTTTGATCGTCTTCGGGATCGCAGCCTTTATCCTTGGGCAGACCCGATTCGGAAAGAGCTTATATGCGATCGGCGGAAATGACCAGGCGGCGCGTGTAGCGGGTATCAACGTAGAGAGAAACCTGGTGCTGACATACGTATGGTGCGGCGCCTGTGCAGCCCTCGGCGGAATCCTGCTGGCAGGGCGTGCGGGATCAGCGGACCCTGCAAACTCCGGTTTGAACTACGAGCTGGATGCAATCGCAGCGGCGACGGTCGGGGGGACATCCCATACGGGAGGAATCTGCCGCGTGACAGGAGTGCTGTGCGGTATCCTGATCCTGGGAGTCATCAACAACGGCCTGGTACTGATCGGAGTGAATGACAACTTCAGTAATATCATCAAGGGCCTCATCATCGTCGGAGCGGTTGCGATGGATATGAGAAAGAACGCAAGAAAAGCATAGTAATTTCCTATAGTCTTTTACTCCGGCTAAGAGCGGAAAGACCTTGTGATAAAAGTTGAATCGCAGGGTCTTTCCTACATTAAATAAGAGTAAAAAAATATTTGCGTATTGTGCTAGTATCGTGTTGTATTGTGCTCACATGGCAAATGGAAATCATGCTATACTCAATATAGAAACAAGGAAAAAATGCAGAAAACAAGGGCTTTCATAGGAAATTATAAAATGAATAAGTTGTACGGATTTTTTTGAAAGGTATTTTTTTCTGTGACTATGTTTTGTGCTTGAACAAAAAATAAAAACATATTATCAAAGGTAATTGAAAGGAGAAAAAGACAATGAATGCATGGGAGAGAGAAGTTGCAACGTTAAGTTTTTCAAACGAAGGCCTGGACCGCGGATGTATCGAGGAGAGTATGTATCCATGGGACAAGACAGTGGCCAACTGGGCAGAGCAGGGATATGACACAGGTTTTCTGGAGCAGGTACATTTTGCAACACTGCCGACCGACAACCTGTATGCTTTCAACGAACCGTATGAGCCATGGCAGGATTATTACAATACCATGATGGCAGAGCCGGTCTTCCGCCACGAGACAGGACTTGGATGGGACCCGGTAATCCGCATTGCTTTCCGTATCCCGTTCATCTCTTACGAAGAGGAGATCAGGGAAGAGACGGATGAGTACGTGATCAAAAGGGACCGTGACGGCTGGGTGCGGAAATATCCGAAAGACGGCAGCCTCGTAACGCCCGTAAAACCGGTGGTGACCTGTATGGAAGACTGGCTGGAGTACAAGGCACATATTCAGGAACAGATCAAGATTCACCTCACGCCGGAGAACATGGAGAAGGCTTACGGAAAATACCGGGAGGGCTGCAAAAACAAGGACTTCGTAGTGAGACTGCGTGTCAGCGGATTCTTCTGGACGCCACGGTTCCTGATGGGAAATGAGGAGCAGCTGTATGCTTACTATGATGAGCCGGAAGTACTGCAGGACATCTGCCGTTTCGTGACCGACGTATACAAAGAGCATCTGGACGGTATCCTGAAGATCGTGACGCCGAGCCTGGTATTCTTTGAGGAGGACCTGAGCGGAAAGACAGGACCGATGATCTCCCCGGATATCTTTGAGGAATTTATGACCCCATACTATAAGGAGATCATCCCGTTCCTGAAAGAACGCGGTGTGCAGAACGTGATCATGGACACAGACGGCGACTTCACGATCATGATCCCGAAAATCCTGGAATGCGGGCTGGACGGTGTGCTCCCGGTTGATGTAAACGCGGGGGTGGATATCGTAAAAGTAAGGGAACAGTTCCCGACACTGAAATTCATCGGCGGATTTAACAAGCTGTGCATTATTGACGGAAAAGAGGCCATTGAGGCAGAACTGGACCGTCTGCGCCCGGTAATCAAACAGGGCGGGTGTATCGTATGCACAGACCATCAGGCAGCACCGCACACACCGCTTGAGAACTACAGGTATTACAGCCGCAGGCTGAAAGAAGTGGTTGCCGAACTGCGCAATGAGAATGTAGAGATAGGATAAAACTTTCGATTTTCTGCACAATTTGATCAAATGATAGAAAAGCGCTTGCACATACTAAAATGCAGGGGTAAACTTAATACAGAACAAGCAGGAAAAGATGCCATGAAGACATAGTGCTGCGTGGCATCTTTATTTCATTTGACGGAAAATGCGATTTGGGGGAGACAAGAGTGAGAGAAAGCTTTCACTCATCCCTGATATTAGCCGCAGTGAATACGGCGGGGGAGGTAAATATGAAAATGACATGGGAGCTGGGAATCCTGATTTTTGTTGCGCAGTTTATCGGTTATATTATTAAAGGGCTTGTCGGGTTTGGCAATCCATTGATAGCAAATCCCGTTATGGCAATGAGAATTGATAATAAGTTTATCACTCCGGGAGTGCTTCCGGTAGATACCTGTGTCAATATTTATATGTCTGTGAAGAACAGAAAATCATTTTTGCCGGGGCTCGCATTGCCGATCGCCGTCTGTATCATGGTCGGTGTGGTTCCGGGCATTTTATTTTTAAAAGTTGGATCCCCATGGATTATAAAAGCCCTGCTAGGCGTATTGATCATCGGACTGGGAGTGGAGATGCTCACAAGAAAGCGGGATCAGGAAATAACCACAAAAAATAACCCTGTTATCATGGGATTTATTTCCGTGATCTCCGGTTTTCTCTCCGGCCTCTTCGGAATCAATATGCTGTTTCTGGCGTATCTGGAACGCCGTGTGGCAAACAGGCAGCAATTCAGGGCTAACGTATGTTTTATCTTTGTGTTTGAAAATGTATTTCGTCTTATTATGTATGCGATAAACGGCATGTTCAGTATGTTCACGGTAGGAATCACACTGCTCTCTATACCGGCGGCAGTATTTGGAATCCTGATTGGAAGCAGGATCGATCTGCGCCTGAATGAGAAGACAGCGAATCGCCTGATTAATGCGGTATTCATTTTAGGAGGTGTCAGCATCCTGGTAAAAGCATTGATATTTAAAGCATAATTTAATAAATAAAAATGTAATAAAAAATGCATGGATCTGTTTACAGGAACCGTGCATTTTTTGTTCTGTTATGGGCAGTATTTACATAAAGTGGATGTTGCAGAGACTATATTCTTTGATAAAACTATAACGTACAATTTTGCGGATAAGATTTCATAAATAGGTTATGATAAATACTGGAATTCTGGTATAATATTCAGTAAATTTGAAAAAAAAGAAAAAAAAGCTCGCTAATTGATTGACAAACTTTTAACATTCAGGTATATTTATGTAATAGTAAGAAGGGTGGTGACGGTGTTGTTAGAAGATACGATTAAAGTGGTAAAAGAGGCGGAGACAAAGTCCGGTGAAGTCGTAAAGGAAGCGGAGGAAAAGGCGCAGGCCATGATTCTGAACGCAAAAGAAGATGCGGTGCGAATTGTGGCGGAGAGAATGGCACAGGCCAGAGGAGAAGCGTCCAGACGCCTTGCGGCGGAACAGGAGAACGGAAAGATACTGGAGGAACAGTCCCTGCAGGAAGCCGATAAGCTGATTGCAGGCTTGAAAGAGACTGCATCCCAAAAAGAATCAGAAGCCGTCCGGCTGCTGATTTCTGAGGTAATCTGAGAAAAAATAAAAAAGTAAGGAGGGATGCGGGTATGGCAGTATTGAAAATGCAGCGGATTTCAATCTGTGCCCTCAAAAAGCACAGGAAGGCAGTACTGGAACGGCTGCAGTCACTCGGGGCTGTTGAAGTGGATATCCGTCTGGAAGATGACAGCGGGCTTTTCAGAATGGATACTTCCGGTTCCAGAAGTGGTTTCTTAAAATATGCGCAGACGGCAGAGCGCGGACTTGAAGTACTGCAGAAATATCTGCCTGAGAATCAGTCAATGTTTTCCAGCCTGGCAGGAAAGCCGCTGATTGGGCAGAGGCAGTATGAAGGGGTCATAGAACAGCGGGATAGATACATCGCTGTAGCGAGAAAACTGATAGATCTGGAAAAAGGAATCGCTGAACACATAGCAGGGATACAGAAGCTGGAAACACAGATAGAAGGACTGACTCCCTGGCTGCCACTTGGAATTCCCATGAGTTACAGGGGAACACGCCAGACCGATATTCTGATCGGAACACTTCCGCAGGTGATGACTCTGGAAGAATTGTATACCGTGTTCGCACAGCATGCACCGGAGGTGGAGGCGGTAGACTTTGAAATCATTTCAACAGATAAAGACTTTACTTATCTGGCAGTTATGTGCATCAAGGCAGACAGAATCCGGGTTGAGACGGCGCTTCGTACGATTGGATTTGCTTTCCCGTCACAGCTGCCGAGGAAGAAGCCGGCAGTGGTCAGGGAAAAGCTCGAGGAAGAGAAACAGGTACTTGAGATGGAAATCCAGGAATTAAAGCAGAAAGTTACAGCCTGCCAGGACGAAAGGCAGAACCTGAAGCTTACCGCTGATTATTTCCGTATGCGTGCCGATAAATACGAGGTACTGGGACAGTTGCCGCAGACAGAAAATGTGTTCTTTATCAGTGGCTATATCCCCCAGGAAAAGGCACAGTCAGTTGCAGACGATCTGATCCGGAATTTTGAAGCGATGGCTGAACTGGAAGAGGTCTCGGAGAAAGAGGAGCCACCGGTTCTGCTGAAAAATAATAAATTCGCACAGTCTGCGGAAGGTGTGCTTGCTTCATTTGGACTGCCTGGCAAAGGCGAGATAGATCCGTCGATGGTAATGTCGATTTTTTATGTTTTCCTGTTCGGGCTGATGCTTTCGGATGCCGCGTATGGATTGATCGTGATGATAGCCTGCGGAGCGATGCTGGTAAAATTCCCGAGAATGGGTGAGAGCCTGAAAAAATCAGTACAGTTGTTCTTCTGGTGTGGTGTATCCACATTGTTCTGGGGAATCATGTTTGGAGGATACTTCGGAGATCTGATCACAGTTGTCTCAGGGACTTTCTTTGGCCATGAAGTGACGATACCGGCACTGTGGTTCGTGCCGCTGGATGATCCTATGAAGCTTTTGGTATATTCAATGCTGTTCGGACTGATCCATCTTTTCACCGGGCTGGGAATGAAGGGATATATGTGCCTGAGAGACCGGAAGTATATGGATTTCTTCTGTGATGTGGTTCTGTGGTTCTGCCTGCTGGTCGGACTGGTACTGATGCTGCTTCCAACGGAAATGTTTGCTTCGATTTCCAAGATGACATTTCATTTTCCGGCAGCGGTGGTTACCTTAAGCAAAGTTCTGGCTCTTGGAGGTGCGCTTGGAATCCTGCTGATGTCGGGACGGTCATCAAAAAACTTTGGTGTCCGCATTGCACTGGGAGCCTATGATCTTTACAATATAACGGGCTGGCTCAGTGATATCTTGTCTTACTCCCGGCTGCTGGCTCTCGGGCTTGCCACAGGCGTAATGGCCTCGGTATTCAATCAGATGGGCAGCATGGCGGGCGGAGGAGTTCTGGGTGCGATTCTGTTTATTCTGGTTTTTGTCGTCGGACACACATTTAATATCGGAATCAACCTGCTGGGCGCGTATGTGCATACCTGCCGTCTGCAGTATGTAGAGTTTTTTGGTAAGTTTTATGAAGGCGGGGGAAGAGCATTCAACCCCTTTAAAAAGAATACAAAATATGTAGATATCAAGGAGGAAAAAATTCTATGAGTGGTATTGTTTGGGCATTAGCGGGAGCAGCGATTGCAGTAATTCTTGCGGGCATGGGGTCCGCGTACGGTGTCGGCGTGGCAGGTCAGGCAGCCGCAGGTGTAGTGACGGAGGATCCGGATAAATTTGCCAAGGTGCTGATCCTTCAGCTGCTTCCCGGTACACAGGGTATATATGGTCTTCTGGTAGCCTTTTTGACATTGTCCAAGGTAGGTGTGCTGGGAGGCAATCTGGCGGACATCAGTCTGTCTACCGGTCTTTTGATCTTTGCAGCCTGCCTGCCTATCGGAATTGTTGGTCTGATCTCAGCAAGAAATCAGGGAAGGACTGCAGTAGCGTCCATCGGTATTATTGCAAAAAAACCGGAACAGTTTGGTAAAGCGATACTGTTCCCTGCGATGGTGGAGACATATGCGATTCTTGCTCTGCTGGTTTCCATTCTTGCAATCTTTGGAATCCCTGTATAAACCGGTAGAAAAAGGAGAGCTGATAGATGACTGGATTGGATAAGATTATCAAGCAAATCGCGGAAGAAGCCAGCAGCGTAGCTCAGCAGAAAATCAAAGCAGCTGAAGTGGAGGCAAAGAAAATCACAGATGCGGCGAGGGAAGAAGCAGAGAAACAGGCAGCGGCTGTTCTGAATCAATCAGATGCCGATTGCAGGAATTACCGGGAGCGTGTAAAATCCCGGGCAGACTTTCAGAAAAGGACTGAAATTCTCAAGGCAAAACAGGCACTTATCTCGGATGTGATAGAAAAAGCATATCAGGAGATGGTGAATGCGGATGATTCGACATATTTCGAATACATCGAAAAGATGCTGGAAGAATTTATCCGTCCAGAAGAGGGCCTTATATGTTTCTCTAAAAAAGATCTCGCCAGGCTGCCGTTTGGATTCAAGGCGAAAGTAAAAATGACTGCTGCTAAAAAAGGCGGTTCCCTGAAAGTTTCTGATGAAGCGGGGAACATTGAGGGAGGCTTCCTCCTGATCTATGGAGGGATTGAAGAAAACTGTACGTTCCGGGCACTTTTTGATACGAAGCAGGAACAGCTTGTAGACCGCGTTCATGAATTTTTATTTTCCTGATGCGCCTTAGAACCGAGGAGGGTTATGCATGTCTGATATTGATTACACCTATGCGGTCGCGCGGATCCGTGCCCTGGAAGTTTCTCTGTTCTCTGCGGCAACGCTGGAACAGCTGATAGCCTGCGATTCGTTTGAAGGCTGTATCGCTTTTCTGCAGGAACGGGGCTGGGGTGACCCTCAGGGAGAGGCGGACGCGGATGCGATATTAAAGCGGGAACGGGAGAAAACATGGGAGACAATTCGGAGCATGGTCTCAGATATGAAGCCATTCGATGTATTGTCCTACCAGAATCTGTTCCATAATCTGAAAGCGGCCATAAAAGAGGTCTGCACAGAAGAGATCAATCAAAATATATTTTATGAAGAATGCCCGATCGGGCGTGACGAGATGCTCCGTATCATTCGGGAGAAGGACTTCTTAAGTCTTCCCGTATTTATGCAGGAGCCGGCAAAAGAGGCATACGAAACACTGCTGCATTCACGGGATGGACAGCTTTGTGATGCGATTTTGGATCAGGCAGCGCTGAAAGCCATTTATCTGGCGGGACAGCAGTCAAAAGACAGGATCGTGAAAGAATATGCAGAATCGCTGGTGGCAGTCACTGATATTAAGATTGCAGTGCGCGCGCAGCGGACAAAAAAATCCCTGGAATTTATGAAGCGATCCATGGCAGAGTGTGAAAGCCTGAATATCGAAACACTCTGCAAGGCGGCACTCCAGAGCTTTGAGGCGATCTGTGAATATCTGATTTCCGCAGGATTCAGAGAAGCGGCAGAGGCACTGAGCCAGTCTTCTTCAGCATTTGAATGCTGGTGTGACAATCGTCTGATCGAAACGATCCGGCCCCAGAAATACCAGCCATTTTCGATAGGACCGCTGATCGCTTATATTCTGGCAAGGGAGAATGAAATAAAAACGGTGCGAATTATTCTGACCGGCAAGCTCAATGACTTTCCGGAGCAGTCAATCCGGGAAAGGATAAGGGAAATGTATGTTTAGAATTGCAGTTATGGGTGCATATGACAGCATCTTCGGGTTCGCGACGCTTGGTCTTGAGACATTTCCGGTATCTACCCGGGAAGAGGGTGAGAAAATACTGAAGCAGCTGGCTTCAGGAGGAAAATACGGTGTGATTTACATCACAGAGGCGATGGCCGCCGAGCTCGAAGGGCTCATTGAAAAATACAAAGAAAATCTGCTTCCGGCCATCATCCTGATACCTGGAGTGTCGGGAAATACGGGAGCCGGCATCAAAGGGGTAAAAAAATCCGTAGAACAGGCAGTTGGATCGGATATTCTGTTCGGAGATGATGAGAATAATGGATAGAAAGGCGGGTGGCAGTGCACATGAGCAGAGGCACGATTAAGAAAGTAGCAGGACCTCTGGTCATCGCGGAAGGAATGCGGGACGCCAACATGTTTGATGTTGTGCGTGTCAGCAACCAGCGACTGATCGGAGAGATTATTGAAATACACGGAGACCAGGCATCCATTCAGGTATACGAGGAGACTTCAGGACTGGGGCCTGGTGAACCTGTTGAATCTATGGAGGTTCCGCTGTCTGTGGAGCTTGGACCTGGTCTGATCTCCAGCATTTACGACGGTATCCAGAGACCGCTGGATGATATCATGAAAGTATCCGGCAACAACCTAAAGCGTGGGGTGGAGGTTCCTTCACTGAAACGTGATAAAAAATGGAAGTTCGAGCCTGTTGTCAAAGTGGGCGACGTTGTACAGGAAGGTGATGTCATCGGGACTGTACAGGAGACCGTCGTCGTGTGTCAGAAAATCATGGTGCCGTTTGGAATGAAAGGCACGATCAAAGAAATCCGAGAAGGAGAGTTTACGGTCGAAGAGACTGTGGCTGTACTTACTTCTGCAGATGGTGAAAAGAATCTGAAGATGATGCAGGAATGGCCGGTAAGGCGCGGCCGCCCCTATCAGAAAAAACTTCCGCCGACAATGCCGCTGGTGACAGGACAGCGTGTTGTTGATACATTTTTCCCGATTGCCAAAGGCGGGGTAGCAGCAGTTCCGGGGCCGTTTGGAAGCGGTAAGACTGTGATACAGCATCAGCTCGCAAAATGGGCTGAGGCAGACATTGTCGTCTATATCGGGTGCGGTGAGCGCGGTAATGAGATGACAGATGTTTTGAATGAATTTCCGGAGCTGAAAGATCCCAAGACCGGTGAGTCTTTGATGGAACGTACAGTTCTGATCGCAAATACCTCAGATATGCCGGTTGCGGCACGAGAGGCATCTATTTATACAGGTATTACAATCGCTGAATATTTCCGTGATATGGGTTATTCTGTTGCGTTGATGGCGGATTCCACATCACGATGGGCCGAGGCTCTCCGTGAGATGTCGGGACGGCTGGAGGAGATGCCGGGTGAAGAAGGATATCCGGCGTATCTGGGAAGCCGCCTGGCGCAGTTCTATGAACGTGCAGGCCAGGTAATATCACTCGGAACGGAAGGACGCGAAGGTGCGCTGTCTGTGATCGGTGCGGTATCTCCTCCTGGAGGGGATATCTCCGAGCCGGTATCCCAGGCGACACTTCGTATCGTAAAAGTGTTCTGGGGACTGGATTCATCACTTGCTTATAAACGGCATTTTCCCGCGATCAACTGGCTGACGAGTTATTCGCTTTATCTGGACAGTCTGGGACCGTGGTTTGATGCCAATGTGGCTGATGACTGGATTTCGGACCGGCAGAAATTGATGAGTCTTTTGCAGGATGAGGCGGAGCTGGAGGAGATCGTGAAGATGGTCGGTATGGATGCACTGTCTGCATCAGACCGGCTTAAGATGGAAGCGGCGCGTTCCATCCGCGAAGACTTCCTGCATCAGAACTCGTTCCACGAGATCGATACGTACACATCTCTGGAAAAGCAGCTTCTGATGATGCGTCTTGTAATTGGCTATTATGAGAAATCCAGGGAGGCACTGGAACAGGGCGCATCCATTCAGGGACTGATCAAGATGGCTGTCCGTGAGAAAATCGGACGGTATAAGTATACGAACGAGGCGGATATAGAAAAAGAATATCGACTGGTCAGTGAAGAGTTGACGAAGGAAATTGCCAAACTGATCGGGAAGGAGGACGACTGATGCCAAAAGAATATAGGACAATTCAGGAAGTCGCCGGCCCTTTGATGCTGGTTCGGGGAGTGGAACATGTAGCATATGACGAACTGGGTGAGATTGAGCTTGCCAGCGGTGAAATACGCCGTTGTAAAGTTCTTGAAATTAACGGAAGTGATGCGCTGGTTCAGCTGTTTGAGAGTTCAACCGGTATCAATCTCTCCAACAGTAAAGTGCGTTTTCTGGGAAAAAGTATGGAGCTCGGTGTATCTGAGGATATGCTGGGCAGGGTCTTTGACGGACTGGGCAGACCGATCGATGACGGTCCTCAGATTTTGCCGGATGCAAGAATGGATATCAACGGACTTCCGATGAATCCGGCAGCAAGGACCTACCCTGAGGAGTTTATTCAGACTGGAATTTCAGCAATTGACGGACTGAATACGCTGGTAAGAGGGCAGAAGTTGCCGATCTTTTCTGCTTCCGGTCTTCCGCATGCCAATCTGGCTGCTCAGATCGCAAGACAGGCGAAAGTACGCGGTACAGACGAACCGTTTGCCGTTGTATTTGCAGCGATGGGAATCACATTCGAGGAATCCAATTTCTTTATTGAGAGTTTTAAGGAGACGGGAGCAATTGACCGAACAGTACTGTTCGTCAATCTGGCAAATGATCCGGCAGTGGAGCGTATTGCGACACCGCGAATGGCTCTGACTGCTGCAGAATACCTGGCGTTTGAGAAGAATATGCATGTTCTTGTTATCCTGACGGATATCACAAACTATGCGGATGCACTTCGTGAAGTATCCGCGGCACGAAAGGAAGTTCCCGGGCGCCGTGGCTATCCCGGATATATGTATACTGATCTGGCTTCTCTGTATGAAAGAGCCGGGCGCCAGCATGGAAAGAACGGCAGTATCACCATGATTCCGATCCTGACGATGCCGGAGGATGATAAAACTCATCCGATCCCTGACTTAACAGGGTATATCACAGAAGGTCAGATTATCTTAAGCCGTGAACTATACCGGAAGGGCGTCACGCCTCCAATTGATGTACTGCCGTCCCTGTCACGTCTGAAAGATAAGGGAATAGGTGAGGGGAAGACGAGAGCTGACCACTCTAATACCATGAATCAGTTGTTTGCAGCTTATGCCCGCGGCAAAGAGGCGAAAGAGCTGATGGTTATTTTGGGAGAGGCTGCACTGTCTGATATCGACCTTATCTATGCGAAATTCGCAGATGCGTTTGAGAAAGAGTATATTTCCCAGGGTTATATGACAAACCGCGATATTGAAGAGACACTGGCTATTGGATGGAAGTTGTTGTCTATTCTGCCGAGGAGTGAACTGAAGCGTATCGATGATAAATTCCTGGATCAGTACTATGAGGAACAGGAGTAACGCAAAAAACACCCTTTGGGTGTATCGGAAAGGGGTGATGGCAGTTGGCACAGGCACAGGTAAATCCAACCCGAATGGAGCTGACCAGACTGAAGAAAAAGCTGGTCACGGCGACGAGAGGCCACAAACTGCTGAAAGATAAACGTGATGAGCTCATGAGACAGTTCATGGACCTGGTCAGGGAGAATATGCAGCTGAGACAGCGTGTGGAGCAGGGGATCCTGTCAGCGAACCAGAACTTTGTCATTGCAAAGGCAGGTATGACCGAGGAAGCGATGCACACTGCGCTGATGGCGCCGAAACAGGAGGTCTATCTGGAACCGGATGAAAAGAACATTATGAGTGTGGATATTCCCATCTTTGATTACAGGACCAGAACGCCGGATGACAATGATATCTACTCTTATGGATTTGCGTTTACTTCCAGTGACCTGGATGACGCAGTCAGGTCTCTGGCAGACATACTGCCTGAGATGATAAGGCTTGCGGAATGTGAAAAATCCTGCCAGCTGATGGCGGCGGAGATCGAGAAGACGAGGCGCCGCGTAAATGCTCTGGAACATGTGATTATTCCCGAGACCCAAAAGAATATTAAATATATTACGATGAAGCTGGATGAGAATGAACGAAGCACACAGATCCGTCTGATGAAGGTTAAGGATATGATGCTGGAAGAAGCACATCACTATAAAGAAAAGATGCAGTAAAGCGCGCAAAAAAAGAGTTTCGAAAAAGAAGCTCTTTTTTTGTGCGCTTTTTTAGACGATGAGCAGAAATACCGCATAAAATCAAAAGAAAAAGACATACTATTCCCATGTTTTATCTTGTAAGTAAATAAGACTCTCACTTCTACAGGTGGTGAGTAATAACAAATCCGTCCTGGTGGGAGTCTGGTCTCCTTCCAGGATAAAGCCTCCGGCGGATTGCAGAGTCGCACAGATGTAGGAGTTCATGCAGGGCATGACGTGCGGCTCGCAGAAAGTACGCTGGAGCGTACTTGAATTGAAAGTTCCGGACGGCGGTTGGGCAAGCTTGCTTGCACAGATGCCCGGACATTGGACTTTCATTCATGTGATGTCTGTTTATTATGAAAGGAAGCGGGGAAATGGCATGGAGCAGTTTAGTCTGAAAACAGAAATTATCATTGGCAGTGCCGATTTAAAAGAGCTGTTAAAAGACATACAGAGGGTATTTATCGTGACGGACGGCTTTATGGCTGAGAGCGGAAAAATATCTTATGTGACGAAACAACTGGAAGACGCCGGAATCACGTATGGGGTTTTCTCCGAAGTGCGTGCAGACCCGGATATTGCTACGGTAGCAAAGGGAATGGAGCAGATGGAGACACTGGAGCCGCAGGCTGTGATTGCATTTGGAGGCGGTTCACCCATAGACGCGGCAAAGGCAATGGTGTTTTTTGGGCAGAAGCAGAAACCGCAAAACGGGTGCAGATTTATCGCGATACCGACGACGAGCGGAACGGGATCAGAGGTCAGCCGGTTTGCAGTCATCAGTGATCCTCTGAAAGAGGCTAAATATCCGCTGACGGATGATGCGCTTCGGGCGGATATAGCGGTTCTTGATGCGTCGCTGACTTTAAGTGTTCCTCCGGGAGTGACAGCTGATACGGGGGTTGATGTGCTGACGCATGCGATGGAAGCATTTGTCTCTGAGACGGCAAATGATTTCACGGATGCCGCAGCCGAAAAAGCAATTCGTATGGTGCATGAAAATCTTCTGGAGGTTTTTGCACATCCGGATAACCGGTGTGCGCGTCAAAAAATGCACAATGCATCATGCCTGGCGGGAATTGCGTTCAGCAGTGGAGGGCTTGGGATCAATCACAGTATGGCTCACACACTTGGCGCGCATTTTCATCTGCCGCATGGAAAAGTCAACGGGATACTGATGCCCTATGTGATCTCATATAATTCAGGTTACCGTGAGGGGCTCACAAAAGCAGCCGGACGATATGAACTGATCGCCCAAATGATGGGAGTTGAGAACGGGGACAGCAGACAGAGTGTCTTTAATCTGATACGTCTGATACGGCAATACAGAAAACAGCTGAATATCCCCAATACGATTGCCGAGGCAGGCGTGACAGCGGAGGAATTCGAAGAAAACTTAAAAGAAATGGCACAGGCAGCCTATGCAGATGGCTGTACAAAGACGAATCCAAGAAAATGTACGATCGATGATCTGATCGGCATTTTCCGGAATGCCTATGACGGCAGGCTTTGATAAAAAAGAGGTGATGAATCTATGACAGACCAGGAGAAAACCCGTATTGTTCAGGAGTTTGTACCGGGAAAGCAGGTAACGCTGGCACATATCATTGCTCACCCGGTAGATACACTCTACGCGAAGCTTGGCATGACAGACGCTCCGGGTGCGATTGGGATCTTTACGATCACCCCGAGTGAAGCCGCCATAATAGCAGCGGATGTTGCCAGTAAAGCGGCCGGTATTTCTATTGGGTTTATCGACCGGTTTAACGGATCTCTGGTGATCAGCGGTGATGTGTCAGGTGTAGAGGCTGCACTTGGGGGCGTTCTGGACGTTCTGTGTGAATCCATGGGTTTTGCGTCTGTTCCGGTGACCCGGTCATGAAAAAAGTTATTTTAATCGGAAAATCAGGGTCAGGAAAGACATCACTGTGTCAGCGCCTGAGCAGTCAGGATATGAAATACTGTAAAACGCAGAGTGTGCAGCTCATCAATGAGACATTTCTCGATACGCCGGGAGAATATCTGGAACGGCCGCGGATGCGCGGGGCGCTCAGCGTGACTGCGGCGGATGCACAGCTGATTCTTTTTATACAGGAAGCGGCGGCAGAGGACAGCATGTTCCCGCCGGGTTATGCATCTTCATTTAACAAGCCCTGTGTCGGAGTTGTATCAAAAGCCGATATGGCTGATGGGGAACAGACAGAAAGGGCAAAGAATTTTCTGAAGATGGCGGGAGCCAGTAAGATCTTTGTAACCAGTGCGAGAGAAGGCCAGGGGCTTTATGAGCTGGCTGCATTCCTGGAGGACGGGAAGAGGTGAGTGTTGTGAGAGAGTCGATATACAGTGTGGGAATTGATGTAGGGACTTCGACGACCCAGCTCATTTTCTGCAGACTGACGATGGAAAACCAGGCAAGCAGTTATGTAGTGCCGCGTATAGGCATTGTTGAAAAAGAAGTGATTTATAAAAGCCGGATTTATTTTACACCACTCTCCACACAGTCAGACATTGACGTGGAGAAGCTGAAAGAAATCGTACGTGTGGAGTATCAGGCTGCCGGTATGACACCGGCAGATTTAAAGACAGGAGCTGTGATCATTACAGGAGAGACGGCCAGGAAGAAAAACGCAGATGATGTGTTGGCAGCCCTGAGTGATATGGCGGGTGATTTCGTGGTGGCAGTGGCGGGTCCGGACCTGGAATCGGTTCTGTCCGCCAAAGGTGCCGGGGCAGACCGGATTTCGGAAGAAAAACGTATCACGGCGGTCAATATTGATATTGGCGGAGGAACCAGCAATATTGCACTGTTTGAAAAAGGAAGCCTCCGGGGAACAGCGTGTCTGGATATTGGAGGACGCCTGATTAAGGTGTCGGATGGTGTTGTAGATTATATTTATCCCAAGATCACGGCGCTTTCCAGGACACACGGTATAGATATACAGGTGGGAGACCCAGCAGACGTTCAAAAGTTGTCAAAAGTCTGCGACCTCATGGCGGAACAGCTGGCGATGGCAGTACATCTGTCCAGGCCGGACGGGATACACCGGAAGATGTATACAAACGACGGTGTGGAGATGACAGATTCTCCCAAAGCCGGGGCAATTATGTTCTCCGGCGGTGTGGCTGAGTGTATGCGTGAGGCGGACGGTGAAGATGTTTTCAGATTCGGGGATATCGGCGTATTGCTGGCGGAAGCAATCAGCCGTAATGCTTCTCTTGGCAGTATACCGTGGTATCCGGCCAGAGAGACGATCCGGGCAACCGTTGTGGGGGCGGGGTCCCATACGACGGAAGTGAGTGGAAGTACAATATCCTACGTTTCAGACTGTCTTCCCCTGAAGAACGTTCCGGTGCTTCGGGTAGAGCAGCAGGATGAACAGAATCTGGAGACGTTTCGAGATTCCATCGCTGCGCAGCTTCCCATGTTCGGTGAAAATGGAGAGCCGGGTCTTGCCGCAGTTTCATTTTCTGGAAATTTTCATACGGATTTTGTGAGGATTCAGGAGCTGGCAGCAACACTGGCTGATGTTCTGAAAGACAAGATGAAAACACATCCCCTGATCCTGGTGATGGAAAATGACATTGCGAAAGTTCTGGGGAATGCACTGAATGTAATGCTGGAAAACAGCAGGAAAGTTTTATGTATCGACGGAATCCATGCCGGGAGCGGAGATTACCTCGACATCGGAGAGCCGGCAGCGGGGGGAAGAGTTGTCCCCGTAGTGATTAAAACATTAATATTTAATTCCTGAATGACAGGAAAGGAGAGTGAACAAATTGATTCTGAAGACATCATTATTTGGACATACGTATGAGTTTCAGTCTCTCAGGGAAGTGATGGCGAAAGCCAACGAAGAGAAGTCCGGCGATAAGCTGGCGGGTGTAGCTGCTGAGTCCGCGGAGGAACGCGTCGCGGCAAAAGTAGTTCTCTCACAGATAACCCTGAAAGAACTCCGGAATCATCCGGCCGTCCCGTATGAGGAGGACGAAGTAACAAGAATCATCCAGGATGGGGTAAATGAATCCATCTACCGGGAATTTGAGCATATGACGGTGGCAGAGTTCCGGGAGTGGATCCTGGACGAGCGTACATCGGGGGAGATGATAAAACGGGCATCCAGAGGCATTACGAGTGAGATCGTCGCTGCAGTCTGCAAGCTTATGGGAAATCTGGATCTGATCTATGCGGCTAAAAAGATCAGGATTACTGCACACTGCAACACGACGATCGGTCTGCCGGGAACATTTTCCTCAAGACTTCAGCCCAATCATACGACGGATGACCCAAAGGGAATTATGGCTTCTGTCATGGAGGGATTCAGTCTCGGATGCGGAGATGCGGTACTCGGGCTGAACCCGGTAGATGATTCTGCAGAGAGCGTCGCACGTATCTTAAAAGGCTTTGATGAATTCAAGCATAAATGGGAAATTCCGACTCAGATATGTGTATTGGCCCATGTGACGACTCAGATGGAGGCGATTCAAAAATTTCATGCGCCGATGGATCTGATGTTTCAGTCGATTGCAGGATCCCAGAAAGGTAATGAAGCGTTTGGGATCAGCGGGACAATGATTCAGGAGGGTTATGACATGATGATGCGGGAAGGGACTTCGACCGGACCGAATGTCATGTATTTTGAGACCGGGCAGGGATCAGAGCTCTCCTCCGAGGCACACCATGGATGGGACCAGGTTACGATGGAGGCAAGATGCTATGGATTTGCCAAAAAGTATCACCCATTCCTGGTAAACACGGTAGTCGGTTTTATCGGTCCGGAATACCTTTACAATTCAAAGCAGGTGATCCGCGCAGGTCTGGAAGATCATTTTATGGGAAAACTAAGCGGAATTTCCATGGGATGTGATACCTGTTATACCAACCATATGAAAGCTGATCAGAATGATCTGGAAAATCTGGCAGCGCTTCTAGTGGCAGCGGGCTGTAATTATATCATGGGTGTGCCGCAGGGCGATGACTGTATGCTGATGTATCAGAGCAGCGGTTATCATGAGGCTGCTGCGCTCCGGGAGATTTTCGGACTGCGTCCGATTCCTGAATTTGATGCATGGCTTGAAAAAATGGGATTCTCGAAAGACGGAAGACTGACATCTCTGGCGGGTGATGCTTCCGTATTCCTGACAGACAAAGGAGGGATGTGACATGGTGGATGAAAAACAGCTGCGTGATATTATCCAGCAGGTGCTGGGTGAAATGGAAGTGACAAAAGACAGTCAGGGGAAAGCCAGTGTACAGCAGGCAGTGCGCCGGACACAAGATGTAAAAGAACACGTCGAGGCAGGATGCATACCGGATGTATCGGAAGTAGATATCCGCAGACAGTATCTGGTAGAACATCCGCTCAACCGCGAAGCATATTTTGAGATCAAACAGGCAGCACCGTGCCGGCTCGGCATCGGAAAGGCAGGGGCACGTTATAAGACACTGCCGTACCTGCAGTTCCGTGCAGCACATTCTGCCGCTCAGGATGCCGTATTTTCAGATGTTGATCCTGAATTTGTGGGACAGCTCGGACTGTTTACAGTCCAGACACAGTGTGAGAATAAGGATGTCTATCTGACCCGTCCGGATCTCGGCAGGAAGCTGAATGAAGAGGGAGTTAAGACTGTCAAAGAAAAATGTGCCAAAAACCCCAAAGTACAGATTTATGTTTCGGATGGCTTGAGCTCAGCGGCAGTTGAGGCGAACACCAAAGATGTGCTGCCGAGTATCCTGCAGGGATTGAAAAGCTACGGAATCGAAACTGGCACACCATTTTTTGTAAAGTACGGACGCGTTGGAGCGATGGACCAGATCTCAGAGCTTACGGGAGCAGATGTCACATGTGTGCTGATCGGTGAACGGCCGGGACTTTTGACGGCGGAATCCATGTCAGCCTATATCGCATATAAGGCAACGGTTGGCATGCCGGAATCCAGAAGGACAGTCGTATCCAATATTCACAGAGAAGGAACGATTCCGGCAGAGGCAGGCGCTCATATCGCTGATATTATCAAGACGATTCTGGATAAAAAAGCGAGCGGAACTGATCTGAGGATCTAAGAAAGGAGGGATGACGGATGAAAGGCGATTTATTGAAAGCAAAGGTACTTGCGGCGAGGGTGATCCCCAATGTAAGTCCTGAACTTGCAAAACAGCTGTCTCTAACAGAGGAGCAGAAAGCTGTGGCACTGCTGACAAGTGACTGCGATGATGTGACATATACAGCACTTGATGAGGCGACCAAAAAAGCGGATGTCTCGGTTGTCTATGCCAAGAGCTTTTATGCGGGGGCGGCTAACGCAAATACCAAACTGGCAGGGGAAGTGATAGGCATTCTTGCCGGACCCACACCGGATGAAGTGAAAAGCGGACTGGAGCAGGCGATGTACACGATAGAACATGAAGCGGCGTTTGTTTCAGCAAATGAGGATGACAGTATTGCATATTATGCCCACTGTGTCTCAAGCACAGGATCATATCTGTCGGAGGGTGCAGGAATCCGAAAAGGGGAAGCGCTGGCATATCTGATAGCGCCGCCGCTGGAATCCCTGTATGGGCTGGATGCAGCTCTGAAGGCGGCAGATGTACGCCTCTGCGTATTATATGCTCCTCCGTCGGAGACGAATTTCGGAGGCGGACTTCTGACAGGAACACAGTCTGCCTGCAAATCTGCGTGTGAGGCATTTGCACAGGCAGTAGAATCAATAGCCGATAATCCAGTCCGATAACCTGCGGAGGTAAAAAATGAAAGCATTAGGCATGATCGAAGTATATGGAATGGTTCCGGCTGTGGAAGCGCTCGACGCAGCACTGAAAGCGGCTGATGTGCATGTGACAGAAGTGAAGCCTGTCAAGGGAGGTCTGGTGACTGTCATGATAAATGGTGATGTTGGGGCTGTCAAAGCTGCGGTCGATGCGGCACAGTCCGCAGCAGCGCGCACCGGGACAGTAAATGCGGTGCATGTTATCGCAAGACCCGCCGGCGGGCTTGAGAAAATATTGGGAGCAGAGACAACTTCTGTGCCGGAGCCGGTACAGGATAATCCGCCGGCCGACAGTTTGCAGCAGCCGGCAAAAGCACAGCCGGCAGATGCACTACAGGCGACAGAGGGGCAGCAGTCTCCGGAAGAAAAGCCTGTTAAAAACAAGACAGTCAGAACGAAGCCGGCACAGGCAAAAGAACAGGAGTGATAACGTATGCAATTGTATGACAAAGACCTTTTGTCGGTACAGGAAGTCCGGGAGCTGGTGGAAAAGGCCAGAGCTGCACAGGAAGAGCTGAGTAAAAAAGATCAGCAGGATGTGGATCGTCTGGTCAGATCCATAGCACACGCGGGGGTGCGTAACGCACAGAGACTGGCAGAAATGGCCCACAATGAAACAGGCTTTGGAGTGACAGCAGATAAGGTGATCAAAAATGTATTTGCAAGTAAGGGTGTCTATGATTATATCAAGGATATGAAAACGATTGGGGAACTGTCCAGGGATAATGAGAAAAAACTTCGGACACTGGCAGTTCCGGTCGGTGTGATTGCCGGGTTGATACCCTCTACAAATCCGACCTCAACAGCACTTTACAAGGCGCTGATATCGGTGAAAGCCGGCAATGCCATTGTGTTTTCACCGCATCCGAATGCTTTGGAATGTATCCTTGAGACGGTGAAAGTCATCCGTCAGGCACTTGCCGAAGCGGGCGGAAATGAAGACCTGGTATCCTGCATCACCATACCGACGATGCAGGCGACCGACAATCTGATGAAGCATCCGGATATCTCGATGATCCTGGCAACAGGGGGCTCGGCGATGGTAAGAGCAGCCTATTCTTCCGGGACACCGGCGATCGGTGTGGGCCCCGGAAATGGTCCGGCATTCATCGAGAAGACAGCAGATTTGAAAACAGCCGTACGCCGTATCCTGGATTCCAAGACATTTGACAACGGAACCATCTGTGCGTCGGAACAGTCGGTGGTATGCACATTTGAGATGGAAGCGGCAGTAAAGGAAGAGATGCAGCGCCAGGGGGCCTATTTTCTGAACGAACAGGAACGGAAAAAACTCGGAGAATTCATCCTGCGTGCAAACGGGACGATGAACCCGATGATCGTAGGACGGGATGTGCAGCATATTGCCAAACTGGCGGGACTCACGATTCCGGAAAATACCCGGGTGATCGTTGCGAAAGAAGACGGTGTCGGACGTGGCCATCCGTACTCGAATGAGAAACTGGCTCCTATCCTTGGATTTTACACAGCCAGCGATTATGTGGAGGTATGTGATCTCTGCAGGGAGATTCTGTACTACGAAGGTGCGGGACACACATTTTCCATCCATACCCAGGATGAAAAAATTGTCGATTATTTTTCCAGACGGATTCCGGTTTCACGGCTTCTGGTGAATACCTCAAGTGCAATCGGAGGAATCGGAGGTTCGACAAATCTGGCGCCTGCCCTGACGCTTGGATGCGGAGCCATCGGCGGAAGTGCCACTTCAGAAAATGTAGGGCCAATGCATCTTTACAACCTGCGCTATGTGGCATATGGAACAAAAGAGATTGATGAGATCAGAGCGGAAGCACCGAAGTGCCCGGAAGGAATCTGCAGTGACTCTGAGGTTTCACGGGAATCAGTGGATGCAATTGTTAAAAAAATCATAGAAAAACTTCAGGCAGTTTGATAAGGAGGAATTATTATGGCAGCAATGCAGGCTTTAGGTATGATTGAGACAAAAGGACTTGTCGCAGCAATTGAGGCGGCTGATGCAATGGTAAAAGCGGCAAATGTTATGCTGATCGGCAAAGAGCACGTTGGAGGCGGACTGGTGACAGTCATGGTTCGCGGAGATGTGGGAGCAGTGAAAGCGGCTACAGATGCGGGCGCAGCGGCAGCAGAGCGCGTGGGAGAGCTGATTTCCCTGCATGTAATCCCAAGGCCACACGAGGAAGTAGAGAGTATCCTTCCCAAATAGTCAAATACCTCGCGGCAAGCTACGGGGTATTTGACCCTCGCGGCAGTCACCAGAGTCAAACAAGCCTGACTTTGGCTCGTTGCCCGCGGGAATAAAGGGAGGTGTTAGACGTGAAAGTATTCACAGAGACAATGGTCCGGGATATGATGAAAACATCCCGGGTCCCGGTATTTCAGGTGCCGGAGGGAAAAATTCTCTCTCCGGCAGCAAAAGAATACCTGCAGCAGCAGAAAGTGGAGATCAGTTATCAGAAGGATGATTCAGCGGCCAGACCGGCAGCTGCAGCGACAGGGTATACGGACTATGAGACGGGTATGAGTTATGCGGCGAAGCCGGAACATATGACACAGCTTACAGGAAATCTGCTGGTACCCAAAAACCACTCCCGCATTATATTCCGCGGAAAACTTGACACACTGGAGGCAACTGTAGTGCTTACCCAGATTCAGCTGGAGGCAGTGCAGGGACCGAAGGAACTGATTGCAGATCTTTCGGATATCATGCGGGTGCTCAGAGAAATGATGAAATGTGATGTGCTGGATGAGCCGTTTAAAAATGACATGATTATTGGCCTGACCCATGCACAGTTAAGAGAACGTTCACATGATCCGCTGAAATTTTACGGGGTAAAGCAGATGATTCCCCCGGACTACAGTCTCGGAGCAGTCCATGCACTGCTGAACCGTCTGCGGACGGCGGTACGGGAGACAGAAACCGCGGCAGCCGGTGCATTTCTGCAGGGCGAACAGGTGATGAGAAAAGATATACTGGAAGAGCTGAACCGCCTGTCAAGCGCCGTGCACATTATGATGTGCAGGTATCTGGGCGGTGGTTATGGAGTGAATAAGGAGGAGTAAGATGGAGCAGACAGTACAGACCGTGCTGGAGGTCATGCAGAAAGAGGGGCTGATACAGGTTGAAGTCTCTGCAAGACATGTACATCTGTGTGAACGGTCAATAAAAGTTTTGTTCGGGCCGGACGCAAAGCTGACACCGAAGCGTGATCTCTCACAGATTGGACAGTATCTTTCAGAGGAAAGAGTCAATTTAATCGGACCAAAAGGAAGAAAAGACAAGATAGCAGTTCTCGGACCGCTGCGGAAGGAAACACAGGTGGAGCTTTCAAAAAGTGACTGTATCTCACTGGGCGTAACTGCTCCGGTTCGTCAGTCGGGGGATACGAAAGATTCCGGTGCGATCACGATCGAAGGTCCTCGCGGGACTCTTGAGATCAAAGAAGGAGTCATCATTGCCCAGAACCATGTACACATGACGCCAGAATCTGCAGGACTTCTGGGCCTTAAGGATAATCAGCACGTGAAAGTTGCCGTTTTTTCTGAACGTCCCATTATCTATGGAGATGTGGTGATCCGTATCAGTGAAAAATTCAGGACCAGAATGCACATTGATTTTGATGAGGCCAATGCCGCATTGATCAGCGGATTTACACTTGGGAGGATCATAGCAGATGAATCCTGATCTGGAACGAATCGATACGTATCTGGAGAAGGTGGAAAAATCAGAGTACGAGGCCATGATCCCTCAGAGTAACGGGCTTAAAGTCGGCGTTGACCTTGGGACAGCATATATTGTCCTGGTTGTGCTGGATGCTCAGAACAATCCGGTCGCATGTGAAAAACAGGCGGCACAGGTACTGCGTGACGGGGTGGTGGTGGACTATACAAAGGCACTGCAGATCGTCAGGGAACTGAAAGAGAAGCTTGAGACCAGGATTTCTCATGCCCTGCAAAACTGTGCTATCGCAATGCCTGCGGACACCGAGAGCAGTGTAAAGACGCATCAGTACGTTGCAGAGGGTGCCGGATTTGAAGTGACTGATGTGTTGGATGAACCGACAGCGGCAAACGCGGTTTACGGTATCAGAGACGGAGTCGTCGCAGATATCGGAGGCGGAACAACGGGAATAGCCGTATTTAAAGATGGAAAAGTTATACATGTTCATGATGAGCCGACTGGCGGAACACATGTATCATTGGTGCTTGCGGGTCATTACCATATGACTTTTGACGAGGCGGAACGTTTTAAGCAGGACGACCGCAATCATGAAGAAGTACTTTCGGTGGTGCATCCGGTCCTGGAAAAAATGGGAGTTATTATCAGACGCGGTGCGGGTACTTACAACCCGGATGCTGTTTACCTGTGCGGCGGAACCTGCTGTCTGACCGGGATCGAAAAAGTGATAGAAAGGGAAACCGGGATTTTAACAGTAAAGCCAAAGCATCCGTTTTTGGTGACCCCGGCGGGAATCGCCATGAACTGCAGGCTGTAAGGAGACGATGTGATGGATTACGACGCACTGATTGATGAGGTCGTAAGAAGAGTTTTGGAACGGCTTCGGGAAGAAAAGAAATGGAAACAGAAAAAAAGGCTGCTCACGGAGCATGATGTGATGGAAGCATACAAAAGCGGAATCACAGAGATCGAGCTGTGTGAAAAGGCACTCGTATCGGAACTCGCAAAAGACTGTGCACGCGAGAAACATGTCGCGCTGATCTGGCCTGGAAAACAAAAAGAAAGGCCGGGTGAGACGTTCTGAAGACGGGAATTGTAATTGGAAATATATGGGCGACCAGAAAAGAAGAACGGCTTCTTGGATACAAACTTCTCCTTGTGAGGCCAATCGACATGACAGACCAGTCCTTAAAAGAAGCACCGATTGTGGTGATCGATACGATCGGTGCCGGAATGGGAGAAACGGTGATATTCGTAAGCGGCAGTTCTGCACGCAGTATGGCGAGAGAAACAGATGCGCCTGTGGACGCTGCGGTCGTCGGTATTGTTGACGGACAGGAAATTGATGAGACGGAGGGAAAAGGATGTTTCAGGAACTAGTGAACCATATTACAGATTTCAGTGTATTTACGGACAGCATAAGAGAATGGGTAACTCACTTATCCATAAACTCCGTCATCATATTTATCATGATGATTTTTATGATTGTGGGTGCGGTGGATAAGATCCGCGGAAATAAACACGGATACGGAGAACAGTTTGATGAAGGATTTATGGCGATGGGACCGCTGGCAATCGCAATGGCTGGTGTGGTAGCCGCAGCTCCGGTTCTTGCCATCCTGCTGAAGCCGATCATCGTACCGCTTTATCAGCTGGTAGGTGCGGATGCCTCCATGTTTGCGACAACACTTCTGGCATGTGACATGGGCGGATACCCGCTTGCCATGCAGCTCGCGGGAAATGATGCGATCGGAAATTTTGCCGGGCTGATCCTGGGAACGATGATGGGACCGACCATCGTCTTTACGATACCGGTCGCGCTGTCCATCATTTCCAAAAAAGACAGGCCTTATCTTGGGGCGGGAGTTCTGGCAGGACTTATCACAGTGCCTATTGGATGTATTGTAGGCGGGCTACTGATGAATCTGACACCGTATAAGATTAATTTACTGACGATTCTGGTGAATCTGATACCGGTTATTATCATTGCCGGTCTGATCGTGATCGGACTGTGGTTTGCTCCCGGGAAAATGATCTCAGGATTTAATAAATTCGGTACTGCAGTGACAGTCATCATTACAATCTTTACGGCAATCGCAGTTTTTGAATATCAGACAGGTATTCATCTTCCGCTGTTTGATATCATGGTGATTCCTGATGCGGACGGTGTTGTTCCGCTGGAGTCAGGCCTTCTCGTCTGCGGACAGATTGCAATCGTGCTGATCGGCGCCTTCCCGATGGTGAAGTGGATCACGAAGACGTTTGGCAGGGCACTGAATAAGATCGGCGGTGCGCTTGGCATGGATGAAACAGGATCCGCCGGTCTGGTGGCGACGCTTGCCAATAATATTGCCATGTTTAATATCATGGGTGAGATGAATCCGAAAGGTAAACTGCTGAATGTTGCATTTGCCGTAGGGGCAGCTTTTGTTTTCGGTGATCATCTCGGATTTACTGCGGGAGTCAATTCAGATATGATTTTTCCGGTCGTTATCGGCAAACTGGCAGCCGGCATTACAGCACTGGTACTTGCCAATATACTGGCACCGAAACTTCTTGCCAAAGTACAGAACAGTGTGAAAGAGACAGCATAGGAGGAGTGTATGAATATCAGTGAACATTTAATACGTGAGATAGTAGAAAAGGTTCTGGCAGAATCGGCAGACGCGGGCAGAGATGAATTTGTCAAAAAGAAAACTCCGGAAGGAGTACTTATGGTAAAAACGGAGACTGTAAAATGTGAGCCATTCGAACAACAGGGTGTAGCGGTCAAAGATATTGTGTCTCTTCATGAAGCGCCCCGAATTGGGGCGGGAATCATGGAGCTGGATCATACAGATTTTGCATGGACTCTGACTTATGATGAATACGATTTTGTGATTGACGGGGTTTTGGAAATTGAAGTCGGCGGGCAGGTGCTCCGTGGGGAAAAAGGAGATATACTCTATATACCAAAAGGAAGTCGGATACATTTCCGGACTCCATCGACAGCGAGGTTTGCATATTTTGTCTATCCTGCGGACTGGCAGACACAGTCATGATTCCTCTTCATTCGTTTCAGAAGGCGGACTCAGAAGGCTTCCACGTGTGACTGCCTTATCACCGAACCGCTTTCTGATACTGTCAAGTGCGGCATCCAGTTTTTTTTGTTTCTCAGAGTCCACAGAGGATTCTGTTGCTGCTATATCCCCGGAATTTTGTATGGGCACCTGAAAATCAAAGATAGACATCTGAGTGGGGGTATCCTCCGGAACCAGTTTTGTGGTGCGGATACCGAGAAGGCGGATGGGAACTCCATTCCAGATTTCGTCAAACAACTGGCAGGCATACCGGTGAAGTATGCCTGTTGTATTTGTAGGTGTCAGCAAAGTAGTCTGGTGGGAGACTGTTTCAAATGTGTGATATTTTATTTCAACACAGACTGATCCGGCGAGCTGACCTGCCTCCCTCAACCTGCCTGAGACGCTGATCGCAAGCGTAAGAAGTACCTTTTTGGCTTCTTCCGCTGTGACAGCGTCTTTTTTCAGTGTTGTAGAATTACCAATCCCTTTGGCATCCTGCGGATTTGCAGTGACCGGACGCCTGTCTATTCCGTTTGCAAACTCCCACATCTGTCTGCCATGGCTCTTGAAATGAGTCATTAAGAATTCTGGATTGGCAGCAGCAAGCTCACCGATCGTGTGGATGCCAAGTTCGTTCAGGCGGGATGCACTTGAGTGTCCGACCATATACAGTTCGCCTACCGGAAGAGGCCACATTTTCTGCGGAATTTCATCTTTCCAAAGGGTATGGACACGGTCGGGTTTCCGAAAGTCACTCGCCATTTTAGCGAGCAGTTTATTGGGAGCTATGCCGATATTGACTGTAAACTTAAGTTCCTCACGGATCCGGTCTTTGATCGTCTGCGCGGCTTCCATGCAGGAAGGAAAACGATGGGCTATGGGGGTATAATAAAGAAAACATTCATCTACGGACAGTTTCTCAATGTCAGAGGTATAGGAGTGCAGAAGCTCCATCAGACGGCGGCTGTACTGACCGTAGAGTGTGTGATCGGGCGGAGCAATCGTGAGCATCGGGCATTTTTTCAGCGCCGCTGCTACCGGTTCTCCGGTTACGATGCCGAATGCTTTTGCGGGAACAGATTTTGCCAGTACGATACCCCGGCGGCTTTTTTCATCGCCCCCGATAATAGATGGAATTGTTCGCAGATCAAGCGTTTCACCATTCTCGAGCATGTGGGCGGAAGTCCAGCTTAAGTAAGCTGAGTTTACATCTATATGGAATATAATGTCAGACACAATCACTCACCTCCTGAGAGCATTTTAGCAAGATCTGTGAAGAGATGTCAAATCTCACGTTTTACTTTTCACCAAAAGTTTATTATAATGGAAGAAAAGTGTACCAAAGGAGAAATTAAGATGAATACGACGGCTGATGAGATGGAACTGGAATGGCTGAAGATGGAAGACCCTGAACGGTTTTCCAAAAAAGCAAAACAGTTTTCAGACGCGATGATGATATATCGATGTGCAATTCGGGAAGTTCAGACGAAGCTCGAGGTTCTTGATGATGAATTTTCTGTGCGTCACAGAAGAAATCCTATCGTTTCTATTAAAACAAGAGTGAAAAAACCTTTGAGCATAGGGCGAAAACTGGAAGTAAACAATCTGCCGTATACTGTGGAGAGTATGATCGAAAATCTTCATGATGTTGCAGGGATACGCGTGATCTGTGCCTTTATCGATGACATTTATCACATTGCCCAGATGCTCTCACAGCAGGATGACATTCGTGTGCTGCGAATTAAGGACTATATAGAGAAACCCAAGCCGAATGGATACCGGAGTTACCACATGATCATAGAAATACCGGTGTTTTTCTCGGACAGGAAACAATATGTGAAAGTGGAAGTTCAGATCCGCACGATGGCAATGGACTTCTGGGCCAGCCTGGAACATCAGATACGCTACAAAAAAGAGATTGCCGGCCAGGAAGATCTGGAAGTCATCAGCAGGGAACTGACGGAGTGTGCGCAGATCATCGCACAGACTGATGTGAGGATGCAGAATATCAAGGAGATGATCGGAGAATTTTCTAAAATAGATTAAAGCAGAGTCTAAATACGAGTATCTGCATATACTATACCAAACAGACTGACAGGAGCAACCCGGATGTTTTACGAAAAACCAAATCCGTTTTTTATGGCATATCCATTTGCCGATACATGGGAGCAGGAGCAAAGACAGGAGAGGGAAGCGCGGTTGATGAAGTCGTTCTACCCGAAAACAACATCTAAAGTGCAGGATACTGTCGAACGGGAATGTGACCGGATGGAATATGAAGGCAGTATGATGTATGATGAGTATCCGGACAAATTTATGATGGAACAGATATGCAAAAGAATTGAAGAAGAGATCTTGGACAGTGAAATTGAGATGCAGGAAAAGAGGAATCCGTGGCTTTCTGACCTGGTTCGTGTGATGTTTTTCAATGAGATGTACCGCAGACGCTGCCGCCATCAGAGATGCCGCAGATATTTTTAATTCTTAACTGTCAGGACGGCTCATCTTCCTGACTGAAAATTCTTTATAAATAGTAGTTGTGGTTTTTTTGCAAAACCATTACAATAATAGGGTGACCGGGGTATGGACTTGTCAATACCGGGTCACTCTCATTATTTTAACGGGGTATAAGATTAATATGGAAGAATTAGAAAAATTACTGATGGAATATGTCAATATAGATTTAAATCAAATGATTTTGAGCAAGGCCAGGGGAAAACAGACAGTCTCCAAAGTCAGAATCCGCCCGGTACTGTTAAAGGAAGAGCTATTTTTTCAGATGACATGCACGGAAGGTGCTAAGGAGCTCCACAGCAACTGTTCGCAGGAGGATACGATAGATGCTGTTCTGAAATGGATGGAGGAACAGTTTGGCCAGCTGCAGCTGCATGCGCGTACTGCCGATGTGACAGCACTGGTCAGTAAAAAAGGGAAACTTACAGTAAAATGCAAAAAACATACACCGGTACAGCAGCAGAACAGAAATCTTGCACATAACCGTGTGAAGGACTACATTCTCCCGGCTGGCAGACCAGTTGATTTTCTGGTCGATCTGGGAGTAATGAAACCGGATGGACAGATTGTTACCAAAAGATATGATAAATTTCGCCAGATCAACCGTTTTCTGGAGTTTATTGAGGACATCATTCCCAGACTGGACAAAAACCGTGAATTGACAATCTTGGATTTTGGTTGTGGGAAGTCCTATCTGACATTTGCAATGTATTATTATCTTCATATTGTTAAACAATATGAAATACAGATCATCGGCCTGGATCTGAAGGCAGATGTGATCGAGCACTGCAATCATCTTGCAAAAAAATACGGATATGACAAATTACAGTTTTATGTGGGAGATATTGCCTCCTTTGACAGGAATGAACCGGTTGATATGGTAGTGACGCTGCATGCGTGTGACACTGCCACAGACTATGCACTTGCAAAAGCGGTTGCCTGGAATGCGTCCGTGATTCTGTCTGTGCCATGCTGCCAGCATGAACTTAACGGACAGATACATAACGAGATCCTGGAGCCGGTGCTGTCATATGGAATCTTAAAAGAACGGATAGCAGCTCTGATCACGGATGGACTGCGGGCAGGTATGCTGGAAGAACAGGGGTATGAGACACAAATCCTGGAATTCATTGATATGGAACATACGCCGAAAAATCTGCTGATCCGGGCAGTGAAAACAAATCGTCCGGCAGACAGAGATAAGGCGCTGGAGGCATGTATGCAGTCTTTACATGCGGAGCCGACACTTAAGAAATTATTATATGACCAGGAACATCCGGGAGGAGCCGAATGAAAAGAAGTTTATTAAAGGGACTGATTCTGGGTACAATTTTTGTATTTTCAATCATTCTCTTTTCTAATATATTAAATAAAGATGTATCGGAGGAGACAGGGAAAATGGGGGAACCCACTCTGCCGGTACTTTACATGGAACTTGCGGACATGCTGGTAAATCCCATGTATGGATATCACGAGGAGATGCAGCCGCAGTATTACCGCGAGAGCATCACGCCACTCACAACGAAGAGGGAACTTTCGGTGACGGTCAATACTTACGGAAATGATATCAAAAGCATTTCTTATAAAGTGATGAGTGCGGATGGGTCAGAGACGGTTGAAAATGGGAAGATTGGTAAACTGACCAAAGAGGACCAGTATGTAACGGCTGATTTTAAGCTCGAAAACCGAATTTTGATGAACCAGGAATATCTGCTCTGTTTCCAGGTTGACTGCGGGGAAGAAGAGCCAGTATATTACTACACGCGCATCGTACAGCGGGCGGGGCTGAATGTGAGCCAGTATCTGGAATTTGTCAGGGATTTCTATGAAAAGTGTTTCAATAAAGAGACGGCAAGAGATCTCACGAGATATTTAGAACCGGATGAGACTGTTACAAATTCAAGTTATACAAAAATCAATATCCACTCCAGTTTTGACCAGCTGACCTGGGGAACACTTGCCCCCAAACTGTGGCGAAAAGCAGTTCCGACTATACGTGAAATAAACGAAACGACATGCACGATCGTTCAGAGTTATGAAATGACTGCAAAAGATACGGAGGACAATACGGAATATTATAATGTTGATGAATATTATCGTATGAGATATTCGCAGTCCAGGGTGATGCTGCTGGACTTTGAGCGCAGTGCACAGGAAATTTTTGACGGATCGCTTCCGGTATTGACGAAACAGGGGATCAATCTGGGAATCGTTGATGCTCAGATTCAGTATATGTCTAACCAGAATGCAGATATTATTGCATTCGTGCAGGAAGGAGAACTGTGGTCTTACAACCGCAGTGCAAATAAAGCAGCCCATGTGTTTGGTTTCAGAGGTACAGAACATGCAGAGAATGCAGATGAACGTAAGAGCAATTCCCAGCATGATATAAAGATTATCCGGGTTGAGGAGTCCGGCGACCTTGATTTTGTGGTTTATGGTTATATGAATTGCGGGGATCATGAAGGCTATACCGGAGTGAGCGTATATCATTACAGTGCAGAACGCAATGTTTCAGAGGAGCAGGTGTTTATACCGAGCACAATGTCATATGATTTCTTAAAGGACGATGTAGAAAAACTAAGTTACGTAAATCAGGATGATCAGCTTTATTTACTGCTGGAAAACAGTCTCTTCCACGTTGATATCCAGGAGAAAACGTATGATACAATACTGGAAGACATTTCTCCGGACTGTATGGTCGTCTCAAAGTCTCAGGCTTCTGTAGCGTGGATGGATCAGATGCAGGAATACGCTTCATCGAGTCTGACGGTAATGGATCTTAACAGCGGAGAACAGCGTGTGGAAGAAGCAGGGAGCAAAGAGAAGATACAGGCACTTGGATTTATCAATGAGGATCTGATCTATGGACTTGCAAGAGATGAAGATATCGTGACCGATGCCGCAGGCAATACAACATTTGCCATGCATAACGTCAGGATTCAAAATTTCAGAGGTGAAATTGTCAAAGAATATCAACAGGATGGAACCTGGGTAAGCGCCGCGGTATTTCAGGAGGGACTTGTTGAACTGAAACGCGTACAGTGGCAGGAGAATGCCTATGTGGCGGTGACGAGCGAAAATATCATGAATAATTTACAGACAAGTGAAGAAACTGTTAGTATTCACCTGAGTGTCAGCAGCAGGAAGGGGACACAGGTGGCACTCGATTTCAGCAAAAGTGCGAAAAGTAAGGCGATGCTGGTGGTGGAGACTGAATATGTGATCCCAAAGAACAGCACATCCATGGCACTTGAGATACCAGAGGCAAATCAACAGCTGTATTACATTTATGCAAAAGGAGCTTTTTACGGCGCGGCAACCAAGAGTAATCTCGCGATCATGACGGCAAATGACCAGGCCGGTGTGGTCTTAAACAGTGATCAGCAATATGTCTGGGAACGTGGAAACAGAAAAGATAAGGTTCAGATTTCCACAGAGGAGATTCCGGAATCTGTACTGTCGGGAACGCTGGATGAAAATGCTCTTGCTGACGCACTGGGAGGGGACTATACGGCATTGAATATGACCGGATGTACTCTGGAGAGTGTGCTGTATCAGGTGAGCGAAGGTCGTGCCGTTGTGGCACTCACGCCGACGGGAGAAAGTGTTGTGATCATAGGATATGATATCTATAATACGATTCTATATAATCCGGCGACACAGGAGACATATTATTATGGAATGAATGACAGCACTACGCTGTTTGAGAGTGCCGGAAATGTTTTCCTGGGCTATATGGAAACACTGGCAGCGAGAACCGGAAAATAGTAACAATTCCCCCGCCGGATGAACTGTTACGTAAAATGATCGTGAGGAGAAAATGCGATGGACAGCAGAATTGAAGTGCTTGCCGCAGGTCTGGTGAATTATTCCTGCGGCGTAAAAGCAGGAGACAGAGTTTATATTCACTATATCGGCAGGGACACCAAAGAGCTTGCCCGGCAGTTGGTGAAAGAGGTATACCGGGCAGGGGGCATTCCGTTTATTCATTTCACGGACCCTCAGCTGCAGCGGGAGCAGCTGCTGCACGCTACAAAAGAACAGATGGAGCTGATGGCAGAGGTCGATGCACTTGAGATGTCAAAAATGGACTGTTACATCGGCGTGCGGGGAAGTGATAACGTATCAGAACTTTCCGATGTGCCGTCCGAGTGCATGGCGTTGTATGATACGTATTACCAGACTCCCGTACACCATGGGATCCGTGTACCCAGGACGCGCTGGGTGATACTGCGGTATCCCAATGCTGCAATGGCACAGCTGGCCGGGATGAGCGTGGAAAAATTTGAGGATTTCTATTTTCAGGTCTGCAATCTGGATTATTCAAAGATGCATGCGGCGATGGGGGCGCTGACTGAATATATGGAACGCACGGACAAAGTGCGTATCACCGGCCCGTGTACAGATCTTTCATTTTCCATCAGGGACATTCCCGCAATACCGTGTGCAGGGAACATGAACATACCGGATGGGGAGGTATATACCGCACCGGTCCGTGAATCTGTAAATGGTAAGATAACGTATAATGCGCCGTCACTGTATAATGGCTTTACCTATGACAATATCTGTCTGGAATTTGAGGATGGTAAAATCATAAAGGCAACTGCAAATGATACGGAGCGGATCAATGAAGTATTCAACACGGATAAAGGCGCGAGGTACATCGGAGAATTTGCGATCGGTGTCAATCCGTATATTCTGGAACCGATGAAAGATATTTTATTTGATGAGAAAATTCAGGGATCGATTCATTTCACGCCGGGAAACTGTTATCAGGAAGCTCCAAACGGGAATGAATCCGCGATTCACTGGGATCTGGTGTTGATCCAGCGTCCGGAATACGGCGGCGGAGAAATCTATTTTGACGATGTACTGGTCAGAAAGGACGGACGTTTTGTTGTTCAGGAACTTGAGTGCCTGAACCCCGAAAATCTGCAGTAGTGAATAAGATGATGCCAGGGTTCCAAGATAAGTACAGGAAGAAAGAAAATCTTCCTGTACTTTTTCTTTTCTTGCAACAAAATGTGAGGTATGAGACACTGTATATATGAAATGCATTTCAAATAAAGGGGTGAGAATATGGAGGACTGCAAAGTTTTGGTTGAACGGGCAAGGGCAAAAGACAGGGATGCGTTTGCCAGCCTGTATGAAATGGTCTATGCTGATATGTACCGTTTTGCTTTATATACACTGAAAAACTGTCATGATGCGGAGGACGTAGTCGCAGATGCAGTTGCAGATGCTTATTATGGAATCTGCGGGCTGAAAGAAGCGGAAGCCTTTAAAAACTGGATTTTTAAGATCTTGTCTAACAAATGCAGGCGCAGGCTGAAGGAATATACCCGGAAGACGTCTGAGTTGCCGGATGATCTCGAGAAGGGCGGGGATTTTACAGAGGATTTTCAGGTGCGGCAGGCGTTTGCCAGACTGTCTGATGAAGAACGCCTGATTATTTCCATGCACTTGTTTGCAGGATACACCAGCCGGGAAATTGCCAGGATCCTACATAAAAATGAGAATACGATTCGCTCAAAGGAAAGCCGGGCATTAGCAAAGATGAGACAGATGTTGGAAGAATAGGAGGGCGAGTTTATGAATGATGATAAATTGCTGGAAAAAATCAAACGTTCAGCTGACTCCTGCGATGTGCCTGAGGGTCTGAAACCGGAAATGATTGATTTTGCCGGACAGTCAGGGCAGGAGAAAAGAGACAGAAAAGTAAGAAGGGGTATCCGCTATTTTGCGGCTGCAGCGGCAGCTGTTGTTGTGCTGCTGCTGGTGATCACACAGGTCCCTCTGAGACAAAAGGAATCTTCTGATGCTTCGAATACTGCTTCAGCCCAGAGCGGGAGCCACGACGCGAAGGTTGCCGGAAAAGAAGATGGTACAAAAGAAGAGACGGCTGAGGGCAAAAGGGTTTTGGATACGATGTATGCCCGGGCTGAAAATTATGATGATATCTACGACGCATTTCAGACTCAGGAAAATTACGCAAAAAGCTGGTCAGTGGATGATGCCATGGAGGCCGACGGAGCTGCAGTTTCCGGTTCTTCAGACAGCAATGTGACGTCTGCAGAGTCAGCTGTTGCCGATGCGGCCCCCGCTGCAGCCGATACGGGGGGAAGTGCAGAGTATTCCGGGACCAATGTACAGGTAGAAGGCGTGGACGAAGGTGATGTTGTAAAAACGGACGGAGAGTACCTGTATATCATACGGAACAGCCGCGATATACGGATCGTTAAGGCGGACGGAGCTGATCTGGAAGAAGTATCCGTGATCAGGCTCCCGGAAAAAGCTTCGGAGGGCAGCATTCAGGAAATCTATCTGGATGGCGATGTACTCAACATCGTATGTCAGCGGTACGACAATTCTCTGAAGGAGAAATCCGCAGACACTTATTATATGAACTACCGGGCAGTGACCACGCTGTATACCTACGACCTGAAAGACAGGAAAGAGCCGAAACTGACTGGCGAAGTTTCACAGGACGGAACTTATCATACCTCACGCAAGGTAGGAGAATATATCTATCTGTTCACTGATTACTATCCAGCGTATCAGCTGGAAAGACAGGAAGCATATGACGGCGATGATCCATACGGTATCATGCCGCTCGCAGCCGGTGAAGCGTTTGCAGTCTCCGACATTTATCTTCCGACGGAAGGCGGCGGGTCACAGTATCTGCTCATCACATCTGTCAACATCGGAAAACCAGATGAGATTGCAGATAAGAAGGCGATCCTGGACAGTGCGAGCCGTTTTTACGTCAGTACGGAAAATATTTATCTGGAACGGGATATGTGGGAGAATACGGGTGATCAGACAGCGATCGCCAAGTTCAGTTTCAGGGATGGAAAGATCGAAGGTGTGGGCGCTGCGGTCATAGGCGGTACCGTTACCGATGATTTTGCGACAAATGAATATGACGGTTATCTTCGCGTCCTGACGACGCGGTGGTCAGGGAGCACTCAGGATAACTGCATTTATGTGCTGAATCAGGATATGGAGATCGCAGGAAAAGTGGATGGCCTGGCAGAAGGAGAAAGTATCTATTCGGCACGGTTTATGGGCAATACAGGATATTTTGTAACGTACCGGCAGGTGGACCCTCTCTTCTCAGTGGATTTTACGGACCCGGAAAATCCGAAAGTTCTGGGAGAGCTTAAGGTAACAGGATTTTCGGAATATCTCCATTTTTATGGAGAGAACCGGCTGCTGGGAATCGGATGGGAGACAGATCCGGATACCGGAACACGGAAAGGCCTGAAACTTTCGATGTTTGATATATCCGACCCTTCGGAGGTGAAAGAGATCAGCAAGAAGGTGATTGAGAATATTGATTATTTTCCTGGGGAATATAACTATAAAGCGTTAACCGTCAGCCCTCAGAAAAATGTGATAGGATTCGTTACTACCAGTTACGGGAATATAGGAGGATCAAACAGCAGTTATTTTGTATTTCGTTATGATGATAAGAAAGGGTTTGAAAATGCCATGGCATATTCATCACAAAATGATGTGTCCTCTGAATTTGAGAATTCCAGAGGTGTCTATATCGATGATACCTTTTATATCGCAAACAGTGATGAGGTGCTGGCTTTTGATATGAAAAACGGATATGAAAAGACTGGAGAACTGAGAGACTGATTTTGGAACGGACCGGCTGATGCCGGTCCGTTCTGTACGGCAATGGTGTTATCCCCTCTTGAAACTGCCGCGTGAGCGTGCTAAAATGGGGGAAAAGTGAAAAATAGGGAGAAACGGAATATGAAACTGACAACAATTCGTGAGATTTATAAAGACAGAGATACTTACCTCGATCAGGAAATAAGTGTCGGCGGCTGGGTCCGCAGCGTGCGGGATTCTAAGACGTTTGGGTTTATCGTTCTGCATGACGGAACATTTTTTGAGACACTTCAGGTCGTATATCATGACAAAATGGCTAATTTTTCAGAGATATCAAAGCTTAATGTAGGTGCTGCGGTTATCGTAAAAGGAAAGCTGGTTGCGACGCCTCAGGCTAAACAGCCCTTTGAGATACAGGCCGATGAAGTGACGGTAGAAGGTGCATCCGCGCCGGATTATCCCCTTCAGAAAAAACGGCACAGTCTGGAGTACCTTCGTACGATCACGCATCTTCGTCCGCGTACGAATACATTCCAGGCAGTATTCCGCGTGCGGTCACTGATCGCATATGCGATTCACCAGTTTTTCCAGGACAGAGGATTTGTCTATGTCCATACACCGCTGATTACAGGGAGTGACTGTGAAGGTGCCGGCGAGATGTTCCGTGTGACGACGCTTGATATGGATAAGATACCAAGGACTGAAGAAGGTACGATTGACTACTCTCAGGACTTTTTTGGAAAAGAAACGAATCTGACAGTGAGCGGACAGTTAAACGGTGAGACATATGCGCAGGCTTTCCGCAATATCTATACGTTTGGTCCTACTTTCCGTGCAGAGAACTCCAACACCACCCGCCATGCCGCGGAATTCTGGATGATCGAGCCGGAGATCACATTTGCAGATCTGGAGGACAATATGGACCTCGCAGAGAGCATGCTGAAATATGTCATCCAATATGTATTGGAACAGGCGCCGGAGGAGATGAATTTCTTTAATTCATTTGTTGACAAAGGTCTGCTGGACCGTCTGAATCACGTACTGAATTCAGAATTCGGACATGTTACCTACACGGAGGCGATCGAGATTCTGGAGAAAAACAACGATAAGTTTGAATATAAAGTATCATGGGGAGCGGACCTGCAGACGGAACATGAACGCTATCTGACGGAAGAGGTGTTTCAACGGCCAGTGTTTGTGACAGATTATCCGAAAGAGATTAAAGCGTTTTATATGAAGCTGAATGACGATGGAAAAACGGTAGCGGCAATGGACTGCCTTGTACCGGGAATCGGTGAAATTATCGGCGGAAGCCAAAGAGAGGACGATTACGATAAACTTATCAGCAGAATGTCAGAATTAAATCTGAACGCGGAAGATTACGCGTTCTATCTGGACCTCAGAAAGTATGGTTCTACCCGCCATGCTGGATTTGGCCTGGGATTTGAGCGATGTGTCATGTACCTGACGGGTATGAGTAATATCAGAGACGTGATTCCATTCCCGAGAACGGTTAATAACTGTGAATTATAAAAATTACAGATTGTAATTGCGATGAGTGAACAGAAGTATTTGATATGCTTCTGTTTTTCTTTTCTGGACAAACAGAGCCAGTCATGATATGATGTAGAACAGAACAAATGTTTGCAAAAGACATGAAAAGGAGAGTCAGTAGGATGCATTTTTTTCATATAGCGGATGTGCATCTGGGAGCGTCGCCTGATGCGGGGTTTCCATGGAGCGAAGAGCGGAAAAATGAGATCTGGGACAGCTTCTGCAATGTGATCTATGCAGTCAGGGAGGAAAAACCAGAACTGTTGTTGATTGCCGGAGACCTTTTTCACAGGCAGCCGCTGCTCCGTGAATTAAAAGAGGTGGACTATCTGTTTTCTACGATACCGCAGACGACGGTAGTGATGATCGCGGGTAATCATGATTATATCAGACAGGATTCTTATTATTTAAAATATCCATGGAGCAAAAATGTGATAGGACTTTGGAAAGAGCAGCTTGAGGCTGTCTATGTTCCCCAGGCAGACGCCTGGATATACGGAAGGAGCTATCACAGCAGGGAACTGCAGGATGATGACGTCTGCAAAACCGGAGCGCTTCAGAAAGCAGGATGCCATATTTTGCTGGCACATGGGGGCGATGAGCGTCATATGCCGATTCGTACTGAACAGCTTGCGGCGGGCGGATTTGATTATATTGCATTAGGGCATATTCACAGACCTCAGACCATCATTAAAAATATGGCGGTATTTGCCGGGGCACTGGAACCCATCGACCGCAATGATATCGGTCCTCACGGCTATATTCGGGGAACTTATCTTGACGGCAGGGTATCTGTGAAATTTGTGCCGTCTGCATTGAGATCCTATATTCCGCTGACGGTTACTGTTACGCCGGATACTACGCAGTTTTCACTGGAGGAACAGATTTCAGCACAGATAGCGGAAGAGGGAGCAGATCATATATTTAAAATAGAACTGCACGGCTTCAGGGATTCACAGATGAATATTGATCTGCACAGGATTCGGGAGCTCGGCAACGTCGTTGATGTAGCGGATGAGACGCAGCCTGATTATGAATTTGAGCTGCTGGAAGAGCAGTATGAAGGGAGTCTGGTTGCGGCTTACATCAGACATTTTAAATACAGTGAGGAGCCAAAAGAGAAAAAAGCTTTATATTATGGGCTGCAGGCTCTGCTTGCATCCAAAAAGGATATGTGATCAGTATGACGATCAAAGAATTGGAAATAAAAAACTTTGGAAAATTTCATGACCGTAAAGTCCGGATGGAACCGGGAATCAACCTGATTTACGGACCGAATGAAAGCGGAAAAACGACACTGCATACGTTTATTAAAAGCATGCTTTACGGAATGCGCAGACAGCGTGGCCGCGCCGCGGGAAAAGATGTTTACAGCAGATACGAGCCATGGGAAAACGGCACTTATTATGCAGGGACACTCAGGTTTGAGAGCGGAGAAAAAATTTTCTGTATCAGGCGCGGTTTTCATAAGAACAGTCTGCAGGAAGAGCTGATCTGCGAGTCTGACGGGGAAAAGCTTTCCATTCCACATGGGGATCTGAAGATGCTCCTGGGAAATGTAAGCGAAGCCATGTTTGATAATACCGTATGTATCGGGCAGCTGAAGAGCCGGACGGACGAAGGCCTGCCGGGTGAACTTCGCAACTATATGGTAAATTATCAGGAGAGCAGCGTGCCGACTCTGGATGTGGAAGAAGCACTGTATCATTTAAAGTTGGACAGGAAAGAATATGAACATCAGATGAGGGAAGAGCGCCAGGAACTGCAAATGAAGCAAAAAGAGCTCAGAGGCAGGATGGGGTATGTTGAGAAGGAACTGACAGACGCTGCGATACAGTTGGAAATGCAGAAAAAACAGTTGCATGAAGTATCCCGTGATAAGAGTAAGGAATCCAAAGAGTGTGTAGAAAAAGGACTGAGAGGATTCTGGGCACTGGGAGGGCTGGCACTGATTTTGGTACTGGCAGGGATTTTATTTCGTGCGCAGGCGGTTATACAGGTTGTGGCTTTCTGCTGTGCGCTGCTGGCTGGTGCATTAATCGTGGCAAAATATAACCGGCAGAGACATTTTCAAGTGAAGGAGAAAGAGAAACAGCTTGGTGATACTTACAGGCAGAAAGAAGAGGCGGACAGGCTGAGGTGGGAGATAGACAGGTTAAAGCAGGAGTGTGCGGAGAGAAGTACAGAACTGGAGAACCTGAAAAATGAACTTCAGGAGCTTGTACAGACTATGACAGGTGAGAATCCGCTTCAGGACGATATTGATGCCATTGATCTGGCTATGGAGGCCATCGAGAAGCTGTCTGCCGGCAAAAAGAACTGGCTGGGTGAAGAACTGCAGAGAAAAACTGCTGCCATACTATCTGCAATCACACATGGAAAATATGCCTCCATTCATTTTTCAGATGATATGCAGATGGGGATCTGCACGAGAGATGCCTATGTGTCTCCCGAACAGCTGAGCAGAGGAACTCTGGAGCAGATTTACTTTGCATTTCGTATGGCAGTGAGCGAAGTCGTATGCCGTGAGGAAAGACTTCCCCTCATGTTAGATGAAGTATTTGTCATGTACGATGACGAACGGCTGGGAGAGACGCTGCAGTGGCTTGCAGGCTGCGGACTCCAGGTCCTTTTGTTTACCTGTCACAGAAGGGAAGGACGTCTGCTTGAGAAGCTTAAGATACCGTATCATGAAATTAGTCTGGCACAGAAGGAGTAAAATATGTTATTGATAGGAAGTCACTTATCCTCGGCAAAAGGGTTCCTGCATATGGGACGGGAGGCGGTGAAGATCGGGGCCAATACGTTTCAGTTTTTTACAAGAAATCCCAGAGGAAGTAAAGCAAAAGAATTGGATCTTCAGGATGTAGCTGCATTTCTGGCGTATGCGAAAGGTGCCAGAATCCACACGATACTCGCGCATGCTCCGTATACGCTGAATCCGTGTTCCAAGGACGAAAAAACCAGGGAATTTGCAATGATCACCATGGAAGATGATCTGCGCAGAATGGAATATCTTCCAGGCAATTATTATAATTTTCATCCGGGCAGCCATACCGGACAGGGCACAGAAAAAGGAATAGAACAGATTGTAAGTCAGCTGAATGAGCTGCTCACGCCCAAACAGTCGACAACCGTGCTGCTGGAGACAATGGCAGGCAAGGGGACAGAGATCGGAGGGCGTTTCGAGGAAATCCGTGCGATTTTGGACGGTGTGGACTGCAGTGAGAAGATGGGGGTCTGTCTGGATACGTGTCATGTATATGATGCGGGTTACGACATTGTCGGCCATCTGGATGATGTGATTGAAGAATTCGACAGAGTCATAGGACTTACCCGGCTGAAGGCGGTTCATCTGAATGACAGCAAGAATCCTTTTGGCAGTCATAAAGACCGTCATGAGAAAATTGGCGAAGGCAGTATCGGACTGGAAGCGTTTGAAAAGCTGATTAATCACCCCGCACTGCGCGAATTGCCATTTTATCTGGAGACACCAAATGAGCTGGACGGTTATGCACAGGAAATCAGCATTCTGCGGTCCCGCTATCAGTGCGAATGAAGGGATTGAATACCGGCGGCAGGTGAATTACCATTCACGCTGACCGCCGGTTTTGATTAATCTTATATTAATATTCTTAGAATGATTCGTGATTTCGGTATTTCTTCAGCACCTTCTGGATGCGTTCCGCAGGGTCGAGCAGGCTGCTGATGGATACATCATGGTTCAGATGGTCTATAATAAAGGCGATGTATTTACTCAGATCACAATTGATGTAATATGGCCTGTGAAGCAGTTCAGGGTCCTGATAAACAAGGTTGGTAGTCAGCATGCGGTCAAACAGACCGGCTTCAAACGCACGGTCAAACTTTTCCAGACCATTTGTGAATAAACCGAAAGTAGAACACATGAAGATTTTAGCGGCCTTGCGTTCTTTTAAAAGCTGAGCAACTTCGATCATGCTGTCCCCTGAAGAAATCATATCGTCAATGATGATCATATCTTTCCCTTCGACATCAGCTCCAAGAAATTCGTGAGCAACAATGGGATTTTTTCCATTGATGATCGTGGAATAATCCCTGCGCTTATAAAACATACCCATATCGACGCCCAGATTGTTTGCGATATAAATTGCACGGCTCATACCCCCTTCGTCAGGGCTGATCACCATCAGATGATCACTGTCGATCCTGATATCCGGTTCATTGCGGAGGAGACCTTTGATAAACTGATATGCGGGCTGTACGGTTTCGAATCCGTGAAGAGGGATTGCATTCTGAACACGGGGATCGTGAGCATCAAAGGTTATAATATTTTCCACGCCCATTTCCACCAGTTCCTGAAGTGCATTAGCACAATCCAGAGATTCCCGTCCGGAGCGTTTATGCTGCCGGCTTTCATATAAGAATGGCATAATGACATTAACCCTGCGGGCTTTTCCGCCGACAGCAGCTATGATGCGTTTTAAATCCTGAAAGTGATCATCGGGGGACATACGGTTTTCATATCCGCACAATTTATAGGTCAGGCTGTGATTGCAGACATCAACCAGAATATAAAGATCATCGCCGCGCACAGATTCACGGATAATGCCCTTTGCCTCCCCTGAACCAAAACGCGGAACAACAGAATCGATCAGATACGTGTCACGCTCATATCCCTCAAATGCGATGGAAGACTTATATTCGTGCTTCCTTTCTTTTCTCCATTGTACCAGAAAATTATCCACTTTCTTTCCTGTCTCCATGAAGCTGTTCAGTGCTATGATTCCGAGACGGCCAACAGGAAGCGTCTCCAGTTGCTTGACATTGCTTTCTTCCATTACTGATTTCCTCCTCGCAGTTTTTTTTGAATACGAATATCATTTCCTATCAGTTTGATCATAGTGTAATTACTGGAAATTCGGGAAAAGACGCGTTCCGAATACATTTCTGAAAACCGTTCCAGTGACAGATTGGTAGAGATCAGTGTGGATTTCTCACGCATCAGCCGCTCATTAATGCAAAGGAACAGCTGGGATGCCACAAAACTGTTCGTCAATTCGGTTCCCAGATCATCGATAATCAGCAGATCACAGTCAAAAATATGTTCATTCAATTCGGATGAGTCTTCAGAACGGGAAAACGTATTCTGAGCCAGCAGATCAAACAAATCGAATGCTGAGAAATAGATGACACAGTGAGCGGTGTCGATCAATTCTCTGGCAATACAGTGGGAGAGAAACGTTTTCCCCACCCCGGTATCTCCATAGAGAAACAGATTGTCGAATTTTTGGTCAAAACTGCGGATAAAGTCAAGTGACTTTTCTACGGCCAGACGCGCGGTGTCAAGCGCCGAAAGGCCGGTTGCTTCACTGACTACCGTTTCCGGATAGTAGTCGTAGGAAAAGGTATCAAAGTTTTCTTTCTTTAGTATTTCCTTAATATTGGACTGGGTATACAAAAGGTTAATTGCGGCTTTTTTAAAACAGCTGCACTTTTCGGTCCCTGTATATCCGGTATCGCAGCACAGCGGACAATCATAGTGCATGGTGAGATAATCTTCGGGATAGCCGTAAGCAGCCAGAAGATGTTTTCTTTCATCCGCCAGATCAGCGATCACATGTGCCAGATTAAAATCGGCAGTCTCACCCGCTCCAAGAAGCGCTTTTGCTTTTTGAATGGACAGTCTTGAAATTTCCCGGTCAATTTCTTCAAGGCGTGGAATTTCTCCGTATGCTTCACTGATGTGCTCGTCCAACATATGTTTGTTATGAAGTTGTCTGCGGTTGTAATCCCGCATGATTTCATCGTATTGTGAATTTTTCAGAGGCACGTAAATCTCCTTTACTTTTTCAGCAGCTGTTTTTCAAGATCAGAGAAATTGTAATCCCGCTGATGAAAGTTATTGAATTTATTGGAGGTTTTATTCTGAATCCTGGGCGCAGTCCGTTCCCTGGATTCTTTGTGGCGAACGTCCAGTTCCTGTATATCTGAAAAAGACAGGACCCCCTTTTTATGCCATGCTCCCAGTATGCCATCCGCATATTGAAAGCTTGGCTTACCGGTCTGATTGATCGTTCTGGCACATGCCTCCAGGATGATATCGGTTGTAAAACTATAGTCTTTCATCCAGCGATCAATCATCTGGATCTCTGATTCCACGGGATTTCTGCCGGTGATGCCGAAAGCTTTCATAACTGAAAAATAGTGTTTGCTGAAAGTGTTCGTTTCCTGTTTGGCCATTTTGACCGTAGTTATCCCTGACTGCGCCCATGCAAGCGCAACCTTTTCCATGTAACGGATACTCTTGCTGCCTTTGGAAACGCAGTATTCGATCAGATATTCAATCAGATCTGCAGAAAAGTGCAGTTCTTCATAGAAATATAAAATGCGTGTCGTTTCCGTTGGAGACAGAGTCTTTCCGAGATACTGCTCTGCAATGAATAAGAGCTGCATGACTTCTTCATTTTTTTTCAGCTCTTTTACTCTGTCGGGAGTCAGCGAATAAGCTGCCGGAGCCGGTTCGGTTTCTGGCTGAGAATAAACCGGGGAAGCCGTTTCTTTTTCGGAAACGGCTGAAATCCCGGAATCCGTCTGCTCTGAAAAAGGAAGCAGTGTCAATCCGGTAATCTGATTGGCAGTACCAATTGTCAGACGCAGAACGTCTTTCTTGTCCCAGTAACGGAGTGCACGCTCAACATCATTTTCTGTACAGTCAAATGTGTCCGCGATGGATGAAAGTGTGAGCGAGCAGTCGGCAGATGAGATCATCCTCAACAGATAGAGATATATTTTTACAAACTCTCCGTTTGCTTTTGGCATGTACAAATCCAGAAAGTGGTTTGACACAATCGTTACATCTTCAGAACTGTTATTATGTATTTTTAATGGGTTCATAAAATCACCGTCAATATCTGTAATTTTCAGGAAAATCATACGTTTTCCTAAGGTCAAACACATTATAGCATACACGTGTCAGAAAGAGAATAGCCTTTTTTTGCAGGGGGCTTTTCGGCTTAAATACGGGTCGGATTGTGGAAAATGTGGATGGTGTGGATAAGTATGTGGTTTTGTCACTATTTGCAACCATAAATGTCGTTTCATAGAGAAAAAACGTCGAAAATACGTATTATGGTGTCGAAAATTATGTTAACGGAGTTATACACAAAAAATCCACAGCGGATACACACAAAAAATGTGTATAACACTGTGGATAGTGTGGATAAATTACTGGCCAAGCAGTTTTTCGCCGATGGTGACAACATCTCCGGCACCCATAGTTATCAACAAATCACCGTGTGTACAATTTTCCAGTAAAAAATTTTCGATTGCGTCAAAAGTTGAAAAGTACAGGCATTCCGTTCCCAGATCCTGGATGCAGGTCTGAAGGTCTTTCGATGTGATTCCGATGGTGTTTTTTTCGCGCGCTGCGTATATATCACAAAGAATGACGGTATCTGCAAGTGTCAGAGCTTCTGCAAACTCATGCAGCAATGCCTTGGTACGGGTATAGGTATGTGGCTGAAAGACACACCACAGCTTTTTGTGAGGATAGTTTTTTGCGGAAGTTAGAGTGGCTTCTATTTCAGTCGGGTGGTGTGCATAGTCGTCAATGACAGTTACACCGCCAATTTCTCCTTTATGTTGAAACCTGCGGTCTGTTCCCAGAAAACCCGAAAAGCCTTCCTGGATGATATCAGAATCAAGTTCAAAAAGCTGTGCGGCCGCAATGGACGCGAGCGCATTAGAAACATTATGAAGACCGGGAACCTTCAATGAAAAAGTGCCGATTTTGTTTCCGTTTCTGAGGCAGTCAAAGGTCGGATGCCCGAAGCTGTCGAAACGGATGGCGGCAGCCGTATATTCGGCCTTGGAATTCAGACCGTATGTGATAACGCGGCAGGAAAGACCGTCCGTGACTGTTTCATATTCGGGTGTATCACTGTTGATGATCAGTGTGCCGTCATCTGGCAGCAGCTCTGCGAATTTCCGGAATGAACGGCGAATGTCATCGATGCCCGTAAAGAAATCCAGGTGATCGGCATCCATGTTCAGTATGATACTGATTTTTGGAAAAAAGCTGAGAAAGCTGTTTGTATACTCACAGGCCTCGGTGATAAAGGTACCGGAATTTCCAACCCGGATATTCCCATGAATAGATGGAAGAATCCCTCCGACAGATATTGTCGGATCACAGTTGCCCTGCATCAGTATATGGGAAAGCATGGAGGTTGTTGTCGTCTTTCCATGAGTGCCGGATACGGCGATCGGAACCTCATAATTCTTCATGATCTGTCCCAGAAGCTGGGCACGTGTCAGCATGGGGATTGATCTTTCCACAGCCGCTGCATATTCCGGGTTATCCGGGTGGATAGCAGCTGTGTAGACCACAAGGTCTACGGAATCATCAATGTTGGAGGCACGCTGCCCGTAGTAAAGGACGGCGCCTTTTTCTTCCAGCTGTTTTGTCAGAGCGCTTTCCTTTGCGTCGGATCCGGAGATCTGAAAGTTTTCTTTCAGCAGAATCTGGGCGAGACCGCTCATGCTGATGCCTCCAATGCCGATGAAATGGATGTGCATAGGCTGATTGAAATCTATGGTGTACATTGTAGTAACTCCTTTTCTATGTAATTAAAAATATTATACGCTTAAGTTAAAAAAATGAAAAGGGTTTCTTTATGACAGTGTACGAATTGTATAGTAATGTATAATCGATAGGAACTATTGGTAGCGCGAAAATCCCGGTTTCGCGTAAAAATTAGTCGAATTTTAGGTAAATTGTTCTAAAAACAGATGTTTATAAGGATAAAAATATGTAAAAGTTGTTCACTAATGTGCTAAAGTATGGTATAATTCATTTATTATATATGACAAGAGGTGATTGCATGGTTAAGAAAGAAATGATCGCTATGCTGCTTGCAGGAGGGCAGGGCAGCAGGCTGGGCGTATTGACAGAGAAAGTAGCAAAACCAGCAGTAGCATTTGGCGGCAAATATCGAATCATTGATTTTCCGCTCAGCAATTGTATTAATTCCGGCGTAGATACGGTAGGTGTATTAACACAGTACCAGCCATTGCGTTTGAACGCTCATATCGGGATTGGTATACCGTGGGATTTGGATAAGAATGTCGGTGGTGTAACAGTCCTTCCTCCATATGAAAAAAGTGAAAACAGTCAGTGGTACACGGGCACCGCAAACGCGATCTTCCAGAATATGGATTACATGGAAAGCTATAATCCGGATTATGTCCTGATATTATCAGGAGACCATATTTATAAGATGGATTATGAAGTGATGCTTGATTTCCATAAAGCAAATAAGGCAGACGTGACGATTGCAACGATGCCGGTGCCGCTTGAGGAAGCCAGCCGATTCGGTATCATGATTACGGATGAAACCGGGCGGATTACGGAATTTGAAGAAAAACCGGAAAATCCGAGAAGCAACCTGGCATCAATGGGGATCTACATTTTCAGCTGGAAGACATTAAAAGAGTCCCTGGTAGCTTTGCGGGAACAGAAGGGGTGTGACTTCGGCAAACATATCCTGCCATACTGCAGAGATAATGGAAAACGTCTCTTTGCGTATGAATTTAATGGGTATTGGAAAGATGTCGGTACACTGGGTTCCTACTGGGAAGCAAATATGGAACTCATAGATATTATTCCGGAATTTAATTTATATGAAGAGTTTTGGAAAATATATACAAAGGGGGATATTATCCGTCCTCAGTATATTTCGAATGATGCAGTGGTGGAAAAGAGTCTGATCAGTGAGGGGTCTGAGATTTATGGCGAAGTACATAATTCAGTCATAGGCGCAGACGTCACGATTGAAGAAGGAGCCATTGTACGCGGTTCGATTATTATGCGGCATTGCCGGATTGGTGCCGGAACTGTAATTGATAAAGCGATTATTGCGGAAAATGTTACGGTGGGCAGCAACGTGGTGATGGGAGCCGGAGAAGAAGCGCTTAATGTGCTGAAACCGGCAGTTTATAGCTTCGGGCTCGTAACAGTTGGGGAGAACAGTGTGATTCCGTCTAATGTAGTGATCGGAAAAAATACTGCAATTACCGGTACGACCACGCTTGAAGACTATCCGGGCGGAGAGCTGATAAGCGGCGGAGCAATAATTGGGAAGGATGGTAAATGAGTATGAGAGCATTGGGAATTATTCTGGCAGGCGGAAACAGTAATAAGATGAGGGAATTATCAAAGAAGCGTGCGATTGCGGCAATGCCTGTTGCAGGAAGTTACCGAAGTATCGACTTCTCGCTGAGCAACATGTCTAACTCTCATATTCAAAAAGTCGCTGTTTTGACACAGTATAATGCCAGATCATTAAATGAACATTTAAGTTCTTCAAAGTGGTGGGATTTCGGACGTAAACAAGGGGGCCTTTATGTGTTTACGCCAACCGTCACATCTGATAACAGCTGGTGGTACCGCGGTACAGCCGATGCGATCTATCAGAATCTTGAATTTTTAAAGAGCAGCCATGAACCGTATGTGGTAATTGCATCCGGTGATGGCGTGTATAAGCTGGATTATAATAAAGTTTTGGAATACCACATTAAGAAGCGTGCAGATGTAACTGTTGTGTGTACAGATTGTGAAGCCGGCACGGATATCAGCCGTTTCGGTGTATTGAAAATGAATGAAGACCATCGGATTGAAGAATTCGATGAAAAACCAATGATTTCTACTTCCAACACAATATCTACAGGTATTTATATCATCAGAAGGCGCCAGCTGATCGAGATGATTGAGCGGTGTGCGCTGGAAGATCGTCATGACTTTGTAAATGATGTACTGATTCGTTATAAAAACCTTAAGAGAATTTACGGATATAAGATTGATACTTACTGGAGCAATATTTCCACGGTAGAGTCCTATTATCAGACAAACATGGATTTCCTGAAACCAGAAGTGCGAAAACATTTCTTTTCTGACAATCCTGGAATTTGTTCCAAGATTGATGACCTTCCGCCGGCAAAATACAATCCGGACAGCCAGGTAAAAAACAGCCTGATTTCCAGCGGCTGTATTATCAATGGGCATGTGGAAAATTCGGTGCTGTTTAAGAAAGTATATGTTGGGAACAACTGTGTGATTAAAAATTCGATTATTTTAAATGGGGTATATCTGGGGGACAACACTCATATTGAGAACTGTATCGTTGAGAGTCGTGATACAGTGCGTGCAAATTCCTATCACTGCGGTGAAGATGGCATTAAAATCGTAGTGGAAAATAATGCACGCTACGTCATCTAGAGGGAGAACAGGAAGGAGAAAGGTTATGAATATTACGGACGTAAGAGTTAGGAAGGTTGCTAAAGAAGGCAAAATGAAAGCGGTGGTTTCCATCACCATAGATGAAGAGTTTGTTGTTCATGATATCAAAGTTATTGAAGGAGAAAAAGGGCTGTTTATTGCGATGCCGAGCAGAAAAGCAACAGATGGTGAATATCGTGATATCGCGCATCCGATCAATTCTCAGACACGCGAAAGGATCCAGTCCATTATTTTAGGGAAATATGAAGAGGCGATGGATATGGAAGAAGCTGTCGCTGAATAATGTAGGTTTGTCAAACATATGTTACAGTGACATCAGATAATTATCCAGTACCTGTTTTGGGGTTTTCCATCCAAGTGGGCGCATAGGAAAGTTATTATAATCTCTGCGGTTATAGAGTTTTAACTGTTTGCTGAAGTCTTCAAAAGAGTAAAAACTGTGGACAGCATAGAAACGCTCATTGTCTTTCCTGTGGCTTCGCTCCACTTTGCCATTATGCCTTGGAGTAAATGGACGTATCAGCTTGTGCCTGATGCCGTATTCCTTAAGCCGGACTTGAAAGATGGTAGGTTTATCCGAACCGCCGTAAGAGCTGAAGCGTTTGGTAAATTCCTGACCATTATCAGTCTGGACACATTCGACAGGGCAGGGAAACGCTTTGATAAGATGCTCAAGGAACAAGGCAGCGGAATAGGAGCTGTGTTCTTCAAATGCTTCCACAAACCGCCATCTGGAGTACTCATCAATGGCGGTGTACTGATAAAACCGTTGGTCTTTGGCTTCATTCATGAGGCAGGCAGAAGGGACAAATTTCACGTCAATCTGAATCCGCTGTCCGGGATAGGCCATCTGCTCATAAGGCTTAGGAATGTACTTGGGATTAGGAGGATGAACAGCCATAATCCCCTGTTTTCTAAGGAAACGGTAAAGCCCGGGAATAGAACGGGAATAACCGCGCTGCATAAGTTTTACCCAAAAGATGACTAAACCAGCCTCAGGATTACGTCTGCGCATATCGGTAATCATTTTGATCTCCTGAGGCGTATGCTGATTAGGATGGCTGTGTGGGCGTCTGGAGCGTTCACGGAGGGACTCCATAGAGCCGTCAAAGCGACGTTTCCAGCGATAGATATACTGCCGATTGGTTTTATATTTAACGGCAGCTTTGGTAACGCCATACTTCTCAGCGTAACGGATCAGGGATAGACGGTATCTCATATCTTGTGTTATACTAGCCATAGCAGGGAACTCCTTTGTTTATGTTGTGGTTGTGGTGACTAAAATATAACACAAAGGAGAGATCCCTGCATTTTAATTATTCAGTTGTAACATATGTATTGTAATCCTACATATGGAAGAAGCTGTCGCTGAATAAAACATAGACAAACAACCGGTTTATGTGATATTATTATAATACGATTATTATGTGCCCTGCCGATACTCAGTACCGGCAGGGTTTTTCTGCGAATTATTTTGTATGGGAGGTTATGAAAATTGGAATTGCCGCAGGGATTCAACAGGAGAATGGAACAGATGCTGGGCGGAGAGTATCAGGAATTTATAAAAAGTTATGATGAGCCCAGACAGTTTGGCCTGAGAGTCAATACATTGAAAATATCACCCCGGGAATTTGAAGCCATCGCCCCGTTTTCGATCACGCCGGTACCGTGGGTACCGAATGGGTATTTCTATCGGGAGGAGGATATGCCGTCCAGACACCCCTATTATTTTGCGGGACTTTATTATCTGCAGGAGCCGAGTGCAATGACGCCCGCTTCGCGACTTCCTGTTGAAAAGGGCGACAGAGTTCTTGATCTGTGTGCGGCTCCCGGCGGAAAGGCCACCGAACTGGGAGCGTTAGTAGGAAGAGAAGGACTCCTGGTCGCCAATGAGATCAATGCATCACGGGCAAAAGCACTTTTAAAAAATATTGAGATGATGGGAATTGAGAATGCGTTTATAACCAATGAAAAACCTGGAAATCTGAGCCGTTGTTTTGAAGCATATTTTGATAAAATCCTTGTGGATGCACCTTGTTCAGGGGAAGGTATGTTCAGGAAAGAACCGGAAGTGGCAGCTGTCTGGGATGAAAGCCGACCGGCTTATTTTGCAAAACTGCAGAGAGATATTCTGGATAACGCAGTAAAGATGTTGAAACCAGGCGGAATGCTGCTGTATTCTACCTGTACGTTTTCCAGTGAGGAAAATGAAGGCAGTATATCGAGGCTGCTTGCAGACCATAAAGATATGAATCTGATAGAGATTGAGCCATATGAGGGGTTTTCCAAAGGAAATCCGGTGTGGGGAGACGGCAATGTTCAATTAGAAAAATGTGTCCGGATCTGGCCGCATAAAATGCGAGGAGAGGGCCATTTTATGGCGCTCCTGAAAAAGGACGGCATTCTTCAAAAAAATTCGGATTATAAAATCCCGGGTTCTTATCAACCTTTCAGCGGAATGGAAAAAAGCCAGCGTCAGCTGCTGGAAACTTTCTGCCAGAATGTGAAAACAGAGCGATTTACAGCAGGGATCGATGTGCGGGGAGAAAAAGTATATAAGGTGCCGGAATTTGGGCGGGAGGTAAAGGGACTCAGGTTTTTGAGAAACGGACTATATCTGGGGGATCTTAAGAAAAACCGTTTTGAACCACAACAGCCGTTTGCAATGGCACTCCGGCGAAAAGAATTTGAATCTGTACTTACGCTGTCAGTTGAAGACGAAAGAGTAGAGCGATATTTGAAGGGGGAGACGATCTTTGTCGAAGCAGGAGAATGTGAGCAGAAAAATGGCTGGAAGCTTGTCTGTGTCGAAAGTTTTTCTCTGGGATGGGGAAAATTGGTGAATGGCGTCTTAAAAAACAAGTATTTGTGTGCTTGGCGCAAAAATTGACTTTCGTTAAGCCGATTATTGTGGGAGATTTAGTCGAAAAATATACAAAAAAACTACGATTTATTACGCATATGTTACAGAGTGTTAAAAAATAGCTTTTATTTTGTGAAGAACTGTGATATAATTACAATCACGAACGAAAAATAAGAGGTATTTTATTATGAATCGTAAAAAATTATTAAGTTTTTTATTAGCAGGAATCCTGGCTGTCACGACAGCAATGCCGGCGCTTGCGGCCACAACACAAGATAAAATTCAGGATGCCAGAGCTGCGAAACAGCAGACAGAATCTTCACTGAATGAGGCTCAAAACAAAATTGAGAATCTGGAATCAAAAAAAGGAGAATCGGAAGCTTATCTGGACGAGCTTAACACTCAGCTTACTGATTTAAAGAACAGTCTGGAAGAACTTCAGAGGCAGTCAGAAGAAAAGCAGCAGGAACTTGAAAAGGTTCAGGCAGAGCTAGAGGAAGCAAAAGAGAAAGAAGCCCGGCAGTATGAGGATATGAAACTCCGTATTCGCTATATGTATGAGCAGACCAATTCCGGGTATCTGGAAATGCTTTTTGATTCCGGCAGTTTTTCTGAGTTCCTGAACCGGGCCGACAATATCTCACAGATATCACGGTATGACCGCGATATGCTGAAAAGCTATCAGGAGACAAAAGAGACGATAGCCCAGCACGAAGAGACAATTAAAACAGAAAAGTCTGAGATTGAAGCTCTGCGCGCCGCGAGTACTGAAAAACAGGGCCAGGTTGAAGAACTAGTCCAGGTTACATATAATCAGATCAATACATATGCTGCAGATTTACAGGATGCGGAATCCGAGGAAGCAGTTCTTTTGAATAAAATCAGCAGTCAGGAAGCAGATATCAATGCATTGCTGAAACAGGCAAAAGATGAAGAGGCCGCAGCAAAAAAAGCAGCAGAAGAAGCAGCCGCCAAGAAGGCAGCAGAAAAAGCCGCAGCGGAGAAAGCTGCTCAGGTTACAGAACAGGAAGAACAGCAGGCTGACAGAGAAGATACTTCAGCAGAAGAGAGTTCAGAAGAACCGGAGTATACTGATACAGAGAATGAGACAAGTTCTCAGTCAGAGATATCAGAGGAAGCAAGCCAGGAAGAGCCTGAACAAGTTGAAGAAGAACCGGAAAGCACGGAGACCTCTTCAAGTTCAAACAGCAGTTCACAGGGAAGTTATCTCGGAAGCTTTAAGCTGACGGCATATTGTTCATGCAGCAAATGCTGCGGACAGTGGTCGGGCGGTTCGACCGCGAGCGGAACGACACCGACTGCGGGCAGGACGGTTGCCATGGGAGGAATTCCGTTTGGTACAAAATTAATGATCAATGGACAAGTCTACACGGTAGAAGACCGTGGAACGGCATATGGACATGTTGATATCTTTATGGGAAGTCATCAGCAGGCACTGAATTTCGGTATGCAGTACGCAGATGTTTATATTGTAGGATAATATGATGGACAAAAGAATCGTCGCTGAGTGGTGACGATTCTTTTGTTTTTAATTTTAGAAAAAAACAAAAAAATTCCAAAAAGTACTTGATTTTCTAAAATGCCAATGATATAATAACAAAGCTGGTTGACGAAGCGTGGCTCAGTTTGGTAGAGCGCTGCGTTCGGGACGCAGAGGCCGCAGGTTCGAATCCTGTCGCTTCGACTATAAAAAAACACCGTAAGATCGCTATCTGTCGATCATACGGTGTTTTTGCGTAACTGGATACTTTTAATTTGACGTTTGATTCCTGCTTTGCTATACTGATAGTAGATAAAATAGTCCACAAAAGGAGTAACCAATGCTGTTCACAAAAGAAAGCGATTATGCAATCCGCATTGTGCGGGCGCTGAGAAGCGGGGAAAAAATCAGAGCCAAAGATATCTGTGAATGTGAAGAGATTCCAGAGGCTTTTGCATATAAAATATTAAAGAAGCTGGAGAAAGCACAGATTGTCCGTGTGACTCGTGGAACACATGGTGGATGCATGCTTGTTAAAAACCCGGAAGAATTATATCTGTATGATATTATTTTGGCCATAGAACCTGATTTTGCAATCACACACTGCATGAGAAAGAGTTGCAGCAGGAACCTGCCGGACCAGCCATGTCAGGTGCATGCGGAATTGATCAGGGTGCAAAAACTGCTTCAGGACGAACTGAAATCAAAATCGCTTGCAGATATTTTGAGGTAATGGAAGAGTGCCAATTATTTACTGAAGAAAAGATACGAAAAAGATGTTGTTTCATACAGCATCTTTTTCGTATCTGGGAGGATACAGACGGATGCGGATCCATGGATTTAATAAACTGACTTTGCTAGATTACCCTGGCAAAGTCGGCTGTACGGTATTTGTGGGCAACTGTAATTTTCGATGTCCATTCTGTCACAACGCCGGACTGGTGATATCTCCGGAGAATGAACCGGTGCTGGATGAGGAAGAAGTACTTTCTGTTCTTAAAAAGCGTCAGGGGATATTGGAAGGTGTATGTATAACAGGCGGGGAGCCGACCCTGTCCGGAGACCTCGGCGAGTTTCTGGTAAAGATTAAACGGCTTGATTATCCGATAAAACTGGATACAAATGGATATAAACCACAGACGTTAAAAGAACTGACGGAAGAAAAGTTGATTGATTATGTGGCTATGGATATAAAAAACAGCCGTCAGAAATACGCACTGACAACAGGCGTTTCTCAGATTGATATCAGCAGAATTGAAGAGTCCGTCTCTTATCTGATGAAAAGTTCTCTGGAATATGAGTTTCGTACAACGGTGACCAGAGAACTTCATCAGATTTCAGATTTCGTAGCAATCGGAGAATGGCTGAAAGGGTGCTCTCGCTATTTTCTACAGGCTTATCGGGAAACAGAAACTGTAATATCACCTGTATTTTCCGGATACAGCCAGAACGAACTGCAGCATTTTGCAGATCTGCTCAGGGAGTGGATACCAACTGTAGATATCAGAGGAGCAGATTAGTCAATGATGCGGTACCAGTATCCGAAGCGGGGAACATTTCTGGTGCCGGAATTGGCTGCCTTGAAATAAGGAAAACCATACATATCTGCCATAAATCTTTCCTTTGGCGTGTAAGTACCCGGTACGCCAAAGATATAAACGGATTTGTCATGGTCCTCCATTTTTCCAAGGATAAGATGATGGTGCTCGGAATAGGCGTGGAGGATAAGAGGGTTATTTCCTATCAGCCAACGCTCTTTCCTGAGTGCGGGCAAATCTTTTAAATCCAGTCTGACGCATTCTGTTATGCTTCCGTCGGTGAACGGGCTGATAGATTCATAAAGATCCATCACACGTTCCCAGCGGGAAAGAGGGGGATCCGGAATAAAATCCATCAGTTCTGCCGGAGACTTTTCTTCTTTCGGCAACTCCTTTACCTCTTCTGCCTCAAGTGAAGGTTCTTCGGAACTATCCTCTGCGGGAGAATTAGTTTCCTCCGCCGATTGAGGGAGATCGTTATCAGAGAAACCGTCGCCATTTTCCGGGTACGGTTCGGCTGGCACTGCATCTGAATCCTGTTCTATATCGGAGAGAGATTCAGGGACACGGAAGTTCTGTGGGTTAACAGGAAGATCATCCCAGGCGCTTGCATAACAAAGAGTACCTCCGCACAAAAGGATAATTCCATTTAGGTCTTTCATTGGAATACCGGAGCCATTTAAATCCTGGTCAGCAGTTTTGAGGCAGCATCCAATGGCCCCTGAAGAGGTCTGAGTACTGCCGAGAAAGATTCCCGGGAGCTTATCATCATTACGGGTAAAGCCAAAAATCTGAACCGGGACAGAGGCGGCAAGTGCGGAATCTTTAATATGTATTTCCAGCTTGAAGATTCCTCCTTTGGCTTCTGCTTTCAAAAATCCCCGGTTATATGTTTTCTTTTCGTTTTTATATTCATAAAGGTAAGAAATAAATCGTCTGTAATCGGACAAGGCGAATGTTTCCTTTCGAGTATGTGTTCTATGAAAACATATGTAATAAAACCCGGAAATATCACTGAGATATAAAAATATTATGGGGAGTGAGTGCTATGGAGCAACATGAAAAGTACATGAAAGAGGCAATGCGCCAGGCAAAAAAGGCATATGCATTAAATGAAGTACCGATCGGCTGTGTAATCGTCTGTCAGGATAAGATTATTGCCCGTGGATATAATCGAAGAAACACGGATAAGAATACACTTTCCCATGCAGAAATGAATGCAATCCGGAAAGCAAGTAAAAAGCTGGGAGACTGGCGTTTGGAAGGGTGTACGATGTATATAACGCTTGAACCATGTCAGATGTGTGCAGGAGCTATTGTGCAGGCAAGAATAGACCGCGTGGTAATCGGCAGTATGAACCCAAAAGCAGGGTGTGCAGGCTCTTTGCTAAACCTTTTGGAGATGGATAAATTTAATCACCAGGTGGAAGTCATCCGGGGGGTTCTTGCTGAAGAATGCAGTCAGATGCTGTCAGAGTTCTTTAAAGAACTGCGAATCCGGAAAAAAACAAAGAAATCCGTTGACGAAAAGGGCGGTTCATAATATAATGAATGTCGTGTGAATTTCATATTTGGAGACGTATCGAAGTGGTCATAACGAGCTTGACTCGAAATCAAGTTGTCGGGCAACCGGCACGTGGGTTCGAATCCCACCGTCTCCGCTCCATAAACCCCAGTATTTACTGGGGTTTTTGATTTTCGTGTTGCACAATATTTTTATAATATCAGTTTATTTTGCTCACATATTGTGTTGAACATGGTTTTACGGCAAAGCTTATATTTCTGTGAAGGTATAGCGTTTTCGGATGCCGGCACAACATATCTCATATAAGATGTCACCGTTCTGGTTAGTATTACAGGAAACTGTTGCATCGTCCGTAATAAACTGAGACATATAGCTTTCAATGTTATCAGTTTCTATTTCTTCAATTGAGGTACGGGGCTTGGGTGAACAGGTGTCATAGTATTCACAGTATAATTCATATTCTTTCATGGGCTTCTCCTTGATAATAATGAAGTGTATTCTGTTACAAGAAAATTATATCACGTAACTTTGGGAGATGTAATAAATTTTTATGAAGCCTATGAAAAGAATCGGTCTTTAGCGAAACAGTATGCCGGGCTCTGGACGAGACGTGATGGAAGCGCTTTATGTTTGGCGAAATCAACAGAAAACTGCCCGTGTCTAACGGGCAGTACTAATCGCTCGACAAAATTCGACAAATAGAAGTGAAAAATTAACCAGCAATCAAAATGCTGGCAAATCAGTAAGATATGTACAGAGATATAGGATCAGTTCTTTGGGAGAGGGTGGTTCAATTAGTTTTCGTTTTACGATCTGTTCCAGTTTCGTGTGATCACCATACTCCCAACAATCGCTGGAAGCTCTGGATATGCTTCTGGCAATCGATTTTACAGGCAGGCCGGTTTCCTGAGAGATCAACGGATACACCTGCCGTTCCAGATTGAGTCCCGTATAAAAAGGCAGTTGACAGCTGTAGTAAACCGCCAAAGCCAGGCAATAATAACTTTTGTGGCATGGATGTCCGGATATGGACTGAATCAGTGTAATAACATCTCTTAAAGTCATAAAGTTCTCCTCCTTAAGTGTATATCTTAACAATAATTTTACACTGACTCGACTAAAAATGGAGAAGAATAGACAATAGTAGACGCAAAAAAGAGATGTTATAGGAAACATGCAATATTATGGCATGAAATTTTCAGGTTATGGATGAGGAAAGATATACTGATATGATTAGATATAAGCCATTATGGGACGTCATGAAGAAGCGTAGGATTACAACATACAACCTTGAAAAGAGGGGGATTGCCCCCAAAACACTTCAAATTCTCAGGCACGATAAAAACATTACAATGATGACTGCCGGAAGGCTGTGCAGGATCTTAAATTGCAGCATAACAGAGATCGTTGAATTTGTAGAAGACAGACAGGGAATGGGGGAATAGATAGTTTGATTTTTTCAATACGATACTTTCCAGACTTCCCGTAAAAATATGGATATTTTGTAATTCAGGATACTATAGAAGAGGCGCTGGTTGCATGAAATTAAGTGATGTGCTATATCATGATATTTAAGAGATACTGATCTGGTAAAATGCAATACAAAAATAAATGGAAATAACTACCATTTGATTTTCGCGTTACAGTTATTTATAATAAACTTGTAGCATAAGACTAGAATATTTATGGCAATCATTGTATGCTGCGCTATGGATCCCCCGGCATTTTGCCTGCCGGGGGTATTTTTTTTGTTTTGTAAATCATTGCTTATAAAAATCAGATAACTTATGATAATATAGTAGCGATAAACTCAAACATATGCAATCTATCATGCGCTATGGATTACCCCCGGCTTACAGCCGGGGGTAATCGCATGTCAAAGATATCTTCAGCTTTCATTGTCCATAGGTGAGAGAACAGATAAAAAACCATGAATGGAAGTGTCATAAAAACGATACTGGTTTCTTCCGTCTTTTTTTGAGGCATAAAGGGCCTGGTCAGCACAATGAAACAATTGCTGATAGTCCCTGGCGTTGTTGGGGTAAATGGCAATGCCCATACTGATAGATATTTTAAACCCTTTATAAATATCGGTCAGCGAATTGAAGATACGGTTTACCTGATTTTGGATATCCCCTTTAAACTCTGTGAAAATCATAAATTCATCACCGCCTACACGCGCCGAGATATCTTCCGACCGGATATTGGATAAGATGCGTTGTGCAACATATTTCAGGACATGGTCTCCAAACAGGTGGCCATACGTGTCATTGGCATATTTAAAATAGTCAAGGTCAAAGAGAATCAATGCATACTTATGATCACCGCCGCCTGACAATGCAGTTTCAATCATGTTCTGTGCGGTCAGATGGTTATACAGTTTTGTGAGGGAATCTCGGGTTGCCAGCTGTTTAAATGTGTCCAGCTCGGTTTGCTGCTCATGTATATCAATAAATTTACCGATAGCACCGGTGTAATGAGGAAGTTCTTCGTCATCCCAGAGCGTACGCGCCACTGTTCGAAACCAGCGGGGCTGTCCCTGGAGGTTTAAACAGTATGTGGCACTTACGAGCGGGGAAGAAGGCGTTGTCTTTCCAAGCAGTAATCTTAAATTATCCAGATCTTTTCTGGAGAAGATGCTGAGAACTTCTTCGCTTTCTATTGGGTGAAGGATCAGCTCATTGACACCGAGGTGTTTTGCTCCCCACTCGGATAATGTGAGCATATCTGTGGTCAGGTTGTATTCAAACTGCACTTCGCGTGACATGGAAGCAAAAAATTGATATTTTGTACGTTCCTGTTCAAGAAGTGAAAGCGTACGGTCGGATGCATAAAGATCACCTCTGGCCATCAGCTCTGAGGTAATACGCTGTGTTTCCGGCTGAGTCATCCCAGTCAGTGAACGGACTTTTACTTCTTCTGACAAATGAATATTAACCGCCTGCAGACATTCCAGAAGAAGCGGGTGAAATGCCCCGCATTCGCCGGACAGAATCATTTTCATTGCAGTATCATGAGAATATGCGGCTTTGTAGACTCGCGGACTGATCAAGGCATCGTAAACATCTGCAAGTGAAACAATCTGGGCTGAAATGGGAATTTCGTCACCTTTCAAACCATCTGGATATCCGTTTCCGTCATAGCGTTCATGATGCCAGCGACAGATGTCATGTGCAACCTGAACCAATTCTTCCTGTTTCTTATGCGGTGCGTTTTTGAGTATTTCAGCCCCGATAATTGTATGGTTTTTCATGATCTCAAACTCGTCCGGCGTTAGCTTTCCCGGTTTGTTCAGTATCTTTTCCGCAATGGAAATCTTGCCGATATCATGCAGTGCGGAAGCATTTACAATAAGGGCAATTTTTGACAGCGTCAAGCCGTATGGGTTGTCACGCTTCATCGTTTCTTTGAGAAGCAACTCCGTTATAGTTCGAATATGAAGGACATGAAGCCCACTTTCACCGTTGCGAAATTCTACAATGTTGCTCAGTATTTCGACCATCAGAAAATTATTTTTTTCTTTTTCAATAATCTGCTCACTCACCATGCCTTGCAGCATTTTTTGTTTGGCATAGAGCATAATTGTGTTTTTGACTCGTCTGCGGACGATTTTCTCATCGAAAGGGCGGCTGATATAATCAGTTGCTCCAAGATCGTAAGCCTGATCGATGTAAGAGGAAGATGTTTCAGCGGAGATCATGATGACGGGAATAGAATTTATCTGTTCGTTTTTATTCATTGTAGCCATCACTTCAAAGCCATCCATTCTCGGCATTACGATATCCAGCAGAACAAGTGAGATCTTACTTGCATACCTCTCTAGAACAGAAATAGCTTCCAGACCGTTAGAGGCCTCCAGAATTTCGTAATCAGCGGCAAGCATATCAGCCAGCAGGGAACGGTTCATCTCGGTATCGTCAACGATTAATATTTTATGTTTTCTTTCCATAGACTACTCCGACAGTATGTGTTTAAAGGATCTTCTTCAGATCGCTCATTGTGTTTTGATAATCGGTTTCCACTTGTTTGAATAAACGGTCAGTGTCTGAGGAGGACTGACCATCTCGAAGATTGTCTGCCAGAGCACTGCTGGAACGAAGGAGCGGTAACAGGTCCAGATTCAGGCAGATGCCTTTTAAAGAATGTACGGCAAGAAAAGCATCTTTGTAGTTCCCGGCATTGAGGGCATTTAAAAGCATTTCAAAATTATTGTCCTCCAATATTTTGGAGAGGTATTTACGCAGTCTTTCTTCGCTGCCGAGTCTGCGCAGTGTATTTTGAAAGTCAACGCCTGTAGAAGTATAATATTCCTGAATCGTCATAACTAATTCCTCCCACGATATATCTTTATCGAGTATTTTCATCTATTTATAAGTATACACTGATTGTAATAGGGGTACAAGGATAACTGTGACTTTCAGGTAATAATAAAAAGGAGTCAATCGTGTTGATTGACTCCTGCGTCTGTCCAGCATATGGTATAAAGAACAGAATATTTCAAATAAAATTTTTATCCGTGCGCCGCCCTTCGAACGTTGCTCACAGACGTTACCTCTACAGTTAACTCAATCCAGGCGCCCTCACGGCACACAGAAGCGTCTACTTAGTGCTGCTTCATTCCTGACCTGACACGATTCATAGATTTCTGTTGCGTAAGACCCAGACGTCATCGCCACTTATAAAGGGCAGCTCTGCAAGACAAGGCCCTCAGTTTGGCATCACCCCTGCTGTAGCGGATTGCAGGTACAGGGCACCGCTGACTCCCCGGCTGCACGGACTTTAAGTATATCCTGTTTTGTGAGGAAAGTCAAGCAGAGGTGGACAGTCTTTCAAAAATAATATATAATAATTTTATCATAAAAAGACAGGATGTGAATTTAGTGAAACGTATTGGATTATTGACAAGCGGAGGAGACTGCCAGGCACTGAATGCTACGATGCGCGGTGTAGTAAAAGGGTTGGCGGCCAATATTGATGAGCTGGAAGTTTATGGTTTTATGAATGGATATAAGGGTCTTATCTACGGGGATTATCGGATGCTGACCGCAGCAGATTTCTCTGGGATTTTGACTAAAGGAGGGACTATCATTGGCACATCACGCCAGCCATTCAAGCTGATGAGAGTACCGGATGAAAATGGTCTGGACAAAGTGGAGGCAATGAAACAGACATATTATAAACTACGTCTTGACTGCCTGGTGATTCTGGGAGGGAACGGTACACAGAAAACGGCAAACCTGCTTAGTGAAGAAGGACTGAATGTACTGCATCTGCCAAAAACGATAGACAATGACATCTGGGGGACAGATATGACGTTTGGCTTCTACAGTGCAGTTAATATTGCAACAGATGCGATTGACTGTATACATACCACGGCTGCATCTCATAACCGGGTATTCATTGTGGAAATAATGGGGCATAAAGTTGGGTGGCTTCCGCTGTATGCGGGGATTGCGGGAGGTGCTGATATTATCCTGATTCCAGAGATTCCGTATGATACAGAGAAAGTAGTGGAAGCGATAGAAGCCAGAGCGAAAGCGGGAAAGGGATTTACAATCCTGGCAGTCGCGGAAGGTGCGATTTCCAAAGAGGATGCCCGGCTTTCTAAAAAAGAGTTGAAACGTAAGATTGAAGCGAGGACTCATCCATCCGTTTCCTATGAACTGGCTGAGAAGATTCAGAAAGCTACAGGGCTGGAGATACGCATCACTGTTCCGGGACATACTCAGAGAGGCGGAAGTCCGTGTCCATATGACAGAGTACTCTCGACGAGAATTGGTGCTGCCGCAGCAAAATTGATCATGGATGGGGAATATGGATACATGGTCGGACTCGTAAATGGAAAAACTAAAAAAGTACCGCTTGCTGAGAGTGCAGGCAAGCTTAAAACTGTACCTGTGGATGCTCAGGAAATTCTGGAAGCAAAGCGGATCGGCATCAGTTTTGGAGACTAAGTCAGAAAGAGGCGTTTGAAAATGAGCTATACCGCTTTATACCGAAAGTTCCGTCCGGATTCATTTGAGGATGTGAAAGGTCAGGACCATATTGTTACTACTCTGAAAAACCAGGTCAGGGCAAACCGTATCGGGCATGCATATCTGTTTTGCGGAACGCGGGGAACCGGAAAAACGACGGTGGCAAAAATACTGGCAAAAACAGTAAATTGCGAGCATCCGATTGATGGGAGTCCCTGCAATGAATGTGAGATGTGTAAGGCCATTCAGGCAGGGACTTCCATGAATGTCATAGAGATAGACGCGGCATCCAATAACGGTGTCGATAACATCCGTGAAATCAGGGAAGAAGTTGCGTACAGGCCAACGCAGGGAATTTATAAGGTGTACATTATTGATGAAGTTCATATGTTATCAACAGGAGCATTTAATGCGTTGTTAAAAACGCTGGAAGAACCTCCTTCGTATGTGATCTTTATACTGGCTACTACAGAAGCACACAAGATTCCGATTACGATACTGTCACGCTGCCAGAGATATGATTTCCGCAGAATTACAATCGATACTATTGCAGATCGTATGACTGAACTGATGAAACAGGAAGGCGTGGAAGCGGAGGAGAAAGCAGTCCGCTACATTGCCAAAGCGGCCGACGGTTCACTTCGAGATGCGCTAAGCCTGCTCGATCAGTGCATTGCTTTTTATCTGGGGCAAAAGCTGACGTATGATAACGTACTGGAAGTATTGGGTACGGTAGACACGGAGATTTTCAGCCGGATGCTCCGTCAGATCATCGACAGAAATGTTACTGAGGTAATCCATTCGCTGGAAGAACTGGTTCTGCAGGGGAAGGAAATGGGGCAGTTTGTCTCGGATTTCACCTGGTATCTGAGAAATCTTATGCTGGTAAAATCATCTTCTGATTCTGATGAGATGCTGGATATATCAGGAGAAAATCTCCAGATGCTGAAAGAAGAGGGAGAAATGATCGAGACCGAAACGCTGATCAGATATATCCGTATACTGTCTGAACTTTCAAGTCAGATTCGCTACGCATCGCAGAAAAGAGTGCTCGTTGAAGTGGCATTGATTAAATTGTGCAGACCGTCCATGGAGACAAATCTGGATTCGGTCTTGGACAGAATCCGTGTATTGGAAGATCGGATTGAGCAGGGTGTTGTGGTGAAAGCTCCTGACGTGCAGGAAATGTCCGGAGGATGCAATGAAGAAAAAAAGCAGTCGGCCAATTTACCGAAGCCGGAAAAAGCGGCGCCAGAAGACCTCCAGCGGGTTAAAAACGAGTGGAGAACTATTGTGGGTCAGACAGAAGGTATGTTCCGAAGTTTTTTGCAGACTGCTGTTCCGAAATACAATGGCCAGACAGGAGAAGCTAAATTGTATGTAGAGTTTTCGAATAGTCTGGCGCAGAATTATGTGGGAAATGCAGAGGCGGCACAGCGTCTTGCAGACATCATTGAGAATCAAATAGGGAAGAGTGTCGAACTTGAACTGATTCTTGCAGACAGAGAAGTGAGCAAGGGGTTGGCAGAAATATCAATTGATGATATATTAAAAGACAAGATTCAGATGGAAGTTGATATCGAAACATAATGTATTTTAGAAACAGGAGGAAAGAAAAATGGCGAAACGCGGAGGTTTTCCGGGTGGAATGGGTATGCCGGGCAATATGAATAATCTGATGAAGCAGGCACAGAAAATGCAGAAACAGATGGAAGAAAATCAGAAAGCCCTTGAAGAAAAGGAATTTACGGCAACGGCGGGCGGCGGCGCTGTCGAGATCACAGTATCCGGAAAAAAAGAAGTGACAAAGGTGAAACTTGCAGAGGAAGCAGTTGACCCGGATGATGTAGAGATGCTGGAAGATCTGATCATGGCAGCTACTAATGAAGCACTGCGGAAGATGGAGGAAGAGTCGGCTGCAGTCATGTCGAAGCTGACAGGGGGGTTAGGCGGAGGACTGCCTTTCTGATCATGGAATACTATAGCGGACATATTAATAATCTGATTGAGCAGCTTTCGCGTCTTCCGGGAATAGGAGCAAAATCTGCAGGCCGCCTGGCATTTCACATCATGAATATGCCAAAGGATGAGGTGGAGCAACTGACTTCATCTATCATCAAAGCCAGGGAAAATGTGCAGTACTGCAGACAATGTTATACTCTGACAGATGAAGAACTGTGCCCGATCTGTAAAAATACAAAGCGAAACCACAGAGAAATTATGGTGGTTGAAAATACCAGAGATCTTGCCGCATATGAGAAGACCGGTAAGTATGAAGGGGTTTACCATGTGCTACATGGGGCTATTTCTCCAATGCTGGGCATTGGTCCGAATGATATTAAATTAAAAGAACTGATGCAACGGCTTCAGGAGGATATTGACGAAGTTATCATTGCGACAAATTCCAGTCTGGAAGGGGAGACAACAGCGATGTATATCAGCAAGCTGGTTAAGCCGACAGGAATTAAGGTCAGCAGGATCGCGAGCGGAGTTCCGGTCGGGGGGGATCTGGAATATATTGATGAAGTAACATTGCTGCGTGCGCTGGAGGGCCGCGTAGAGCTTTAACAGGAAAGGGTTATTATGAAACAGCCAAAAGCCATAACGAACAGAGAGTTTTTTGAATGTATCAGGGATATTATTTATCATCCTGTTGTACTACAGATGAAACAATTTTCTCAGCACTGTGATACGGACTGTTATCAGCATTGCCTGATGGTTGCGTATTACAATTTCAGTATCTGCAGGTCTTTGGGGCTTGACGCGCGGTCTGCGGCCAGGGGAGGAATGCTTCATGATTTGTTTTTGTACGACTGGAGAAAGCACCGGGAGAAGACAGGGGATCACTTCCATGCCATGACACATCCCTGGACGGCTTACCGAAACGCAAAAAAATACTTTTCAATAAATTCAGTTGAGAAAGAAATTATAACGAAACATATGTGGCCGGTTACGTTTATTCCGCCCAGGTATCCAGAGACTTATGTAATATGTCTGACAGATAAATATTGTGGTACTCTGGAAATAGCAGAATACTATTCCGGAAGGTTGAGCAGCTCCCGCATTGGCAGACCATTGGCCAAAATGATGCAGAAGCTGTCGGATAACCGGCCCAGACCTCAGGAAATAGTACCGGAACTGCTCGTCATGGAAGCAGCAGGAGAAAGAAAACGCAGATTTTCATAGGAGGCATCTATTGCTGTCAGAATTCCATTGGTGATGGAATCTGCCATGTTGATAACGGTGGACAGCCGGGTTGTCTGAAGGAGAAAGTGTTCAAAAGTTCCGGATACATTGATAATTCCGGTAATGAAAATATCTCCGACATGCGGCAGATCTTTGTTAACGCCTGAACCCGGACGGATTGATCCGGTACCGAGCGTTATAAAGCCGATATGCTTTTTGGAACCCAAAGAGGCATCGATTGCAACGATGAGTGCAAGAGGATGCCTCTTTTTTATTTGCTGGATCATTTCTTCCAGATTTAAGGCATGTACAGGGTTTTCTAAAGTGCCGTAAACAAATATGTGAGGCCAGCAATACTGAGAAAGCTGATGCCCGATCAGAGGCCCCAGGCTGTCGCCTGTGATTCGGTCACTTCCGATACACAGAAATACAAGTTCCCTCCAGTCTCTTTCGACCTGTGAGACGGCATCTTTTAATAAATACGCAAGTTCACTGCTTGCGGAGCTTCTTTTGCTGTTGATATAAAAAACGGGAGAAAGTCTTTGGGTGAGCATGGCAGTTTTGTCCTTTCCTGGTTCTTATCTATAGAATATTCAAAACTGCATGAAAAAATACATTGCAAAACATGTCGTTAAATTTTTGAGAAGCGGATACCTAAAATGATAAAATTTGCAGTTTCCCCATGCTATTGTTTACCCCGAAGGGGTGATTAATTTATGATCGAAATCATTTATAATGAGAAGAACCAGGGGAGTACAACAGACAACGGGATTTTTCATCTTCCAAACAACATCCGGCAGATAGGGGAGACAAGGCCTCATCTGAAAATATACATGGAGGATTACGCGTATACGTATTTAAAGAGAATGTCCGGAAATCATATGGAGGGAGGATGTGCGGCGATCTTACTGGGGGAAGCCAGGTGGGAAGAATCAGTGTCGTACATTTTTATCAGAAGTGCTCTCGGTGTGGAGAACATGGAGATTGCTGAAGAACATATGGACTTTAAAGACGCTGTGTGGAGTCAGATACACAAAGATATGGAACAGTTCTTTCCGGAACAGGAGATCATAGGATGGTCGCTGTCACTCCCTAATTTTAATATGGAGATCAGTGATCTGATTTTGAAAACACACCTGAATCATTTTGCAGGTAATCAAAAAGTTTTATTTGCCATGGAGCCAACTGAAAAAGAGGAAGCTTTTTTTGTGTATGATAATGGTAAATTGAACCGGCAGAATGGATATTACATTTATTATGAAAAAAATGAACAAATGCAGGCCTATATGATAGAAAAAAATGGAAACACATCTATTGAGGACGACGAAAAAGTACCAGACCGGGCGGTTGTTGATTTTAGAAAAATCGTTGCGGGTAAAAAGGAGCGTGACAAGAAGGACAAGGGCGGAAAATCGTATCTCACGGCAGTCTGCGCAGCTGCGGTAGTGGTTGCCCTGGGCTTTACGTATGTAAATCATTATCGGACAGTCCAGGAGGTTTCAGACACTGCACAGGAAAATGAGATGGCGATGACGAGCAGTACTGAGCAAAGCGTAAATGGGAGTGAAAAAGAGAAGCTGGATGCCAATCCTGCCGATGATATGCAGGAGGAAGATAACAGTGTGAACGGCGAAGCCCAGGATAATGCTGATCAGGAAGAATCAGACACTGAAAATCCAGGGGATGCAGCTGCATCTGATGAGAGTGATGATCCGGAAGAAACCTCGATGACAGAAGATGTGCAGAAAAACAACGAGGTGGATTCGGCATCAGATTCAGAAAATACAGTGAATAAGGAAAATGATCAGACGGATACATCGGCAACGCCATCACCAACCGCGGAGGCGGAGAACCGATCTGAAACACCGGCTTCAGTTGGTGCGCGTCAGAAATATGTAGTACAAAAAGGGGATACATTAAGTAAGATCAGTAAAACATATTATGGAAGTACAAAAAAGATCCAGGATATCTGTCAGCTTAACCAGCTTGATTCGGAAGATTTAATTTATGCAGGACAAATTATTTTACTCCCGTAAAAGAGTATGCTATAATCAGATAAGCTAAAAAACATGAGATAAAAAAGGAAAGCATGATATATGGGATCATTTAAGAATAAAATTAAGAGGCTTGTTAAACGTAAACAACAGTCTCCGAGGGAAAATACAAAAGCCGCACCGGGTAAAAACCAGGAACCGGAAGCATACAGGAAAAGAATTATGGACCACCGCAAACGCATTCTGATCAGAACCGGAATTGTAGCCGTGGTGATCGTTGCGGTTGTACTGATAGCGAAAACAGTGGTTGAGCGCTGGCATTATAAAGATTATAAAGTTGTATCATCCAGTGTTCAGGAGGATACGATGTCAACCAGTTATGTACAGCTGGATAATTATCTGCTGAAGTATACTGGTGATGGAGCCTCTTTGCTGGGGAGCAGCGGAAAGAGTCTGTGGACACAGGCTTATGAGATGAATAATCCAACCGCAGACGCCTGTGGAACAACATCCGTCATTTATGATGAAAAGGGGACCAACATGGTAATCTTTGGAAGAGGCGGGAAAATGGGCGAAGTGAGTACAGAAATGCCCATCTTAAAAGCCAAAGTTGCTTCGCAGGGTGTAGTAGCGGCAATTCTTGAAGATGGCGAAAATACCTGGATCAATTTTTATTCGACTAGCGGTGCACAGATCGCAACAGGAATGACGAGAGTGGACAGCCCGGGTTATCCGGTGGATCTGGCAGTGTCACCAGATGGATTGTTGATTATGGTAACATATCTGTATGTAGAGGATAATAAAACAACAAGTTATGTTGCATTTTACAATTTTGGTAATACGGGACAAGGTCAGATGGACAATATGGTCAGCGGCTATACGTATGAAGGAACACTGGTACCGCAGGTGGCTTACATGAGAGAAGGAAAATCGGTCGCTTTTTGTGATGATGGTTTTGTACTCTATACTGGAAAACAGATTCCAAAGGTTGACTGTGAGGTAAAAGTGGAGAAAGAGATTATCAGTACTTTTTACAATGCGGATTATGTGGGAATGGTATTCAGAAGTGATGATGCAGAAAAGCAGTACACGCTGGTTCTCTATAATGCCAATGGCAAGCAGGTTTTTGAAGAAAACTTTAATATTGAGTATACTTCTATTAAGATCAGTGATGATCAGATTCTCATGAATAACGATACACAGCTGTGTGTTTTCAGTTTAAAGGGTCATGAAAAATTTAATGGAAACCTGGATGAGGGCAGTATTAAAGATGTGTTCAAAATTGATGCAAACCGTTATCAGGTGATTGTGGACAGTGGGATTAAGACAATAAAGCTGTCATAATGAAAAATACTAAAGGAGAGTATTATGAACTGGTTGTTTTGGGTGCTTCTGGTTTTTACAGTACTTCTGATCATCAGAGGGGCACGCAAAGGTTTTTTTCGAACAGCAGTATCGATGGTATCAATGATACTGGTACTGCTGATTGTTTCATGGATCAATCCTTATGTAGGTGAATTTTTAAGGGAAAGCACTCCGGTATATGATTTTGTTCAGGAAAACTGCGAGAGGCTTCTGGCACCTCAGGCGGCGGAAAGCGCAGGACTCCCCGAGGGTGCGGACCTGACGAAGAATATGGAAATTCCGTTGGAGGATCAGATTAAAGTTATTGAAGGCACGCCTCTGCCGGAGCTGGTGAAACAAGCATTACTGGAGAATAATAACTCGGAAATTTATAGTACTCTGGGCGTGGAATCATTCATGGATTACATTACAGGGTATATCGCATATTATATTACCAACGGGATCGGCTTTCTGCTTTCTTTTATTATCGCTACGGTTATTCTAAAAGTGATATTATATGCGATTGACATTTTGACGGGGCTTCCGGTCATTAGCTTCTTTAATGTAATTGGCGGTATGCTTCTGGGAATTGTACAGGCAGTATTGTGGATATGGGTGATTTTTCTGGTTGTTACAGTGGTGTCTAATACAGAAGTTGGCACAATGCTCATGCAGCAAATTGAAAGTGATATCGTGCTTCAATACTTATATGAAAAAAACGCTCTGCTGAATGTAATATTGTCAGTGATTATGGGATAAAAAGCGTTAAAGAAATTTCCAAAAACATGTTGACATATTTGCACGAAAATGGTAATATAAAAGTCCACCGAGTGTTCGGTGGACTTTTATTCGTCAAAAACAGATAAATTTAAAAAATAAAAAAGTTATTGACACAGAATGGAAGGCATGGTATTATATCAGAGTTGCCGCTGAAACAAACGGTAACGGACAAGCACTTTGATAACTGAACAGTAAAACACATCCTTGAAAATTCTAAAAAAGAATTTCATTAAATTGACGAAAAGTCAAAACCAACAGTAAAAGGGATAAGATAGCCAAGAGTTATCTTGAACTGGAACAAACACTTAATTTGAGAGTTTGATCCTGGCTCAGGATGAACGCTGGCGGCGTGCTTAACACATGCAAGTCGAACGAAGCACATGAAACGGACATCTTCGGAAAGAAGTATTATGTGACTGAGTGGCGGACGGGTGAGTAACGCGTGGGTAACCTGCCGTATACAGGGGGATAACAGTTAGAAATGACTGCTAATACCGCATAAGCGCACAGAGTCGCATGGCTCGGTGTGAAAAACTCCGGTGGTATACGATGGACCCGCGTCTGATTAGGTAGTTGGTGGGGTAACGGCCCACCAAGCCCGCGATCAGTAGCCGACCTGAGAGGGTGACCGGCCACATTGGGACTGAGACACGGCCCAAACTCCTACGGGAGGCAGCAGTGGGGAATATTGCACAATGGGGGAAACCCTGATGCAGCGACGCCGCGTGAGCGAAGAAGTATTTCGGTATGTAAAGCTCTATCAGCAGGGAAGAAAATGACGGTACCTGACTAAGAAGCCCCGGCTAACTACGTGCCAGCAGCCGCGGTAATACGTAGGGGGCAAGCGTTATCCGGATTTACTGGGTGTAAAGGGAGCGTAGACGGCATAGTAAGTCTGATGTGAAAGGCGGGGGCTCAACCCCTGGACTGCATTGGAAACTATTAAGCTGGAGTGTCGGAGAGGTAAGTGGAATTCCTAGTGTAGCGGTGAAATGCGTAGATATTAGGAGGAACACCAGTGGCGAAGGCGGCTTACTGGACGATCACTGACGTTGAGGCTCGAAAGCGTGGGGAGCAAACAGGATTAGATACCCTGGTAGTCCACGCCGTAAACGATGTATACTAGGTGTCGGGGGGCAAAGCCCTTCGGTGCCGCAGCAAACGCAATAAGTATACCACCTGGGGAGTACGTTCGCAAGAATGAAACTCAAAGGAATTGACGGGGACCCGCACAAGCGGTGGAGCATGTGGTTTAATTCGAAGCAACGCGAAGAACCTTACCAAGTCTTGACATCTCTCTGACCGGTACGTAACGGTACCCTCCCTTCGGGGCAGAGAAGACAGGTGGTGCATGGTTGTCGTCAGCTCGTGTCGTGAGATGTTGGGTTAAGTCCCGCAACGAGCGCAACCCTTATCCTTAGTAGCCAGCATTTGAGGTGGGCACTCTAGGGAGACTGCCAGGGATAACCTGGAGGAAGGTGGGGATGACGTCAAATCATCATGCCCCTTATGATTTGGGCTACACACGTGCTACAATGGCGTAAACAAAGGGAAGCGATCACGCGAGTGTCAGCAAATCCCAAAAATAACGTCTCAGTTCGGATTGTAGTCTGCAACTCGACTACATGAAGCTGGAATCGCTAGTAATCGCGAATCAGAATGTCGCGGTGAATACGTTCCCGGGTCTTGTACACACCGCCCGTCACACCATGGGAGTCGGATATGCCCGAAGCCTGTGACCCAACCGTAAGGAGGGAGCAGTCGAAGGTGGAGCCGATAACTGGGGTGAAGTCGTAACAAGGTAGCCGTATCGGAAGGTGCGGCTGGATCACCTCCTTTCTAAGGAAGAAGAAGTAGGCATTGAGCATTTGATGAGAACGAGCCGGAAGGCGAAGGTCGAATCTAGTGCGAAAGCCCGCCTGGACACTTAGCGAATGCGAGCGAAAGCGAAGCATGAGGTTAGTGACCACGGTGAAGAGATGTGTTTTACTGTTGAGTTATCGAAGAGATAACGCACTGGTGAGGAAACAAAGAGCAGCTTACTGCACAACGTAAGCAGAGGAAGTTCCACTGACGTGGAACAGCATTCACACTAAGCTCGGAAGGACCTCGCTAAGTGTTCAATGTTTCTGGTGGCGATGCGCTTAGGGGAAACACCCGTACCCATCCCGAACACGATGGTTAAGACTTAAGCGGCCGATGGTACTGCACTGGTGACGGTGTGGGAGAGTAGGTGGCTGCCAGACCATAAAAAAGTTAATGAATCCGAGCGAGAGCGAAGGATGAATTTAGTTTTTTGGGTCGTTCGCAAAACGAAGTGAAGCGAACTTCCGAAAAGAGGGCTTATAGCTCAGCTGGTTAGAGCGCACGCCTGATAAGCGTGAGGTCGGTGGTTCGAGTCCACTTAAGCCCATTAAGTGGAAACTTCTCAGTAGAGGAGGAAAGGCCCACTTAAGCCCATTAAGTGGAAACTTCTCAGTAGAGGAGGAAAGGCCCACTTAAGCCCGTTAAGTGGAAACTTCTCGGTAGAGGAGGAAAGGCCCACTTAAGCCCATTAGGTGAAACTTCCTAAAACGGGAAAATCCATTTGAAAAAGCAATAATAAATAAGACCCATGGGGGTGTAGCTCAGTTGGGAGAGCACCTGCCTTGCAAGCAGGGGGTCAAGGGTTCGAATCCCTCCATCTCCATTCGGTATGGAAACATACCGGAATACAATCAAATACGAAGAAGCAGATGGAAGCAAGCTTCCAGCGTCTCTTAGCATCTGATTGTGCAGATGTACCTTGAAAACCGCATATACGAAAATATCTATATTGATAACATCTCTTATCAGCGAAGCTGATAAGCAAGAAACGTTAGAGATAGGAAAAGACATCCGAGGAACCACAGGCAGAGATGCATGTGGTGAATCAAACATTGTAAACGCAATGAAACGAAACGCTCGATGCGAAAGCATCGCAAGTACCGACTGTTCCAAACGCTATTGGAGCAGGAAGGTCAAACAAGAAAGAGCGCAGGGTGGATGCCTTGGCACTAAGAGCCGATGAAAGACGTGATAAGCTGCGAAAAGCTTCGGGGAGGAGCAAATATCCTACGATCCGGAGATCTCTGAATGGGGAAACCTGCATACCCAAACGGTATGTATCCATACGCCAATTCATAACGTATGGAGGGGAACCCGGGGAACTGAAACATCTAAGTACCCGGAGGAAAAGAAAGAAACATCGATTTCCAAAGTAGCGGCGAGCGAAATGGAAGGAGCCTAAACCAGCATGCGTGCATGCTGGGGTTACGGACTGCAGAAAGTGACTTCAATGCTAGTAGAATGGTTTTGGGAAAGCCAGCCAGAGAGGGTGAAAGCCCCGTATACGAAAGCAGGCGAGAGCGAGCAGGATCCAAAGTACCGCGAGACACGAGAAACCTTGCGGGAAGTCGGGGGGACCACCCCCCAAGGCTAAATACTCCTTAGTGACCGATAGCGCATAGTACTGTGAAGGAAAGGTGAAAAGGACCCCGGGAGGGGAGTGAAAGAGAACCTGAAACCCTGTGTTTACAAACTGTGGAACCACTTTACAGGTGGAACCGCGTACTTTTTGTAGAACGGTCCGGCGAGTTACGCTGGCTGGCAAGGTTAAGCACTTCAAGGTGTGGAGCCGAAGGGAAACCAAGTCTTAATAGGGCGATTAAGTCAGTCAGAGTAGACCCGAAACCGGGTGATCTATCCATGTCCAGGTTGAAGTTGCCGTAAAAGGCAATGGAGGACCGAACGCACATCCGTTGAAAAGGGTGGCGATGAGGTGTGGATAGGGGAGAAATTCCAATCGAACCCGGAGATAGCTGGTTCTCCTCGAAATAGCTTTAGGGCTAGCCTCATGAGAGTCTTTTGGAGGTAGAGCACTGAATTTCCTAGGGGGCGTCAAAGCTTACCGAAGAATATCAAACTCCGAATGCCAGTAAGATGATTCATGGGAGTCAGACTATACGAGATAAGTTGGATAGTCAAAAGGGAAAGAGCCCAGACCACCGGCTAAGGTCCCAAAGTGTGTGTTAAGTGGAAAAGGATGTGGGATTTCGAAGACAACTAGGATGTTGGCTCAGAAGCAGCCATACATTCAAAGAGTGCGTAATAGCTCACTAGTCGAGAGGTCCTGCGCCGAAAATGTCCGGGGCTGAAACACAACACCGAAGCCGTGGGATGGTAGCAATACCATCGGTAGAGGAGCATTGAAGACGCGAAGAAGCGGTACCGTAAGGAGCCGTGGAGAGTCTTGAAGAGAGAATGCCGGAATGAGTAGCGAGAGAGAGGTGAGAATCCTCTCGGCCGAATATCCAAGGTTTCCAGAGTAAAGCTGATCTGCTCTGGGTAAGTCGGGGCCTAAGGCGAGGGCGAAAGCCGTAGTCGATGGACAACAGGTTGAGATTCCTGTACTGCAAGGTAACAGAACTGTGGGGACATATGTGGAAAGTGCAACCCTGGAATGGAATCCAGGGGCAAGCGAGGTAGGAGTAAGGCAGGCAAATCCGCCTTACAATCCGAAGGCGTGATGCGGACCGAAATAAAGTAGGGAAGTGCATGAGCCATGTATCAAGAAAAGCCGCTATTGTTTACCGTGTACCCGTACCGTAAACCGACACAGGTGGATGAGGAGAGAATCCTAAGGCCGACGGAAGAAGCATTGTTAAGGAACTCGGCAAAATGACCCCGTAACTTCGGGAGAAGGGGTGCCATCGAAAGATGGCCGCAGAGAATAGGCTCAAGCAACTGTTTAGCAAAAACACAGGTCTATGCAAAACCGAAAGGTGAGGTATATGGGCTGACGCCTGCCCGGTGCTGGAAGGTTAAGAGGAGAGGTTAGCCGCAAGGCGAAGCTTTGAATTTAAGCCCCAGTAAACGGCGGCCGTAACTATAACGGTCCTAAGGTAGCGAAATTCCTTGTCGGGTAAGTTCCGACCCGCACGAAAGGCGTAATGATTTGAGCACTGTCTCGACAATGCATCCGGTGAAATTGAAGTACCAGTGAAGATGCTGGTTACCTGCGCCAGGACGGAAAGACCCCATGGAGCTTTACTCCAGCTTGATACTGGGATTCGGTATTGCATGTACAGGATAGGTGGGAGACGAAGAAACACGAACGCCAGTTTGTGTGGAGTCAATGTTGGGATACCACCCTTGCAGTATTGGATTTCTAACCAACAGCCGTGACCCGGCTGGGGGACAATGTCAGGTGGGGAGTTTGACTGGGGCGGTCGCCTCCGAAAGGGTATCGGAGGCGCTCAAAGGTTCCCTCAGAATGGTTGGAAACCATTCGCAGAGTGCAAAGGCAGAAGGGAGCTTGACTGCGACACCGACGGGTGGAGCAGGTACGAAAGTAGGACTTAGTGATCCGGTGGTTTTAAGTGGGAATGCCATCGCTCAACGGATAAAAGCTACCCTGGGGATAACAGGCTTATCACTCCCAAGAGTTCACATCGACGGAGTGGTTTGGCACCTCGATGTCGGCTCATCGCATCCTGGGGCTGTAGTAGGTCCCAAGGGTTGGGCTGTTCGCCCATTAAAGCGGTACGCGAGCTGGGTTCAGAACGTCGTGAGACAGTTCGGTCCCTATCCGGCGTGGGCGTAGGATATTTGAGAGGAGCTGACCTTAGTACGAGAGGACCGGGTTGGACTGACCACTGGTGTACCGGTTGTTCCGCCAGGAGCATGGCCGGGTAGCCAAGTCGGGAAGGGATAAACGCTGAAGGCATCTAAGCGTGAAGCCCCCCTCAAGATGAGATATCCCATACGTAAAGTAGTAAGACCCCTTGAAGACGACGAGGTAGATAGGGCAGAGGTGGAAGTGCAGCAATGTATGGAGCTGACTGCTACTAATCGGTCGAGGGTTTGACCTGAACACTTAGAGAGTGCAAGACGAAGTCGAAGCAGGAACTTAGTGTGAAGGTCGTTCGATAGAACAAAGCGAGATCGAACTTCCCCTGTATAAGCAGAAGGAAGCAAGAGAAGCGAGATCGGACTTCCCCTGCATAAGCAGAAGGAAGGAAGAGAAGCGAGATCGGATGACCCGAAAGAAGACGGTAGAAGCGTGGATGGATGTAATAGTGTATGCGGTTTTGAAGGTATCTCCTTCTAACATAAAAAAGACCTGCTGAAAAGCAGGATAAAAGATGTTCCTCGATAGCTCAATGGTAGAGCATTCGGCTGTTAACCGAAGGGTTGTTGGTTCGAGCCCAACTCGGGGAGCTTTTTTCGGCTCCATGGTCAAGCGGTTAAGACACCGCCCTTTCACGGCGGTAACAGGGGTTCAAATCCCCTTGGAGTCATTGGTATTGTTTAACACTATGCCGATGTGGCTCAATTGGCAGAGCAGCTGATTTGTAATCAGCAGGTTATCGGTTCGAGTCCGATCATCGGCTTTGTGGACCTTTAGCTCAGTTGGTTAGAGCAACCGGCTCATAACCGGTCGGTCCTGGGTTCGAGTCCCCGAAGGTCCATTTGGTTTTAAAGAGGTCACAACAGAAGAAAAAGAATATGGCCCAGTGGCTCAGTTGGTTAGAGCGTCGCCCTGTCACGGCGAAGGTCGAGGGTTCGAGTCCCTTCTGGGTCGTTATAACTTAATAGTTATATTTATGGGATCTTAGCTCAGCTGGGAGAGCATCTGCCTTACAAGCAGAGGGTCATAGGTTCGAGCCCTATAGGTCCCATTTGTATGTTCAGACATACATGATGTATGCCGCAGTGGCGGAACTGGCAGACGCACAGGACTTAAAATCCTGCGAGGGTTAAACTTCGTACCGGTTCGATTCCGGTCTGCGGCATCATAAAAAGGTTTTAACCGAAAGGTTAAAACCTTTTTAATTTTGCAGGTTATAATAAAATTGGGAATATGGAAAGGATTTGAAATGAATGATTTCATAGAGAAAAAAGTTCATGAGCTGTATTGGGAAAGAAATATAAACTGTGCCCGGACAATGCTGTTATGCCTAAGCGAATTATTTCATATGGAATGTGAGCCTCAGATCCTGCATTCGGCTATTGGTTTACACGGTGCCGGGGGCTACAGGGCTCAGTGCGGGCTGGTAGAAGGAGGCTTGATGTTTATTGGGATTTACAGCAGTAAACGGGGGAAAAGCGAAGATGTGATTGCTGGTGAATGCTATACATATGCGGATAAATTTACTGATAAATGGGGTTCGCTCAGATGCCGTGAACTGCGCCCCGATGGATTCACTCCTGCTGACGAGCCTCATAAGTGCGAAAAGCTAACATGTGAGGCGGTCAGATTTACTTATGAATTTATTCAAAAAATCTCTATGACTTAAATATGACAGCTCCAGATACTGTACTGACAGTACCTGGAGCATTTATCTTTACGTTTAGCTTACCGCGTATCTTTGCAAAATGCTATAAATTGGTTAATTTTAGCTAAAAGCTATTTTTTTATACCGTGCCACAATGGCTGGGATATCTATTTTCTTTTTGCTATGTGCTTTGATTTAAAAGAGCAACTTCTTAAGAACGGTCTGTAAAAGAGAATTTTTAATAAAACAACTGCATCCTGCGGATGAAGGGGCAATAGTTTCTGAATAGTGCCTTATATCGGGCAGGGAACGGATAAAGTAGCGGGAAATTTAACACCTCGTCAACGGACTCCGATTCCACTGTATTATATATCCCTGAAAGTTATCTCAGATAAACAGTATCCATACACCCTGCGCGAATCGTGCTGGAAAGATTATCATGATGGGCAGGGGCATAAGTTATTGTCAGAATTTATAAAGCAAATATTTGCGAACAAACCTAAAGCAATTCAGGTCTTGATATCACATCTTTTGAGAATCTGAATGCCGGTTCCAATGGAAAACAGAGAATATATCAGGATACTCAGTATGAATAACCAAACCCCACCCGCCAGCGTATCAATGTTTTTATTTGAGTTCATACCGATCAACATCAGCGAGTATGGCCAGTAAATACCCTTTCCCATATTATTAATGAGCAATCCCAGAAAACTGCCCACCAGGGCAATTCCAATCGGAAGGGAGAAACTTCGAATCAGCATGGAAAGCAGGAGCTGCAAAGCACCGATTGCTATCCCGGCAAGAGTTCCGCGCAGCAGCCAGAGAATGATTTCCGGAGGGATAAAACCCGGAAGTCCACAGAATTTGCCGCATAAAAAGAACAATATACACAGCCACATCTGAGTGATCAGCGTAGTTTTTAATATGACAGTAAGTTTGGACAGGAATGTGCAGGAGACAGGAACCGGAGCGGTCATGAGTACATTCCAGTTGTTGTTCAGGTGTTCCAGCCGCCATAGATAAGAACAGTATAGCCCGATCAATGGGGCGTAGAAAAAACTGGCGTAAAATAAAGATAACTGCGACCATAGCGAATACCAGCCGCTTTTCAGCAATTCCAGGTTTTGAAGATAATTGAATACACCCATCACGGCCGGAATACATGGAATAAGGAAACAAGCCAGCCAGATGCAGGAGTGTTTTATTTTCAGATTTTCAGCTTTTATACAATGAAAGAGCATTTTAAACATCCTTTCTCAAAAACAGTGTGATGCCTGCCAGGTAAATGATAATTCCAGCGATTAAAAATATAATAAAATCAGTTGTTGGAAATGGAATATCAAAATAAGTAATGATACGTGTCTTGGGATCCCAGTCCATTCCGAGTGGTGTAAACATCCCAAAGTAACCCCACAGTACAAAACGCGACACTGCCCGTGGAAAGTACATGGAGAACAATCCCAGAAACGAACCGCAAAGTCCCACAATCAGAGGCATAAGCTGATTTTCAGACAGCAGTGAAAGAGTTTGCTGTACAATCAGGACCACGGTACCAACAAGTAATGTTGAGATGAAATTAAGTAATATCAGGCCTGGCCGCAGCGGTTCTGTAAAATGAAAAATCTGGCCGCATCCAAGAATCAACAGTATTTCACCCAGTGTAAAAATAAAAAGATATTTAATACCGTATAATAATTTACAATTATAGAATGAAGAGCGGCGCTGGAGCGTAAACAATAATTTTAATGTGGCTCCCTTAATTTCCATATCACACAGGCGGCTGGCGATCACAGCCAACATGACAGGCATAAAAATAGCGTTCATCATCGGAAGCTGATAGAGCAGTGAAGTATAGCCCTGGGCAAGTTGTGAGGGTGTGGCAGTTTTGTTGCCCCACAGACTCCAAAGGAACAGAATCAGGAGAACACCTGCAGGAAATATCAGTACATGGCGATGTCTGGCCTTCTTTTGCTCGGCAGCTATTTGTTGTATGAGGTATGTGCCGTTGGAAGTCATAGACTCACTCTCCTTCCAGTCAGACTTAAGAAAATCTCTTCAAGACTCATCTGATGTTCTTCCAGCCGGAGGACTCCGATACCCTCTGTGACAACACAGCGTACAGCCTGAGTGATACTGCGGTCATCCGTGCGGAACAGGCAGAGCTGGTCTTCTTTCAGCGCAGCGGGAAGTCCCGCATTCTTCAGACATTGCAAGGATGCGTTGTCATCTGTAGTCTGCAGATACATACGACATTGACTGTGTTCATGCAGGGTGATGAGGCTGTCCTGGAATATCAGTTCTCCTTTGTCAATGATCCCAACATGAGTGGCAAGCTGGTCGATCTCTCCAAGGAGATGACTGGATACGAGTATTGTCATTCCGTAGCGTGCGGGCAGCGAGATGATCAACTCCCGCATCTCATGAATACCGGCCGGGTCGAGACCATTTGTAGGCTCGTCAAGAAGCAAAAGCTTGGGACGGCCAAGCAGGGCTGCAGCAAGGGCAAGACGCTGTTTCATTCCGAGCGAATATTGACGCACTTTCTTATGCTGTTGTTTTTCCATTCTCACAACTTTTAATACCTCATCGATATATGTCTCCGGTATGTTTTTTAAAGTACAGATAATTTGCAGGTTTTCGCGTCCAGACAAATGCCCATAGTAGGCGGGGGATTCAATCAGAGAACCTGTGCTCTTTAAAATCTCCAGCCGATTCTGTTTTGTGACCGGTTTGTCAAGGATGGTGATATGGCCCTGGGTGGGCTTTACAAGACCCAGCACCATTTTTAGGGTGGTGGACTTGCCAGCACCGTTTGGTCCGAGAAAACCGTAAATACTGCCTTCAGGAACTTTGAGATCCAACTCTTTTACAACATCTTTATTACCATACCGTTTCGTGAGGGCATCCGTTGTAATTACTGTATTCATATAAACCTCCTCCTTAAGCGTCTGTACACAGACACTGTTTCATGATTTATTAACAGCTTACAGTAATCTCCTTATTTCATCCTGAACTGTGCCTTACTTTTTCCTTAAATATTTTGGAAAGGTAATGCGGGAATCACAAAAATATCTTATAATTCTAAATATCGGACTGGAGTGTTAATATAAGATTTTTATGGAGGATGTTATGGATTTGTATGACTGCAGGATACTGCTGGTAGATGACAATAAGGAATTGTTAAAAATGATAGAAGAGATTCTGGAAAAAGGAGGATATCGGAATATATCTGCCGCTGCGTCCTGTGCACAGGCGCGGCAGATGTTCGAACGGGTACAGCCTGACATGGCCATTCTGGATATTATGCTGCCCGACGGAGATGGATTTACACTGTTTCGGGAATTTCGTGAAAAGAGAAATATGCCGATTCTATTTTTATCTGCTAAAGACGAAGATAATGACAGGCTGTTCGGCCTGGGACTTGGAGCGGATGACTATATTACAAAGCCATTTTTACCGCGTGAGCTGCTGCTCAGAATTGGAGCAATTCTGAAAAGGACATATTTTTATCAGAATGAAATGCATGCCGAACAGGAAGCTTTGCTCCTGGGAAAACGGGAAGTAAATTTTGAAAATGCGACTGTATGTTTTGGTACAGAGACGATTAGCCTGACAGCAAAAGAATTGTTGCTATTGAAGAAGCTGAATGACAACAGAGGGAATATAGTCACATTTGATGCCCTGTGTCAGACGGCCTGGGGAGATCATTACTATGGATATGAGAATACACTGATGGTGCATATCCGTCATCTGAGAGAAAAAATTGAGGAAGATCCGTCTCATCCGAGATGGCTGTTGACTGCCCGGGGTCTCGGATATCGTCTGGCAAAGTAGAAAGGAGATAAGAAAGTGTGAGCAGTTTGGCTAAGATTATCAGAAAATATATATTCACGGCTGTTCTGATTGCTGTCGTGGTGCTGGTGATGAACAGCAGCGTGCTGATCTTTTTAGGCAGTCAGGTATCAAAAGATGATAAGACAGCTGGTTTGACGAGGGATCAGATGGAAGCTGTCACACAAGAGCTGAAGTATGACGACGGGACATATGTAATGTCAGAACAGGGTTACGAAATTCTTGAAAATGCCTCCTTTGTATGGGCAATGCTCATTGACCCAAATGGCCGGGCAGTGTGGAGCTGGCGTCTACCGGAGGAAATACCGGAATATTATACAGTGGCAGATATTTCTGTACTGAGCAAATGGTACCTTAAAGATTATCCTGTAAGAACCTGGAAATATGGCGATGGAATCATGGTATATGGCTGTGATAAAGACAGTATCATGCGCATTAATGGAACGTACTCCCTGCGGTTTCTGGATTCTGTGCCGTACAATGCTGTATGGGTTATCGTGATCAATCTGTCGCTGATTCTGGTACTTGCACTACTGTTTGGATATCGTTTTTTCCGGGCGCTGAAGCCGATAACTGATGGTATCGAAAGCCTCTCAAGGAAAGAAAATATATCGCTGGCAGAGAAAGGAATTGCAGACGGACTTGCCAAAAAGCTGAACCAGACCTCGCGGATCCTGGAAGAGCAGAATAAGCAGCTTGCCAAGAGGGATAATGCGCGTACCAACTGGATTTCAGGAGTCTCACATGACATCCGCACACCGCTCTCACTGATCATGGGATATGCAGATGCTTTGGTGCGGGATCATACAATGGGAGAGGAGCAGAAAAAAAAGGCGGCTTCCATTCAACGTCAGAGTCTGATGATTAAGAAACTGATCGATGATCTGAATCTGACTTCCAAGCTGGAATATGATGCGCAGCCGCTCCGTCTTCAGAGATACTCACCATCTGAACTCCTGAGAGAGATTGTTACTTCCTATTACAATGATGGGTTGTCTGATAATTATTTCATTGAACTGGATGTAAGACGCGAAGTGGAATCTGTAATGCTCAATGGTGATACAGCGCTGCTTAACCGTGGGTTTCAAAATCTGATTGGAAACAGTATTCGGCATAACCCCGGGGGATGCAGTATTCATATCGAGATGAGACTGTGTTCTCAGGGAGTGGAAATACTGTTCAAAGATACCGGTATCGGTATACCGGCAGCCGTAATCAAAACACTTTACACGCAGAAACCAGATCCCGAAAAACATCCGCATGTCATGGGACTCAGAGTGGTGAAACAAATTATCGCGGCGCATAACGGTCTGATGGAGTTTATCAGAAAACCATCCGGTAATTATGATGTCAGTATTATACTTCCGGAGCGGTTATAAAGAAGCAATTAACTGACATAACCAAAACTTCTGAGAAACAGGATCAGCAGGAAGATACTGATGATGCAGCCGGCGGAGGTTGTTGCTATGATTTCACCGGCAAGCTGCCCATTTCCTCCCATAGCCTGTGCCATGGGACCTGATGCCACTGCGGTGGGGGAGGCAAAAACAGCAAGCAGGCCTACAAGTTCAACATCACGGTATCCAAGGAGGATTCCGATTGCGAGCCCTATGACAGGTATGATGAACAGACGCCCGGCAATGACCACACTTAACTTTTTCCTGTGATGCTTCATACTTCTGAATGATAACATGCCGCCCAGGCAGATCAGCGCAAGGGGGGAAGCCATTTCCCCCATCTGGACCAGAGTACTTTCAAAAACTGAGGGTATCTGTATACCGGAGAGGGAGAACAGGATTCCCAGTATTCCGCCGACAACAAGGGGGTTTGTTACAATTCCCTTCAGGGCATGCCTGAAACTGGCTTTTTGTCCCTGAAAAGATTCAAACAGTATCACGGACAGTACATTATATAGCGGGACAACAAATGCAGACAGCGCCGCAATGATGCCGATATCGCGGTTCGGATAGATATTGGTACCGACGGTTATTCCGAAAAGAACGAGATTGCTCCGGTAAATACCCTGTATCATGACAGCGGCGTCTGGTCTGGTCTTAACAAACCTGGGTACTATGATACACAGCAGAAGATAGAAGATAATCACAGCCAGCATCGCGTAAAGAAGAAGCGGCATATCCAGCGAAGAAGTGAAGTCGGATTCATAGATATTGATGAAAAGCATGACAGGAATAAAAATTTTAAAGATCATGTTGTTCAGGGACCGGAAGTTTTCCGTATCCAGGATACCCAGTTTTCGAATGATAAATCCGGTCAGCATATAAAGAAATAGTGGAAACACCACAGTAAATGATAAAATTAAATGGTTCAAAGGTCAGCCCCCTTATATGATTCTGTAGCAAAAAATATTTTATGGTAAATGCCTGCAGGAAATATTATATATGATATGGAAATGAAAAACAATGAGATACGAAAGGAATATTAATACCAGAAGGAGGGCCGGTACAACAGTACCGGCCGTATGAAAAAACTATCTATAATAAATGAAAATTGTTGTTAGGCGAGGACGAACAACTATTCATCGGGGAATAACCGCTGCCCTCTTTTTAGGATAGATTCAGTATACCGGATAAGTGTGTGCAGATTGTGACCAGAAGTTAAAGGATTTATAAAGAGTTGATGAAGAAAGTCTGATCTTCCAGAATGGAAGAATCAGACTTTTTTGGACATTTTAAGTAATTCAGAGCAGCTGATCGTCTTCGGATGGAACGTAACGCGCGATGTCGCTGATATTACAATGCAGGATCCGGCACAGGTCATTGACTGTCTTCATAGATATGTCTTTGTTGTGTTTCAGGCGGTGAAGTGTACTGTGCGAGAGATGATGCTTATTTGTTAAAGTATACCAGTTTTCTTTGGAATTTTTCAAAGTTTCCCAGAAAGGGGAGTAATCTATCATGGGCATCCCACCTGACCTTTCTAAAAATAGCATAGAAGATATACAAATACTTGAATATCTTCGTAATAACGAATATAATCAGTATAGGAATAAATAGTAGGATTAATACTGGATTTGGGGAATCGGTAGAATTATGAATGATAAAGAACAGATGAAATTGTATGGCGTATGGACAGAATGTCTGAAGATTATGAGCAGCGGTGCGATGGCTGAGGAAGTGATGCCGGAAATACTGCGGCTTCTGGCAGAATACTGCGCCTGTAAATGCGCGTCTATCTATGAGATTGATGAAAATGAGACAAATCTGAATCTACTGTGTGGTTGGAAAGATGACATGACAGGAAATATCGCAAGTCCATTAAAGGTCAGACTGGCTGATATACTTGAGAACGCACAGGATGGACTTATTTTTTGCCGTGATAAGAATAATTCCGTGAATTTTATGGGCTGTCTTCTGGAGGCGGATAACAGGCTGATAGGACTTCTGGGGATTGAAAAACCACGTGTGGTGTCGGAGACTTTTTTCTTAAAACATATGTCATATCTTATAGCTGAGTCACTGCACAAGAAAAGGATAATGCAAAAGCTGGAGACGGCGGGGAGCCGGGATGCATTGACGCGGCTTAATAACCGCAGTAAATATGATCAGACGCTTTTAGAGATTGAGCGTAAGCCTCCGGGTAGTCTGGGAACTATTTTTTTGGATATTAACGGGTTGAAACGGGCAAATGATGAACAAGGTCATTACTTTGGCGATCAGCTGCTGATGAGTGTGGGAAGAATTTTGAAAGGTATTTTTAAAGAGAATGCATATCGCATCGGTGGGGATGAATTTGTAGTGATTCTGCCGGATGTGCAAAAAGAAGAGTTCGATGCAATGATCATTATGCTTCAGGAGAAGATAGCTGATGAGAATATCAGTGTCTCGATCGGCTGCTGTTACCGCTCTGGAAATGTAGATGCAAAAGAGCAGCTGAAAAAGGCTGATCATCTGATGTACCAGAATAAATCATTGCATTATGAGAAAATGTAACGAGGGTATCCCTCAAGTCATTCATGACTTTTGGGACACCCTCGTTCTTTACTTGATCCTGTGAATAATATTTTTGTTAATGCGCAGAAGAAATACTGTACACAGGGTTAAAGAAGCCAGTTCCGCAATCGGAAAAGCGAACCATACGGTAGACAGTGTTCCAATTTTTGAAAATAAGTAAGCCACGGGAAGCAGTATCACAATCTGCCGGACGATTGAGATGATCATACTGTATACGCCGTTTCCAAGCGCCTGAAAAACGGAGGAAGTGATAATACAGTATCCGGCAAAAACGAAGCTTAAGCTGATGATGCGGAGCGCAGGTACCCCAATTTCCAACATCTGTGGTGAAGCATTAAACATGCTCAGCAGTGCACCTGGAATAAGCTGGATCGTAATAAGCCCGAACAGCATGATTCCAACAGCATACATGACGCTCAGCTTTATTGTTTTTATCAGGCGCTCACGTTTACCGGCGCCATAGTTATACGCAATAATAGGTACCATACCATTATTCAGCCCGAAAACCGGCATAAACACAAAACTCTGCAGTTTGAAATATGCACCAAATACTGCGACCGCTGTGGACGAGAAGCGAAATAATATTTTATTCATCCCGAAGGTCATTACAGAACTGATCGCCTGCATTATAATGGAAGGAATGCCGACTGCCAGAATTTCTTTCAGGATACGTGCATGCGGGCGAAAGCCGCGGAAAGATATCAAAATGTCGGTGTTCTTTCTTAAATTAAAATATACTGCAAGCAGAAATGCGACAAACTGCCCAAAAACAGTGGCAATTGCAGCCCCTGCAACCCCCATCTTCGGAAAACCAAGGTAACCAAAAATCAAGATAGGATCCAGGATAATGTTAATAATTGCACCGGTTCCCTGAGTGACCATTGTATACATGGTACGTCCGGTTGACTGCAGCAGCCTTTCAAAAGTCATTTGGCCGAAAAGTGCAAAGGACAGAGAACTGCAGATCGTGAGGTATATGGTCCCGCTCTCTAATATTTCAGAGATATCTGTCTGCGAGTGCATGAAGGCAGAAGAACCGAAGATACCGAAGATCAGGAACAACAGAAAACTTATGGCAACCAGAAAGATTCCCTGTACTGCAGTCTGATTTGCTTTTTCCTGATTTTTTTCACCGAGACTTCTTGACAGCAAGGCGTTAATTCCGACACCCAGACCTGCGCCGACTGAAATCATCAGATTCTGTATCGGGAAAGCCATGGATACTGCGGTCAGGGCATTTTCACTGATAAATGAAACAAATATACTGTCAACGACATTGTAAAGAGCCTGTACGATCATCGAAATGATCATCGGCAGTGACATAGAAAGGAGAAGCCGGTTGACCGGCATGGTTCCCATTTTATTTTCGTGTGTTTGTAATTCTTTCATAAATTCCTCCCCGCGCTGCGGTTGTTTAGGTCCGTCCATCAAAGGCTTTGCTTTACAGCGCACTAAAGATAATTATACTGAATGGAATTTATAAGTCAATATGGTATTTAAACGTCAATAGAAATGATTTGTAGGATTACAATACATATGTTACAACTGAATAATTAAAATGCAGGGATCTCTCCTTTGTGTTATATTTTAGTCACCACAACCACAACACAAACAAAGGAGTTCCCTGCTATGGCTAGTATAACACAAGATATGAGATACCGTCTATCCCTGATCCGTTACGCTGAGAAGTATGGCGTTACCAAAGCTGCCGTTAAATATAAAACCAATCGGCAGTATATCTATCGCTGGAAACGTCGCTTTGACGGCTCTATGGAGTCCCTCCGTGAACGCTCCAGACGCCCACACAGCCATCCTAATCAGCATACGCCTCAGGAGATCAAAATGATTACCGATATGCGCAGACGTAATCCTGAGGCTGGTTTAGTCATCTTTTGGGTAAAACTTATGCAGCGCGGTTATTCCCGTTCTATTCCCGGGCTTTACCGTTTCCTTAGAAAACAGGGGATTATGGCTGTTCATCCTCCTAATCCCAAGTACATCCCTAAGCCTTATGAGCAGATGGTCTATCCCGGACAGCGGATTCAGATTGACGTGAAATTTGTCCCTTCTGCCTGCCTCATGAATGAAGCCAAAGACCAACGGTTTTATCAGTACACCGCCATTGATGAGTACTCCAGATGGCGGTTTGTGGAAGCATTTGAAGAACACAGCTCCTATTCCGCTGCCTTGTTCCTTGAGCATCTTATCAAAGCGTTTCCCTGCCCTGTCGAATGTGTCCAGACTGATAATGGTCAGGAATTTACCAAACGCTTCAGCTCTTACGGCGGTTCGGATAAACCTACCATCTTTCAAGTCCGGCTTAAGGAATACGGCATCAGGCACAAGCTGATACGTCCATTTACTCCAAGGCATAATGGCAAAGTGGAGCGAAGCCACAGGAAAGACAATGAGCGTTTCTATGCTGTCCACAGTTTTTACTCTTTTGAAGACTTCAGCAAACAGTTAAAACTCTATAACCGCAGAGATTATAATAACTTTCCTATGCGCCCACTTGGATGGAAAACCCCAAAACAGGTACTGGATAATTATCTGATGTCACTGTAACATATGTTTGACAAACCTACAGTATTTAAACGTCAATAGAAATGATTTCAGAATTATCTTTTAATAATGCCACAATATCTTCAATCTTATAGGAAGTTGGGAACTTGACATATAGCTCGATTTTTAGCTGTGCGTTTCCGACACGTGCAGCGTTTACACTGGATATTTTGATTTTTTTCTGTGTGAAAATTCGATGAAGAAGGGAGGGCAGATCTTCGTCTTCCTCGATGATCAGTACGATCCGCTCAACGATCGGTGTTTGTCCGATTAAAGGAATCTTCCGGTAGCACAGCTGGAGGATCAGGAAAAATGCTGTGCTGACAATACCGATCAGATACATTCCGGCACCGATAGCACTTCCGATCCCAACGGTTGCCCAGATTCCGGCGGCAGTTACCAGCCCGCTGACATTCATTTTACGCGTAAAAATCACACCCGCGCCCAGAAAACCTATGGCTGTTACAACGCCTGCCGCGATACGGGACGGATCAAGAGATATGCTGTTTTGTATAAGTACGTCAAAAAATCCATATTTGGAAACGATCATCATGATGGAAGACGTCATGGCAACAATGGAGTACGTGCGTACGCCGGCCAGTTTTAAGTTGCTTTCCCGTTCCAGACCAATACTGAGACCACATAGCGTAGCGACAAAAATACGAAGCAGATATTCACCCTGTTGTAATAAGAAATCCTGCATAAAAGTCCTCCTGTATGCCATGCAAATGTTTTTAACATAAGTATATAGGATATTAGAAAAATTAACAAGAAAATGTAAAGATTTTACTTGACATATCATGGAAAAAGAGTTATCATTCATATAATTCATATCAAAATAGTAGGAAATAAAAAAGGAGGATTTTATCATGAAGAAAATTTATAAGAATGCATTGGAATTAATCGGGAAGACGCCATTGATGGAAATTGAAAATCTTGCCGCGCAGGAAGGACTGAAAGCACGCGTATTAGTAAAACTGGAGTACCTGAATCCGGCAGGAAGTGTGAAGGACAGAGTTGCAAAAGCCATGATTGAGGATGCAGAGGAAAAGGGGATGCTGAAGAAAGGGTCCGTTATTATCGAACCGACTTCCGGAAATACGGGTATCGGTCTGGCAGCTATAGCAGCAGTGAAAGGTTACCGCACGATTCTGACCATGCCTGAGACGATGAGCGTGGAGCGGAGGAATATTTTAAAGGCATACGGTGCTGAGATCGTGCTTACAGACGGTGCAAGAGGGATGACAGGGGCAATCGAAAAGGCTGAAGAGCTGGCATCATCCATCCCGGAGAGCTTTATACCGGGACAGTTTGTGAATCAGGCAAATCCAAAGGCTCATATGGAAACGACGGGACCGGAGATATGGGAGGACACAGAAGGTGAGATAGATGCATTTGTGGCCGGTGTAGGAACAGGCGGGACGGTAACCGGAATAGGCGGATACTTAAAAGGAAAAAAAGACAATATTGAAATCGTGGCAGTAGAACCGAGCGCGTCTCCGGTGCTCTCAGGCGGGAAGGCAGGACCTCATAAATTGCAGGGGATTGGCGCCGGATTTATTCCTGAGGTACTAAATACAGAGATTTATGACCGTATAATACATGTGGAAAATGAAGAAGCTTTTATCGCTGCAAAAAAACTTGCCAGGGCTGAAGGGATTCTTGTGGGCATATCTTCCGGAGCAGCTCTGCATGCAGCTATGGAGATGGCACAAAGCCAGGAATTTGAAGGAAAGACAATTGTTGTATTGCTGCCAGACAGTGGAGACCGTTACTACTCAACCCCATTATTTACGGAATAGGAGAAAGACTATGAAAACTAAAAGAGCAGACAGAAACCTGAAATTTGAAACTTTACAGCTGCATGTAGGACAGGAGCAGCCTGACCCGGCAACAGATGCCAGGGCCGTTCCAATCTATCAGACTTCATCATTCGTTTTTCATGACTGCGATCATGCAGAAGCGAGGTTTAATCTTTCTGATGCGGGGAATATCTACGGACGCCTTACAAATCCCACGGAGGATGTTTTTGAACGCAGAGTTGCAGCGCTGGAAGGCGGTGCGGCAGCGCTTGCTGTCGCGTCAGGAGCGGCGGCGATCGCCTATACGTTTCAGAACCTCGCACAGAGCGGAGACCATATCGTCGCAGCTAAAAATATTTACGGAGGTACTTACAATTTCCTGGCACACACCTTTACTGAATACGGAGTGACGACAACTTTTGTTGATCCGTTAGAAGAAGGCGCATTTGAAAAAGCAATACAGGAAAATACAAAAGCGCTGTTTATTGAGACTCTTGGAAACCCTAATTCAGAAGTTGTGGATATTGAAGCAATTGCGAAAATTGCACACAGCCACAAGATACCGCTGGTCATTGATAATACATTTGGAACGCCCTATCTGATTCGTCCGATCGAATATGGGGCAGATATTGTTGTGCATTCGGCAACTAAATTTATCGGAGGCCATGGTACGACGATCGGTGGTGTGATCGTAGACAGCGGGAAATTTGACTGGGAAGCTTCCGGAAAGTTTCCGGTGTTGTCAGAACCGAATCCGAGCTATCATGGAGTAAGTTTTACAAAAGCGGCAGGTCCTGCGGCATTTGTTACAAGAATTCGTGCGATTCTGCTGCGGGATACAGGGGCAACATTGTCACCATTCCACGCGTTTTTGTTTTTGCAGGGGCTGGAAACACTTTCTCTGCGTGTAGAACGTCATGTAGAGAACGCGCTGAAAGTGGTCAGCTATCTTAAGAACCATCCGCAGGTGGAGGCCGTACATCACCCGTCAGTATCAGCTGACGATAAGCAGCAGAGTCTTTACAGTAAGTATTTTCCAAACGGCGGAGGCTCGATTTTTACATTTGAAATCAAAGGTGGAAAACAGGAAGCAAAAACCTTTATTGATAACCTGGAGTTGTTTTCGCTGTTGGCCAATGTTGCAGATGCCAAATCACTGGTGATCCATCCGGCGACGACGACACATGCGCAGCTGAATGAGGAAGAACAGAGAGAACAGGGAATTCTTCCGAACACCATCAGGCTTTCCATCGGACTTGAGAATATCGACGATATCATAGAGGATCTGAAAGAAGCTTTTGAGACTGTAAAGGAATGATCATGCTGATCAGGAGGGAGCTATGAAAATATCCACAAAAGGGCGTTATGCACTGCGGCTGATGCTGGATCTTGCCCTTCATCAGGGAGAAGGTCCGGTTCGTATTAAAGATGTGGGTCAGAGGCAGGAAATCTCTACAAAGTATCTTGAACAGATTATTTCCATTCTGGTCCGGGCAGGATATGTAAAAAGTTTACGCGGTGCTCAGGGAGGCTATCAGCTGGTCAGGCGTCCGGAGGAATATTCAGTTGGAGCGATTTTAAGACAGACGGAGGGAAGTCTTTGCCCGGTTGCCTGCCTCGAGGATGAACAGAACCAGTGTCCCAGGCAGGGAGAGTGCGTAACGCTTCGTATATGGAATGAGCTTGATGCCGCTATTAAGAGCGTGGTTGATAAATATACGCTGGCGGATCTGATGGAATGGCAAAATGAAAAGGTATTGGATTACATTATTTAGATAATTGACCAGTGCAGGAAAAACCCGCTTACTATGCCGAGGGCTATGCAGGCGGGTTTTGGTGTAGTTAAATGGCATAAAGAATCAAAAAAAGAAAAAATAAAAAAAATTTATAAAACCTATTGACATTCATAACAAATTATATTAGAATACATTTTGTCGCGCGGGTGTAGTTCAATGGTAGAACACTAGCCTTCCAAGCTAGATACGTGGGTTCGATTCCCATCACCCGCTTAGGCGCGAGTGGCTCAGTTGGTGGAGCGCGACCTTGCCAAGGTCGAGGCCGCGGGTTCGAGTCCCGTCTCGCGCTCTCTATTCCCCAGAAATCTTAACAGGGTTTTTGGGGATTTGTTCATGCCCGGATAGCTCAGTTGGTAGAGCAGAGGACTGAAAATCCTCGTGTCACTGGTTCGATTCCGGTTCCGGGCATTTATGGAAAAACAGACTGCGTTCTTTGAGTGAAATCAGAGAACGCAGTCTTTGTTTTAAAAATGAAATTTACCTTGCCATCTCATATATCTTACGGATATCTTCTATATTAAGCGGTTTGATCACACCGATCGTACGTTGATTCTCAAAGCTGCATTTATAAGCAAGGGTATTGAGCTGTTCTTCGGTCAGTGTAATTCCCATCTCTGAGATAGAGGTAGGCATATTGACGAAGCGATAGAAGTTTTCCATGGCTTCGATTCCCCTGAGAGCTGCTGCTTTCAAGTCGCATTCACATGGAATGTCAAATACATTGGCTGCGAACTGAGCAAAACGTTCTGTGTTATACGGCAGGACATAGCGCGCCCAGCTGCCCCATACAGCGGCAAGACCGGCTCCGTGCGCGATATCGAACATTCCGCCGAGCTCATGCTCCAGCTGATGGGATGCCCAGTCTCCGCCGTCTGTGCCGCAGCCCATCAGGCCGTTGTGGGAAAGGCTTCCTGCCCACATGATTTCGGCTCGGGCATTATAATTTTCAGGTTCCTGGACCAGGATCCGGGCATTCATCATCACTGTTTTCATGAGCGCTTCACACAGTTGGTCCGTCAGTTCCATGGTCTGATTGTTGAAATACCGCTCCATAGTGTGCATCAGGATATCCACGCAGCCGCTGGCAGTCTGGTAGGCTGGCAGTGTGTAAGTGAGTTCCGGGTTCAGCACCGCGAACCGGCAGCGGCAAAGATTGCTTTTGTAACTGCGTTTCAGCCATCCGTCCTCATTGGTCAGTACCGCTGAGTCGCTCATCTCACTTCCGGCGGCAGCGATGGTGAGAACACAGCCAATCGGCAGACATTGATCTGCCACGCGCTTTTTGCTGAAGAAATCCCAGACATCCCCCCCGCATGCAGCTCCGTATCCGATTGCTTTGGCTGAGTCAATAACACTTCCGCCGCCGACGGCAAGGATAAAATCAACCCCCTCCTTTCGGCATAACTCAATGCCTTCGCGGGCTTTTGAGATACGGGGATTCGGAACGACACCGCCGAGAGACACATAGTCTATGGAGGCTTCTTTTAATGAAGTATATATGCGGTCCAGAAGCCCCGATCTGACGGCGCTTTGTCCGCCGTAATGAACAAGGACTTTTTTGCAGTTCTGGTCTTGAATCAGTTTACCGACCTGTGCTTCGGTATTCTTGCCGAAAACGACACGGGTAGGGGTGTAGTATTCAAAGTTTAACATGAATGATTCCTCCCTTTTTGAATTTTCTTTTAATTCTATTAAAGCAGATTTTTTGAGAACCGTAAAGTATAAAAAGAAAATGTGGGGAAATGGAGAATTGTGCGAAATAACGATTGCAAAGTGGACGGGATTCTCGTATAATGATAAAACAGTGTAGTCCGGGAAGGTCGTTCCCGGAGCAGGAAATAATGGACATAAACAACAGCCAAGGAGGAAAGTCATGTATTCAATTCATGAAATAGAAAACGTAGATCCGGAAATAGCAAAAGCAATTGAGGATGAAATTGCCAGACAGAATTCACATATTGAACTGATCGCATCGGAAAACTGGGTGAGCAAAGCCGTTATGGCGGCAATGGGATCACCGCTGACTAACAAGTACGCAGAAGGATATCCGGGAAAACGTTACTATGGTGGATGTGAATGCGTTGATGTTGTTGAGGAGCTGGCAGTTAACCGTGCAAAACAGCTGTTTGGATGTGAATATGTGAATGTGCAGCCGCACTCAGGAGCACAGGCTAATATGGCGGTATTTTTTGCTGCCCTGAAGCCGGGTGATACTGTTATGGGAATGAACCTGGCACATGGCGGACATCTTTCCCATGGAAGCAAGGCGAATATGTCAGGGGCATATTTTAATATTGTACCGTACGGTGTCAATAACGACGGATTTATCGATTATGATGAAGTGCGCAGAATTGCACAGGAATGCAAACCGAAAATGATTGTATGCGGTGCAAGCGCATATGCGAGAACGATTGACTTCAAAAAATTCCGTGAGATTGCAGATGAGGTTGGTGCATATCTGATGGCTGATATTGCACATATCGCAGGACTGGTGGCAACCGGAGAGCATCCGAGTCCGATTCAGTATGCACATGTGACAACGACGACAACACATAAGACACTGCGCGGTCCCCGCGGCGGTATGATCATGTGCAGCAATGCCATTGCAGAGGAGCTTCATTTGAATAAAGCTGTATTCCCTGGAATCCAGGGAGGTCCGCTGATGCACGTGATCGCTGCAAAAGCTGTCTGTTTTAAAGAGGCGCTGCAGCCGGAATATAAAGTATATCAGTCAAATATTGTAAAGAATGCGAAAGCACTTTGCGCGGGTCTTATGAACCGTGGAATTAAGATTGTATCCGGGGGAACGGACAATCATCTGATGCTTGTTGATCTGACAAATACGAATGTAACGGGAAAAGAGATGGAGCATCTGCTGGATGAGGCAAACATCACCTGTAATAAGAATACAATTCCGAATGACCCGCAGTCTGCGAATGTGACTAGCGGTGTTCGTCTGGGAACTGCTGCCGTGACAGCACGCGGTATGAATGCAGATGATATGGATAAAATTGCTGAGGCGATTGCTTTAATGATAGAAAGTGCTGACAACAGCAGTAAAGCAAAGGCCATTGTAGAAGAACTGACAGCGAGATATCCGCTGAATGCATAAAACTATTACGGAAGAAAACGCTCTTATTTTGAGGGCGTTTTTCCATTTGCTGTGAGGGAAAGAGAGACGTATGAAGATTTTGCTGGCTGCTGTTAATGCCAAATATATTCACTCCAATCTGGCGTTATACAGCCTGTACCGTTATACAAAAAAATACCGAAACCATGTGATGATGCTGGAATTCACGATCAACCAGAGGACGGAGGATGTGATGCAGAGCATTTACAGGCAGCATCCGGATGTACTGTGCTTCTCGTGCTATATCTGGAACATTTCAATCATCAGAGAGCTGGCCGCAGAGCTGCACAAAGTATTGCCCGATATGAAGATCTGGCTGGGCGGACCAGAGGTATCGTATGATGCTGTTCGGGAGCTTACCAGGATGCCGTATGCCGCTGGTGTGATGCGCGGCGAGGGGGAGGAGACCTTTTTGCAGCTGGTCAGCCATTATGTGGATGGGACAGCGCCGCTGGATGAAATAGCGGGGATCACGTATCGGAACCAGAAAGGAGATACGGTGGAAAATCCGGGGCGGAGGCTGCTGGACATGGGTGATATTCCCTTTCCATATGATAAACTGTCAGAATTTGCTCACAGGATCATCTATTATGAAACGAGCCGGGGCTGTCCGTTTTCCTGCAGTTACTGTCTTTCATCCGTCGATAAAAAACTGCGGTTCCGTCCTTTCAGTCTCGTGAGGGAGGAACTGGCTTTTTTTCTGGAAAACCGTGTGAAACAGGTGAAGCTTGTGGATCGAACATTTAACTGCAGGAAGGATCATGCCAGGGCGATCTGGCGGTATCTGCTGGAAAATGACAATGGCGTGACAAACTTTCATTTCGAGATTGCGGCAGATCTTCTTGAGGAGGAAGACTTTGAAATTTTATCAGGGATGCGTCCGGGTCTGATACAGCTGGAGATCGGAGTACAGTCAACGAATCCGGACACACTGCGGGAAATCAAAAGAACGATGGATTTCGAAAAAGTGTGTACCGCTGTGAAGACCGTACAGAAGTTTCACAATATACATCAGCATCTGGACCTGATTGCGGGGCTTCCGTATGAAGGTTACGGCAGCTTTCGCAAATCATTCAATGATGTATTTGCCCTGCATCCGGAACAGCTGCAGCTTGGCTTTCTGAAGGTTCTGAAAGGTTCATATATGTGGGAACAGGCCGGTATGTATGGGTGTGTATGGAGAGAGCATGAGCCGTATGAGGTATTATTTACCGATTGGATTTCGTATGAGGAACTGTTAGAGTTAAAACGGGTGGAAGAAATGGTAGAGGTGTATTATAACAGCGGTCAGTTTGCATATACCATGGATTTTCTGGCTAGGCAGCTGGGTACGCCGATCGACTGTTTTGAAGCACTGGGGCGATTCTATGAAGAACACGGCTATCTGGGAATTTCTCATTCCCGCGCCCGGCGCTATGAGATACTGCTGGAGTTTATTCAGGAAGTCTGTCCGGGTGAGATCCCCCGATATAAGAACCTGCTTACGTTCGATTACTATCTCAGAGAGAATGCGAAAAGCCGTCCGGTATGGTCACCCAAGCCTTCTGTCAGTCAGATGGAGATGAAAAATGTTTATGGAAATCTGTATGACGGCATACTTTCTCATTACCGCGGGTTTGATCACAGGCAGATTCAAAGAATGACACATGTGGAAGCGTTTGACTGTGGGATTGTACTGTTCGACTATGAGCGGCGTAATCCTATGACGAACGATGCCAGCTGGCACCTCATAAGGAGTAAAGTGACTGATGACAAAGAGGACAAAAGAGATATTAAGGCTTCTGGATGAGACATATTCCAGGGAATATAAGTGTTATCTGGATCATGAGAGTCCGGAACAGCTGCTGATCGCGACCATGCTGAGTGCGCAGTGTACGGATGCAAGAGTTAATATTGTGACGAAAGATTTATTTGTAAAATATCCCGATATGGAGGCGTTTGCCACTGCAGAGCTTCAGGAGCTGGAACAGGATATTAAATCCACCGGGTTTTATCATAATAAGGCAAAGAACCTGATCGGCTGTGCAAAAAAACTTGTGGCGGAATACGGCGGGAAAGTGCCGGAGAGTCTGGAAGCACTGATATCACTTCCCGGCGTGGGGCGGAAAACGGCAAATGTGATCCGGGGGAACATTTTTCACGAGCGCAGCATCGTCGTGGATACCCATGTGAAGAGGATTTCACGCAGGCTTGGACTGACTGAAGAAAATGACCCGGAAAAGATAGAGTATGATTTGATGAGAGTGCTTCCAAAGGATCACTGGATCCTGTATAATATTCAGATCATCACGTTTGGGCGGCAGATTTGTTTTGCACGCAGCCCGAAATGCGGGGAATGTTTTTTGACAAAGTACTGCAGGGAATATGAGGGAGTGAAAAAATGAAAACGTGTGTTGTATTGGATCTCGAGACTACGGGGCTGCACCCTAAAACGGACCGTATCCTGGAGATCGGAGCACTGAAAATTGTAGACGGGCGTACAGTGGATTCTTATCATGTGCTGATCAACCCCCAGATGCAGATACCATATGAGATACAGGAGCTGACAGGTATCACACAGGCGATGACAGAAGAGGGAGAAAAGTCTGAGACGGCACTTGGTAATTTCCTGGATTTCTGCGGAGAGCTTCCTCTTCTTGGGCATAATATTATGTTTGATTATAGTTTTGTCAAACACAAAGCGGTCAATCTTGGATTTAAGTTTGAAAAGGAAGCGGTGGACACGCTGAAAATCGCGAGAAAGGCGCTGCCGGACCTGCCTAGCCGCAGCCTTGCAGCACTCTGCAGGTATTATCGTATAGATCAGGGCAATGCACACCGGGCACTTGATGATACAAGGAGTACCTGGCAGCTCTATCAATATCTGGAGCGGGATTTTCTGGAAAGCCAACCCGAGATTTTTAAGCCGCAGAAATTGATGTACACGGTAAAAAAGCAGAGGCCAATCACGTTTTCACAAAAAGTTTACTTGAATGATTTGCTCAGATATCATAGAATAGAGACGGATGTAAAAATTGAGAGTCTTACCAAAAGTGAGGCATCCAGAATGATTGATAAAATAATATTAAATCATGGAAGAGTAAAGAGGTAATAGATCATGAGAAATCCTAAAACGAAACGAATTATTGCTGCTGTTATCGCAATTATGCTGGTGCTGGCCATGGTAGTCCCGATGGCACTGGAGTTTCTGCTGTAGAAGGGTAGAGGGTGGATGCGGAAAAATAGAGTAGCAACGAATATCGCGATATTTATAATCTGCCTGTTTTTCAGTATGGTTTGTGTGAGACAGGTATTTGCCGATGCAGAAACCTCCCCGGTGATACTGGAGGGGGTTTTTATTGACGGCGTCGATGTGTCGGGGATGACACGCGAGGAAGCTGTTCTGGCGGTTGCAGACCATATGGAGGAGATCAAAGGATATCATATACAGATGCATATCGGTGATCACATTGTAAGTGCAACAGCCGGTGAACTTGGTCTCTACTGGAAGAATGAAGAGGTTGTGGATAAGGCACTTGCCTTTGGACAGGCAGGCAACATAGTACGCCAGTATAAGGCAAAACAGGACCTTCAGCAGGAAACTGTTCGATTTGTGCTGGAGTATGGTGTGAAAGCGGATACGGCAAAAGCGGTGCTGAACGAGAAATGTGTGCCGCTGGACTGCGAACCGCAGAATGCATCCATGACGAGAACGGAGGACGGATTTCAGATCGTAAAAGAGACGCAGGGTGTGAAGATCAAAGTCGATGAGTCGGTCGAGGTACTGTCGGAATATCTCTCAGAACTCTGGAGAGCCGGTCTTGGAGTGGTCGAGCTGCCGGCGGAGATTACCGAACCGGAACATAAATCGTCAGAACTTGAACAGGTTCAGGATATTCTCGGAACTGCGAGCACAGACTATTCATCGAGCAGTGCTGCCAGAGCGCAGAACATAGCGACAGGAACCAGTTTCCTCAACGGATCAGTACTGTATCCGGGAGAGACCTTCTCAGTGGAGAGTGCCCTGATACCGTTTGATGCCGAAAATGGATATGAGCCGGCACCTTCCTATGAGAACGGGGATGTGGTGGACAGTTACGGCGGTGGCATCTGCCAGGTTTCCACGACACTTTATATGGCTCTGCTGAGGGCTGAGATCGAGATAACGGAGCGATATAATCATTCCATGATTGTCAAATATGTAAAACCTTCGATGGATGCTGCGATTGCAGAAGGATCAAAGGATCTCCAGTTTGTCAATAATCTGGATGCGCCAATTTATATTGAAGGTTATACAGACGGCGGCGAGGTGGGTTTCGTAGTCTATGGGAAAGAATACCGGCCGGAGAACCGTAAAGTGACGTATGAAAGCGAGACACTCGAGACGGTAGAACCAACGGTAGAACTGACGGCGTCTCAGGATCCGCTTGGTACGATCAGGCAGACTTCCTCCTCGCATACGGGTTATACGGCCTGCCTCTGGAAGATTGTGACGGTGGACGGCGTGGAGGAGAGTCGGGAACAGGTGAACGGCAGTACATATAATATGACACCGACGAGATATACTGTAGGAGTCAGTACAAGCGACAGCACAGCTGCATCTGAAATCCAGGCAGCCGTAGATTCGAATGATCTCGATAAAGTGTATTCGGTGATCAACAAATACAGTTGATGATATATAAATGCAGGACAGAGAGGAAACAGACAGAGAATGAAAATTGGGAAATTGCCGGAGAGTGTTCTGGTGCGTTCGATTTTAAAACAGGTGAAACACAGGAGAGATGAGGTTCTGGTCGGACCGGGCGTGGGGCAGGACTGCGCTGCGCTGCAGCTGCAGGAGGGAGAAGTGTTCGTGATGTCCACAGATCCCATTACAGGGACCACCAAAGACCTGGGAAGCCACAGCATTCATATCACAGCGAATGATCTGGCAGCTTCCGGTGCAGAGCCGGTCGGTGTCATGCTGACAGCCATGCTGCCGGATACCGTGGAGGAACCGGAGATACGCAAACTGATGCAGGATATTGAGAAGACATGTGAACTGCTTGGTATGGAGGTACTTGGAGGGCATACAGAGATCACCAATGTCGTTCTGCAGCCGCTGATATCCGTTACCGGAGTGGGAAAGATCAGGCGTGAGGATCTGCTCTCCACCATGAAGATGAAACCATATCAGGATATTGTGATCAGCAAATGGATCGGCCTGGAGGCGACCACAATCCTTGCAAAAGAGAAGGATGAAGAACTAAGGCGCGTATTTTCCGAGGATTTTATCAGTACCGCAAAAGGATTTGACGCCTACCTGTCTGTGGTAGAGGATGCCAGGATCGCAAAAACATGCGGAGTTTCCGCTATGCATGATATCACAGAAGGCGGCGTATTCGGAGCGCTCTGGGAAATGGCAGAGGGAGCTGGGGTCGGTCTCGAAGTCGATCTGAAAAAAATTCCGATAAGGCAGGAGACCGTGGAAATCTGTGAATTTTTTGGCGTGAATCCATATTTAATCATGTCAAGCGGTTCCATGATGATAGCAGCGGATGACGGTTTTTCGGTTGTGCAGGAATTAAAGAAAGCCGGGATAGAGGCTACGGTGATTGGACGCACAACAGCCGGAAATGACAGAATTTTGCGAAACGGTGATGATGTCCGGTATCTGGACCGTCCGCAGACAGATGAGCTGTACAAGGTACTCGGATAGAAGAGGATAATCATAAGATGGCATTGAACATTGTATTGTATGAGCCGGAGATACCGGCGAACACGGGAAATATCGGCAGAACGTGTGTAGCTTCCGGTACCAGACTGCATCTGATCGAGCCGCTTGGCTTTATGCTGAATGAAAAACAGATCCGGCGTGCGGGGATGGATTACTGGAAAGACCTGGATGTGTCACGTTATATCAATTATGAGGATTTTCTGAACAGAAATCCAGGTGCCAGGATATACATGGCATCAACAAAGGCTCCGCGTATCTATACCGATGTACAGTACGAAGAGGACTGTTATATTATGTTCGGAAAGGAAAGCGCAGGGATTCCGGAGGAGATTCTGCTGGAAAATCAGGATACCGCGGTACGGATACCGATGATGAACGGAATACGTTCCCTGAATCTCGGGAATTCAGTGGCCATCGTTTTGTATGAGGCCCTCCGCCAGCAAAAGTTTGTGCATATGCAGATGGAAGGCCATCTGACTAAATATGACTGGAAATAAAAGAAGTGCCACAGCGGCACTTCTTATTTTTTTGCTTTATCGAGAGTAAAGATAAACTCTGTCCCCACACCTTCGGTGCTGATCACATTAATATTCTGATTATGAGCATTGATAATTTCTTTCACAATGGAAAGCCCCAGGCCCGTTCCCTTCCGGTCTTTACCTCGCGAGGAGTCCGTCTTATAGAATCGGTCCCATATCTTTGCGATGCTGTTCTTCGGTATCCCCGTCCCATGGTCTTTGACGGATACAAAGACCTTTCCGTGTTTTTCTGTAGTCTCTACCGTGATCACAGAATTAGAAGGGCTGAATTTGACGGCATTGTCGATCAGATTGTAGAGAACCTGCTGTATTTTTCCCATATCGGCACTGACCAGCAGCTGTTCTGCGGCAAGCAGAAGCTGAAAGGTGATTTTCTTTTTCATACAGGTTCCGCCGAAGGTGGCGGCCGTATCGCGGATGACAGAGTTAATATCAAAGCTGGTGATGTCCAGAAGATAACCGCTGGCATCGTAGTCATTCAGGGTAATTAAACCCTTGGTAAGTTTGTTCAGACGCTCCGTTTCCATAAGGACGATGTTCAGATATTTTGCCTGCATTTCCGGAGGAATCGTGCCGTCCAGCATGGCTTCAATATATCCTTTGATAGATGTAAGCGGGGAACGGAAATCATGGGATACGTTTGCCACAAACTGCCGCTGGTATTCTCCGGCACGGTCCAGCTCATCCGACATATAATTCAGCGTTGCTGCAAGATATCCCATCTCATCGTCAGCGCTGACCGGTATGTTATATTTCAGATTCCCGGATGCATATTCATTTGCCCCCTGCGTGATCTGCTTGAGCGGTCCATAGACGATAAAGCTGAAGACCAGCAAAATCATAAGAGTGAGCATGAAAATAACCAGGAATACAACGTAAACGCTTTTCAGTATTTCATCGCGGTGTGTATAGATATCTGTCATCTGTACATGGATGGCAATATAACCTTTCGTGGACATGTTCAGCGTGACCGGAACCATGACACTCAGCATCCGGTCAGAAAAACAATTATAAAATTTTCCGATGCTGTAATAGCCTGTGCCGAGAGACAGAGGGTCAAAATGATCAATCTGCTCCGGGGAATCAGGATTCAGGGACTCGGCTGTATTGATAAGAATACGGCCTTCCGGGTCCAGCATCCAGATCTGCGTGTTCTGGTACTCGGACAGTGTACACAGATTAAAGTAGGTATCCTCAAGGGATGCCTGCTGTGAGTAGTAGTAGTCAGCGTGATTGGACGCGATGTTTACCGCCTCCTTGTACAGATAATCGCCGGTCTGACGGGTCAGGTCCTGTTCGATCAGGGCGGAGCCCATCAGGGAGATCACGAAGATGCTCAGGATGCCAAGAATCACATAACCAAACAGGAACTTAACATAAAGCGCATTTTTCATGAAGATTTAACCTCGAATTTGTAACCGATTCCCCAGACGGTACTGATGGACCATGACTTATGGTCTTTGATTTTTTCGCGGAGACGTTTGATATGTACGTCTACCGTACGTGTGTCACCGATATATTCATAACCCCAGATGTGATCAAGGAGCTGTTCTCTTGTAAACACCTGGTTGGGAGAGGAAGCCAGGAAGTATAAAAGTTCCAGTTCCTTCGGGGGCATATCGATGCTTTCTCCATGGTAAAGTACGGAGTAATTTGTCAGATTGATCACCAGATCGGGATATTCAACATATTTACCGCTGGATTTTTCCTGAGAAGATTTGGCAGCTGGCTCAAAACGCCTCAGTACAGCCTTGACACGGGCTACAAGTTCCTTGGAATCAAAGGGTTTGATCATATAATCATCTGCACCCAGCTCAAGTCCAAGCACCTTATCAAAAATCTCGCCTTTTGCGGAGAGCATGATGATCGGAACATTGGATTTGTAGCGGATTTCTCTGCATACCTGATAGCCGTCCATGCCGGGGAGCATCAGGTCCAGCAGGACAAGATTTGGCTTGAAAGTGTCAAACGCCTCAAGCGCCTCCTCTCCATCGTTGACAATCATGTTGTCGAAGCATTCCTTGGTGAGATAGAGAGAGATCAGTTCTGCAATGTTGTTGTCGTCATCTACGATTAGGATTTTCTGTTTTGCTACCATAGTTATGACCTCCTGGCTGTTATTTAAACTCAACGATAGTTACGCCGGCATCTCCCTCACCGAACTCCCCAAGCCGAAACGAGGAGATATGTTTCTGGCGCTTCAGATAATTGTGAACTCCTTTGCGAAGTGCGCCGGTCCCCTTGCCGTGGACAATACGGACACTTGGCACATGTGCGATATAGGCATCATCCAGATATTTATCCAGTTCGGCGATGGCTTCATCCACGGTCTTGCCGAGCAGGTTGATCTCGGTGCTGACACTGGCAGATTTCTGCATCTTTACCTTTCCGGATCCGCTCCGTTTCATGCCTGGGGCCCGGATGACTTCCTCATCCATGAGTTTCAGGTCTGAAATGTTTGTTTTAGTTCTCATAATACCCGCCTGTACGAACAGATTGCCTTTTGCGTCCGGCAGGGTACTTACGGTTCCTTTCAGACTAAGGCTCATGATTTTTACCGTGTCACCGAGGTGCAGGTCAGACGGTTTCAGAGTGGAAATATGAGCAGGGTCCGTCTGCATGGCCATTTTCTTTTCTGCTTTTTTCATCTTCTCACGCAGCTGCTGGCGTTCTTTTTCCATCCTCTGTATGGAAGGACTGTCTTTCTCGAATTTCTGAAATTGCTTGATCGTCTGATCAGCGTATTCTTTCGCCTCACGGAGCACTGCGTGAGCTTCCTCGTTGGCATCGCGGATCATTTTTTCTCTGCGCTGTGATAGTTTTTCATTTTTTTCTTCCAGCTGTAATTTTAGCTGAGCGATCTCTTCTTTGTATTTCTGAAGTTCAATTCTCTCTTTTTCAACCGTTTTCCGGGTTTCTTCCAGATTGGAGATCACATCCTCGAAGGAGGTGTCTTCTTTACTGATCCGCTGCCTTGCGTCCTGGATGATAAAATCCGGGAGACCGAGCTTACCGGAAATTGCGAAAGCATTACTCTTACCTGGAATACCGATCAGCAGCCGGTATGTCGGCCGCAGAGTTTCCACATCAAATTCGCAGCAGGCGTTTTCAACACCCGGAGTAGAAAGCGCGTAGACTTTCAATTCACTGTAATGTGTCGTTGCCATTGTGCGGATGCCTTTTCCGTGAAGATAAGACAGGATGGAGATAGCCAGAGCAGCACCTTCCGTCGGATCCGTACCTGCGCCAAGCTCATCAAACAGCACCAGGGATCTGTCATCCGCATGTGCAAGAAATGAGACTACATTGGTCATATGTGAGGAGAAAGTACTCAGGGACTGCTCGATGCTCTGCTCATCACCGATATCCGCGTAGACTTCCGTAAATACAGATAGTTCTGAACGGGAAAGTGCGGGAATGTGAAGGCCCGCCTGACCCATCAGAGTCAGCAGCCCGGCAGTCTTTAAGGAAACCGTCTTACCACCCGTGTTGGGACCTGTTACGATCAGAAGGTCAAAATCTTCCCCGAGCCGGATATCGATCGGAACAACCTGGCGGGAGTCGATCAGTGGATGGCGTCCCTGACGAATGTGGATCTTCCCGGTTGTGTTAAATAACGGTTCGTTGGCATTCTGTTCCATTGCCAGGGAAGCACGGGCAAAAATGAAGTCGAGTTCGACCATGTTTTCAAGATTGTACCGCAGTGTTTCCTGATGTTCTGCCGCAAGTGCACTCAGGGTTGCCAGAATGACATCAATCTCGGCGGCTTCTTTTAACTCCAGTTCACGCAGCTCATTGTTCAGTTTTACGATTGCCATCGGTTCCACAAACAGTGTGGAGCCGCTTGATGACTGGTCATGGATCATTCCAGGGACCTGTCCTTTATATTCTGCTTTCACAGGGATACAGTAACGCCCGTTACGCATTGTGACAACCGCATCCTGCAGGTAGGTGCGTGAGCTTCCGTTTACGATGGCATTCAGCTGAGTGTGGATTTTATCATTGGTAAATTTCATGGACCGGCGGATTTGTCTCAGGGCCGGGGAAGCATCGTCACTGATCTCTTCCTCTGACAGAATGCAGTGCCTGATCTCTGTCGAGAGCCCCGTCAGCGGTTCCAGTGCGTCAAACATGGAGGTCAGAGAATCAGCCGGTGTGTCAGCCTGTTCCGGGCGTCCGTATGATTTGACACGGGCACAGTTCTCGAGCATGGCGCAGATTGCCAGCAGCTCAGGGATACTGAGTGAACTGCCGATCTCCAGACGCTTCAGAGAAGCACGGAGGTCTTTGGCATTTCCGAAAGAGGTGCTGCCCTTCTTAAACAGACGGCTCAGAGCATCGTGCGTCTGCTGCTGCAGGCTTCTGATCTCTGAAAGGTCAGTGGAAGGCAGCAATGATTCACAGCGTACTTTTCCCATCGGTGAGGAGGCATAAGAGGCCAGTTTCTGTATGATTTTGTAATATTCTAAAGTCTGTAATGCTTTGCTGTTCATGTTATAAATCCTTACTGTTTAATATTATGATGTTATGGTCAAAAGGTATTTTGACGCCATGATACCCATGAATTATTCCGCACAATGTGCTGCCGCAATTCTAAAACACTCGAAATCGGTCCTGGCGGGCTGCTTTCTCATGTTTTGCGGGTCTCAAAGTCATGCTATCGTTTTATTAGCGGCGGTCAGAAACATAATAAAAGCACAATCTATATTATATGGTTCTGCCCTTTTCGAACATTATACCAGAAATGTATTTAAAAAAATACTCTCATATAATAAATATTTCTGCAGGCCGCCGGCGGAATGTGTCAAGAACCAATAAGTTTCTCTTATATTCATAAATTGTTCATATGTTTTTGATAATATAATCATAATATAATTCGGACAAAATGGTCTGAAATCAATTGGTTTTACAGCAGACAGGAGTTTTAAGAGATGAGTGATTATAGCTTTATTAAAGAGGTTATAAAAGAAAAGCCAATTAATAAGAAGGCACTCTTTGTGAAACTGGTGATTCTACTGGCTGGAGCGGTCATTTTCGGAGTGGTCGCGGCGTATGTATTTGCAAATGCGCTTCCGTCATTTCAGGAAAAGGTAGAGAACAGGCAGAAATCAAAAGTAAATATAGAGGATGAAAACCCCCCTGAAAATGCAGTTGAAAACCAGGAAACCCAGGAAGAAAGCCAGGAGACCCAGGTCGTGGAAGTGCCAGCAGAGCTTGGACTCTCAGACTATAAAAAGTTTTATCAGGACATGGTGGAAGTGTCTGAGACTGCCTCCAAATCCATGGTAACGGTGATCGGTATCACGGACAATATGGACTGGTTCAATAATACTTATGAAAACCAGCGTCAGATTTCCGGACTCATCATTGCAAGAACCAGCCAGGAAATTTATATTTTGACAGAGTACCGGGGAGTTGAAAAAGTTGACCGGATTCAGGTGACATTCTGCGATGATACCACGGTGGATGCCCGTTTCCAGAAGACGGATCCGAATACCGGGCTGACAGTCTTAAAAATCCCGCTTGGTGAAATCGGAGAGACCACGCTGGAACAGCTGGTCACTGCACCACTTGGAAGCTCTTATACAACAGCACAGGGGAATCCGGTTATGGCTCTTGGCAGCCCGATGGGATACAGTGATTCGATCGCATTCGGGGTTGTGACATCTGTTTCAAATAAGGTTTCTACGCTGGATACGGAATATACGATCCTGACGACAGACATTCTTGGAAGTAAAGACGGGAGCGGAATCCTGCTGGACCTGGAAGGACAGATTGTCGGCGTTATTCTTCAGGGATACTCCAATGATGGCAATACTGTGACTGCGATCGGCATTTCAGAAATCAAAACACTCATGGAAACGCTGTCAAATAACGGGGAACTTCCGTATATCGGAATCAAAGGCCAGGATGTCACAGCGGATATTTCAGAAAAAACGGGGATCCCGAAGGGCGTCTACGTCAATGAGGTACAGACAGATTCTCCGGCGATGCTTGCGGGGATCATGAGCGGAGATGTTATCATCAAAGTGAAGAGCAGCGAAGTGGAGACCATGTCGGAATATACGAAGGCACTTGAGAAATGCAAGGCGGGACAGGTGGTCACAGTGACAGCGATGCGCAAGGGTGCAGAAGGTTATGCAGAGATTGTATTTGACGTAACCGTCGGAGCATTATAAAATAGAACAGTGTGAAAGTAAAAAGTCTGGTTTTTCTGTCATGCAGAAGAACCATTCTTTTATTACCCGGCAGATTCCTCCGGAATCTCCCGGATAATAAAATGTACTTCTTGCAAAGATGCGCAGCTCGCGGAAAGGAAATATTGCTTTGCAGTCCGCCTGCCCGGGGAGATTGCGCACAGCGCATCTATTTTTTAAGAAAGGTTGGATAACAGTATGAAATATATCAAAGAACTTCGAGAGGGAGACAGGATTGCCGGAGTCTATCTCTGTAAACAAAAACAGTCGGCGGTTACGAAAAACGGAAAGGCATATGAGAATGTGATCCTGCAGGACAAGACGGGAACGGTAGATGCAAAAATCTGGGACCCGAATTCACAGGGGATCGATGACTTCGACGCGCTGGATTATATCGATCTGATGGGGGATGTGACGAGTTTTGCGGGGGCGCTGCAGGTGAGTATCAAGCGCAGCCGAAAGGCGGATGAAGGTTCTTTTGATCCCGGGGACTATCTGCCGGTCAGCGTCAGGGACCGCGATTCCATGTATCAGGAAGTGCTGGCACTCGTACAGTCGGTGGAAAATCCCTGGCTTTCTGCCTTATTGAAGTATTACTTTGAGCAGGACGAGACCTTTGTCAGGGCATTTAAGTTCAGCTCAGCCGCCAAGAGCGTTCACCACGGTTTTGTAGGCGGGCTCCTAGAACATACGCTGAGCGTCGCAGGCCTGTGCGAGTATTATGTGAAAATGTATCCGTACCTGAACAGAGACCTTCTGATCACCTCCGCGCTATGTCATGATATCGGAAAGACAAAAGAGCTGTCGGCGTTCCCTGTCAATGACTATACAGATGACGGGCAGCTGCTCGGTCATATCATGATCGGGGCAGAAATGCTGCATGATGCGATCCGCACGATCGAAGGATTCCCGGTGAAGCTGGAGACAGAGCTGAAGCACTGCATCCTGGCACACCACGGGGAACTGGAATACGGTTCTCCCAAGAAACCGGCCCTCGCGGAAGCGATAGCCCTGAATCTGGCGGACAACACAGACGCCAGACTGGAAACATTGAGAGAGGTATTTGATGCAGCGGGAGACAATGCCGACTGGCTGGGATATAACCGCCTGTTTGAATCTAATATCAGAAGAACGACGGGCTGATGAGCGGAGTGATCGTATGAATTTGAAAAAGAATGACATTGTGCAGATAACAATCGAAGACATGGGACATAACGGTGAAGGGATCGGAAAAATCGGCGGATATCCCCTCTTTATCAAGGATGCTGTGATCGGAGATGAGATCTCAGCGATTGTGACGAAAGCTGGGAAAAGTTACGGATACGGGCGGGTGAAGGACATCCTGAAGTCTTCCCCGCACCGCGTGGAACCCTTATGCCCGCACGCAGGTCCGTGCGGCGGCTGCCAGATTCAGACACTCGAGTATCCCAGGCAGCTGGAATATAAGGAGAACACCATCCGCAACCATTTAAAACGAATCGGAGGTTTCGAGAACCCTCCGATGGAGCCCATCATCGGCATGGACCAGCCGTTTTACTATCGGAATAAGGCACAGTTTCCGGTTGGAAAAGACAGAGACGGGCGGATTATCACCGGTTTTTATGCGGGCCGGACGCACCGCATCATCGACAATCGAAGATGTTACCTGGGCCTGCCGGTAAATGAAGACATTCTGAACCGCGTGATCTCTTATATGGAGGAATGCGGCGTGGAGCCGTACGATGAGGAGACAGGTACCGGAATCGTGCGCCACGTGTTAATACGCAGCGGATTTTCCAGCGGGGAAGTCATGGTCTGCCTGGTGGTCAATGCAAAATCCCTGCCATCGGGTGAAAAACTGGTGGAGCGACTGAGGACAATCCCGGGCATGGCAAGTATTACAATTTCCATCAACCGGACGAAGACGAATGTCATCATGGGCGAGGATATCAGACTTCTCTGGGGAAAGACGTACATCACGGACAGCATCGGTGACATCCAGTATCGGATATCACCGCTTTCCTTTTATCAGGTCAATCCTGTTCAGACCAGGAAACTGTATGAGCTTGCGCTGGAGTATGCAGGTCTGACGGGAAATGAGACAGTGTGGGATCTCTACTGCGGTATCGGCACGATCTCTCTGTTCCTGGCCAGAAATGCCGGCCGTGTATGCGGTGTTGAGATCATTCCGCAGGCTATCGAGGATGCGAAACAAAACGCCGCGCTAAATGGCATTGAAAACGCTGAGTTTTTCGTCGGAAAGGCGGAGGAAGTGCTGCCTCAGAAATATCGGGACGAACAGATCAAAGCCGATGTGATCGTCGTCGATCCGCCGCGCAAGGGCTGTGATGAGAAGCTGCTCGAGACGATGGTGCAGATGCAGCCGGAGCGGATCGTGTATGTGAGCTGTGATTCTGCGACGCTGGCGCGGGACTTGAAGTATCTCTGCGGGAATGGGTATGAGCTGGTACGGGTCAGGGGAGTTGATCAGTTTTGTCAGACGGTGCATGTTGAAACCGTCAGTCTTCTCGTAAAGAAAGCCTGATTATTCATGCGTTTGGAGGCTTTTTTGCCGAGGTAAACACGAAATGATTTTAATAAAATGATTTGTAAAGTGGAAATCGATCACATACAAAAATAAACTAATTGCCTCAATACACAATATCTTCCAATGAAATTGGCAACGCTATTACAAAATACTAATTTCAAGAGGTGATATCAAAATGAATCAATCAATCTACCTTGCCGGAGGCTGTTTCTGGGGTGTGGAAAAATATGTATCACTAATTCCAGGTGTTGTTTCAACGGAGGTCGGCTATGCGAACGGCAAAACAGACAATCCAACGTATGAGCAGGTATGCCGGGAGCATACAGGCCATGCAGAGACTGTCAAAGTAATCTATGATTCAGGGAAAATTAGCTTAAGACAGCTGCTCAGAAGATTTTTTGAGATTATCGACCCGACATCACGCAACAGACAGGGAAACGATATCGGTGAGCAGTACCGAACCGGCATTTACTATACAGAATCAAGTGATAAAAAAGAAATTCTTCCGGCGCTCGATGAGCTGCAGGGGCAGTATGACAGCCCGATTGTGGTGGAGGCAATACCCCTTGAAAGTTATTATCCTGCGGAAGAGTATCACCAGAATTATCTGGACAGGAATCCCGGCGGTTACTGTCATATTCCTGCAGGTGCTTTCAATCAGGCGAAAAGACCCGTAGACATAGAAGCGGAGGAAAGCCTGAGACGACGCCTGACGGACCTGCAGTACCGGGTGACCCGCGAAAATGCAACGGAACCTCCCTTTGACAACGAATATAACGATGAATACAGGGATGGAATATATGTGGATATCATCTCCGGGGAGCCGTTATTTGTTTCAAATGATAAGTTTGCGTCGGGATGTGGATGGCCAAGCTTTTCAAAACCTATAGACCGGACCGCGGTGAAAGAATTGGACGATACCAGCCTTGGAATGTATAGAACGGAAGTTCGCAGCATCGGAAGTGATTCGCATCTGGGACATGTGTTTGACGACGGTCCCACTGACAGAGGCGGCCTTCGGTATTGTATCAACAGCGCTTCCTTGCGTTTTATACCAGAAGAGCAGATGGAAGAGGAAGGGTATGGAGAATATCTGGGATTATTTGATTAGCTGCGATTATAATAGAATATTATACGTAGGTGCTTGCTGTACGTGGAGATTCACAGGATTGTAAAAGATTTGGAGCATAGATAAAGGAGAGGCAGTGTGCAGTGATGCATGCTGCCTCTCCTGTGTTTTTGTAATAACAGTCAACTATGCGGACACAACGATTCCCATAACATTTGACATTTTAGAAAGGACTGGCTGAAACGTTATCTAAATCATCCGTTCCACCGCCTCAGCAAACCGATGCACATCCTCCGGTGCATCAAGACTGTACAGCAGGCCATAGGGAATGCTGTAGTCCCAATCGACAGGGATGGAAACAAGGCCGGGGTGAACGTCCTGCCAGCATTCAATGGTGAGCAGGACATTCCCCGTCTCTGCACAGCGGTTAAAGACGGACAGATCATAAAATTGAGGGGTATCTTCGATATGGATTTGGGGATGATGCTTTTCCAGGTCATTGCGGAGAAAATCATTGACACCGGAATCGCCGCGCGCCACCATCATCAGTGTTTCCCCGTACAAATCGTTCAATATAATTCTTTTTTTGCCGGCGAGGGGATGCTCCCGGGACACGGCGATCATTTTTTTATATCTGCCGAGCGCGAGGAAATTGCAGCGGCGCAGCCATTCTCTGGAATCACATACGCCGATGAGAAAGTCAAATTTCTTCCCCAGCTGTTCAATCTCGGTAAGAATTCCCTCATGATCATCCTCAAAGTTTACAAGGTGCAGTTTGTATTCCGGAAAATCCCGATTCACACGATACCACAGATCCATAAAAGGCTTTGCCGGATTCAAAAGCGAGGTGCCCACGCAAAAAGTAGTGTCCCGCGCATGCAGGGTAGCCCTGGCATCCGCGATGGATTTTCGGGAATACTCAATCATGAATTTGGCGTCCCGATAGATGAGGGTGCCGGCGTCTGTCAGGTGGACGCCGGCTGGTGTTCGTTCCAGCAGTTTCATATCCAGATGATTTTCCAGAGCGTTCATTTGTTTCATAACGGCGGTGGGTGAAATATACAGGCGCTCAGCTGCCTTTGTAAAGCTTCCGCAGTCAGCGACTGCAATAAGCGTATCCAGCATATGGTTATACATAAAGTGCCCTCCATTGTATGAACCTGAAGTTTATACAATCATAACATATCGGAGATTCCATATCAAGGAGACAGGAAGTACAATACAGATAAAAAAAGGAGGTAAGAACTATGACGGAATTGATTGCGTTTTTCTCAAGGGGAGATGAAAATTATGTGAATGGGGAGATAAGGAACCTCAGGGTAGGAAACACGGAGGTTGCGGCTGGTATCATTCAAAAGCTGACCGGTGCGGATTTATTTAAAATAGAACCGAAACTGGCATATGCAAAGAGTTATAACGAGTGCATCTCCCAGGCACAGGCAGACCAGAGACGGGACGCACGGCCGGAACTTGTAGCATATCCGGAACGTATGGAACCATATGATGTGATCTATCTTGGTTTCCCGAATTACTGGGGGACCATGCCGATGGCGGTGTTTACTTTTCTGGAACGTTATGACTTTACCGGAAAAATAATCAGGCCTTTCTGCACCCATGAGGGAAGCGGTATGGGCAGCAGTGTGAAAGATATCAAAAAGCTGTGTCCCACAGCGAAAGTAGAGACAGGGCTGGCAATCCGTGGAGGCAACGTACAACACTCGGAGAAAGATATCAGAGACTGGTTATGAACAGGAGGAAAATAGAATGAAGCAGCAGGAAATGAGCGTATTTCCCATGGGGGAAACAAATGACGCTTATGCACAGTATTTTGTTGGTCAGAGTTACCTGAACATGCTGTCGGCAGAACAGGTGGCTGTCGGAAATGTGACCTTTGAACCCGGCTGCCGTAACAACTGGCATATTCACCATGCCGACAGGAACGGCGGACAGATTTTGCTGGTGACAGCGGGCAGAGGATATTATCAGGAGTGGGGAGAAGTGGCCAGGGAGCTGCATCCCGGCGATGTTGTTCATATACGAACAGGCGTAAAGCATTGGCATGGAGCGGCGCCGAACGCCTGGTTCCAGCACCTGGCCATAGAGGTGCCTGGTGAGAATTGCAGGAATGAATGGTGTGAGCCTGTCAGTGATGATGAATACAGAAAATTGAGATAGAAAAATTTCAAACAGGAGGTTAGATGAAATGGAGAAAGTAACTGCAGGGAGAGACCAGCTTGGTGAGTTTGCACCCGAATTTGCGGAGTTAAATGACGATGTGCTGTTCGGGCAGGTGTGGTCGAGAGAGGATAAACTGTCTGCGAGAGACCGTTGCATTGTCACAGTCACGGCTTTTATGGCGAGCGGTATTTTAGACAGTTCGCTGAAGTTCCATCTGACAAATGCCAGGAACCACGGTGTTACCCGGGAGGAGATCGCGGAGATTCTTACCCATGCCGCATTCTATGCGGGATGGCCGAAGGCATGGGCGGCGTTTCATATGGCGAAAGAGGTGTGGGGTTAATTTATATTCGCACCGGGGAAAGGACGGTTTTTATATGGAATACACGAAACTGGGAAATTCTGATATTGAGGTATCGCGTCTGTGCGTTGGATGTATGAGTTTTGGAGATCCTGCCAGCAAAATGCACGCATGGACATTGAATCCGCAGGAAAGTGAGAAGATTGTCAGGCATGCACTGACACTTGGGATCAATTTTTTTGATACTGCCAACTGCTATTCGGCGGGAACAAGTGAAGAATATCTTGGCAGGGCTATTAAAAATAACGCGGCCAGAGATAAAGTGGTTCTTGCTACAAAAGTTTATTTTAATGATGGAAAACTTTCGGGGGAGGCAATCCCCAGGGAGGTGGAAGGCTCGCTGAAACGCCTGGGAACAGACTATATTGACCTGTTGATCATCCATCGTTTCGACTATGACACACCGATCGAGGAGACAATGGAAGCTCTCGATCAGGTTGTACGATCGGGAAAGGTGCGTGCCATTGGCGCCTCTGCCATGTATGGGTATCAGTTTATGAACATGCAGCATACTGCAGAAAAGAACGGCTGGACAAAATTTGTCTCCATGCAGAATCATTACAATCTTCTTTACCGTGAGGATGAGCGTGAGCTGATTCCGGTCTGTGATGAGCAGAATGTTGCAAGAACACCGTACAGTCCGCTGGCTGCCGGAAGGCTGTCCCGATCCACGTGGTCCGCGGATACCATGAGGAGCAGGACGGATGTGACTGCAAAAGGCAAATATGATAAGACTCAGGAAAGTGATATGGAGATTGTGAAACGGGTATCTGAAATTGCTGTAAATAGAGGAGTCACGATGACACAGATCGCGCTGGCATGGCAGTTTGCGAAAGGAGCCACGGCGCCGATCATCGGGGCAACTAAGGCAGAATATTTTGATGATGCGGCCTGCAGTGTTGATAGGAAGCTGTCACAGCAGGAAATAGAATATCTTGAAGAGGCCTATATACCACACAGGATTGTAGGAGCGCTGTGAGTAGAGAACTGCAGAGGGAAAAAGGAATGCTCCAGGCCGGCTGGCGCAACCACAGCCTCAGCCTTCCATCACCAAAAAAATAATATGCTCGTTATTTAATACAAGTACTTGACAAATTTGTCAAGTACTTGTATTATTATAGTCAGGTACATTACTTTTAGCGGCTGAAGATTGGAGGAGCATAAACATGAACGAACAGAATAAAAGACTTTTGAATCTGCTGATGAGGCTTGAGGGACTATTACACAGGCATATGGCAATCGGGAGACAGAGAACCTTTATGAATCCGCACAGGGGACAGGGACGGGTATTATCTATATTGAAGTTAAAACCGGAAATTACTCAGAAAGAATTAACCTACCTGTTGGATATGAGTAAGCAGGCACTGGGTGAACTTTTGAAAAAGCTTGAGAATTGCGGGTACATTACACGGACGCCTTCCCCGGAGGATGGAAGAGTTATGCTCATCAGGCTGACAGAAAAGGGGAAAGCTGAATCTGATGAGATGGTGGTTGACAACGATGACACGGAAGATTTATTCCAATGCCTGACCGATGAAGAGCAGAAGAATCTGATTATTTACCTCGAACGCCTGATTCAGGCATGGCAGAATGACGATGCCGCGGACAGAAGACATATGGGACGGCACCGGACTGCGGCTCACAGAAACTCACAATATTCAGCCGATGAGAGAGCGGAATTTGGATTGAAACATTTTCACGGTTCAGATCCTGACGGGGGTGATTTTTATGACAGGTGAGAAAAGCAGACAGGATCAGGGAAGAAAGACGAGTATATTCATGGCAGTCGGTAATATGTGCCTGTTTATCGGATACTTTATCATCGGTACGGCAGGTAACAGTATTTCTGTCATATCTGAGGGGGTAGACAATCTCATTGATGCCTGCAGTTCCTTGCTCCTGCTCCTGGGATTTAAGATTTCCGGAAGAGGAAAAGACAGCAGACATCCCAATGGACATGGCCGGATAGAGTATATCATCGGATTGCTGATCTCTGAAATGATATTATTCGCAGCTGTGATCTTAGCAAAAGAATCCGTCAAAAGACTGGTTCATCCGGAGCCGGTTGGAGCACTGCTGCCAATCCTGCTGGCGGCGGTTATTGGGGCCGGCGTAAAGCTTGTGCTGGTGTATTATATAAAAAAACAGAACAGAGAATTAAAATCACCGGCACTGGATGCATATCAGAAAAATGAACTGGCAGATTTAAAGGGGATTATCCTGGTTGCTGTATCCCCGATCTTACAGCATTTTACTGCATTGCCGATCGATGGAATTGCCGGAATGGTCATTGCCGTCATGATAGCCGCAGATGGCGTCAAATCGTTTATGAAGAATGTAAGCCTGCTTTTGGGAGAGGGACTTGACAAAGAGGAGACGGAAGAAATCAAACAGCTTCTCAGCTGTTACGGGGATGCGGTAAAACTTGAATCATTTGAATTTCATGACTATGGTCCTGAGGAGAAGGAGGGAATCATGGTGCTGTCCATCTGTCCGGGTATACTGCATGGAGATCTGCAGCGGATCATCGGTGACTGCAAAGAGCAGATAAAAAACAGGCTGAATATTCATGTCACTGTTTATGTTAATTTGAATAATGCAAGGGTAACAGACAAGACTTATGCGGTGCAGCCACATTTGGGAGGGGTCAGACAGTATCTGAGATTGTTGACTGTGAATATGGGCAGAGGAAAACGGCAGTATGGGATCAGATGATCAGATTATTACAGTCGGGGAATGAAAAAGGCATGGACAGTGAGGTATCATTGAAGTCCATGCCTTTTGCGTGTTTATTTACATTGGGTTAGCCTTCTTATTGCCGGATTTTGCCTTGCCCTGGATCTCCGGGACCGGTGGGGCATCGTTTTTGGGGATATGTGTCTTATGATTGCTCTCTGTACCATGAGGCTCTTTGGGATCCGGACGTCTCATTCCTGCTTTCGCCATAGCTGTTTCACCTCCCGTATCTTTTATCAGGTGAGGCGGATTCACAGGCCTGTAAGAAAAAATTGATATGGTCTTTCTCTTTCCGGGGATTACTGCCCAGCCTTCCCAACCGATCACACATTCCGAGGAGTGCCACTTCCCTTACACTGGTGTGCCACTTCATTCCCTCGATATCGGCGAATTTAAGACCGCTGATAACAAACAAGATCTGCATATGGTATCTCACCAGTCCGCAGACCTCGTCGATCAATGTATGGTCTTCCACAAACTGTGAGAGAAAATCCCGCGCCAGTTTTGCACCTGCCTTATCATGATCATGTGCCGTGATCTTTCCTTTTTTGCTTTGAGTTGTTACAGCTTTCCCGATATCATGGAGAAGAGCTGCCCACATAAATGCCGTGGGGTTTTTACTCTGAGCTTTTACCTTGGCGGCTTCATCTACAACAAGCAGTATATGATTCCAAACATTTCCCTCCGGATGGTATTTGGGGGACTGCACAGTATTTTTCAGCTGGTGCAGCATATCAAACGGATACTGACGAAAGAGTGGATCATCATAAATTTTCTGAAGATAAGCGGATGGCCTCTCATCCTGCATTAAATGGAATTCAATTGCTGAATAGAGCTTATACAAGTTTTCCTGCTTTTCAGACATGTGTGTTCACCTCCATGTCAGTATTCCACCAGGGAGAATCTTTATTCTATATATCTGTGTACGTGAGGATGGATGATATTACAGTTTTCATAGATTGTTTGAACAAAATATAGTAAACTAATAAAAAAGGATTTTAACATGGCAGGGAGGTTATCTTATGGACAGAGGTGCTGCTGTATATATTTTGCGATTGATTTTGCAGAGAATAATCGGTATCCTTTTGTTTTTTGCAGGTTCGTCGTGGATCTGTGACAGGCGCACCGGTATTTATTTTTCCCTGTATCTTATCATTGGCATTCTGTCAGGAAGTATCATGTATAAAGTCAATCCGGAAACGATCAGAGAAAGAGGGAAGATCCGCACGGACTCTCCGGTCTGGGATAAAATACTCCTGACCGTGTATTGGCTTCTGGCATATTTTATCATTTATTTGATTGCCGGATTAGAGTACGAAAAAATATCTTCGATCGATGTCAGATACTGCATTGGCATATTATTCTATATCGCTGCGACGGTTATTACCCTGCAGGCTATGGTCATGAATACTTATTTGGAATCTACAGCGAGAATACAGCGTGATCGAAATCAGAAGGTTGTCCAGAGCGGAGTTTATCGTATCATCCGCCATCCGACCTACCTGGCGATTTTAATTTTTTGTATTGCGGTTTCGCTGATATTTCCGTCGTTGTTTGTGGCCATAACAGCGGCTGTGATAGCTGTCATCACTGTAATCCGGACTTATCTGGAGGACTCCATGCTGGTGAAAGGATTAGATGGATATAGAGATTATGCGAACAGAGTGAGATATCGCCTTATTCCGTTTGTCTGGTAACAGGGAAAGAACCGGACCGGTTAAAAATAAAACCAGGGAAGGATAAACAGTATGACCAGAGTCAGATTTTACGACCATGCCGAAGAGGAGCTGCTGAGATTCGCAGTCATCATCGCAAAGACAGAAGGCAGGTGGTTTTTTTATCTGGAAAATAATACGGAGGTTCAGGGACCAATATAATGGAATTTAATGAAAAATTACAGCAGCTGCGAAAACAAAAAAATCTGACACAGGAAGAGCTTGCAGAACAACTCTTTGTTTCACGTACGGCGATTTCAAAGTGGGAGTCAGGGAGAGGATATCCGAGTATTGAATCTCTGAAAGCTGTTTCCGGATTTTTTGATGTGTCAGTTGACGATCTGCTGTCTGGCGAAGAACTGGTCTCACTTGCCGAGACAGATAAGAAAGAGAAGATGGGAAACACGTGTGACCTGGTGTTCGGGATACTGGATGTTATGTCGGCACTGATGTTTATCATTCCATTCTTTGGACAGGCGGAAAACGGTATGATACGTATGGTATCGCTGCTCAGACTTACGGAGATGCCGGATTATATGAAAACAACCTATACGGTGATCGTGGTTCTGGTGGCTGCGTTCGGTATCGCGGAGCTTGCGCTGCAGAATGTCCGGCATCGGATATGGATAAAGGGTAAAAGGAGTGTCTCACTGTCTCTTGGCATATTTGGAACGATGGGATTCATTGCAAGCCGCCAGCCGTATGCGGCATCATACTTTCTCTGCATGCTTGTTTTAAAAGGAATTCTCACTCGCAGACAGCGATGATACGAAGCGTATCGCGGATGTGACTGCACAATACTTTGTTTTGTATTATCTTCATGCTAGGTTATTGGTGGACTTGAAATCCAAATAACGGAAGAATGGAGATTAGAAAAAATGAAACAGAAAATTCGAGGTTACTTTATTACTGCGGGGATATTATTGTTATCGTTCTTCGCATTGATGTTGCTGCTGCTCACCGTTGATGTTCAGCCATCGGGTCCCATGCAGTCATATGTGGGACTTGCCACGGTGAATGAATTTGTTTTTAAACTGCTGGGGGTAAATCTGCTATGGTACAGTATCACAGACTGGCTGGGCATTGCTGCCATTTGTGTCGCGTTTGGTTTTGCCGTATTGGGCGTGTTTCAAATGATAAAAAGAAGAAGCTTCAGAGGCGTGGATAAAGATATTCTTGTTTTAGGGGGCTTCTATATTGCCGTGATCGCAGTATACCTCTTATTTGAGATCTGCATTGTTAACTACAGGCCGATTACTCTGGGTGAGGGGCCGGAGGCATCATTTCCCTCCTCTCATACCATGATTATACTGTGTATCATGACTACAGCAATTATACAGTTTCGAAAAAGGATACGGGGCAAGGCAGCCAGAACAGCAGCGGAGTCAATGTCCGTGATTATCATCATTGTCACTGTCATCGGACGATTTATTTCGGGGGTTCACTGGTTTACGGATATTATAGGTGGCATGCTGCTGGGGTTTTCACTGAATATGTTTTATCTGGGGATTATAAAATGGATCGAGTTTAAGAACAAAAAACATAATTAAACATATTCTGAATATAGACATCTATATTTCAGAGCATGAATCGGATGCCTGGCACCGGAATCAGCAGGAAAAGGGATATTGCTTGATTATTACGGTGCCAGCGCTTATAATGACAATTAATTCCTGTAATCGATATTAAAAAACCAATATTGACACCGGTGTAAACATCATGAGATATAGGGAAAGGGGATTTATGAAAAATATAGTTAGCAATGAAATATTAAAGACAGCGCGGAAACTGGGTCTCAATTACCAGGAGCAGAAATTATTTGATGTGGCGATCGGAGAGAGACTGCCAAGCCGTGATGTGATAAATTCAATTGTCGATGAGCTGAGAGATATATCATTTCCCGGATTTTTCAGTAAAGAAAATATGGGGTATGTGACAAAAGAAAATTTTGCAGGCAATAAACTTTCACTGATTTACGATAAACTGTTTCGCCAGATCAAGGTAGCGTTATCCTATGGAAACCGTGAAAAGCCGTACGAGGAAATAAAAAAAGAAGCGGAAGACAAGTGTCTCGCATTCATCCGAAAAATGGCAGAAATCCAGGAAATGCTGATTCAGGATGTGGAAGCAGGATTTAATGGTGATCCGGCAGCAAAGAGCCGGGAAGAGATCATATTCTCCTATCCGGGTCTGTATGCGATTTTTGTATATCGTTATGCGCATGTGCTCTATGAGCTGGAGGTACCTTTTGTACCGAGGATCATGACGGAATATGCTCACAGCCAGACCGGAATTGATATCAATCCGGGGGCACGGATCGGAAAAAGTTTTTTCATAGATCATGGTACGGGTATCGTAATCGGAGAGACGACGTCGATCGGGGACAACGTGAAGATATACCAGGGAGTTACACTGGGAGCTCTGTCAACCAGAAAGGGGCAGCAGCTGTCCGGTGTAAAGCGCCATCCGACCATTGAGGATAATGTTGTCATCTATGCGAACACGACGGTGCTGGGAGGTGAAACCGTAGTGGGAGCGAACTCTGTGATTGCCGGAAATACGTTTATCACAGCGTCCATTCCGCCGGATACGAAGGTTGCATCGACGATGCCTGAACTGGAAATAAAACACAGTAAAAAGATGTGACAGAAGACATAATTACGGAGCGCAATAAAAACCGGTAATCTGCAGGGATATTTCCAGGCGATTACCGGTTTTTAGCACGGGCATCATTCTCTGATGGGTCTGATTGAAACACAGTTATGGATATTTATGAAAAAGCGCATCCCGGAGAATCTGAAATATGCAGTGCTGTGGCTGCTGTGGCAGCGGTCGTTTATGACCGCGCCGGGCTGTGTGAAAAACAGGAGGTCTGCGATACAATGGCGACTGAGGAGTCTGGAAGAATCCTGATATCGCTGCGAGAAGTGCCTGTGCCGGATGAGGCGAATCCGGTAAAAGTCAACGGGAACTGTTAGACAGTTCTCCTCATGCAGTCAGGACAAATGGCCCGGATTAAATACCGGTGCATCTGTTCGCGCTGTGATAAACTTTCTGTGTGCTTTGAATACCTGTTCCTGGCAGCTTTTCAAAACAGAGGGGAATTCAGACCATTCATCTAAATGAGCATTCTGCGTCAGTTTGGTTTCCAGAAGATAAGCCTGAATTACGAGGTTGTAATAAAGTTGGGTGTCCACCTGATCTGAAAGGCACGTTTCTGTAAGAAGAGTTGTGATATGTTTGTATTTTTTCCAGAGATGTCTTGTTGCCATAGTTCGCCTGTAGGGAAACAGCAGACAGTTTACAGTGTATGCCACAGCGGCTCCTGCAAGTATGTAACCCAGGCGGATGATAAACACGCTGCCGACAGCAGGAAAACCGACAGCGTTCAGAAATACAGCGCCGCCTAAGGCACCGACAGTCGAGCACGCGAAAGTTTCTGTGTAATCATCAAAATAAAATGATACATATCCGGATAACATCATGACAGCAGTCCTTCCGGCAGGTGATGGAACCAGAGAATAGATCAGAACAGAAACCAGTCCTCCAATCACTGTGGCAGCGATACGTTTTTTCATTTTCACAGAGACATCATCTGCATAGGGGAGTGACACAGATGCCAGGGTAAATAACAGCCATCTTCCGTGAGGCAGGGACAACAGATGCACAAGCAGTGTGGCACTGGATAACAGGAATGCCGTACGGAGGGCATAGACGGCACGTACCGGACTGAGATCGATCGCTGCCTGTATACGAATTTTGAAGGAGGTGGCTGTTTTGCGGTATCGAACTTTGTTCTGCGGATCTGACATGTGCAGCAGCCTGTCGCGGGTATCATCGACAGCATGGTAGAACAGTCCGGCGGTCGTTTCATCGCAGGCGGCCAGAAAATCTGAGTATTTGCAGGAAGGAAGTTCGGTGATTTCCTGCTGCAGAAAACGACGAAACAATTCCAGATAGTCAGCGATCGTGAGGAGGATTGCTCTGGTCTGAACGGGCGAAGTGTCTGGAAGTTCTTTCATGAGAATCAGCAGATGTTCCAGCCCCCGTCCGGCATCGATCATTGAAAAACTGGCATCTGAGATGCAGAGAACCTTTTTTCTGCGATCGTATACGGCCTGACTCAAACGGCTTAGTTTTTTATGTATGTCAGCGGGATCCGGTATTTTGCCGGTTTCTTTCAGACGGAAAGAAATATACTGGACAATACAGTCGATCATTTCACTCAGCATATCTTTTGCTGTCTCAGCTACACGTTTTCGTCCCATAAACCATTGATACAGAATAATAGACAAGGCGCCGGCAAGCATGCCCAGCAACCGCTTTGGAAGGTGCTGCGGGCTTACCGGGGAGATGAATATAAGAAATAAATAGGATAAAATATATGGAAAATACATGTGGCTTGAGTACTCAAAGGTAAATGAATAAAGTATCATGAGCAGGGTGATAAAATTGATCATAAATGCCAATGGGGCTGTCAGTACGGTCACCAGACAGGCTGCGAGTGCCATCCAGACCATTACAAGTGCCTGAACGACCAGATGACGGAGTGGTGTGGCAGTCAGGTCACGGATCATGGAGGCAGACATCATGATCGCAAAGATGACCCCCACGATAGAATTCTCTGCGCCGAAAATAAATTGAAAAATGTTTACATAAGATATTACGAATATAAAATTTAAGGTATTGGAACGAAAATTACGTTTGATTTTATCCGGTATTTTGATTCTATTATTGCTCATAAGGCTCACGGCTCCTTAAAAAATATTAATAAGTATTGTATTGTAAGAAAAGATAATATATAATCAGAAAATAGTTTAAAAAACAGATAGTCATATTTGGGTTACTAATTTATAAAGATATCACTTTTAATTTCGCTTGTCAATAAGGAGAACAGAGCATGAAAACAGAAAAAATCTCGGAAAAATTCGTCCGGAACCTGTTGGAGGTAATGCCGAACTGGCATTCCAAGCTGGTAAGGCCGTTTAGAGAGACGCTGAATAAAGAGATGAGTCTCGAGACATATTACTGTCTGGAAACTTTGAAAACGTGCGGGCTGTCGACTATGACGGAGCTGGCACAGCACATGAAGGTACCGAAACAGCAGATGACAAAACTGATCGATAAGCTTTGCAGTCATGGGTTTGCAGAGCGCATGCCGAATCCGGATGACAGGAGGGTGATCTGGATACGTCTGACTCCGAAAGCAATGGCATATCTGGATGAGTATTATCTCAAAAACAGAGTATTTCTTCAGACTCTGGAAGAACAGCTGACGGAAGAACAGCTTCGAAAACTGAATGATGCGGTTGAAGTTCTGGGGGAAATACTGCCGGTACTGAAATAGAAAAAGACCCGCTTTTGCGGATCTCCATCAATCATTCAAGACTGTTTTTATAGTTTGTTCCCCAGGCGACCATGGAGTCGAGGATTGGTTTCAGGCTGTATCCGGTTTTTGTGAGTGTGTATTCTACTTTTGGGGGAACCTCAGGATACACTTTCCGGGTGAGCAGACCGCTTGCCTCCATGCTGCGAAGATGGCTGGTCAGAACTTTCTGTGTGATCCCTGTTACGGAGCGCATCAGTTCATTAAAGCGTTTTGTTCCTGTCATAAGATCGCGGATGATAAGTACTTTCCACTTATCACCGATCAGCTGTAACGTCATTTCCACCGGACAGTCCGGGATTTTTTTTGTCGGATTCATGCGTCCACCTCCTCGGGGTGTACATGGACACCCTGGTATTTTAAAGAGTGTATGGATAAAAATATAGGTTACTTACATTATAACCCAGTCTGTAAAAAAAACAAGAAGTTACCGGAAAGTGTTATGGTTTCCGAAAGATACTATAGCACTTTTTGGTGCGTAATTTACAGTGGTTAACGGTTGGTATATAGTAAGAACAACAGCAGAGAAACGGGGTGCATGGGTTATGACAGACATAGAGCTTTTAAAGGGGCAGCTTGAGCGGGCAGACGCTATTGTTATCGGCGGTGGAGCTGGTCTTTCCGCTTCCGCCGGTTTTACATATTCGGGTGAGCGCTTCGAGCGGTATTTTAAGGACTTTGCAGGTAAATATCATTTTAAGGACATGTATTCCGGAGGATTTTATCCGTATGATACACTGGAAGAATACTGGGCGTACTGGAGCCGTTATATTTATATCAATCGTTATCAGGAGGCGCCAGAACCGGTGTATGACAGGCTGCTGGAACTGGTAAAAGATAAAGACTATTTTGTTCTGACCACCAATGTGGATCATCAGTTTCAGAAAGCCGGGTTTGAAAAAAAGAGGTTGTTCTATACACAGGGTGACTATGGTCTCTGGCAGTGTTCCGGACCATGCCATCAAAAAACTTATGACAATGAAGACACCGTGCATCAGATGGTGGCACAGCAAAAAGATATGAGGATACCTTCCAGGCTTATCCCTTACTGTCCTGTATGCGGCAAACCGATGAATATGAATCTGAGGGCGGACAGTACATTTGTGGAAGATGAAGGATGGCATGACGCCGGGGAACGGTATAACCGTTTTTTGGAAGCCCACAAAAACCTCAGGGTACTGTTCTGGGAGCTGGGCAGCGGTTATAACACTCCGGGTATTATAAAATACAGTTTCTGGCAAATGGTTTATCAGTGGAAAACAGCCGCATATGTCTGCATCAATCAGGGAGAGGCATTTGTCCCCGGGGATATAAAGGAGAAATCTGTCTGTATCAATGATGACATTGGAAGAGTGCTGTTCAGTCTTTGAGTACGCATGAGGAGCAAAAATAAAATTGGGATGAGGTGGACATATGACACAGGATGGCATGAGGATTTATCTGATTGAAGAGCTGATGAAAGAGATGCCTGAGTATCGGAATCTGAAGATTCCGGACAATACGGAGGGGCAGAAACGGCTGCTTTGTTCCCTGATGAATATAAGACCGCCGGTTCCCGCGGCACCGGGCTTTCTGAAGGTGCAGGACGCGTATCTGTCCAGGGAAATTGAGCAGGGTGGGATTGTAGACGGCAGTCTGTTTCAGCCTGTCCGTTTGAACAGCCGTATGTATCTCTGGAAGGGGGACATTACGCGCTTAAGAACTGATGCGATCGTAAATGCGGCAAACAGTGCTATGCTTGGCTGCTTTTTGCCAGGTCATACCTGCATTGACAACGTGATCCATACGTTTGCAGGGGTGCAGCTGCGGCTGAAATGCCATGAGATCATGAAAGCACAGGGACATGAGGAACCTGTCGGAGCGGCAAAGATCACACCGGGATATAATCTTCCGTGCCGTTACGTTCTGCACACGGTGGGACCTGCAATTTCCGGACCGCTTAGTGAGCAGGACTGTGAGCAGCTTGCGGGGTGCTATTATTCCTGCCTCGAACTGGCTGCTCAGAATAATATAAAATCGATTGCATTCTGCTGTATTTCAACGGGGGTGTTTCAGTTTCCGCAGGATGAGGCAGCCAGAATAGCGGTGAATACCGTAGCCGGTTTTCTGGAACAGAACGATTCTGTCAGACAGGTGATATTCAATGTGTTTACGGATAAAGATTACATGCTATATCGGGAACTATTGGAGAGACAGGAGTGATGAAATATTTTCCGATCCGTGCTATACTGAGACAAGATGAAAAAAGGCGGTGTGGATAATGAATGACAGGTTGTCGGACAGAGTGGCAGATGACATTTTGACCATGATCACAATAGAAAAAAGGTTTTTGCCAGGAGAAAAACTTCCGAATGAAAACAAGATGTCGGAGGAACTGGGAATCAGCAGAACGACTCTGAGAGAGGCGATCCGGATCCTCGCGGCAAATGGAGTTGTGGAGATATTAAGAGGCAGGGGGACCTATGTAAGGAATGATTTAGTGCTGGATAAAAAATGCGGGCTTTCCACGCTGGGCGGTATAAAAACGGATATCCGGGATCTGTACGAGATGCGGCTGATCGTTGAGCCGGAAGCTGCTTTTCTGGCGGCGCAGAGGGCGGGCGAGGAAGAGATCAGGCATATTGCTCTTCTGGGGAAGGAGATAGAGCGGGCTGTTTCGGAGAACAGAGACCGCACGGAGGTTGAACGCGGATTCCATAAGGCGATTGCCAAAGCGACACATAATGAATTTATGAACAAACTCATGCCGGTTATCTATCAGGCAATCGATCAGGGGGTCAGGCTCTCCGTACAGAATCAAAAGGTTGTCAGTGACACCCTTCAGGACCACAGGCTGATTACGGAATTTTTACTTGCCGGAAATTCGGAAGGAGCCAGGTATGCGATGAAAATCCACCTTCTGCATGCAATGCAGGAATTAGAAATAAAGTGAGGGAAAAACAGGTTCGTGTGATACACGGACCTCTTTTTGAATTTCAGACAACATACAACTTAATTGACAGTATACAACTATGGGAATATAATACAAGAAACCAAACATAATGGAGGAAGACGTATGCAGCAAAGTTATCAGGTAATAGACCGAAACGGGTGGAAACGTGATATGCACTGCCGTATTTTTGAAAACAGCGTGGAACCTCAGTACTGTATCAGTTTTGAACTGGACATTACAGAGTTTCTGCGGGGGTGCCGGGCACTGGAGTATTCATTTACACTTGCCATGATCTATGCAGTGACCGAATGTGCGAGTGAAACGGAAGAATTTCGTTATCGCTTCCTGGATGGGAAGGTTGTACTGTATAACCGGATCCACACATCGTTTACGTATCTGGAAAAAGATGAAGAACTGTTTAAAGTTGTCAATGTCCCCATGCAGGACAGCATGGAGGCATATATAGAGGCGGCGCGAAAAGCTGCGGAGGCACAAAAAGAGTATTTTACCGGTCCATTGGGAAACGATGTCTATTCTTTTTCTCCGCTTCCCTGGATTTTCTATACTCATATTTCACATACCAATGCCGGGCGTCAGGGAAACGCAGTACCGCTGTTTGACTGGGGCAAATACCTTCAGCGGGATGAGAAAACCATACTGCCCTTTTCCGTTCAGGTCCACCATTCATTTGTGGACGGAGTTCATGTTGGTAAGTTTGCAGAAAGGCTTCAGAATTATCTGGATACTTATTTTCTTTTGTATTATAATGAAAAGAATAATCGACGGTAAGATACAGGAGGAAATCGATGGATAACCAGGAAAACAGGCATCAGCGGAGGGTCCGTTATAAAGGTACACATCCCCGGACATATCAGGAGAAATATAAAGAACTTCAGCCGGAGAAATACCCGGAGACTGTGGAACACGTGATACAAAAAGGCAGCACCCCGGTCGGCATGCACATTTCCATATGTGTCAATGAAATATTAAAGTTTCTTCAGATCAAGCCGGGACAGACCGGGTTGGATGTGACATTGGGATATGGCGGGCATACGCTGGAAATGCTGAAATGCCTGCAGTCAAACGGCCACATTTATGCCCTGGATGTGGATGCTGTTGAATCGGCCAGGACCAGGGAGCGGCTTGCGGACCTGGGGTACGGGGATGATATCCTGACGATCAGGCATTTGAACTTTGCGGATATTGATCAGGTGGCGTCTGAAGCGGGACCTTTTGACTTTGTGCTGGCAGATCTGGGGGTATCGTCCATGCAGATTGATAATCCGGACAGGGGATTTTCCTATAAACAGGAAGGTCCGCTGGATCTGAGACTGGATTCGCAGCGGGGAATATCGGCTGCAGAGCGTTTGAAAAATATTTCGAGGGAAGAGCTGCAGGGAATGCTGATCGAAAATGCAGATGAACCGTATGCCGAAGAAATTTCAAGAGCTGTGGTCTCGGCCAGGAAAAAGGGCATGGATATTTCCACAACGACACAGCTGAGACAGATCATTGAACATACGCTTGGCTCTCTTAAGGCTGACGACAGGAAAGAGACCGCGAAAAAATCATGTCAGAGGACATTTCAGGCGCTTCGCATTGATGTCAACAGTGAATATGAAGTGTTATATGAATTTCTCGAAAAGCTGCCGTATGCTCTGGCGAAGGGCGGGCGTGTGGCCATACTGACCTTCCATTCGGGGGAAGACCGGATTGTGAAAAAATCTTTCAAACAGATGCAGCGTGCGGGAATCTACAGCGAAGTTGCAGATGAGGTGATCCGTCCGTCCGCGGAGGAATGCCTTCGGAACCCCCGTGCGCGTTCGACAAAGATGAGGTGGGCGATCAAAGCGTAAGTAAAAATGCAGGGGGAGGAAACTGCGGTGACGCCACAACTGAAAAATATCATGGCGATGTCAGCATTTGGAACACTTGCCATTTTTGTCCGCAATATAGCGCTCAGTTCGATGGAGACGGCTTTCTGGCGTGGCGTCATAGCTCTGGCGGTATTGTGGCTGATCAGAAAATTTTTTTACAGGAGGACGTCCGTTGTCGTCACGGCAAGTAAAAGAGGCCTCCTGTTTCTCTCCGGTATGGCAGCAGGGATTAACTGGGCGCTGCTTTTTATGGCATATGAACATACCAGTGTGGCGGTTGCCACACTCGCCTATTATTTTGCTCCGGTAATCGTTATTGTCCTGGCACCGATTCTGTTTAAAGAGAAAATGACACTGTTTCAGCTGGCATGTTTTGCAATGGCGACGCTGGGACTTGTTTTGGTGATCGGTGCCGGTGGTTTAGGGTCAGATGGGGATTTCCCCGGGATTCTCTTTGGACTTGGAGCAGCGGCATTCTATGCGAGTGTGGTATTGATAAATAAAACAGTAAAGGACGTCGGCGGTCTGGACCGCACCTTTATTCAGTTTGAGGGAGCTGTTGCGCTGCTGCTTGTCATTTTGCTGTTTCAGGGGGGATTTCATATTCAAAACACATCCAGCACAAGCATCGTAAACCTGCTGATTGTTGGTATACTGCACACAGGACTTTGTTACTGGCTGTATTTTTCTTCTATTAAAGACATGCCGGGACAGCAGACCGCGATCCTGAGTTATATTGATCCTTTCGTTGCGATACTTGTGTCTGTATTTATCTTCAGAGAAGCTATAAGGCCTGCGCAGGCGGTTGGGGCTGTGTTGATTTTGGGCTTTACATGTCTCCATGAGATCGGGAAAGGGCGGCAGGGAGTTAGAATACGCGAGAAACGTGTATGAAATCTGTGTCTTTTATAATGCTGAAACATGACATATGGTGTCAGCTTTAAAGTGTTATGATCTGAGAAGACGCTGATTTCTGACAGAAGAGGAGGTAAATAACATGCTGGAAATACCGGAGAGTTTAATGATTGCAAAACAACTGAATGATACCGTGATGGGGAAAAAGATCATAGAAGTTGAGAGTGAACATACAAAACATGGTTTTGCATGGTACACGAAGACACCGCAGGAATACCGACATATAATGGAAGGAAAAACGGTGGGGGAAGCCTGTGGAATCGGCAGCATGGTGGAGATGATGCTGGATGAATACCGGTTTGTGGCGGGGGATGGAACCAATTTCAGATTCTATCCGGCAGGAGTAAAACTGCCCGAGAAGTATCAGATGCGGATTACCTTTGAAGATGGCAGCTCACTGCTTTGTACGGTACAGATGTATGGGACCATGTCATTGTTTCAGCCGGAGACGTATGACAATTTTTATTATCACACAGCGAAAGAAAAACCGATGCCGTGTACTGATGCGTTTGATCCTGCATATTTTCGTTCGCTCCGTGATGAGGGGGGCGAAAACATTTCGATGAAAGCTTTTCTTGCAACCAATCAGAGAATACCGGGGCTGGGCAACGGAGTGCTTCAGGATATCCTGCTGGAAGCCGGGCTGCACCCGAAGCAGAAAATCGGCAGGCTTCGCAACTCCGACTGGATACGTGTATATGAGGCTGTCACCGGAGTGCTGCAGAAGATGATCACAGGCGGAGGGCGGGATACAGAGAGGAATATTTTCGGAGAAAGCGGAGGATACATTACGAAACTGAGTAAGAAAACGGTCGGAAAACCGTGTCCGTACTGTGGAAATACAATACAGAAAATGACTTATCTGGGTGGTACGGTTTATTTCTGTCCTGCGTGTCAGAAGATACGATAATAATAAAAGAAACTATGAGATAAGTATACAATATGAAAAGGGGTTGGTAAGAATGAAAAAAGTAACCGCAGTGTATTTCAGTCCAACAAAAGGAACGCAGACATATGTGACAGAGATTGCAAGACGACTGTCGGCTGAGGTCTGTACCATCGATCTGACAGTGCCCAAAAACCGCAGCAGGGAGCATACGTTTGGGCCCGATGATGTGGTGATCTTCGGGGCACCGGTCTATGCAGGACGTCTGCCGCAGATAGAAGGGGGAATTTTTGATAAAATAAAAGGCTGTGATACACCGGCTGTTTTCAATGTAAGTTATGGCAACCGCGAATTTGACGATGCGCTTCTGGAAGAAAAAGAAATCTGTGAAGCCAATGGATTTATTGGCATTGCTGCCGGAGCATGGCTTGCACCTCATACTTTCTCGGACCGCATTGCTGCCGGACGCCCTGATGAGACGGATATGCGGGCAGTGGATGAATTTGCCGGCAGAATTCAGGAAATCATGGAGCGTGGGGAATGGGCAAAAGGAGGGCTGACAGTGCCCGGGAATCATCCGTACCGGGATACCATGGTGATGCCGTTCTGTCCTGTGGGTGATGAGACGTGTACAGGGTGCAGGAAATGCGCGGAAGTCTGTCCGGTCGGCGCTGTGTCAAAGGAAAACCCGCGGGATACGGATGCCGGAAAATGCATCGACTGCCTGGCCTGCGTGAAAAATTGCCCGGAACATTCCAGAAAAGTATCAGGTCCTCAGTTTGAAGCGCTGAAAGAGAAGCTTGAAAATAATCTCCTGGCGCTGCGCAAAGAACCTGCGATATTTACGGCTGGTAATTACGGTGATAAATAGTTTATAAGGTGAATGAATTGGAGGAGAAACTAAGTGGTTTCTCCTTTTTGCCTTCCGGTGCAGTATTGAACATTCACAGACCATCGTGTATGATAAGAATGTAACTATATTGCAGTGCGGATGAGGGAAAAGAATTGGACAATACGAACATAGAAAGGCAGGTTCTGGTTTCCGGAATCCTGGTAGCAGTCATCAGCGCCATTCTTATTGGAATCAGCGCGTTCACTTACGCCAGTATTCAGAAAGCGCAGCGGCAGGAAGCGAAACAATATCTGGATGAGATTGTGACGCAGTATAAAAATATCATAACGGCACAGCTGGATGGTAATTTTCAGACCCTGGAAGCACTTTCTGCATTTATTGGGCAGACAGATTCTTTTGATCTTGATAAGGCACTGTCCTATCTGGAGGTGGAAAGCAGCCGAAGCGGTTTCTTTTCCATAGGTTTTGTCACGCCGGAAAAAAACGGCTATTTCATATACGCACGCGGCAGTAAACGATATGGACAGGATGTAAGCAGTGAGGTTTTTTTGGACAGGGCACTCGGAGGTGAATGTACTGTCTCAGAGAAAATGACAGATGAATATACGGGGAATGATATCATCTGCTATGGTGTACCGGTCTATCATGATGATCAGATTGTTGGGGTTCTTACAGCGTCCATGCTGACATCTGCTTTTTCGAATATTATTGAGCAGGAAATTTTTGATGGTGAGGCGTTTGCACACATTATCGACCGCAATGGGGACTTTATCATCCGCTCAAGCCATGTCGTGATTCAGGAACAGCTCGACAATATGTTTGACATGGGGGATATTCAGGAGACAACCAAACACGAGGTGTTGTCTAATCTCATGAATGGAGAGTCCTCTTTTACCGTGTTTGATTATAATGGCTCTCATTACTGGGTTACCATCATGCCAGTGGGAATCAATGACTGGCAGCTGTTTTGCCTGGTACCGCAGGATTTTCTGAATCATAACTTTGACACGTTGATTACCGTGTTTCTGGGAGTATTAATCTGCATTATCCTGATGTTCAGTATTCTGTTCATCTATATTAACCGGCTGATCAGAAGAAGTCAGGAGAGTATGCGGCAGCTCGCGTATACAGATTTGCTGACCGGGGCAGGAAACCGAAACCAGTTTATAACCGAGGTGCCCGGACTGCCGGCGGGAACACAGAAGTATGCGATGGTGCTTTTGAACATCAGCGGATTTAAATTTATCAATGAATTTTACGGGTATGAAACAGGAGATGAACTGCTCAAGCATATTGCTGCAGTGCTTGCCGATGAGACGGAGAGGGAAGAGCCGTATTATCGTGACAGCGCCGATCGTTTTGGGATGCTTTTAAAGTTTCATGGAAAAGATGCGCTGACTGAACGTCTGGAGAGAATACGGGAACAAGTCAATAATTTTAAACTCAGTCAGAATCAGAGTTATCACATTATCACCAATTGGGGTGTTAAAATCATCGAAGACTTTTATTCAGAGATCAAAACGGATTTGGATACAGTGATGAACTGTGCAATGCTGGCTTTAAACAGCGTGAAAGGGAACGATAAAAAACCGATCGCATTTTACGATGAGACCCTGCATCAGCAGGCCAGCAAAAAGAGTGAGATCGAGAGCAGAATGTATGATGCACTGGAAAACAGAGAATTTGTGATGGTGCTGCAGCCTAAGTATGACCTGAAAACAATGAAGGTGAACAGCGCAGAATCGCTGGTGCGCTGGTATGCAAAGGACGGCACAGTTTATTATCCGGACGAATTTATTTCTGTATTTGAGCAAAACGGATTTATTTCCAATCTGGATATGTATATGCTCGAGGAGGTATGCCGCTGCCTTTCCAGATGGAAAGAGGCGGGATATGAGGCAGTGCCGGTATCTGTGAACCAGTCACGGCTGTTTTTCTATGATGATGAGTATCTGGACAGATTCCATAAGATCGTAGACCACTATCATCTGGAACCTTCCCAGATCATACTGGAGGTGACGGAGAGTGTTTCCATGAATAACCTGGACCAGATTAAAAATGTTATCAGCCAGCTGCATAAAGTTGGTTTCACTGTCTCCATGGATGACTTTGGAAGCGGGTACTCTTCCCTCAATACGCTTAAAGAGCTGGATATTGATGAAGTGAAGCTGGATAAAGAATTCTTATCTGAGCAGGCAGACTCCACGCGGGGGGAGGCTATCATACGCAATATGATTCAGCTCGCAGAAGATCTGTCCATTGTAACAGTTGCCGAAGGCATTGAGACCCGCAGGCAGATGGAATTTCTAAAGTCGATATCCTGTGATATCGGTCAGGGGTACTATTTTGCCAGACCAATGCCGGTCGATAAGTTTGAAGAACTGGTCTTTGGAAAACAACAGCAAATTTAGTCGAGAGTTTTCTTAATGGAAACGGTAGAATGCCAATATAGAGTGGTGAGAGATATGAAGGAACAGATTGAAGCGGTACAGAGGATGCAGGACTTTATTGATGCCCATCTGTACGAAGACATTAAAATGGCGGACCTTGCAAAAGCGGCGTGCTATTCACCGTGGCATTCCTACCGTCTGTTTATCAGATGGACAAATCTTACGCCTGCTGATTATATCCGGAGACACAGGCTGTCGAAATCGGCTCTCAGACTGCGCGATGAGAAAGTGAAGGTTGCGGATACAGCATTTGAACTTGGATTCGGCAGTGTCGATGGATATCAGCGGGCTTTTTTCCGGGAATTCGGATGTAATCCCCGGGCCTATGCACAACACCCGGTTCCCATCTGTCTGTTTACCCCCTATGGTGTAAAATACCAGACCGTTAAAAGGAGGAAACCAATGGAGAACGTAAAAAATGTATTTATTCAGCTTGTGGAGAAACCGGCGCGGGAAGTCATCATCAAGCGTGGTGTCAATGCCGGTGATTACTTTGCATACTGTGACGAGGTGGGATGTGATGTCTGGGGAATCCTCAGAAGCATCCGTTCGATCAGCGGGGAGCCGGTATGCCTGTGGCTGCCTGAGGCGTATCGCAGACCCGGGACTTCGGAGTATGTGCAGGGGGTGGAACTGGCACCGGGGTGTGCAGGAGAAGTTCCGAAAGGATTTGAAGTGATAGAGCTGCCCGCCGCAAAATATATGATGTTTCAGGGCGAGCCTTTTCAGGAGGAATATTACTGTGAAGCTATTGAGCAGGTGCAGCATGCAATGGAAACATACGAGCCTTCAGTCACGGGTTTTGCATGGGATGACTCCAATCCGCGCATCCAGCTTGAACCGATTGGTACAAGAGGCTATATAGAACTCCGTGCAGTGAAAGCAAATAACTGAAAAAAGATGCAGAAGAGCGGGCTATAAGCTCTTCTGCATCTTTTTGTTATCTCTGAACAGTGTTTACGGGATTTGAATCCTGAAGGGAAGATCCCAGTGTTACGGAAATAGTCTGTTCCTCATACGTACCGCTGTTATTTACCTGGACCGTAAGGTTTACAGTCTCGCCTGCTGCATAATACTGCAGGGTACTTTTCAGTTCTTCTACGCTGGAAATACTTTTTCCGTCAAATCCAGTGACGACCATTCCCTGGCGGATGCCTGCCTGATCAGCAGGACTCTGATCTGTAACTGAGGATACGTAGACCCCGGTGGGGATATTGTATGCGGATGCCGTTTCGCTGTCTACGTCCTGGCCGGAAATTCCCAGATAAGAAGCATTTTCATCGGAGACCTTTTCACGGGTCTGCTGATTCATCAGCTCCTGAAGGATCGGTGATGCTGTTGCGGTAGGGATTGCATACCCCATACCTTCAACTTCTGTTGAAGCAAATTTTGCGGAGTTGATGCCGATAAGTTCACCGTTCATATTGACGAGGGCACCGCCGCTGTTGCCTGGATTGATCGCCGCGTCGGTCTGGATCAATGTCGGGGAAGTTTCGCTGTCGTCGATTTTGCGGTCAAGTGCGCTGACAATACCGGTTGTCACTGACTGTCCGTAGCCGAGTGCGTTGCCGATGGCGACTACCTGTTCTCCAACGGACATAGAATCTGAATCACCGATAGCAGCTACTTTGATCTGTGACATAGTGTCAGATGAAATCTGGTCCAGAGGAACGGCGATTACCGCGAGGTCATTGTCAGAATCGGTACCTTTTATGGCTGCAGAATAGACGTTGTTGTCAATAAAGCATACAGACAGTGTATCTGAGCCTTCGACCACGTGATTGTTCGTTGCGATCAAAAGCTCGCTGTCATTCTGACCGATAATAATGCCGGAACCGCTGCTCTCAACCTCCTGAGTCTGCGCACCGCCTCCTGTGCCGAACATTCCGAAATAATCCTGTACTTCCTGGACGGATTTGCTGGTGATGGCGACGACGGAGGGCATCACGCCGGATGCAATTTCTGATACATCCATACTGCCTGCCGAGGCAGAACCTGAACTGGTGGTACTCAGTCTGGCAACATTGGCGTCTTTGGCGTCGGAGTTATCCGCCGATGCCGCTTTGGCCTGGGTATTCGTGGAGGTAAGTGCATTCACACCCTGAAATGCAAATGCAGCTGTGCCGCCAAAGAGTATGGCGCTAAGCAGGATGCCTCCTGCTTTTCTGGATATCCGTTTTATATAAGTTTTATTTGTCATAATAATCACATCTCCTCTACTGTGTTTTTTCTTTTTGCTTTATAAACAGTATAGAGAAAAATTGTGGTTAAATTGTTATGAAAATAAGGAGAAAGTGTAGAAAAATTGTGGTTAAAATGTGTTCATCCCTTTACCGGACAGATGCAGTTATGGTAAAGTAGAAGTAAAGAAAAAATACATAACAACATATAGCAGAAAAAGGAGAAATCATTTATGGGAGGATTTTTTGGAGTCGCTTCGAAAACAAGCTGTACATTAGAGCTGTTTTACGGTGTAGACTATCACTCACATCTGGGAACCAGAAGAGGCGGAATGGCAACATGCGGGGAGCAGGGATTCCAGCGCGCGATTCACAATATTGAAAATTCACCTTTCCGGACCAAATTTGAACGCGATGTAGAAGAGATGGAAGGTAATCTGGGAATCGGATGTATCTCCGATTATGAGCCGCAGCCGTTGCTGGTACAGTCACATCTCGGGAGCTTCGCTATCACAACGGTTGGTAAAATCAACAACATGGATGAGTTGCTGAAATATGTTTATGAGAATGGAAATACACATTTTCAGGAGATGAGCGGGGGACAGGTCAATGCAACAGAACTTGTTGCGGCTCTGATCTGCAAAAAGGAGACGATTACAGAAGGAATCCGTTATGTTCAGGAAATTGTGGATGGATCCATGACGATACTGCTCATGACAAAGGAAGGTCTGTATGCAGCGCGTGACCGCTATGGAAGGACGCCGATGGTTATCGGTAAAAAGAATGGGGCACACTGTGTTTCCTTTGAAAGCTTTGCATATATCAATCTCGGGTACAGCGACTGCAAAGAACTGGGACCCGCGGAGATCGTCTTTATCACCCCGGATGAAATCAAGACGTTAAGTGAACCTGGAGAAGAGATGCGGATCTGTTCCTTCCTCTGGGTATATTATGGATATCCAACTTCCTCCTATGAAGGCGTCAATGTTGAAGAGATGCGTTATAAATGCGGCAGTATGCTGGCGAAAAGAGACAGCGGAGCCATAGATCCTGATATTATCGCAGGGGTTCCTGACTCCGGTATAGCGCATGCGATCGGCTACGCTAATGAATCCAAGATCCCATATGCCCGTCCTTTTATTAAATATACACCGACATGGCCCCGGTCATTTATGCCGCAGAATCAGGACCAGAGAAGCCTGATCGCAAGGATGAAGCTTATTCCTGTAAAGGCGCTGATTCAGAATAAGAAACTTCTGCTGATTGATGATTCCATTGTGAGGGGCACACAGCTGCGTGAGACAACGGATTTCCTGTACCAGAGCGGGGCAAAAGAAGTACATATACGTCCTGCCTGCCCGCCGCTTCTGTATGGCTGTAAATATCTGAACTTCTCACGTTCCAAATCCGAACTGGATCTGATCACCAGAAGGATCATCAAGGACCGGGAAGGCGATCAGGTATCGAAGGAGATTCTGGACGACTACGCAGACCCTTCCAGCAAACGATATGAGCAGATGCTGGAGGAGATCAGAAAAGAGCAGAATTTTACAACATTGCGCTATCACAGGCTGGATGACCTGGAAGAATCTATTGGAATTTCGCCGTGCAAACTTTGTACGTACTGTTTCAATGGAAAAGAATAGACAGACAGCTGATCTGAAATTTCCGGGGGCACTTGATTTCAAGTGCCCCCGTTTATTTTATTTATCGTGTACATATCGTTCATCAGCAGCCAGTTGGCGCGCCACCACTGCATAATCTGCCAGTATCCTGCGCCTCTTAAGCCGTATTCCTGGATCAGTCCAAGCTTTGCCCGGATACTGCGCGCATCTTCAAACCACACTTCATGTGTGATGCCTTCGTCTTCATAATAAAAGTAAGGAGACTGGGCGGTCTCATCAAATTGAATGACAGCATGATAACGTACTGCCAGGCGGACGGCTTCTACATTGCCTATGGTAGTTGCAGCCGTCTCACCGCGCACGAACGGCAGCGGCCAGTCATACCCGTAGTTTGGGATTCCAAGATCGATTTTCCCGGGAGGAATTTCCGTAACTGCATAATCGAGGACGCGGCGCACCATGGAGATGGGTGCCACTGCCATCGGAGGTCCGTAGGTATATCCCCATTCATATGTCATCAGAAGTACATGGTCGGCAATTGCTCCCAGTGCCGGATAATCTTTTCCCTGATATAAAAGACCCTGCTGATCCGCGGAAGTCTTCGGGGCGAGTGCTACAGAGACCGGATAGCCGAGGGGAGAAAGCGTGTTGACTGTGCGGGTGACAAATGCCGTAAAAGCATCACGGTCTTCTGCCTTTATATATTCAAAGTCGATATCAAGACCGCCGTAGCCGAGTGTCTCCATCGTCTCAATCAGCTGATTCAGCAGATGCTCCTGGACGGTGAAGTTATTGACAACGGCAGAGATCAGTTCATTATTAAACTGACCGTCGGGTCCAAGAGGAGTCAGCACTAGAATCGGCCGGGTGCCGGCAGTCTCTGCGGCATCCAGCATCCAGTCTTCCGACAGAAGAGGCGGGACTAAATTGCCGTCAGAAGTAAAGCCGTAAGAAAAAACAGAGAGATCAGTCAGGTATGGAAGAGTTTCCTGAAGGACCCAGGGACTGATAAAGGGGTAAGCATACCCATTCACTGAAACGGAGCGCAGCCGCTGAGGCGGCGATCCGTCCTGCAGCAGCAGTGACTGTCCGATGGCGAGCTGGTATGGATATACCAGCTGGTTATCAAAAATTATGGTTGAGGCTGAGACCTGAAAAGCTGAGGCTATGGTATCTACGGTGTCACCGGATGAAACAACATATATCTGCATTGACAGGCACCTACGCTTTCATCTGATCAAGAGATTTAAAGGTGTAGCCCATTTCTTCCCACTTTGTGAGAAGTTCATCCAGAATTTCCGCATTGGTGCTGGAAGTGCTGTGGAGCAGGACGACAGCGCCGGGATGAATGCGTCCCAGAAGCTTATCGAAAGCCTCTTCTTTAGTGGGCTGATCATCCTGATACCAGTCAACATAGGCAAGGCTCCAGAAGAAGGTCTGGTATCCAAGTTCCTGAGCCATTTTCAGGTTACTCTCGCTGTATTTGCCCTGCGGGGGTCTGTAATACTTTGTCATTGGCTTTCCGACAGTCTCCTGATAAAGAGTCTCAAGCTCGGTCAGCTCTTTGGCAAATGCTTCTTTCGTTGATATCTGAGACATATCCGGGTGGTGGTACGTGTGGTTGCCAACCGTATGGCCCTCCTCAACCATCCTTTTCACGAGGTCGGGGCTGCTCGTGAGATAGTTGCCGACGATGAAGAAGGTGGCAGGTGCGCTGTGTTTTTTCAGGGCATCCAGGATAGCCGGTGTATTTCCATTTTCAAAGCCGGCATCAAAAGTTATGTACAGTACTTTTTCCGTTGTATCCTCCGCGTAGAATGCATCGAACTGCTTCAGCTCTTCCATGCTGGCATTGGCGACGGGAGGCTGGCCTTCCTCCTGGAAACTGAGTCCCCAGTTTCCGTCTGCAGATGCGGTGACAGCTTCCGAACGGAAGACCGTCTGTTTCGTATGATCCACGATCCGGGCTGCCAGTCTGCCGGCAAAAAAAGTGGCGGCGAGCAGAAACGTAAGGCCGAGTATTTTCTTATAATTAACATTAGACATAAGATACCTGAAGAATTCCTTTTACTGTAAATCTATGTCCGCGGAAAATATTTATGCTTCAGGATTGCGGGAGCATATTGTGCGCAGCAATTTTGAAGCATAAACATCTGTATATCAATTTTGTTTTTTTATAATGATACCGGTAAAGAAACCCAGAATGGCCGGCAGCATCCAGCCCAGTCCAAGGTCAAACAGCGGAAGCCATTGCCGGGCGGCAGAAATCAGAAAGTCTGTGTGAAGCAGAATCTGCAGCTGTTTGGGAAGCGCAGCGAGGAAATCAAGCAGCGCTGCTGCGAATGTAAATGCAGTTACGCAGGCGTAGACACAGCGGGCGTTTTCAAATAATCTTCCGAACAGGCACAGAAGGATCAGTGTGATGGCAAGGGGATAAAGAAGCATCAGGACGGGCAGAGAATACTTGATAATAAGCTCCAGCCCCAGATTTGCAATCAAAAAGGAGAGGCAGGAAAATACAGTTGCCCAACCGCGGTAGCTGAGTTTTCCGGGGAACAGCAGAACAAAAGTCTCGCTGCAGCTTGTGATGAGCCCGATAGAAGTTTTCAGGCAGGCGAAAGTTACCGTGAGTGCCAGAATTACCGCTCCGGCAGTTCCGTAGTAATGACGGGCGATGAACGTCAGCACTTCGCCCCCGTTTTTGCATAACGATGAGAGCCCGCGACTCTGCGTGCCTGCGACTGTGACAATGATATAGATCACAGCCATGATCAAAGAGCTTAAAACGCCTGCTTTCACGGTGCAGCGGGCAACGTTGCCCGGTTGTTTTACGCCGAGCCCCTTTATGACATTGACGACTATAATGCCGAATGCCAGACCGGCAAGTGCATCCATTGTATTGTAGCCTTCCAGGAAACCGTTGAAGAATGCGCCGGATGAGTAGGCTGCTTCCGGAGTGATGCTGCTGACATTTCCGAGCGGCCGGCATAATGCTGTGATCATCAGGACACCGAGAAAAATCAAAAATAATGGATTCAGTACTTTTCCTACCCAGGTCAGGATTTCCCCCGGACGAAGTGAAAAATACAGCACAATTCCAAAAAATATAAATGAAAAAATGGCTAATGGGACGGCACTTCCGGAGTCATGTGATAACAGTGGCTCAATACCGACAGCAAAAGGTACGGTGGCACACCTCGGAATCGCGAAAAAAGGACCGATCGTAAGGTAAAGTGCACAGGTAAAAAAGACACCATATCGCCTGCCGATACGCTGGCTCATTTCTGTCAGCCCGCTGCACCGGCTGTTTCCAAGGGCGATCACACCCAGCAGGGGGAGTCCGACTCCGGTGATCAGGAACCCCGCAATGGCAGGCCACACATTCCTTCCGGCCATCTGGCCCATGAGTGCCGGGAAGATCAGATTTCCCGCTCCGAAAAAAAGACCGAACAACATACTCGCGATTGTCAGATATTGTCTGAAGTTTAATTTTTCTTTCATCATATGTCTCCCAGATATTTTATTCTATTATAGCACTGTGACAGATTACTTACTATGAAGTGTTTGAAATTTCACTAAAATATATGTATTGTGCTTGACAGACAAAATGCTCTTTGCTATGATGAGTTCATTATCGTAACAATTATTATAAATTCAGGGAGGTGTCTTGATGTTTGCAATCCGTTTTAGATAAGTAGGCGATAAAAAATCGGTTCTTTCATGAAAAGAGCTGTTTTGTCATGCTTATTTTTACGGATCAACAGGAACATCAGACATTTCAGGTGGTTTTATGCCACCTGTGTTCCGTTACCGTATTGCAGGCAAAATCTCTTTTGATGGTGTGCCTGCATTTTTTATTGCCACGAACGTCAAATACGAGGAGACTGATCAATAAGAAAAATGTAGGAGAAATAAAATGGAACAATTAAAGTGGAAACAGAAATTCATTACCGTGGCATTTGGTCAGACAGTATCATTAGTCGGAAGTTCCGCGGTTCAGTTTGCATTGATCTGGTGGATTGCCAGCGAGACACAGTCACCGCTGATGCTGGGAATGTCCGGGATGGTGGCATATCTGCCTGTTATTTTGCTCAGTCCGCTCGCCGGTGTGCTTGCTGACCGTGTGAACCGAAAGCTGATCTGCATTACAGCGGATATGTTTATCGGACTGGCAGCGGCGGTGTTTGCCGTTATCATGTGGAAGTATGAGCTTCCGGTATGGTCGGCGCTTATCGTTTTGCTGGTGAGAGGGATTGGAAGTACTTTCCATCAGCCGTCCATACAGGCGATCATACCGCAGATCGTTCCGCCACAGGAACTGGTGCGTGCGAATGGGTGGTCGCAGTTTATGCAGTCAGGCGCCTTTATGCTGGGACCTGTTATCGGCGCGGCACTCTATGCAGCATTTCCCCTTCCGGTAGTACTGCTGAGTGATCTTGCCGGGGCTGCTGCTGCGAGTGGTCTGCTGGCGGTTGTGAGAATACCTGAGATGCCGAAAGAGCATGAGAGGACGCATAAGAAATTTCTGCGGGAGTTCAAAGAAGGTATTGATGTATTCTTTGAGGACAGAAAATTACTTGTGCTGATTATCGCGGAGACAGTCTGCATGGTTTTTTTCCTGCCGCTGGCGTCTTTTTATCCACTGATGACAAGCAGTTATTTCAGAGGGAGCGCATGGCATGCAAGTGCTGTGGAACTTTCATTCGCAGTGGGCATGATGGCAGCAGCCGTATTGTTCGGCAGTGTGTTCAAGGTTAAGAATAAAATACGAATGTCATACATCGGGCTGCTTGGGATAGGAATTTCATCCGCCGCCTGTGGAGTACTCCCTCCGGCAATGCAGTTTTTCTGGGTATTTGTGGTATCCTGCGGATTTATGGGTGCGTTTGGCAATATCCATACGATACCCTTTATGGCTTATATGCAGGAAAACATAGATCCTTTGAAGATGGGCCGCGCGTTTTCTGTCGTCGGGATCGTCAGCTCGCTGGCAATGCCAGTCGGACTGCTGATCGGTGGACCAGTGGCCGAAAAAATAGGGGTGAATATGTGGTTTTTAGTTACCGGGCTTATATGCATCATTGTCACTGCTGTCAGTATAGGGATCGAGAGGAGACAATAATTATTGAAGAGTGCGCATTTGTCTTACGGCTCGCAGGGACAGCGGGATCGCAAGTGCAAATGTCAGGACATCTGCGGCGGGCTGAGCAAATGAGGTGCCGGTCAGTCCTGAGGCTGCTGACAGGAGGGGAAGAAGAGGCAGAAAGAATACCCCCTGACGTCCCATGGCGAGCACACTTGCGGGCAGAGTTCTTCCGATGTTCTGCAGCATCATATTTGTCATAATGATCAGCCCTGTGAGTGGAAATGACAGGCATTGGCAGCGCAGCGCACGGCTGCCGATGGCGATCAGCTGCGGATCACCGCTGCGGAACAGGGCAATCAGCCCAGGGGCCAGAATGAATCCTGCAACAGAGAGCAGTACCAGAATGACCGTTGAAACCTTAACGCAGAACCAGAAGGCTTTTATGACCCGCTCGTATAGTCCGGCCCCATAACTGAAGCCGCAGACGGGCTGAAAACCCTGGCCGAAACCGATCATTGCGGAACCTGCGAAAGTAGTGATTCTGGAAACGATGGAAAATGCTGCGATGGCAGAGTCGCCGTATCCTTTCACCGCCCAGTTTAAAGCGATCACTGCAACGCTGGCGATTCCCTGGCGGCAGAGTGACGGGAGTCCGCACCGTACGATCTCACCAAACTGCCAGATGTGTGGAGAAAGGTTTTTCAGGCTTATGGAAATATTTCCCTTTTGCCCACATCCGCACAGCAGAAGAAGCCAGCTGGTAAACTGGCTGATGATCGTGGCAAGTGCGGCACCGCCGACTCCCATGCCGAGTTTAAAGATAAAAATCGGATCCAATGCAATATTGAGTACTGCACCGAATGTAATGCCTACCATGGCAATCTGGGCGCTGCCCTGAAGCCGCAGCTGATTGTTCATTACGAGTGAAGACATCATAAATGGTGTGCCCAGCAATAGCCAGCGCAAATAACTGTTGGTATAAGGCAGGGCAGTTTCAGTTGCTCCCAGTATTCTGGAGAGTGGTGTGGTAAACAGCAGTCCGAGCACCATGATCAGCGTACCGACTGCGATCGGAAGAAAGAAACCGGTGGCAGCCATGTTTTTCGCTTTATCATATTCTTTTTTTCCAAGTGAACGTGAGATAAAGTTCCCGGAACCGTGTCCGAAAAAAAATCCGACAGCCTGAATCAGTGCCATAAAAGAGAAGGCAACGCCCACGGCTGCCGAGGATTCGGTATTGTCAAGATGACCGACATAGATCGTATCCACCATATTATAAAAGGATGAGATCAGCATGCTGATGATTGTCGGTACTGCCATTCTGGGAATGATTTTCTGAATCGGCATCTGTGTCATACGTATAAATTTTTCATTTCGCTTCTGTTCGTCAATTTCCTGAAGTTCCAACTGTAATTCCCCCTTTTTTTGATGATACCAAATCCTGATACAGTAACAGTTCGGACAAGAGGTTTTCCCGTCGTCTCAACTATTACTGATATAATATTATATGATGCTGTGAAAATCGTCAAATAAACACTTGACTTTGACGTTGCGGAAACCTCTATACTTAGTGTACGGCAGGAAGCTCGGGAGGTAATCATATGGAGTACAGTATTAAAGAATTATCAAAAATAGCAGGTGTAAGTGCACGTACCCTGCGATATTATGATGAAATTGGCCTGCTAAAGCCTTCACGGACAAGCGAAGCCGGTTACCGGTATTACGGTCCGAAAGAACTGGAGCTGCTGCAGCAGATTCTGTTTTACAGGCAGCGCGGATTCTGCCTCGAAAAGATTGCGGATGTCCTGTATAACCATGATTTTGATATTATGGGGGCCCTGAATGAGCATCTGGAGGATCTGAAACACCAGAGGATGAAAATCGAAGGTGTGATATCTGCCGTGGAACGCACGATAGCATCGATGAAAGGAGAAATAACAATGAGTGATTGCGAAAGATTTGAAGCATTTAAACAGGATATGATAGAAAAAAATGAAAAAAGATACGGACAGGAAGTAAGGGAGAGATACGGGGATAAGCGGATGGATGAATCAAACCGCAAAATGCTGCAGATGACGCCTGAGGATTATGAACAGTTCCGGAAACTGGAGCAGGAGATCCTGGACGGATTGGAAGAAGCAGTCCGTGCGGGGACAATGCATGACAGTGAAGAAGGACGCCGGATTGTACTGCTGCACAGGGAGTGGCTTGAGATGACGACTCCACGATATACGAGTCAGATGCATAGAGGACTGGCCAATATGTACGTGGCTGACGAGAGGTTTCACATTTATTATGATAAAGAAATTCCAGGATGCGCCGAATTCCTCAAAAACGCCATCATGTACTGGTCATAAAAACAAGCTGCCAAAAATCATTTTAATGCAACGAAACACGTGCCTGGTCTATCTAATAAGTGTAAGGCGGTTAAAAACGCACTACAGGATAAACTGCCCCGGCCGGGCGATACGGAGGTTAATATGACATTGCGGGTAAAACGTGCCCAGCGCGGAGATGCGGATGCATTCGTTGAGTTGATGGAAGAACATAAAAAAGCGATGGAACGGGTCGCATTTGGCTTCTTCAAAAGTGAAGAAGATGTGGCTGATGTAATGCAGCAGACGGTGTTGGATGCATTTGAACATTTAAAAGAATTAAAAAATGCAAAATATTTCAAAACGTGGTTGATACGGATTCTTATCAATAACTGTAACAGGATGTACAACAGCTATCAGAGGAGCCTTGTGATGGAAGAAATACCATTAAGCGGAGTCTGGGAAGATGATTTTGCGGGGCAGGAGTTCCGTGATATGATCAGCAGCCTTCCGGAGGACAGCAGAATTATTTTTCAGCTGTATTACGGTGAGGAATTTACGACAAAAGAAATTGCGCTGATTATGGAGATGAAGGAGAATACAGTAAAAAGCAGGCTTCATCGGGGAAAAGAGATCATCAGGCAGGAGTTGCAGGCAGAGGGAACCATCAGGGCTTTTACACGTTAGGATTGGAGGCAGCAGTTATATGAAATATTCAGAAGAAACTATGAAAAGAGTATTGGGGCAGGAACCGGCACAATCAGCGGTGATCGATCGCAGCATGGAGGAAGCTTACCAGAAAATAAGGTCAGCAAAAACGGGATATAAAAAGCGTTCATTCAGAAAGATGCTGACAGGAATTACTGGAACAGCAGCAGTGGCGGCGGTAGCATGTGCGGTCTTTGTCAGCAACCCGGTTCTGGCGGAAAAGATACCGCTGATCGGGCGGATTTTCCAGACAGTGGAGGAGGACGTGACGTATAAAGGTGATTACAGCAGTCATGCCCAGAGTCTGGTCACCGAAGGGAACGAAGAGGACAGTCAATATGTTCAGACCTCTAATGGAATCACCGTTACGGTCTCGGAAGCGTACTATGACAGCATGGCGCTGTATCTCGCAGTCAGTATCGAAAATGAAGAGGGCTTCCCGGATGATTTTATACGCACGCAGAATATGGAAGGGTATCAGCTGGATTATGACAGACTGGAGCTGACGACCTCCGTGGGATTCGATTTTTCTGAGGCAGGACTCGGGGTCGTCGAGTGTACCACTGAAAACGGAATGATAACACCGTATTACATTGAGGGACAGTTTGAGGATAATCAGACGTTTGCGGGTATTATCCGTATGGACCTTGAGTATCTTGCCGACGGTGCGGGCGGCTATATTGAAGTACCGGATCAGTTTGGCTATACGCTGCGGATCTCAGATATATTTTCAGATCTGTCAACCGCTTCCACAACGCAGACAGTCAACGACCCGGATAATCCCGGCGAGACACTCACTATTCCGGTTACGGATCAGAAGCACTATGAGGGAGAATGGGAATTTAACTTCGATGTTGTGCTGGACAATTCCTCGACTACGACAGTCACAGTTGATGAAACGAATGAAGCAGGCGTGGGAATCTCTGCGGTCACCAGGACCGCATATGAGATAAAGGCAGATGCAATCATTCCGGAAGGTGCAAGCCCTGCGGACTATATCGTAGCAATCTGTGATGCAGACGGGGAACTGCTGGAATCGCAGGGAGATATTGTGGAAGTTTATTCCACACACGGCCGGGACACCAGCAAAGTGAGCGTATATGTTGTCGATTATATCACGTATATGGATGAATGTAAGGGAGATAACGCATATCTGCTTCCGGAGAAAGCACTGTATCAGACGGAGATAGAATTTTCGTAACAGTTCAGGACGGCGTGGGAATTGGTGCAGAAAGCTGCGTCAAGCTTGCCTGTAAGTCGCTTTCAGCACCAATTCCCGCATCGGATGAACATCCGATGCTTCTTGACCGACTTTTTCGGTCAAGAAGATGCGCCGTCCTGAACAGCCACGAATTTTCATAAAGATATAACTGATGGGAGAACCCGGGTTCAATGTGAACTCGGGTTCTTTACTTTTCCCCCCGGTATTGTTATGATGGAAGAGGTTAAATCTTAGAGAAAGAAAGCAGGCTATTATAATATGAATGAAGATAAACGCTGGATCGAATGGGTGAGAGAGCTGCAGTTTCTGGCGCAGTGTGGTCTGGCATACTCTAAAAATGAGTTTGATATTGAGCGCTTTAAGAGAATTCGGGAAATAGCCGCGGAGATGGCAGGCGCCGGGAGTGGGATGCCTCTCCGGCAGGTGAAAAACCTGTTCTGTGGTGAGACCGGGTATCAGACACCGAAACTCGATACACGTGCGGCAGTTTTTGAGAACGGAAAGATATTGCTTGTCAGGGAGAAAAAAGGGACATGGTCCCTTCCGGGCGGCTGGGTCGATGTTGACCAGTCTGTCGGCAGCAATACGGTCAAAGAAGTAAAAGAAGAGGCGGGACTTGATGTCCGGGCGGTAAGACTGATTGCCGTACAGGACAGGAGAAAACATAATATACCCGAATACATACATGGTGTCTGCAAAGTATTTGTACTGTGTGAGGCCCTGGGCGGTGAGTTTCAGGAAAATATGGAAACCACGGAGAGCCGGTTTTTTCCACTGAGTGAGATACCGGAGCTGGCGGCGGAAAAAAACAGCATGGAACAGATTAGGATGTGTTTTGAAGCCGCTGCAGATCCGCAGTGGCAGGTACAGTTTGACTGAAAAAGAGGAAAAGATCATGGAGAGAAATATTGATTTAAAAGAAATTTCTGACGGAAGACTGTATGGCCTGAATGATATGGTTAAAGCTGACTGCAGGGACTGTGAAGGCTGTTCGGCCTGCTGCCGCGGGATGGGAAACTCAATTGTGCTGGATCCCCTTGATATTTTTCGGATGTCCGCAGGATTGAACCTGTCATTTGAAGGGATGATCGATCAGGTAATTGAATTAAATATTGTGGATGGCGTGATTCTGCCGAACCTGAAAATGGACGGTGACAGCGAAACCTGCGTTTTTCTGGATAACGGGGGAAGATGCAGGGTCCATGCATTCCGGCCGGGGATCTGCAGGATCTTTCCGCTGGGAAGAATTTATGAAGACAATACTTTTCAGTATTTCCTGCAGATCAGGGAATGCAGGAAGGAAAACAGGGGAAAGGTAAAAGTGAAAAAATGGATCGATACCCCTGATGTGAAAAGAAACGAACAGTTTATCACAGACTGGCATTATTTCCTGAAAGAACAGCAGGAAAACGTAAAACAAACAGATGATCAGGAACTGATAAGGGCGACCAGCCTGTATGTGCTGCAGGAATTTTATCTCAGAGCTTATCATACAACAGAAGATTTTTATGAGCAGTTCAATGAGCGTCTGCAGAACGCCAGACAGAAAGGAGTACCAGGATGAAGGGATATATCTTTGATTTTAATGGCACACTGATCTTTGACTCGGTATTCAATGAGGCGGCATGGAGAACGCTGATCAGGGAAAAAGGAGGGAAAGAAATATCGGACGAAGAATTTCTGAAAAATGTACATGGAAAAAATAATGACATTATTCTGGAGTATTTCTTCGGAAAAAAATTCTCAAAAGAACAAGCAGAACGTCTGGGTGAAGAAAAGGAAGTCATCTACAGAAAAATGTGTCTGAAGCAGGGTGAGAATTTCAGACTGGCCGATGGGGCCAGGGAAATGTTTGACAAGATGAAGAACAGGCATATCCCATATGCGGTGGCTACCAGCTCTCAGCGTCCGAATGTTGATTTTTATTTTGATACGTTACATCTGGACCGATGGTTCAGTGATCAAAACTTTATCTATCATGACGGTACATTCGCAGGAAAACCGGCACCCGATATCTATATCAGAGCCGCAGCACGCATTCAGTGTGATCCATCAAAGTGTGTTGTGTTTGAAGATGCACCGGCAGGAATTTTGTCGGCCAGGAATGCGGGAATTTCAGAAATTATAGGAATCGGTGAGGGAAAAGAGGGCAGAGAACTGCTGCGCAGGGAATGGGATGTTCCCGTTATAGCAGATTATCGGACCGTAGATTTTAATGAGGAAGGCGAACTTTTATTCGCAGACTGAAAGGAGAAAACAATGCTTTTATTATGTTATTCAAAATGCGGTACCTGTAAAAAGGCAAAAAAATGGCTGGATGACCATGGAATTTCGTATGAGGACAGGGAAATCAAAACAGAGAATCCAACGGTGGAAGAGCTGAAATGCTGGCATGAGAAAAGTGGTCTGCCACTGAAACGTTTTTTCAATACAAGCGGATTGCGATACAAAGACATGAAACTGAAAGAAAAACTTCCCACGATGAGTGAGGACGAGCAGTATCAGCTGCTGGCATCGGATGGAATGCTGGTAAAGCGGCCGCTGGTTATCACCGGTCAGACAGTGCTGGTGGGCTTTAAGGAGTCGCAGTGGGAAGAAACGTTGCTGTAGAAAAAGGGTGATGTGATTCTGATACGCCGGAAAATCCTGGGGGACAGTAACGGAGGTGCAAAACAGAGGATGAAAAAGCGGGCGGGACGAAATCGGTTTATCCGGTCTCTGATTTTGAGTACAGCGGTTCTTCTGCTGGTGTATCTCATGCACAATCTCGCTGCTGTGGGGTATGTGACATGTGTGTCAGCATGGACGGCTTACATGGAAGAGGCTTTTGATGAGGGGCGGGCTAACACAGACCAGGCGGAGGTGAAACCGGAGCCTGCAGCAGGAAAGGCAGATACAGAATCTACTGAAAGTGCAGATCAGGATATTGCGGAACCGGTGGGAGTGATTGATAAAAAAGACTGGAAACTGATTCTGCTGAACGCAGATCATCCGATGCCGGATGATTACGAGCTTCTGCTGACAGATCTGGGAGATGGACAGCAGTTTGACATGCGGGCGGTGGGGGCGCTGCAGGGTATGCTTGAGGCGGCCAGGTCACAGGGACTGTCGCCAGTGGTGTGTTCAGCTTACCGGTCAGAGGAGAGGCAGGAAGAACTTTTTGAGGAGCAGGTGCTGTATCATATGGAGAAAGAAGGCATGAGCCAGGAGGAAGCAGAGACCGAGGCACGCAGGCATGTTTCATACGCAAGACACAGTGAACACGGACTGGGGCTTGCGGCTGACATTGTCTCCGAAGACTATCAGGAGCTGGAGAAGGAACAGGAGGAGACACCGGAATATCGGTGGCTGCTCAACAACTGTGCAGACTATGGTTTTATCCTTCGGTATCCGGAAGATAAAACAGAGATAACCGGTGTGATCTATGAACCGTGGCATTTCAGATATGTGGGCAAGTATGCTGCATATCAGATCATGAGCCGGGGAATTACACTTGAAGAGTATTTGGAGGAGCAGTAATTATGAAGGGCAGGAAATTGAAAAAAGGAGTGCTGGCCGGTGTGATATGCGGTCTGGCAATTGTGCTCATCGCGGGAGCAGTTCTGTTATTTCTGAGGGGGAAAAGGGCTGATAAACAGCCGGATATGCTGCTTGCACAGTACATGGAATATGTCAGGCAGGGAGATTACAGCTCCATGTATGAGATGCTGGATACGGAGAGTCAGAAACGTGTCGGGAAAGAAGAATTTCTTGAACGGCATCAGAATATATATGAGGGGATCGAGGCTGAAAATTTTCAGACTGAAGTAAGCGGTACGGAAAAGACAGGGAAGACAGAGATCACGGTCTCTTACCACACGGAGATGGACAGCGTTGCCGGTGAAATCAGTTTTGATAATCAGGCGGTCTTTGTTAAGGACAAAGAAAAAGGATATGCACTTTCCTGGAGTGACAGCATTATTTTTCCTCAGATGACACACTCCGATAAAATCAGGGTATCTACGGATGCTGCTGCCAGAGGAAGGGTACTGGACAGAAATGGGAAAATGCTGGCGGGACCCGGCACGGCGTCTTCCGTCGGACTCGTTCCCGGTAAGATGAGTGAAAATCCGGACGCGGATATAGAAAAGCTGGCAGGGCTTTTGGACGTTACGGCGGAGAGTATTGAAACAAAATTGGGAGCAGCCTGGGTGAAGGATGACTCTATGGTGCCGATCAGGAATATAGAGAAACTCGGTGATACGGAGTTGATGACGGATGAACCGAGTGAGTCAGCGCAGCAAAAGTCGGCACTTCTGGAAGAATTGCTGGGGATACCGGGAGTGATGGTGACAGACGTATCCGTGCGTACCTACCCATATGGAGAAGCTGCGTCCCATCTGACAGGTTATGTGCAGAATGTGACGGCGGAGGATCTTGAGGAGCATGAGGGGGAAGGATACAGCAGCAGCAGTGTCATCGGACGCAGCGGTATGGAAGGGCTGTATGAGAAAGAACTGAAGGGAACAGATGGAAAGAAAATCTCCATGGTGGATGAGGCTGGTGAAGAAGTATATGTTCTTGCTTCTGTGCCGAAGCAGGATGGCGAGGACATTACTCTGACCATCGATGCCAAACTGCAGCAGCTTTTATATACACAGTTTGCAGAGGACGAGAGCTGTTCTGTAGCGATGAATCCTTATACCGGCGAGGTTCTGGCGCTCGTCAGTACCCCGTCCTTTGACAGCAATGATTTTATCCTTGGCATGTCATCCGAACAGTGGGATCTGCTCAACAATGACGAGAAAAAGCCAATGTATAACCGGTTCAGGCAAACATGGTGCCCGGGTTCGTCACTGAAGCCGGTGATCGCATCCACAGGGCTTACGACGGGGGCATTCACTGCCGAAGAAGATTTTGGACGATCAGGACTCAGCTGGCAGAAAGATGCCGGCTGGGGTGACTATCATGTTACGACACTGCATGACTATGAGCCGGCAACACTTGAAAATGCACTGATCTATTCGGATAATATTTATTTCGCAAAGGCGGCACTGAAGATCAAAGCGGGCAGCCTGATGAGTGAATTTGACAGGCTGGGCTTTGGCAAGGAGATACCTTTTGAAATTAAAATGAGTCAGTCACAGTATGCAAATGAAGGTGAGATTGATACGGAAATACAACTGGCAGACAGCGGTTACGGACAGGGAGAGATGCTTGTGAATCCGTTGCATATGGCTGCGCTTTATACGGCATTCGTCAATGAGGGAAGTGTCATAAAACCTTGTCTGCGGTATCAGGAAGATATACAGCCGGAGACCTGGATACCGCAGGCGTTTACCAGGGATGCGGCGAATACTGTGAAATCAGCCCTTGAACTGGTGGTGAACTCTCCGGAAGGAACCGGGTATGCGGCACATCGCGAAGATATTCGTCTTGCGGGGAAAACAGGCACCGCTGAGATTAAGGCTTCCAAAGAGGATCAAAGTGGAACGGAACTTGGGTGGTTCGCGGTATTTACTGCACAGGCAGACACACAACAGCCGCTGCTTCTTGTCAGCATGGCTGAGGATGTAAAGGAACGGCGCGGAAGCACGTATGTGGTGGAAAAAGACAAAGCCGTGCTCGATGCGTATTTGCCTTTTATGTCCTGAGATATGGTATAAAATAAAAAATTGTCAGATGGGCGGACGCAATTAATGCGGCCGCCCATTGACACATAACCGCGAAGAGGATAAAATATAGAAGAATTGAAGGAGCTCATCAACTATGGCATTGATGAGCTTATTATCTTATATGGAAAGGCAGGTGAGTGCAATGGATGCTGGTGCCAGTTATCGATCGTGTATTATTTCAGTGAAAAGGAGAAGAAAAAATGAACAGAGAGATTTTTATGGAACTCTTACGGCAGAGAGAATTCAAAGCTGTAAGAAGCGTTTTGAATGTCATGAACGCAGTGGATATTGCCTCACTGCTGTCGGAGCTTGAAGATAAGGAACTTACGATTACATTTCGTCTGATCCCAAAAGAAAAGGCTGCAGATGTTTTCAGCAATATGAACCACTCCATGCAGACGTATCTCGTCGAGATGCTGACAGAGAAAGAGCTGAGGGAAATTCTGGATGACCTCTATATGGATGATACCGTGGATATTCTGGAAGATCTTCCGGCGAATCTGGTAACCCGTATCCTTGATACGGTGACGGTTCAGAAAAGGAGCCTGATCAATCAGCTGTTAAATTACCCGGATGACAGTGCGGGAAGTATCATGACGACGGAGTATGTGGACTTAAGGAAACATACAACGGTTGCGCAGGCGATGGCGCACATCAAACAGGTGGGGATTCACAGGGAAACGATCTATACGTGTTATGTTCTTGAGAAAAGAAAACTTATCGGAATTGTAACTGCAAAAGATCTGATGACCTCGGAAGATGATATGCTGATTGAAAATCTGATGGAGACAGAAATCATATCCGTGAGTACCCACGATGACCAGGAAGAGGTTGCCAGGCTTTTTACAAAATATGACCTGCTGGCGATTCCGGTTGTTGACAAAGATGAATTCATGGTCGGGATTGTCACGGTAGACGATGCAATAGATGTCATGGAAGATGAAGCAACGGAAGATATTACCAAGATGGCTGCCATGAGTCCAAGTGAAAGGACGTATTTTGAGACGCCGGTTCTCGCGCATGCCAAAAACAGAATCGTATGGCTGCTGGTCCTCATGCTCTCGTCGACGGTGACAGGCGCGATCATTACGCGGTATGAGAATGCATTTGCCGCAATTCCCCTTCTTGTTTCGTTTATTCCCATGCTGATGGACACCGGGGGAAACTGTGGTTCGCAGAGTTCTACGCTGATCATACGTGGTATCGCACTCCATGAAATTGAGTTTAAGGATATTTTCAGAGTAATGTTTAAAGAACTGAGAATCTCACTGCTGGTGAGCGTGGTGCTCGCGGCAGCCAATGCAGTGAGGATCATGCTGGTGTATCATGATCTGCAGATGGCTCTTGTGATTGGCATGTCCCTGATTGCGACTGTGATCGTTGCAAAGCTGATCGGATGTGTACTGCCGCTGCTGGCCGGAAAGATACATCTTGACCCGGCGATCATGGCGGCGCCTCTGATCACGACAATTGTAGATACCTGCTCTGTGATTGCATATTTTTCAATTGCAACGAGAGTGTTTGCGTTATAAAAAGAAATGCTGGACAGATTTGAATTGACAATAACAGTTTAAATATGCGAAGGAGGATATGGATGAGACAGTGTATGGATTCGGATAATCTGCACCGGAGGCTGAAGAAAATAGTAGGGCAGATACAGGCGATTGACCGGATGATCGATGAGGATATTCCGTGTGAAGACATTCTGATGCAGATCAATGCGGCAAAATCGGCACTGCACAAGGCCGGTCAGGTAGTATTGGAAGGGCATCTGCAGCACTGTGTACGTGACGGCATTGAACATGGGGATGTGGAAAAGACGATTGCCAGCTTTGCGAAGGCTGTGGAACGTTTTTCAAATATGAAATGAACAGCAGGAAAAGTACCGTAAAACAGCAGGATTTCAGGATAATTTGAAGTCCTGCTGTTTTTGTTTGTTAAGAAAAAAATATGAACGGTATATGAACAAATTCAATAATAAAGACATAACACTTAAAATATAAAATTGTATAAAACGATGAATACCTGTTTGGGAAAAATGTAATTTTTTGTCACAAGAAACATCCCCGGGAATAAATGTGAATAAATTATGTACAAAGATTGAGAAAAATATGAAATTAAAATTGACAAAATGAACAAGGGACGATATAATGAAAAAGACTCGTGAACGGACCTTGAATCAGGACCCGGGTCCTCCTAAGTTCTTGGACAAGTAGGAAGAAAAGAACAGGAGGAATTACTGATAACGGAGGTCAGAGTGACTGCATTGGGTGTAGGAACTGGCAGTCAAAGGCAAAGAGTTAGAGTAAAGGAAGCTATAGGAGGAGAATTTCAATGAAGAGAAGAGTAATAGCAGGAATCCTGGTAGGTCTGCTGGCAATCGGCACACTTGCCGGATGCGGCGGAAAAGATGATTCATCATCCAACACAGCAAAAGAAGACACAGCGTCTGATGAAGGCGGATCTGACGATGCAGACGCGGCTGATGATTCAGCAGATGCCGGTGACAGTGAAGTTGGAAATATCACAATGATTATGGCACTGCGTGATGAGTTCCTTTCCACACTGGAGGCAGGTGCAATCGCTGCAGCAGATGAAATGGGAATTAACCTGACTACCCAGGATGCACAGTCCGATACAAGTAAACTGCTCCAGTTCGTTGAGACAGCAAGGAACGACGGACAGAAAGCAATCATTGTCAACCCGGTTGACCCGGAGACATGCCCGCAGATCGTAGAAGCTGCCGGTGATATGAAAGTCGTATTCGTTAACAGGCCGCCTGTTGATACAGAAGCTGTTCTGAACGAGAACGTGGTATATGTAGGTTCTGACGAGATGATGTCAGGTAAATATCAGGGTGATTTCCTTTCTGAGAAATTCAAGGCAGAAGGTAAAGATTCTATCAAATACATCCTGTTAAATGGTACAATCGGTAACGTTTCCACAACACAGCGTACAGCTTCCTGTCTGCAGGCATTTGAAGACAACGGAATCAAAGCTGAAGAGGCAACAGCTCCGCTGGCAGCAGATTTCGACCGTGCAACAGCACAGGATATGATCACTCCGCTGCTGACAACAATCGAATATGACTGTATCATTGCTAATAACGATGCAATGGCACTCGGTGCCATCGAAGCTCTGAAAGATCAGGGGATCGACCCGACTACAGTTCCTGTTGTAGGTATTGACGCTACAGTAGACGGACGTCAGGCTGTAAAAGACGGTACACTGGCTATGACAGTATTCCAGGATGCGAACGGACAGGGATACGGCGCGCTTAAAGCAGCAGCGAACCTGGTTTCCGGAACTGCACTGAATGAAGGTACAGATTATGAACTGGATGAAACTGGAAATATCATGTGGGTACCATTCGAGCCGGTTACTCCTGATAACGTAGCTGATTACGACTGATTCGGTTGATCAGGTAATTGTTGAATTTGATTATAGGTGCCGGCCTTAGGCCGGCACCTATAAACATAAAAATTAGGACTGAGGTGAATGGGTTTGAGTGAAGAATATGTTCTGGAGATGCATGATATCGTAAAAGAATTCCCTGGAGTTCGCGCATTGAAGGGCGTTCAGTTAAAAGTACGCCCGGGAACCGTTCATACGCTGATGGGCGAGAATGGTGCCGGAAAATCCACATTGATGAAATGCCTGATCGGCATCCAGCCGGTAACATCAGGAAAGATTCTCTATAAAGGAAAAGAAGTCAGCTTTAAGTCCACACAGGAGGCACTGGACGCCGGGATCTCGATGATCCACCAGGAACTCTCCCCGGTGTATGAGCGCTCCGTGTGTGACAACGTATGGCTTGGCAGGGAACCGAAAAAAGGGATCCTGACCGACCACAGGAAGATGTATGACGACTGCGTGGAACTGTTTTCGCGCATGGGCCTTGACATAGACCCGCATGATAAGATGAAAGACCTGACCGTCGCAAAAATGCAGATGGTTGAAATTGTAAAGGCGGTATCCTATGATTCATCGATCGTAATCATGGATGAGCCGACCTCGGCGCTGACGGAGTCAGAGGTTGAGGACCTGTTTCAGATAATTGCAGACTTGAAAGAAAAAGGCGTGGCCATAGTTTATATTTCGCATAAGATGGACGAGATCTTCCGGATCAGTGATGACATCACGGTGTACCGTGACGGGGAGTACATCGCGACGGACCGGGCGGAGAACCTGACGCAGGACAAGCTGATCCAGCTGATGGTAGGGCGCGAGATCACGGATATGTTCCCGAAGACGGAGTGCCCGATCGGGGATGTGGTGCTGAAGGTGGAGGACCTGTGCGCAGGCCGGCTGGTACAGCACGTATCGTTTGAGCTGAGGAAGGGAGAGATCCTGGGATTCGCAGGGCTTGTGGGAGCAGGCCGGACGGAGACGATGGAGACGATCTTCGGGATGCGGCACAAGACGTCGGGAAAGATTGTAAAGGACGGGAAAGAGCTGGAGATCAAAAGCCCGAAGGATGCGATTGAGAACCATATCAGCCTGCTGACGGAGGACCGGCGCGGGAACGGGATCGTGGGGCTGTTGAGCGTGCGTGAGAACATGGTCATGGCAAACCTGAACCTGAAGGCGTACGGGATGCCGCTGAATGCGAAGAAGATGCGCGAGGACGCGCAGACGTACATAGATAAGATCCGGGTGAAAACCCCGACGATGGAAACCCCTATCCAGAACCTGTCCGGAGGGAACCAGCAGAAAGTGCTGGTCGGCAGATGGCTGCTGACGAACCCGGATGTGCTGATCGTGGATGAGCCGACACGAGGGATCGATGTCGGGGCGAAGTCCGAGATCCATGCCCTGCTGTCGGAACTGGCAGGCCAGGGGAAAGCGATCATCGTGGTATCATCGGAGATGCCGGAAGTCATGGGAGTGGCGGACCGCATGGTGGTGATGCACGAAGGGCACGTGAGCGGAATCCTGGACCGTTCGGAATTCTCACAGGAATTGATCATGAAATATGCGACTTCCCATGAAGGGGAAGCGAAAGCGAATTAGAAGGGGGCAACCAAATGAACGCGAAAACAAAGAAACGCTTATCTGATAATATGATCTGGATCGTGCTGATCGTCCTGGTCATCCTTGTAAGTATCATCAACCCGAAATTCTTAACGATTGCCAACCTGCGGACCCTGCTGACGGGCGAGTCCATCAAGGGGATCATGGCGTTCGGTGTGGCATTTGCGATCCTGACGCGAGGCATCGACCTGTCGATCGGGGCATCCGCGGCGCTGATCGCGTGTGTGACCGGTGCGCTGGTACAGCCGGTGGACCTGGCGACAAAAGCGCTGGCAAACTTCGGCGTGCAGGTACCGGCGATTGTGGCAATCCTGCTGGGCATGGTAATGGGTATCGCCATCGGTGCGATCCAGGGTGCGCTGATTGCGTACACGAAGATGCCGGCATTCATCGCGACGCTGGGCGGCCAGCTGATCTGCCGTGCGGCGGCGAAGATCTTCACGACGCGCCCGGTATCGAACCTGTCGGACGGCTACCGCCTGCTGGGAAGCGGGAAGATCGGGCCGATCCCGATCATCATCGTGGTATTTCTGATCGTCTTCGGGATCGCAGCCTTTATCCTTGGGCAGACCCGATTCGGAAAGAGCTTATATGCGATCGGGGGAAATGACCAGGCGGCGCGTGTAGCGGGTATCAACGTAGAGAGAAACCTGGTGCTGACATACGTATGGTGCGGCGCCTGTGCAGCCCTGGGCGGAATCCTGCTGGCAGGGCGTGCGGGATCAGCGGACCCTGCAAACTCCGGTTTGAACTACGAGCTGGATGCGATCGCGGCGGCGACAGTCGGTGGGACATCCCATACGGGAGGAATCTGCCGCGTGACGGGAGTGCTGTGCGGTATCCTGATCCTGGGAGTGATCAACAACGGCCTGGTACTGATCGGAGTGAATGACAACTTCAGTAATATCATCAAGGGCCTCATCATCGTCGGAGCGGTTGCGATGGATATGAGAAAGAACGCAAGAAAAGCATAATTTTGTAGATATAAGAATTATACATATTCGTTGTATCATCTCCAAAACAGGGAAAGGTGTTGGACATATGTCCGATGCCTTTTTCCTGTTTCTTAAATCTTTTTCAAATTTCTAAACTTTACATATAATTTATTGACCTTAAGCTGTTTATAGGAGATAATGGGAGCATGAATATACAAGGGGAGCCGATGAGTATGGAAAGTACGGAAAAACCTGTCATCTCAGTAAAAAATCTGTATAAGATTTACCGGGTGGGTGAGACACAGGTGAGAGCGCTAAACGGAGTGGATATGGAAATTTTCCCCGGAGAATTTTGTGCTATTGTCGGTACATCAGGGTCCGGTAAATCAACACTTCTCAATATGCTGGCAGGGCTGGAGAAACCGACGAAAGGGGAAGTGATCATTCAGGGAAAGCATATGGAGAAACTGAATGAAAATGAACTGGTACGTTTCAGAAGAGAGCGGATTGGGTTTATTTTTCAGTCATTCAACCTGCTGCCGACGATGAATGCCCTTGAAAATGTAGCACTTCCACTGAGCTTTCGCGGTATCAGAAAAAGAATCAGACTGAAGAGGGCTGCACAGCTGTTGAAGACAGTCGGATTGTCCGACCATTTGTTTCACAAGCCGATGCAGATGTCCGGTGGGCAGCAGCAGAGGGTAGGCGTGGCCAGAGCACTGGTGGTCGATCCGGCGATCATATTTGCGGACGAACCGACTGGAAACCTGGATTCCAACACATCTGCAGACGTCATGAGACTGATGCAGGATGTGGTGCGCAAACAGAAAAAGACATTGGTCATGGTAACGCATGACAATCATCTTGCAAGTTTTGCTGACCGTATTTTCCACATTATTGACGGGAAGATTGTAAAGATTGAAAACATGAGAGAGGGTAAAAAAGGATGAAAAAGATGAAAGCAGCCGGGTTATTCATGTTATGCCTGCTGATGGTACTTCCGGCGGTGGTATGGGCAGAGGGGACAGAGCAGGAAGGGAAGATACTGATTGACAGGACAGCAGATGCACCGCAGTGTGAGGCAAAAAAAGAGGCGGAGGTCATAGTACCGTTCATAAACCAGGAATCAGCAGATATTATGAATGTCAGAGTTACGCTTCTTCAGGAAGAAAATACTAGTGATTATCCATTTGAAATTACAAAGACCAACGTGTTTGAAACACTTGATTTAGTCAAGCAGGGCAACCCAGATAAGGTTGTATTCAAATTAAAAACCCGGGAAGATGTTTCATCCGGATATAAAAAAATAAATTTTGTTTTTTCATATCAGATGACTGTACTGGAAGATGGAGCTGAAGTTGTCAGGGACATGGAAGCCAGCAGATACATTTACGTCAGGACGATCGCGAAGGAAGAGCCTGTGGAGGAGCCACCGGAGGAGGAACCGCCAGTGATGGATCCGGAAGGGGATGATGGCGGGGGCGTCTACGACGGCGGAGGTTACACTGACGGAGGCGGTACTCCCTCCACATCAGAGGATGAGAAAGATGAGAAAAAAGGAAGTACTCCCCGTGTGATCATTGAAGGCTTTCAGACAGATCCGGGAGCGGTCAACGCAGGCGATACATTCAGGCTGACCCTGAAAGTGAGAAATACATCCAAAAAAACGACAGTGGGCAATATGGTTATTACACTGCAGACGCCGCAGGCCGGAGAGGGTGAGACGGCGGCTGATGCGTTTCTGCCCGCAGACGGGTCGAGCACGTTGTACATAGAGAGCATTCCGAAAAACAGCTCAAAGGAAGTGTCACTGGAGATGACCGCACGGACTGACCTGATACAAAAGCCGTATCCGGTAGAGGCGGCAATGAAATATGAGGACGAATCGGCACAGCAGTTTGAAGAGAAGGCAAGTATTTCCATCCCGGTACGCCAGAGGGCACGTTTTGAACTCAGCAGAGTCACAGTTATGCCGGAAGCAATTTCCGTGGGCGAAGAGACAAATGTGACATTTGAAATCTATAATCTGGGAAAGACGAAATTATACAATGTCAGTGCGAGGATTGAGGATCCGTCCATCGCAAATGCAGAGGCATTTGTCGGAAACCTGGATGCCGGAGCAACAGGAACTGTCGACATGATGGCGATGGGAGCAGCTGAGAGTACGGGAGACGGGACGGTAAAGCTACTGGTGAAATATGAAGACCAGGATGGAAATCAGGAAACTTTTGAAAGCAGCTGTATTGTGTTCGTAAATCCTGCGATGTCCATGGATGAAATGCCGATGGATGACCTCGGGATGGAGGGCATGGAGGAAGGCCAGTCAAGTGGACATCTGATGTGGTGGATTCTCGGTGGCGCCGGCGCAGTGGCTGTGATCATAGTCTCGGTGCTGCTGGTCAGACGGAAACATAAGAAAGAAAAGGAATGGGCAGATGAAATTTTGGGATCTGATAAAGATGAGCTGCAGTAATCTGTGGCGCAGAAAGCTTAGAACATTTCTTACTATTCTTGGTGTAGTGATTGGAACAGCATCGATTGTAGTTATGGTATCCCTGGGACTTGGGCTGAATAAGACAACGATGGATGAGATGGAGAACAGCGGAGGGCTCACGACGATACAGGTCTATGAGGGTGGTTCTGCTATGATGGGGTTTGCGATGGCACAGGAAGAATCGGAAGACAGTGGGACCCAGGAGCAGAAAAGGATCACAGATGAGACGATAGAGCAGATTGCGGCGATACCGCATGTGAAGTTGGTTTCACCGGTGCTGAATCTTTCCATGATGGCGAAGCAGGGCCGATATATCGGCTATCTCGATGTATATGGGATGAGCCGGGAGGCCCTGGAACAGATGAAGCTGGAATTTGCAAATGGGGGTCTGCCGGAAGAAGGAGCCGAAAACCTTCAGTTTGTCTATGGAAATCAGGTTATTTACAATTTCAGCAATGAATCGACCGGACAGGGATACTGGGATTCCGGAGAGCTTCCTGATGTTGATTTCACGCGTCCAATGTATTACATCCTTGATGCGGATGCCTACTGGACAAGCAAGATGGGCAGTACGGGAGGAGGGAATTCCGATGGAGGAGGCGAAGGCGGTGACTCCGGGACACAGCAGGTGACAGCGCCGAAAAAGTATGTTTTTCCGACAGCGGGTGTCCTGGCAGGAGATCTCAATACATATACGGAACAGAGTTACAGTGTTTACTGTGATATCAACCCTCTGAAAACACAGCTGAAAAAGGTATTTCGGAATAAAGCGATACCGGGACAGCCCACAACGAAATCCGGCAAGCCATATAAGGAAATTTTTTACAGTCAGGCATACGTAAAAATTGATGATATGGAAAATGCGGAATCTGTTCAGAATGAGATTAAGAATCTTGGCTATACCCCGAACTGGAATGCGGAGTGGGTACAATCACAACAAAAACAATTCCAGAGCATTCAGCTCGTTCTTGGCTGTATCGGGGCAGTTTCGCTTTTTGTCGCTGCGATTGGAATTGCGAATACCATGATGATGTCCATCTATGAGCGGACAAAAGAGATCGGCATTATCAAGGTTCTGGGATGCAGTCTTGCAAATATTCGTACGTTGTTTCTTGCGGAGGCCGCATTTATCGGTTTTCTGGGAGGAATGGCCGGTCTGGCCCTGAGCTATCTGATTTCATGGGCGCTAAACCACTTTGGGGCTGCGATTGGGGAGTATATGACAGGAAATTCAAACGCGAGTGTTTCCTATATTCCTGTCTGGCTTGCAGGGCTTGCACTGGTTTTTGCCATCTGTGTCGGTATCATTGCCGGATTCTTCCCCGCGTTACGGGCAACACGGCTCAGTCCGCTTGCAGCGATCAGAAATGAATAACTGGAGAAAAATGACGCACTGGCTGCGTCATTTTTTTTGGGTCTGTGAGAATGCAGCACCGTGCATCATAAATTGTTCTGCCATGGCAGCCACCTCGTCAGGAGGGGTGATCATATCTTCATCGAGCCAGTGACGGAGGAGTCCGATACATCCGGCGCTCGTGTAGGAATAGAAATACTTCAGTTGCCTTGGCGTTGCCCCTGCAAAAAACTGGGGATATGTTTTCTGATAAACCTCGTATCCAAGATGGATGAGACGCAGAACAAAGTCTTTATCCCCGTAATCCCCCAGTGTTACCGTGCAGATATCTGCATTCTCCTTGAGGCATGTAAAAATTCCGGTCGTTATTTTGGCGGGAGTGAGCGGTTCGGATTCTGACTGAAGCAGAGGGTTCAGTGCATTTTTAAAATCCAGCATCATATCTGTCTCTATTTTTTTCAAAAGATCATTGATATTGGAATAGTGAGAATAAAAGGTGCCTCGATTGATACCGGCCGCTGAGCAGAGTTCCGTTATGGAGATACTCTGAATAGGTTTTTTTTGGAGCAGATCCATAAATGCCTTCCTGATCAGCATCTTAGTCACCCGGACCCTGTGATCACCGGCATTGTTTTTCCTGTTTTCCATAAAATTTCTCCTTAACAGTAAATGAAAGACATTAAATAGCAAAGTGTTAGGATATACAACATATAGTGAAAATTTGATGATTGTATTCATAATCTGAATTTAGTATAATACAAACAAGAAAAATAATCAACAAGTTGTTCAAAAAGATTGCGAGGTGTTTATTATGAAGCGTCTCTATATCATAACGGGTGCGGCCGGGCACCTGGGAAATACACTGATCCGCACTCTGTTAAAGCGTGGAGAGAAGGTACGGGGGCTGCTCCTGCCCGGTGAACCTGCCTGGATGGGGGATAAAGTCAGGTATACGGAGGGAGATATTCGGTATAAAGACAGCCTTCGGCCGCTGTTTTCTGATATAAAGCACAGGGATGTAATAGTTATTCATACCGCTGGTATTGTGGATATCTCAGATGAGGCGTCCGATCTGATGCAGCAGGTCAACGTCGGGGGGACAAAACATGTCATCGAACTGTGCCTTGAACATAGAGTACAAAGGCTTGTCTATGTCAGTTCTGTACATGCCATACCAGAACACAACAGATATGCCGTCCTGAAGGAAGTGAGGGAGTTTTCGGCTGATCTGGTAGTGGGGGGATATGCCAAGACGAAGGCGGAAGCGACGCAGGCAGTGATGAATGCAGTGGATTTGGGTCTGGATGCAGTCATTGTACACCCATCCGGGATTTTGGGACCATACAATGGATCGGGAAATCATCTTGTCCAGCTGGTGGATGATTATATCAGAGGTAAACTGCCGGCATGTGTACATGGAGGTTATGATTTTGTAGATGTCAGGGATGTCGCGGGGGGATGCCTGCGGGCGGCGGTGAAAGGCAGAAAGGGAGAATGCTACATACTGTCCAACCAGTACTATGAAGTAACAGAAGTTCTCAAGATGGTAAAGAGTATTGTTGGAGGCAGAAAATTACCGACGCTTCCGCTTTGGATTGCAAAAGCGTCGGTTCCACTGATCTGCCGTGTTGCAAAACTGAAGAAGAGACGACCACTGTATACCCGATATTCTTTGTATGCACTGACAAGTAATGGAAGGTTTACCCATGATAAAGCCACTTCAGAATTGAACTATAAACCAAGAGACCTGTATGCGACCATATTGGATACGATACGCTGGCTTATGAAAAGTCAGTCTTTAGCTGAAATCCAGTAATAGGGAAGTGCAACAAATGCGACTCCGCCGATGATATTGCCAAGGGTAACAAAAAACAGGTCTGTTATGTAATAATTAACAGAGATGGTAGCCACACCTGTAAGCGGATGCAGAAGCCCCACACCGATAATACTCATATTTGCGATACTGTGTTCAAAACCGCACATCATAAAAAGAAAGATACACCATAAGATCATGATAAGCTTGGCAGCCTCTGACTGCATTTTGATACTGCACCAGACGGCCAGACAGACAAGAATATTACACAGGATACCGCGGGTGATCATTTCAAGAGGGCTGAGTGACAGTTTCGCGACGGAAACAGTGGCAAAATAGGAAGAGACATCAGCATTTTCAGTGAGACCTGTCAGGTGGTAAAGTATGACTGCGAGCCAGCTCCCGATCAGGTTGCCGAAGTAACAGATAATCCACAGTTTTATCGTCTCAAACCAGCTTACCTTTTTAGAAAAAGAAGCACATGCCATAACGAAGTTGTTTCCGGTAAACAACTCGCTGCCTGCCATCACGACAAGGCTGAGTGCAGACGCAAAGGAAAGGGAAGAGATCAGTTTCGCGGTAGCTGCGCTGTCTGCGATCAGTATACCGCCGATCGTCATACATACGAAGCTGCCGAATGCAATGAACATTCCGGCAATTACGGAAGCCATCAGATATCCCCAGGGATTTTTTTTCAGAAGATTTGATTTATTGCATCCTGCCTTCACTACGTCAGAATAAGCAGATTGGAACATAATATTACCTCCTAAAAATACAAATAAAAGGGTGTAGAATTTTCTACACCCTTTTGTGGTTGTCGTGGTACTGTTAGAACAGACCGGAAATCTTTCCTGAACTGTCTACGTCAATGCGTTCTGCCGCAGGAACTTTCGGGAGACCGGGCATCGTCATGATTTCGCCCGTCAGTGCTACGATAAAGCCTGCGCCGGCGGAAATCTTGAGGTTTCTTACAGTGACATCGAAATCCGTAGGAGCCCCCAGCTTATTCTGGTCGTCGGTAAAGCTGTACTGTGTTTTGGCAACGCAGATCGGGCAGTTTCCAAAGCCCATTGCCTCCAGTTCCTGAGCCTGCTTCTGAGCATTGGCAGTCAGGACGGCACCGTTTCCATGGTAAATCTTTTTAACAATCTGGTTCAGTTTATCTTCGATACTGCCTTCCAGTTCATATGAATAGTGGAACTCACTCGGTTCCTCCACAAGACGAATGACCTCTTTTGCGAGAGCGACACCGCCTTCGCCGCCTTTTGCCCATACTTCCGAAAGAGCAACGTTAACGCCGAGTTCACGGCATTTGGACTCTACAAGGTCAAGCTCAGCCTTGGTATCTGTCGGGAATGCATTGATTGCGACGACACACGGAAGACCGTATACGTTTTTGATATTTCCAACATGCTGGAGCAGATTTGGAAGGCCCTTTTCCAGTGCTTCCAGGTTTTCATTATTCAGATCCGCTTTCTGAACACCGCCATTATATTTCAGAGCGCGGACGGTTGCCACAATGACAACAGCGGAAGGTGTCAGGCCCGCCATACGACATTTGATATCGAGAAACTTCTCGGCTCCGAGGTCAGCGCCGAATCCTGCCTCTGTAATTGCGTAATCACCCAGTTTCAGTGCCATCTTGGTTGCGATGACGGAGTTGCAGCCGTGAGCGATATTGGCAAATGGACCTCCGTGTACGATAGCAGGAACGTGTTCCAGAGTCTGCACCAGGTTTGGTTTCAACGCATCTTTCAGAAGTGCACACATAGCTCCCTGAGCATTCAGATCACCTGCAGTTACCGGTTTCTGCTCCGCAACACTACCATAAGTATAACCGACGATAATACGGGAGAGACGCTGTTTTAAGTCGTCGATGTCCCGGGCAAGACAGAGAACAGCCATGATCTCAGACGCAACTGTGATATCATATCCGTCTTCGCGCGGCATACCGTTTGTCTTGCCGCCGAGGCCGTTTACGATATTACGCAGCTGACGGTCATTCATATCCACACATCTTCTCCAGGTTATTTTACGCGGGTCAATATTCAGCGCATTGCCCTGGAAAATATGGTTGTCAATCATAGCGGCCAGAAGATTATTGGCGGCTCCGATCGCATGAAAATCACCTGTGAAATGCAGATTGATATCTTCCATTGGGACTACCTGTGCATATCCGCCGCCTGCGGCACCGCCTTTCACACCAAAGACCGGTCCGAGAGATGGCTCGCGAAGTGCGACCATAACATTTTTGCCGAGCTTCTGCAGACCATCGGCAAGACCCACTGTAGTTGTTGTTTTGCCTTCTCCTGCGGGTGTCGGGTTGATTGCGGTTACCAGGACCAGCTTTCCGTTGGGTGCATCAGATTCCTGCAATAAATTGTAGTCAATTTTTGCTTTGTACTTACCGTATTGTTCGAGGTATTTGTCGTCAATCCCCGCTTTTGCTGCAATTTCGGTAATTGGCGTCATTGTACTCTCCTGAGCAATTTCAATGTCTGATTTGAATCCCATAGTAAAATTTCTCCTTTCACTTCACTGAGTGGTGTTGTGCGCATCCAGCTATCTGTACAGCTATGTATTTTGCTACATGTTATTAACTGTTATAAAAAAGGACAACACATGTAATCGCTATTACAAATGTTGCCCAGACGGTCGGCTTGCGCGAAGTCATGATTCCACAGTGGTAACCCACAATTATCCGTCAGTTATCAAGACTCCATATTTGATTTATGAATTTATGTTAGCATGGGGGAAAATGAATGTCAACCGTTTCTTAAGCCTGTTTGAAAAGTGCGTAGTATCATTAAATTTGTGGTAAAAAAGAAGAATATTATGATAAAAAAATAATATAGTCATAAGAAACACTGAAATATAATATTGTAAAAGAAATGTAATAATTGTATAATAACGTTAAAGTTTCTTAAAAAATTTAGACTGATGAAATATTTTGCAGGTTGAAGGGTGCAGAATAAGGGGGAGGATCATGGTACAAAATCTGATAAGAAGATGGAAAACAATTCTGGCAATCTTGTTAATCCTCTGTATGACGGGTTTGACAGTTCCTGTGCAGGCGTTTGGAGCACAGACTGACGGTCAGACAGAGGCAGTGCCGGAACAGGGAGGCAGTGAGGAACAGGAAAGAACGGAGCTTCCTGAGACGGACAGTGAAAATGGACAGGAGGTGACGGGACAACCGGATCCGTCTGTTACCGGGGAGCCGGACATCACGGAAGAACCGCAGGTTACAGAGACGCCGGAAGTTACGGCAGAGCCGGAAGTTACGGTGGTTCCTGAAGAGGAAGAAGTGACCAAAGAGCCGGAAGACTTAACGGCGGCAAGAGCCAAAGCGGGGTGGGTCACGGAGACGAACGGAGAACTTAAATATCGATTTCCGGATGGAAGTTATTCGGCACCGGGCTGGAAGGAAATCGGTGGTTACTGGTATTATTTTGACTCGAGAGGCGTAATTGAAACAGGCTGGATCACGATACCGAGCGGTACCTATTATCTGACGGAGACAGGAGCCCCGGGAGTAAAGGGCTCAATGCTGACTGGCTGGCAGAATATATCCGGCAATACATATTATTTCGAGGAGTCGGGTTCGGTAGAGGGCAGGATGTATACCGGCTGGCAGAACATATCCTACAGGAGATTCTATTTTGAAGAGTCAGGCGAAGATGCCGGGAAGGTACTGACCGGCTGGCAGACAATCGGAAAGAACACCTATTATTTCCAGATAGGCGGAGGAGCCGGGGAGCGGGGAAGGCTGTATACCGGCTGGTGGACGCTCGGAAAAAACACCTATTATTTCCAGATGGGCGGGGAAGCTGGTCAGAGAGGTAAGATGTATACAGGCTGGCGGACGATGAACAACAGAGTCTTTTATTTCCAGATGGGGAATGGCGATGGAAACGCCGGCAAACTGAACACAGGCTGGCGGCTGATGAATGGCAAAAGATATTATTTCCAGATAGGCGGGGCAGCCGGGGAGCGGGGAAGGCTGTATACTGGTTTTCGGACGCTCGGGAAAAACACCCATTATTTTCAGATGGGCGGAGAAGCCGGTCAAAAGGGTCAGATGTATACGGGTTGGCGGACGCTGAACAGTGACGTCTATTACTTCCAGAAAGGTAATGCTGATGGCAATATCGGCAAGATGTATACCGGCTGGAGGAACATTGAAAGCAATAAGTACTATTTTGGCTCAGACGGTAAAATGTACCGCAATACCACGGTTGATGGAATTGAGCTGGGCCCCAACGGTGCTGCCATACAGGGGAAAACTCTCAAGTCATTTCTTGCCAATGCGTTGAAGCCGGTGGGTACGACTCTGTATATCTGGGGTGGAGGACATGACGCCTATACTGGCGGGGATGCGCTTCGAAAAGGTGTGAACCCAAACTGGAAAAAATTCTATGATTCTCAGAATAGAAGTTACAGGTATGACCCGAGTGAAAGTAATATCCCGAAAAACTATGGGAAAGGGTTTGACTGTTCCGGCTATGTGGGCTGGTCAGTCTATAATACGGTGAATACAAAGAGCAACCAGCAGAACTGCACTACAATATCCGGAGACACTCCGCGTTTATACGGAAACAGGGGATGGGGAAGCTATGTGGACAGCACGACCTCGGCTTCTTTTAAACCCGGTGACGTGGTCGGTTACAATGGACATGTCTGGATTGTGCTTGGCCAGTGCAGTGACAGCAGTGTCGTCATCCTGCACTGCACGCCGCAGGCAGGTGTTCAGATCAGCGGAACCGTCACAACAGATAACGATCAGAACAGCGAGGCGATCAGACTTGCACAGACATATATGAAAAAGTTCAGATCGCCATCCGCTAATAAACCGGAACTCTCACCTGTATGCAATATCACGCCATATTTGTATGGCCCAGGTTATGCAGGACTTCACCGTTTCCGCTGGGATTTGAGCGGTTCAAAAATGCTGAGTGATCCGGATGGATATACAGATAAAACTGCTGCGGAGATTCTGGCAGATTTAGTGTAACCATATTTTGAATAAAGGAATCGAAGCAGATGGTTGGAATTATTTCCCATCATCTGCTTTTGTATTTTTTTGAAAAGGTATTGTAATCTATTTATAATAAACGTAAAATAGAGACTGCAAAACGTCAGAAAAAGACAAATAATCCTGATTGGGGAGAGGGGAATTAATTTTGACACCACGATATGATAAACTCAGAGTAAAACGTGTTCTGGCATTCGTACTGATCTTTTGTATGGCAGTTTTGACAGTTCCCGAGCAGGTGTTCGGGGAACAGGATAACGGTCGGGCAGCGCTGGAACAGGGAGAGAGTGATGAGCAGGCTCAGGAAGGAACGGAGCTTCCCGAGGCGGATGATGAACAAGGGCAGGAGCCGGAGGTGACGGGAGAACCGGATCCGTCTGTCACAGCCCAGCCGGAGGTGACAGAGGAGCCGGACATCACGCAGGAACCACAGGCGGTGGAGACGCCGGAAGTAACCCAGGAACCGGAGGTCACGGTGGTCCCTGAAGATGAAGAAGTGGAGGCTGCTGAAGAGCCGGAAGATTTATTGGCTGCACGGGTCAAAGCCGGATGGGTCACAGAGACGAACGGTGACCTCAGATATCGGTTTTCAGATGGAAGCTATTCCTCGCCTGGATGGAAAGAGATCGGTAAATACTGGTATTATTTTGATTCAAGGGGCAGACTCAAAACAGGCTGGATCACGATCAAAAGCGGTACCTATTATCTGACGGAGACAGGGGCTCCGGGGGTGAAAGGAGCGATGCGGACCGGCTGGCAGAATATAGCCGGTAACACTTATTATTTTGAAGAGTCGGGTTCGGTTGAAGGGAAGATGAACACCGGCTGGCAGGATATATCTAACAAAAGATACTATTTTGAGAAGTCGGGGAAAAATGCCGGTGCGATGCGGACCGGCTGGCAGACGATCGGAAACAATACATATTATCTCCAGGTCGGTGGAGGGACCGGAGAGCGCGGAAAGATGTATACGGGCTGGAGGACGATGAACAACAAAGTTTATTACTTCCAGAAAGGGAACGCCGATGGAAATATCGGCAGAATGTATACCGGCTGGCGTACGATGAACGGCAGGGTCTATTATTTCCAGATGGGCGGAGGCGCCGGAGAGCGCGGGAAGATGTATACCGGCTGGCGTACGCTTGGAAAAAATATTCACTACTTCCAAATGGGCGGAGAAACTGGTCAGAAGGGCCAGATGTATACGGGCTGGAGGACGATGAACAACAAAGTTTATTACTTCCAGAAAGGGAATGCCGATGGAAATATCGGTAAAATGTATACCGGGCAGCGCACGATCAACGACAAGGTCTATTACTTCCAGATGGGCGGAGAAACCGGAGAGCGCGGAAAGATGTATACGGGCTGGAGGACGCTCGGAGAAAATACCTATTATTTTCAGATGGGCGGGAAAGCCGGTCAAAAAGGCCAGATGTATACCGGCTGGCGGACAATGAACAACAAGGTTTATTACTTCCAGCAGGGAAATGCTGACGGAAACGTTGGTAAACTGAATACCGGCTGGCGGCTGATGAACGGCAAACGATACTATTTTCAGATCGGAGGAAAAGCCGGAGAGCGGGGAAAACTGTATACTGGTTTTCGGACGCTCGGGAAAAACACCCATTATTTTCAGATAGGCGGAGACTATGGCCAAAAGGGACAGATGTACACCGGCTGGCGGACGCTGAACAACCACACCTATTACTTCCAGAAGGGAAACGCCGATGGAAATATCGGGAAGATGTATACGGGCTGGCGGACGATTGAGGGCAGTAAGTATTATTTCGGCACTGACGGCAGGATGCGCCGTAACACTACCGTTGATGGGATTGTGCTGGGCCCCAATGGTGCCGCGATACAGAGCAGGACGCTCAAAGCGTTTCTCGCCAATGCGCTGAAACCGGTGGGGACAACCCTGTATATCTGGGGAGGAGGCCATGATGACTGGACAGGCGGCGATGCGGTCCGGATTGGAGTGAATCCAAACTGGAAAAAGTTCTACAATTCTCAGAATAAAAATTATAACTATGATCAATACCGCTACCAATACAAGAAGGGACTGGACTGTTCAGGGTATGTGGGCTGGTCAGTCTATAATACGGTGAATACAAAGAGCAATCAGCAGAGCTGTACTACAATCTCCGGAGACACTCCTCGCCTGTATGGAAACAATGGCTGGGGAAGCTATGTGGACCGTACGACTTCTGCATCCTTTATGCCAGGTGATGTGGTCGGTTATGATGGACATGTCTGGATCGTACTGGGAAAATGCAGTGACGGCAGCTATGTGATTCTGCACTGCACACCGCAGGCAGGCGTACAGATCAGCGGAACCGTCACGAAAGGAAACAATCAGAACAGCGAGGCGATCAGACTCGCAAAGGAATATATGAAGAAGTTCAGATCATCATCTGCTAATAAACCGGAGCTTTCACCGGTATGTAATATCACGCCGTACTTATATGGTCCGGGTTCGGAAGGGCTTCACAGATTTCGATGGGATCTCAGCGGGTCCAGGATGCTGAGTGATCCGGATGGGTACGCCAAGAAAACTGCGGCTCAGATCCTGGCGGATTTAGTGTAAGTGTTAATTAAGGGAAAGCGGATTACCGATTTTGATATGGGCAATCTGCTTTCTTTTTTTGAGTTCTGCTGACATTCCTCATGATATGGAAGATATGTGCGTGGAATTGAATTTAACTCCCGCTTCGTCTTTTGTTGACTCAGAAGCCATTATTTAAGCATTGTAATCCATCTGGGATAACGATATAATAGTCTCAGATCAGTTGAGAGAAAATGACGGAGGTCTGACATGGATTCAAGCTTTTTAATTAAACAGGCGATCGAAGCACAGGGGCAGGCATACGCTCCGTATTCCAGATTTCGGGTCGGTGCGGCACTTCTGTGTGCGGACGGAAGCATTTACACCGGGTGCAACGTTGAAAATGCCGCATATTCTGCCGCGAACTGTGCTGAACGTACAGCTGTCTTCAAAGCGGTGTCGGAAGGCAGACGCAGATTTCTGGCGATCGCGATCGCAGGGAATCTGGAAGGCAGGGAAAATGAGCGGGAATTGTGTGCACCATGTGGTGTATGCAGGCAGGTTCTGTCAGAATTCTCAGATGGAGACCTGCGGGTGATTCTGGCCAGATCAGAGACGAAATATGAAGAATATACACTGAAAGAACTTCTGCCGCTGCAGTTTTCACGAAATAATCTGCAATAAAAATGTAATCAAAAAGCCCTTCCCTTTTTTGCCGGTTATCTCTATAATGGTAAAAAGAGAGGGCTTTTATTATGCGGATGTATGATTTGATAGTAAAAAAGCGTGATAACAAAACGCTGGCAAGAGAAGAAATCTCCTATATGATTCAGGGGTATGTAAAGGACGAGATACCGGATTATCAGATGGCGGCTATGCTGATGGCTATCTACTTTCAGGGCATGACAGATGAGGAGCTGGCAGATCTCACAGATATCATGGCACATTCGGGGGATATGGTGGATCTGTCAGAGATCTCAGGCATTACAGTGGATAAACACTCTACCGGAGGCGTCGGTGATAAAACGACGCTGATTGCGGCGCCGATCGCGGCTGCCTGCGGAGTCAGGATCGCCAAGATGTCAGGCCGGGGGCTTGGTCATACCGGAGGAACGGTAGATAAGCTGGAATCCATACCGGGATACCAGACCAGCATCGAACGGACCAGGTTTATCGATATTGTAAAACGTCATGGAATCAGTGTGATCGGACAGTCGGGCAATCTTGCGCCTGCTGATAAAAAAATATATGCACTCAGAGATGTGACCGCGACAGTCGAGAGCATACCGCTGATAGCCGCATCGATCATGAGTAAAAAGCTGGCGGCGGGAAGCGACTGTATACTGCTTGATGTCAAGGTGGGGAGCGGCGCATTTATGAAAACTTCGGAAGACGCCGTCGCCCTCGCGCAGAAAATGTCAGCGATCGGTGAACGGGCAGGCAGAAGAGTGACCGCACTGATCACAGATATGGATCTGCCGCTTGGGAATTGTATAGGTAACTCTCTGGAAGTGGCGGAAGCAGCAGAGACACTTCAGGGACGCGGACCGGATGATCTGACAAGGATCTGTATAGAGTTAGCCGCACATATGATGGAGCTGGCAGGGATCGGGACAGTCCCGGAGTGTAAGAGAAAAGCAAAGAAGGCTATTGAAAATGGGACAGCGATGGAAAAATTTGCGGAGATGGTAACTGCTCAGGGCGGAGATGCCTCGGTGCTGTACCATCCGGAACTGTTTCAAAAGGCGTCCATTTTATATGAGGTGAAAGCAGAAAAAGATGGTTATATCGTTCACATGGATGCTCAGGAATGCGGAGCAGTTTCCTGCATACTCGGAGCAGGACGTGAGACAAAAGAAAGCCGTATTGATTTTTCGGCGGGAATTGTAATGAGAAAAAAAACTGGAGACAAAGTGACAAAAGGGGAGACAGTCGCTGTTCTGCATACGTCACGGAAAGACCTGGCCAAAGCCGCTGCTGTGCGCCTGCTGGCTGCCGTGGAGATCGAGGAGAAGCCTCCTGAAAAGATCCCGCTGATTTTGGCTGTGGTAGACCGGAACGGAGTACGAATTTACCAGGATAAATAAAAAGGGGACAAAAGATGAAGAAATATTTAGGGATGACGGCACTGCTGCTGATCATGATATCAGTCAGCGGGTGTGAGAAGAAGGAAAGTACGGAAGACATTGCCATTATAACGGAGGCATCGCAGGAAGGTGATATGACGAATGCGATTAAAGAATCTGCACAGCAGTACGCGGCTGAAAACGGACTTCTGCTGTCGACTCACAGTGTGGCAAAAAACACATCGGATGATTATATGGTAGCAGTAAAGGAAGCTGCTGACGCAGGGGCTCAGGTTGTCATCGGATACGGCGAAGAATTTGAAGTGCCACTGTATACGATGCAGAAAAAATATAAGAAAGTTAAATTTATTATTCTGGATGGTGCACCGCGTAAGGAAAAGGGCGGCAAGGCAAAACTCAGAAGGAATACTCATGCAATTGTTTATAATGAAGCGCAGGCTGGATTTCTTGCGGGGTATGCTGCTGTGAAAGAAGGTTATAAGAATCTGGGATTCATGGGGGGACAGGAGGAAGAAAGCATTGAGCTTTACGGAAGCGGTTTTGTCCAGGGGGCAAACTATGCAGCATCTGAGATGAAACTTGAGAAAGACGCGGTTCAGCTTCGGTACAGTTATATGGGAACAAATGAAATTTCACCTGCAATTATGGCTGTGGCGGGAGACTGGTTTGAGAATGGCTGTGAAGTGATCTTTTCAAATGGAGGTTCGATCGGTACAGCTGTCATAAAAGCGGCGGAACAAAAAAACGGCAAAGTGATCGCGTCTGATACAGATCAGTCACAGGTCTCCGCCGCGGTTCTGACTTCAGCTGTAAAAAGTGTAAACGACGTTATCTATAATACACTCGGCGGGGCATTTGGAAAGGATTTTCAGGGTAAAAAACAGGAAGTAATGGATCTTTCGAACGATGGAGTCGGCCTGAACCTGGAAAACTCCTCGTTTCAAAATTTTACGGCGGATGACTACAATCTAATTGTTACAAAAATTGTGGATGAGGAAGTTAAAGTGTCAGAAGATAAGATTAAGAATCTGCAGGAAAAAGACGGTGAAATAGCGAATATTGCGTTAAGTTTCGATGAGTAAGAATGCCTTAAATTACATTTTATGGTTGCTTTTATGTAAATTATGTGGTACACTTGTAAACGAAATGAAAAAAGTGTTTCATAAATATTACGGGAATGAAACATAACGGAACGAAACATGAAATCGTAATTTAAGGAGTCGTGAGATATGAAGAAAAAATTCTTATGTCTGTTTTTGGCCATAGTTATATCGTCAATGCAGGTTGTACCGGCACTGGCTGACAGAGAATCTGATTTAAGAAATGAGAAAGCGGCTACAAGCAGTCAGCTTGAAGCGACGAACAGTCAGATTTACAATTTGGAAGTACAGAAAGAAGCTCTGCAGGCAGAGATCGATCAGATGGACGCTCAGCTGGTAGACATTATGGTTGCTATCGATGTGCTGACAGAAGAAATTTCTCAGAAACAGGCTGAGATTGAAGAAACAAAGGCCAAACTGCAGGAAGCAGAGGCAACGCGGGACAAGCAGTACGAAGATATGAAGACTCGTATGGATTACATATATCGCAACGGTGGTTCATCAGGATGGGCACAGATGGTCCTCTCAGAGGAAAATGTGTCCGCCATGCTGAATAAGGCTGAATACACACAGCAGCTTTATGATTACGACAGAGATAAGCTGGAAGAGTATAAAGAAACTGTACAGCAGGTGACAGATCTTGGAAACCAGCTGGCAACAGAGAAAGCTGACCTGGAAGTTATGCAGAATGACTATAAAGAACAGGAAACAGCACTCGAATCAGCGCTGGAAGAAAAGAAAGCAACTTCATCAGACTATGCAAATCAGATTGCTGTAGCAGAACAGCAGGCAGCACAGTACAAAGCTCTGATTGAGCAGCAGACAGCCGAACTGGCTCAGATCGAAGAAGCAAAACGCAAAGCAGCAGAAGAGGCAGCCAGAAAGGCAGCAGCTGAGGCGGCAAGAAAAGAAGCGGCAGCTGAAGCAGCCAGACAGGCAGAAGCTGAGTCAAATGATGAGGAAGACAGCTCTGATGAATCTTCCAATCATGATTCTTCTTATGACGACAATGATTCATCTGAAGACAGCGATAACGCATCATCCGATAATAGCAGTCATGACGATGAAAGTGATGATAACAGCAGCTACGACAATGATGACAGTGACGACAATGGCAGTGAAGATTCATCCGATGACAGCAGTTATGAAGAGAATGACGATAGCAGTTATGATGATGACAGCGATTCATCAGGCGATGTTTCTTACAGCGGCACGGGGCAGTCGGTTGTCAACTATGCTACTCAGTTTGTAGGAAATCCATATGTATGGGGCGGCGAAAGTCTGACAAACGGTGCAGACTGTTCCGGATTTATTATGAAAGTATATGAAAAATTCGGCGTCTCACTTCCTCATTCCTCATCTGCAATGAGATCCTGCGGGACAGGCGTATCTTACTCACAGGCTATGCCGGGAGATATCATCTGTTATTCAGGGCATGTTGCGATCTACATGGGCGGCGGTTCCATTGTACATGCCAGCAATGAGAGAGATGGAATTAAAATCAGCGGAAATGCTGCATACAGAACAATTCTTGCAGTAAGACGTGTAATCTGATAGTAAATGAAAGATAATAACGGTATGGCCGGAAAGGTCATACCGTTATTTTTGTGCAATAAGAAAATTAAAGTTGCAGCAAAAAAAGCTTGCAATTTAAAAAATATGTGTTATAGTAGTTATAGAACAAACAAAAATCATGAGACGGTAAGAGAATACTGTTTTGGAAATAGACAGGAGGGAGTATTATGAATATCAGTAAATTTACACAGAAATCATTACAGGCGGTACAGGACCTTGAAAAAACAGCATACGAGTTTGGCAATCAGGAGATTGAACAGGAGCATTTACTGTACAATCTTTTGAAACAGGAAGACAGTCTGATACTGAAAATGATAGAAAAGATGGAAATCCAGAAAGAACATTTCCTGAACCGTGTGGAACAGGCGATTGAAGCGAGAACGAAAGTGTCGGGTGGAAATCCATATATTGGACAGTATCTGAATAAAACTTTGGTTGGGGCTGAGGACGAAGCAAAGCATATGGGAGACGAATATGTCTCTGTAGAACATCTCTTTCTGTCCATGCTGAAGCATCCGAGCCCGGCTGTGAAGGAACTTTTCAGGGAATATGGAATTACGAAGGAGCGCTTTTTACAGGCACTGAGTACGGTTCGCGGTAATCAGCGTGTCACGAGTGATAATCCGGAAGCGACATATGATACACTGAATAAATATGGAGAAGATCTGGTGGACAAAGCCAGAGACCAGAAACTGGACCCGGTGATCGGACGTGATTCTGAAATCCGAAATGTAATCCGTATCCTGTCCAGGAAGACAAAAAACAACCCGGTACTGATAGGTGAACCCGGAGTCGGAAAGACAGCAGTTGTGGAAGGGCTGGCACAGCGTATTGTTCGCGGTGATGTGCCGGAAGGACTGAAAGATAAGAAAATATTTGCTCTGGACATGGGGGCACTTGTGGCGGGAGCAAAATATCGCGGCGAGTTTGAGGAGCGTCTGAAAGCGGTGCTGGAGGAAGTGCGTAAGAGTGAAGGCAGAATCATCTTATTTATCGATGAACTTCATCTGATCGTGGGAGCCGGCAAGACAGAAGGGGCGATGGACGCAGGCAATATGCTGAAACCTATGCTGGCACGCGGCGAGCTGCACTGTATAGGTGCCACTACACTCGATGAATACAGGCAGTATATTGAGAAGGATGCGGCTTTGGAGCGCAGGTTCCAGCCGGTTATGGTGGATGAGCCGAGTGTGGAAGACACGATTTCTATCCTTCGCGGACTGAAAGAACGGTATGAGGTATATCACGGAGTTAAGATAACCGACGGTGCGCTTGTTGCAGCGGCGACTCTGTCACAGCGTTATATATCAGACCGTTTCCTGCCGGATAAGGCGATCGACCTTGTAGATGAAGCGTGCGCTCTGATCAAGACAGAGCTGGATTCACTGCCTGCAGAGCTCGATGAACTGCAGAGAAAGATCATGCAGATGGAAATTGAGGAGGCGGCGCTTAAAAAAGAAACGGATAAGCTGAGCCTCGATCGTCTGAATCATCTGCAGCGTGAACTGGCGGAACTGAAAGACGAGTTTAATGCGCAGAAAGCACAGTGGGAGAATGAAAAAACTTCAGTAGACAAACTTTCAAAACTGCGTGAACAGATTGAGGAAATGAACCAGAGGATTCAGAAGGCACAGAGAGACTACGACCTGGAAAAGGCAGCAGAGCTGCAGTACGGGGAACTGCCAAAACTGCAGGAGCAGCTGCGCATCGAAGAAGAACGGGTGAAAGATGCCGATCTGTCTCTGGTGCATGAGAGTGTGACCGATGAGGAAATTGCCAGAATCGTATCACGGTGGACCGGAATTCCTGTCGCGAAACTCACAGAAGGTGAGCGCAGCAAGATTCTGGGTCTGGAAGATATCCTTCATGAGCGGGTGATTGGACAGGATGAAGCTGTGAGTAAAGTGACGGATGCGATCATCCGCTCAAAGGCGGGCATTAAAGACCCTACAAAGCCGATCGGTTCATTCCTGTTCCTCGGACCTACAGGAGTCGGAAAAACAGAGCTGGCGAAGACACTGGCACTGAATCTGTTTGACGATGAACAGAATATGGTCCGCATCGATATGAGTGAATATATGGAGAAATATTCTGTGTCCAGACTGATCGGAGCGCCTCCGGGATACGTCGGTTATGAGGAAGGCGGACAGCTGACAGAGGCGGTTCGCAGAAAACCATATTCGGTCGTGCTGTTTGACGAGATCGAAAAAGCGCATCCGGATGTCTTCAATGTACTTCTGCAGGTCCTGGACGACGGCAGGATCACAGATTCACAGGGAAGAACTGTAGATTTTAAAAATACGATACTGATTATGACATCAAATATCGGTTCCTCCTATCTGCTGGAAGGCATTACAGAGAGTGGAGAGATAAGAGAGGAATGTGCAGAGATGGTAAATCAGGATCTGCGGGCGCACTTCAGGCCGGAGTTTCTGAACCGTCTTGACGAAATTATTCTGTTTAAGCCGCTGACGAAAGAGAATATCGGCAGGATCGTAGATCTGCTGATGGATGAACTGAACAGGAGACTTCATGACCAGGAACTGTCCATCACATTGTCAGATGCTGCAAAAGAGCATGTGATCGAGGGTGGTTATGATCCCGTATACGGAGCCCGCCCGTTGAAGCGCTATCTGCAGAAACATGTAGAGACGCTAGCTGCAAAAAGGATATTGTCGGGAGATGTAAAGGCAGGCGATGTGATCTTCATTGATGAAGAAGACAATGAACTGAAGGCTGCTGTACAGAATGTAATGTAAGAGGTGAAAATATGATACCAAAAGACCCTGTCATGTTGCTGAGCTACGTCAACACTCAGCTAAGAGATCATTATCCCAGTCTGCAGGAACTGTGCGGAGCTCTGGGTATCAATGAGCAGGAACTTGTAAGGAAACTGAAAGCCATCGATTATGAATATGACGATGGAAATAATCAGTTTGTGTAATGAAATAAAGTAAAGAAAGCAGATGCTGCGAAGGTGTCTGCTTTCTTTTTCTGTGGATTAACATGACTTTTTCTTGCCCCGGCTTCCATTCGGTGATAAAATTCATATATTGAGAAATGAAGAGGAGAGGACAATGGAAGCATACCAGAGTTTCGCACAGGTGTATGACATGTTCATGGACGATATTGACTACGATGCCTGGAGCGATTATCTTATTGAACTGCTGAGAGAGTACGGGGTAAATGAAGGGCTGGTTCTGGAGCTGGGATGTGGTACCGGCAGCATGACACAGCGGCTGGCAGCGTCGGGTTATGATATGATCGGTGTGGATCTGTCAGACGACATGCTGGAGATTGCCCAGGAAAAAAGAATACAGGCTGGCCTGGAGATACTGTATCTTCAGCAGGATATGCGCGAATTCGAACTGTACGGGACTGTCCGTGCAGTGGTGAGTGTCTGTGATTCTCTGAATTACATTCTGGAGGACGAAGAACTGCTGGAGGTGTTCTGCCTGGTCAATAATTATCTGGACCCGGGAGGAGTCTTTGTGTTCGACCTGAATACCGAATATAAATATCAGACGCTTATGGGAGAACAGACAATTGCCGAAAACAGGAAGGAGGCCAGTTTTATCTGGGACAACTATTATGACCGGGAATCCATGTGCAATGAATACGAACTGGCAATTTTTATTCCGGAAGGTGATGACGGACTGTACCGGAAGTATGAGGAAGTCCATTATCAGCGTGCATATTCCATACAGAAGGTCACGGCCCTTCTGGAACAGGCGGGAATGGAGTTTGTGACTGCGTATGATGCATTTACGAGAGATCAGCCGGCGCCTGAGAGTGAACGCATCTATGTAATCGCAAGAGAACATGGAAAATAAGACGGGAATCATAGAAACGTGATTTTCGGTAAATGATAAAGGAAAGACAGGAAGGATAAAATATGGATTATATAGTGAGGGCAACGGCGGCAGAAGGACAGGTACGGGCATTTGCTGCGACAACGAGAGATTTGGTGGAACATGCAAGGGCGACGCACAATACAAGCCCCGTGGCTACTGCTGCGCTTGGACGCCTGCTGAGCGCTGGGACAATGATGGGAGTCATGATGAAGGGAGACAAAGACCTGCTGACACTGCAGATCAAGGCAGGAGGGCCGCTTGCAGGGATTACGGTTACGGCGGATTCCAGGGGCAGGGTAAAAGGGTATGTCGGAAATCCAAACGTCGTGATCCCGGCAAATAGAAAAGGAAAGCTGGATGTGGCTACGGCGGTCGGTCCGGGCTTTCTGAATGTAATCATGGATCTTGGACTTAAAGAACCATACAGCGGACAGACAATGCTGCAGACCAGTGAGATCGCTGAGGATCTGACGTATTATTTTGCGACGAGTCAGCAGGTTCCGTCATCCGTCGGACTGGGAGTTCTGATGGAACATGATAATACGGTAAAGCAGGCGGGAGGGTTTATCATACAGCTGATGCCATTTGCAGAAGAAAAAACAATCGCTGCACTTGAACAGAATCTAAAAGCGGTGTCATCTGTGACTGAACTGCTTGATGCGGGGAACACTCCGGAAATGCTGCTTGAAAAATTGCTGGGTAATCTGGGACTGATTATAAATGACACTGTTTCGGCGGAATTCTACTGCAACTGCAGTAAACAGCGGGTTGCCAAGGCGCTGATGAGTGTCGGCAAAAAGGACCTGCAGGAAATGATCGATGACGGAAAAGAAGTGGTCCTGAACTGCCACTTCTGCGGTACGGACTACGGATTCTCCGTTGAAGAGCTGAAAGAACTGCGGAATCTGGTCCGATAAACTGAGTGTGGGAAAAGGGAACAGGAGGTAAGAATGAAACAGGGATTTATCAAGACAGCGGCGGGGACGCCGAAGATTAAGGTGGCTGACTGTATTCACAATGCAGATCAGGCGATTGCGCTGATACGCGAAATGGAGCATCAAAAAGCAAAGATCATGGTGCTTCCGGAGCTTTGCATAACCGGATATACTTGCGGGGATCTGTTCTGGCAGGACCGGCTCCTTTATTCGGCGAAAGAACAGCTTTTAAGGATCGTCCGCGATACCGCGGATGTAAATGCACTTATTTTTATCGGCTTACCGATAGAGGCGGACGGTAAACTGTATAATGCAGCGGCTGCCTTCAGCCAGGGGAAAATTCTTGGTATGGTTCCAAAAACACATATACCGTCATACCGGGAGTTTTATGAAGGTCGTCATTTTGCTAGCGGACCTGAAACTGCAAGGTGGCTGGAAATAAACGGTGAGCAGATACCGTTTGGTACGAATCAGCTGTTTCGATGCAGTTCGGTTCCGGGGCTTGCAGTAGCAGCAGAAATCTGTGAGGATCTCTGGGCGCCGAATCCCCCGAGCGTAAGTCATGCACTTGCCGGCGCAACTGTGATCGTAAATCTTTCGGCCAGCGACGAGGAGACGGGAAAAGATGAGTACAGAAGCGGTCTGGTGACGAGCCAGGCGGCCCGCCTGATCTGTGGATATCTGTATGCGACAGCGGGAGAGGGGGAATCGACGACAGACCTTGTGTTCGGAGGGCATAATCTGATCTCTGAAAATGGAAAGCTGCTTGCGGAGGCGGAACGTTTTAAGAACGAGACGGTCTATGCGGACATTGATATCCAGAGGCTGATCTCGGAGCGGAGAAAAATGACGACTTATCCCGCGCAGAGTGGACATGGTTACTATGTGTCAGATTTTTCTCTGACTGTGGAGGAGACTAAGCTCGACCGTTACTTTGATCCGCAGCCTTTTGTGCCCAGCCGGAAAGAGGACAGAGACAAGCGATGTGATGAGATTTTGAATATACAGACGATGGGACTTAAAAAGCGGCTGGAGCATACAAACTGCAAAAATGCAGTCATAGGTATTTCGGGAGGACTGGATTCGACTCTGGCGCTTCTCGTAACGGCGCGCGCTTTTGATATACTTGGAAAAGACAGAAAAGAGATAACAGCGGTGACAATGCCATGCTTTGGAACGACAGATCGGACGTACCAGAATGCATGTGAACTGACGCGCTGTCTCGGGGCTGAGCTGAGGGAGATTGACATTAAAGAAGCGGTGACGCTTCACCTGCGTGATATCGGACACGATATCGAAGTCCATGACGTAACGTATGAAAATGCACAGGCAAGGGAACGGACGCAGGTTTTGATGAATGTGGCAAATCAGGCGGGCGGTATGGTGATCGGTACAGGAGACCTTTCTGAGCTGGCACTCGGATGGGCTACGTATAACGGTGATCACATGTCTATGTACGGTGTCAATGCTTCCGTACCGAAGACCCTGGTGCGTCATCTGGTGAAATACTTTGCGGATACCTGCCAGGACGAAAAACTATCCGGGATTCTGCTGGATGTACTGGACACACCGGTAAGTCCGGAACTGCTGCCTCCGAAAGACGGAATGATCTCACAGAAGACGGAAGATCTTGTCGGACCGTATGAGCTTCATGACTTTTATCTGTATTATATGCTGCGCGTGGGATTTTCGCCTGCTAAGATATACCGTATTGCACAGAAGGCATTCCAGGGTCTCTATGATACAGAGACGATAAAAAAATGGCTGATCATATTTTACCGCCGATTTTTTTCACAGCAGTTTAAACGCTCCTGTCTGCCGGACGGACCGAAGATCGGTAGTGTGGCAGTCTCCCCGAGAGGAGACTGGAGAATGCCGAGCGACGCCTGTGTGCGCATCTGGATGGATGAGCTGGAGCAGCTTTAAGGCAAAAAAGATTGCGCCAGGGACAATCTCCGCCTGCGGAGGGTCACGCCAGCGATCTCTTCCTTTCCGCTGTTGAGCGATCCTGCGGAATGTTTCTAATGTATAGGAGACTAAGGTTCCTATACATTAAAAAATAAATCAGGACTGCGGCACTGCCTTTGACAGTGCCGTTTTTATTGCCTCCAAAAGCAGCATGGAGGTATACTTGTTGTCATCCTCATAGGTAATATTTTCTGTGGACTGTTTTTGATAAATCTGTTCTGCCAGTGCATCGAGTGTAGGCTCCATGAGAGGATACATTGCAGTGGCGCTCTCGCTCAGATTGATCAGCTCGATCGAATTGATATGATCGGAATCAACCGTTACCTGCACGTCGAACGTATTGTCATTCAGTTCGATGGAGGTGGTGTAAACCCCGGCGACATATTGCTGCTCAGCAGTTTCTTCACTTGCGTCAGCGCTGGTTGCGGTGCTCTTTTTCGGCCCGAACATGACAAAGAGAAGGATGATAAGCAAAATAGCCAGGGTGAGAAAGATAGCAGTATAAATAACTTCTTTCATATGTAATACGACGATTTTCGTTTTTGAACTCATAGACACACTCCTTTTCGTATTCTCTTTATTATCATATTAGCGGAGGGACAAAAATATGCATGGGGATGATGCAGCTTTTTCTAAAACAAAGTCTGTGGTATAATATGAACACTTGGCGAGGTACTTGCGAGCCTAGTGAGAATAGATGCCTGGACACTTAATGAGTACGAGCCGAGAGGCGAAGGGGGAATTTAGTATCCATGGTATAATATGAACACTTGGCGAGGTACTTGCGAGCCTAGTGAGAATAGATGCCTGGACACTTAATGAGTACGAGCCGAGAGGCGAAGGAGGAATTTAGTGCCCAAGGCATAATGTTAGAATACGGGCAGACATGGCAGTAAAGGAGAAATATATGGCATTACATCTTATAACAGGCAGCGCTGGGGCAGGGAAATCTTATATGGTTTACCGCAAGGTCATTGAGGAATCCGTAAAAAATCCCAGTCGGGATTATCTGATACTGGTACCTGAACAGTTTACCATGCAGACGCAGAAAGAGGTTGTGGACCTTCATCCGGGACATGCTGTGCTGAATATTGATATTTTAAGTTTTCAAAGGCTTGCTTACCGCGTATTCGATGAAGTTGGAGGAAACCTGAATCCTCTGCTGGATGATACGGGCAAGTCTTTTGTGCTGCAGAAAATTGCACAGCAGCAGAAAAAAAAGCTGGGCTTTCTCGGCGCCAATTTAAAGAAGCCCGGTTATATCAATGAGATGAAATCTATGATATCGGAGCTTATGCAGTACCAGATCAGCCCGGAAGGTATAGACATACTGATGGAATGTGCGGGGGAGCAGTCGCTGCTGTTCCGCAAACTGTCAGATGTCAAAATCATTTATCAGGAGTTTTCTGATTATATGAAAAGCCGTTATGTCACGCCTGAGGAGGTGCTGGACGTGTTGTGCCGTGTGATGGTAAGGGCAAGCAGTCTGAATGGAAGCACCGTTGTGCTCGATGGCTTTACCGGCTTTACACCAGTGCAGTATCAGGTGATAAGGCGGCTGCTCGCCATGTGCCGTGATGTGTACGTGACCGTTACACTGGATGAAAAAAAAACCACCTTTCAGAAAAGGCAGACTCAACAGCTGTTTTATATGAGCTATGATATGGTTTACCGCCTGTCTCATCTGGCGCTGGAGGAACACGTGGAGATTGCAAAGAGGCATCTGGATGGGAGGACAGAGGGCAGATTTTCCCAAACTCCCGCACTTTCATTTCTGGAGTCTCATCTGTTCAGGCAGTCGGCAGCCAGGTATCGTAAGGAGCCTGAGGAGATTCATATCCGGGCAGCGGCTAATCCTCTGGAGGAGATGGAATGGACAGTACGTATGATCCGCAGACTTATCCGGACCAGATCGCTGCGCTATCAGGACATCGCGGTGATTACGGGGGATCTTGGCGGGTATGAGAGTTACGCAGTGCAGGCGTTTGAACGCGAGCATATTCCCTGCTTTATTGACCGGAAACAGTCGGTTCTGATGAATCCATTTGTAGAGTATGTGCGTGCGGCGCTGGATATGCTGATCACGGGATTTAAGTATGAGAGTGTGTTCCGTTATCTGCGTACCGGCATGTCTGATTTGACACCCGATGAAATCGACACCATTGAAAATTATGCGATCGCACTGGGCATCCGGGGATTTAAGCAATGGAGTGCGCCGTGGACGCGGACATTCCGCGGCATGCAGGAGAGAGATCTGGCGGAAGTTGAACGAATCCGCGTAAAGTTTGTAGCAGAGATCAAAGACTTCACAGAAGAATTTAAGGGGCCGGAAGGTACTGTTGCTGCCAGGACCACAGCGCTGTACCACTTTATCGTAAAATCCCGTATTCAGCAGAAATTAAAGATCCGGGAACTTGAATTTCAGAAGCAGGGAAAACAGGCTCTGGTCAAGGAATATGCACAGATTTTCGGTATCATCATGGGAATGTTTGACAAACTTGTGGATGTGCTGGGGGAGGAGAAGGTAACAAGACAGGAATATCAGCAGATTCTTGAGGCAGGTTTTCTGCAGGTGCAGGTGGGGATCATTCCGCCGACTGCAGACCAGGTTATGGTCGGGGATGTAAAACGAACGCGTCTTGCATCTGTAAAGGTTCTGTTTTTTGTCGGTGTCAATGAAGGTGTGATTCCGCAGCGCGGAGAGAGCTGCGGAATCCTGACAGAGGCTGAACGGGAGCTTATCAAAGCGCATGATATTGAACTGGCACCGACGATGCGTGAGGATATCGGGATTCAGCGGTTTTACCTTTATCTGATCCTGACGAAGCCCTCCATGGAGCTGTATCTGTCTTACACACATATGAAAGCGGGCGGGGAGTCAGCATCGCCCGCTTATCTGATCGGAACGATTCAGAAGATGTTTCCAAAGCTGGCTGTGGAAGAGGACAACCGGATGGAAGCAGAGTATATGAAGCTGGAGACGCCGGCGCAGGGAATGGATACAATGGTACAGGGGCTCCAGGCGGCTGCACAGGGGCAGGAAGATGTCGGATGGTATGAACTGTTTGGATGGTACTGGAGCCGGGAAGAGTACCGTGAGTGGACGAGACGTCTGGTGGAAGCGGCATTTTATGAAAAACCGGAAGACCGTATAGGCAGGGCGGCTGCGCTTTCGCTATATGGGAGGGAATTAAAAAACAGTGCGACGAGGCTGGAAACATTTGCGGCATGTGCATATGCACATTTTCTGCAGTATGGGCTGAAGCTTTCAGAACGTGTCCGTTATGAGTTTAAAGCGATGGATATGGGAAACGTCCTGCATGAGGCACTGGAGCGTTTTGCACGACTTTTGAAAAAAGAAGGGCTGTCATGGAAAGAACTGTCCGGGGAGGATGCAAAAAGGCTTCTGGATGCCAGCGTTAATGGCCTGTTCGAGGAATACGGAAATACCATACTGAAAAGTTCCGCCAGAAATCATTATATGATCCGGCGTTGCAGGCGACTTCTGGAACGGAGTATATGGGCGTTGCAGGAACAGTTAAAATGCGGGGATTTTGAGCCCAGCCGTTTTGAAGTGTCTTTTGCGATGCAGGATGAACTGGATGCTGCACAGTTTCAGCTGGATGAGGAAACCCGGATAAAACTGCAGGGCAGAATTGACCGTGTGGATACGTATGAATCAGAGGATGACTGCTACGTAAAAGTGATCGATTATAAAACAGGGAACCGCTCACTGGACCTGACAGAGCTGTATCACGGACTGTCGCTTCAGCTCGTGGTATATCTGAATGCAGCGATGGAACTGGAAAAAAAAGAACGTCCGGATAAACAGATACATCCGGCAGGTATTTTCTATTACCAGATCAAAGACCCTCTGATCACAGGGGAATGGCAGGAGAGTAAAACACTGATCGAACAGGATATGCTCAAAGAACTGCGGATGAACGGGCTGGCAAACGCAGATCCGGAAGTTCTGAACAGGCTGGATCACACGCTTGGCGGGACCGGAAGGAAGACATCCAGTGTATTTCCACTGTCCATGAATAAGGACGGAAGCTGTTCTAAGGCATCATCTGTCATACGGGAAGAACAGTTTGAGGCACTGACTTCATTTGTCAATGATAAAATCAAAGAGCTTGGCAGACAGATCATGGATGGGGTGGCAGAAGCCAACCCGTATCAGATTGGTCAGAAGAATGCGTGTGAATACTGTGCTTACCGCACGGCGTGTGGATTTGATGAGCGTATCCGGGGATATGAATACCGCAGGCTCCCCCAGTTTTCTGATGATGAACTGTGGAAGAGGATGAAAGAGGAGGATGAGTGATGGGAGTGAAATGGACACAGGAACAGGAACAGGTGATCAGCCTGCACAACCGCGATATTCTGGTCAGTGCTGCTGCCGGATCCGGTAAAACAGCCGTCCTGGTGGAAAGAATCCTGACCATGGTCACCCGCAGGGAAGATCCCGTAGATATCGATCATCTCCTTGTTGTGACATTTACCAGAGCAGCTGCCGGGGAGATGAAAGAAAGAATCCTGAAGGCGCTGGATGACAGACTGACGGAGGAGCCGGATAACGAACACCTGAAACGGCAGGTAGCCTACATTCACAATGCACAGATCAATACGATTGACGGATTTTGTGCCTATGTGATTCGAAATTATTTTCATCTGATAGATCTGGATCCAGGGTACAGGACTGCGGATGAAGGGGAACTGAAGCTCCTGAAATCTGATGTACTCGGGGAGATTCTGGAAGAGGCGTATGCTCTCGGAAGCGATGATTTTCACCGTCTTGTGGAGTGTTATGCCCCGGGAAAGACAGATGAAGTTCTGGAAGAGCTGATCCTTCAGCTGTATGAGCTCTCGACCAGTCATCCATGGCCGGAGGAATGGCTTGAATACTGCAGAAGCGTCTATGATGTGCAGACCAGGGAGGAGTTATTTGCCTCTCAGTGGATGGAACTTTTCTGGTCGGATGTTCGTCAGAAGATCGAGGAGGCAGTCTGCCAGGCTGCGGAAAATATAAAAACAGCACAGGCTGAGGAGGGGCCGTACGCCTATCTGCCGGCGCTCGAAGCAGACGCGGCATTACTTGACAGATTGATCAATACCGATGATTATGATGAGATTCATGCAGTATTGAAAGAACATAAATGGGAACGGCTTTCCTCAAAAAAAGATGCCGCGGTATCGGATGTGCTCAAAGAGCGCGCCAAGGCTGGCAGAGAGACGGTCAAAGAGATCGTGGGGGAGCTGCAGAGCCAGTACTTTATCATGTCCGGGGAAGACGTTTTTCAGTGCATGAGAAGCTGTTCACCCGTGATGGGCAGCCTCATTGACCTGACACTCGCGTTTTCTGAGAGATTTGCGCTGAAAAAAAGACAGAAGAATCTGCTGGATTTTACCGATATGGAACATCTGGCGCTGCAGATTCTTATTGAGAAAAAGGATGATGGAAGCTGTGTCCGTTCTCAGGCAGCGAGTGAACTTTCACAGCAGTTTGAAGAGATACTAATTGACGAATATCAGGACAGTAATTATGTTCAGGAAATGCTGCTGACGAGCGTGTCGAGGCATGAAGACGGGGTCTGCAACATCTTTATGGTGGGTGATGTCAAGCAGAGTATTTATCGTTTCCGTCTGGCAAATCCTCAGTTATTTCTGGAAAAGTATGAGACATACACCATAAAAGAGAGCAGCAGACAGCGGATAGACCTTCACAGGAATTTCAGAAGCCGTAAAGAAGTCCTTGGTTTTGTCAACCTGCTGTTTGAACAGCTGATGAGCCGTTCTTTTGGAGGGGTTACCTACGATGAGAGTGCGGCGCTGTATCCCGGAGCGGATTATCCGGAGGGGAACGATCCGGAATTCCCCAAAACAGAAGTCCTGATGCTGGAGTCGGACGGCGAGGATGTGAAAAAGGAAGGTATGTCAGGGGAGGCGAGGGAACTGGAGGCGCGTATCATTGGTCAGAGGATCCGCGAGATGGCAGGACGGGAACTGGTTTTTGACAGGCAGGCAAATACATACCGTCCAATGCGCTATTCAGATTGTGTCATACTGCTTAGAACCGTCAGTGGTTGGGGAGAGACCTTTGGGAAGATTCTTCAGGCGATGGGGATTCCTTCCTATGTGACCACGAGAACCGGTTACTTTACGGCAATTGAGATCGTAACGCTGCTTAATTATCTGCATATCTGCGATAATCCGCGGCAGGATATTCCGTTTGCTGCCGTTCTGCATTCGCCTGTCGCTTCGGTGTCTGCCCGGGAACTGGCAGACATTCGCAGAGCATTTCCGGAAGGAAAACTGTACGATGGATGCAGGCGCTATCTGGACCTCGGTGAGGACGACGTGCTCAAGGAGAAGCTGTGCAGGTTTTTCAGCGTGTATTCAGACATGAGAGGGCGTGTGCCGTATACGCCGATCCACGAACTGATTCTGGCGATCCTGAATGAGACGGGGTATGGACAGTATGTGCGGGCTATGCCGGCAGGAGAACAGCGGGCTGCAAATATCAGGATGCTGATAGAAAAAGCCAGGGACTATGAAAAAACAAGCTACCGGGGGTTATTTAATTTTATCCGCTATATCGAATATCTGCAGAAATACAACGTGGATTACGGGGAAGTGAATATTGCGGGGGAAAATGAGAATACCGTCCGCATTATGAGTATTCATAAAAGCAAGGGCCTGGAATTCCCTGTTGTATTTCTGGCTGGAATGGGAAAAAAATTTAATCTGAGAGATATCAATTCCGGGATTATCATACATCCGGACTACGGACTCGGTGTGGACTGTATCGATCCGGAACGGAGGATCAAGATGCCGACTCTTCTCAAAGGCGTTATCAGGCATCAGCTCCTGATGGAGAGTCTGGGAGAGGAAATGCGTGTACTGTATGTGGCTCTGACGAGGGCAAAGGAAAAGCTGATTCTTGTGGGGACCATCAGCCGTCTGGAAAAGAGGGTGAGGGAGTGTGCCGGGGTGCTGACACAGGAAGCACATGAGATATCCATGCGGATGAGGGAAAAAGGACGTGATTACTGGTCATGGGTATTGCCTTCGCTGGTACGGCACAGGGCATTTCTGCCAGTGCTGGAAGCGTATGGACTACCTGTCCATAACAGAAAGGAAATCCGGAAGGAGGATGTGGAGCTGGTTATTCAGATTCTGACGCTTCAGGAGCTGACGAAGAAAGAAGTCTGGCATCAGGCAGGCAGGCAGGCAGAAAAAAGACGTTTCCTGGAATGGAATGCGCAGAAAACTTATGATCCGCAGGTGAAACAGCTGCTGGATGAGAGATTCTCCTTTGTATATCCATATGAAAAACAACAGCATGTTCCAGTAAAGCTTACGGTATCTGAATTGAAGCAGCCGTATACGGAAGAGCCGGCAGAAGAGCTATACTTTCAGCCCGATATCATACCGCTTGTTCCGCAGTTTATTGAAAAGAGAGAAGAGGTTTTAAAAGGGGCAGACCGCGGTACAGCGTACCACCGGGTGTTCCAGCTGCTGGATTACAGCAGCGCAGACAGTGCAGCGGGTGTCAGACGTCAGCTTTCAGCGATGGAAGACGCGGGAAAGATTACAGAGACGATGAAGCTTTGTGTTGAACCGGAAGACATTGTATGTCTGGCCAAAAGTCCCTTGGGCAGTCGGATGAAAGCCGCGCAGCAGGAAGGACGCCTGTTTCTCGAGCAGCCGTTCGCCATGAGCATCCCCGCTTCTGAGAAAGATCCGGATTTTCTGGACAGCGATACCATTGTAGTACAGGGGATCATCGATGCCTTTTTCTATGAGGAGGATGTGATCATCCTGGTAGATTATAAAACAGACCAGGTGCAGTGTGAGCGGGAACTGGCTGATAAATATCACAGACAGCTGGACTATTACGCACAGGCACTTATGAGGACAACCGGAAAAACGGTGAAAGAGAAAATCATATATTCAGTTACGCTTGGCAGAGCAATTGTATGTGAATGAGGGAACGGGATATGATAAAAGACTTGACAAAGGGAAACCCAAACAGGCTGCTGTGGACGTTTACTCTGCCCATGCTGGGCAGCGTAATATTTCAACAGCTGTACAATATTGTGGACAGCGTGGTTGCTGGTAAGTTTATCGGAGATGAGGCGCTGGCAGCGGTCGGTGCGTCCTATCCGGTCACGATGATCTTTATGGCGGTAGCCATAGGAATGAATGTTGGATGCTCCGTGATCATTTCACAGCTGTTCGGTGCAGGACAGTACGGGAAGATGAAGACGGCGATTTTTACGTCGCTGATATCCTCTGCAGCGCTGAGCCTTGTGATGACCGCGGGAGGCATGATGTTCAGCGGTCGTCTGCTGCGTCTGCTGAACACGCCGGATAATATATTCGGGGATTCGGAAGTATATCTTATGATCTATACTGCAGGTCTTCTGTTTGTGTTCCTGTATAATATCTGTACCGGAACCTTTACAGCGCTCGGTGATTCAATGACGCCGCTCTGTTTTCTGATCGCCTCATCACTCGGTAATATTGCGCTGGACCTGTTTTTTGTGGTCGGTCTTGAGATGGGAGTGGGCGGTGTCGCGTGGGCGACCTTCATTGCACAGGGTACTGCAGCTGTTCTTGCTTTTGCCGTTCTGCTCAGAAGACTGGGGAAAATAGAGACTTCAGTGTATGAAAAATTTTCCATGCCGATGCTTGGCAGGATTGCACGTATGGCAGTGCCGAGTATTTTACAGCAGAGTTTTGTATCTGTGGGAAACCTGTTTGTACAGGGGGTTGTGAATGGATATGGTTCTACCGTTATTGCCGGCTATTCTGCTGCGATTAAGCTTAATACATTTACCATCACGTTGTTTACAACGCTGTCAAGCGCATTATCCAGCTTTTCTGCTCAGAACATAGGCGCAGGACTGATCCGGCGTGTCAGGCAGGGGATGCGCTCCGGTGTGAGAATCGCTCTGGCGGTATCGCTGCCGTTTACTGTGCTGTACCTGGTATTCGGCGGAAGTGTAATGCGAATTTTTGTAAGCTCTGAGAGTGCGGATGTAATAGCTGTCGGAAAAATGTTTTTGGGTATCGTAGCCCCGTTTTATTTTCCTGTCAGTATCAAGCTGGTCTGTGATGGAGTGCTGAGAGGCGGAGAGGCGATTGCGTGTTTTATGTTTACAACATTCTCGGATTTGATACTGAGAGTTATACTTGTTTTTATCCTTCCGCTGAAATTTGGGTCCACAGGCATCTGGATGGCATGGCCGCTGGGATGGATCGTCGCGATGATATTCTCGCTGTACTTTTATAAAACAGAAAAATGGAATCATATGAATCGCAACATGTCTGTGTGATAAAGTATTTACCAGCTGACAGGCGAAAAGAACGGCGGGCTGCAGGAAGGCAGGGGAGCATAAAGAAGTATTGCAAAAATACTGACTCATGCCAAATGAACGGGAAATAAGAAAACTCTATGTAAATGGACTAACCATTTGCATAGAGTTTTTCTTTTGCTTTTTCAAATTTTCAGCGTCCGAAGGATGCGTGGCCGTCACCGAAGGTGGCGATCCTGGGGGCTTGGGGGGGGGAATCCCTCAACAAGTATTTTGGACGGTGCGAAGTCAGTATTTCTTTTTTTCTCTCAAAATTGCAGGAATTGAAATCTTATAAATAGACAAAAGACTTTGTAAAATGGTTTCTTTATCCTGTGTCATCCTATTTTTAACCCATTCAATCAGAAGTCCGGCGGAAGCTTCTGTATAAAAAGCCGCTAAAAAGTTTTTGAACTGTGAATCCAAGGTTATCTGTAATTCTTCTTCCCCCTGTTCAACCGCTCCGTAAATAACGGAAAATAAATCATTGTAGAAAAATCGTTTGATTTCTTCATATCCCATAGAATCGAAAGCACCGTTTATAATGTGCTTATTCTCATCTGCATATTCCATAACAAACCGAAGGGCTTCTTCCGTATTGACCACCAAATTAAAATTCTTTACCACTTCAACAGCTTCCTGTTCCAGTGTCCATTTCAAAAGAGAATATATATCCTCAAAATGATAGTAAAATGTCTTTCTGTTTATCCGGCAAACAGCACACAACTCGCTGATGGTGATTTTAGAAAGCTTTTTGTGTTCCATTGCATTTTTCAGCGCCTGGGCAAGCGACTGTTTGGTTTTAAGAGACAATTCTTCATTTGTCATCGCCTTTACATCCTCCCCACATATCTTATAACTTATTATACACTTGCCCGGTAAATCTTTCTACGGACAATTGTGAAACTTTTGTCCGGTATCTTCTTCATCAAGTAACGGGGATTTGTCCCATATCTCTCATTTGACCATACTTTGACCGTTTTTTTCAGAAATCAAATCCTCTATATTAGAGTTTATGATGCAAGAAAGGAGCGAAAGTATATGTGGAATGTCAGCTATGATGTAATTATGCAGACCTCCATCGGGGTCAGATATGGAACGATGTCTGTCACTGTGGATAACAGTAAAATTAACGGGATACTGGATATTCTGAAGAAAGCCAATCCGTTTCACGGAAACATCAATGAAAAGGGCGCCTGCCAGATTAAAGGGGAGTTGACGACGCTGATGCGTACTATCCCCTATGACGCCGTAGGACGGATCACGAAAGAGACACTGGTATTAAGGCTAAACGGGGAACGGGAAAACTTTGAGATTACCGGTACGGCATCTGCTCCTTTCCCCGCAGAGGAAAAGGAGCAGACCACATGAGAAAATTTTATCAGATTATTGTTGACAACCCAAAGAAAATAATTATCTGTTTCCTTCTAATGGCAGCCATAGGCGCTGTCCTTTCGGGAATGGTCGGGGTCAACTACGACATGACGGACTATCTCCCGGAGGATACTGCCTCTACCGTTTCCCTGGAAGTCATGGAGAAAGAATTTGAAGGAGGTATTCCCAATGCCCGTGTGATGGTAAAGGATGTCACCATACCAGAGGCTTTAGACTACAAGGAAAAAATCTCGGCCTGCGAAGGGGTTAGAGATGTTATGTGGCTGGATGACGCCGCCGATATTCTGCGGCCCATCGAAACCATGGACCAGGACACCGTGGAAACCTATTATAAAGACAACGCCGCCCTCTTTACCGTGACCATCGAGGATGGAAAACAGGTGGAAGCCGTGGACGCTATCCGGGGGATCGTGGGAGAAGAAAATGCGCTTACCGGCGACGCAGTATCCACGGCGGTGGCCACCACAGGGACGGTCAGTGAAATCAATAAGATTACGGCATTTGCCATCCTGTTTGTTTTTGTCATGCTGATTCTAACTACCACCTCCTGGCTGGAGCCTGTTTTGGTCATGCTCGGATTAGGTGTGGCTGTCTTGATCAACTCCGGCACCAACCTGATTTTTGGGGAGATTTCCTTTGTGACCAATGCGGCTGGGACTATTTTGCAGGTGGCTGTATCCCTGGATTACTCGGTTTTTCTGATCCACCGCTTTGAAGAATGCAAAAAGGAAATATCGGATTCTAAGGAGGCTATGGTAGAAACTCTGTGCAAGTCCACCAGTTCCATTCTTTCCAGCGGACTGACTACGGTCATAGGTTTTCTGGCGCTGGTATTTATGCAGTTTCGGATTGGTCCTGACCTGGGTCTTGCGCTGGCAAAAGGCGTTGCCATCAGCCTGATTACTGTATTTACTTTTATGCCGGCCTTGATTCTGGAAACGCAGAAGTGGCTGCAAAAATCCCAGCACCGCAGCTTTTTGCCCAGCTTCAAAAGATTTGGCCGGGTTATCTACCGGGTCATGATTCCGTTGGTTTGCGTATTTGTGGTTTTGATCATTCCCAGCTATCTGGCTTCCAATGCCAATGATTTTTACTATGGTTCCTCTCAAATCTACGGAGCGGAAACCCAGCTTGGGCAAGACACGGCAGCCATTGAAGCGCTCTACGGAAAGAGCGACACCTATGTGGCTATGGTACCCCGGGGCGACTTGGCTACGGAACAGGAGCTGTCCAACTCACTCCACGACATCCCACAGGTAAAAAGCATCCTCTCCTATGTGGACACCGTAGGTGCGGAAATCCCCATGGAGTATTTGGATGCTGACACCTTTTCCCAGCTTGTGTCAGAAAATTGCAGCCGGTTTGTCATTACCGTGGATGCCGATTATGAGGGCGAGGAAACCTTTAGGCTGGTAGAAAACATCCGGAATACCGTCAATACCTACTACCCGGATTCCTATTACCTGGCAGGCAGCGGCGTCAGCACCTATGACCTGATGGATACCATTACAGCGGATACGGTAAAGGTCAACCTGATCGCTATTGGCGCGGTGTTCCTTGTACTTCTGCTAACCATGAAATCCCTCTCCCTGCCGGTGATTTTGGTGCTTGCCATTGAGACAGCCGTGTGGATTAACCTGGCAATCCTTTATTTCCAGGGCAGCACAGTTTTCTATATCTCCTACCTGATTATCAGCTCCATTCAGTTGGGGGCTACTGTGGATTACGCGATTTTGTTCACCGAGCGGTATGCCGAGTTCCGGGAACACATGGCCAAAAAGCAGGCGGTGATTGAAACCGTAGCGGCGGTGACGCCCTCTGTCATGACCTCCGGCATGGTTCTGGCAGTAGTGGGGTTCCTGCTGGGGTACCTTTCCAGCCACGGTATTCTGGCCCAGCTGGGACGGTTCTTGGGTATCGGCAGCCTACTCTCCCTGTCCATTGTCCTATTTGTACTGCCGGGGTTGCTGTACCTGCTGGATGGACTTGTCCAGCGCACAACATTACACTTGCATTTTTATAAACAATCCAAGGAGGGAATCACCAAATGAAAATCTTAAAGCGCATTTTACCGATGACGCTTGCGAGCTTGCTGGCCTTAAACTCTGCTGTTCCGGCTTTGGCTGCTGAAGCAACAGATGTGGCGCCGTCAGAAAAAGAAGAGGTCATCTATCTTACATTAGAGACTGATGGGAAACTGAAAAACAGCTATGTAGTCAACAGCTTTCCCGGCGGAAACATTACCGATTATGGCGACTATGCTTCAGTAAAAATGCTGAAAACCAGCGACTCCATTGAGCAGAATGGGGATACCATTACGTTTTCTACCTCTGCACGGAAAGCTTACTATCAAGGGGAATTGACGGATGCAGAAATACCGTGGAACATCTCCCTGCGTTATTATTTGGACGGGAAGGAATGCTCCGCCAATGAGACCGCAGGAAAAAGCGGGAAACTGAAAATTCGTTTCCAAATCACAGAGAACACCGCCTGTTCCGGTACCTTTTTTGATGATTACGCTCTGCAGGCCTCTTTCGCCTTGGACACGGAGCAGTGCAGCAATATTTCAGCCCCGGACGCAACCATTGCAAATGTAGGCAGCGACAAGCAGCTTACCTATACGGTTTTGCCCGGTGAGGGAATTGATACCACTATTACCGCAGATGTGACCGATTTTGAGATGGGTGCTGTTTCCATCAACGGCATTCACCTGAATCTCAATGTGGAAATCGACGATACGGAACTGAAAGATAAGGTAAATGAACTGATTGACGCGGTGGGACAGCTGGACGATGGCGCGGTGGAACTTTCCGATGGCTCCGCGGAGCTGTTGGATGGCGGTTCTGAATTGAAAGACGGGGCCTCTTCTCTGCAAAGCGGGGGCACCTCTTTGGATGAGGGCGTAGTCACGTTGCAAAATGGATTGACCACTGTACAGAGCGGGCTTGATACCTTAAATTCACAATCGGGGGCACTGACCGCTGGTTCTTCGGAATTTAAAGCAGCGCTGATCACAATCCAAACAGCGGTCAACTCTATTTCTGTAACCAATGAAGATTTGACCATGCTCACAGAGGCCTCCGATCAAATTAAGCAGGCCATCAGTGACCTTAATGATGGTGCGGCTACTTTGCAGGCAAACCTTGGTTATGCTCAATACAAGGCGCTGATGGCCCAGAACGGGCTGGATATTGATGCGCTGCCGGCTGGAAATGCCAGTGCGGTGGAGACAATCCAGAGTTATGAACTCCTGCTGGAACAGCTTTCTGCAATTCCGGGTATGGGTGATCTGGTGAACCAGTATAAATCCCAATTATTGACCGACTCGGAACAGATCAAGGGATTGCTGAACGCGAACAGCGCCGCCATTGGCGGGATGGAAAGCTACCTGAATGGTATCTCTGCTGAGTTGCCCGCGTTTACTGAGGGGCTGTCTGCGTTAAATATCCAGTATGAGACTTTTGATGCTTCGATCAGTCAGATTGTAAATACCCTCGGTAATATGACTGGAAATCTTTCTGCTTTGGCAGAGGGAATCAATCAGATTGTGACCAGCTATGAAGAACTGGATTCCGGGATCGATGACTACACCGGCGGTGTGGCCCAGATTGTAGCGGGATACAGCCAGGTAATGGATGGGGTATCTTCTTTGGCAGAAGGCAGCAAGGAATTGGTGTACGGTTCTGGAGAACTGTATGGCGGAACCGTGGAATTGTACGATGGCGTTGTATCCCTTTGCGATGGGGCCCGGGAAATGGCTGACGGAACCGGAGAATTCCGTACCGAAACAGCGGATATGAACGACCAAATTGATGAAGAAATCGACAGCCTGCTGAAATCCATTGGAGGCAGCATGGAGAATCCTGTTTCCTTTGTCTCTGAAAAGAATACCAATGTGGATTCGGTGCAGTTTGTCATTCAAACAGAAGCTATAGAAGTCGAAGAGGTTCGAGAGGTTCAAGAAACGATGGAAGAAGAACTTTCCCTTTGGCAGAAATTACTGCGATTGTTCGGAGTGTATTAATTGGATTTTCATCATTAAAATGCGGGGAGATGAGCAAATGGGAAATTAATCGTACTGGACTTGGTTTGGCAGGAGGATTACAGTTACTACTCCCGCAAGGCTGTTAACAACCCTGAGAAATGCCAGCATGGCTGTTTCAAGCCATGCTGGCATTTTTTGCGAAAACGCCTGTAAAAACACCCCTAAAACGGCCAATCAGGGGTGAAAAAGCTTTGATACTGTGGAACTTATAAATGTCGGTCAACAAGGTAGAGGGATAAATTCCTTATACCCACCCGAATCGAGCTTCTAATTGTCCGCATAGGGTTTTAACCTAAACGGGAATATCCATCTCCGACAGCCCGAATTTAGACGGTAGTTTCAGGGGTGTTCAAAATCTGTCGCCGGAATATTGGAGCGACGAGAATACACCGGCTGTACCGTAAACTTCAAAACCTATACCAAGTCCTTAAAATTCAAAAAGTGGATGGAAAATCTGGTTGAGAACCGGTGAGTTTTTGAGGACACCCAGCCCGTCATCATCGAGAAAGGCCAGTGGGGACGGTTCCTTATGGGACGCTGCCTGAATGTGGTCCGCTTTTTTGGTGCGTGAAAAAAGTCTTGTGTTACAAATAATATTGTTGACATATAATACTATATGACGTATAATATTAATAACAAAACAATATTAAGAAAAATATAATATTATAGAAAGACGGGTGATTGCATGGTCTTTAACACAGGCGCGGCGCTTTTGGATGCGATTGTGCTGGCGGTAGTGTCAACAGAGACGGAGGGAACGTATGGATACAGAATCACACAGGACGTGCGCCAGGTCCTGGAAGTGTCCGAGTCCACACTGTATCCCGTTCTGCGCAGGCTTCAGAAGGATGAATGTCTGATGGTTTATGACCGTGAATTTGCAGGGCGTAACAGGAGATACTATAAAATAACGGAAAAGGGCAGCGTACAGCTGCAGCTTTATCAGCAGGAGTGGAAAAGTTACTCATCAAAGATTACAAAACTTTTTGAAGGGGGAGCAGGTAAATGAGCAGAAAGGAATTTATGCAGCAGCTGAACCGGCTGCTGGCGGATATACCGGAAAGTGACCGGCAGGATGCCATCGCATATTATAATGATTATTTTGACGAAGCCGGCCCGGAGAATGAAGCAGACGTGATTCAGGAACTGGGCAGTCCGGGAAAGGTGGCAGCTACAATCAAGGCGGGTATGGGAACGGCACCCGGCCGCGGAGAATTCACGGAAAACGGATATCAGGACAGCCGGTTTAAAGACCGTACGCAGGTACCTGCTTATAAAGCGGAACAGGAAGGCAGACAGAGGAGAGGAACGGGCAGATGGGCACTGATTATTATTCTGCTGATCTTTGCTTCACCGCTGCTTCTGGGATTTGGAGGCGGGATACTCGGGCTTGTAGCTGGAATCTTTGCCGCCATCCTGGGGATCTATGTGGCGTTTGCCGCTGCGGGAATCGGTCTGGCAGCGGGAGGGATTGCAGCTTTTGCGGCAGGTGTGGCAAAATGTATTGTTTCACCGGCAAACGGGCTGATCTCCATCGGCACGGGTATGGTGCTGCTGGCCGCAGGACTTTTGCTTTTTGCAGTGTTTATCTGGCTGACCTTTAAAGTGACTCCAAGAGTTTTCCGGTCATTGATAAACTGGTTTTCAAGAATCATGCACCGCGGAAGGGGAGGTGAATCCGATGAAAAGGCTGTTTAAAGGGATTTTCATAGCGTGCGGTATCCTTATGATCGCCGGAATAGGGCTTGGACTGGCAGGATTTATCATGGGAGGCACATTTGAGGGAGTTTCTGTCCCGTTTTACTACAGGGGGATCTCGGGGCTAAGCGCCAATATTACGGGGGCAGCCAGCGCAGAGGCTGAAGGTATCCGCCGGATAAGGGTGGATATGAAGGCTGGAAAGTTTGAGATTGAACATGGGAATTTTGAAGAAATTCAGGTCGATGCTGATCAGTCCAGGACCAAAGTCAACGTGAGTACGGAAGGCGATACTCTTGTAGTGAGCAGCAAAGGCCGCTGGGGAAGTAAAGGCGGTGTTGCCAGAATCTATCTTCCTGATAACATGGAACTGAAAAGCGCGGAGCTGAACATCAAGGGCGGCAGCCTGGAAACGGACCGTCTGACCGCACAGGAAGTGACTGTGGATGCAGGCGGCGGAGAATTCGTGTGTGACGGACTCATTAAGGCGGAGGAAGCGAGTTTTGAAGTCGGAGCCGGAGCGATCAGCATTGCTCTGCTTGAGAGCAGTGAATCAGATTTTGACTGTTCAGCCGGACGTATCGAATGTACCATGACGGAAAGTATGGCTGATTATTATTTTTCAGGCGAGTGCAGCCTGGGGCGTCTCTCGTATGGGGACCAGGAATGGCATGTAAATGACGACATAGAGATTGGAAGTGAAGCAGCGAAAAGAACGATCGATGCGAAATGCAGCGTGGGTGATATCACGATTGACTTTGATAAATAGAAAAGGAGGAATCATAATGGAAAATAAGAGATTGTATCGTTCATCAACAAATTATATGCTTGCGGGTGTATGCGGCGGAATTGCAGAATATTTTAACATTGATCCTACACTTGTGAGACTCGGCTGGGTATTGTTCTCGTGCCTTGGCGGTTCCGGGATTCTGGCATATATTATAGCCGCAATTATTATTCCGAAATGAGAATAAAAGTAACCGTTTTGGACGGCGGGGAAATTGGTATGGAAAGTAACGTCAAGCTTACTTGTAAGTCGTTTTGCATATCAATTTCCACATCGGATGAACATCCGATGCTTCTTGACCGGTTTTTTTGATCGAGAAGATGCGCCGTTCTGAACTGTTACGAATAAAATAGAAAAAAAAGGTCATACTCCAAAGAGAAAAGGAGTGTGACTTTTTTATGAAGAAAAATAAGGATATTAACTTACATGAAATATCTCCGGAAGAGCAGCTGAAATATGAGATTGCTGAAGAACTTGGACTGCTGGACCGTGTACTGGAGAACGGCTGGAGGACTCTTTCAGCGAAAGAAACCGGAAGGATTGGCGGGCTGGTCACAAAGCGTAAGCGCGAGATGAATCAGGAGTGATGTGCTACAGAAGCGGTGCAGCACATGATAACCATGATGAGGCAAGCAGCCTGCTGCCCGCTTCTGAAAGATGAATGCCGTCTGTTGTCAGGCTTGTATTGCCGCGGGCATCATTTTGTGCATTCATCCGGTCGTGGAGCGGAAGAAAAACAGCGCCGAAGCGTGAAGCCAGGGACTGGAGGATTTCACTTTCCTGACGGATAAGCGGATGCCAAAGCAGGTACTCTGCCGGTGATGAGAAGATAAAGGGTTCCAGTAAAATGACAGAAGAGATACCGGATGATGTGATGCGTTCCAGAATACTCCGGCAGTACTGTGTGAATTCTGCAGGAATCCGTGGCCTGTCCGTATATAATTCAACAGGGATATCATTTACTCCGATGAGTATGGTGACGAGATCAGGCGTAAGAGCCAGACAGTCCCGCTCAAGACATCGGCATACGTCTTCGGACGTAAAGCCGTCATGGCCTCTGTTGGTGATCTCATATTTGTCTGTGGGCAGCATATCACGAACCATAGACACATATCCATCGCCCAGGTCACAGGAGGATTCTGTAAACAACCGATGGCTGTCTGTGATGCTGTCTCCAATAAAGAGAAAATTTTTCATTGAAATACTTGACGCCTTTCTTAAGTTATGGTAAGATTCACTTGTATAATTCCATATTACCACAGTAAGTGCATCGGAGAAACAAAGTTTTTTTGGTGAAGAGGGAATTGGGTGCGAATCCCAAGCGATCCGGTCACTGTATTTAGGGAGCGATATTTCATAATCCCATTGTACGAGAGTATGAGAAGGGGAAATAGAGTGATGATCTATAAGTCAGGAAACCTGCTTATTGTGTACAAGGTTGAAACTTCCGTGCAAAGTTTAACATCCTAATTTGTCGTGTGACAAATTTCGTGTCTACTTTCATTAACGGAGTAGGCATTTTTTTATGGAATGCCCAAAATAAATAAACGGCGAAAGACCTTAATAATACGGATTATGCAAAATTAAACGGCAGGGTGAATGCTTAGGTGATGTAACAGTTAAATTGAATTATTTTTCCTCCGCAACTAAAATAATTTCAATATTTCCTCTTAACTGTAAACGCTCGTGATTGTGCCGAAGCAGCCTCATCCACTTTAATGACATGCGAAACGCTGTGTGGGATAAAAACCACACAGCGTTTTGTATTGCCATAAAAGGTAAAAGTCATATGATAAACTGAACCGGCAGGTCGGGTGGTCGCGTACCACCCATATACGATTGCAAAGAAACTGATTAACAAGGGAGCTGTGCAGCGCTCAGAGCCGGACTTTATGTGTCACGCGCTGGTCAGTAAAGAGGAGGCACAGCTTAACTATATTCTGTTCCATGAATAAGAAAGCATCAATAACCGCAGTTGCTGCTGCATTGGCACTGGCAGCTGGGATTACCACTGCGTTTGCATCGAGTGCAGCCGCGCCAGAGGCGGTTAAGGCAGACGAAACGGAGATTTCGGGACTGGCTGTTTTCGTCGATGCCATGCCGGAACCGGAGGACAAAGAAGATTCGAAAACTGATCAGGTGGAAAGCGCGGCGGTAATATCTCGATGGACAGGTATTGAGTGGAACGATAACGCGGGATGGTAAAGAAAGAATCGTACACGATCTGCAGGAAACACAGGGGATACAGAAAGCAGAGACTGTACAGTAGGTGATAGCGGAATCTATTTTGCCGGAGGAACTTCCCGGAAAGTGTCAGAATCAGTTTCAACGCTTGACATTTCGCACGGATGATGCGTATACTTATTCCAGAACCGACCGGTCGGTCGGAAAAAAATAAGGGGAGCATCAGTATGTTATCAAAGTTCAGTGTTAAAAAACCGTATACCGTTGTGGTGGGCGTGGTTCTGATCCTGATCCTGGGGTTTGTATCGTTTACGAAAATGACCACGGATCTTCTTCCGAACATCAACCTTCCATACGCGATCGTCCTGACCACCTATCCGGGGGCAAGCCCGTCGGAGGTGGAGGAGACAGTGACAAAGCCGATCGAGGAAGCCATGGCGACGGTCAGCAATATTGAGAATATGCAGTCGGTTTCCAGGGAGAATCTTTCTCTGGTGATCCTCCAGTTTGCGCAGTCCACGAGCATGGACTCTGTCAGTCTGGAGATGCGGGAAAACCTGGATCAGATCGGTTCCTACTGGGACGACACCGTGGGAAGTCCCATCATCATGAAACTGAATCCGGAAATGATGCCGGTGATGGTGGCAGCGGTGGAAAAAGACGGGCTGGACAGCGTGGCGATCTCCGACCTGACGAATCAGCAGATCCTCTCGGATCTGGAGAGCCTGGAAGGAGTGGCTTCTGTTTCCACTTCGGGAACTGTCGAGGAGAGCATTCAGGTGGTGATTCGACAGGAAAAAATCGATGAGGTAAACGACAGAGTCAAAAATGCCGTGAGTGGAGAATTTGCTGAAGCACAGCAGAAACTGGATGATGCCAGAACGGAACTGGAGGAGTCCGAACGGAAAATGTCAGATGCGCAGGCCGAGATCGACAGCGGGCGTTCTCAGCTGGAAGCTGGTAAGGAGGAGCTGCTCAGTCAGCTTCCGCAGGCTCAGAGCCAGCTAAACAGTGCGCAGTCCGAACTCCTGAAAAATGAGACTGATCTGGAGAACGGTCTTACTATGGTGAATACAACTCTGCAGGTGCTGGAGGAATCGCTGAAGGAAGGCGGGCTTTTTGACCAGGCTCAGGACAGGATCGATGAGGCGGCGGCAGCTCTGGCGGCGGAAGAGATGACTGGACAGCTTCAGGCACAGAAAACGGCGCTGCAGGAGGGGATCGAACAGCTGCAGGGAGGTATTGCATCCATCGATGAGCAGCTGGAAGTGCTTCCGGACGGTGACCTGAAGACAGCCCAGAGAGAAGAGCTGGAAACACAGCTGGTCCAGGCGCAGGAAGCGTTGAATGCTGTGGACGGACAGATACTCCTGCTTGAGAGCAGTGCTAAAGAACTGGAAACACAGCGTCAGAATCTGGCGGATGCCAGAGCAAAACTGGAATCACAGAAAGCGGAACTCCTAGATACGAAGACCCTGCTGGAATCTTATCAGGAACAGCTGAATACAGGCAAACTGACGCTGGACGGTGCACTGGCCGAGCTGAACAGCCAGCAGATATCTGCAACGATAGAAATGTCGTCTGCCCAGGCACAGATGATTCTGGGCGAAGCGCAGCTGGAGCAGGGGAAAACCCAGATAACAGCAGGAAAAGAGCAGCTGGAAGACGGACAGGAAGAACTGGACGAACAGAAGAGTAAAGCGCTGAAGAGCGCAGATATAGCAAAAACGATCACTGCGGATATGGTATCACAGATACTTGCAGCGCAGAACTTCAGTATGCCTGCGGGGTATGTGACGGAGGATAATGCCAAATATCTGGTTCGCGTGGGTGATAAGTTTCAGGATGCTGATGAGATGAGGGATCTTGTACTCTTTGACATGGGAATTGCTGATCTCGAACCGGTCAGACTGTCCGATGTGGCGGATGTGATAAAGGTTGATAACTCTTCAGAAGTCTATGCATCTGTCAATGGACAGCCGGGAGTTCTGCTTACCATGCAGAAGCAGACGGGATATGCGACCAGTGAAGTCTCCGACCGTATTCTGGATTATTTTGAGGGTGCACAGGAGGCAGATAGCGGACTCCATTTTACCGTGCTGATGGACCAGGGGATCTACATCGATATGGTAGTGGCTTCTGTTCTGCAGAATCTGATGTATGGAGCCATTCTTGCTATCATTGTGCTGTATCTGTTTCTGCGGGATGTGCGCCCGACGTCGATCGTGGCATGCTCTATCCCGATCAGTGTGCTGACAGCGGTCATACTGATGTATTTCTCCGGTATCACGCTGAATATTATTTCTCTTTCAGGTCTGGCGCTCGGTGTTGGAATGCTGGTGGATAACTCTATCGTTGTCATAGAGAATATATACCGTCTGAGAAGCCTTGGATATACCAGGAAAAAAGCCGCTGTGGCAGGCGCGAGACAGGTAGCAGGTGCTATCATGGCTTCCACGCTTACCACAATCTGTGTATTTCTGCCGATTGTGTTTACGGAAGGGATCACGAGACAGCTGTTTGTGGATATGGGACTGACGATTGCGTATTCACTTCTTGCCAGTCTTTTCATAGCTCTGACGCTTGTGCCCATGATGTCGGCGGGGATGTTAAAGAACGTAAAGGAACAAAGGCAGCCTATGTTTGACAGGCTGCTGAGTGCTTACGGAAACGTGATGAAAAAAGTACTCCGTATCAAACCGGCAGTCCTTCTGGGGGCATTAGCACTTCTCGGAGTGAGCGCCTGGCTGTGTATTTCCAGAGGACTGGTGTACATGCCCGAAATGGAGAGCACGCAGGTCAATATCAATATAACAATGCCCGAAGGCGCAACTCTTGATGAGACAGGAAAAATGTCCGATGAGATTATGGAACGGCTCTCTGGTCTCCCTGATGTGGAGTCCATCGGAGCCATGGCGGGTTCGGATTCCGGCATGGCTCTTCTGGGAATGGGAAGTGGATCTGACACGGAGACGGCTACCATGTATCTGACGCTGAAGGAAGATATGGAGCTCTCAAATGACGAACTTGCGGAGGAGATTTTGTCGCGGACAGAGGATTTGAACTGTGAAGTGGAGGTATCAGCATCCAGCATGGACATGTCGGCTCTGGGAGGCAGCGGGATAAGTGTGGAGATCAAAGGAAAAGATCTGGACAAGCTGCAGGCTGTCGCCTCCGATGTGGCGGAGCTGGTGGAAAAGGTTCCGGGGACAACAGAAGTTTCCGACGGGCAGGAGGAGTCTGCCGAGGAGGAAAGAATTGTAGTAAATAAGGAAAAGGCGTCGGAATACAATCTTACAGTAGCACAGGTCTTTCAGCAGATTTCAGCAAAGCTGGCTGAGTCAAAGTCTGCGACTTCGATCGCTACAGATATTAAAGATTACGACGTTGACGTCATCGATGAGAATACAAAGACTTATACAAGAAGCGATGTGAAAAAATTCAGTCTGACGTATACTGACAAAGACGGTGAAGAGCAGGAAGTGGCTGTCACGAAGGTTGTGGATTTTGTGAACGCAAAAGGGATGACTGCAATATCGAGAGATGCACAGAGCCGTTATATCAGTGTTTCGGCATCCATCGCAGATGGTTATAATGTGACAAAGGTAGCGGCTGCGGTGGATAAAGAACTGAAATCATACGATGCGCCCGAGGGGTATACGATTGAAATGGCGGGAGAGGATGAGACGATCAGAGAATCGATGACAGAGCTGATGAAGATGCTGCTGCTGGCTGTTGCATTTATCTATTTGATCATGGTGGCACAGTTTCAGTCACTGCTGTCCCCGTTTATTGTCATGTTTACCATTCCGCTGGCATTTACAGGCGGTTTTCTGGGGCTGTTGCTGACGGGACAGGATCTGAGTATCATCGCCATGATCGGATTTATCATGCTGTCGGGTATCATTGTAAATAATGGAATCGTGCTGGTGGATTACATCAACCAGCTGCGCAGGGAAGGAACAGAGAAGAAAGAGGCCATTATCGAGGCAGGAAAAACGAGAATGCGCCCCATCATGATGACGGCTCTGACAACGATACTGGGACTGGCAACGATGGCTGTCGGTGTCGGAACGGGATCCGATATGATGCAGGGAATGGCGGTGGTTGTCATCGGAGGTCTGCTGTATGGCACACTGCTGACACTGTTTGTAGTGCCATGTATCTACGACGCACTGAACCGTAAAAAATACTGGTCCGAAGGAGAGGAGGAGCTGGATGAAATCTGAACATTTATTTCTTCCGCCGAAAAAGCAGGCGGTTTTTAAGGCAGTGATTGCATTCCTGGATAAAGGACTGGCGCCGGACAGCCTTAAAGTTTCTGAGATTGCAGCGGAGGCCGGGATCGGCAAAGGCACGGTTTATGAGTATTTTTCCAGCAAGGAAGAGATTATCACGCAGACGCTGGTCTATGAACTGGAAATGACGGCGGAGGAGATTCAGGTCATGATACAGTCTGCCGGCAGTTTCGAGGAGGTTATCAGAAAGCTTCTGGACTGGATTGAGGAAAATTATGAGAGGAAAACCTCTTTTATGCGTCTGTTGCAGCTGATGGAGCGGATGGATGAGCTCCCTGAATCGATTCGAAGGGAACTTAAGAGACAGGGACACTCTCCCTGTGACATCAATCATTATCTGCTGAGGCTGGCAAAGCGGGGACAGGAGACGGAAGAACTGTCCGCTGATATTCCCTGTTCGATGCTGGCGTCGTCCATACTGGCAGCTCTGGTCATGTATCTCTCCTATCTGAACTTCCCGGACGGGTACGGACGGATGGAAAGAGAGAGTGCGAAAGACTATGTCTGGGAGAGTATCCGGGCAATCTGCGGTAAAAAACCTTGACAAAAGCGGGAAAGATGATTATGATTAAGCAAGAAAAAGGTTGTGAGAAAGAGGAGTACATTTCAAGACCCTGACAGAGAGGAGCGGCCGCTGGCTGGAAGCCGCACCGGGGAAAGTGGAAATGGAAGGTAGCTTTTGAACCGGCCGGGTGAACGCCCTTTTCGGGCAGTAAGCCGGCACGCTGCGTTCGGCGTTATGGAACTTAAGAGATGGAGTGCTATACTCCGAACAAAGGTGGTACCGCGATCATTCGCCCTTTACACAGATTGTGTAAAGGGCGTTTTCAATTTAACGGAGGAAATTATGAGTAAAGAATTGGCAAAGACATACGATCCCAAAGGGATGGAAGACCGTATTTACCAGAACTGGATGGAGAAAGGATATTTTCATGCAAAGGTTAATCCGGATAAAAAACCGTTTACCATTGTTATGCCGCCGCCAAATGTTACAGGACAGCTGCATATGGGACACGCGCTTGACAATACCATGCAGGATATTCTGATCCGGTTTAAACGTATGCAGGGATATGAGGCGCTCTGGCAGCCGGGAACAGACCACGCCGCGATCGCGACCGAGGTTAAAGTCACTGAAAGCCTGAAGGAGCGCGGCATCGATAAAGATGAAATCGGAAGAGAAGAGTTTTTAAAATATGCCTGGGAATGGAAGGAAGAGTACGGCGGAAAAATTATCAACCAGCTCAAAAAGATGGGCTCTTCGGCGGACTGGGAGCGGGAACGTTTTACCATGGACGAAGGATGTTCCAAAGCAGTTGAGGAAGTTTTCCTGAAACTGTATGAGAAAGGTTACATTTACCGCGGAAGCAGGATCATCAACTGGTGCCCGGTGTGCCAGACATCGATATCGGATGCTGAGGTTGAGCATACTGAGCAGGCAGGGCATTTCTGGCATATCAGGTATCCCGTAGTGGGCGAGGAAGGGGAATTTGTGGAGATCGCGACGACACGTCCGGAAACCATGCTGGGAGATACGGCAGTTGCGGTAAACCCGAATGACGGGCGATATGCGCATCTGGTGGGCAAGATGCTGAAACTTCCGCTGACAGACCGTGAGATTCCGGTTATTGCAGATGAATACGTGGATCAGGAGTTCGGAACGGGATGCGTAAAGATTACCCCGGCACATGACCCGAATGACTTTGAAGTCGGAAAACGCCATGATCTGGAAGAAATTAATATCATGAATGACGATGCCACGATCAACGGGCGCGGCGGTAAATATGCCGGCATGAGCAGGTATGACGCCCGCAAGGCCATCGTCACAGATCTAAAAGAGCAGGGGCTGCTCGTAAAGGTGACAGAACATGCTCATAATGTGGGGACACATGACCGCTGTAAGACGACGGTAGAGCCCATGATCAAGCCGCAGTGGTTTGTGCGTATGAAAGAGATGGCGAAGGCGGCAATTGAAGTGCTGGATACAGAGGAACTGAATTTTGTTCCGGAACGTTTTGACAAAATTTATCTCCACTGGCTGGAAAATATTCGTGACTGGTGTATTTCCAGACAGCTCTGGTGGGGGCATCGGATCCCGGCGTATTACTGTGATCAGTGTGGTGAAGTGGTCGTTGACAGAAAAGTCCCGGATAAATGTCCGGAATGTGGATGTAAGCATCTGACACAGGACGAGGATACTCTGGATACCTGGTTTTCGTCAGCACTGTGGCCGTTTTCTACACTCGGCTGGCCCGAGAAAACTCCGGAACTGGAGTACTTTTATCCGACTAACGTCCTGGTTACAGGATACGATATCATTTTCTTCTGGGTTATCCGTATGGTGTTTTCAGGCTTGGAACAGACGGGCAAATCCCCGTTTGATCATGTACTGATCCATGGACTCGTGCGTGATTCCGAAGGGCGTAAGATGAGTAAATCTCTGGGCAACGGCATAGATCCGCTTGAGGTGATCGACCAGTATGGTGCAGATGCACTGCGTCTGACGCTCATTACGGGAAATGCACCGGGAAATGATATGCGTTTCTATTGGGAGCGTGTTGAGGCGAGCAGGAATTTTGCAAATAAAATCTGGAATGCATCACGTTTTATCATGATGAATCTGGAGAATACGGAAGTTGAAGAGCCGGAGCGCTTCCAGCTGAAGATTGCGGACCGCTGGATCCTGTCGAAACTGAATACACTGACTCAAGAAGTTACAGAAAATATGGAAAAATTCGAGCTGGGAATCGCAGTTCAGAAGATACACGATTTCCTGTGGGATGAGCTCTGCGACTGGTATATCGAGATTGCCAAACTGAGAATCTGGGCTGCGGAGCATGATCCCGACAGCAGCGAATATGCGCTGTGGACGCTGAAGACGGTGCTGTCCCGTGCATTAAAACTCCTGCATCCGTATATGCCGTTTATAACGGAGGAAATATATGGAACTCTCTGTCCGGAGGAAGAGTCGATTATGATCTCTGAATGGCCGGAATTTAAAGAAGAGTGGCAGTTCCCTTATGCGGAAGAGATGATAGACGATGTAAAGGCAATCGTCAGAGGAGTGCGGAACATCCGGGCTGAAATGAATGTGCCGCCGAGCAAAAAAACGCGAGTTTATATTGTGTCGGAGGACGAAGGGCTGTGCGAGCGCCTTGAGATGATGAAGGACTCCTACGTGAAATTTCTGAGTGCGAGCAGGGTGCGGATACAGATGACCAAGAAGAATATCAGTGATGATGCCGTTTCTATCGTTGTGCCAAATGCAGTTGTGTATCTGCCGTTTGAGGAACTGGTAGATAAAGAAAAAGAAAGAGAACGCCTTCAGAAAGAAGAAGGGCATTTGAAAAAAGAGATCTCACGCTGTGAGGGAATGCTCAGGAATGAAAAGTTCTTAAGCAAGGCGCCGGAATCAAAAGTTCTGGAAGAACGGGAAAAACTGGAAAAATATACCCGGATGCTGGAACAGGTGAAAGCAAGATTGGAGCAATTATAAAATAAAATGAAAAATTTCAAGGTCAATTGGGGGAAAGTGGTTAAAGTATGTAACTGGTTTTCGGTACCGCTGCAGTTTCTTGGGGTGTGCATATTGTATTTGATCGTCGAAGCAATATGCCGCCACTCGCTGTATGATGCCGTTCAATTTATGACGGGAAGCAAGCTTGTATTTCTGTACAATGCTTTTCTCATATTTGTGACGACGACGGTGGTTTATCTGACCAGGAGGAGGATTTTTGCACGGACAGTTATCTTCGTTGTCTGGCTGATTCTGGGAATCATCAACGGTGTTGTACTGGCGTGCAGAGTCACACCTTTTACGGGACCGGACCTGAAACTGATAACGGAAAGCCTCAGGATTTTGAATAAATATCTGTCGCTGGCAATGCTGATCATTGTACTGGCGCTGCTTGTACTTCTGATCTGCGGTCTTGTCTGGCTGGCAGTCAAAGCGCCTAAATATCAGGGGAAAATGTACTATCGGCTCAATATACCGCTCGTTCTTGCAGGTATAGGGGCATTTGTGATGGTGACAAATGTCGCACTTGAAAAGCGTGTGCTTTCCAGTTATTTTGGAAATATTGCATTTGCATATGAGGACTATGGATTTCCATACTGCCTGGGGACGACATTCTTTAATGTGGGAATTAACTGTCCTAATGGTTACGGGGAAGATCTGATGCATGAGATCGTACAGAGTGAGGGGACGATCGAGCGGACCAGGCTTAGCGAGCCGGCGACGAATATCATTTTTCTGCAGCTGGAGTCTTTTTTCGACCCTGAACTGGTTGAGTTCCTCAATATATCGGAGGATCCCATACCGAATTTCCGCAGGCTGATGAAGGAATATACCTCGGGCTATTTCAAAGTGCCCTCTGTGGGAGCGGGAACAGCCAATACAGAGTTTGAAGCGATTACCGGCATGAGTCTGCATTATTTTGGACCCGGAGAGTATCCTTACAAGACTATTTTAAAAGAGAAGACGTGTGAAAGTATTCCGTATGTGTTGAAGGGACTTGGGTATTCCACTCATGCAATACACAATAACGAGGCCAACTTCTATTCCAGAAAAAGTGTGTTTGCCAATCTGGGATTCGAGACCTTTACATCGGAAGAGTACATGCCGGATATTTCGGATACTACTGAGACGGGTTGGGTGAAGGATCACATTCTGACGGATGAGATCATGAAATGCCTTGAATCTACCGACAGTGCTGATTATATCTATACAATATCTGTGCAGGGACATGGGGATTATCCTGCGGAACCTATACTTGAGGATCCGCAGATTACTGTCACCGGTGCTGAGAAGCAGGAGAAAAATAATAATTCCTGGGAATATTACGTAAACCAGCTGAAAGAAATGGATGATTTTATTCAGGAGCTTGTGGAGACACTGGAGGACTATGATGAGCCGGTGGTCCTGGTGATGTACGGAGATCATCTGCCTACAATGGGACTTACAGCCGAGGATGTTGAAAACCGCTATCTGTTTCAGACAGAGTATGTCATGTGGGATAATATTGGCCTGGAGAAAAAAGATGTTAATCTTGCTGCCTATCAGATGGGTGCGGAGGTACTGGACCGCCTGAACATTCATGAGGGAACTATAGTTAATTATCACCAGAACCGCAGGAAGACTCAAAATTATCAGGTCGACCTTGAAGCCATGCAGTATGATATTCTGTATGGTGAGCAGTATGTTTATCAGGGTCAGGACCCTTTTATGCGAACGAAACTGAAACTGGGGGCTGTACCTGTAGTCTTTTCCGGAATAACGAAACTGTCGGACGGTACCTACTATATAACGGGAGAAAATTTTACGGCGTCCAGCAAGTTGGAAATCAATGAAGATCTGATAGAAGATACGTACTTTATCGGACCGAATACGCTGATGGTACGCGAGGTGGAGATCACTGACGGCGATGTGCTTGACGTTGCACAGCAGAGCAACAGTTCTACACACCGTGTGCTTAGCAGAACCGGTACAATCACATATGAAGAACCGAAAACTACCGGGACACTCCCGCCGGAAGAAGAGCAGCCGTAGATAAAGCGGCGGAGCATCAGTACAAAAAAAGAATCTGAAGATACAGCTGTTGCTGTGTCTGAAGATTCTTTTTTGTATTCAGAGGCGCTCAGTCTTTTCTGGGCGGAGCTGTCGTGCCGCGCAGGGAGAGCGAGGTGCCCAGATAGGTTCTCTGGATATCGTGAGTGCCGGAGGTCATCAGATGGTGCAGACGTTCGATGGAAAGTTCGCCCAGCCGTTCCGCATTAATGTGGACGGAAGACATAGCCGGGGAAGTCATATGGCAGACATTGGAATCGTCAAAGCCTACGACTGAGATATCTTCCGGGACTTTCAGCCCCTTTTGTATCAGGGCAAAGACAACAGCAGCAGCCATGATATCGTTGCCAGCGACGATGGCCGTTGGCAGAGAGGAACGCTGGCTCAGCAGTTCCAGAAAATTTTTCTGCAGGTCCTTCTGAAAGTAATCCAGATGATAGAGATGTTCTTTCTGGAAGGGAAGTTCGAGCTTTTCCAGCATGTGAATAAAATTGATTTCTGTATCCAGATGGGTCCCGTATTCCTGCTGACTGGTGACATATCCAATATTTGTATGACCGAGTTCTTTCAAATGGGATAGTGCCTGATAGCAACCCATCTCTCCGTCGACACTAAAACAGTTCACGGAGCAGCCGCTGAACACCCGGTCCACTACGACGAGAGGCACCGGGAAATTTTCAAAGCGTTGGTAATCTCTGTGTTTATATTCGGTACCAAGAAATACAATACCGTCGCAGCTTGTATTCTGGGCATCTTCCAGGACCCGGTTTAATGTTTCGTAACTGGCATTGGCGATGGACAGGGAGTACTGCTTTTGCCGGCATGCGTGCTCTACACCTTCCATCACGCGGGTACTGAATTCATTGCGCATATAAGGAGTCCAGGAAGGATCCCTGTAGTAAAGATAGAGAATACGTTTCGGAGCCGCTTCTTCTTTTTTGCGGATGGAATACCCATTCTGAAGCAACAGGTCAGTAATCTGGGCACGGAGTTCCGGCCGGACTCCGGGCTTGTCATTTAAAACCAGTGAGACAGCGGCTGGAGAGACGCCAGCAGCTTCGGCGATTTTCCTTACAGTCATTTTCATAGATTTCTGAAGCCTCCCATTTTGTTTATTCTTATTACACATCATAACATACAATTTGTTTGCAATCCATACTAAACGTTTAGAAAAATATAAAATTATATAAATGCAATATTTTGATGATTTTACGGAATCTGTGCAAGAATCTGAATTGACATGCATCTGCATCTGTATTACTCTAAAAATATCAAACAATCATCGGCGGTTTACTGGTGATGGTGTTTAGGGGTGTTTTTTAAACAAACATTAAGAGTATAGGAGGTATGAAGTGTTATGTATCTGAAGTATGGTATGATAGGCGGGGGTAATGGAGCATTTATCGGAGATGTGCACAGAAGAGGGGCATTTCTTGGAGGATTTGCCAAACTGACGGCTGGATGTTTTACAAGAAATCCGGAAAAAAATGCAGAAGCTGCGGAAGCGTGGAATGTGGAGGATAAGAGCCGCGTGTATGCCAGTTATAAGGAAATGGCAGAAATGGAAAGTTCCCGCGAGGATGGCATTGATTTTGTTGCAATTACGACACCGAACGATACGCACTATGACATTGCGAAAACGTTTCTTGAGAAAGGAATCCACGTAATATGTGACAAACCGGTCACATCGACGGTTGAACAGGCGAAGGAATTGGAAAAACTGGCAAAGGAAAACAATCTTTGTTTTGCGGTTACTTATTCATATCATGGATATGCGATGGTTCGCCAGGCCAGAGAGATGGTCGAAGCGGGAAAAATAGGAGATATCGTATACGTGACAACCGAGTATCCGCAGGATTGGCTGCTTCTGGGACTGCGCGATGAAGAGACCCGTAAAAAGATGTGGCGGATTGATCCTGAGAGAGCGAATGGCTCACTGTGTACAGTGGATATCGGGACACATCTGGAGTCCTTGATCCATGCAGCAACAGGGCTTGATATTACGAAAGTACTGGCCCGGTTTGACAATACAGTTGATGGATTGCCGCTTGAGACGAACAGTAATGTGATGCTGCAGCTCAGCAACGGGGCTTCTGGAAATCTCTGGTCTTCCATCGTAGCTATCGGTCATGATGCAGATGTTCGCATCCGTATCTACGGAACAGAAGGAAGTCTTGAGTGGTATCACGGCAAACAGGGACTGCTGAAATTTGCACGTCTTGGTGAGCCTGTTCAGTATCTGGCTATGAACCGTGATTACAATGGTGAACAGAGCCTCGGCATGTCACATTTGCCGGCTGGTCATCCAGAAGGATATTACGAGGCGTTTGGAAACATCTATGAGGCGTTCTGCCGGGATGTCATTGCAAGAAAAGATGGAGCAACAGAAAAGCAATACATTTATCCGGACATTGAGGACGGTATTAACGGTGTTCGCTTTGTTGATGCCTGTGTTGAGAGTAATGCAAACGGAAATGTATGGGTGGAGATCTGATCCTGTATGGGGTGTAAATGAGAGTAAAGGCCGTGCTGCTTTAAAAGTGCGGTCTTTTTTTGATGCCCGGGAATTTTTTGGGGAAACAGCAGAAAACTTTAATGAAATGCTTGTAAATATAATTGTTTTTTTGATGAAAAAAGATTAATATAGAACATGCAAAGGAAAAGAAGATAAGACACAAATAGTTGACAAAAAACATATTTGAAATAAACAGTTTAACGTATAATATGAATAAAGATGATAAAATTATTTGAAATGCATTGACATATAAGGTGGCAGTATAATATTATATATAAAGAATTGAAACACATGGTAATAAACAATTGATAGTTTAATAAACAAGCCTATTGACTAATTTACTCTATATAATTCTCATGTGCAAAAGACATCGGATCCTACACCGATGTCTTTTGTTTTTTAAAAATAAAACTGCGATTTTATGAGGGATTTAAAGGTGTAAAGTTAAAATGATGAAAAAAGTAGTGCTATTAAACAGTTTAATGTACATAATAAACAAATATGAAAAACCGGGTGTTTTAGTGTTGACTGATGGAGGGTTTAGTGGTATGTTCTAAATATAAGATAAACAAAACAAAAACATTAAATGAATGATTGGTGCATAAACCTAAACAGAAGGCGAAAGGCCTTAAAATTTTAATTTTATATTATGAGGAGGAACTGATTATGAAGGCGAGAACATTAGGTATGGCGATTGCAGGCGTTATTATGGCAGGGATGCTTACCGCATGCGGAACGGAAAGCGCTGCGAGCAATGAGGAAGTGAACGGTGTCATTGGTTATCTGTGTTATGACATGGATCAGGATACGGAAGCGTTTGCAGATGAGCTGAGAGCAGAAGCGGGCAGTCTGGGTTATGACTGCCGAATCGTAAGCCTGGACGGAAATGACAAAAAAATGGTATCAGAGTGTATCGGAATGTTGTCTGAAGATGTTGATGTGCTGGTCGTGACACCGGATAAATCCGTCGATGCACAGCCTGTAGCGGAAGCTGCACATGTAAACGATGTCTCCGTTGTGCTGAATGGATTTGGAAGCGGTGTAGTGGATTATGATAAGCTTGTCAGTACGACCGGAAACGCCGGAGGAAAGGCAGCGGCAAAATCTGCAGTTGAACTGATGACAGGCGGAAATTAATAGAAGAAAGTCAAAAGTTGCGACATAAACCACTTGCAAATAACCACCACTTATTATAATGTATAAGAGTCAAAAGTTTTTGACGGAATACATGTAAAGTGGTGGTTTTTTTGAATTATACAGAAGCAGTTACTTATATAGAACAGATTCCGCGATTTGCGATTAAAGAACCGCTTGCTCATGCAAAAGAACTTCTTCGCCGTGTGGGAGATCCGCAGAACACTATGAAGGTGATTCATGTGGCAGGGACGAATGGGAAAGGCAGCGTATGTGCTTATCTGGCATCGATGCTGCAGGAAGGTGGACTTTCCTGTGGTTTGTTTACGTCTCCGCATCTGGTGAGTATGAATGAACGTTTTCGCGTGAACGGCGAAATGATGGATAATGCGTCCTTTGTCAGATTGTTTGGCAGGGTAAAGCAGGTGATTGACGAATTTGTGGCAGAAGGACGGGAACATCCGAGCTACTTTGAGATCCTGTTTGCTGTAGGGATGCTTTATTTTCAGGAAAAACAGGTCGAGTATGCTGTGCTGGAGACCGGACTGGGCGGGAGGCTGGATGCGACGAACACGGTTTCGCATCCTCTTGCATGCATTATTACATCGATCAGCCTCGACCATACAGAATATCTGGGGGACACTGTGGATAAGATCGCCGCCGAAAAAGCCGGCATTATCAAGCCGGGAGTTCCCGTGATATTTGACGGGTGCAATCCGGATGCGGCAGCGGTGATAAAAAGACGTGCGGATGAACTTGGAAGCCCGGCATTTATGCTGGAGGAGTCCATGTATAAGGCGATCAGTAATACTCCGGAGGGAATCAGATTTCTATTTGATGGAGCGGATGAACTGGCGATTCCGTATGTGGCCGCATATCAGATGATGAATGCATCCCTGGCTTATTTTACGATGAAGGTCCTGAGTAATGTACATGGTCTGAAGGACGAGGTGCTCAGACGAGGAATTGCAGGCACAAGGTGGGAAGGCCGTATGGAAACGATACTTCCCGGAGTGATCGTGGACGGGGCCCATAATGAAGACGGTGTACGCAGGTTTGTGGAGACGGCAGTTCATTTTAAAAAGGATTATAAGATTACAATTTTATTTTCCGCAGTTGCAGACAAGCGGTACAGGGAAATGATCGCTGAAATCTGCCGGCAGATTCAGCCGGATGCTGTCGTTGCTGCTCAGATTGAAGGCGAACGCAGCGTACCTGCAGGGGCGCTTGCAGAGGAGTTTCGGAAGAACGGGTGCCGCAAGGTGCATGAACAGCCTGATATCGGCAAGGCGTTTGATGAGGCATGCACAATGCGGGGGGATGGTCTTTTGTTCTGCGTGGGGTCCCTGTATCTTGTGGGGGAGATCAAGAAGTGTCTAAGGAGATACGAAAATGATAAATTATGAAGAAGAACTGAAAAAATTCAAACCGAGTCTGGATGTAGATGAAGTGGAGAATGCCGTATACAACAGAGATCTGACTGACGTGATTGATATTCTGAAAGAAATGCTGGATGCGGGCGGACAGACGAAAACGAAGAAAGAGTGAGAGGAATACAGATGAATTGTATGAACTGCGGTGCTCTGTTGAATGAATCCTCACACTGCCCAAAGTGCGGGTTCGATGTAGTGGTGCAGAAAAAAGCATATCTTCTTTCGAATCTCTATTATAATCAGGGGCTTGAAAAGGCGGAAATCCGAGACTTGTCCGGAGCGATCGATCTGCTGAAACGGAGTTTGAAATTTAATAAACTGAATATACAGGCGAGAAATCTGCTTGGCCTGGTGTATTTCGAGACGGGAGAAGCTGTCTCTGCGCTGAGTGAATGGGTGATCAGCAAGAATATCATGCCGGAAGGGAATATAGCGGCAGAATATATTGACAGGCTGCAGGCAAACGCCAATAAGCTGGATGGAATCAATCAAACGATAAAAAAATATAATGAGGCGCTGGGTTGCTGCAGAAACGGCAGTTCTGATGTGGCGGTGATTCAGTTGAAAAAGATTCTGACACAGAATCCTAAACTGATCAAAGCATACCATCTGCTTGCGCTGAATTATATTCATGAGAAAGAATACGAGAAGGCCAGGCGGATTCTCAAAAAGGCAGCAAAAATTGATAAGACAAACTCCACAACGCTGCGCTTTCTCAGAGAAGTCGACGAACAGACCGGCACGCATACGAATCTGGAATCAAGATGGAATTTCAGGAGGAGTAAACGTGAAGAACGGGAAGAGCAGATGGGTGTAAATGATGTTATTCTGCCCCCTGCTTTCAGAGAGAGCTCTGTGTTTTCTACGGTCCTGAATATCGGTTTTGGCCTTGTTGTGGGGGCGTGTGTCGTATGGTTTCTGTTTGTTCCGGCAAGGGTACAGAGCATTAACCGTGAGGCGAATCATAAGGTTACGGAGTACAGCAATACGATGGCCAGCCAGGCGGCAGAGCTGTCTAAGATGGAAGATAAGATAAAGGAATCGGAAGAAACTGTAACATCCGCACAGGATCAGATTTCCCAGGCGGATGAGCGTGTGACCAGTTATGAAAACCTGATCAAAGCATGGAGTGCCTATCAGGAAGAAAATTATACGAACGCAGCAAACTCACTTGCTGAGGTGAACGTGGAGCTGTTGTCGGTAGACGCGAAGGCGATCTATGACAATATCTATGCGGATATAAGGTCCACACTGTTTTCAAAATTCAAATCGGCGGGAATTGAGGCGTTTGATCAGCAGGATTATGCGACAGCAATCACGCAGCTGATGCAGGCTCTGGAGATCGATAATACGGATTATGAAGTGCTGAATGTTTTGGCACATTGTTACCGTGAAAGCGGTGATACACAAAATGCATTGAAGTATTTCCAGGAGATCATTACACAGAATCCGGATACGCGGCGTGCATCGAGTGCACAGGCGTATATCGATGCCATCAACAGCGGCCAGGATATCCTGGATGCAGATGGAGATGGGGAAACGTCCGCCGGTGACGGTGAGGAAGACGAAGGAAGTCCGGAAGGGAATGAGGGCGAAGGGGATGGTTCCCCGACAGATTCCGGAAATGAAGGTGATACCGGGGACATTTACGAAGAATAGAGAAACCTCTAAAACGGGGATGCGCAGGAGACTGTGTATCCCCGTTTTGATTCTGGCGGGGTTAAGGGGAGAGTTTTATTAAAAAAAGTAACTGTTCTGGACGGCTCATAAGCCCGACCTTGTTTTATATCGATATTTCCGCCGCCATGAACAGTTGGAAAAAATTAAATAAGGGAGTATAAGATCGTATGGATGACATGTTTCGTGTAAGTGGGACGAGCCTTACAGTTTTCGTTCCGAAAGAATTAGATCATCATATTGCGGAAATGCTGAATCAGAAGACGGACTGGATTATGGAGCAAAAAAATATTCGGCGAATCATTTTTGACTTCAGGGAAACGGATTTTATGGACAGTTCAGGGATCGGAGTGATCATGGGGAGATATAGAAATATCAACCTGATCGGCGGGAATGTAGAGGCGGTGCATGTAAATGACCGGATTGATAAACTGCTCCATATGTCAGGAATATATAAACTGATATCGATCAGCAGGGAGAAAAAATGGAATATCAAGGGGAATCAGAAAGGGGAACAGTATGGAGAACACGAATGAAATGAGCATTGAATTTGACAGCCGCTCCTGCAATGAAGGGTTTGCCAGGGTGGCGGTTGCGGCATTCTGCACGCAGTTAAATCCCACACTCGAGGAGGTTGCAGATGTAAAAACAGCAGTATCGGAGGCGATCACAAATTCAATCATTCATGGATACGAGAGCGAAGTACATAAGATCAGAATTGAATGTAAAACGGTTGGTCATGAACTGTATCTTACAGTGATCGATCATGGAAAAGGAATCGAAGATGTAAAAAAGGCGATGGAACCTCTTTTTACAACAAAACCGGAGTGGAACAGATCCGGTATGGGATTTGCTTTTATGGAAGCCTTCATGGACGAGGTCGTTGTGGTATCGGAGCCCGGAAAAGGGACAGAAGTTCACATGAAAAAGACAGTCGGAAGCCGTATTGGTGAGTTTCCGGAATGAGAAGGAGGAAGTATGGAGCATACCCTTGCCCTGATTGAATTGGCGCACGAAGGGGATAAGGAAGCGAGAGATACGATTATTAATGAGAACATGGGTCTTGTCTGGAGTATCGTGAAGCGTTTTGCAAACCGCGGGGTCGATATGGAAGATTTGTTCCAGATAGGATGCATTGGACTGCTGAAAGCTGTAGATAAGTTTGATCTGAGTTATGAGGTCAGATTTTCAACGTATGCTGTTCCCATGATTGCGGGAGAGATGAAGCGTTTTCTACGGGATGACGGAATGATAAAGGTCAGCCGCTCGCTGAAAGAAACAGGACACAAAGCGTATGCGGCAAAAGAACAGCTGGAAAAACAGATGGGAAGAGAGCCGACGCTTTCTGAGATTGCTGCTGCGATTGAGGTGCCGGAGGAAGAGCTGGTGGAAGCAATGGATGCAGGGGCTCAGATTGAGTCTCTGCAGCAGACCATTTATCAGAGCGAAGGCAACAGTATTGAGCTGATGGACAAGCTGAAAGAGGAAGGAAACAGCCAGGAAACGGCGCTGGACAGGATTGTCCTCACAGAAGTTCTCGGAACTCTGAACGCAAAAGAACGTGAACTGATTTATAAAAGATATTTTCAGGATATGACACAGACAGCCATTGCAAAAGAAATGGGAATGACGCAGGTGCAGGTATCCAGAATGGAAAAAAAGATTTTATTGGGATTACGGGGAAAGTTGTTATGACTTTCTCCGTATATTTTTTTGTAAAACTTCAATACTAATTGAAGTACAAATAGAATGCGCAGAAAGAAGGGAAAGTATGACACGGAAACGGATGGTAGTTTGGCTGGCAGTGCTCGTTCTGACGTGCGCGGCTTTGGTTGGCTGTTATCTATGGCAGCGGGGAAATGAAAAAGAAAAGTCCGGAGGCATGCTGGTGGAACGGATTATGGATGAGGATGTGGCTATATGAGTACGATGCTTTATTTGCAGACAGATAAAAATATCAGGGTGAGCAGTCCGGATGTTTACCTTAAGGATATTGCGAACCTCTCGTGCAGTGATCCGGCAGTGCTTGCCAAAATGCAGGCGCTGAAAATACGGACCATCAAGGAGGAGCAGTACGGACGGTATCCTATAGCCGTGACCGATATCGTGAAAAAGATACAGGTACTGGACTCTAATGTGGATGTGACTCATATTGGAGAACCTAATTTTATCATTACATTTGAAGACCCGTCGAAAAAGCATCGGCTGATGAGCGTGATAAAAATTATTTTTGTGTGTATTGTAACCTTTATCGGCACGGCATTTTCGATTATGACGTTCAACTCTGATGTGGATATACCCAAGCTTTTTGAGGAAATTTACGTGCAGTTTACCGGACTTGAATACACGGGCTTTACAGTGCTTGAGATATCGTATTCTATCGGCATCGGTCTTGGCGCCGTGTTCTTTTTTAATCATTTTGGCAAACGAAAGCTTACGCAGGACCCGACGCCGATGGAGGTTGAAATGCGTACCTATGAAGATTCGGTGGATACTACGATCATCGAGCAGGAGGAGCGGAAAGGGAAGGAATAGCAGGATATGTATGTGGTGCTGTGTTTTTTGGGGCTGTGTTTTGGGGGTGTGATCGCAAGCGGAGTCGTGGCTTTTATCATCAGTCTTGGGATTGTACCGCGTTATGCGGGGATCACGAGGACGGCTGAACACATCATGCTGTATGAAAATATGGCTATTCTGGGAGCGGTGGTCGGGAATGTGATGTGCTTTCTGCCGGTGGGGATTCCTCTTGGCTGGATCGGCCTGCTGGTGTTCGGTACATTTTCCGGAATTTTTCTGGGGAGCTGGATTGTGGCACTCGGTGAAGTAGTGGATATCTATGCGATCCTGTTTCGGAGAACCGGAATTGTCAAAGGTGTTGCGTTTGTGATTGTCAGTATGGCACTTGGAAAAGTGCTCGGTTCATTGTGGTTTTTCTATAAAGGATGGTGATGTCATGGAAAGTCTGAAAACAGAAGCAAGTAAAAAAGAATATGAAAAGTATGTCAAAGAAGTAACACCGGTGCACAGCCTGCCTGCCAACATGCTGAAGGCGTTTATTGTGGGAGGGCTGATCTGCGTGCTCGGACAGTTTCTGCTGAATATGGCTCAGGGGCAGGGACTTGACAAAGAGAAAGCAGCAGCCTGGTGTTCCCTGATTCTGGTGCTTTTGAGTGCGGTGTTGACGGGATTCAATATTTATCCTAAACTTGCAAAGTTCGCGGGTGCGGGAGCCCTTGTACCGATTACGGGATTTGCCAATTCCGTAGCTGCGGCAGCGATCGAATACCAGACAGAAGGGGAGGTCTTTGGAAAGGGCGCCAAGATTTTTTCGATCGCGGGACCGGTCATCTTATATGGGATCACAAGCTCGTGGATCATCGGCCTGATTTACTGGATATTGAAAATCTGCGGTGTGGTGGGCTGATACAGGTAATATTTGGTTCAATACGGGAGTCCGGTTTGCCGGACTCTTTGTTCTGTTAAGAAATATGTGATTGCAGGTAGTTATATTAAGATAAATTTGATACAATAATAGTGTTTTAACAGACTGATCTACAGGAGGATAAAGAATATGCAGCTGGCAGTCATTACGGCGTTTGGTGTAGGAGGAGCCACCATTGTCGGAGTTTTGATCGGGTTTTTATTTCGCGGGATACCACATCGCTTCAATGATATTATACTGAGCTATGCAGCCGGGATCATGCTTGGGGCAGCAGTGCTTGGACTGATCGTTCCCTCTCTGGAAGAGGGCAATGTCTGGATTTCGCTTCTGGGGATACTGACGGGGGCGGTGTTTTTAAATTTTGCAGACCGGCTCACCCCGCATCTTCACCGCATTACGGGAATGGACCAGGAAGCACATGCTGACAGGCAGAGCCAGCTGAATAAAGTCATGCTTTTCGTGATGGCGATTGCTATTCATAATCTGCCGGAGGGGATCGCTGCCGGGGTTGGCTTTGGCACGGAAAATATAGGGAATGCGATAACGGTGGCTATCGGTATTGCGCTTCAGAATATCCCGGAGGGGATGGTGATCGTGTCTCCTCTTATTATGGCTGGAGTGCCCAGATTCCGCGTGTTTGTCATAGCGTGTTTTACCGGAGTAATAGAAATTATCGGAACAATGATTGGTTTTGGCGCGGTAACTGTCGCGAGCGCGATACTTCCTTTTGCGCTTGCATTTGCTGGAGGAACGATGATCTACGTGGTGAGCGATGAGATGATCCCGGAGACTCACAGTCATGGGTATGAGCGGCAGGCAACATACGCGTTGCTTTTCGGGTTCATGACGATGATTCTGATGGACTGGTATATTTAAGGTGACAGCCTCAACAGGCGGTGAATAAAAGATGAGGAGAATAATATGGAACAGGTATTTATTATGGATCATCCGTTGATCCAACACAAGATCTCACGGCTGCGTGATGAGACAACGGGAACGAATGAATTTCGTAAATTAGTGGAAGAGATCGGCATGCTGATGGGATATGAGGCGCTGAGGGATCTGAAAATGGAAAAAATCACTGTAAAAACGCCGATAGAGGAGTGTGAATCTCCTGTTATCGCCGGAAAAAAACTGGCGATCGTACCGATTCTGCGTGCGGGGCTTGGCATGGTGAATGGTATTCTGGCACTGGTTCCGTCGGCAAAGGTGGGCCATGTCGGGCTTTACCGTGATCATGCGACTCACGAACCGCATGAGTATTACTGTAAATTACCCGATCCCATCGAGGAGAGAGTGATCGTCGTTCTGGATCCAATGCTCGCGACGGGAGGATCAGCGGAGGCTGCGATTAATTTTGTGAAGCAGCATGGCGGGAAGAAGATTAAATTCATGTGTATTATTGCTGCTCCGGAAGGAGTGCGGCGCCTGCAGAAGGCACATCCGGATGTGCAGATCTACTGTGGATGTGTGGACCGGGAACTGAATGAAGATGCGTACATATGCCCGGGTCTTGGAGATGCCGGTGACCGTATCTTTGGGACAAAATAGATTGTACTGTATGATTCTGCCGGAAATGAGAGATACTAATTCCAGAACAGGAATTAAAGGCAGGGTTGAATATGAAACAGACAATTGGAAAACAAAGCATTGAATTAAAGAAAGAGGTATACGTACTGAGCGGTGCTTCCATTGTGGGCAGTAAAGAGAAGGAAGGGCCGCTTGGCCTGTGTTTTGACTGCGCAAAAGAAGACCCCATGCTTGGGATGAACAGCTGGGAAGAGGCTGAGAGCACGCTCCAGAAAGAGGCGGCGCAACTTGCGGTTCAAAAGGCCGGGATGCAGAACAGCCAGATACGCATGATTTTTGCTGGGGACCTGCTGGCACAGTCGATTGCCTCAAGTTTTGGGATCGTCACTCTCGGGATACCGCTGTACGGTCTGTACGGGGCCTGCTCCACTATGGGGGAGGCTCTGTCTCTTGGCTCGATGGCGGTGGCGGGAGAATATGCAGATTACGTGCTGGCACTTACATCGAGTCATTTCGGAAGTGCAGAGAAAGAATTTCGCTTTCCGCTTGAGTACGGGAATCAGAGGCCTCTTTCAGCAGCCTGGACGGTCACGGGAAGCGGCGCATGCGTACTTGGCACAAAAAGAAGCAGGGTAAAGATAACGGGGATCACGACAGGTAAGATCGTTGATTATGGACTTAAGGACTCACAAAACATGGGAGCCTGCATGGCGCCGGCGGCATGCGATACCATATTCTGTAATCTGAAGGACTTTATCAGAAAACCGGAAGACTATGATCATATCATAACAGGAGATCTCGGATATGTCGGACAGAGAATCCTGCTGGATCTGCTGAAAGAAAAAGGGTGTGATATCCACAGGCAGCATCTGGACTGCGGCATGCTTATCTATGATCAGGAGAATCAGGATACACATGCGGGAGGGAGCGGCTGTGGCTGTGCTGCCACTGTGTTTGCTTCTTATATTTTGCCGAGACTTGAGAGCGGTGAGTGGAAGCGGATTCTGTTTGTTCCGACAGGAGCATTGCTGTCTAAAGTCAGTTTTTATGAAGGGCAAAGTGTTCCTGGTATCGCGCACGGTGTTGTACTGGAACATGTAGAAGCGTAAAGGAGGCCAAAAGATGGATTATATCAATGCATTTTGGGTAGGGGGGCTGATCTGTGCACTTGTACAGATTTTGCTGGACCGTACAAAGCTGATGCCCGGCCGTATCATGGTACTGCTCGTGTGCACCGGGGCATTTCTGGGAGCCATAGGCGTATATGGACCGTTTCAGGAATTTGCCGGCGGAGGGGCGAGTGTACCGCTCCTCGGATTTGGCAATGTGCTTTGGAAAGGGATTAAAGAAGCCGTGGATGCGGACGGGTTTATAGGATTATTTATGGGTGGCTTTAAGGCAGGAGCGGTGGGAACATCGGCCGCCCTGATCTTTGGATATCTGGTCAGTCTGGTGTGCAAACCCAAAATGAAGTCTTAAATATGATGCAGCCGGCTTGTCCGGTTGCATTTTTTATAAAGAGTATGGTATGATAACCGAAAAGAGCCGGGATTGTGACGGTATACGAAAAGAAGAAGAGAGGACATGATATTGCAGCAGGAGCTTTCCAGAACAGAGGTTTTAATAGGGAGCGAAGGGATACGGCAGCTTAGCAGGGTGAAAGTAGCTGTCTTTGGCCTGGGGGGAGTCGGGTCATACGTTGTTGAGGCTTTGGCGAGGTGCGGGATTGGATCGCTGACTTTGGTAGATCACGATGTGATTTCTGTGACCAACATGAACCGTCAGCTGTTTGCACTGCATTCGACGATCGGAAAATTTAAAACAGAGGTGGCGAAAGACAGGGTGCGTGATATAGATCCTGATATGCTGGTGCATACATATCAGACGTTCTATAATGAAGAGACCGCCGGACTGTTTGATCTTCAGTCGTTTGACTACGTTGTCGATGCGATTGATACGGTAACGTCTAAGCTTTTATTGATTGAAAATGCGAAAAAAGCGGGAACGCCGATTATATGTTCTATGGGAACGGGCAATAAACTGGATCCGGGACGATTTGAGATTACAGATATTTCTAAGACCAGTGTCTGCCCGCTGGCCAAAGTGATGCGCCAGGAACTTCGAAAACGCAGAATTAAAAAGGTGAAGGTTCTTTATTCCAAAGAGGTTCCCGTGAAGAGAAGAGCAGATACGGATGAGAGGAAAGGCAATACGACACATCCTGTCCCGGGAAGTATATCATTTGTTCCGTCGGCGGCAGGGCTGATACTGGCAGGTGAAGTCATTCGCGATTTACTGAGTCAAAAAAGCATAAAATAACAGTACTGAAGATAAAGTATATAGAGGACAGCGGAGAATAAAAAACAGTGGAAGGCAGAGGAAACGATTTGAAGGAATCGATATATGAAAAATTATGTGCGGTTGTCGGTGAGGATTTTGTGCAGCAGGAGGAGCCCATGAAAAATCATACGACATTCCGTATCGGAGGACCGGCAGATTATTTTGTAAGTCCGCGGAATGCCGGGCAGACAGCTGATGTACTGAGGCTGTGCAGGGATGAGAAGATACCCGGCTGCATTATTGGAAATGGAAGCAACCTTCTCGTCAGTGATGACGGGTATCGGGGAGTGATTATTCAGCTCTATAGAAATATGAGTGGCATTACGGTTGAAGGTATACGGATCAGGGCTCAGGCGGGGGCTCTTCTCTCGCAGATTGGCAGCAGGGCGCTGGAGCACGGACTTACCGGCATGGAATTTGCCGCGGGGATACCGGGGACAGCCGGCGGTGCGGTTGTAATGAATGCGGGTGCTTATGGCGGTGAGATGAAAGATATCCTTGCGGAAGTAACCGTACTGAAACAGGATGGGGAGATCCTTGTGATACCGGCAGACAGGCTGGAACTGGGGTATCGCACCAGCATCATTAAAAGAGAACATTATATTGTTTTGGAAGCTGTGTTTGAACTTGAAAAGGGTGATATTTCCGCAATCCGTGAGAGGATGGATGAGCTGAAAAGACAGAGGTGTGAGAAACAGCCGCTTGAATTTCCGAGTGCGGGAAGCACGTTTAAGAGACCACAGGGATATTTTGCAGGCAAACTGATCATGGATGCCGGGCTCCGGGGGTACCGTGTCGGAGGCGCCATGATATCGGAAAAACATTGTGGATTCGTCGTAAATGTGCAGGATGCTACGGCGCGGGACGTACGAAATCTGATGGAACATGTGAGAAAAGAAGTAAAAGCACGGTTTGGAGTGGAATTGGAACCGGAAGTTAAGTTTTTGGGAGAATTTCATTAAAAGAGGAGAGCGTATGCGCTTTGTGATTGTGACCGGTATGTCGGGGGCTGGTAAAAGTACGGCATTGAAAATGCTGGAGGATGCAGGATATTTTTGTGTGGATAACCTTCCGATCGCGCTTATGGAAAAATTTGCACAATTTGCTGTAGAGAGTGTTCCGGATGGAATACAAAAGGTTGCATTGGGGGTGGATATCCGCAGCGGAGAATCACTTGATGCACTGGAAAAGATACTGGAAAATATGGCGATGAATCATCTGAACTATGAAATTCTGTATCTGGATGCAGATGATGATGTCCTGATCAAAAGGTATAAGGAGACGCGCCGCAGCCATCCTTTGGCGGGCACCGGGCGTGTGGAGACGGGGATCAGCAGAGAACGCAGCAAACTGCAGTTTCTCAAGACTCACGCAGATTATATACTGGATACGAGCAGGTTGCTTACAAGAGAACTGAAAGCTGAGCTTGATAAGATATTTGTAAGGGATCAGAAATTTAAAAGCCTGATGATCACGATCCTGTCATTTGGATTTAAATATGGGATACCGGAAGATGCTGATCTCGTATTCGATGTACGGTTTCTTCCGAATCCGTATTATCTGGAGGAACTGCGGCCTTTAAGCGGGAATGATGCACCGGTGAAGGATTATGTGCTGGGATTTGAAGTCGCGGTACAGTTTCTGAAAAAGCTTGATGACATGATAAGATTTCTGATTCCGAATTATATAGTAGAAGGAAAAAATCAGCTGGTCATCGCTGTGGGATGTACCGGCGGAAAACACCGTTCTGTAACACTGGCAAACGAGTTGTTTTACCGGCTGTCAGGCGAAGAGGAATACGGGCTGAAAATAGAGCACCGGGACATAGGAAAGGATATTGTGACAAAGCCTCTGTGAACGTGGTGCGGCATTTGGAAAGAGGGTAGAACATGTCTTTTTCGGGGGATGTAAAGGAAGAATTATCAAAACAATTCAATGCGGCGAGGCATTGCCAGATTGCTGAGATCGCGGCCATCATCAGCATGTGCGGCGAAGTTCTGATCTCGGAGGAAGACCGGTATTCAATAAAAATACATACGGAAAATGTAGCTGTTGCGAGAAAATGCTTTACAATCTTGAAAAAAGGATTTAAGATAGATACTGAAATTGTGATTCGGCGCAATCAGTATTTGAAGAAAAGTAATGTATATCTGCTTACGGTATCATCGCATGAAGAGTCGGTTCGGCTTTTGAAAGCCGCGAAATTTTTGGGCGGAGACGGTATGCCGGCGGAAGATATTGCGCTCGTCAATCATCTGGTAGTACAGCGGAACTGCTGTAAAAGGGCATTTGTAAGAGGTGCATTTCTGGCATCCGGCTCATTGAGTGCGCCTGAAAAGTTTTATCATCTGGAAATCGTATGTACAGCTATGGACAGGGCGGCACAGCTTCAGGAGATCATCATGAGCCTTGGGATTGAGGCAAAGATTGTGAGTCGCAAGAAATATTATGTTGTTTATATAAAGGAGGGTGCCCAGATTGTTGACTTCCTAGGCTTGATGGAAGCAAATGTTTCCCTGATGAATCTGGAAAACATCAGGATTCTGAAAGAGATGCGGAATAACGTAAATCGAAAAGTGAACTGTGAAACTGCGAATATCAATAAAACAGTTTCCGCAGCTGTTAAACAGATAGAAGATATTGAATATATCCGGGATACGGCAGGGCTTAACAGCCTGGCAGAGGGTCTGGAGGAAATAGCGGTTTTGAGATTAGAATATCCGGAGGCAACCCTGAAAGAGCTTGGTACGATGCTGACACCTGAGGTTGGAAAATCCGGGGTGAACCACAGGCTGAGAAAATTAAGTGAGATTGCTTCTAAGCTTAAGGAGAACAAGGAGGAGTTTTATTATGATTAAGAAACCAATTACGATTCAGCTGGCGAATGGACTGGAAGCTCGTCCCGTGGCGATGCTTGTTCAGGTTGCAAGCCAATTTGAAAGTGAGATTCAAATTGAGAGCGGAGTGCGAAAAGTTAACGCGAAGAGCATCATGGGAATGATGACTCTGGGGCTGTCAACGGGGGAAAGTGTCGTTGTATATGCAAACGGCAAAGACGAAGAGGAAGCAATTCAGGGAATTGAGAAGTATCTGTCATCCCGTAAATAACAGATATAAAATGAGAATTTAAAGAAGGCACCGAAAGCTGTGAACACACAGTCTTTTGATGCCTTCTTTTTACTGTGATGGAACTTCTGCTTTGTGTTACGCTTATGCGCGGAGGCCGCGCTGAGCAGAGTTTTTGATTTTCTGAAAAAGATATGGGTATAAGGCGATGACCCAGAAAACAACGATCAGATAGCGCAGTATGCTTCCATAGAAAGAATCACCAAGAAGGGGTTTTAGCCCCTGCTGGAACGCGAGAGTGGTCAGGAGACCGACTGAAAACTGCAGCAGCCTTTCCCTGAAGGTGTCCGGGTAAGTGAATTTGATCCAGCGTCTTTCCACAAAGAAACCGGCTGCGAAGCCCAGGCCGGCTCCGCCGGCTTTAAAGCAATCAGCAGCTTCGGAGGCCGGGAGAACTCCTGTATGGTATAAGGTAAAATTGTAAATGATAAGTATACAGGATACAAGGATCATCAGCAGGCTGACGGTGAGATCGTATCTTGTACTGTCAAGCAGAGGGCGCCCGTATTTCCATACAAGTGCTGAGATTGCAAATGTTACAGCCATCGAAACCAGGACGTCTTTTGGAGTGTGCACACCAAGATAAAGCCTGGAAAAACCGATCAGTACAATCATGGAAAAATACAGGAACCGGGTCACGGTTTTTTTTGAGGAAAAACCAAGTGTTGAAAACAGAGCAGTACCGCTCTGGGTATGGCCGCTTGGGAATGAATAGCCTGTCGCAGCGGGAACGGCGGATTTTACAGGAGAAAAGTCCGGGTCCAGCACCCAGGGCCGCGGTATCCGGAAAGTAACTTTCAGTCCCTGGATGGTAAGTCCGGAGAGAAAGTAGGTGAACCCAAGCGTGTAAGCCAGATTTTTATCACGTCCCCAGTAATACCAGCAAATGACTGCCACGACAAATGTTTCCTGTGCGAACAGAGTGATAAACTGAAAAAGCGCATCGAGCGGCAGCGTGCGGTGTTCAGCCAGTAATCGTAAGAAATCCATATGTTAAATACTCCTTTTATAGTTATATCTATATTATATTGTCAATGCAGAGGAAGAATACGGAACCAGTATGTATAGAGGGGTTCGTATCCGAAGGAACGGTAAAGCATTTCGGCCGGTTTGTTGCCGGAGACTACCTGAAGATAGGAGCGTGATGCGCCCTGCTTTATTCCCTCGTGTAAAATTGCACTGCAGATTGCGCGGGCATATCCGCGCCCCCGGCAGGCAGGATGGACGTGAATGGCATACAGGCCGATAAATTCCCGGTCCATGATGCCGAGTCCGGTTGCGGCGATTTTTCCGTCTGTGATAATTGATGCGGCAATCGTATCTTTGGGTATTGCGCGGTACATCGAGGGGACGATCTGGCGGTGTGTTGCATTGGTGGTGCCTTTTAATTCGAACAGTCCGCTGATCCACCGGGGTGATATCGTCTGCTCTAAAATAACCTCGGAAACGTTACGGCAGGGACTGAACTGTTTTAGGTCCAGTGTCATGACGTCTGTTGTATGCTCTGTTGTATAACCGCGGCGTTCCAGTTCTCTGTCGAAGATCCTGTCTACGAGGGGGCTTATTTTAAATATGGAAGGGGTTCCCCACTTTCGGTAGACCTGCTCACAGTATTCGATTTTATCATCAATGGGAATGGTGGAAAGGCCAATCTGTTCCACACTGTTTGTACGGTGTGTATAAAAATAGGAAAACCGAAGCAGCCAGCCGTCGTATATCTGTATCTGGTGTGAAGGCCAGGCATTTAATGAGAGGTCTTCGATGGTTTTGATGTCAGAATTCATAATAGATATTACCTCCAATTGAAGCTATTATAATTCATAATCATGTGTGGGGCAAGGTGCTTTCGGGCGGGAATGGCTGTCCGGGGTGTGCGGAAGCAAATATTTTATATATTTTTTTGTGTACAGATTCCAAATCTGATGTTAGAATAAAAAGTAATGGGAATTTAAATACAAGGAGAGAATAAGAATGGCAAGATTTTTAAAATGGATTGTAAACATTATTCTGCTGCTTTCCATTGTGGTTGCGGGAGCTCTGCTGATTCCGCCTCTGGCAGGGGTGACGACAGTAATCATCGATGAAGTGGATATGGATACGAACCTTGGCAAAGGATCCGTGACTTATGCGATAGATGATAAAGTTACAGAACTTGAAATTGGTGACGATGTACTTGTGTCTGAAAGTGACAGCAATTATGTATATCGTGTCAAAAGCATAGATACCAGTGATGGCGCATGTGTGCTCGAAGACACAAAAAATCCGAATTCAGAGCCGGTTACGAAAACATTTCGTTCAAATGTACCGAAAGTGGTCTTGAGCGTTCCGTTTATCGGATATATTTCGATGGCGATGAAAAGTACGGAAGGGTTGATCATCATAGGTCTGGCTGTTGTGTTTGTCGTGATTCTTTTTGTTCTGGCAGAACTCTGGCGTCCTGATGACGACGAGGAAGACGAGGATGATGAGGATGCTGAGGAGGAGTATGAAACAGAACGGCCGGTGAGACGTCCGGTTCATGTCGATATGTCCTCGCAGATCATGGAAGAGGCCAGCAATGCGATCGCGTCAGCCGTATCAAGTGTTGTTGAGCAGGAAAGACTTCAGGGCGGGAGGTCAGAGACACCGTACGCTGAGGAAAATATACTGGCAGATGCCTTTGAGACGGAAGAGCTGGAAATCATTCCGGAAGAGCCTGAGTTTAAGCCTGAGGCAGAACCGGTAGAAGAAGCGGAAGATGTCCTTGAGATAGAGCAGCTTCTGCGGCAGGAGGAGGCACTTGTGTCAGGTGGTCATGGCGGGGACGTTCAGGAGTCCGGTACTGAGCCGGAAGCAGATGATGATCTTCGCGTTCTGCTGCAGGAATTTGAAACGACTGATGAAGGAGATCTGTGGGAGGAACCGGAGGAGGAAGAGTCAGCGGAGACTGCAGAATCGGCAGAAGAAGAGGCTGAGGAAACAGAAGAGCCGGAAACAGAAGAAGAACAGATGGAAGAAAAGACACTTGCCATGCCTGTCTGCACAGCGGAAGAATTGCTGAGAAGAGCAAAAGAAGAAGGTGAGGAGCCGGGTGTGGTAAAAGATGAAGACAGCGGTGTGACGATTCTTGACTATTCGGATTTGCTTTAATCGAAACATGAAAAAAAATCTAGAAAATGAAAAAAACCCCTTGCATTTGCGAGGGGTTTCGTTTATAATGATTCATGTTGTGACATTGATAGCTGTGAAGCGCGAGGTTGCTGCAGAAACTGCAGGTTTTCCGTGGAGCGAATGTCAAGTTAGAAAACTGGCGACAAGTCACTGTACAAGTTAAAAAAGTCCATGGTAAGAATGGAATGCCGCGTGTGATTTTAGGACACACCCGGGGATGTGTACAGTCACCGCTTGTCGTACTCGAAAAGTGCGAAAAGGAGGCGACTTTTTTTATGGCAAGTCAAGTAATGAGAATCACATTGAAAGCTTATGATCATCAGCTGGTTGATGCATCTGCAAGCAAAATTATCGAAACTGTAAAAAAGAATGGAGCAGTAGTGAGTGGACCGGTCCCACTTCCGACTAAGAAAGAGGTAGTTACAATTCTTAGAGCGGTTCATAAGTACAAAGATTCCAGAGAACAGTTTGAGCAGAGAACTCATAAAAGACTGATCGATATCGTTACACCGACCCAGAGAACGGTTGATGCATTATCCAGACTGGAAATGCCGGCAGGTGTATACATTGATATCAAAATGAAAAACAAAAAATAATGAAATGAAGTAAATTATCCTACAGGTTAATATAATGATTACATCGTGTATTGACTTTCTGTCTAGGATGATTGCACAACACAGTGTAATCCGCTGTAGATTAAGCAGGAGGTAAAGAAATGAAGAAAGCGATTTTAGCAACAAAGATCGGTATGACACAGATCTTCAACGAAGATGGAGTATTAACTCCGGTAACTGTGCTGCAGGCTGGACCTTGTGTGGTAACACAGGTAAAAACTGTCGACAATGACGGATACAGTGCAGTACAGGTTGGTTATGTTGACAAGAGAGAAAAACTTGTGAATAAACCAATGAAAGGACAGTTTGAAAAAGCAGGCGTTTCGTATAAGAGATTCGTCAGAGAGTTTAAACTCGATGATGCGGAAAGTTTTGAATTAGGACAGGAAATCAAGGCTGATATCTTTGAAGCAGGTGACAAAGTTGATGCGACAGCAATTTCCAAAGGTAAAGGCTTTCAGGGTGCCATCAAGAGACATGGACAGTCCAGAGGACCTATGACTCATGGTTCCAAATATCACCGTCATGCAGGTTCCAACGGTGCTGCGTCCGATCCGAGTAAAGTATTCAAGGGTAAGAAAATGCCGGGTCAGATGGGGAACAAGAAAATTACGATCCAGAACCTGGAGATCGTAAGCGTAGATGCAGAGAACAACCTGCTGCTGGTAAAAGGTGCTGTACCAGGACCTAAAAAATCTTTGGTAACGATTAAAGAAACCGTTAAAACTATAAAATAATTTTTTTGTAGGAAACACCTAAAGGTGTACCATGATGCCATGCGGCAGACATGAGGAAAGGAGGAACACACAGATGGCAAACGTATCTGTTTATAATATGGAAGGCAATGAAGTTGGCACAATGGAGCTGAACGATGCAGTGTTCGGTGTTAATGTGAATGAACACCTCGTGCATATGGCTGTTGTACGTCAGCTTGCAAATAATCGTCAGGGAACACAGAAAGCAAAAACACGCTCTGAAGTCAGAGGCGGTGGAAGAAAGCCATGGAGACAGAAAGGTACCGGTCACGCAAGACAGGGTTCAACGAGATCTCCACAGTGGACAGGCGGCGGTGTTGTATTTGCTCCGACTCCAAGAGACTACTCTTTCAAAATGAATAAAAAAGAGAGAAGACTGGCTCTGAAGTCCGCACTTACATCTCGTGTGCAGGAAAACAAACTGATTGTACTGGATGATCTGAAACTGGATGCAATCAAAACAAAGGATATGAAAAAGGTTCTCGATAACCTGAAAGTAAATAAAGCATTAGTTGTTTTGAATGGTGATAACAATAATATTACGCTGTCCGCAAGAAATATTCCGGATGTGATGACGGCTTCCACAAACACAATTAATGTTTACGATATCTTAAAATACAACACAGTGATCGTGACGAAAGCTGCTGTTGCTTCAATTGAGGAGGTGTACGCATAATGGCTAACATTCAATATTATGATGTAATCCTTAAACCAGTCGTAACGGAAAAAAGTATGAATGCAATGGGAGAAAAGAAATATACATTCCTTGTTCACCCGGAAGCAAACAAGACTATGATTAAAGAAGCAGTTGAAAAAATGTTCGAAGGAACAGAAGTAAAGAGCGTTAACACCATGAACATGGATGGTAAGAAAAAACGCCGCGGCATGAAAGTCGGAAGAACTGCCAAAACGAAAAAAGCAATTGTTGCTCTGACAGCAGACAGCAAAGACATTGAGATTTTCGAGGGGCTGTAGACTAAGCCCGAGCACTTAATGAGCACAAGTCGACAGACGCAGGGTGAATTTAGTGCGAAGCTTGTTTGAAAGAACTTAGTGAATCGAACTTCCTCAGCAAGCATAGATTGCACAGTCACACATGTGACAACTTATACGCAGGTAAAGCGTGATAATAAACATCGAAAGGAGAAACAACAATGGGAATTAAGACATTTAACCCATATACACCTTCCAGAAGACATATGACCGGTTCTGATTTCTCTGAAATCACAAAGACAGCACCGGAAAAATCTCTGGTAGTGTCCCTGAAGAAGAATTCTGGCCGTAACAACCAGGGTAAAATTACTGTGAGACACCGCGGAGGCGGAAGCAGAAGAAAATATAGGATCATCGATTTCAAGAGAAGAAAAGATGATGTTGCAGCAAAAGTAATCGGTATCGAGTACGATCCGAACAGAACAGCAAATATCGCACTGATCTGCTATGAGGACGGCGAAAAAGCATACATCCTGGCTCCGGAAGGGCTCAAGGTTGGCATGAAGATTATGAACGGACCTCACGCAGAAGTAAGACCGGGCAATTGCCTGCCTCTTATTGACATTCCTGTTGGTACCATGGTACACAACATTGAATTATATCCTGGCAAGGGTGGACAGTTAGTTCGTTCCGCTGGAAACGGCGCTCAGTTAATGGCTAAAGAAGGTAAATACGCTACCTTGAGATTACCATCTGGTGAGATGAGAATGGTTCCGATTGTCTGCAGAGCATCCATCGGTGTTGTTGGAAATGGTGATCATAACCTGATCAACATCGGTAAAGCAGGGCGTAAACGTAACATGGGAATCCGTCCTACCGTACGTGGTTCTGTTATGAACCCGAATGACCATCCACACGGTGGTGGTGAAGGTAAGACCGGTATCGGCCGTCCGGGTCCGTGTACTCCATGGGGTAAACCTGCTCTTGGTCTGAAGACAAGAAAGAAACATAAACAGTCAAACAAATATATTGTAAGAAGAAGAGATGGTAAAGCATTAGCTAAATAAGGAGGGAAAGCGAATGGCTCGTTCACTGAAAAAAGGACCTTTTGCAGATAAAAGCTTACTCAAAGCAGTAGAAGCTCTGAATGCATCTGGCAATAAAACAGTTATTAAAACCTGGTCACGTCGTTCCACAATCTTCCCGCAGTTCGTTGGACATACAATTGCTGTCCATGATGGAAGAAAACATGTGCCGGTATATGTTACAGAGGATATGGTTGGACACAAACTCGGTGAGTTCGTGGCAACCAGAACTTACAGAGGACATGGAAAAGACGAAAAGAGATCAGGAGTTCGTTAATCGTTAGGATATTGAAAGGAGGCTTTTCTCGTGGCAAAAGGACACAGAAGTCAAATTAAGAGAGCAAGAAATGAAAATAAAGACACAAGACCATCTGCGAAATTATCCTACGCAAGAATGTCCGTACAGAAAGCATGTTATGTACTGGATGTAATCCGCGGCAAGGATGTGAAAACAGCACTTGGTATCTTGACATACAATCCCAGATACGCTTCCAGCGTTATCAAGAAACTGTTAGAATCCGCAATCGCAAATGCAGAGAACAACAATGGCATGAGTGCTGACAACCTTTACATTGCTGAGTGCTATGCAAACAAAGCACCTACGATGAAGAGAATTAAACCGAGAGCACAGGGCAGAGCATACAGAATCGAAAAAAGAACGAGTCATATCTCTGTCGTGTTGGATGAAAGATAAGGAGGGCAATCATGGGACAGAAAGTTAACCCACATGGACTTAGAGTCGGAGTTATCAAAGACTGGGATTCCAGATGGTATGCAGAAAGCGATTTTGCAGATTACTTAGTGGAAGACTATAATATCAGAACATTTCTGAAGAAAAAACTGTACAGCGCCGGTGTTTCCAGAATTGAAATCGAAAGAGCATCAGAAGTTGTTAAAGTTATCATTTATACAGCAAAACCGGGTATCGTGATCGGTAAGGGCGGTTCTGAAATTGAAAAAGTAAAAGCTGAACTTCAGAAACAGGTTACAGGAAAGAAACTGATCGTAGATATTAAAGAAGTGAAAAGACCGGATAAAGATGCACAGCTTGTCGCTGAAAATATCGCATTGCAGCTGGAAAACCGTATTTCATTCAGACGTGCGATGAAATCAACCATGTCCAGAACAATGAAAGCCGGAGCTAAAGGAATCAAAACATCAGTGTCAGGACGTCTTGGTGGAGCAGATATGGCTCGTACAGAGTTCTACAGCGAAGGAAATATCCCGCTTCAGACTTTAAGAGCAGATATCGACTATGGTTTCGCAGAAGCAGATACCACATACGGCAAAGTTGGCGTAAAAGCGTGGATCTACAATGGCGAAGTACTTCCAACCAAAGGAGCTAAGGAAGGGAGCGATAAATAATTATGTTAATGCCAAAGAGAGTAAAACGTCGTAAACAATTCCGCGGATCCATGAAAGGAAAAGCATTAAGAGGAAATAAAATCAATTATGGTGAATTCGGTATCGTTGCAACCGAACCATGTTGGATTAAGTCAAACCAGATTGAGGCAGCCCGTGTTGCGATGACCCGTTATATCAAACGTGGTGGTAAAGTCTGGATTAAAATTTTTCCAGATAAACCAGTAACAGCGAAACCAGCAGAAACACGTATGGGTTCCGGTAAAGGTGCCCTGGAATACTGGGTAGCAGTTGTAAAACCAGGCCGCGTAATGTTCGAAATCGCAGGAGTTCCGGAAGAGGTTGCCCGCGAAGCGTTGCGTCTTGCTATGCATAAGTTACCATGTAAATGTAAAATCGTTTCTCGTGCAGACTTAGAAGGCGGTGATAACAGTGAAAATTAAAAATTATGTAGAAGATTTAAAGACAAAATCAGCTGCAGAATTACAGGAAGAATTAGTAGCTGCTAAAAAAGAACTCTTTAATTTGAGATTTCAGAATGCAACCAATCAATTGGACAATACAAGCAGAATCAAAGAGGTTCGTAAAAATATTGCCAGAATCCAGACGGTGATTGCCCAAAAGGCAAATGCAGCACAGTAGGCAGATAACACTTAGCGAGGTTTTTTCGAGCTTAGTATTATCGCCGTTCTTAGAGCGAAGCGAGAAGAACTTCCGGCAATGAAAGGAGTATATTAGATCGTGGAAAGAAATCTTAGAAAAACACGTGTTGGTAAAGTAGTCAGCAACAAAATGGATAAAACTGTTGTTGTAGCTATCGAAGACCATGTGAAACATCCGCTTTACAAAAAGATCGTAAAGAGAACGTATAAATTGAAAGCTCATGATGAGAACAATGAGTGTAATATAGGTGATACAGTTAAGGTTATGGAGACAAGACCGTTATCCAAAGATAAAAGATGGAGACTGGTTGAGGTCGTAGAAAAAGTTAAATAGGAGGATACCAGCATGATTCAACAGGAGAGTAGACTTAGAGTCGCTGATAACACTGGTGCTAAAGAAATTCTGTGTATCCGTGTTCTGGGCGGTTCAACAAGAAGATATGCAAACATCGGTGATATCATCGTTGCGACCGTTAAAGATGCAACACCAGGCGGAGTTGTAAAAAAAGGTGATGTTGTTAAAGCTGTAGTTGTTCGTACTGTAAAAGGCGCACGTCGTAAAGACGGTTCTTATATTAAATTCGACGAGAACGCTGCTGTTATTATTAAAGATGATAAGACACCAAGAGGAACGCGTATCTTTGGGCCAGTAGCGAGAGAGCTTCGTGAAAAACAGTTTATGAAAATTGTATCCCTGGCTCCGGAAGTATTATAAGGAGGTACCTATGTCAGCGTTAAAAATTAAAAAGGGTGATACCGTAAAGGTGATTGCCGGTAAAGATAAAGATAAAGAAGGTAAAGTACTTGCTGTCAAAGACGGAAGAATCATCGTTGAAGGCGTGAACATGATTGTAAAACATGAGAAACCTTCCATGGCTAATCAGCAGGGCGGAATTGTCAATAAGGAAGCTCCAGTTGATATTTCCAACGTTATGTATGTTCACAAAGGAACTGCAACAAGAGTAGGTTTCAAAGTGGAAGACGGTAAAAAAGTACGTGTTGCAAAATCAACAGGCGAAGTGATCGACTAATTAAGAGAGGAGGCTCCATAAAGTGAGTAGATTAAGAGAAACTTACAAGAACGAGATCGTAGATGCTATGATCAAAAAGTTTGGATATAAAAACATCATGGAAGTGCCAAAACTCGAGAAGATCGTGATCAACATGGGTGTTGGTGAGGCCAAAGATAACGCAAAACTGCTTGACGCAGCTGTCAGTGATCTGGAAACGATCGCAGGACAGAAGGCTGTCCTTACAAGAGCAAAGAACTCCATTGCTAACTTCAAACTCAGAGAGGGTATGGCAATCGGATGTAAAGTAACATTGAGAGGCGAGAAGATGTATGAATTCGCTGATCGTCTGATTAACCTTGCTCTTCCTCGTGTACGTGACTTCCGTGGCGTTAACCCGAATGCATTTGACGGAAGAGGAAATTATGCGCTTGGTATCAAAGAGCAGTTGATTTTCCCAGAAATCGAATATGATAAAGTCGATAAAGTAAGAGGTATGGACGTAATTTTTGTTACCACTGCTAAGAGCGACGAAGAAGCTCGTGAATTATTGACACAGTTCAATATGCCGTTTGCAAAGTAATATTAGGAGGGAAAATTCATGGCTAAGACAGCAATGAAAATTAAACAGCAGCGTAAACCTAAATTCTCCACAAGAGAATACAATCGCTGCAGAATCTGTGGACGTCCACATGCATACCTGAGAAAATACGGAATCTGCAGGATCTGCTTCCGTGAACTGGCATACAAAGGCCAGATCCCAGGCGTGAAAAAGGCGAGCTGGTAGCCGAAAGCAACTTAGTGAAGTCCAGCCGCCAGGTGAAGGCTGAACTTAGTGCGAGGCTCGTACCGAACCTTAACGAAGCGGAGCCAAAGGCGATAGCTGAGTTTAGTTGAGGGACGTGTGGTGGCTTAAACACATAGTGAGAAGGACTTCGCATGCCAGCCTATATAAACTTAAGAAATTATTGACAAACCACATGTAAAGTCTAACAATAAGGAGGAAACTTACATGACAATGAGTGATCCGATAGCAGATATGCTTACGAGAATTCGTAATGCCAATACTGCAAAACATGACACTGTTGATATTCCGGCATCCAAAATGAAGATTGCAATTGCTGATATTTTGTTAAAAGAAGGTTATATTGTAAAATATGATCTGATCGAAGACGGCAGTTTCAAAACAATCCGTGTGACATTGAAATATGGTGCTGATAAAAACGAAAAAATCATCACAGGCCTTAAGAGAATCTCAAAACCAGGTCTGCGTGTCTATGCAAATAAAGAAGAGCTGCCGAAGGTACTGGGTGGTCTTGGAATCGCAATCCTGTCCACAAACCAGGGTGTGATTACAGACAAAGAAGCCAGAAAACTTCAGGTGGGCGGAGAAGTATTAGCTTTCGTTTGGTGACACTGAGCACTTAATGAGCATGAGTCGTAGACGAAGTGCGAATTTAGTGCGAAGGTCGTTCTTTTGAGCATAGCGAGAAAGAACTTCATATGCCAGCGTAGTGAGATGCAAGGAAACACCGTCGACACTAAGCTCGAAAAGACCTCGCCAAGTGTCAAGGTGTGCGTTCGCACTAGGCTCGGGAGTACCTCGCTAAGTGCAGACAGGAAACACCATTGTCACTAGGCTCGAAAAGACCTCGCCAAGTGTCAAGGTGTGCGTTCGCACTAGGCTCGGGAGTACCTCGCTAAGTGCAGACAGGAAACACCGTCGACACTAAGCTCGAAAAGACCTCGCCAAGTGTCGAGGTGTGCGTTCGCACTAGGCTCGGAAATACCTCGCCAAGTGCTCACAGCAAGTGCTCACAGTAGCTGAAAACAGAGGGGAAGCATATAAGAGTCCCTTCCGAAAATTTAAGTTAGGAGGAAAATGGTATGTCACGTATTGGAAGACTGCCTGTAGTTGTTCCGTCAGGTGTGGAAGTTAAGATCACTGAGAACAACGAAGTAACCGTAAAAGGTCCTAAGGGAACACTTGAAAAAGCGCTTCCTCAGGAAATGGATATTAAACTGGAGGATGGTCAGGTTGTTGTAACAAGACCAAACGATCTGAAGAAGATGAAATCTCTGCATGGTTTAACCAGAACTCTGGTACAGAACATGGTAACAGGCGTAGCAGAAGGTTACGAAAAAGTTCTGGAAGTAAACGGCGTAGGATATAAAGTAGCAAAACAGGGTAAAAAATTAGTACTATCCCTTGGTTATTCACATCCGGTTGAGATGGAAGATCCGGAAGGATTGGAATCCGTTGTAGATGGTAACAAAATCACTGTCAAAGGGATTGACAAAGAAAGAGTTGGCCAGTACGCAGCTGAAATCAGAGATAAGAGAAGACCTGAGCCGTATAAGGGCAAGGGTATCAAATATGCTGATGAAGTGATCAGACGTAAAGTTGGTAAGACCGGTAAAAAATAATTAAGGAGAGTGTGAAAATGATTAGTAAAGTATCAAGAGCGAAAGTTCGCCAGAAAAAACATAAAAGATTACGTAATCATCTCGTTGGTACAGCGGCAAGACCGCGTCTGGCTGTGTTCAGAAGTAATAATCACATGTATGCGCAGATTATTGATGACACAGTTGGAAATACGCTGGTTTCAGCTTCTACTCTTCAGAAAGATGTAAAAGCGGAACTGGAAAAAACCAACGATGTTGCAGCAGCAGCATATTTAGGAACTGTCATCGGTAAGAAAGCAGTTGAAAAAGGGATTACAGAAGTGATCTTTGACAGAGGCGGCTTTATTTATCAGGGTAAAATCAAAGCATTAGCCGATGCAGCAAGAGAAGCAGGACTTCAATTCTAGAAAGGGAGGAAAAGAACGCATGAAGCATAGTATTATTGATGCTAGCCAGCTTGAGTTAGAAGAAAAAGTAGTATCAATCAAACGTGTTACTAAGGTTGTTAAAGGTGGTCGTAACTTCCGTTTCACTGCTTTAGTAGTTGTCGGCGATGGCAATGGACATGTTGGTGCCGGATTAGGAAAGGCAACAGAGATTCCTGAAGCAATCCGTAAGGGTAAAGAAGACGCAATGAAGAAACTGATTACGGTTGCCAGAGATGACAATGACAGTATCACACATGATTTCATTGGAAAATTCGGAAGCGCTGAGGTATTATTAAAGAGAGCTCCGGATGGTACTGGTGTTATCGCAGGCGGTCCTGCACGTGCAGTGATCGAGCTTGCGGGTATCAAAAACATTCGTACCAAGTCTTTGGGTTCTAATAACAAGCAAAATGTTGTACTTGCTACCATCGAAGGGTTAAGACAGTTAAAGACTCCGGAAGAAGTGGCAAAACTTCGCGGCAAATCCGTTGAAGAGATCTTTGCTTAAGGAGGAACGGAGAAATGGCAGAAAAATTAAAAATCACATTAGTTAAATCTACGATCGGTGCAATTCCGAAACACAGAAAAACAGTGGAAGCATTAGGCCTTAACAAGCTCAACAAAACGGTTGAGATGCCGGACAATTCCGCAGTGCGCGGCATGGCAAAACAGGTTGCTCATCTGGTGAAAGTAGAAGAAGTTTAATTCAGAGAAAAGGAGGTACCACAATGGATTTATCAAATTTAAAACCAGCAGACGGTTCCAGACAAAGTGATAATTTCCGCAGAGGCCGTGGACATGGTTCGGGAAACGGTAAAACAGCCGGCAAAGGCCACAAAGGACAGAAAGCCCGTTCAGGAGCTCCAAGACCTGGGTTCGAAGGTGGACAGATGCCTTTATACAGACGTATCCCGAAAAGAGGTTTCACAAACAGAAACTCTAAGGATATTGTTGCGATCAATGTAAGTGTTCTTGAGAGATTTGAGGATGGTTCTGATGTGACAGTGGAAACACTGCTGCAGACCGGAGCAATCTCCAATCCGAAAGATGGTGTTAAGATTCTGGGTTATGGTGAACTGACAAAGAAACTTAATGTAAAGGTCAATGCAGTAAGTGAAAGTGCAAAGACTAAAATTGAAGCCGCAGGTGGAACAGTAGAGGTGATCTAATGCTAAAGACTCTCAAAAATGCTTTTAAAGTTCAAGACGTAAGGCGGAGAATCTTTTATGTATTCCTGATGCTGGTAGTTGTGCGTTTGGGCACGCAGGTACCGGTACCGGGCATGAACGGTGAGTATTTTAAAGAGTGGTTCTCGAGCCAGACCGGAGACGCATTCAATTTCCTGGATGCGTTTACGGGAGGTTCGTTCTCTTCAATGTCAATTTTTGCGTTGAATATCACTCCGTATATTACTTCATCCATTATTATGCAGCTTCTGACCATTGCTATCCCGAAGCTAGAGGAAATGCAGAAGGACGGCGAAATGGGCCGGAAGAAAATTACTGCAATTACGAGATACCTGACGGTAGGCCTGGCTTTGTTTGAATCTACCGCAATGGCAATCGGATTCGGAAACAAGGGATTGATTCCGGATATGAATTTTGCAAAAGTCGTCGTTGCTGTTGTTGCATTGACGGCAGGATCCGCATTTCTTATGTGGGTCGGGGAACGGATCAATGAGAAAGGTGTCGGTAACGGTATTTCTGTTGTCCTGGCTATCAATATCATTTCCAGAATCCCAAGTGATATGGTGAATCTGTACGAATCTTTCGTAAAAGGGAAATCCATTGCGAAGGCAGGGCTGGCAGCGATCATCATTATTGCGATCATTCTGGCAGTCGTGTTGCTGGTTCTGATCCTGAACGGAGCGATGAGGAAAATTCCGGTTCAGTATTCAAAGAAAATGCAGGGAAGAAAAATGGTGGGCGGTCAGTCATCCCATATCCCGCTTAAAGTGAATACATCCGGCGTTATCCCGATCATCTTTGCTTCTTCGATCATGTCTTTCCCGGGCATTATCGCCTCTTTTGTCGGGAAGACAGGGGGAACAGGTATCGGTTCCAAAATACTTGCCGGATTAAACTCTGGAAACTGGTTTAATCCACATCAGCCGGTTTACTCTGTCGGTCTGGTGGTTTATATCTTACTGGTTATATTCTTTGCTTATTTCTATACATCCATCACTTTCAATCCATTGGAAGTTGCGGATAATATGAAAAAGCAGGGTGGATTTGTACCAGGTATCCGTCCTGGAAAACCGACGGTTGACTACTTAAACCAGATTTTGAATTACGTAATTTTTATAGGAGCAGCAGGACTTACGATCGTGGCTGTCATACCGTTTTTCTTTAACGGTGTGTTCGGTGCAAATGTTTCTTTCGGCGGAACTTCGCTGATCATTGTCGTCAGTGTTATCCTGGAAACATTGAAACAGATTGAATCCATGATGCTGGTAAGAAATTACAAAGGCTTTTTAAATGAGTAATCAATAGGAGGTTGTGGCGTTTCACGCCGCAACCTTAACGTGTATCTGTAATTGACCATTAGAGAAAAGGAGAGATACTTATGAAGATTATTATGTTAGGAGCACCAGGGGCAGGCAAGGGAACACAGGCAAAAAAGATAGCTGCAAAATATCAGATTCCGCATATTTCTACTGGGGATATTTTCCGTGCAAATATTAAAAATGGAACAGAGCTGGGCAACAAGGCGAAGACATACATGGATCAGGGACTGCTGGTTCCGGATGAACTGGTGTGCGATCTTGTTGTTGACCGTGTGAAACAGGAAGACTGTGCAAACGGCTATGTTCTGGATGGATTCCCAAGGACGATTCCGCAGGCTGAAAGCCTTCGGTCCGCTTTAAAAGCGCTGGGAGAAAGCATTGATTACGCGATCAATATTGAAGTACCGGATGAGAATATCGTGAACCGCATGGGTGGAAGAAGAGCATGCCCTGCGTGTGGAGCGACCTATCATAAAGAGAATATACCGCCGAAGATCGCAGGCATCTGTGATGTCTGCGGAGCTAAATTGATACTGAGAGATGATGACAAACCGGAGACAGTTAAAAAACGTCTGGATGTTTATCACGATCAGACACAGCCGCTGATCGAGTTCTATACAGCTGAGAACGTGCTGGTGGAAGTAGATGGTACACAGCCGATGGATACTGTATTTGAGGCCATCTGTAAAATTTTGGGAGCGTAATATGTCGGTTACAATTAAATCTTTAAAAGAAATTGAACTGATGAGAGAAGCCGGCCGTCTGCTGGAACTGGTTCACGATGAACTGGCGAAGGCTGTTCGGCCGGGAATTTCAACATGGGATATCGACCATCTGGGAGAAGAACTCATCCGCAGTTATGGCTGTGTTCCCAACTTTTTGAATTATAATGGATTTCCGGCTTCTATCTGTGTTTCTGTTAACGATGAGGTCGTACATGGAATTCCAAGAAAAGACAGGATCCTTCAGGAGGGTGATATTGTGAGCCTGGATGCCGGTCTGATCTATCAGGGATATCATTCTGATGCTGCCCGTACACATGCGGTCGGTGAGATCAGTGCTGAGGCCAGGCGGCTGGTCGATGTTACCAGACAAAGCTTTTTTGAAGGCATTAAATACGCAAAGGCAGGACATCATTTAAATGAAATATCCGCGGCAATCGGTTCATATGCGGAGAGTTTCGGTTATGGTGTGGTAACGGATCTGGTAGGCCATGGCATAGGCAGCAGCCTGCATGAAGATCCACAGATACCTAATTTTGCACAAAAACGCAGAGGACTTCGACTGCAGCCGGGAATGACCCTGGCAATTGAGCCCATGATCAATATGGGACGCGCGGATGTCTGCTGGCTGGATGATGACTGGACTGTTGTGACGGAAGACGGCTCATGGTCAGCACATTACGAAAATACAGTGCTGATTACGGAGGGGGAACCGGAACTGCTGACGTTGACAGAGCAGAAAGCAACTAAGTAAATGCAAGCTGTCAGGGGCAGCATGGCTTAGTGGAGGAAAGTACCCGTCTGAGGGAGGAATATATGAAAAATGTAGCTAAAGGCATGTTTGCCAGGTCTCTGGCAGGACATGATAAAGGCAGATTATATATCATATTGTGCACAGATGAGGAATATGTATATCTGGCAGACGGAAAAAACCGCCTGCTGGATACACCAAAGAAGAAGAGGAAGCGTCATGTTCAGGTAGATTATCATATTTCAGCACTCATACAGGATAGAATGGATTCCCGCTGCGGGCTGCGGGATGAAGATATCAAAAGGGCCATTAAATTGAAGGAAGCTAATATCTAGGAGGTAAGAAATGTCAAAGGCTGATGTTATTGAAGTAGAAGGTACGGTATTGGAAAAGCTGCCAAATGCCATGTTTAAAGTTGAATTGGAAAATAAGCATGTGGTTCTGGCACATATCAGCGGCAAGCTGCGTATGAATTTCATCCGTATCCTGCCGGGTGACAAAGTAACGATTGAACTGTCACCGTATGATCTGACAAAAGGCAGAATCATATGGAGAGATAAATAAGAGTAATGAAGTTAGAAGTGATACTTTACGGCTGTAAGGTGTCACTTTTTTAAGAAAAGGGAAAAGATGGATTTTTTAGTTAAAAAGTTTGTAAAAAACAGCGACAGGATTCATGATCCTGCGGTCAGGACTTCCTATGGCGTACTCGTGAGTATCGTTGGGATACTGTGCAATGTCCTGTTATTTGCCGCGAAGCTTTTAATCGGTGTTTTCATGCACAGTATTGCAGTCATGGCAGATGCCTTCAATAACCTGTCAGATGCCGCTTCCTCTGTGATCAGTTTTGTGGGTGTCAAGATGGCCAGCAAACCGGCGGATGATGAGCATCCTTTTGGGCATGGACGTATGGAATATATTGCGGCTTTCATCGTTGCGTTCCTGGTAATACAGGTTGGATTTTCATTTTTCAAGAGCAGTATTGTGAAGCTTCAGAATCCGGAGGATATTACCTTCGAACTGATTCCATTTTTGATTCTGGTACTCTCGGTGGGAGTGAAATTCTGGATGGCACATTTTAATCGCAGGCTTGGGAAACGGATCGACTCAAAAGTAATGCTGGCGACCGCTGCCGATTCCCTGGGGGATGTGATCACGACATCCGCGACGATTGTTTCGATACTGATCTGTGCGTTTGCCGGTATCAATATTGACGCAATTGCAGGACTTGTGGTTTCGATGGTCGTTATATGGTCCGGCATTTCCATCGTGAAGGATACACTGGAACCTCTCATCGGGGAGGCTGTTGATCCGAAGCTGTACCAGGACATAACGGAATTGGTTGAGAGTTACGACGGTATAGTGGGAACACATGATCTGATCGTGCACAATTACGGTCCGAATAAAAGTATGGCTACGATCCATGCGGAAGTGCCGCGCGATGTGGACATTGAAGAGTCACATGAGATTATCGACAGGATAGAACGGGATGTAGCGAAAAAACTCGGTATTTTTCTGGTCATTCACATGGATCCGCTGGCGGTTGAGGACGAGGCTATCCTGGCAGTGAGGGGAGAGGTCGAAGAGATCCTCTGGCTGATCGATGAGTCTTTAAGCTTCCATGACTTTCGGATGGTGCACGGAAAGAAACAGATCAATCTGATCTTTGACGTTGTCGTACCACACAGTTATACGCAGGAGAATCGTGACAGGCTGGTACACAAAATCAAAGTAGCCATGCAGAAAAAAGATTCGAGGTATCAATGTGTGATTACAGTAGACCAGAGTTTTGTCGCAGACGCAAAAACGGAGTAAAAAAATTGTAAAACCGCTAAAAATTGCTTGCATAATATGGCGTGTGGTGTTATACTATAAAACGAACTTTTGTGCACGGCAAGTCCGTGTTCACTGCAGAAACACAGAAAGGAAAGGAGGATTCCAATGAAAGTAAGATCATCTGTTAAGCCTATTTGTGAAAAATGTAAGATCATTAAAAGAAAAGGTAGTATCAGAGTAATCTGCGAGAATCCAAAACACAAACAGAGACAAGGCTGACCACTTAATGAGTACGAACCGCGGGCGCAGTACGAATTTTAGTGGGAAGCCTGTTCGAATCATCTGTTGATTCGAACTTCCTTACGCTGTACAAGCGCAAGCGCAGCACGAACTTAGTGAATCACCTGTTCGAATTACGAAGTGATTCGAACCTCAGATGCAAGTGTAGTGAATTTAGACGTACATTTGCACTTTTAACGAGCGGCTGCAGCTTTGAACCACCCGGAAGAGTTGTTCAGGCTGTTACTAATATTATTGTGAGAGTATCACGTATAATATTGCTTAATACCGGTGCCCCGTCGGCTCCGGAAAGGTCATGCGTTTAGCAGCATGGCTGGATGCTTGCATACCGGCATCCCAGTTAGGAAAATATTAACGAGGATTCATGGGGTTGCGCACACATTTCAGGCCTGTTTTGCAGGAGCTGCGTGTATTTTATGGATCGGAAACAGAAAATGGAGGAATAATACATGGCTCGTATAGCTGGTGTAGACTTACCAAGAGACAAACGTGTGGAAATCGGATTAACTTATATCTATGGAATCGGCAGAACAAGTGCTGACCGTATCCTGAAAGAAGCAAATGTGAATCCGGATACTCGAGTAAGAGATTTAACTGACGAAGAAGTAAAAAGAATCAGTGTGGTAATCGAAGAAACACAGACAGTAGAAGGTGATCTGAGAAGAGAAATCGCTCTCAACATCAAACGTCTGCAGGAGATCGGATGCTACAGGGGTATTCGTCATAGAAAAGGACTTCCTGTTCGTGGACAGAAGACAAAGACAAATGCAAGAACACGTAAAGGTCCGAAGAGAACAGTTGCAAATAAGAAAAAGTAAATTTAATCATATTTAATTAAGAGAAAGTGTAGGTTAGTTTTTTATTATGGCTAAAGTGACAAAGAAAACGACGAAACGTCGTGTTAAGAAAAACGTTGAACGCGGACAGGCACATATTCAGTCATCTTTCAATAACACAATCGTTACTCTGACTGATACTGAAGGCAACGCTCTTTCATGGGCAAGTGCTGGTGGTCTGGGATTTAGAGGTTCAAGAAAATCTACTCCTTATGCAGCTCAGATGGCAGCAGAAACTGCTACAAAGGCAGCGCTGGTACACGGTTTAAAAACAGTTGACGTATTTGTAAAAGGTCCTGGTTCAGGAAGAGAAGCTGCAATCCGTGCACTCTCTGCAAGCGGACTGGAAGTAACCAGCATCAAAGACGTAACTCCGGTACCGCATAACGGATGCCGTCCACCAAAACGTAGAAGAGTTTAATCAGGAGGTCTAAGTAATATGGCAGTAAATAGAGTACCCGTACTGAAAAGATGCAGATCCCTCGGACTGGATCCTGTATATCTTGGAATCGATAAAAAATCAACAAGACAGTTAAGAAGATCAAACCGTAAGATGTCTGAATACGGTACACAGTTAAGAGAAAAACAGAAAGCAAAATTCATCTATGGTGTTCTGGAAAAACCGTTCAGAAACTACTATAAAAAAGCTGATCAGATGCCGGGCATGACAGGTGCAAATCTGATGACTATGCTGGAGACACGTCTTGATAACGTAATTTTCAGACTTGGTTTTGCAAGAACAAGAAGAGAAGCCAGACAGATCGTTGACCACAAACATGTACTGGTAAACGGAAAACAGGTAAATATTCCGTCTTATCTCGTAAAAGCCGGTGATACGATTGAAATCAAAGAAAAATGCAAAGGATCTCAGAGATACAAAGACATTCTGGAAGTTACAGGCGGAAGAATGGTTCCGGAATGGCTGGATGTAAATCAGGAAACATTGACTGGTACAGTGAAAGAATTACCTGCAAGAGAAGTCATTGATGTTCCGGTTAACGAGATGCTTATCGTCGAGCTGTATTCCAAATAATACGATCGGATAAACATTTTTAAAAAGATACCCTCAATCAAAATATTAACCCAGAAGGAGGGCTTGCAGTGTTTGATTTTAATAAACCGAAAATCGAGATTACTGAAATTTCAGACGATAAAAAATATGGTAAATTTGTGGTTGAGCCGCTCGAGAGAGGATACGGCACGACACTCGGCAATTCTCTGAGAAGAATCATGCTTTCTTCTCTTCCGGGAGCTGCTGTCAGCCAGGTAAAGATCGAAGGCGTTCTGCACGAATTCAGTTCCATTCCGGGCGTTAAAGAGGATGTAACCGAGATTATCATGAACCTTAAGAGTCTTGCAATCAGAAACACAAGCGAGACTAATGAGGCGAAAATAGCTTACATTGAATTTGAAGGTGAAGGTGTAGTTCATGCTTCTGATATTCAGGCAGACCAGGATATTGAGATTCTGAATCCGGATCTTGCGATCGCAACGCTGAACGGCGGTGCAGACAGCAAGCTGTACATGGAACTTACCATTACCAAAGGACGCGGTTATGTCAGCGCGGACAAAGGAAAAAGCGAGGACATGCCAATTGGCGTTATCGCGATAGATTCTATCTACACTCCGGTTGAGCGTGTAAACCTGACAGTTGAAAACACGCGTGTCGGTCAGATCACGGACTATGACAAGCTGACACTTGATGTGTTCACCAAGGGTACACTTGCGCCGGATGAGGCTGTCAGCCTTGCAGCCAAGGTGCTGAGTGAGCATCTGAAGCTCTTCATTGATCTTTCTGAAAATGCAAAGACCGCTGAGGTTATGATCGAGAAAGAAGATCATGAGAAAGAAAAAGTTTTAGAAATGAATATCGACGAGCTTGAGCTGTCTGTTCGTTCCTACAACTGTCTGAAGAGAGCCGGTATCAATACAGTAGAAGAATTATGCAACAGAACTTCAGAGGATATGATGAAAGTCCGCAATCTGGGACGCAAATCTCTGGAAGAAGTGTTGGCTAAGTTAAAAGAACTGGGATTGCAGCTGAATCCCGGTGAAGAATGACTTAGAGAATATTTGTAGATTACAGCCGTATGTCAGTAAGACCGAAGAAGCATGATATAGGGTTCCACAAATGGAGGAAATAATACAATGGCAAAATATAGAAAGCTTGGAAGAACATCCAGCCAAAGAAAAGCGCTGCTCAGAAACCAGGTCACAAACCTGCTTTATAACGGGAAAATCGTTACAACTGAGACAAAAGCAAAAGAAGTTCGAAAAATTGCAGAAGGCCTGATCGCGCTTGCTGTAAAAGAGAGAGATAATTTTGAGACAGTTACAGTGACTGCAAAAGTTGCACGTAAAGATGCTGACGGTAAAAGAGTAAAAGAAGTTGTCGACGGTAAAAAAGTAACTGTTTATGATGAAGTGCAGAAGGAGATCAAGAAAGACGCTCCGTCCAGGCTTCATGCAAGAAGACAGATGATGAAAGTGTTCTATCCGGTAAAATCAGTTCCGGCTGAAAATGCAGGTAAGAAGAAAAACACGAAAGAAGTAGACTTGGTAGATAAAATGTTTACGGAAATCGCACCAAAATATGCAGGTCGTAATGGTGGTTATACAAGAATCATCAAAATCGGACAGCGTAAGGGCGATGCAGCAATGGAAGTGCTGTTAGAGCTCGTATAGTAGTAACATTCATGGCGGCGCCATAAATGCTAAATAAAAATCGCAGGTCAGTGACCTGCGATTTTTTGCATTACGTGAAATGTATATCACATCCATCCCCCGTCGAACGTCAGGATCTGTGCGGTGAGATATGGGTGACAACAGGCAATGTCGTACAGGAAATCACCGGCCTCATCCGGTTCTGCCATGCGTCCGAAAGGAATTTCTTCGCAGAGTGCTACGCGTTGTGTATCGTCCAGCATCTGGTTCATATCTGTGTCTACCGCACCGAAGGCAACGGCATTGACCCGGATACCGCTGGGGGCGAGTTCACGTGCAAGGGCTTTGGTGAAGGCATTCACTCCGCCCTTTGCTGCTGAGTAGGCGGTTTCACAGGAAGAGCCGTGAATACCCCACACGGAGGAGGTGTTTACAATGGAACCACTGTGCTGTTTTAGCATCAGCGGGATAGCCCGTCGGCAACAGAGAAACTGAGAAGTCAGGTTTACACTCAGTATCCGGTTCCACTGTTCAAGCGTCATGTCCTGCAGAAGCCCCATGTGGGCGATTCCGGCGTTGTTGATCAGGACATCCAGTGAATCTTTGGAATCTGCAATTTCATCGAACAGACAGTCAACATAGACTTCGTCGCTGATATCTCCGTGAGAAAGGCGGCAGCTGATTGCATACTCGCTCTCAAGATCACACCTGAGAGACTCCAGATAGTCGACACGCTGATGGCAGTTCAGGATCAGGTTGTATCCGTGTTCTGCAAAAGAGCGTGCGCAGGCGCGCCCGATACCGCGGGATGCACCGGTGATCAAAACGGTTTTCTGTTTCATATGTGGACACTCCAAATCATGATTATTTGTTGGACGGGCAGCGCTGGTGCGGCCCTGTTTGCTTATTATACCACAATTATGCAGTACTGGAAACAGCCGATAAAGTATCACGTTCTGGTTGTAGGATTGGGAAAATAGTAGTAAAATAAAGCATAGCAAAAACAGAGGAGAAGCTTATGGAAAAAAAGTTATTTTTCATTTTTAATCCGAGATCAGGTAAAGGACTGATTAAATCTAAACTGCTGGATATTGTAGACATTTTTGTGAAACACGGGTATCAGGTTATCGTACATCCAACACAGAGTGCTGAGGATACGTACAATGCCACTAAGAAAATGACGCAGCATGCAGATCTGATCGTGTGCAGCGGCGGTGACGGGACACTGGATGAAGTCGTAACCGGCATTATGGACAGTGGGATCGATATTCCGATGGGTTACATACCATCGGGCAGTACGAATGATTTTGCGAACAGTCTTTCTATATCAAAAAACATGATCAAAGCGGCGGAAGAAATTATGGAGGGTCAGGTTTATGGATGTGATGTAGGGAGTTTCAACAATGATACTTTCGTTTATATCGCGGCGTTCGGCCTGTTTACGGATGTGTCGTATCAGACAGCGCAGACGCTGAAAAATGTTCTGGGACATATGGCGTATCTCTTAGAAGGTGCCAAGCGTATCTTCGATATAAAATCATACCACCTCAAAATAGAGGTAAATGGAAAAGTGCTGGAAAATGATTATGTCTATGGTATGGTGACGAACTCGCGTTCTGTTGGAGGGTTTAAAAACCTGACGGGAAAAAATGTGAAGATGGATGACGGGCTTTTTGAGGTAACGCTGATCCATATGCCGAAAAATCCTTTGGAGCTGAATGAAATTATGGGTGCTCTGCTGAACGCAGTTGATAATACGGATCTGGTAGATTCATTCAAAACAGACCGGATCGTGATAGAGGCAACGGAGGATATTCCGTGGACTCTGGATGGGGAATACGGAGGAGAACACAGGGAGATATGTATCGTAAACAAAAAAGAAGCGATACACATCCTGCTCAATCCCAGGAAACATAAGGCAAAGCCACTGGAATTGCCACTGCAGCAGTAAGCTGTCACTTTCTACGAAAACAAGGTTTTTTGCTTGAGGAACTTCATACTAATTACCAAAAAAAGAATTTTCGTAAAGAATGTCTTGCAATTTTTGTGTGTTTGCGGTATCTTATTAACAGATTGGAAATGCTATTTCCAAGTGACGTATGCAGAACAAAGGCGTTCCACACGAGTGGAATGCCTTTTTTTACTTTTTACATATGCATGGGTCGCTAAAAATGGTTGAAAGGATGAGAAAAAATGGGTGATTTTGTTAATGTAGCTGAGATATTCGGGAAAAACGTATTCAATGATACAGTCATGCAGGAACGTTTGCCGAAAAAAGTTTACAAAGAACTGAGACAGACGATTGAAGAGGGAAAAGAGCTGGATCCTGCAGTCGCTGATGTGATAGCTCATGAAATGAAAGAATGGGCCATTGAAAAAGGGGCTACACACTATACGCACTGGTTTCAGCCGCTTACAGGCGTGACAGCTGAGAAGCATGATTCCTTTATATCAGCCCCTATGAGTAACGGAAAGGTTCTTATGAGTTTTTCCGGAAAGGAACTGATCAAAGGAGAACCGGATGCATCATCCTTTCCCTCGGGAGGTCTGAGAGCAACATTTGAGGCAAGGGGATATACGGCCTGGGACTGTACATCGCCGGCATTTGTGAGGGAGGATGCAGCAGGAGCAACACTTTGCATTCCGACGGCCTTCTGTTCTTATACCGGAGAGGCACTGGATCAGAAAACACCGCTGCTTCGTTCCATGGAAGCAATCAATACGCAGGCGCTGAGGCTGATCCGGCTGTTTGGAAATACGACTTCTAAAAAAGTAACCCCCTGTGTTGGACCGGAACAGGAATACTTTCTTGTGGATGCTAAGAAATTTCAGCAGAGGAAGGATTTGATTTATACTGGAAGAACACTGTTTGGTGCTATGCCTCCAAAGGGACAGGAGCTGGATGATCACTACTTTGGAACGATTCGCCAGAGGGTTGCAGCATTCATGAAAGATGTCAACGAGGAACTCTGGAAGCTTGGTGTGACGGCAAAGACTCAGCATAATGAAGTTGCCCCGGCACAGCATGAACTGGCGCCGATATACGCACAGGCAAATGTAGCCGTAGACCATAACCAGATCATCATGCAGACGCTGAAAAGGGTTGCCTGTGCGCATGGTCTGAAATGTCTGCTGCATGAAAAACCATTTGCGGGGGTAAATGGTTCGGGTAAACATAATAACTGGTCACTTACCACGGATGACGGGATTAATCTGCTGGAGCCCGGTAGGACACCTCACGAAAATATTCAGTTCCTGATGATTCTGACGTGTGTGCTGAAAGCTGTGGACACTCATGCAGATCTGCTGCGCGAGTCAGCTGCTGATGTGGGAAATGACCACAGACTGGGAGCGAATGAGGCGCCGCCGGCTATCATTTCAGTTTTCCTTGGTGAGCAGCTGGAGGATGTACTGGAGCAGCTGATCAGCACAGGCATGGCAACACACAGCATCAAGGGAGGAAAACTGCGGACCGGCGTTAAGACACTTCCTGACGTAGCCAAAGATGCCACTGACCGAAACAGGACTTCACCGTTCGCATTTACAGGAAATAAATTTGAGTTCCGTATGGTAGGCTCCAGGGATTCGATAGCACCGCCAAATACTGTTTTGAATACGATTGTGGCGGAAGCGCTCAAGGAAGCCTGCGACATTCTGGAAAAGGCAGAGAATTTTGACGATGCAGTGCACGATCTGATCAAACAGTATGCGTCAGACCACCAGAGAGTCGTCTTTAACGGAAACGGGTATTCCGAGGCATGGGTGGAGGAAGCTGCCAGAAGAGGGCTTCCGAATATCAAATCCATGGTGGATGCGATTCCGGCGCTGGTGACAGACAAAGCAATCAAGGTATTCGAGGAATTTGGCGTTTTTACCAGGGCAGAACTGGAATCGAGAGTTGAGATTCAGTATGAAGCTTATGCAAAAGCGATCAATATTGAGGCGAGAGCAATGATAGATATTGCCACCAAACAGATTATTCCGGCTGTCGTCAGATATACGAAGGCGCTTGCGGATTCTATCAATGCGGTAAAAGAAGCGTGCGATGCCGATGTGAGTGTTCAGACTGATTTGCTGAAAAAGACATCACTGCTTTTGAAAGAGACAAAAGCTGCCCATACAAAACTGATTGAGATTGAGAACCAGGCGGTAGCGATGGAGGAAGGTGCCCGTCGGGCGAATTTCTATCACAGCAATGTGATTCCGGCTATGGAAGCTCTGAGAGCTCCGGTGGATGAACTGGAAATGATCGTTGATAAAGAAATGTGGCCGATGCCTTCTTATGGTGATCTGATGTTTGAAGTGTAACTGTTTCTGAAAAGGAGGGTGCCAGACAGGAAAATGAAATACAAAAACCTGTCTGGCACGAGTTATAAAAAAGTTATAAGGAATGCTAATTGATAGCCTCTTCTATAATTATAATATAGAAGAAAAAAATGAAGAATTCATATAACACTGATGAAGGCATTTTTAATTTTCAGTGAATAAAATATGAATGAAAATTTATAAGTGAGGAGGACAATTATATGAAAAAGCTTGAAATTGTTGTTAAACCTGAAAAGCTTGAAGATCTGAAAGGAATTTTGGATCAGTGTAATGCGAGTGGTCTTATGATACACAATATCATGGGTTACGGACAACAGAAAGGATACAAACAGCTTTACCGCGGTGCAGAATACCACGTCAATCTTTTACCCAAAACAAAAGTTGAGACAGTTGTAGATGATGAGGTGTGTGATATGATCATTGACAGAGTCGTGGAGCAGATCAACACTGGAAATTACGGCGATGGTAAAATTTTCGTTTACGATGTGGAAGATGCAGTACGCATCCGGACAGGAGAGCGTGGAAAAGATGCATTATGATCTGCAGAGAGAGGAAATAAATATGACAACAACCTGTTATCAAAGGGGATAACTATTGGGTTCTCAGAAGAATCCGGTAGTTATCCCTTTTTTTGATCAGCAGGTGGCATGAGGAGGAAATGATTATGAATGTTGAATTGTTGATGAATATCATCTGGACTATGATAGCCGCATTCCTGGTGTATTTCATGCAGGCGGGATTTGCCATGTGTGAGGCAGGATTCACAAGGGCAAAGAACACGGGGAACATTTTGATGAAAAATATGATGGACTTTGTCCTGGGCAGCTTATGCTTCTTTCTGATCGGTTTTTCGCTGATGCACGGTACAGACTGGAACGGCATCATCGGTCTTGGCGGACTCTTTGATCCGACCTCGCTCGGAACGGTGGAGGATGTCAGCGGCACTGCGGTAAACATGATGAATGGTCTTCCAGTAGGCGTTTTCATGATCTTCCATACTGTGTTCTGCGCAACGGCTGCCACGATCGTATCGGGTGCTATGGCTGAGAGAACGAAGTTTATCGCATATCTGATCTACAGTGCGGCGATCAGCCTTGTGATCTATCCGATCACAGGGCACTGGATCTGGGGAGGCGGATGGCTGAGTCAGATGGGATTCCATGATTTTGCGGGATCTACAGCGGTCCATATGGTAGGCGGTATCTGTGCCTGTGTGGGGGCTAAAATCCTGGGTCCGCGTCTTGGCAAGTATAACAAAGACGGTTCTGTAAACGCGATTCCTGGCCATAATCTCTCGATTGCGGCACTCGGTGTCTTTATCCTGTGGTTCTGCTGGTTTGGATTTAACTGCGGTTCCACTACGTCGGCATCGACAAGCCTCGGTGATATTGCGATGACAACAAACCTTGCAGCGGCAGCGGCAACTCTCCTGGCAATGATTGTCACATGGATCCGTTATGGTAAGCCGGATGTTTCCATGACATTTAACGGTGCTCTTGCAGGTCTGGTTGCAATCACTGCTGGCTGTGACACCGTGAGCAACTGGGCAGCCATTGCCATCGGTGCTGTTGCCGGTATTCTGGTAGTATTCTCCGTTGAGTTTTTTGATAAGATCGTTAAAATCGATGATCCGGTAGGTGCCATCAGTGTACACGGTGTGTGTGGCGCCGCCGGAACGATCCTGACAGGTGTATTTTCGAAAGAGGTGAGTCTTGGAACACAGGTGCTCGGCGTTGCATCGGTTGCTGCATACGTAGCGATCGCAGCATTCATTGTGTTCAAACTGATTGATGCCACGGTTGGACTGCGTGTGTCAGAGGAAGAAGAAATCGATGGTCTGGATGTGCATGAACACGGTGCGCCTGCCTATGCGAACTTTAACCTGCACCGAGACAGATAAATCAGGAAATTAAAATTAACGTTCCCAGAGTCAATGACTTTGGGAACGTTTTTCTTGACTTGCTTTTTCAGGACATTTCCCATATTATTAGTAATAGCAGTGGACTCGTAGATAAAGGAGAAATCAGATTGTGGATGAATTAAAATTTTTAGAGGATCAGGGTGTAAACCCGGGAATGATAGAAGAGGTTCGCGCATACCGCGAAGAGTTTCCTGTTGATGATACGGTGAAGTACCGGGTTGTAAAGCCGCTGATGCCGTTTTACGGACGTGAGATTCTGGAGATGGCAATTGCAGGCCTGCTGCAGGGAGAAAACCTGCTGCTGACAGGTTCCAAGGCGACGGGAAAGAATGTTCTGGCGGAAAATCTGGCATACATTTTTAACAGGCCTTCCTATAATATATCGTTCCATGTCAATACGAACAGCGGTGATCTGATCGGAACAGATACGTTTATTGATAATCAGGTGCAGCTGCGAAAAGGAAGCATTTACCTGTGCGCACAGTATGGGGGCTTTGGCATTTTGGATGAGGTGAATATGGCAAAAAATGATGCGGTTTCTGTGCTGCATGCCACCCTGGATTACCGGCGCAGCATTGATGTGCCGGGGTATGACAAGATAGAACTTCATCCGGCCGCCAGGTTTATAGGGACGATGAACTACGGGTATGCGGGAACGAAGGAGCTGAATGAGGCTCTCGTATCCCGTTTCCTGGTGATCGATATGCCGCCTCAGTCGAGAGACACGCTGGAGCCAATTTTTGCACAGACTTTCCCTGATGGGAAACCGGAGGCGATGGAGCAGCTGATAGGATTGTTTCTGGACCTGCAGCTGAAAGCGGCCAACGGTGAAATTTCAACGAAAGCGCTGGACCTGCGCGGTATGCTTGCGGCAGTCAAAACGATCCGATGCGGACTGGCGCCGGCACTTGCTGTGCGGATGGGAATTGTAAATAAGAGTTTTGATGCATTTGAAAAAGAAATCATCAGTGATGTTGTCATGACGAGAATACCGGAAGCCTGGACAGAAGAGGATATATTTCTCATGTAAGGAGCAAAATCTATGACAGATGTAAATATGAGAGAAGAGTATCAGCTGGAGATTGAAAACCGGATCAGGAACCTGATCTGGACAGTGTGTGGAGATTATACGCTGGAAGCAAGACCGGATGTGGATGCATTTCTGAAATCAAAATATATCGCACTTTACGATGGCATCAAGCAGGGAGCATTTGCCAGGTATTTCTGCAAAGAAGAACTGAGCCTCTATCTTGTAAAAAAGTTGTATATCCATGCAGATGAAGCTTCCCTGATGACAGTTGCACAGATGTGCATTGAGGAGGCTGTTGAGAGCAGGATCGCCAGTGAGAGGAGCGGCGTGCCCGAAATACGCAGGCGTGCGCTGGAGGATACGCTGGAGTTTGATTTTCATCATCTCGTGAAGAGTGAAATCGGCAGGCTGAAGATAGCACTGTTCCGGGAGAAAATACAGGGCGAGTATGTGGTGAGCAGCGCGGTTCGCAGGAATATGGAGCGCATATATAAACTAAAGAATGCAAAGACTACGCGGGATGTGATTGAGACGATCGATGAGCTTTACAATCTCTGGGTGGAACCGGGGTATGAACAGACGTACGGAACACTGGAACACATCCTTTCTGTCACGCTGGAGGAACTTACCGAGTACAGCTGGAAAGATTTTCTGACGGAAGAGATGTATGAGGAGAATCTCGAGGCCTATCTCGAAAAAGTCAGCAGAGATATGACCGCCACAAGAACACCGGGGAGCGAGGAAGAGGAAGAAGAAGAGGTCCGGGACGAGGAGGGATTGCGTAAGAAAAAGATCATCGTTGTGGATGAAGAAGCGATGCAAAAGGTCTATTCTTATGTTGAGCTGAATTTCGGCAAAACGTACCTGTCACCGCTTCAGGAAAAGCGAATGAATTTCCAGTTGTGCAAAGGACTTCATTCCGATTGCAGCCTCTATTTTACGGATGGTATACTGCGAAGTCCGGTCACTCGTAATTATCAGTATGAATATGCCAGGAAACAGCAGGCTAAGAATAAGTATGCTTACTACGATTATCATCGTGTGGTTAAGCGAAATATAGCAGTGCTGTCAGATACCTTGAAAAAGGCGCTGGTTATGCGGGATGAGGTATCAGAGACCATCAGCGACAGGGGAATACTGATTCCGTCCAGGCTTTGGAAGGTGGGGAGGACACAGGACGCAAAACTGTTTCGCAAAGAAGAAAAGACAAGCACCCAGGATTTTGTGGTAGATGTGCTGATCGATGCCAGTGGTTCACAGCGGCCCCGACAGGAAAAAGTGGTGCTCCAGGCATACATTATCATGGAAGCCCTGAGCAGTGTACGGATTCCGCATCGTGTCACAAGTTTCTGTACATTCTGGGATTATACCATTATTCAACGGTACAGGGAATATGATGACCCGCGGTCTGAAAATGAACGGATCTTCGAGTTTACGACATCTTCAAATAACAGGGATGGCCTTGCTGTCAAAGCTGCAGCCCAGGAGCTTCTGAACCGGGATGAAGAAAAGAAGATATTGATCATCTTGAGTGATGGGAGACCGTATGATGTAATCCTGAACAGACCGAATGCACGAAATCCACAGCCGTATCAGGGTGAATATGCGATTAAGGATACCGGATTCGAAGTGCGTCGCCTCAGGAGCCAGGGAATCTCTGTGATGGGGGTATTTGCCGGGGAAGAAAAAGACCTGGAGGCGGAGAAGAGAATTTTTGGAAAAGATTTTGCATATATCCGTGATATTGAGTATTTTTCTAAAATTGTCGGAAGATATCTGAAAAAACAGTTGGAGGACAATGTCTAAAAAAGGGGATAATTCCCCTTTTTTATTGTACAGGAAATTCTTCCGGAGGATGCAACATATGCGCTAAGGAAATAGGTTGTCTGCATGACTGCGCTCCAGCGCGGAGTCCGGTCTCCAGGCCTTAATATGCGTTGGAATTTGGCTGAATATATTCTGGCAAAATACGAATACTCTTACTAGGCATATTACGCTGCAGCGGAGGAAGTTTTATGACAAGCAAAAAAGAATATTTACTGATAATTGCAGGAACAGCCGCCATGGCGGTTTCCATCAATTCCGTATTCGATCCCCTGGGAATGGTTACGGGAGGTTTTTCGGGGATTGCGATCCTGATCAAAGAGCTTACAAAACATCTGATACCCGGGGGCATGCCGCTCGGCATCACAACTGCGCTTCTCAATGTTCCACTGTTTTTGATCGGAATAAAAATCAAAGGCTTCCAGTTTTTGAAGCGCTCGTTTGTCGGGATGATCAGTCTTTCTGTGTGGCTTTCTATCCTTCCGCAGATTCCGATCATTGAAGGAGATCTGATGCTCGCTGCCCTGTGCGGCGGTGCAATACAGGGAGTGGGTATCGGACTGGCGTTTTCAGGGAGAGGGACGACGGGAGGGAGTGATATGGCGGCGGCGCTGCTCCAGAAAAAGTTTCCGTGGTATTCCGTAGCTCAGATCATGCAGGTGATTGACTGGATTATAGTTTTTTTTGGCGCCCTTGTTTTCGGATTTTCCATGGTTTTATATGCGGTTGTAGCCATTTTTGTCATCTCAAAAGTCAGTGACGGAGTAATTGAGGGGTTGAAATTTTCTAAAGCAGCGTTTATTATAACGGAGAAGCATCAGGTGATCTCACAGACACTAATGAAGGAATTAAAAAGAGGAACAACTGGGATAACGGTACACGGAATGTATTCCGGAAAAGAAAAAATCATGTTGTTCTGCGTAGTTCCCAAGAAACAGATTGTCTATGTGAAGGAAATTATACACAGGCTGGATGAACACGCTTTTGTAATCGTTACAGATGCAAGGGAAGTACTGGGAGAGGGCTTTTTGCGTTACGAATGACGAAAAAATGAAAAGTTTGTTAAAAAAATTGTATTTTCTCTTTCTTTTTTTGTGTAATTGTATTAAAATATATTCTAAGGGACTTTTGTTTTCCTTTAGAAAACGCAAAAAAGGGGTATCAATATGATTTCAAATCAAATACTTCAAAATACAATCGAAGGCTTAAAAACAATATCCAGAGCGGATCTTTGCATTATGGATATTGAGGGAAAAGTTCTGGTATCGACCTTCGCAGAACAGGTTGCCAGCAGTGCGGAAGTATTGAGTTTCGTTGAATCGCAGGCGGACAGCCAGGTGATCAAGGGGTTTCAGTATTTCAAGGTGTATGATGAACACCAGCTGGAGTACGTACTGATCGCAGGCGGCGGAAGTGAAGATATCTATATGATTGGCAAGCTGGCGGCATTCCAGATTGAGAATCTGTTGATTGCCTATAAAGAGCGTTTTGATAAAGATAATTTTATCAAGAACCTTCTGCTGGATAATCTTCTGCTCGTCGATATCTATAACCGTGCGAAAAAGCTACATATCGAAGTGAATGCCAGAAGGGTTGTATTTATACTGGAGACTAATCAGAGTAAGGATTACAATCTGCTGGAATGTATTAAAAATATGTTCCATGGAAAGAATGGCGATTTCATCACGGCAGTCGATGAGAAGAATATCATTATCGTCAAAGAACTGTCGGAGACCGATGGATATGACGAGATGAATAAAATTGCGGTTTCCATTCTGGATACGCTTGGTTACGGTACGGTAGGCGAAACCCACATTGCCTATGGAACGATCGTGAAAGAACTGAAAGAAGTTTCGAGATCCTACAAAGAAGCCAGAATGGCACTGGATGTCGGAAAAATCTTTTTTGGTGACCGCGATGTCATCGCTTACAGTTCACTCGGTATCGGTCGTCTGATCTATCAGCTTCCGATTCCGCTGTGTAAGATGTTTATCAAGGAAATATTTGCTGATAAATCACCGGATGATTTTGATGAGGAGACTCTGGTGACAATTAATAAGTTCTTTGAGAACAGCCTGAACGTTTCTGAGACATCCAGACAGCTGTATATTCACAGAAACACACTGGTATATCGCCTGGACAAGCTTCAAAAGAGTACCGGACTGGATCTGCGTGTATTTGAGGATGCCATTACGTTTAAGATTGCGTTAATGGTAGTGCGGTACATGCAGTACATGGAAACCTTGGATTACTAGTCAGGAGGAAATTATGATTACGTTAAAGGGCGTAAGCAAATCCTACGGAAAAGGCCAGCCGGCCATTGACCGAATGGATTTGCAGATTGATAAGGGGGAATTTGTTTTTGTTGTGGGGAACAGTGGATCCGGGAAATCCACATTGATTAAACTGCTTTTAAAAGAGCTGGAACCCACAGAAGGCACAATTGAGGTTAACGGTCAGATTCTTAATACGATGAAGCGCAGAAAAGTACCAAAATACCGCCGCGGGGTCGGTGTCGTATTTCAGGACTTCCGTCTGCTCAAGGACAGGAATGTCTTTGAAAATGTTGCATTTGCTCAGCGTGTCATCGAACGCCCAAACAGGGTGATTAAAAAAAGAGTACCGGAGGTTCTTACTCTGGTAGGACTGGCAGAAAAATATAAGTCATATCCGAAAGAGCTGTCCGGAGGTGAGCAGCAGAGGGTTGCGCTGGCAAGGGCCCTTGTCAACAGACCGAATATACTGCTCGCGGATGAGCCTACGGGAAATCTGGATCCTAAAACTTCATTTGAAATTATGAAGCTTCTGGAGGAAATCAACGAGCGTGGAACAACCGTATTGGTCGTTACTCATAACCGTGACATCGTAAACACAATGAAAAAGCGTGTGATCGCGATGAAGAAAGGCGTCATTGTAAGCGACGAACAAGAAGGTGAATACCATGCGAATTAGTACGATTGGATACAGTGCGAAGCAGGGTGTTGTCAACATTGGCAGAAATATTATTTTTTCACTTGCTTCCATAGCGACAATAGCAGCCTGTGTTTTTCTGTTTGGACTTGTGTTTTCTATTGTTATCAATTTTAATTATATTGTCAAAAATGTGGAGGAGGGCGTATCCATCACCGTATTCTTTGATGAGGATGCTGACCAGGCAACGATTGATGCGATTGGAGAACAGATTAAGGCGCGTACGGAGGTTACAGAGGTAGAATACGTCTCTGCACAGCAGGCCTGGGACGAATTTAAAAAAGATTATTTTAAAGACGCTGAGGATGCTGCGGAAGGGTTTGAAAATGATAATCCACTCAGCAATGCAGCCAACTATGTTGTTAAAGTTGACAAGATAGAACATCAGGCTGATCTGATTACATACATTGAAGGTCTGAACGGTGTCAAGAATGTCAATCATTCTGAAGGAGCGGCGAATACGCTGACTACGTTTAACCGTCTGCTGGGAATGATCTCTGTTGCGATCATCGGCATTCTGCTGGCGGTTGCCATCTTCCTTATCAGCAATACGGTATCAGTCGGCATAGCTGTCCGAAGAGAAGAGATCGGCATCATGAAACTGATCGGAGCTACAAATGGATTTGTCCGTGCACCGTTTATCATAGAAGGGCTGATCATTGGTCTTATCGGTGCGGCAATACCTCTTCTCATCCTGTATTTTATGTATAATAAGACGATCGGGTATATTCTGGAAAGATTCAATGTGCTGAGCAGTATCGTATCATTCCTGGAAGTGCGCCAGGTATTTGAAGTACTGGTTCCGGCAGGTCTGATTCTTGGAATGGGTATCGGACTGATCGGAAGTGTGATTACTATCAGGAAACATCTCAGAGTATAATATACAAATGATTGATTGAAAGAAATGAGGGCTTCAAAGGACATATGTCTTTTGAAGCTCTCCTGTTTGGAGTGCTTATGTCGAATAATAGAAAAAACAGCCTGGAGTGTTTTATTCTCGGTGTGATGGTTACGATACTGGTGTTTCTGATGTACCGTTTTGTGGATACGACATTCCTGCAGGGGAGGGGCGACACATCCCCGGAGAGCAGGACTGCCAGAGCGAAAGTCGAGGAGATCGACGGTCTTATTGAACAGGAGTATCTGTTTGATGCGGATGGAGATGATCTGTCACAGGGAATGTATGCAGGTCTTGTAGAAGGGCTTGGGGATAAGTATTCCCGCTATTATACAAAGGAAGAGTATGAGGCCGTGCAGCAAAGTAATGAGGGTCATTACGAAGGCATAGGGGTCGTGATGATGCAGGATAAGGATTCCGGTATGGTTCAGGTGGCACACTGTTATGAGGGAAGCCCGGCTGCTGAAGCAGGGGTTCGGGAAGGTGATATCATCTACAAGATCGGAGACACGGTTGTTGCGGATAAAGATTTATCCGAGGTTTCAGATGCCATCAAGGACAGTGAAAGTGATGTTATTCATCTGACGGTATACCGCCAGACGGAAAAAAGATATATAGAAGTGGATCTCGAAAAAGCTGAAGTCGAGATACCTGCAGTATCTTACAAGATGCTGCAGGATGAGGTGGGCTATATTGTCATCTATCAGTTTACCGCTGTCGTACCGGAACAGTTCCAGAAAGCGTGTCAGCTGCTTACAGAACAGGGGATGAAGCGGCTGATCGTGGATCTGAGAGACAATCCGGGAGGTCTTTTGACCTCTGTATGTGACACGCTGAACTCCTTTATGCCAAAAGGACTTCTTGTATACACCGAAGACCGGAATGGAAACCGCACAGAACACTTCAGCGAGGGGAAAACACCGCTTGATATACCGCTTGTTGTGCTCGTCAATCAGAACAGCGCGAGCTCTGCGGAAATATTTGCGGGAGCTGTGAAGGATTACGGCGTCGGGACGCTTGTCGGTACGACGACGTACGGAAAAGGAATCGTTCAGAAAACATTTGGATTAAATGACGGCAGTGTGGTGAAACTTACGGTTTCCAGCTACTATACGCCAAACGGGATCAATATACACGGCACCGGGATCGAGCCGGATGTAGAGGTTGAACAGCCGGAAGATGCCACGGAAGATCTGCAGCTGGAAAAAGCACTGGAGTTAATTTGTAAAGAATAAACAGTTGTGAATTGAATTTCATCTGAAAAAGTGGTATGATGGAACAAAAACAGGGAGGGGATTATGCAGAAATTTGTTATTACAACGGACAATATGGCCGATTTACCGGAAACATATTACGGAGAGCATCAGATTCCTTACATGTATCTGCCGTACACAATGGATGGAGAGACTTATCGGAAAGAAAATGAGCTGAAGTCCAGTGATTTTTATAACAAAATGAGAAATGGTTCTATGCCTACGACATCACAGGTCAACTCTGAAGATGCGAAGGAGCTCTGGAAGCCATTCATAGAGGACGGATATGATATTTTGCATATTGCATTTTCTTCAGGGCTGAGCGGAAGTTATAACAGCTGCCGGATTGCCGCTGAGGAGATAGCGGAAGAGTATCCGCAGAGAAAAGTGACAGTGATCGATTCATTGTGCGCATCACTGGGAGAGGGACTGTTCGTTCATCTCGCCGTGAAGATGAAGGAAAGCGGAAAGTCCATGGATGAGATCATCGAGTGGCTGGAAAGCCATAAGATGAATCTGTGTCATGTATTTACGGTAGATGATCTGAATCATCTTCACCGTGGAGGGCGTGTATCTAAGATGACCGCTGTCATCGGTACCATGATCAATATCAAGCCGGTTCTTCACGTGGATGAGGAGGGACATCTGATCGCAGTCAGTAAAGTTCGGGGAAGGAAACGTTCTCTGATCACGCTGGTCAATATGATGGAAGAACGCCTGAAAGATTACACCGGGGGAAAAAGCAGCGTCTTCATCAGCCATGGTGACTGTCTGGAAGATGCACAGTTCGTGGCGAAGCTGGTGAAGGAACGTTTCGGAACAGAAGATATTCTGATTAATCCGGTTGGATCTACGATCGGAGCACATTCAGGACCGGGAACAGTCGCACTGTTTTTCCTTGGAAGCTACAGATAGCTGTTAACGACATACTGCCAGAGGCTACTGCAGTTATGCAGTAGTCTTTTTTTGTCCAAATAAATCATATATCTAAAAAAAACTGAATTTTTATGCAAAAACTTCCGAATTTGGAATGTTTTTAAATGTCGAGGATTCTATTTCGAATTTAATTTTTCCTATAATTAAATAATTAAACGAAATTATTTAAACACAGAAGGGGATAACATGGAAGTTGATAGGATTGAAGGGTTAAAAACAGGAGAGGTGCTTCTTACGCTTACTGAGAATTCATGCACCATAGGTGCAGCACAGGAATATGGGACGTGCTGCTTTGGGTGTGAGGTGCACAGCGGACAGGGATGCGGCAAAAGTGAGCAGGCATGGAGGGAAAAAGCTGGTCAGCTGCTGCTGGAATTTGGTGTTTCTGTACATACGAAGGGATATGTATATTTGTGTCAGGCAGTCGGTATGGCAGCAGCCAGCCCGGGAGAGACGATTTGGGTGACAAAAGAGATTTATCCTGCTATTGCAAAACGTGAGCGTGCGACGGCAGCAGGAGTTGAACGCGCCATCAGATATGCAGTTACAGGAATCTGGGATCACGGAAACTGGAAGCTTTACAGCAGCATTACACAGAATCTGGCGGTCAGCAAGCCGACAAACGGGCAATTTATTCTTCAGGTTGCAAAATATCTGCATGAAGGCATGAGGATGTAACCGATTAAAATGAATATAAATAAAAGCAGGTTTCCAGGATCAGCCGAACCCGGAAATCTGCTTTTTATTTTTGATGATCTGCATATTCATTTGCAAGATGCGCAAATTCAGTGCGTACACTCCTGAAGCTCTCCAAAAGCCTGGGTGAAAAAGTACCGCATTCACCGTTCAGGATCATATGGAATGCCTGTTCTTCGGGGAGCGCCTTTCTGTAAACACGATCCATAGTGAGTGCATCATAACAGTCTGCGATTCCCACAACCTGAGCACAGACTGGTATTTGATCAGACGTCAGTCCGTCAGGATATCCTTTTCCGTCCCAGCGTTCATGGTGATAGCGGCAGATATTATATGCGTACTGCAGGTATTTCTCATCCCCGACACGCTTCAGGGTCTTTAGCATTTCACAGCCTTTTGTAGTATGGGTCTTCATGACCTCGAATTCCTCATCTGCCAGCCGGCCCGGCTTATTGAGTATCGAATCCGGGATGGCTATTTTGCCGATGTCATGCATGGAGGATGCGCTGGCTATGATATCGATGTCTTTTGTATTCAGACCGAGGTCTGTGCAGTGTCTGGTTACTTCCTGCAGCAGTGTTCTTGTAAACAGACGAATTCGCTGAATATGCTGTCCGGTCTCCAGGCTTCGGTACTCAATAATTGATGAAAGTGCATCAACCATGACCGTATTAGATTCACGCAGTTTGACGGCCTGTTCTTCGATGATCTGTTCCTGGTAAAGTTTTCGGTGGTTCAGTTCTATCACATTCTGTACTCGGCGTTTTACCACATGAGGTTCAAATGGCTTCATGATGATGTCGGAAGCGCCGAGATCAAATGCTTTCACTTCATTTTCGGAAGAATCCTCTGCAGTGATGATTATGACGGGAAGTTCAGAGAGAAGACCATCTTTTTTTAATTCCGTCATAACCTGATAACCGTCTTTGACAGGCATATTCAAATCCAGCAGTATGATCGCCATGCGTTCGTGATATTTGCGGGCAAGTGTCAGAGCCTGGTCGCCATTTTCTGCTTCCAGGAGACGAAAATCATGTTCAAACAGGCCGCAGAGTATCACGCGGTTAATCTCGATATCATCTACAATTAAAATCGTATCTCTGGTTTTCATCAGCTAAATCTCCATGGTACTGCTGATAGCAGCCACTGCCGCATCATATGCCTCTTTTGCAGCGGGAAATAAATCCTGAGCCTGCGCAGCATTATCTGAGCGCAGTTCAACTACGATCTGAGAACAGAGGTCGAACAGTCGTGTCAGTCCAAGATTTCCGGCGACTCCTTTCAGAGTGTGGGCAGCGAGCAGTGCATCATCATAACGTTCTTCTTTCATTGCACAGGAAAAAAGTTGCATGTTCTCATCCTGCAGAAATTTATGCAGAAAACGAATATAAAGACCGCTGTTTCCGGAAAAGCGGGCAACAGCAGCGTCATAATCAATACCAGCAATCTGGAGAATAGTTCTCGAATTTTGATCCATTTTATTGGTACTCCTTTAAAGGGTATATATTAGTAAATATTATAGCATATATTTTTGCGTATTGTAAACATAATCTGAGGGCGGTAAAATATTAATGTTTTTGAGCGAATGATATGATAAACTGTAAAATGACGGATAATAATAACAGCGGTCTGCAGGAGGAAGAGATGAAGTATAAGAGAATGATGACAGTGGTTCTGATCATACTGGTTCTGATAGTATATATTTCTTTTGTCTGTGTTCCTTACCGGAAGCAGGAAGGGGTTACAGCGAAGACGAAAAACAGTTTTGATTCCTCTGATTTCTATGGAGATCACCTCTGCCAGGACCGTGCGGCAATTCTGTTTCAAAATGATGAGGCATTGGAGGAGAGGATTCGTTTAATATCCAACGCTTCTGAAAGTATTATACTGTCAACATTTGATTTTAAATCTGATAACAGCGGAAAGATCATGCTGTCAGCTTTATACGATGCCGCGATGAGAGGCGTGAAGGTCCAGCTATTGCTGGACGGCTTTTCATATTTTATACATGTGATGGGGGATCCATATTTTAAGGCGCTGGGTACTCTCAAAAATGTAACCATCAAAGTATATAATCCGATCAACATCCTGAAGCCGACTAAACTGATGGCCCGTATGCATGATAAATATCTGATAGCAGATGACACTGCATTTATTCTGGGGGGACGCAATACATTTGATTATTTTCTGGGAAATGATACAGACTATAAGAATTATGACTGGGACGTTTTGATATACAATGCGGGCAAGACGCAGGGGTCTTCCGTAGAACAGGTAAAGACATATTTTAAATCGGTCTGGGAGCTTTCTGAATGTAAAATTGTAATGGATTCAGTGCCTGCATTTTCAAAAGAAAAGATCAGAGAGAGCGGAAATGAACTGGTGGAACTGTATGGAAATATGCGGTCAGAACACGGCGGGTGGTTTGAAGAAGCAGATTATATGGAAATGACAACGGAAACAAATCAAATCCGTCTGATATCAAACCCAATTCAGGCTGCGGTAAAAGAACCGGTCTTATTTTACAACATGACGGAGCTGATGATGCAGTCTTCGGAGAAAATAGTATTCCACACCCCATATATATTGTGTAACGATTATATGACAGAAAGGCTCACAGAACTTGGCAATACAAATGAAGATGTATGGATGATGACAAATTCAGCTCCAAATAATGGAAATCCATTTGGAGCCGTTGATTATCTGATCCATAAAGAAGAAATTGTGGATACTGGTATCAACATCATGGAATACGATGCGGGAGTATCATATCATGGGAAATGCTTCACGATCGGAGACAGGCTGACGGGAATCGGATCATTTAACTGGGATATGCGGAGTGCATACATCGATACGGAATTGATGCTGGTGGTCGACAGTACATCTTTGAACACGAGCATGCGCAAATATATGAAAACGTATGAAGAGGATACGCTCATTGTGCAGGACGAAGTGACATATACACTGGCACCGGGACAGATTCCGCAGAAGATCAGTCCGAAACGTCTGGAAAAAATCCGCATGCTGTGGCCGCTGGATGAGTGGTTTCGTCATTTGATGTAACTTAAAATGCAGAACAAACATTCGGATGTGCCCTGTACTTTATCTATGCACTCTGTTATAATCAAACTATATAAACTTTTATCGGACCACCATGGAGGTAAAATACATTATGGTTAATCAAGGACATTCGCAATCCGCATCGCTGCCTGCTGATGAAACCCGCATGAAAGGGGGGGCTGGTTTCAGACTGCATTCAGAATACCAGCCTACGGGCGACCAGCCGCAGGCGATAAATCAGCTTGTGCAGGGATTCAGGGAAGGCAATCAATGTCAGACGCTGCTCGGCGTTACCGGATCCGGCAAGACATTTACGATGGCAAATGTCATTCAGCAGATTCAGAAACCGACGCTGATCATTGCACATAATAAGACTCTGGCAGCCCAGCTCTACGGCGAGTTCAAAGAGTTTTTTCCGGAGAATGCAGTTGAATACTTCGTGTCCTACTACGATTACTATCAGCCGGAGGCCTACGTCCCATCCACTGACACCTATATCGCGAAGGATTCCGCTATCAATGAGGAGATCGACAAGCTGCGTTTGTCGGCAACGGCCGCTCTGAGTGAGCGGAGGGATGTTATCATCATCTCCAGTGTGTCCTGCATCTACGGGATCGGCAGTCCGAAGGACTATCAGAATATGATCATTTCTCTGCGCCCCGGTATGGAAAAAGACCGTGATGCGGTGCTGAGAGAACTGATTGATATACAGTATGACCGGAATGACATGGATTTTCACCGCGGCACTTTTCGCGTGCGTGGAGACGTGGTGGAGATCTTTCCGGCGGATGCCACAGATATCGCATACCGTGTTGAGTTCTTTGGGGATGAGATTGAACGGATTACGGAAATTGACACTCTGACGGGGGAAATACTGCATGAGATGAATCATGTTGCAATTTTTCCGGCATCACATTACGTTGTTCCCATGGATAAAATACTGGCTTCGGCAAAGGAGATCGAAGTTGAGCTGGAAGAGCAGGTCCGTTACTTTAAGAGTGAAGACAAGCTGCTGGAGGCACAGCGTATACAGGAACGGACCAACTTTGACCTGGAGATGATGAAGGAGACGGGATTCTGTTCCGGCATTGAGAATTATTCGCGTTATCTCGCAGGCCTCAGGCCGGGAGAGGCACCGTATACCCTGATGGATTACTTTGAAGATGACTATCTTCTTATCATTGACGAGTCACATAAGACTGTTCCGCAGATTCGCGGAATGTATGCAGGCGATCAGTCACGGAAGTCGACTCTGGTAGATTATGGATTCCGCCTGCCCTCGGCAAAAGATAACAGGCCGCTTAATTTCACGGAATTTGAGGAGCACATTGATCAGGTGATGTTTGTATCAGCGACTCCGGGAGATTATGAAGCGGATCACGAGATGCTGCGCGCGGAGCAGATCATCCGTCCAACCGGGCTTCTGGATCCCGATGTGGAAGTGCGCCCTGTGGAAGGCCAGATTGATGATCTGGTATCCGAAGTCTATAAGGAAGTCGATAAGCATAATAAAATTCTGATCACTACTCTGACGAAGCGCATGGCTGAAGATCTGACAGATTATATGAAAAATCTCGGTATTCGGGTAAAATACCTGCACTCGGATATCGATACGCTGGAGCGGACGGAGATCATACGTGATATGCGTCTCGATGTGTTTGATGTGCTTGTGGGAATCAATCTTCTGAGAGAGGGGCTTGATATTCCGGAAATCACCCTGGTTGCGATACTGGATGCGGATAAAGAAGGGTTTCTGCGTTCTGAGACCTCGCTGATCCAGACGATCGGACGTGCGGCAAGAAATGCGGATGGCCATGTCATCATGTATGCCGATAATATAACGGATTCCATGAAAGTGGCGATTGAGGAGACAAAACGGCGCCGGGAGATACAGGAGGCATATAATACAGAGCATGGCATCACTCCAAAGACTATTCAGAAAGCCGTGCGTGATCTGATCAGCATCTCAAAAGAAGTGGCGAAGACAGAGAAGAATCTGGCAAAAGATCCGGAATCTATGAGCAGGAAAGAACTGGAACAGCTGATTGCGAATCTGGAGAAACAGATGAAAGCGGCAGCTGCAGATTTAAACTTCGAGGTTGCAGCAGAACTGCGCGATAAAATGGTGGAGCTTAAGAAGAATCTGGAGGATATTGAATAAAACAGTTGACAGAATGATAAGGGTTGTGATAAAGTAAACAAGTATGAAAAACAAAGAAGAGTATCCACTCTCACCTTAGCACAAATGAGTGACTATGGTTAATATTGAAATAATAAGTCATTATTATGCGATATGAATAAGTGGATAGTCTGTCTATCTACTTATTTTTTTATTTATGGAGGTGCACAACTATTAGCGATTTAATGATTAATGAGCAGATCCGCGACCGGGAAGTAAGACTGGTTGGAGCGGACGGGGAGCAGATGGGAATCATGTCATCCAAGGAGGCATATAACATTGCGGTGGAGGCCGGACTGGATCTGGTGAAGATTGCGCCGACAGCAAAACCGCCGGTATGCAAGATCGTGGACTATGGCAAGTACAAATATGAACTGGCGAGAAAAGAAAAAGATGCCAGAAAGAAACAAAAAACCGTCGACGTAAAGGAAGTTCGCCTGTCTCCAAACATTGATACAAACGATTTAAACACGAAGGTCAATGCAGCCAGAAAGTTTATCTCCAAAGGGGATAAAGTGAAGGTGACTCTGCGTTTCAGAGGACGTGAGATGGCGCATATGCACAGCAGCAGGTATATTCTGGATGATTTTGCAGAGAAGCTGTCTGATATTGCAGTGGTAGAAAAAGCACCAAAAGTAGAAGGCAGAAGTATGACGATGTTCTTAAGCGAAAAACGTCAGTAAAAACATATATTCAAGGAGGACGACAAAATGCCAAAAATTAAAACAAGCAGAGCAGCTGCAAAGCGTTTCAAAAAAACAGGTACAGGAAAATTAGTAAGAAACAAAGCTTATAAAAGCCATATCTTAACCAAAAAATCTCAGAAGAGAAAAAGAAATCTGAGAAAACCGGCTGTTACGGATGAGACAAATGTAAAGAACATGAAGAAAATTTTACCTTACATTTAAGATAGAGTCGAAGGAGGAATATAAGAATGGCAAGAATTAAAGGCGGCTTAAACGCTAAAAAAAGACATAACAGAACACTGAAACTGGCAAAGGGTTACAGAGGAGCCAGATCAAAACAGTACAGAGTGGCAAAACAGTCAGTAATGAGAGCCCTTACAAGCTCCTATGCAGGCAGAAAACAGAAAAAACGTCAGTTCAGACAGCTGTGGATCGCACGTATCAACGCTGCGGCAAGAATGAACGGTTTATCATACAGCAAGTTTATGCATGGTTTAAAATTAGCTGAAGTAGATCTGAACAGAAAAGTTCTGGCAGATATGGCAGTTAATGATGCTGCAGGATTTACAACTCTTGCGGAACTGGCAAAATCTAAAATCGCATAATAGTAAAATGTTACGATCCCGGAATCTAAGTTCCGGGATTTTTTAGCATTCTATTCTGACAGAGAACCTTCATATGATATAAGGAAATACATGGAGGAATTTCCGGATGAAATTTTGGAATGTTTATAAAAAACTGCAATGGATACTGCCGGCGCTGATGCTGCTGGCAGTTTCTGTTCTATGTCTTGGCAATGCACGAACAGATGTACAGGAGGCGTCGTCCGAAGTGATGGAAAAGCCGAAAGTAGCGTTGACATTTGATGATGGACCGCATGAAGTATATACCCCCCAGTTGCTGGACGGACTTGCAGAGCGAAATGTAAAGGCCAGCTTCTTCCTGCTTGGAAAGCAGATACCAGGGAATGAGAAGATTGTAAAGAGAATGTATGAGGAAGGACATCTGGTGGGAAATCACGCTTATAAGCACGTGCTTCTTACCAAGTTACCGAAAGCGGAAGCATGTGAGCAGATCCAGACGACATGTGAGCTGATCAGACAGATCACCGGTGAATATCCTGCATATATCCGCCCGCCTTATGGAGAATGGGACGATGAACTGGACTGTGGAATACCGATGATCCCGGTGTTCTGGAACATTGATTCCATGGACTGGGAGCTTAAAAACACGAATGCTGTTTTAAAACGTGTTTTGCCCTGCGTCAAAGAGGGAGATATTATACTGATGCATGACAGTTATGACACAACTGTTGAAGCAGCGCTGCAGATTGTGGACGAATTGACGAAATCAGGTTATGAGTTTGTCACGATTGATGAGATGTTATGTGAATAGTGGTTAAAATATCATAATATATTTCCAAAAAAATCGGTAATAGTGTTATATTGTTCCTTTACCTGCAAATATTCATATGGTATAATACAAACGAATAAGAACCAGGGGGATAATTCTAATGATAATTATCGGTGAAAAAATAAACGGTTCCATTCCATCCATGGCGAAAGCGATCGCCGCACGTGATGAAGAATGGATCAAAGACATTGCAAAAAAAGAGGCAGAGGCGGGCGCAACATTTATCGATGTGTGCGCATCTGTTGATGAAGAGGTAGAAGTTGAGACGCTGAAATGGATGATCGGCCTCGTGGAGAGCGTGACAGACCTTCCGATCGCAGTGGACAGCCCGAGTGCAAAAGTGTTAAGTGAAGCATACAAGTGCTGCAGCAGACCGGGTATCATCAATTCCGTATCCATGGAAGGTGATAAGATTGATGAGCTGTTCCCGATCGTAGCAGCTAACCCGGGATGGGAGGTAGTCGCACTGCTGTGTGATGACACCGGAATCCCGCAGACAGCGGAGAAGAGACTGGAAGTATTCGGAAGGATTATGGAGAAAGCAAAAGAGTACAATATCGATCCGAGCAGGATCCATATTGATCCATTGATTGAAATGCTGTGTACATCAGAGGACGGCATCGCAATGATCACAGAAGTGATCAGCACGATCCGCGCACAGTACCCGACCATACATATCACGGCAGCAGTCAGCAACATCTCCTTTAACCTGCCGGCAAGAAAACTGGTGAACTTAGGATTTACCGTACTTGCAATGAATGCAGGACTGGACAGCGCGATCCTGGATCCGCTGAACAGGGACATGATGGGACTCATCTATGCGACAGAAGCACTTCTGGGACTGGATGATTACTGCATGGAATATATCGGAGCCTACAGGGAAGGCCTGATCGGTCCTGTGCAGAAATAAAGCAGACGAGCAAAGCAAGTTTTCATTGCCGATTGCTTCGGCCTGTCAGATTTTTTAAGTAACAATCGAAGGATAAGTTTTGAGGAAAACTTATTTTTTGATAGATAGCAAAAACAAAATACAAAAAAGAAGCGGAGGAATTTAACATGTCACCAAAAATTCAGGAAGTTGCAGATTTAGTAGCAAAGGGAAAAGCAAAATTAGTTGGACCAGCTGTACAGGCAGCATTGGATGATGGATGTGATCCTACAGAGATTCTGAACGGCGGAATGATCGACGCAATGGCAGTTGTTGGAGAAAAATTCAAAAACAACGAGATCTTCGTACCGGAGATGCTGGTAGCGGCAAGAGCAATGAAAAAAGGTGTAGAAGTTCTGAAACCACACCTCTCAGCAGGAAGCACAGGAGCAATGGGTAAACTGATCATCGCGACAGTAGCAGGAGACCTTCATGATATCGGAAAGAACCTGGTAGCAATGATGATCGAAAGCGCAGGATTTGAAGTGATCGACCTCGGAGTAGACGTGCCGATCGAAAAAATCATCGAGTGCTACAAAGCAAATCCGGATACAAAGATCGTATGCCTGTCCGCACTGCTGACAACAACCATGCCGTCCATGAGAGACACAGTTGCAGCGCTGAACGAATCAGACTTCAGAAGCAATATCAAGATCATGGTAGGCGGAGCACCTATCACAGCAGAATTTGCTGATGAAATCGGAGCAGACGGATATTCAGAGGATGCAGCTTCAGCAGCTACTCTTGCAAAAGAATTAGTAAAATAATAGTATTACATAGAAAACGCACTGCAGATTCTGCAGTGCGTTTTTACATGTTTTTATATTTTTATGTTTCTGAGCTGCTGCGCTGTTGTTTGCGGTACTGACTTGGGGTGACACCCAGCTTATCTTTAAATGTTTTTGTAAAAGCAGGGAAATTCGGGAATCCACACTCCTCACTGATGCTTGAGAGGGTGTTGGATGTGTTTTTTATCAATTCACAGGCGTGTGTAAGACGGCAGCGGATAATGTATGCATTCGGGGTAGTGCCGTATATCTCTTTGAACAGACGGGTAAAGTGGCGTTCCGAAAGATGCGCAATGTTGGCCAGGTCTTTTACGGTAAGCGGCTCAAAATAGTGGGTCTCCAGGTAGTTAAACGCATCCTCCATAAACTGGTAGCTCTGGTGCGATGCTTTATCAGTCTGCACGTATTCATTGGAAATAATAGTCAGGAGACAGATAAAATACTCTCTCACAGATATATTATAACCGGGTTTCTTTTCCGTAAACGTATAGTAAAGCAGGCTGCTGAGCAGGCTCACCAGTTCCAGATGACTGTCTGACAGAATCAGAACACTGTTGAAAATATGGTGATAACGGTAATAAGCGGTGCTCATAAAAAATGACTGAAATCCTATCAGCTTTTTGAGTGGCATGTTTGATCGCGCAATACTGTCAAGATCGAACACATAGCGGTAGAATTTCAGTTCCCGGACACCGATAAAACCGTGCCGGAAGCCTGGCTGTATCGCAATGATGTAGCCGCGTTCCACAGGGAAGAGCGAACCCTCCACAGCGCAGATGGCATCCCCGCCCATAATAATGATCAGCTCATAATAGGAATTATCACGCATCGGAGTGTTGCCGGTATAAAGTCCTTTTTCTACGTACAATTCTATATTAAGTTCCGGTACTGGTTTGTCAATTCGTGATATCATATCCTGATTATAAGTGAAAGACTTCTTAAAGTCAATAAATCATGGCTGAAATATATAAAAGTAAGTCTGAAAAAGCACATGAATTAAGACAAAAATAGTGGTATATTGATGTCAATGAATGAAGGGACGGAACAGGCAACAGGGATTATAAAAAAAGAAAAAGGAGTAATTATCATGAACGAAGAAAGAATATCAATTGAGGATTTATGTCAGGAGGATCTGAAAGCCGGAAGCAGTGCGGAAATACGCTATGCACATAAGAATGATGTGGAAACACCGGAAATGAGAGAGCATTACGATGACTGGTCATACAGCAATCATTATTAATTGTCTTGAATGCTGTCGAAAATAATATTATAATGTATAAAGAGGCATCACACAAGTGCTTTGTGTGGTGCTTTTTGACTTATCGGAAAGCAGGCGGAGGATCTCCCTAATGAGATTCTTTTTATAACTGGACTAACTGGGGGAAAATGACATGGAAAGTATCATTAAAATTACGGAATTTCAAAAGAACATTGAGAAGGAAACGGTACTGAAGCTTATGGACTGTAAGGAAGACAGCCCTATTTATGAAGAAGTACAAAAAGAATTTGCAGAGCTTAAGCACGAGGTGGAGCGAAGGCTGGAACCAGGGGCGCTGATCGGGTTCGGAAAAGTCACAGGTGAACTGGCATGCGATAAACTGAAAGCAGATGAGGAGGTCATCTATGTCCTCGCAACAGTGGGGAAGGAAGTCAGCAGATACAGCTCCGAATTCTTTGAGGAAGGTGATTTTTTGAAGGGCATGCTCGCAGATGCCATGGCGGATGCCTGTCTGTTTGCGATGGATCATGAGATTGAGGCGGTTTTGAAAGAGGAATGCGCCAGGAGGAAGATCGGAATTGTGAGCCGTCTTGAAGCGCCGAACGATATTCCGATGAATGCCCAGAAGATTGCATTTGATGTGCTGGAAGCTGATGAGAGGCTTGGGATTGCCATAAGTCCATCGTACATGTATGATCCGGTAAAGACATCCTGTCAGGTAATGCAGATAACCGATGATGCCTCTGTTTTTCGGGCTCAGCATAACTGCAGAAAATGCAGTGCAAAGAACTGCAGTATGAGAAAGATACAGCCGGTCACCATCACCGTTAAAAACAAGGATAAAGAAATCGTTGTGGTCTCTGAAGAATATGAAAACATCCTGGCTGCAATCAACAGGCAGGGGGCCTATTTCAGTGCAGTCTGCGGGGGAAAAGGAAACTGTGGAAAGTGTAAGATCCGGCTGGTAGAAGGAGAGTTGGATATCACTCCCTCGGACCGGAAGCATTTTACGGAGGAAGAACTTGAACTGGGATATCGTCTTGCCTGCCGGGCATATCCGGCGGAAGACTGTGTGATCACCATGGATGTGCAGGATGAAGAAGGATTCTCCATACAGATAGGCCACGGTGAAGACCAGCAGGAGCATGCGGCTGTGGATGAGGCAGGTTATGATATCGCTGTTGATATCGGCACGACCACGCTGGCATTTCAGCTCGTTGGCAAGACTGGGAAAAAGGCGGTAGGTTCTTTTGCAACACTGAATCGCCAGAGGGCGTTTGGTGCGGATGTTATTTCCAGAATTCAGGCTTCCTGTGATGGCAAAAAAGACGCACTGCGCAGGAGTATCCAGGAAGATCTGATGACGGGGATAAAGGCACTTGTGAAGAATGCGGGGATTGGGCCCGACCAGATTGACAGGATCGCGATAGGCGGTAATACGACGATGGGACATCTGCTGATGGGATATTCGTGCGAGGGACTGGGGTTATTTCCGTTTACACCCGTTGACATCAGCCTGATAGAAAGGCCATTTCATGAGGTACTGGAGAATGATTACTGTAAGGCAGAAGTGATTCTGCTTCCGGGAATCTCGACATATGTAGGCGGCGACATTGTATCCGGGCTTTATGACTGTGAGTTCGATACGAATGAAAAGACAGCACTTCTGGTGGATCTTGGGACAAACGGAGAGATGGCAATAGGTAACCGGGACCGTATTGTATCGACTTCAACGGCTGCGGGGCCGGCCTTTGAGGGAGGTAATATTTCCTGGGGCATGGGTAGTGTGCAGGGGGCGATCTGTAAAGTAGAGATTGAAGACGGCAGGGCCAATGTGGCTACGATCGGTGATAAGATGCCGGTCGGCCTGTGTGGAACAGGGGTCATTGAGACAATTTCCGAGCTGATCGAACATGAACTTGTCGATGAGACAGGGCGCCTGGAGGAGGAATACTTTGAGAAAGGATACTTCCTTGCAAAGACTGCGGATGGCAGAGATATTACGTTCACTCAACAGGATGTGCGGGAAATTCAGCTGGCAAAATCTGCGGTCCGTGCGGGTATTGAAGTACTTCTGAGAAGATTTGGCGTTACTTATGACCAGGTGGACGCAGTTTATCTTGCAGGTGGTTTCGGCTATCATATTAATCAGGAGAAAGCGATGGTGCTGGGACTGATCCCAAGAGAATTTGATGGCAAGATAAAGGCTGTCGGAAACAGTTCGCTTGGCGGAGCACTCCGTTATCTGATCAACGATGATTCGAAAGAAAAACTGGAAATGATTCTGGAACATTCATCTGAAATCGACCTGTCTACGGATGCAGATTTTAATGACCTTTATATGGAGCATATGTTTTTTGAATAGGATAGGATGACGATGGATTTATTTGATTACGTAAAAGAAAAGACTCTGGAGCAGGAATCTCCTCTGGCATCCAGGATGCGCCCGCTGACGCTGGAAGAAGTGGTGGGGCAGGAGCATATTGTCGGTGAAGGAAAGATGCTTTACCGGGCGATCAAAGCGGATAAGCTTGGTTCCGTCATTTTCTACGGTCCTCCGGGAACCGGAAAAACGACACTTGCCAGAGTGATCGCAAACACGACCAGCGGTGAATTTCAGCAGCTGAATGCGACGACTGCCGGGAAAAAGGATATGGAGGAAGTCGTCAAACATGCCAAGGATATGCTGGGGATGTACCGTAAGAAAACAATCTTATTTGTGGATGAGATTCACAGGTTCAACAAAGGGCAGCAGGATTATCTGCTTCCGTTCGTGGAGGACGGAACCCTGGTTCTGATCGGGGCAACGACAGAAAATCCTTATTTTGAAGTGAACAGCGCGCTGTTGTCACGCTCGGTCATTTTCGAACTGAAGCCGCTTGAGAAGAAAGATATCATGCAGCTCCTTGAAAAAGCGGTGACGGATGAAAAACGGGGAATGGGTATGTACCGTGCCGTACTGGAAGAAGATGCAAAGGAATTTCTGGCTGATATTTCCGGCGGTGACGCCAGGACAGCGCTGAATGCCATAGAACTTGCCATTTTGACGACGCAGCCGTCTGATGACGGGAAGATCCATATCGACCTTGATACGGCATCTGAGTGTATACAAAAACGTGTGATACATTACGATAAGACCGGTGATCAGCATTATGATACGATCTCCGCGTTTATTAAAAGCATGAGAGGATCGGATCCCGATGCAGCTGTTTATTATCTTGCAAAAATGCTGACGGCAGGTGAGGATATTAAATTTATCGCCCGGCGTGTGATGATCTGTGCGTCGGAGGACGTGGGCAATGCGGATCCGCAGGCTCTGGTGGTTGCGGTGGCAGCCTCACAGGCCGTAGAACGTGTTGGAATGCCGGAAGCGCAGATCATCCTGTCACAGGCAGTTACGTATGTTGCCTGCGCACCGAAAAGCAATGCCAGCTGTCTGGCGGTGTTTGCAGCGGCACAGTCCGTGCGGGAGAAAAAAACTTCAGTTCCCCCGCATTTGCAGGATGCTCATTATAAGGGCTCTGCAAAACTGGGAAGAGGAACCGGCTACCAGTACGCCCATGATTTCCCGAATCACTATGTCAGGCAGCAATACCTGCCGGATGAGATCGCGGGGGCTGTTTTCTATGAGCCGACGGACATGGGGTATGAAAAAAATATCAGAGAGCATCTGGAATATATAAAGAAGAATTCCAGATAAGAGAAATTGACAAACATGTATTGATGTGGTATCATGCACAGATAATGATATACGCCTGTCTCGGCTATGGAGGCTATAGATTTTACTGTTTCTGAGTGATCAAACAGTGAATCTATAGCCTTTTCGTTTGTCCGGCAGGAATACAGGCAGATGAGGAGGAAATGAATTTTGGAACAGTCTTATATGAAAGAACGGTCGGTGCTGCCGCTGCTTCTGTCGATGTCGGTCCCGATGGTGATCTCCATGCTGGTCAATTCACTGTATAATATCGTGGACAGTATATTTGTGGCAAAAATCAGTGAGAATGCAATGACAGCGCTGTCACTTGTATTTCCGGTACAGAACCTGATCAATTCCATTGCAGTGGGATTTGGGGTTGGGATAAGTGCTGTGATTGCGATCTGCCTTGGCGCACAGAAGCAGAGGCAGGCGGATACGGCTGCCTCACAGGGGATGCTGTTTGCCATACTGCACGGTATGATATTGACTGGCGCATGGCTTTTTGGAATACAGCATTTCTTGAAGATGTTTACGGAAGACGCTGACATTATTCAGGAAGGATGGAAGTATTCATCCATCGTTATCAGTTTTTCTGTGGTGATCATGGCGGGTATCACGTTCGAAAAGATATTTCAGTCAGTGGGAAAAATGAAGATTACAATGATCGGCATGATTTGCGGGTGTGTCGTAAATATTATACTGGATCCCATTATGATATTCGGTCTGGGGCCGGTTCCGGCGCTTGGCATCAGAGGCGCGGCCTGGGCTACAGGGATCGGGCAGACGGTCACTCTGGCGATCTATGTTGCTGTCTATGCTGCAAAACCACTGAACGTGAAGCTGCGCTTAAAAAATCTGAAATGGGATCGCGCTGTCTGCACGAGGCTTTATACAGTTGGAATACCGGCAGCTATGAATATGGCTCTGCCGTCTCTGCTGATTTCCGCATTGAATGGAATACTGGCGGCTTATTCTCAGACATATGTCGTTGTGCTTGGTGTTTACTATAAACTACAGACATTCCTTTATATGCCTGCAAACGGGATCGTACAGGGTATGAGACCCCTGATCGGTTATAATTACGGGGCCGAAGAGAAACAGCGTGTAAAAAAGATTTATAGAATTGCTCTGACACTGATCGCAGTGATAATGGGTGTGGGAATGCTGGTATGCCTGGCGCTTCCGGATTATCTGATGGGGATGTTTACGGAAAATCCGCAGACGGTGGAAGCGGGAACTCTGGCTCTCAGAACGATCAGCGCAGGGTTTTTGGTCTCTGCTGTATCTGTAACCTCAGCGGGAGCACTTGAAGGTATCGGCAAGGGGGTTCCATCCCTGATGATCTCCCTGCTGCGCTATGTGATCATTATCATACCGGCAGCTTTTTTACTGAGTCGTATATCGGGTGCTGCCGGCGTATGGCATGCATTCTGGATTGCAGAGGCCGTCACTGCACTTGCTGCGTATATGATTTACCGCAGGGCGTCGGGACAGACGTCTGATCATTCCTGATATGACAAGGGAGCATTATATCATCAGCTCATTCATCAGATAAGCATAAATCTCCTGGCTTTTTTTTGACCAGCTGCCGCAGATGGCTTTTGCATTGGATTCTTCGGGGACGGTAAGGTTCAGTTCGATCAGCGTACTGGTCCCTTCCCGTACCTGGCAGCGGACAGTGTATTCCTGCTCCGGAGTCTTGTAGTAATCAGAGAGAACAGAGACTTCATTGCGCAGCTCGTAAGAATTTTCATCCAAATATCGGTTGATATCCTCTTTGATAGGATCCGGTATCTGGTTATCAAAATACGTGATCGTCTTTTTGCCCTCGTCGGTCATACGGTAGTAGGAAGTGTTACGGATAACTTCAGCCGTCACAAGATCTGCTTCCAGCATTTCAGAAATTGCCTGCTGGAGGTGAAAATAGCTTGTGTATTCCTGACCGAGAATAAAATCAGAAATCTGCGCATTCGTCAGCGGGAAACTGACTTTGCGCAGCATATATAAAATAATCAGTTTATAGAGAGTCAATGCCTCTGCCATTAAAAATCTCCTTTCTATGTGTGATAAAGTCTGCCCTGCCACGTATTTTCTGCCTTCATGCGGCGGTGCAGTTCATTGAGGACGGTGCGTTTTGCACTGCTCCATTTGGGAGCAATCAGCAGATCCCTGGGACCGTCTCCTGTCAGCCGGTGAATCACAATATCCGGTGACAGATGCTCAAGGCATGAGATGACAAGTGTCAGATACTCGTCCATATTAAGCGTCTGAAAAAGACCTGCCTCATAGTCTCTGGCCAGATCGGTACCTCTCAGAACATGAAGCAGCTGGAGTTTTATCCCCTGAATGGAACAGCTGTTTAAATAATGAATGGTATCAAGGACATCCCGGCTCGTTTCTCCGGGGAGCCCCAGGATCAGGTGTACGATGACATCGAGTCCGTGTGAATGGAGATCCGTTACGGCTTTCTCGAAACAGGGCAGGTCATACCCCCTTCGGATATAGCGTGCAGTAGTCTCGTGCATGGTCTGAAGGCCAAGTTCGATCCAGACAGGTTTTATCCGGTTCAGGGAATCCAGAAGACGGATGATGTCGTTGTCCAGACAATCGGGGCGTGTGCCGATGGACAGTGCAGCGATGTCTGGATGTGAAAGGGCTTCTGTGAAAATGGATTCCAGATACGAGACAGGGGCATACGTATTGGTGTATGCCTGAAAATAAGCGATATATTTGCGGACCGGGCGTTTTTGGGTCAGAACGGCCTTCTGCTCTTCAATCTGCTGCGAAATAGAAAGCTCTTTATCTGCAGCGAAATCACCGGACCCTCCGGCGCTGCAGAAAATACATCCCCGCGTATCCAGGGTTCCGTCTCTGTTGGGACATGACATCCCGCCGTTTAAGGCGAGCTTATATACCTTTTCATGAAACTGTTCTTCCAGCATGGAATGAAAAGAGTGATAAGGTTTATCCAGCCATTTCATATCATCTCAGTCCCCGTGTCATTTGATGTTCAGACGCTCAAAGACCATTTCATATCCGTCGTTCCCGTAGGTGAGGGAGCGGTTTACACGGCTGATGGTTGCGGTAGACGCACCTGTTTTCTCGGAAATTTCCAGATACGTTTTTTTCTGCTGCAGCATTTTTGCTACTTCAAAGCGCTGTGACAGTGACAACAGCTCATTGATCGTACATACGTCTTCAAAAAAAGTATAACATTCTTCTTTGGTTTTTAAACTCAAAATTGCGTCGAAAAGCTGATCGACAGCTTCTGTATGAATCGTTTTGCTCATAAGAATACTCCTTACACAATATTATGTGCCTACCTGCATATTTTAACACGTTAAAATTTTGGTGTAAAGAAGAGTAGAATAAAAAACTGCTGCAAAACGAAAATAATTCGTATGCAGCAGTAAAGATTTCGTTTACTTTTTTTCAGAAGGAAAAAGATCGATCAGATTCTCAATGATCTGCTTCTTTACATAGACGTCAAAGCTGAGCAGGCAGATAAATGAAAACAGCTGAAGAAAGCCCTGTTCTTCTTCCGGAGCGTCAGTGAAGGTCTCCGTCGACGTCTGATAATATTTGCGGACATCCTCTTTCATGGATTCAATCTCTGATTTTTCCAGGCTGAATACTTCATTGTAAATATCTGTCAGACTGATGCCGTCTCCTTCCTGAAAATACTTATCCGTGATCGGTCTCAGCAGCGACTGGATGTCATTTATGGACAGAATACTTTTGAAATAATAGATGAAGATCAACAGCAGAATGTGTTCTGTGGAATATTTCTTCTTTTCGGGTGGAGGCAGAAGATTATTCTTCGTGTAATTGTTGATCATCGTTTTTGTCAGGATTTTATCACTTTCATACCGTTTGGAGGCAGCCAGCTGAGCATCCATAAAAGTGGTTACCTGATCCATATATAATGGGATGTTCGGTACGTCCCCGGGTTTGATATAATCGATGCGTGAAATACTCTCAAGGATACTGTTGATAATATCATTTGTGTCAATTGTCATTGGATGTGTCACCTCATAAAAATATCGGATAGTCTATGAATTATATTATATAGTTTTTAATACTAGATGACAAGAGGTTTTTTGCCCTTTGTTTGCGGGGGACCGTCTAAACTGTTTGCATTAATACTCCGCAGGTAATATAATAGAACGTGCGGGTAGATGTTGAAAAAGAAAATGAGATGGAGTTTACATAATTTATGAGTATTTATGACAGTTTAAATCCACAACAGCAGGAAGCTGTGTACTGTACAGAGGGACCACTGCTGATTCTGGCAGGGGCGGGGTCAGGAAAGACACGTGTTCTGACACACCGGATATCCTATTTGATAGAGGAAAAAGGTGTAAAGCCATGGAATATCATGGCCATTACATTTACAAATAAGGCTGCGGGAGAGATGAAAGAGCGGGTTGAAAATACAGTGTCATTCGGTGCGGACAGTGTCTGGGTGAGCACTTTTCACTCCAGCTGTGTGCGGATTCTGCGCCGTTATATTGACAGGATCGGATATGGTACAAGTTTTACCATATATGATTCGGATGACTCCAAGTCTGTGATGAAAGAAGTCTGTAAAACGCTGAATATCGATACGAAACTTTATAAGGAACGCATGCTGCTTTCAGCAGTATCATCGGCAAAGAATGAGATGATAACTCCTGAGGAATATGAGCGCAATATCGGGGGAGAGTGGAATAAAAAGACCATTGCGCGTGCGTACAGAGAATATCAGAGCCGTCTGAAAAAGAGCAATGCTCTTGATTTTGACGATCTGCTGATGAAGACTGTGGAACTTTTTGAAAGCTGTCCAGACATTCTGGAGTTTTATCAGGAACGTTTTCGCTATCTGATGGTTGATGAATACCAGGACACGAATACCGTTCAGTTTCGCTTTATCAGCCTGTTGGCAGGGAAATACAGGAATCTCTGTGTAGTGGGAGATGACGATCAGTCTATATACAAATTCAGGGGAGCTGATATTGGAAATATTCTTGGATTTGAAAAGGTATTTCCGGATGCGAAGGTGATTCGTCTGGAGCAGAATTATCGATCCACCCAGAATATTCTGGATGCGGCGAATGAAGTTATCAAGAATAATGTGGAGCGAAAAGAAAAAACGCTCTGGACTGACAACGAAAAAGGCTATCCCGTGCGGTTCCGACAGTTTTTGAATGCATTCGAAGAGGCAGAATTTATTGCCGGGGATATCAGAAAGCAGGTTCGGGACGGAGATGCAGCATATAAAGACTTTACTATTCTGTACCGGACCAATGCTCAGTCGCGGTTGTTCGAGGAAAAATTTCTGATGGCTAACATCCCATACCGTCTGGTGGGCGGAGTGAACTTTTATGCTCGTAAAGAGATTAAAGATCTGCTGGCGTATTTAAAGACGATTGATAATGCGCAGGATGATCTGGCCGTAAGAAGAATTATCAATGTGCCGAAACGGGGGATCGGAGCGGCAACTCTCACGAAAGTGCAGACGTATGCGGCGGAGCGGGACATGAGTTTTTATGAGGCACTGGAGGATGAGGGGATCAGTGCTGCTGTGGGACGCAGCAGCGGAAAGCTGGTTCCGTTTGTCAGTCTGATTCAGCGGATGCGGTCTCAGCTTGAGTATCTGTCTGTCTCAGAGCTTTTGAAACAGGTAATTGATGAAACCGGTTATGTGAAAGAGCTGGAGGCAGAGGAGACGGACGAATCCCGTGCCCGGATTGAGAATATAGATGAGTTGCTTACCAAAGCGGTGACGTATGAGGAAGAAAATGATACGCCGACGCTTGACGGTTTTCTGGAGGAGGTCGCACTCATAGCTGATATCGACACTGTGGAAGACGGAGATGACAGAGTACTCCTGATGACGCTTCACAGTGCCAAGGGACTGGAATTTCCGTACGTTTATATGGCGGGGATGGAAGACGGTATTTTCCCAAGCTATATGACAATCACATCGGATGATCCGTCTGAGATTGAGGAAGAGAGAAGGCTGTGCTACGTCGGGATTACACGGGCAATGAAGGGTCTGACTCTTACAAGTGCACAGCAGCGGATGTTACGGGGAGAGACTCAATACAATAAGGTTTCCCGTTTTATCAGGGAGATTCCAAGGGAACTGGTTGATGTGGGACATGAGATCAAAGAGCGCGAGAGTAAAACAGACCAGATGCTGGCTAGCAGCAGTTACCGTCAGATGAAAGAGGCGTTCAGAGCTCAGGTTTTTCAGCCTCAGCAGTTTAAAGTGACGAAGGCGGAGCGATTGGATTATGCGGTCGGGGATACGGTGCGTCATGTCAAATTCGGCACAGGTGTGGTGGAATCAGTTGTTGAGGGTGGAAAAGATTTTGAAGTGACAGTAAATTTTGAAAAATATGGAATAAAAAAAATGTTTGCTGCTTTTGCTAAACTGAAAAAAATTCCAAAAGCTTAAAATTCAGATTTTTGTGGTAAAATATTGAAGATGGTGTTATAATATTTCTAATTAATAGAGAGGACGGTGTTCTTAAAATGAATAAAATTGATGAACTGATGGCAATGCTGCAAAAAAAAGAAAAAGAAGACAAGAGTAAGAATACACTGTTATGGGTTCTGGCGATCGTAGGTGCTGTTGCTGCAGTAGCAGGTATTGCGTATGCAGTCTATCGTTTCTTTACGCCGGATTATCTGGAAGATTTTGAAGATGATTTCGATGATGACTTTGATGATTATTTCGAGGATGAGGAAACAGAGGAATAATAATATCAAACAATATTCCCGATGCCGATATGGTATCGGGAATTTTCATTTGTGTGGAAATTTATTTAAGATTGCGGATTGCCATATTTTGGAGTATGATTGTGAGAAAGACTGATATTTTTGAAAGGGCAGAATCATGACAGAATTAGTAAAAGGCCGGCCGATGGATACAACCGGCCGTATGGATAAAGAAATACGTACATATGATCTTCTGGAACAGCTGGAAATACCATTTGAGAGAGTTGACCATGAGGCGCTGGCGACGATCGATGACTGTGGGGAAGTGGACGGTATTCTCGGAGTTGAAATCTGTAAGAACCTGTTTTTGTGCAACAGGCAGCAGACAGATTTTTATCTGCTGATGCTGCCAGGAAGCAAACCGTTTAAGACGAAGGAATTGTCAGCAAGGCTGGGCGTCTCCAGATTGTCTTTTGCGAAACCTGAATTCATGGAGGAATTTTTGGACATTACACCGGGGGCGGTCAGCGTGATGGGGCTGATGAATGACAGTGAGAAGAGGGTACAGCTGGTGATCGATCAGGAGGTACTGGAGCACACGGAAGTTGCCTGTCATCCCTGTGTAAATACAACGAGTATTAAATTATCAGTCCGCGATCTTCTGGGGAAATTTTTACCTGCTGTAGGACATGAGCCCGTGTGTGTGAAATTATAGGATTGAGGAGAAAAGGTATGAACAAGAAGAAGGTTATGGCTGCAGCTGCGGCATTTGCTGTCTTAACAATGATGATGAGTGGTTGTGGCAATGGAAAGAGCAGTCTGGATCCTGACAATCCGGTTACAATAGAAGTGCAGACCTACTACAATGGTGCGCATAAGATCGCATTTGATGAGCTCGTGACGGAGTTTAACAATACAGTGGGAAGTGAACAGGGTATTTTTGTAAAACATATCAGCAGCGGGGATCTGAACGAACTGCTTGAAAATCTGGAATTTGAGCTGAGTAAGCCCGAAGATGAGAGGGAACTCTCTGATCTCTTCAGCTGTTATGCTTCAACGGCCTTAAAATTTGAGGAGCAGGGTCTTTTGGTCGATCTGGATGACTGGTTCAGTGAAGAGGAACTGTCGGAATATCTCGATGCATATATTGAAGAGGGAAGGATGGGCAGTGAACAGGCGCTGACCTTATTCCCGACTGCAAAATCAACCGAGGTGCTGACTGTAAATATGACGGACTGGGAGTCGTTTGAAAAGGATACAGGTGCCGTGCTGGAAGACCTTTCAAGCTGGGAAGGTGTAGCTGAAACAGCTGAAAAGTATTATGAGTGGACGGATGCAAAGACGGATACACCCAATGATGGTAAAGCATTGTTTGGCATGGATGCATTCGCAAACTTTATTCTGACCGGGACGCATCAGCTGGGGGCCGATTTGTTCCAGGTTAAAGACGGTGCGGTGGAATTAAATGTGGATAAGGATGCCATGCGCAAGATCTGGGATGTGTATTATGTACCTTATGTCAGCGGGTATTATGCGGAGTACGGCAGATTTCGGTCAGATGATATGAAAACCGGTGATCTGATAGCTTCCGTGGGCTCTTCTTCCGGGGCATCGTATATGCCGACAGAAGTTACGGTTGGAGATGCGGAGCCATATCCGATTGAGACAGAGGAGCTGGCAGTGCCCAATTTTGGAGGAGCAGATCCGGTTGCTGTACAGCAGGGAGCGGGAATGGTGGTCAGCAAATCTGATCCGGTCCGTGAAGAGGCGACGGTTATATTTTTGAAATGGTTTACAGACTCCTATGTAAATACACAGTTCTGTATACAGTCTTCCTACCTGCCTGTCAAAAAAGAAGCGAATCAGTTATCGTTTATTGAAGACGTCGTTGAGAATGAAAATCTGGAGTGGAATGAAGAAATCCGCAGGACGATGGAAGTTTCCTTTGAAGAGAGCACACAGTATGAATTGTATACAATGCCTGTATTTGACGGGAGTGACGCATGCAGGACAGTGATCGGAGATTCTCTGAGAGAAAAGGCAGCCAGTGACAGGGAAGCGGTAAAAAGCCGTCTGGAGGAAGGAACACAGTCTCTGGAGGAAATCGTAAACGAATTTAATACAGATGAACAGTTTGATAACTGGTGTGAAGAGTTCACACAACAATTGAAAGAAAACTTATAAATCAATTACTGAGGTTGCCTCCATGAAACTAAAAAAACCGAAAAACATTTCGATTTTTAAAAAGCTGCTTGCTTCAATGATGGCAGTGGTAATTCTTCAGGGAGTATTGTTTCTTTCAGTCCTTTATATTAACGGTGGGTTTCATTATCTTAAAGAAAATGCCTGTGAAAGCTTCAGCAGCACTGCAGGAGCCAGAAAAAATACGCTGGAAAATCTGATGGTGAAAGGCTGGTCTGATTTAGGTGACTATCCGAATCAGATTCAGGGGACAATAAAGACAGAGCTGAAAAACAGAGGAAGAAACATACAGGACCTGAAATCTGATAAAAATTTGAATAATGAGATCATCCTTGCGGTATCGGAAGATATTATGGATCTTCTTCGCAGAAATATGATTACGGAATCATTTATTATATTGAACGGATATGGAGACAGCGATGAATACTGTGGCCTTCTTGTGCGCGATCTGGATCCGGATACTTATTCAGGGACTGAGGATCTTCTGCTTGAGGTAGGGTCTGTCAGCGTTGCCAAAGAGCTTGGTCTTGCACTGGATTCTTATTGGACGGCTAAATTTACTCTAAACAACGAATCGGGGAATTTTGATGTGTACGGTAAGCCTGTGGATGCTGCCGGCTTATATACAGAAAGGAAACCTCTGGAGCTTGGTTACTGGTCATCTTTTTTTCGCTGGAAAGATAATGATGTGAAGGTCATGACTTACTCCATACCATTGATTGAGGATGGGGTGGTCTATGGAGTTATGGGAATATCGGTTTCAGAAGACTATATGGAGACTCTTCTGATGCCAAATGAACTGGACCAGGGGGCGAAAGCCTCTTATATGATTGCCACAACCAGCAGAAGCCAGAAAGCGTATACCCCCGTTCTTTCTACAGGCCTGATCCAGAACGAGATCAGCAAAGAGACCACTCTTACATTTGCAGAGAAACCAGTCAGCCAGAAGGTTTATGATATGGAAGGTACTGAGAATTGCGGCAGTATTCATCAGATCAACCTTTATAACAGGACTTCGCCGTTCTATGCGACAAAATGGAATCTGATTGCAATACAGCCGAAGGATGTACTGTTCAGCACATCCACACATCTGCAGCTGGCCATCGTTATGGCGTTTGTGATATCCATAATACTGGGGATAGCGGGAGCTGTGCTGGGAAGTTATTTTTTTACCAAACCGATCAAACGCATGGTGCGGGTGCTGAAATCCAAAAATGCGGAAGAAGAGCTGGAATTTGACCATTCTGATGTGCGTGAAATTCAGGCGCTTGGAAACGCAATGAAATTTCTAAATGAGACGGTGCGCGAGAATGCCTCAAAACTTTCACAGATTATAGAGTTGGTTGATCTTCCGCTCGGAGCTGTTGAATACCGCACGGATTCTGACAAAGTATTCTGTACACAAAAAGTTATCACCATGCTGAAATTCGATCCTGCATACTGTGAAAACCGGCTGATCGATAAGGAATATTTTGATAATTATCTCAGAAATAATAAACTGGATGATCTGCTGAGTTTCAGTGCCGAAAAAGATTTCAGTGTCCCGGATGGGGCCTCACAGCAATGGATCCATTTTAAATCCCTGGCTGAGCCTGAAAGGGTGCTGATCACTGTGATGGATATCACGCAGGATGTGAACGAGAAGCAGAAAATTGAATACGAAAGAGACTACGATATCCTGACCCATCTGCTGAACAGAAGGGCCTTTAAACGAAAAGTGAATGAGATGCTGAATCGTGCAGAAAGCAGAAATGAGCTTGGCGCCATGATCATGTGGGATCTGGACAATCTGAAGTATGTCAATGACGCGTATGGACATGACTATGGGGACAAATATATACAGCGGGCGGCGCAGATTTTTGGAAGTCTCGGCGGAGAACATACCCTTGTGGGCAGAATCTCGGGAGATGAATTCCTGGCTTTCGTGCCGGAATGCAGATCAAGAGCGGAATTGCTTGACAGTGTTTACCGGATCAAATACCGTCTGAATACAACAAAGCTCATCATGCCTGACAAAGAAGAAATTGCGCTTCGGGCTTCGGGCGGTATTGCGTGGTATCCTGATGACGGCATCACATATGATGAGCTGAAGCGTTATGCGGATTTCGCCATGTATGATACGAAGAACAGCTATAAGGGGGCAGTAAAAGAATTTGACAGAAAATCCTATGAAAAGGATTATCTGCTTATCCAGGGCAGAGAGAAACTGAATAAACTGATTGAAGAAAAGGCGATCACATATGTGTTCCAGCCGATTGTGGATACTTCGGACGGAAGTGTATTTGCCTATGAGGCGCTGATGCGGCCAACAATTATGGAACTGGCCTCTCCTGCCGATGTCATGCGCCTTGCAAGTGACCAGTCCAGGCTTCCGGATATTGAAGAACTGACATTTACTCAGGCTTTATATGAATACAGCAGACAACATGAGACTTTTGGAGAGTGCAAATTGTTCATCAATTCAATACCTAACCAGCTGATAAGCGCGGAGGTAGAAAAGCATCTGCTGGAACAATATCCGGATTGCAAAGGGCGGATGGTAATAGAGATCATGGAGAGCGAGCAGGCGGACGGTGAGATTATGAGGGAAAAGCATGAGATGGCCGGTCGGCTGGGGGCCGAAATTGCGATTGATGATTTTGGTTCAGGATACAGCTCAGAATCCACGCTGTTATATATGCAGCCGCAGTATGTAAAGATTGACATCAGCATAGTCCATGATATTGACAGTGATGAAAATAAGCAGTCCCTTGTTGCAAACTTTGTAAGCTATACAAAAGCCCGCGGCATGAAAGTTATCGGTGAAGGTGTTGAGACAAAGGCAGAGATGGAGACGCTGACTGCTTTGGGCGTAGAATATCTTCAGGGATATTACGTAGGCAGACCGTCCCGCCAGATACGACAGATCGAAGACAGTGTCCGCAGTGAAATTGAAAATATTAACCGGTCCTTTGGATAAAGGAAAAGAGAATGAATGAGAAGTGAGGGAACATTATGAAAAAAGGAGATATCTGCCAGGGAGCAATATCCGGTGTGGATTTTCCAAATAAGGGAAGAGTCTGCCTGGAGGGGAATACGGTAACTGTAAAGAATGGAATTCCAGGACAGAAAATCGAATTTATGATCAATAAAAAACGAGGGGGCCGTCTGGAAGGACGGCTTCTTCAGGTTCTGGAAAAATCCCCCCTTGAGAAACGTGACCCGGTCTGCAGCATCTTTCCGGCGTGCGGAGGATGTATGTATCAGACAATGCAGTATGACGATCAGCTGGAGATGAAACAAAATCAGGTAAAAAAACTGCTGGATGATGTCATCCGCGATGAATATATTTTCGAACCGATCAAGAGAAGCCCCAGGGAATTTGCGTACAGAAACAAGATGGAATTTTCTTTTGGCGACGAGTATAAAGACGGTCCGTTGTCACTTGGACTGCATAAAAAGGGCAGCACGTATGATGTTCTGACGGCAGCTGACTGCCGTCTCGTTCATGATGACATGACGAAGATTCTTTCATGTGTGCTGGAGTTTTTTCAGAAAACAGGAGTGGGTTATTACAAGAAAATGCAGCACACAGGATATCTGCGCCATCTGCTGCTCAGAAGGGCTGACACTACAGGAGAGATTCTGGTAAATCTGGTGACGACTTCACAGGAAGAACACGATCTTCAGCCGCTCACCGAGCGTCTGCTTGGCATCGATACACAGGGGAAAATAGTGGGCATACTGCACATTATCAATGACTCGCTGTCTGATGTCGTAAAAAGTGATGAGACAAGAATTCTGTACGGCCAGGATTTTTTCTATGAGGAATTGCTGGGACTCAAATTCAAGATCACGCCGTTTTCATTCTTTCAGCCCAATTCCGGAGCAGCCGAGGTGTTGTATGATACGGTGCGCGAGTACATCGGAGATACGAGGGATATGACGGTCTTTGACCTTTACAGCGGAACGGGTACCATCTCCCAGATCGCCGCCGCAGTAGCCCGCAGGGTAGTCGGGGTCGAGATTGTGGAGGAGGCGACAGAGGCCGCCAAAGAAAATGCATACTTAAATGGAATCAGAAACTGTGAATTTATTGCCGGTGATGTGCTGAAAGTACTGGATCATTTAAATGAAAAACCGGATTTAATCATTCTGGATCCTCCGAGAGACGGAATCCATCCAAAGGCACTGCCGAAGATCCTGGATTACGGCGTGGACAGGATCGTCTATATTTCCTGCAAGCCGACGAGTCTGGCACGCGACCTGGAGCTGATACAGGAGCGGGGGTACCGGGTGGAACGGTGTGTTTGTTTTGATCAGTTTGTGCATACGGTGCATGTTGAGACAGTTGCGCTCTTGACCCGTAAATAGGCGGTTTTTCGGGATGCTATTTACTGAAAATGTTGTCCTTGTCAACGTGGTGTCAACGCTTTTATTGACTCGTTGACAAGGATGCTTTTTCGAACAGATCGACGGTCCGAGTTCGCATTGTGTCGGTATCATGTACGTATGTGTCCATCGTAGTCTTTAAGGACGCATGGCCGAGGCGCAGCTGTACGTCTTTGATGTCGGCGCCCTGCTCGATCAGGATCGTGGCATGTGTGTGCCGCAGGGAATGAAAGTTAAACTGGATCCCCAGATCGTAATTGACAACCCTGCTTGCGTACCTGGACAGATCGGGGTTGATCAGAGTGCCGTTTTCGTGCGTGCAAACGAAACTCAGCTTTTCATGCGGCGGTTGGATCCCAGTGTTTCCATCCATGCCATAGATTTGATTTTCGTCTCTGAGATAATAATCCGTATAGTGCGGGCCATATTGCATACGGTTCTGCAGCTGCCATTTACGTTGCTTTTTAAGCGCAGCCAGCAAGGTATCCCCTATCTTGATTGTACGCACGCTGCTGGCCGTTTTTGGTGTTCCAAGCCCCCATATCGTGCCAGTCTTAACGAGGATACGGTCAACAGTAATTGTGGCATCCTGCAGATCAATACGGTCCCAGGTAAGCCCGGTACACTCTGCGATCCGGAACCCCGTATAATAACAGATCATGAACAGAATATGGTATCTGCTGCCTTCCGGGAATCTGGTTATGATCTGGGAGAATTCATCTGGTGTAATGATCTTTTTGTCTGTTTCCGCTTTCGAGTATGCACATTTTGGCAGATGCACATATTGCATTGGATTATCTTTCAGATAGCCACACGGATACACTGCATATTTAAAAGAACCAAGCAGCACAGCGTGGATATTTTTTAAGTAGTTTTTGGCAAGGCCCTTGGCGTAAAGTTTATTCATATGCTCCTGTAAGGTGTCTGGCCCGATAGATCCGAGACGATAAGAGCCGAGATAAGGCTTAATATGTATCCGGATAATATCGGAGTATGCCCGCTGTGTATTCGGTTTGCATTCCACTTTGACGTAGTGATCCATCCAGTAATCCATGTAGTCACTGACCGACAGTGCAGACGGCTCGAAGACACGGCCGGCATTGTCATATTCTGCTTTCGCTTTTGTACCTGCCTCAATCGCATCTGCTTTTGTCCGGAAGCCACCTTTTGATATCGTGGTCCGTTTGCCGCTGATCGGTGCGCCTTCAAAGCTGTATTCCCAGTTTTTACCTCTTTTTCTTGTTCTGAGTTGTGCCATAGTATCATCCTCCTTTGTTTTTGGGTATAAAAAATACACCTATACAGGTGCGGAGGATTTATGGTACAATATATGTGTTTAGGATATATTATATCGGTCTCCATGACCTGTATAGTATTGCTTGTCGTCCCGGTGTTGGTAGCACTGGGGCGGTTTTTTTATTGCATAGAATCTAAACTTTTTTCAATTTGTTTCAGATTTTCTTGCGTAGCAGTATCTTCTACTGTCTCAACTCCACGATAAACATATTTAACAACCTGGTAAGCGTCTGTACCCAAAATAGAACGCAAGTCGTTGTCATCGTAAGCATAGTCTAGTAAATAACCATAATACATTGTTTTCTCCATGACGTCATTATCTGTGAAATAATTAGGGTATGTATCATGAATATATGCAATAGCTTCGCTTGTTTTTGTCTCATCAATAGATTTTGCATCATCACGTGCTTGTAATGCAATTTTATCAACCATATCTGAGGTATTTGGCTTAGCATTTTTAACCTTTTCTTTTAATTCTGCCATAGCAAAATCCATTGCTTCTTCATCAGAAATCCCGGAAACAGGTGTATCTGCTTGTGCAGTAGTTTCTTCATCAGATTCTGTGTTTTTTACAATCATATCATCCATGCTTAATCCTTGGGACTTACCATAAATTATGCCAACTGTTATAGCTACTATTGATAATAATAAAAAAGCACTAATTCCGATTAAAATTTTCTTTTTCATATGCAATCCTTCTTTCATTGTACAAGACCAGCCCCTCTGCCCTGCCCGGCAGTGGTCTTGGTTTATTATTAATCGCCCATCGCGGTTAATTTGTTATTACAGTGGAATTATAAGTTACATCACATTAAAATAAAATAATGAAGATTCTATTAGGTGATATTATGTACAAAAACAATTTAACAACTCGGCAAGTTTCTATTATGACTGGAATTCCCAAATCTACTATAAATAAGATTGTAAATGGAAAGGTATCACCTCGTTTAGACACTTTAGAAGCCATTGCCCAAGGATTGAATGTACGAATTTCTGATCTATATGAATCAAATTACAAATAAGTGTCCCTGTATGGGGACAAATGATTTAATTAGGTAGTTTTTTGCATTTTATTACGTGTTCTTATTATAAAAATACGGAAGCAAAAAACAGAATTCTAATCCAATTAATCCTTGTTCTATTTGCTTATCAATACAATCATAATAATTATAAGGAGTTTCGGTTTTTGCATTCCACATATGGAGGAATACAAATGAGTAATCAAGAGTACAAAAAGCAAATTATTGAAATGGTAAACCAAACTAGTGATAATGCTGTGTTAAGACGGATTTATCTAATACTTGAAGTTATAGTAAGAGCTGGCGATTAAGCTGGCTCTTCTATTTTATACCAAGGCAAGCTTTCATGAATTCTTCTATATGTTTTAGCTTCTCTGGAGAGGCTTCAGCAATTGCATTTAACATATTTTTTGCGGTTTGGTTTTCAGTAATACTAAGTTTTCCGAGATTCAAAGAAAATTTATCATTTTCATCTACTTTAGTAAACATATTTTCTTCTCCACCTTCACCTGTGCGAAGCCAAACTTCATTTACTCCAAATTTTTGACATATATCAGAAATTGTTCTATCAGAAGGATTTCTTTTTCCACTTTCTATTAATGCAATTGTATTTTGTTTTAAATTAATAATATTAGCAAATTTTTCTTGCGTCAGGTTCTTGGATAATCTTACTTCTTTTATTCTTTTATTCATTGTGTTCACCTCCTTTTTATTTTTAAGTATAAATCAATATTACCATAAAAAAATCACTCAGTCAATAAAAAACTTATTGACAATCAATGCTTAGCGATATATAATTATCACATAATCAATATAACGGAGGTGATAAAAATTGGATACCAAAAAGCAGATAACAGTACTGTTAACAGAGGATCCTCTTGAAAACATCAAAATTATAGCGCCACTTTTAGATGAAGCAAGTCAGCATGACACATTCATCTATATGCTTGGTATTTATAATGGAATGAAGAAAGAGGACAACTCAGAAAAAGAGGGCAAGGAGGTGTAACACATGGATGATATTCTGTACACAGCAGAAGAACTCTCGAAGCTGTTTAAGTGCAACGTTGGAAGAGTGAATGATCTTCGTAAAGCAGGGTTACTGCCAGCGTTAAAACTTGGATGCTTTAAATACCGAAAAGTAGCGGTCGAAAAGTTTCTGGAAAAGTACGAGGGGAAAGATGTAACAGATCCATTTAACGTTCAGGAGTTGAAAGGAGATTGAAGATGTTACAAAAACTTATCACATCCGCGGCACTGGCGTACATAGCAGCGGATTTGACCGGCTGGTACCACACGATCCCCGAGCGGCTGATCTGCTGCATAGGGCTGGGGCTGGCTATCGCGGCGGTGTGGATACAAATTGAAGAGAGGAGGCTGCATCATGACAAAAATGGAACAGCTGAAGTTGGAAAACGAAGTGTTGAAAAACGTTATCGCTTGCGTACAAGAGGAGCTGGATCATAAAGAGGATAATCCATATATAACCTTAGGGGCGATCAGCGGTGTGATTAAATACGACAAAAAAATGAAATTTGCGCTGAAATATGGATACACAATTGACTACCGAAGATGCGAAGAAAAGAGTCCCCGCACCGACCAAAGCTTGGGGACTCAGAAATAAAAATATCAATTAAATTATAACAATTCGGGGAGGAAAATGCAATGTTCTATTCGGATAACCCTGCGCTGGATGCGGAGAAAGAAGCAGAGCGGCAAGAAGAACTGGCAGAACGACCTCACATAGAGTGTGACTGGTGTCATGGTTACATCTACGAGTGTGATGATTGGCATGATGGGGATTTTAAAACAAAATTAAATGGTCTTATCATTTGCGACGACTGTCTGTCGGATTATATCAAATCGATTAGAAAGGAGCACACAGGATGAATGATATGGAGCAGCGGAGAGAACGCCTGTTGGCGCTTTTGGACACGGCGCTATGCTATGTTGACAAGGATCCCATCTATGAAAACTACACGTCCAGAAACATATTGAATTATTTAAGGGGGATCCAGGCAATCAACCAGATCATGAAGGAGGAGAGCTGATGGCGATACCAGTATTAATTATCGGGCGCTCCGGGACGGGAAAAAGCCGGAGTATGAAAAGCTGTGTGGGAAAAGACGTTAACCTGATCCGCGTATTAAACAAACCATTGCCGTTTCGGGGGCAGATTGACGGGTGGTTTACCGATGATTATCAGCAGGTCATGAAATGCCTGTTGGCGTCCAGGGCAAAATCCATCGTCATTGATGACGCGGGGTACCTGATCACAAACCATTTTATGAGGTGCCATGCAAATACGGGGGGCGGGAATGGGGTGTTTAGCCTCTATAATGACCTGGGCGATTACTACTGGAACCTGATCCAGTTCACCATCAACAAGCTGCCGGGCGACAAGATTGTCTACTTTATCATGCACGAGGATAAAAATGAGGCGGGTGATGTACGGCCCAAAACGATAGGGAAGATGCTGGATGAAAAAGTCTGCATCGAGGGCATGTTTACGATCGTCCTGCGCAGCGTGAAGGAGGGCGATGATTACCTGTTTGTAACGCAGGCGCTGGATGGGGCGGTGAGCAAGTCACCGGAAGAAATGTTCGAGAGTGTCAAAATCCCAAATGACCTGTGGCTGGTGGACCAGGCAATCCGAAACTATTACGATATGGAGGAATTACAGAATGCAGAAACCAAATGATTATGAGACAACCAAACCCTATGGGGAGTATGAAGCCTTGCCGGCCGGCGGCTATGTGTGCCGGATTGTCCAGGTGATTGAGACCAGGAGCAAAAAAGGAAAGGACATGCTCCAGATTGCACTGGATATTGCCGAGGGGGAATACCAGGGCAAGTTTCAAAAGGAGTTTTCTGAGAATACCAGGGAGGATAAAAAATGGCCCTGTACGGTTTACCAGCTGGTCCTGGATGCGGAAGGGAAGACCAACCGTGGGCTTAAGACGTTCCTGGATGCGGTTGAGGCGTCCAACCCGGGGTTCCGGGTGATCTGGGGTGACACGTTCTGCGATAACCTGCGGCACCGCTTGGTAGGGGGGATTTTTGGAAGGGAAGCGTATGAGAAAGCAAATGGGAACGGGACCGGCTGGAGCACGAAGTGCCAAAGCTTCCGGGAAACCACGGCCATCCGGGAAGGGCGGTATCAAATACCGGAGGATAAGCCATTAAAAGCAGGGCGGCAGCAGTGGCAGCCGGCAACCGATCCCGATGGTTTTATGAGCATCCCGGACGGGGCCTGCGAAGAATTGCCGTTTAACTAGGGGGAGGATATGGGGAATTACACAGAACTTGAGATCAATGAGATCATGAAGACTATGGTTGTTCTCGTGGATACACGGGAGCAGCCCACCCCCCGGTATTACCACCGCATCCGGCAGTTCCAATTCCCATACCGCCGGCAGAAGCTGGAATTTGGGGATTATTCCTGTGAGTGTACGCTTCCGGGCGGAGACGTCCTGGACTTCTCTTCGCATGTTTCGGTAGAGCGCAAACAGGATATCGAAGAACTCTGCATGTGCTTTGGGACACAGCGGAAGCGGTTTGAGAAAGAGTTTGAGCGGGCCCGCCAGAGGGAGGCGCGGCTATACCTCCTTACGGAACATCCGGACCCGAAGGAAACCCGCAATGATGTCGGGTGGCCGCAGGTATTTAACGGGTCCTATGACAGCCGGCTTCCCTCAAAGTCTCTCCTGGCAAGCATTTTGGCGTGGGGGGCACGCTACAACATGGTCTTCCAGTTTGCGTGCTGGAAATACAGCGGGCAGCTGATAGAAAACATCTTGTACCGGGAACTGAAGGAATATCTGAGAAACCAGGAAGCGGGTGATTAAATGGCGGCAGGATGGGTGAAACTGTACCGGAGCGTAATGGAGACGGACCTTTGGCAGGACAAGCCGTTTACGAGGGGGCAGGCCTGGGTTGACCTGATCATGCTGGCAAACCATATGGACAAGGAATTTCTGTTTGACAGTACTTATATCAGCGTGGAAAGGGGCAGTTTTATTACGAGCAAACGGAAGCTTTCCGAGCGGTGGGGGTGGTCGATCACCAAGCTGACAAAGTTTTTAAACGAACTGGAAAAGGTTGAAATGCTGGCCCAAAACAGTGACACGAAAAAAACCACCCTGAAAATCCTGAATTACGAGAAATACCAGGGGTTTGAGACGATCCTGGAAGTTGCAGAAAAAACAGGGAAAAGAACAGCAAAAGAACACCGGAAGAACACGGAAAGAACACCGAAAGAAACAAACAATAAGGAAAAGAATGATAAGAATGAAAAGAAGGTAAGGATGGGGGCACACCAGCACATCAAAATCGAACCGGTTGGGTTTGATCAACTTGTTAATGATTTTGGAAAGCCGGTCATTGATGAGTACGTGGAGAGGCTTGACCGCTATATTGAGGAGAACGGGCGGTATAAAAATGCGAACCATGCGGGCATAATCCGCAGGTGGATCACAGAGGATGCAACCAAGAGCAAAAAGAAGCCGGGGAACAACAAATTCAACAACTTCCATCAAAGAGCGTATGATTACTCGGAGCTGGAGAGGCAGTTGTTGGGGAAATAGGGGGTGTGGCATTTGCCGAGTGGAAAACCGATATCCATGGAGATAAAACAGCAGGTCTGCCGTATGGTGGAACAGGGATTTACGAATCGGAAGATTGCAGCAAGCGTTGGGGTCTGTGAAGCGACAGTCAGCAGGCTGCGCAGGCGGATGCCCATGGAGGCGAAAAACAACTCCATTAAACAAGAGGAATGGGAGAAGTGGGACGAACTTACCCGGCCATACTGGAAGGACCTCTGGGAGAAATGGGATCAGGGGATCCGGGATTTTAACATACGGGTTATGTCCTGTGCGAAAGAGCGGGAACGGCTGCGGCAGTCACAGAGGCAGAAAGAATCTGCGGAGAAAGCCAACCAATACCAGAAGCTCATACAGCAGATCGGAGGGAAAGATGATTGAGATTGAATATGTGGAGCCTACGCTGATCGATAAGATACGCCTGATCTCCGAGAAGTATAGCAAGAAACACCAGAGAGAAAAGACCCTGGAAGAGATCGGGGAATACAGGGAGGAACTTGAAGAGGCAATCAAAAACCTCAATAAGCTGGAAAAATCAATTGAGTCAGCATCCAACCCCTTCGACAACGAGCAACTTGTATACATGCCTGACAACACATGGTCGGAGGCTATGGACGTAATGATCATGATAATACAGCAGATCATGCAGCATAACAAGGGCAATAAGGCTAGGGCAGAGGCTGAGAGAAAGGTCAACCGCCAGATTGAACGGATGCGGGAGGAAGGATTGCTGACAGCAGAGGAATACAATCGGTATTGGGGTGGTTCAGGCTGGCGGGAAGCACTGGGCTATCTGGTGGAATCGTAATAATTAAAAAATAACAGAAAGGAGCCAGCCTCCTGCAGGGGTAAGGGTATACCGGGCTTCTTAGAGAAAAATGAAACAGACAAAGAAAAATAGCAAGGAAGTATATCATTCGAGAGTATATACGGAACGTCCAGCATACGCTGACTTTGACGCGCCGGGTAAATTCCAGGCAATACAGTCAATCATTGCAAGGAGGTTGAAAGAGCATCCGAATGCAATATGCTCGTATTCTGGTGGGAGCGATAGCGATATTATGGTGCATCTTGTTGAGAGTACGCGTGAACTTTTTGGCTTACCGAAAATAAAGTATGTATTTTTTAACACAGGATTAGAAATGAGGGCAACAAAAGACCATGTGAGGGCAACTGCAGAAAAATACAGTATCGAAATCGAAGAATGTAGACCGAAAGTGAATATCGTACAGGCATCCAGAAAATATGGGATTCCGTTTGTTTCAAAGATTATGTCTGCTGGGCTTGAGGGATGGCAGAAAAAAGAAATCCCGCTGTCGATTGCAGACGAGTTTGAAAAGGCAGAAGATAAAGCTGCAAAGCGCAAAGAGTTAAAAGAGCGGTATCCGAAGTGCGAAAGCGTAATCAATTTTCTGTGCTGCTGCAATTCTGCCGGAGAGCCAAGACCAAATATACAGCTTGTTATCAACTCATCAAAATATATGCGAGATTTTATCAGTGAGTACCCACCGGATTTTAAAATCAGCGCAAAGTGCTGTGATTATTGTAAAAAACAAGTGGCTCATAGGGTACAGAAAAATTATGACATGATTATCACTGGGGAAAGAAGAGATGAAGGCGGTATGCGTTCCGTGCCCCGTAAAGATAGTACATCAATGTGTTTTACTGAAACCAGTAGCGGTCAACACAGGCTTAGACCATTGTATTACGTCACAGATGCAGATAAGGACTGGTATAAGGATTTTTACGGCATTAAATATTCTGATGCGTACGAAGTGTATGGTCTGACCAGAACAGGATGTTGCGGTTGTCCGATATCTTACAAGGCTGTCGAAGACTTGGAAAAAATACGTCAGTATGAGCCGAATGTAGTAAAAGCTGCATACAATATCTTCGGGAAAAGTTACGAGTACAGGAAAAGCTATAACGATTACAAGGAAAACCGAAGAAAAGCCGAGAAGGAAGCGAAAAATCGGATGGAAGACCAAAATGTAGAAGGGCAGATGAGTCTTGCAGATATACCGGAGTATCTGTGGTGTCGTGATGTAAATGACTAACTGGGGAGGTGATACCATTGGAAAAGCATATCCTTGAGCAATACACAGACTTGCAACAGGAAGAACGGGATATGGTGCGTCGGATACAGTCGGTCAGTGATAAGCTTCTGAACACGGAGATGAGCGGGTACATGGTCGCAGACTCCGTGACATGCGGGAAGAAGGGCAAGAAGCCACTGGGGACCAGGACGATCAAAGGATTCCCGATCCCTGAGTATGATAAAAAAAGGTCGGCACTTAAGACATACAAGCTGCAATTACAGCTATTGGATGACAAGTTATTGCAGATGTTGACAGCTGTGGAGGAATACATACAATCCATAGAGGACAGCAGGATCAGGAGGATTATCAGGCATCGGTATATCGACGGTATGAGCTGGGTACAGGTGGCGCACCGGATGGGCGGAAAACATACGGCTGATAGCTGCAGGATGGCGCATGACAGGTTTTTGGAAAAATAATATTTGTTCGTTCTGTTCGTTTTACCTGTGTTACTATGATAACATGGACGAAATAAAACAGAGTTCACGGCCATTAAAAACTTCCTTTACGACCGCTGGTCTTCACCGGTCGGTGGTTGTTTCGCCGCTGCACAATAGGCAGTAGGCACCTGCAGGATATGTGACTGGGTCCCAGAATGGGGTAGGCACATTATATACCGAGCATTCCTATGTCACATAAACACAGAACGTACCCGGGTGATCTTCGGACCCCGGGTCTTATTCGGAATATAGCTCATTTGTAGAGTAACCGGATGATTCCGTGATGTACCGGGTTCGATTCCCGGTGTTCCGATTTTCAGCGGCTGGCATTATCTGTGTTGGTCGCTGATCTCCCCCAAACATATTTTTTTCAAGACGCCCTGTAGAAATATGGGGCGTTTTGGTGTAGAATGAAAGAAAAATATGTTTTGGGAGGGAATTGCTTATGAAATGCAAATGCAAGAGATGCAAAAAAGAAGGTCAAAATTTTTACAGACACCATGATGGTGGATATGTATGTGAGAGCTGTCTTGGTGCTTATTTTATGTGTCCTGATTGTGGAGAAATATTTGACAAGGATGATTACGAATGTGGCGATACGGGAACAGGATTTTGTAAAAAATGTGCACCCAATCATTGAGTGTAATAAGTCAGGCACCCTTCGGGGTGCTTTTTGATTGCAATAAATTAAGCCAGAATTGAAGGTGGTGACGTGCCTAATGAAGAAAACTTAAAACCAGTGAGAACCAAGGAAGAAGCAAGAGAGCGCGGAAGGAATGGCGGTAAAGCATCAGGGGCAGCCCGGCGCCGGAAAGCCAATTTTAGGAAGACCCTGAACCTCTTGCTTACGACCGAAATAAATAGCCCAGAATGGACGCCGCTGCTGGAATCGCTGGGGCTTGATAGCACTTTGGAGAGCGCCCTCAACATGGCAATGATCAAGGCAGGGCTTGAGGGCAATGTGAAAGCCTATGAGGCGGTTGCGAAGTACGCCGGGCAGTCCGGACAGACGGAGGCAGATGAGGAAGAACAGCGGATCCGTACCGATCGGGCGAAGAGAGCCAGAGATCAGGAGGTCGGGGACGAAAGCGGAGCAGAGGAAAACATACAAACTTTCTTGAAAGCCATGAATCCAACACAAGATGAACTTGACAGCCTGTTTGACGATGAAGAGGAGGAAGAGGTAAATGCCGAAGAAGCAGAAGAAACCGGCGAAGTTTAAGTTCTTGCCTTTCTCTGACCAGCAAAAGCGACTCATGCATTGGTGGCGGCCGGGACTCCGGTCGGCGGAGAATGATTTCATCACAGCGGATGGCGCTATCAGGTCAGGCAAAACGATAGCTTGTATTATTGGTTTTCTCACCTGGTCGCAGGAGATGTTTTCAGGGGAATCCTTTATTCTGGCAGGAAAGACGATGGGCGCATTAAAGAAAAATGTCATTCGCCCTATGCTGCAGATATTGGAAGCGTGGGGATGGCCTTACACATATATCCGTTCTGGGACTGATGCCAGGGTGGAGATTGGTACCAATGCGTATTATCTTTATGGAGCCAATACAGAGGCAGCACAGGATGCACTGCAGGGTTTGACTGCTGCAGGTGCTTACCTGGATGAGGCGGCACTCTTCCCACAGAGTTTCGTTGACCAGGCTATAGGCCGGTGTTCGGTGTCCGGGGCAAAAATATGGATGAACTGCAACCCAGAGGGACCGCACCACTATATCCGTGAAGAGTTTCTTTTGAAAGTGAAAGAGAAGCGAGTGTACCATCTGCACTTTATGATGACGGATAATCTTTCTCTTTCACCGAAAGTCATTGAGCGATACAAGCGAGCCTGGGTACATGGCAGCGTATTCTATAAGCGGTTTATCCTGGGGTTATGGGTGGCCGCAGACGGCTTGATATATCAGCAGTTTGCGGATCACGTGCAGGATTATCTCGTGGGACCGGACTGGTTAAAAGACAATCAAATCATGTATGCAGTAATCGGGGTCGATTTCGGTGGTACGAAGTCGGCCCATTCTTTTACTCTGACCGGATTCACAAAAGGATTCAAGCAAGTGGTTGTCCTAGACGAGTATTACCGCAAGAAGCGTATCAACCCAAAACAGCTCCAGGATGATTTTATTGATTTCGTCCGGAGAGCAAGGATGAAATACAAAGTCTATGAGGCTTACTGTGACAGTGCAGAGCAGTCACTGATTGCAGGTCTGGAATCTGCCTGCATACAGGCGCATGTGGCAATAGACATCAAGAATGCAATTAAAGGACCAATCAATGACCGGATCGCTTTCTACAACAGCCTGATTGCACAGGGGCGCTGGAAGGTCATGAAACACTGCACACACACCATTGAGGCGTTTGAACAGGCCGTATACGACGATAAAAAACCACATCAGGATGTGCGCTTAGATGATGGACTTATGAATGTAGACAGCCTGGACAGCACGGAATACAGCACAGAGAGCATTCAGGACGAAATCTTATATATAGTGGCATAGGAGGAACTATGAGCAATAAAATTCAGCAGTATTTACGGGATCACAAATACAATACGGCTCCTGATGAGACATACAGCCATATTGATGAATGGCTGGAGTGGTATCAGGGTGATGTAGAGAAATTCCATAGATACAAAGTCTATAATGGTGTTGTGACCACAGAAAATAAGCGTTACAGCATGGGCATGGCGAAGAAACTCTGTGAAGATTGGGCAAACCTGATCCTGAATGAAAAGGTTTCTATCAAGGCAGGAGATTACGAGAAACGATTGAATGAGATACTCGAAGCGAACAACTTCCGTGTCCGAGGGAACCAGTTGCTCGAAATGATGTTTGCTTTGGGAACAGGAGCCTTTGTGGAATATCGTGATGCTTCAGATAATGTCATAATTGACTATATCCGCGCCGATATGATTTATCCACTGTCCTGGGATAATGGAGATATCACGGAATGCGCTTTCGGAACGACCCGTGTGATTGACGGAAAAGAGAATATCTATCTGCAGATACACCGCCTTGGTAGGGAAGAGGATGTAGAGAATCCTGAATTGTACTACATAGAGAACAGATATATAGAAGCTGATTCTGGGAAAGAGATTGAACCACCGGAGGAGATAGAGCCTTTGGTGCAGACAGGTTATGAGAAGCCTCTTTTTCAAATTATAACACCGAATATCTGCAATAACATAGACCTGGACAGCCCGCTTGGCATATCGATATATGCAAATTGTATATCACAGCTTAAAGGCTGCGACTTGATTTATGATTCCTATGTCAATGAGTTTATACTTGGACGCAAAAGGATTTTGGTCCCTATATCAGCGGCTAAGATGCAGATGCAGAAAGAGGGTATTACGGCGCCTGTATTTGATGCTTCTGATTCTGTGTATTACCAGATGCCGGGGGATCGGCAGGAAGACCTGAAGCTCACAGAAGTAGATATGGCTATCAGGGCCCAGGAGCATGAGCTGGGTATGCAGCGCAGTCTTGACATTCTAAGCCTGAAAGCAGGTATGGGTACTGGGAGATTCCAGTTTAATTCGACAGGAGTGAAGACGGCCACTGAAGTGATATCTGATAAATCAGATTTGTATCAGAACCTGCAGCGGAATGAAATTCCGGTAAAGTCTGCGCTGATCAGTATGATCAAGGCCGTGGCATTCCTGGATTTCGGAAAAGAGATTGATCCCACGGTGGATTTTGACGATTCCATAATTGAAGACAGCAATACTACTATTGATCGTAATATTAAGCTGATTCAGGCAGGTTTGCGGTCAAAGCTCACGGCAATCATGGAGATTGACAAATGCTCTGAGATGGATGCAAAAAAAGAGCTGGAGCGAATCGCAGAGGATAGTCAGATTACTGGACAGGATGTGGACTGGACGAAGGGGGATCAGGATGAATCGGAACAGGAGAAGGGTGACGCCGGAGAAAGTGAGAAGGAAAAAGAGGAGAAAACCGATGATAGTCAGGGTCGTGAAAAAACTGGTCCGGCTAATAAGAAGTAAGGTGATGTGAGATGACTCTGCTGGAGAATCAGAGAGCCGCAGACATACCTGCAGGCATGTTTCAGGATTTGGAAGAGCAGCTTATGGCAAATATCATCCGTCACTGTAAAGATTATAATGAACCTATTGCATCAGACGAGTGGCTTATGCGGAAGCTGGCTGAGATAGGGAAACTGAATCAGGAAAATATCAAGATCATAGCAAAATCTACAGGGGTGTCACAAACAGCAATGGAATGGATGCTGAATGAAATGGCTGAGAAAGTCTTGGCCGAAATAGAACCTGGTATGAGACAGCTTGTGCGTCGTGGTCTGGTGGGAGAAGCAGTGCCTGCCCCAAAGAGCAAGAATGTAAAACAGGTGTTAACTACCATGCAGGGTCAGGCAAAAGATACGCTGAACCTCTGTAATACAACCATGCTTTATAAAGCAAGGGATGCTTATAAGAAACTGGTAGGCAATATAGCATCAACGGCTGATGAGATAGCTGATAAACAGCAGAAGCTTGATATCCTGAACAAACATGCAACCTCTGCTGTGATCGGCGCAGAATCCCGTCAGCAGGCGCTTAGGAAGTGTATCCGGGAGTTTAATTACAAGGGGATACCTGCTTTCGTTGACAGACGTGGCCGCGAGTGGACACCGGAGGCCTATATCAATATGGCAATGCGGTCCACGAGTAACACAATGGCGGCAGAGATTCAGATGGCCCGGGCAGATGATTACGGACTTGATCTGGTTGAAGTGGATAGTCACTCTGGCGCCCGGCCGAAATGTGCCAGGGACCAGGGAAAAATATTCGACCGGGCTAATAAGTCTACAAAATATCCGCATTGGAAGACTTCCAGTTATGGGGAACCCGATGGCCTGCTTGGGATCAATTGCGGACATCATATCTTCCCATACATGGAAGGGGTATCGATCAGGCGGTATTTTCCAATGGAAGACCTGGGCGCCAATGATAAATTGTACCGAGAGACGCAGGTGCAACGGGCGCTTGAGCGTGGGGTACGAAAGCAGAAACGGGAGTGTATGCTGTATGATGAGATTGGCGATAAAGAAGCTTTTGAGCAGGCCGCCGTAAAGTTAAAGAGAAAAGAAGCGGAGCTGAGATCGTATGTTTCTGGAAATAATAAGCTTCATCGTAGGAAAGACCGGGAACAGGTTGTCGGTTTTGATAAAAGCATCAGTGCGCGTGCGATCGCAGCGGACAAGGCGTCGAAAAAGAAATATGCACAAAGTCATATGGATTCCGCCGCCTTGTATAATCAGGATAAGAATGCTATAATAAAAACAGAAAGGTTTACAAAGCGTGAAGATGCTGATAAGCTGCTCCGGCCGGAAACTGAAAAGGTATGGCCTAAGCTGACGGCGCATGAGAAAAAATCTGCATATAAATATACAGAAGGATCCGGAGGATTTAACAGACCGCTGCGTGGTTACGCAGGTAGTTGGGACAAGTTTGTTGGGATTGGCAAAGTACCTCTGAATAATGAGCATTGCGAGAGTTATATCAGCGGCCTGAAATCAGCTATCGACAAAGCAGCATTACCAAAAGACATGTGGTTATACCGTGGTTCTGACAAACAATCTCTTGCGGGGCTGCTGGGGATTGAGAAAGATAAAATTATGCCATCAAAAGTAGACACGCTGAATCGGAAGTTCTCAGGACAACCGATCTATGATCCGGCTTTCTTCAGCACGGGCGTGGCGGCGGATGCGGGTTTCAACGATAGCATTGCATACGAAATTTTAGCGCCCAAAGGGACAAAGGGGATCTATGCGGAGCCATTTAGTGCATTTGGAGACACAAACAGTTCGGGCACCTGGGATGGAAAACAAAAAGGTTCCAGTGTGGGAAGTGAAGCTGAGTTTATCCTTCAGGCAGGAACGCGTTTTATTGTGAAAGAGATTAAGAATGTTTCTGGAAAAGTAACTGTCGTTCTGGAAGTATTACCATAGGAGAAGGTGATCACATGAGTCAGTTTAATGATGAGAGAGTAATGACCGGCATGAAAATGCCAGATGCAAAAACGGTTAAATGCCGTACATGTAAGTCCGCAGAAAAAGAACATATATGCAGGGCGTGGTGTGTGAAGTATCCGAAAGGGGTATATAAACCGCATGACGTGTGTTTTGAAAACGCGGATTGTCCAGAGTACGAAAGAGGCGAGGATCTTTTGCCATATGAAATTGAAGTATAAGTACCACCGGTCAAAATGGGCTGGTGGTATTTTTATGCTTTTGGAGGTGACAAAAATGATCATGATCAAAGTAACAAAGGATGGGATTACGGTGGAGGGTCATGCGGGCTTCGGGCCGCCCGGCTGTGATATCGTGTGTGCTGCGGTGTCTGCCCTTTTGCAGACCACGGCAAAGTCTATAAATGATTTGACTGCAGACCGTGCAGAGTGTCTGTTTGAGTCAGGAAAAGGAACAGTGAAATACAGGAATTTATCAGAACAGGGACAGCTTCTGGTGGATTCTTTTTTTATTGGTAGCTGCGCAATTGCAGAAGCTTATAAAGATTACGTACGGATTGCCTGATGCGGCGCCGACGGGCGGTAAACGGAAAAATAAATGGGAGGTACTCGATATGAAGTACATAAACGTAAAGAGAAAATATCAATCGCTGAATCTGCAGTTATTTGCGGAGGAAGGTGATAACGGTGAGGATACCGGCGGTGACGACCAGGGCGGGGATGAAAACCCGGACGAAGACGGCGATAGTGAGGAGCCCGAAGAGGAAGAAAAGAAGTTCTCACAGAAAGATGTTGATGAGACTGTCAAAAAAAGACTTGCCAGAGAGAAGCGCAAGTGGCAACGTCAGCAGAATACATCCAGAAAAACCGATAGCGGGGATAAGGCTGGTGAAGATGCGGATCCGGATGATAAGGAGACGCAGGAATTAAGGGAGAAGGCACAAAGAGTGGAAGAACTTGAACTGAAATGGACATGCCTGGAGCATGATGTTGATAAATCCTGTGTGGATGACGTCCTTGCGCTTGCCCGGGTAAAGATGACAAAGGACCAGGATCTGGATATTGAGGATGCCATTGAGGAAGTACTCAAAAAATATCCGCAGTTCAAAACGTCTTCTTCCGGAAGCGATGAAGATAACAGAAAATCATGGGGTCAGCGGCAGACGGGCAAAGGTGCAAAGAAAATGTCCGGTGTAGAATCAAGATTTTACGAGCTGAACCCTGACCTTAAATAGTAAAGGAGAATAAATATGCATAATAAAAGAATTTTGGACCTGCAGTTGTTTGCAGGGCATGAAGCACAGGAACGCTATTCTAGCCTGGTGCTTGCAAAGCTGAGAAAGACAGCAATCTTTGTCGGCCTGTTTAATCGCAGGTATGAGGGTACACCGACTGCCGGTGCGGTAAAGATTCCGGTAAGGGATACTGAGGTAAAGGTCGGCAACTACGATAAAGCTGCTGGCGGGGATCTGGATACCGGATCCACGACCTATAAAACATTGCCGATCGATAAAGATAAATATGTGAATGAGCTGATTGACGGTTATGATGCTGCATCCGTACCGGATAACCTGGTGGCGGATCGGCTTGATTCCGCAGGTTACGCAATGGGTATCTCTCTGGATTCAGAACTTATCAATCTGCTGGTGACAACCGGGACCGCATCTGCGAATACCACTGAACTTACGAAAGAAACCATCTATGAATCTGTCGTTGATGAGGTTGCAGCACTCAAAAAGAAAGGACTGACAGTTGCGGAAATGTGGCTGGCAGTAACAAATGAGACTTATGCCACACTCTTGAAATCCCCGGAATTCATCAAAGCATCTGATCTCGGTGATTCTGTGGTCCAGAACGGGCGCGTGGGCCGGATTGCCGGTCTGAATGTATATGAGACCAACAACATCCCGGATGACTCGAACGTGGAGTACGTGATCGGCAACAATGTATTCTGCCATTTTGTTGATGAATGGAAGACAAATGTTGGAATCAATGACCTGAAGGATGGTAAACACATCGGGGCATCTGCCGTACAGGGGCGCCGTGTCTATGGTGATATGGTATCACGCCCGGAGACTGTGACTGTCAAAAAGAAAGCGTGAGATAGGAGGCGGTTAAATGCCTTACGTAACACAGGATTATTATCTGAACACATTTCATGGGGAGCCGGTAATTAACGCCGACTTCCTGTCTCTTTTAATGAGAGCGGAAGAAATAGTCGAGGAAATGTGTATGTACAGACTTACGCTATCGGCATTTCATGAGATGGAAGAAAGGATTCAGGAACGTATCCGTAAGGCAGTATGCGCCCAGATCGAGTATCTGGATGCCAACGGCGGCAGTGAAATAGATAATGGTATCGACCTGCAGAGTGCCGGCCTTGGTAAGTTTAACTATGCAAAAGCATCCGGTGTATCAGGCAGCACCCAACAGTCCATCTATGCGCCGCGTGCGCAACGTATTTTAGCATCAACAGGGCTTTTGTATCGAGGAGGTGATTGCTATTAGGGCGATACCTAAAAAACTGCTTATTCACGCGGTAACGCACGCCATAGAGGGAGAAGAAGACCGCTGGGGAAACACGGAATTGGTAGGTGAGCAGATGCTCACACATGTGCGTCTGGAACCGTCCAGTAAGGTTGTGCGGGATAAGAGTGGTGCTGAGATCCAGCTTGCAGCCACACTTTTTTATGACTGTCGGAACAGTCGACCTCAAGGAATAACTTTTGCAGTGAATGACATTATCATTTTTAACACGCAGAAACTCCGTGTCATGTTGGCAGAACCTCTCTATGATGGTGAAAAGTTGCACCATTACGAACTGGGGCTGATTTCCTATGCCTAAAATAAGTACCAGGGTGACTTTTAACAAAATGTCTGCAATGGCGAGGATCCGGGCGGCTGCGAATGACGGACTTACAATCATGGCGCAACAGGCGCTGAAAGACACTACGCAGCATGTTCCGAAAGATCAGGGCACTCTACAGAGTAGCGGGCTTGCAAACAGTGATTTTCAGGCGCGGGATTTGAAATATGAGATGCGGTGGTCAGAACCATACGCGCAGTATCTGTGGCATGGTGAGGTTATGTATGGGAATCCAACGGCCCGCACTTATGGACCTGAAAAAATAACTTTTACGTCGGCACTGGCCCGAATGGAATGGGCAAAATACGCAAAAGAAGTGTACGGAAAGGACTGGAAGAAAGTATATCAGGCAGCAATGCGAAGGAGGCTGAGGCAGTGACACCACAGACAGAGTTTATAGAACTATTTGCAAAGACAGCTGAAGACAATTGCCAGCTTGACTGCAGGATATCCCTCAAAGAGTTGTCAGAAAAGAACAGTCTGTATGCGGAACTGGGGCAGGGGGTTTCTGATGTGGTCTATTATGACAAAGCGTCGGTGAGGATGTTTCCAGTTATGATGTTGTGCAGGCACAAGGAACAGAACCGCTGTTTGGATCAACTTTGCAGTATATGTAATTATTTTCAGAGACTAAGACAGTATCCACCAGGAAACACATTTTCGTGGTTGGATACGGAGATCGCAAAAGAACCGTCCAAAATTGGCAGGGATGAGGACGGTACATATCATTATTCCTGTATTTTAAATTGCAAAGTATTTTTCTAAGAAAGGAATGATAATTATGCTGAATATGAATTTGCAGAAATTTGCCGAAACGCTTCCGGAAAATACAATTACTCCGGAAATCAATTATGAAACAGAAGCATTTATCAACACCACCCCTACAGGACAGTCTGCCACATGGGCTACATTAGGGGCATTGACAAAGAATATGGCGGAATCTCTTAATGAGGTGCTGTATCAGGCATCATATTATAAAGATCAGGGTTGGGGCAGCACAGAGGTAGTGGGTGCGCAGCTTACATTAACGCTGACTGGAGATTGTAAGCCGACAGATCCAGCCTATGAATATATCACAGGAGAAGATGTGATGTATAAGTTTGGCGAGGCAAGAAAAACGCACATTAAAGTGCAGCGCGGCAATGCTTACGTGATTTGGCCGGTGACACTGGCAAACATTACGAAAGGCCGGGGAGATTCGACGGCAACAAATGCACTGACTGTTACTATTCACGGAAACGGGCAGCCGAGTCTGGGGACAACAGGTGCGGAAGGTTGAGAGGGGGAAACCCCTCTTTTACTTTTTGGGAGGTAGAGGAGCATGGCATATCAGTTAAAACGCAGTAAGAAGTATATCGAAGAATTGCAGCTTGTGGATGAAAATGGAAATGTCCAACATACGCTGCAGGTTCGGCTGGATGGCGACGAGCTGCTTCGCAATATCAATGGGAGATACCTGGAGCTGATAAAGGCTCACAAGAAGTATGGTAATACAGTGTCGGAAAAGATGTCACACGAAGAGACTGATGATGCGATCAAAGAATTGGGTCAGGCTACTGTTAACATGATAATGACGGTATTTGGCCCTGAAAATGCGAAACTGATTGTGAACTTCTATGAGGGCAGGTATGTTGAACTGACGCAGGAAGTCACGCCTTTTATGATAGATGTTGTAGTTCCGAGATGTCAGGAAATCATTAAAGAAAATAAGGAGCGGGCTAAAGCTAGGTATAACCGTAAACAGCGTAAGAAACTGTTTAGAAGGGACTGATTACATGAGCTTTATCACGGAACGACCAAAAGAGATTGTCTTTTATAAAGGTAAAAAGTACAGAATTAATCCTGCCTTTGACGTGATTTTGGATATCCAGAAACTTTATCGGGAAGATACCCTCTCCGCTGAGGACAAGCTGGAAACAGCTCTGCTGATGTTGGGACTATCCAAAATGCGCTTATTATCGGTTTCTATGAAGGACAAGGCAGGTCTTTTGGACGCAATCTATGTGCAAAGTGTGAATGTAAAGCAGCGTCCACAGACAAAGCCCAGGCAGCCGGTTCTGGATTTTGATGAGGACGCAGAGTATATTTATGCGTCTTTTATGCTCGATTATGGTATTGACTTGGTTAAACAACAAGGGCGCCTGTCATGGAGAGCATTCATTTATCTGTTTCAGGGGCTTAGCAGCAAGTCAAAAATTAAAGAGGTCATGCGGATTCGTGATATGGATATTCCGCAACCGACAAAACATAATCAAAAAGAAATACAAAATATCATAGAGCTGAAATCTTACTATGCGTTGCCTGTACATGGCGGAGGAGGGCAGGATGGATTGAACCGGCTTTTTGATATACTGGAAAGTCTCGCTGTGAATGGAGGTGGACGATAGTGGCTGGTAATACAAATAATGACGGCGATGTGATATATGTCATACGCGCCGATGACAGTAAGCTCGAGAAAGACTTGGATACAGCAGATAAAAAGGTTAAGAAATCTCTTGAAAAAAGTGCGGATGACACGTTAAAGATTGAGGATGAAAAAAACGAGAAAATTGCTGACAGCAGTGAAAAATCCGCAAAGAAAGTAGTGGAGTCAGCAAAAGATACCGGCAAAGCCTGGGAGGATGCTGCTGAGACTGCAGAAAAAGCAGTAGATGATTTGGGTGACGCATTGGATGAAATACAAAGTACAGATATCCAGATCGATGCGGATACGTCGCGGGCCATGAGTGAGATCAATAACCTTCAGGTGGATGATATTGAAGTCAATGTAGATGCAGACGCATCAAAGGCAGAGTCGGAAATCCACTCTATCAGCGATGATAAAACTGTGAATATTGATGTTGACGCAGATATTTCACAAGCGAAATCCCGCATAAAGGGTATTAGCGATGATAAGAGTGTCAAAGTGAAGGTAGATGCGGATGTATCGGACGCCAAACAGGAGATAGAGGGTTTAGTAGACGATGCTGAAAAAGCAGGCGGGGATCTCACTAAATTATTTGGTAACATAGGATCAGCACTGAAGGATTCTATATCAGACGCGGCTACTTCCGGATCGCCTATTGCTGCAAACGTGGCTGGATTGGCCTCTGGATTATCTGGCGCGACAGTAGCAGCTGTAGGGGCGGGTGCGGCAGTCGTTGGAGTAGGAGCTGCGGCTGTTTCTACAGCAGATGAAATGAAGCAGGCTATGAATCAACTACAGGCAAGCACTGGGTCATCTGCGGAGGAAACGGAAAAATATCAGGCAGTTTTAGAAGCGGTTTATAAAAATAACTACGGCGAGGATTTTAACGATATAGCGGAGGCTATTTCGCAAGTAACAAAAAACATGGGGGAAATGGATGACGCCAATCTCCAGAATGTAACCGAATCTGCATTTGCGCTTCAGGATATTTTCGAATATGAAATCTCGGAATCCACCAGAGCAGCAAAGGCCATGATGGACAATTTTGGAATTGATGGTCAGGAGGCAATGAATAAGATTGCTGCTGGTGCACAGAATGGACTGGATTATTCAGGGGAGCTTTTGGATAGCATATCAGAATATTCTGTTCAATTTTCCAAAATGGGATTCACCGCCGACGATATGTTCAACATCTTTCAGAAAGGTACAGATACTGGTGCGTTTAACTTAGATAAAATTGGTGATGCAGTTAAGGAAAATGCAATCCGTGTGATTGACTGTTCGGACAGCACCGCGGAAGCATTTCAAAAACTCGGTCTTGCATCCGAAGATTTGTCAGAACCCATGAGTAAAGCTCAAGAAGAGGCAGTAAAATACTCAGATAAAATAGAAGATTTAAGCGATAAGCTTGAGCTGGCTAAAATTAAGCAGTCTGAATTTACCGATAAAACTTCTGAAGCAACAAAATTAAGTAATGAAAAGACAATAAAAAAATATACAGAGGAGCTTGCGGAAGCAGAAGCTGGATTAAATGAAGTTAATAGTTCAATTGAATCCATGAATGCACAAATGCAGAACAGCGGTCCGTCTGTTGAAGAATTTGCACAAAAGTTTGCTGCGGGTGGCGAGACAGCACAGGAAGCTTTTGACCAAGTTATGACAGGCATTATTGCACTGAACGATCCATTAGAACAGAATGCTGTTGGCACTGCTCTGTTTGGAACAATGTGGGAGGATCTGGGCCCTGAAGTAGTTGGCGCATTAGGGGAAATTGGAGATGCAGCATACGGAACTGGTGAAGAACTTGAAAGCATGAAGGACGTGAAATATGATGATCTCGGATCTAGTCTGGACGAATTGATGAGGGGGTTGGAACTGCTGCTGGTACCATTGGGCGAGGCGTTGCTGCCATTAATAACTGAGCTTATAAGTTTGCTTACACCTTTTGTAACAGAGTGTATTGCGCCAATACTTGAGGCACTATCACCGCTTATCACAATGATATCTGAAATGTTAATTCCCATTTTAAGCACATTACTCTCTGTTGTAAGTTCCGTTTTTGGTGGAATTGCTTCAGACGTAGCATCAGTTATCGGTAACGTCATTGAAATTTTGAAAAGCCTTGTATCGTTTATTGTAAACGTATTGACTGGAAATTGGACAGCTGCCTGGGAGAACATAAAAAACATCTTTGAAAATATAATGGGTGGTATTGGAACAGTATTGAAATGGCCAATTAATTTTATTATCGATATTTTAAATGGATTGATTAAAGGCATCAATAGTATCCAAATACCGGATTGGGTTCCTGTGATAGGAGGAGCAAGTGCAAACATTCCAACTATCCCACGTTTAAAGGTGGGAATGGATTACGTTCCGTCTGATGATTTTCCAGCGTTGCTGCATGAGGGTGAAGCTGTGCTGACGAAGCAGGAAAATGCTGCTTACCGACAATTGGGGGGAGTGGTCGGCATGACAGATATGCTCAATACGCCGGATTATAAAAGCTATGCCGATCCATTTGGTACATTCAATTTTGATTATGAAAAACTTGCAAATATCGTTGGTAAATCAAATGGAGATATCGTACTGACGATGAACGGAAATGAGCTTATGCGTTGGATCAGAGAGGAAAATGAGAGCTACAGAATCCGAACGGACGGCGTTGGATACTTAGACTGAGGAGGAGAGTATGGCCTTTGACGGATATTATTTAAAGTTTGGAAATGCGATTTTTCCGAATAGTTTATTGATTGAAGAAAGCTATAGCTGCACACCAGACCAGAAGATTGTTATTGATTCCTACATTGATGTTAACCGTAATGAGCACAGAGATATCAGCAGCAGCCGGAGAGCGACGGTGAGCGTAACAACAAAGGCTTATCTCACCACGCAGGAGCAGAATCAGATGATCAGCATCATGCGACAGGGTCTTTTGAACGAAATAGAGGGCAGGTATAAAGTTTCCTTTTGGAATCCCAATATCGACGGGTATTCCACGATGGAAGCTTTTTTAAGTGATATTGAATACGTGGTTGCCATGCAGCTTGATTCGGGGCCGGTATATGCAGGGATAACAATTGAGCTTGAGCAGAATAGAGGATGATAATTATGGCACTAACGAAATGGTCAGATAATAAAGCGGCAGCAATACTGGAGGGGAATTATGACGGGTATATACAGTCATCCCTCATACAGCTACGGCTTACAGGCGAAATCGGGAGTAACCCGGCAAACGGCACGGCAGTTTATAATATACAGGAAAATACGACGTACAAAGTCCGATTGTATATGGACACGCGTTTTCGAGTGGCAGCATGTTCCAGTATTGCTATGAATACAGTTATGACAAATTACTACCGTGACGCTGCCGATCAAAGTAATACGACGGTGGCAGGTGCGTATAAAGAGACTGAGATCACGTCTGAGGCAGGTCAGGTGTATATGCCGGTGGTGTACTGGGCTTCTGGGGGCAGCAAGACATGGTCTGAGGTGTTTGACACAATTGAGGTACGGGAGCAGTTAGGGGGTGCGCTGACGCTCAAATCTGTCCCGACAAAGTTGGAATACAACGTGGGTGAAGCGATTGACCTGACTGGGCTATCCGTTGCTGTGGCATGGTCCGACGGCTCTGAGGAGGCTGTAACAGACTATGTAGTATCAGGTTTTGACAGTAGTACCGTAGGGACAAAAAATGTGATAGTCACGTATCAGGGCGAGACGGTTACGTTTGTTGTGGAAATAGCCGTGTTGATTGCAGTCACTGGGATTGAGATAACATCTATGCCGAACAAGACGGAATATCAGATTGGGGAAGAACTGGATCTGTCGGGGATGGTGGTAACGGCTACTTATAATGATGGGACAACGGGAGCGGTAAGTGCGTATACCGTCACCGGATATGATGCTACAGTGTCTGGTGGGCAGACGCTTACTGTAAGTTATAAAGGTTTCGAGGCGGTCTTGACGGTGACGGTGAGTGAACCGGTATATTACACGATCACATTTCAAGATTGGGATGGAGTTGTCCTAAAAACAGAAGTTGTTTTGGAAGGAGAACCAGCAACGGCACCAGACGATCCGGCCAGAGAAGGATATACGTTCACTGGATGGGACCAGCCATTCGGTACAGTTAGGTCAGATTTAGTTGTGGCAGCTCTTTACACGATAAATCAATATACGGTTACCTTTCAAGATTGGGACAATACCATTATAAGTGAGCAGCTTATAAATTACGGAGGCGCTGCCACGCCGCCAATTAATCCAGTAAGAGAGGGCTATACTTTTACCGGCTGGGATGAGGATTTCAGCAATATCACCACAGATTTATCAATAAATGCGTTATATGAAGTAAACGTAATCGGAATAGAAATAGCAAGCCCTCCGTTAAAATTGGAATATTTTCTTGACGAAGCTCTGGATACAACAGGATTACTTGTTGATATATTGTTTTTTGATGGAACCAAAGAAAGAATAACCGGCTATACGGTTTCTTTTGACAGTAGCATAGCAGGGAACCAGACTGTTACTGTCACTTATGAAGCATTTACCGCTTCCTTTGCTGTTTGTGTCAAAAATATTGTGTATGAAAATATTGGATCTCCTACTTTGGGAAATGTAACGGCTGAGCTCGATTTAGACAGCGGAACTTTAACAGTCAGAGGCATTGGGGCAACAAAATATTATTCGGGAGGACCGTTGTTTAGCGCATACCAATCGAATATTAAAAAGGTGGTGGTAGCAGAAGGGATTACCAATATAGGTGCCTATACGTTTCGAAATCTTACCAACCTGATAGAAGTGACGTTGCCTGAGAGTTTGACCACTATGGGGTTTGATGTGTTTGCGAACACCACAGCATTAGAAACGTTATATTATAACTGTATCAACTGTAATTGTGGATGGAAATATCAAAGCAGTTATTACCCTCCGTTTAATAAAGCAAAGTTAAAAAACATTGTTTTTGGGGAAAAGGTAAAAGTAATTCCGGATTATTTATTTTATGACTCCTATCCAGGGCTTGGAGTGCGGATTGTGCTTCCAGACAGCATAGAAGTCATTGGCGAAAAATCTTTCTATGGTTCGGGATTAGATTGTGTATTAGTCGGAAGTAAGATAACAAGTATTGGTAATAATGCATTTTCATCTAACTATGGGCGTCTGAAATTATACATTAGAAAAAATGATGGAACAGTTACAGGTGCACCCTGGGGGACGCTACCTAGAAATATTATCTGGTTGGGAGAACACGGAAATATAGAAATAGATACTCAGACAGATATCATTTATCGTCTGTATAGTAACAAAGCATGGGTTGCGGGAATCTGGGATCCAGACATAAAGGAGCTAAAAATTCCGGCAATATACAAGAATTTTGCAATAGGTATTGAGCAAAATGCTTTTAGTGGAATGTACATGGATTACATCTTTATAGATGCAGCGTTTGATTCAATACCGGGAGAGCCATGGGGAGGTTCTACGAAGCTTCGGGTGTTCTGGAAAGATATGACTATTCTTAACGGAATTGTGTACAGAGTACAGGGGGAAGAGGCTTATGTTTATGGGATCTATGATACAAATCAGGAATACACGAACATAGTAATTCCAGAGACCTATGAGGGAAAACCAGTAACGGCAATTACCGATTCTGCATTTGAAGGTAAGAATATTACGAGTATTTCATTGCCGAATACGGTAAAGGTAATTAACAAAAGCGCATTTGAATTCTGTGAATCTTTAACACAGATATCACTGCAAGATGGCTTGCTTGAGTTGGGCGAGTACTGTTTTAATTGCTGCACAGCATTAAAAGAAGTAACAGTTCCGGGAAGTGTTGAAGTAATTGGTGCCTATTGTTTTGCGGAAACAGAGCAGTTAAAAAAAGTAATATTAAATGATGGTGTTAAACGGATTGACGAAAGTGCATTTCGTTCATGTGCAGTGGAAGTGCTCACATTGCCTGACGGAATAGAGTATATTGGCAAGCAAGCATTTGCGTATCTCCCTTTTTTGGCAACATTAGATATCCCTGGTGTTGACTATATTGATGAGGCGGCGTTTGAAAGCTGCCAATTGATGACCGCAGTATATTTAGGAAATAATGTAAAGGAGCTTGGAAGCCTTGTATTTGATTGGTGCGAAGTGTTAAAAGAAATAACATTTTCACCAGGTGTTCAAAAGATTGGCGATCAGGTACTAAATGGCTGTTGGGAACTTACGAGTGTCTACATCTACAATAAAAGCATGGAAATATTCGATGACGCCTACGCAATTTGTAAAGATGCAGAGTCAATCTATGGATGGACAGGTTCAACAGCGGAAGCGTATGCAACAAAATATAGCAGAAATTTTGTGCCTCTGGATATGGAAGTGGTACCGGTCGGCATCAATATCCTTGCTTATCCAATTAAACGGGTTTATACAATCCTGGACGATTTTGATGCAACTGGGTTGAAAATAGGTCTCCTATATAAAGACGGAAGCACTGCAGAAGTATCGGACTATCAGATTTCCGGATTCGATCAGCGGATCGGATCCAAAACGATACTAGTTACTTACGGGGATTATTCGGTAAGATTTTCTGTATCGGTCCGTCAAGGATATCGCGTTGAATTTCGAAGCCCAGAAGGGAACATCTTAAAAGAGGAAAATGTACCAGAAGGAATTGCAGCAATCCCTCCGGAGCTATCTGGGATAGAGGGATATACGTTTATAGGATGGGATAATGACTATGTAAACATCACAGAAGACACAGTATGCACAGCAGTATATAGTATACGATGTTTTGAAGTTACCTGGCAGAATCATGACGGAACAATTTTGAAGGAAGAGCAGGTGCAGTATCTGGACGATGCAACACCGCCGGAAGATCCAGTTCGAGAGGGCTATGCTTTTACGGGTTGGGATAATGAATATTTTGGCGTACAGTCTGACTTGATAATTACTGCAGTGTATGAGGCTGTCGTGAAGGTTACCGGGATCACTGCAACTGACATTAATCTGAAAAATGGAGTGATGCAGCCCATTGAGTATTTGGTACAACCAGAAAACGCCACTAATAAAATGGTTGTATTTTCATCATCGTATAAGTCAGTTGTTACAGTAGGTGAAGACGGCATACTGAAAGCCAACAGCGTTGGTAGTGCGACAGTTACAATAACAGCGCAGGATGGAGGCGGAGTATCTGCGTCTTGTATTATAACCGTTGAACCAGATGATATTCTGGAGTCTCTGTGGATTTTGCCAAGCGAGTTGTGTTTACAAAAAGGGAAAACCTATACGCTGACGGCGAGTATGCTCGCGGGGGAAGATGCCAATGTTGAGGTTTTGTGGACAAGTTCCAAACCGGCGGTCGCTACAGTTGATAAAAAAGGAACAGTCAAAGGTGTAGCTGTAGGAAATACCGTAATCATGGTACGAGCAAAACAAAATGCTACGCTTTTTTCTGAGTGTAAGGTTGAGGTCGTAGAAAAGAAGGATTATCTCCGGGAGTTATATGCGGATGACTCCGTTCATAAAGAGCTGGTCATTCATTCTGTCGGAGGGAAGTTTAGTGATATTACCAATAATGATATTGTTGCGGAAAGTATGGAGATCAAAGAGGCGGTCAGTACTTCAGCACCTGTTATGTTGGGCGGATGTATCACTAATAGTTTTGAAGTTCTGATCAGTGCGAAACGGTTCTTTAATAATCCGCCAAGTGGAGAAATCCAAGTATATCAAATGGTGCAGGGGTACCGGATTGATTTGTTTAACGGAATTATCCATACAGCAGAAAGGCAAGAAAATAAGATTACAAGAAAATTGATTGCTTATGACAAGTTATATAGTAAAGGGGACACGAATGTTGCCAGTTGGTTCTCCAATCTTAAATTTCCAATTACTGTTGGCGCCCTGCGGAAAAAATTGTTTCAAAAAATCGGGATCCCATACCAGACGGTAACGTTACCCTGTGACTCCTTCAAAATTTATAAAAACTATGAATACTATACAGATGAAAATTCATCGTCAAATGAAAAAAAGAAGCGAGTGCTTTATGACATTCCGGATAAATTAAAAGCTGTTGAAGTAATTCATGATATCTGCGAAGTAAGTGGTATGTTCGGGTGGATGAATCGAGCAGGGGCATTTGAATTTATCAACTTCGAATATGCCGATACAGCAACATTACATCCGATCACGATCCATGACAGTGAGGTCAAATGCCCGGTCAATGCAGTTGAAATTTATTTGGATGACAAGGAAGTTGATCCATCCGTTACATCAAGAGGAAGCTACAACGATCGTAAAAAGTATAGTATCGACGATGGGAATTTTATCGTGAGTGCGACCAGGGGGAAAACGCTCAATGCAACATCATATAATGCTTATCAGACATCTTATAAAAAACAAATTTTGAATGCATTGCATGAAAAACGGTGGGTTTCCTATGAATGCCGGCAGCGCTTTGATCCAACAACCAGAATCGGTGATGGCGTGCATTACCGTAATGAAAAAATGCTGAGTGATGGAACACAGTATATATGGGAAACGGAGAGTGCAATTTTAGAGCGAACTATTACGGGAGTGCAGAGTGTCACAGAGACCTTATCCGCAAAGGTCGGGTATTATACTGCTTCAGGAAATAAGAAGAAGATTTCCAAAAAAGTTACCAATAATTCAAAAGCTATTTCTAACCTGAAGAATTCTGTAGGGAGCATTGGAAATGATTATTATGGCAGCGGCGGAGGATCTGGTGGTGGAGGTGGTTTTAATGTCGAATCCGTAACAGAACTCCCGGCGTCACCTGATGGTAACACTATTTATCTTATTCAGGGAGAGGTGGTGGTTGAATAGTGGGAAGACGGAGTTCCAGATTATATTTTGCAGGTAAGGATCATAAAGAAATTTACTTTCAAGGAAAATGCCATGATGCGATGTATTTGGGAAAGGAATTATTGTGGTGTAAACTAGGAGTAAAAATCAATGTACAAATCTTAGGTTACTTGCAGTTTAGGCATATTGCAACTGCAGTGGGTGAGAGAGCGGTATATACGAGTTACAATGCCAAGAATGGAACGGATAATAAAAGTTTCCAGATGATTCATTATAAAAAAGGAAAATGTGTCGGCGAGTACACTCATTCCACGAGATCAGTGATGGGAGAGGCACAATGGGCGGGAGCTTTTTTGGCAAATCCAGAGTCTTATATTATGTACTGCGCACAACATGCAGGTAGCTCATATATGGAATTATATTATTCAACGGACGGAATTGAGTTTATGTATACAGGTAGTTCGATTGCTAATTGGACGAATTTTTTACCTAGTGTATCCGTCATTTCAAATGAAGGAGTGGCAATTTCGGGAAAGATTATGCTTATTCCTAAAAATAGTGTGCCGGCAATGAGTTCATCTCGTACAACATACTGGGGGCATATTTTAAGCGCAGAGATGCATAATGATGGCTCTCTGTTCAATTTTTGGCATTATGCATATACACATCTGGGAGATGCGTATGCGTATCTGAAATTTTCCACGGATCCAATAACTGACAAGACATATGCAATTAGATCGGACTATCAATATCAATATGAGAGAATTTACAGCATAATGGAGATATCAGCATCTACATATGAATGGATGGCGGGAACTGAAAAGAAAAAAGATCTTGTTGAAATAACAGAGCATAAAAAATATTATACAGGATTTTTTGGAAATTCCGATGGGAAAGAGTTTAACAATATAAAAGCTTTAAATGGTAAAATATTTGTCCAGCAATCGAACCCGCTGGTCGCTCGATATGTAATAGACGCAGAAAGTGGAGAATGGAAACAGATTAATGCAGAAATTTCTGTCAGTAATCTTTGGTATATTAAAGAAAAGCGAATATATGTGTCTTTAGTGTCTGGTGGTGTTGTTTTATCTTCGAATGGATTCACCTGGAAATTACATCCATTTGAAGACTTGCTATTCGTCTCGTTTACAGCGGCGTATGTGAAGAAGGATGGGATTTATGTGTGCGGAAAACGAGAGGGGGATGAGAGATACTGCACGGTGTATGTTGAAATAATCTGATTATTGTAGAAAACGAGGTGACGGAGTAATGGGCTATATTTTGGTATTTATGTTGGGGATTAGGAGGCACGAATGGAACCAGAAATCATTGTAGCGCTGATCGCATTTGGCGGGAGCGCATTAGGCACCTTTACGGGCATAGCGGTCAACTCAAAACTGACCAACTACCGCCTGCAGATGTTAGAGGACGAGGTGCGGACGCATAACAACTTTGCCCGCCGGATGCCGGTGGTGGAAGAACAGATTAAGGTAATTAATCACCGGATTAGTGATTTAGAGGAGGATAAAAAATCATGAAAAGAAAAATCGAAGCAGGAACTATTGTAAGAACAATCGTGCTGGTATTGGCACTGCTGAATCAGGTATTATCCATGACAGGGCACAGTCCGCTCCCGATCAGCGACGAGGAAGTTAATACGCTTGTGACGACGGCGTGGACGGTGATCGCTGCGGTAGTTGCGTGGTGGAAGAATAACAGCTTCACGCAGGCGGCGATTGCGGCGGATGAGCAGTTACATAGCAAAGATAGTAAAGATGGTATAGAGGGCGAGTAATCGTCCTCTTTTTAATTGCAGAGGTGCGGCCATGACAGAGCAGGAGATAGAGGATTTTGTACGATACCTGGATAAGGATACGCGCGGCTACTGTGTGGCACCCGATCAGCAGAATCCAGACTGTTGTGACTGCTATCTCTGCAGATTTACGTTTTTTAACCAGGTAAGAGAGGAGCTGAAAAGCTTATGAGCATTAATATAGAAGCCGAAAAACGGGCTTATAAACATTTTGTTGCTGCAGGCATGACACCGGCCGGCGCCTGCGGGTTGATCGGAAATCTGGAAGCGGAGTCTGATGGGTTTTGGTGTAATCGCCTGGAATACCTGTGCGTCAAACGCCTGAAAGAGCGCGGAAAGGTGTACACTGATACGAGTTATACGGCTGCGGTTGACAGTGGAAAGATTAGCTGCGAGGAATTTCTGCACCCGATCCCCGGCAAGCAGTATGGCTATGGGCTGGCACAGTGGACAACCCCGGCTCGCAAGTCTGGATTGTACACGCGGGTAAAACAGAGAGGCGTATCCATTGCGGACGAGGACACACAGCTTGACTATGTGCTGTACGAGCTTGAGCATGTGTTTCCGAGTGTCCTGAAAGTGCTGAAAACGGCAGCCAGTATTCGGACAGCATCGGATATCGTACTACGAAAATTTGAAGCGCCGGCCGGGATCACGGAAGCTACGTGTAAGAGCCGGGCAGCCAGAGGACAGAAGTTTTATGATCATTATGTGAAGGGAGTAGCCATGACAAAACAGAATGCGATTGACAAGCTGATCAGCGTGGCGTCCGCAGAAGTCGGATACCTGGAAAAGAAGAGCAACAGCCAGCTGGACAGCAAAACAGCCAATGCGGGCAGCAACAATTACACCAAATATGCCAGGGATTACCGAACATTTGCAGGCGTAAACTATCAGGGACAGGCCTGGTGTGATATGTTTGTGGACTGGTGTTTTGTACAGGCATTTGGAAAGGAGACCGCAAGGGAACTGCTTGGAGGGGGATTCTCTGCCTATACACCGACCAGCGCCCAGTATTATAAGAATAAGAAGCAGTGGCATGCCACGCCACAGGCAGGGGACCAGGTCTTTTTCCACAACTCCAGCAGGATCTGCCATACCGGTATTGTGTACCGGGTATCCGGCAATACGGTGTATACGATCGAGGGCAATACGTCCGGGGCGTCCGGGGTGATTGCCAACGGCGGCGGGGTATGCAAAAAGTCGTATGCACTTGGCAACTCACGGATCAGCGGTTACGGCCGGCCGGATTGGAGCCTGGTGACTGGGAGTGCGGTAGATGTACCGACAACACCGAAAGGAGATGCAGTATATATGTTCAGTATGAAAACAGTGAAAAGAGGGGAGACCGGCACCCATGTGCTGCTGGTACAGGAAATTTTAAGGGCCCGTGGTTATAAGGGCAAAGACGGCAAGGTCCTGGAGCTCGACCGGAGCTGCGGGGACAACACGGTCTATGCCATTACTGCTTATCAGAGAGACCGGGAAAAGCAGTCGCCGGGTATCTGCGGCGGGGTGGATGGTGTTGCAGGAGAGAAGACCCTGCGGGATCTGATCGCGCTTTGAGCCTGTCCTATGATGGGCTTGAAATAGTCTTATCAGAAAGGAGGGCAGTTTGTAACCCGTAAACCATGCAATAAGCAATCGAAGTTTCTGACGCTATATCTTGTAAAAACCCCCGGCTGCGCTATGCCGGGGGAAAATCTTCATGCTCGCGAAATCAACAGAAAACCGCTCCCACCTGACGGGCAGTACTAATCACTCGACAAGATTCGACAAACGGAAGAAAAAAATTAACCAGCAGTTAATATGCCGGAAAATCAGTAAGATATGTACAGAGATAAAGGATCAGTTCTTTGGGCGACGGCGGTTCAATCAATTTTCGTTTTATAATCTGTTCTAATCTCTTATGATCTCCATACTCCCAGCAATCAATAGTTGCTCTTGAGATGCTTCGAGCAATTGATTTTATCGGTAGCCCGATTTCCTGAGAGATTAACGGATATACCTGTCGTTCCAGATTGAGTCCCATGAAAAAAGACAGTTGACAGCTGTAGTAAACCGCCAAAGCCAGACAATAATAGCTTCTATGGCATGGGTGTCCGGATATGGACTGAATCAGTGTAATAACATCTCTTAAAGTCATAAAGTTCTCCTCTCTTAGTGCATATGTTAACAATAATTTTACACTGACTCGACTAAAAATGGAGAGGAATAGACAAGAGTGGACGTAAAAAGAGATATGTAATATTGGGAGATAAAATTGCTGCGCTATGTGCTCTCAGATTTCCCACCCGGGGCAATTTTATTTGCACAAAAAAAACAGAACCAACAAATGGTTACGCGTCAATAGGCTCTAATTGCCGTTACACGTAACCAAATATGGTTCTATAGAAAGTATATTTGGTATTGGATACAGTGTCAATAATGATCACTTTTTTCTTAATTCAGTTCTCATAGCCTCTTCAAGGATTTTCCGGCGCATCCGCTCTTTGGCCTCTGGATCCTCTGGCGAGTCAATATTTTCGACTTCTTTTTCGATCTCCGCAGCTTCTTCCATAAATGCCTTTTCCATTTCATCAACCAGTGATTTACGTCTCTTTTTAAATAATTTCAACTTGAGCTCACCCCTGATAAAATTGTATCACGAGAGGGGTAAGAAAGAATCTGGTAAATAATGGTAATTACTCTGGCGTGTTGACAGTGTCTACGACGTGTCAACATTGAGCAAAAAATGCATAGTTACAATAAGTAAAACGTAACAATAACATTTAGCATTATTTCTTTCAAACACGTCGTTTTTACTGTATAATTAAAAACAATTAATAACGTATAAGAATGAAAGTCAGTTATGCGCAGACAAACGGTGCATGTGGAGACTTGTGTGTTGCTACAAAGGCGAACTATGTAGAAATCCTTAATTTTAGGCACTTTCATAAGCATATTGTGTTTACAGACGAGGGGGAGAAAATGAGGAATAAAGAGATTAAGGATTATATCAATGTGTCGGTGGTGGTTGATATAGAGTGGGGAGATACAAGAGGATAGAATACTTTGTTTTAGCAATATGTGAATATTGGATATAAGGAGATGTAATAGATGGCGGTTGACTTAAAAGAATTTAAAAAGAAATTAGCTGAAAATAAAGTTTATGATGCATGGCAATATGTGGAGAGTTTGAAAGAAACATTAGGATATATGAGTGTATCATATGATATGCTGGTAAAAGTTCATGAACATCGTGTTAATACATTGAAAGTGGTTGAGCAAGATTTGTTGCAAGAGGCTTGTTCTACAGGAAAAGCATCGTGTAAAACTAGTGATCTTGAAAAAACTAATTTGAATATTGGTGGATATATATTAGACGATACCGTTTTTTTAAGAAAAACGTCAATGGAATTTTTTCATTATGGGCGAATAAGCATGGACGTTCTATTCCAAATAGTTAATGCGGCACTGCTAGGGGATGAAGCTATTTCTGTAGAAGATAAAGGATTATTGAAGAAGTTACTTTCTAAATTGTCGAGTAAACCAGAATTTGCTACATTATTGCAGTTGATGGATAATAATAAAAATGACGCAAAATATCAGTATCTTATAGCGTTTGATAATTTTATGAAGCATATAAAAACAATACTGATTACAGTAAAAAATAGTATTTTGATTGGCACTATAGATTCATTTAAGATAAATAGTTTTTGTTATGGTGGGGAATTTTATCCGGAGGAAAATGCGTTAGATAAAATAAAAGAATTACACGATTACGTAATACACACAATAGATACAATTCTTAATGAAGTATTATTACAAATACCTAATTGTTTTTCAAATAGTCAACGTATACAGGAAATACATTATAAACAGGTATTTACTGAAAAAGAAGGTAAAAACTTTTTGAATTATATGACATTTTTTATTGACGTAGATAATGATTTATCGGAATTACCTCAAGAAATAAAAGTTTTTCCTTTGATTATAAAACCAAATGATGAAATTTATAGTTTTGATTTTAGATTTGATAAAATATTTATTCGTAAAAGAGGTAGTGAAGAAAATGCAATCTTAGGATGTGCTACATTAAAAAATGGCTTAGAAACGAACCAATTTTATAGAACCTTTGAAGTAAAATCTTGTACAGAAATGGACTATCATTTGTATATTGCAACGTTTAAACAGAATTACTCGAAAATTTCATTTAATGCATATGCGATGGATGGTGTTATGATATTTATTAAGGAGGACTAATTAGTAAAATTTATTTATGAATGTTAGAGTACTATTAATAGGCAGTCCATCCAGCGGCGTGCGAAGCGAAAGCTGCTGGTACGGACTAGCCTGTGTTGGATTGGCGTAAGCCAATCCAACTTGTAACCCCAGTTATCTAACAGTGGGGTACAAATACAATAGGAAACAGAAATCAATAATCACGAAACACTGATTTCATAAGGCTTTGAAGCGATTTTGCACAGTGAAAACCACATGTGACAAAATTGAAAAATGTCACATAAAGCGAATCAGATATCATATTGACATCTCAGTCTAATGAGCGTATATTAGAAATGAACAATTCATTCATTTTTTGGGGGTGTAATTTTGACACAGAGAATTGAGTCAATTGCTGAAGCTGCAACTTCTTTGTTTTTAAGACAAGGATACTCAAAGACACAGATTAGCCATATCGCAAAGGCAGTAGGTGTTTCGGTTGGCACAATTTATCATGATTTCATTGGCAAAAAAGAGATTATGCATTATATTTTGAAATGTACGATACAACCAGAGTTTGCTTGTAAAATGCTTGAAAGGCCAATTAGTGATGAAAATTTTGTGGGGTTGGAACAGGAAGTTGTGAAGGTTTTGGAAGATTCCGCCGAGAGATTTGAGAAACCTTTATTAAAAGGGCTTGGGGAATATACTTTTGAAACTTTGATTTCAGACGCATTTGATCTTATGTCACAATATGCGGTAGGTTGTCTGTTTATTGAAAAGAATCAGTATGATTTCCCGTTTTTGGCAAAGCATTATAAAGCCTACAGGAAAAGATTTCTCTCCACTATGAAAGAATATCTAAAGGCTTTTATAGAAAGAGAGAGTATCCGTAAGATTGATGATGTGGAATTGACAACAATTCTTATTGTAGAGACGTTAAGCTGGTGGGCGATGGATATCCACTATACATCATTTGAAACAAGTGATATTTCAGAAAAAGCGGCGAAAGCAGTTTGTATGGATAATATTGTATTAGCTTATAAGTTGTAGTTAGAAGGGCGAAATGCCCTCTAATTTTTAATCTGATTATGAATGAATGATTCATTTATAAAAGCAAAAGGAGAAAATGATATTTATGAAAAGAAAAATTATACTGATATTTATACTGTTTATTATCATGATATTTTCAATTTCCGCTTGTGGAAAAGGAAGTTCTACAAAGTTGGTAAATGAGATGAGTTTTTCATTAGAAAACATTTCCGATTTAACGATTTCTTATGATGATGAAAATATCAGTTTTTTTCAAAATGAAAATGATAATCTTGTAATCAAAGAATATATGAGTAAAGATAAAGAAAGTTATCATGCAAAGGTCAGTCAAAAGAAAAACAGTATTCAAATTAACGAAGGGGGAAAACCATTTTTTAAAAAGGATTTTATAAGATATGTGGAAGTCTATTTACCGTCTGCCTATTCCGCAAATATAAAAGTTACTACAACAGACGGAAACATTGATATGTCAGGCATAGAGTTAAATATGGAATCTATTCGTATAGATACTACTTGTGGAACATTAAAAATAAATAAAGGTGCGGCAGAAGAGATTTATCTTTCTTCTACCAGTGGAACGCTTGAACTGGGAGAGATTATTGGAGATCAGATTAAGATAGAGACTACACAGGGAAATGTTACCTGCGAAAAAATAGACGGAAAAGTCACTTATACTTCAACCAGTGGAAATGCTGAATTTCTGTCAGCTAGTGGCTCCGGCACTTACAAATCAAATAATTCTGGAACACTATCCGTGATTTATGATGAAGTCAGGGGCGATTTGACTTTCTTTAATAAAAATGACAATGTGCAGATTAGGATTCCACAGGATTTAGAGTTTGAATTTGAAGCGATTACAAAAAATGGAAAGATAGATACAGATTTTGGCGGCGATATTTCGGTAAATGGTGATTTAACAAGTGGAACAATTGGTAGCAGTCCCACTGTGACCATTAAGGTTGAGACCAAAAACGGTAATATAGAGGTGAGCCGATGAAGAAATTAGTAACTTTTCTGATGACAGTTATTATGATTTTATTAGGTGGAGTGACTCTATACATGTGTAAAAATTATACGGTATATAATTTAATGTACATTTTCTGTTTTGTATTTATTGCATTTTATGCGGTTTTTACTCCATCCACGATATTATCAAAAATAGTGCAGGTGATTCTATATGCACTGATAATGGCGGCACAGATTGTATTTAACACTCTGGTAATAAGGTCAATGGTTTACGATATTCCTTATGATTTATGCAGAATTTTGGGAGTGTGTATCGTTGCAGTTCCATTTATCGTAAGAGTAAATTTCTTTCATCAGACTACAAAAAGATATAAGTTTCCTTCTTCGGAGGAATTAAATGTAATTACCTATGAGGAATTTATCTGTAATAAAAATGAAATTCTTAGGAAGATGGAAAAGTAAAAAATGCGGGATATGTGTTATCACAAATAGAATTAACTGAAATTCTGTATCATCTGCCGAGACACAGCTCGTTTCGTTATGTGAACAATGGAACTTTGACAGAGAGTTATTTTCAATCTGCTTATGAAACAGTAAATGAGGGATATGTATATATTGTTGTTACAAAAAGCAGAAGTCCTTCCAGTAATGTGATTGGTTTATTTACAGATAAAGAATATAATCATGTATCTTTGTCTTTTGATAAACAGTTAAAGACTATTATTAGTTACAACGGTGGTAAGCGTGCAACACCGCCGGGACTTAATGCAGAATTGGTTGAAAACTTGGCGGCGAGAAATGGTTCGGCTATATTGGTATATCGTTTACCTGCAACAGAGAAGCAGAAAAGAATCATGATACAGAAGGTTGAGAAGATCAATGATGAGGGAAGTGCTTATAATTTATTGGGGCTGATTTTTAAAAGGTCAAGAAAACCTAATATTATGTTTTGCTCGCAGTTTGTATATACAATGCTAAAGCTGGCAGGTTTGAACTATTTTAACAAGCGGGCAGCACAGGTGATACCTTCTGATTTTATTGAGTTGGATTATGGGAGAAAACTGGAATTTGTCCGAAGGATTGCATTAGATAATATGGATTTGGAAAGTGGGATAAATGAGAGTGAAAAGAACATCTGACTATATATCATGTGGATATATGGATTTGATAGAACTGGCACATGTGGACAGAATTTATCCAGTGATGTATTGTAAGTTGGTAATTCAAGGAGATTTTAATTTAAAGAGATTTAAGGATTCAATAGAAAAATCAGCACAGTATATTCCAGAAATATTATATAGTGTAGATTTTAAGCAGTGCAGATTTATTAACGTACAACATACTGTGAATGACGTGTTTTTCACAGGAAATGATGAAGAGGGATTCATTTCCGTTTGGGATCTGTCAACGGATACTCAATTAAAAATCTTTATGATGCAGGATAACAATATATGGAATCTGACAATCGGTATGAGTCATGTATTAACAGATGGAGTAGGCTTTTTACAGTATTTATATCTACTGGCGTCAATATATAATGGAATAACATTACCGGGTGGGTTAAAAAATATTCGCAATATGGACATGGTTATAAAAAAGATACCATTTTGTATTAGTAAGAATCATGATCCAATCCATGAAAAGGTGATATGCCGCTATCATGGAGAAAATAAATACTATTGTTTATGTTGTTGTGTAAACGAAATGGATTTTAAGCGGATTTGTGTGAAAGCAGAATCATTAAATGTAAGTATAAATGATGTTTTGATGACAGCATATTCCAGAATTATAGCACAACGGTTGAGAGAAACCAATGTCAGTATTCCTTGCACTGTGGACTTGAGAAGAGTATGTTTTGAAAAAAATAGATTGACGATAGGAAATATGACGGGGCTATATCGATCAATACCAGTATTTGTTGCAGATGAAGATTCTTTTGAGACTACCTTATTACAGATACATAAGGAAGTAAGGCGGCAGAGGGAAGCTTTACAGTGTTTTCATGGAATTAAGATACTTCAGATGTTGTATCGCAAGATTCCGACACGAAATTTAGTGTGGCTTATTAGGGGAAATTATCATTTGAATCCAATATCATATACAAATATGGGGAAGATAGATTCCAACAGATTATATTTTGCGGATTGTAACATTAAAAGTTGTTATACTACTGGAACATATAGAAAAGCGTCTGATTTTCAACTATCAGTCAGTACATTTAAAAATGTGTGTACATTAAATTGTACATTGTCTGGGGGTATACAAAGAAAAACAGAAGGAGAAACTCTGTTAGAAGAGATAAGAAAGGAATTGATAGATTGGTTGAATAGATAGTGTAAAAATGCTGTTGCTCAGCGGTTAATAAAAAAACCGTTGCAGACAGCATTTTTTTGTGTGCCTAAATTTCTTGAGTAACGGTTGAAAAACCGCGATTTTTTTACTCACGATTAAAAATGGGATTTATTTGGGGCGGTTTTAGGAGGAAATCGTCTTGATAAATCTAGGTGATACATTGTTGATAAATTTGCTGTTAAAAAAATTTATTTTTATACAGTGGGGTTATATGCCATTACATGTGGTTTTTTACATCATGTAATAGGAACAATCAGAAAAGCACAGGAACAATTTTTAGTTATTGTTTTTGTGCTTTTTTGTTGTGTAAATAATTTTTTGAAAAAGTATAGAGGTGGTGCAACAAATCGAATCTCCGAGGTGAGTGTTAGAGCGAAAAGAGGTAGGAATCTTCACACTTTAACAATTTTCACGGGAAGGAGGTGAGATTATGCAGCCTTCTTCATTTGAAAAAGCAATCCGCTTACAGTTTGATTGCCTGATCCGTAAAGTTATTGATTGTACAGTAAAGAATTACAACAGAGAAATAGGCAGACGTGCAAAACATGAACGTCCATTCTGTGAAGTGCCGGAAATAGAATACGCTTGTACGGGAACCACGGACGAATATTCTACGGAGTTTATGGCATTTCAAGTATTCGGTTCAGAGGTTCGTGTCCATGATGAACGATTGGGTGAAGCAATTATGAAGCTGAGTGAGAAACAGAGAAATATTTTGTTGATGTTTTATTTCCTTGAAATGTCAGATACAGAAATCAGCGAAGTATTAGGGATTGCACGTTGTACTGTTTACAGAAACAGAATGCGTTCATTGGATTTTATCAGAGACGGATACAGGAGGAATCAGAAAAAATGAAACAAGTAAAACAGTGTCCGTCATTTTCTGTGATCCGTTCAGCGTCAGATGGTGATGAGACAGCAATAGAAAAAATATTAAATCACTATAATGCGTACATATCAAAGGCTTGTCTACGTCCGTTTTATGACGAATATGGAAATATGCAGCTTGTAGTGGATATGGAATTAAAGGGAAGAATCAGAACCGCTATTACTAAGGCGATTTTGAAATTTGAAGTTGAAATAAAATAATTTTTCTGCGGAGTGTTTGTTACCTCATTTCCACTCCGTTAGATATGGAAGGTGGGATTTTATAGAAAAAGATTTAATGAGGTATAGTTTGCAGCTTGCCATGTTAAAACAGCTCCTTGACAAACAACTGATTACAGATAAGGAATATACCCTAATCAAAGCAAGGTTAATGAAAGATTATAAGGTGGTTTCTGATATAACAACTTGAAATGCAAATACAAGTGTTATATAATAACACTACAATAGGAATACAAAAAGGAGCGGACTAAATGAAAGAGGTAGAAGTAATCAAGGCAAGAAATGATTTGACGACAAGAGCAAGAGGCAAGACTATTGAGCGTATGCGTGTGGCTGCATATTGCAGAGTGAGCACGGACAGCGCAGACCAGTTAAACAGTTATAAATCACAGGTTGCCTATTATACGGATTTAATCAAGAAGAAAAAGGAATGGGTGCTTGCAGATATTTACGCTGATGAAGCAATTACTGGAACACAGGTAACAAAGCGTGAAGATTTTCAGCGTATGATAAATGATTGTATGAATGGCGATATTGACATGGTGATTACGAAGTCTATCTCCCGATTTGCAAGGAATACATTGGATACATTGAAGTATGTCCGTATGCTGAAAGAAAAGAATATAGCGGTTTATTTTGAAGATGAGAAAATCAATACACTGACTATGGACGGTGAATTGCTCCTTGTCGTGCTTAGTTCGGTGGCGCAACAGGAGGTTGAAAATATCTCTGCTAATGTAAAAAAGGGATTAAAAATGAAAATGCAGAGAGGTGAAATGGTCGGATTTCAAGGTTGTCTTGGTTATGATTATCACCCTGATACAAAGACAATTACTGTGAATGAGGAAGAAGCTGAAATTGTTCGTTATATATTTAATCGCTATATTGAAGGTGCTGGCGGTTCTGTGATTGGTCGTGAGTTGGAAAACTTAGGATATAAAACAAAGTATGGCAGTTCTACATGGGCACAGTCTACGGTAATTGGAATTATCAAGAATGAAAAATACAAAGGAGATTTACTGCTTGGAAAGACATTTACCGTAGACCCTATTTCCAAAAGAAGATTAGAGAATTTTGGCGAAGAAGATAAGTTTTATATTCACGATCATCATGAGCCGATTATCAGTGAAGAAGTGTTTGAAAAGGCACAGGAAATTCTTGCAAGAAGAAATATCAATCGTGGAAAAATCGGTGATGGGAATACGAAGAGGGAAAAATATAGTAGAAAATATGCGTTTAGTTGTATGTTGGAATGTGGATTTTGTGGTGGTACTCTGACAAGGCGTAATTGGCACAGTAGTTCACAGTATAGCAAGGTTATTTGGCAATGTGTAACCGCTACGAAAAAAGGAAAGAAGTTCTGTAAAGACAGTAAAGGAATATCAGAAAAAGCGATTGAGGACGCATTTGTGGAAAGTTATCGTCTTTTATGTGCTGATAATAAGGACGTGTTGGAAGAGTTCTTACAGCGGATAGATGATACTTTAAGCGACAGTACCATTAGCAAACAACTGGCAAAGACGGAAAAAGAGATAGCAGCTATTGAAAAGAAAAAGGGGAAACTTGTAGATATGCGTTTGGACGAAACGATTGACAAGGAAACCTATGAGAGCAAATATACAGAGTTAATGAGTCGACAGGAAGAATTGCTTTCAGAGAGGAAAAAGCTACAGGAAACTTCCGAGAACGAAAAAAATATAAAGAGACGTTTGAAAGAGTTTAAGAAAACGTTGGAGCAGAATGAAGTTTTAGAAGAATTTGACCGCTATGTGTTTGAGAGTATTGTAGAAAAGGTAATTGTAGGGGGAATAGATGAAGAGGGAAACAAAGATCCTGCACAACTTACCTTCGTGTATAAAACAGGCTTGAAGAATAGTGTTGATGGTGATAAATTTAAACCACAGAGAAAAAATGCAAGGGGCAGACATAGAACAGACAAATTGTGTTCAAATGCAAGTAACGAGGTTGAAAATATGTGTTCCGATTGTAGTGATGATACACGTTGAAACCGTTACGCTTCTGGTGCGGAAACCTTGATTCTATGCGGGGTTGTGGAGATTTTAACGGAAAATGGAGTTGTGTTTTTGCGGATGGTGAGATGGATAAGTTTTCGCAGATGGGGGACGGGGATAACGCCGGAGAGTTTGAAAATGAGGGTTTTGTCGGGCAAAAGATATAATCCGGCAAAACCCTTACTATCTGGCAAAAGTGTATACTGTCTGGCAAAACCAGTGTTGTGCGATAAAAGCGATAGTTGCTGAGTAAAATAAACAATGATAAATTTTTGCTTGTAATTTATCAACCCATCGTTTAAACTGAACCTATCTGAATACACAGTTCTGAAAACATATCGTTCGGGAGTTCCCCGGTATATTCAATCATACATTAAGGCAAAGGAGAGGTAGGTATGTCATTTGGATTTATTGATTTTGCAAAAGAAGTTTTGAAAGCTTCGGAAAGTCCGCTGTCTGTTGAAGAGATGTGGGAAGCAGGCTGTAACCAGGGGCTTGATGAGAAGCTGGGTTCTTCCGGCAAAACACCAATTAGGACCCTGTCAGCCAGAATCTATGTGGATATCAAAAACAACATGGATTCGGCATTTATACAGGTTAGCAAAAGGCCAGCTAAATTTTATCTGAAAGGAAAAGACATTAATCCAGAAAAAGGAATCCCGGATTCTGGTGCAGGCAGGAAAAAGAGTAAATTTACAGAAAGGGATTTACATATTTTACTATCAAGCTTTGTCTGCACGGACGAGCATTTTAAATGTATGACAAAGATGATTTATCATGAAGTTTCCAAGAGGGAAAAAAGTGGTAAGAATAAATGGCTGCATCCTGATATTGTGGGGGTTCATTTTCCGTTTGATTCTTATACGGATAATACACTGAAGCTTTTCGATGTGTTGAAGGTCAACCCATATAAGCTGTATTCATTTGAGATGAAAATCAGCCTGACTCTGTCAAACTTGCGGGAATATTACTTTCAGGCGGTGTCAAATTCAAGCTGGGCGCATGAAGGATACCTGGTTGCGCTTCAAATATCAGAGGAACCGGAACTGATGGATGAATTGCGGAGATTGAATAATGCCTTTGGGATTGGGGTAATCCGTCTGGATGCGGAACACTTTATGCAGAGTGAGATACTATTTTCAGCGAAAGAGAAAGATTCCCTTGATTGGGATACGATAAACCGTCTGGTGGATGATAACCGGAATTTTAAAAGTTTTCTCAATGATTTGATGGAGGATGTCAAAGTTGGAAAAGTCAAGAGCAGGTATGATGACGTCTATCTGGAAGAGGAGCAAATGTATCAATATATTTTGAAATGCGGTATTGTATCCTGATGAATGTATAACAATTCTATTTAAAAGATAGTCCTTGACTGTTTGCTTTAAAAGCAGGCGGTCAGGGATTTTTTAATTCTGTTTATCTGAAATGTTCCCTTTTATAAAAAAATGTGTCAATGAACAAGTTGACGAATAAATGTTTGTTTTTATGGAAAAACTTACCATATAAAATTTTACAGGGAGAACAGCCATGAATACAAATCATCGATTGGAATTTGGAAAATATGTGGAGACGCTGCGGAAGGGCAGGGGGAAGTCTCTTCGGGAGACGGCAAAAGCCATAAAAGTATCACCACAGTTTTATAGCAAAGTGGAGAAAGGGAGGAGCAGTGCGTTTACTGCAGAAAGGTTGAAGTCGCTGGCCTGCTTTCTCTTATTAAATGATGATGAAGTCCATACACTTTATGATATGGCGGCAGAATCACGGTCATCCAGTGATATTGCGACACCACAGGACTGTGCCGATTATATGCTGTGCAACAGTTATGTAGTAGAAGCGCTGCGGCTTTCGATGGAAACCGGTGCGGGAGAAAAAGAATGGCAGGTTCTTTTGGATGAGTTAAGAGCAAGGAAGGGGTGATCTGTCTATGTACCAGCCAAGGTTAAGAAAGAGCAGAAACAGGATTCCTATTATGAGTAATGCTGAAATTGATGAACATGCGGAAGAACTGTTGAAAGACTACAAATCTACTGTGTTGAAAAATCCGCAGCCAGTGGATATAAAAGCCTTTGCAGAAATTTATCTCGATCTGGCGTTAGATTACACTTATTTGTCTCATTGCGGCCTGATTTTAGGCAGGATGATATTTCAAAATACAGAAAGAGTTCCTGTGTATCTGCCACGGGAAAAATGTGCTGATTATCTGTATGTGGATAGAGGAACTATGATGATTGATAATACCGTATTGGAGGATAGGAAGGAGTACCGGCTCCGGTCCACCATAGGGCACGAATGCGGGCATTGGATATTCCACTCTGATTATTATACGCACACAAATTACCAAAGTCAGGGGATAAAGCCGCGATCAGGTATTACCGAATGCCGGAAAATAGATATTGAGGGCGGATCAGGAACGGCAGGTAAACGAAGGCTGATTACAGATACAGATTGGCTGGAGCACCAGGCTAAGTATTTCAGTGCTGCTATTTTAATGCCAAAGACGCCATTTGTCAGTGTGGCATTAGATATGCAGGAGAACAACCACCATAGTGAAACAGACATCACAGAGGCACTTTCCAGGAAATTTCAAGTATCGCCAGCTTCTGCTAAAATACGGCTTGTTCAGTTGGGACTTACCGGATGTTTCAATCAGGATGTTAGATTTGCAAATGTCCAATGAGGTGATGAAGCGGAGCGTGACAGAGGTGAGCCGGTCCGTGAAAAGGACATTCAGGCCAATGCTCCGGTGAGGACTGGGAAATATAAGAAGAGCTGGGCGGCAAAGAAAGTGCAGGAGGATGCCAATTCCCTGACTATGGTGATTCACAACCGTGACCGTTACCAGATTGCCCATCTCCTGGAACATGGGCATGCGAAACGGGGTGGAGGACGGGTACAGGCCGTTCCCCATATCGCCCCGGCAGAACAGCGGGGAGCGGAAGAGTTGATGGAAAAGATGGAACGGGGGTTATCGCATTGATGCATGAGCAGGTGCTAGAGATGATTGAGAAAATGGAACTGCCCTGTGCCTATGGACATTTTGCGGAGGGACAGTCTCCAGAGCCGCCGTTCCTGGTGTTTCTATACCCGGAATCCCGGAATTTTGCAGCAGATGGGATTGCTTATTTTAAAAAGCGGAAGCTGCATATTGAACTGTACACGGATTATAAGTCTGTGGAACTGGAGGAGCGGATAGAGACCGTGCTGGAAAGCCATGGTTTCTTTTATGCCAGGAGTGAAGTATGGATTGAGTCGGAACGGCTGTATGAGGTTCTATATGAAATGGAGGTTTGAGGAATGGGAAATAAAGTGAAGTTTAATATCTGCAATGTCCACTATGTCCCGTTGACGGCAGGGGAGGACGGGACGGACACATTCGCAGTCCCGGTGGCGATGCCGGGCGCGGTGTCTTTAAGCCTGGACCCCAACGGGGAACCTGAGTCCTTTTATGCGGATGGGGTGGAATATTACGTCATCAATAACAATATGGGGTATGACGGGGATCTGGAGCTGGCGATGATTCCGGAGACGTTCCGGACAGATATCCTGAAAGAAGAGGCGGACACCAATAAGGTGCTGGTGGAGAACTGCAATGCGGAGACGGGAAGCTTTGCCCTGCTGTTTGAATTTGACGGGGATGTGAAGGAAATCCGGCATGTGCTGTATAACTGTTCTGCTTCCCGCCCGAAGATTGAATCTAAGACCTATGAGGAATCCAGGGAGGTGCAGACGGAGACACCAGCCCCGGCCAGCTTTGCAATGAACCAGGAGACGGGCAAGGCTGCAGAAGTGAAATCCATGGCAAAGGCGATGGCGGATAAATGAGCATAACCAGGAAGGTTGAGATTGACGGGCAGGAGGTGCTGTTTAAGGCTTCGGCGGCCATACCGAGGATTTACCGCTTGAAATTCCAGAGGGATATTTACAGGGACCTGCGGGCTTTGGAGCAGTGCGTGGGAGGCTCTGAGGAAGGGGAGTCCGGTCTGGATTTGTTTTCTTTGGAGATGTTTGAGAACATCGCTTTTGTGATGGCAAAGCATGCAGATGGTTCAATCCCGGACACGCCGGAGGAATGGCTGGATGGGTTCAATACGTTCTCCATATATCAGGTACTGCCAAAGTTGATTGAACTTTGGGGACTGAATGTGCAGACGGATGTGGAGGCTAAAAAAAACTCCGCCCGACTGAGCGGGAGATGACAACGCCACTGTTCCTCCTGCGGTGTGTGCAGCTTGGGATTTCTATTCATGAATTGGAACTGCTTTCTATCGGGATGATAAATGATATGTATGCGGAGAGCAGGAATGACGAGTGTAAGTATGCCCAGCTTGCCACGCAGCAGGATTTCGACAGGTTCTGATTACAGGTTTTGTTTTCATTGATTGGCCGGCTGTTTCCTGCTATACTGGTAAATAGGGGCGGCTGGCTTGGTCAGCAATAAAAAATAAAAGGTGGTAGAATATTGGATGAATTTGCTTTATTAGGTGGATTGCATGAAATTATTGACCGCAATATTGAATTTAAAATAAAGAAGTGGTTAGATACCCATAATGTTAATTATTTTTTGCTATATCCGTTAGCAATGGTAGAATTAGGGGCGATGAGTGAACCTCCAGAAAGAACAAGTAATTTATTTAAGCGTTGTATAACGTCATACATTTATTCAAAGACAATTTTAAATAACAAAGAATTGCATCTAAAAAAACTAAATATTCCTGGCTTGAAAAAATATATGAAAGAATATGAAAAGACACTATATCCACTTTTTCAGAATTACAGGTTTTCAAGAGAAATAAATGATATAAATCCTGTTTCTAAAGCCAGATTGACTAAGATGGGAGAACATAGATACCAATTAACAACATCTTTAGTTACAGATAAATATCAAGAAGAGAATTTTTATTTTTATGGAGAAGATGATAAGGATAAGAATAGAATGGAACTAGAACAGACGAAAGAATTGCATTTAAAATTTTGGTATAAGATAGTTATTCAGCAGACATTGATAAAAGAACTTGAACAAAATATAGATAAGACTTTGTTCGGGGATTGTTTAAATATTATTGAGAAGGATTTGAATAAATGGGATTCAAAGGTTAGAAGCAAAGTATTTGATAATCCCAGACAAATTGCATTAGTTATAGCCTTTTTTTATTATTATGCTATGATTCGTTCAATTTGTGTACGAATTGTTACTCTTGAAAACGAAGACTATATAGAAAATGCAGACGAATGTATCATGCAGTTTGATAAAGAAAAGTGCATACATGATATAGTAACCATTAGCAATATCCGGGAAAGAAAGGTAAGAGACATCGTAGAATATTTTATAAATAAAGGGAATGTAAATCTTATGGAATTTCCTTTATTTGAAATAGAAAATAAACTGATTACTGTTCCTTCACTAATTTTGGTAAATGACTGGCAGTTTACAGTAGTAAATGGACACTATGCAAAAAATATCAGTATTTTAAATCGTCAAAAAACTATATCAGTTATTACAGAGGGAAGAATAGAGAAACTTATGGAATCTGTAAGGAATGTTGCTATTGCAAAAACAGTTCCTTATAATTTTAAAGATGTGGATGGAAAACTGAATGATTGTGAAGTGGATTTTGCAATTTGGGATAAAAAAAGAAATGCTGTATTAGTTATTGAAGCAAAGTGGATTGATAAGCATTATGGAGATGAAATAGATAAAAGATATGGGAAAATATTTGAGACACTTAATAGTATTTATACTAAACAGATTAGTAAGCATAAAATATATTTAAGTGAAATTAGCCATCTGAATTTCTTGTTTAAAGATGATGTCAGATTTACTCCGTGTGATGTTATGCCGGAAGTATTTTATTTAGCTGTGGATAAAAGGAATCAAATGCATATTGGGGATAAGCATATGATTTCTGAATTTATGCTAATGTATTTTTTGAAGAAACATATTTATGCAGAAGAGTTTGATTTATTAGAATTTTGGAGTGAGATAAGTAGTTTACAAACAAAGTTTGAATATATTCAATGTTCAACAGAATTTCATGAAATTCCTGTTGGGGAAGATGTGATTTTGGTTGAGAAAAGTGATCTTACTTGGGAAGAATAATATAAAATATTCTATAAATAAAGTAAAAGTCAATTGATTATTAAACATAGTTTTAATAAAAACTGAATTTATACATAGGCATCTGCTAATGTGGCAGGTGCCTTTTCCATATATTTGAGCCTTAACCGGCTCTTTTTTTCTGTCCAAAAACAGGAAGGAGGCATCGCATGGCAAACCGCATACAGGGTATCACGGTGGAAATCGGCGGCGATACCACCAGACTGATCACAGCGCTGAAGGGCGTCAATTCAGAAATCCGCAACACCCAGTCCCAGCTTAAGGATGTGGAGAAGCTCCTGAAGCTGGATCCACATAATTCGGAGCTTCTGGCGCAGAAGCAGAGACTTTTGACGGATGCCATTGGGAAAACGAAGGAGAAGCTGGAGGCACTCAAATCCGCCCAGCAGCAGGTACAGCAGCAGTTTGAGCGCGGCGATATCACCAAAGACCAGTACGATGCCCTGCAGCGGGAGATTATTGAGACGGAGCAGAATTTAAAAGACCTGGAAAAACAGGCGGAGGATACCAACACCTCCCTGTCCGGATTTTCGCAGGCGGCGGAGAAGGTTGGGAAGTTTGGGGATGCCGCCACATCGGCAGGTAAGAAACTGCTCCCGGTGACTGCCGAGATTACGGCGGCGGGCGGGGCATCCGCTAAGATGGCGATGGATTTTGAGGATGCCATGGCAAAGGTTAATACCATTGCGGATACCACGGAAGTGCCGCTGTCGGAACTGGAAAAGGCCATCCTGGATTTGTCGAACCAGACGGGCATCAGTTCTTCGGAGATTGCGGGGAATGTGTATGACGCCATCTCCGCCGGGCAGAAGACCGGGGATGCGGTGAATTTTGTGTCCAATTCCACGAAGCTGGCAAGGGCCGGGTTTGCAGATGCGGGAAGCGCGCTGGATGTGCTGACTACGATTATGAATGCCTATGGCCTGGAAGCGTCTGAGGTAGGCCGGGTGTCTGACGTGCTGATCCAGACACAGAACTTGGGCAAAACCACGGTGGGGGAGTTGTCATCCTCGATGGGTAAGGTTATCCCCACAGCAAAAGCAAACGGGGTGGCATTGGAACAGGTGGCGGCGGGATATGCCCTGATGACTGCCAACGGTGTGGCAACTGCAGAATCCACCACCTATATGAATTCCATGTTCAATGAGCTTGGAAAATCCGGCACGAAGGTGTCGGTCACTTTGAAGGAAAAGACGGGGAAATCCTTCCTGGAACTGATGCAGGACGGGGCCAGCCTTTCCGATGTGCTGCAGGTTATTTCCGACAGCGCGGCGGAGCAGGGGCTGGCCTTTGGTGATTTATGGGGGAGTGCGGAGGCCGGGAAGGCTGGGCTGATTCTTCTGGGGGAAAGTGCGGAAACTTTCAATGGGACTCTGGAGCAGATGCAGAATTCCACAGGGGCAACGGAGACAGCTTTCGGGAAGCTGAACACCAATTCCTATACGATACAGAAGGCGTTTAGCCAGTTGAAAAACACTGCCATTGAATTTGGTTCCGCCATTATGAGCGTGCTGGCACCGATTTTGATTGCACTGGCGGATAAGATACAGGCGTTTACTTCCTGGTTTTCCGGGCTGTCGGAGGGGACGAAGAAGATGATTGTTATCGTCGCCATGGTGGTGGCTGCCGTGGGACCGGTGTTAATCATCATTGGGAAGATTGCAACGGGCATCAGTACAGTGATGAGCCTGGTGGGTGTGATTGCCCCGGCCATATCCGCATTAATTCCGGTCATCGCCAGCGTAGGAGCGCCAACACTTGCGATTATCGCTGTGATTGTGGCGTTGATTGCGGTTGGGAAGTTACTGGTTGCCCACTGGGATGAGATCAAGGCCGCCTGTATGAATATCTGGAATGCCGTGAAGGAATTCTTTGCCGGGCTGTGGGAGGGGATTAAGCAGACGGCCAGCGCTGCGTGGACATCTATTTCACAGTTTTTTTCCACACTCTGGACAGGGATATCCACGGTGGCACAGACCATTTGGAACGGGATTGCCACATTTTTCTCCACGTTATGGGAGGGCATTAAAACTCTGTTTCAGACTGTGCTGACGGCGATTTCCACAATCGTCACCACATATTTTAACATTTACAAAACGATTATTACCACGGTGCTGACTGTTATACAGACGATTTTCACCACAGTCTGGAATGCCATTAAAATGGTGGTGATTACAGTTGTTACGGCGGTACAGGCGTTCCTGACTACAGCATGGAATGCCATCCAGACGGTGATTTCTACGGTACTGAATACCATCCAAAGCATCGTTTCCTCTGTGTGGAATGGAATACGGGATGTGGTAACTGCGGTGATGAATGCAGCGGGCAGTATTATATCCACTGTGTGGAATTCAGTGAAAAATACGGTGACGGCTGTGCTGAATGCTATTAAGACAGCAGTCATGAACATTTTTAATAACATTGTCAGTGGAATCAGCAATGCCATGAGCAATGTTTACAATGCGGTGAGGAATGGGTTTGAGCAGGCGGTGGGTTATATTAAGGGGCTGGCTTCCAGTGCATGGAACTGGGGTGTGGATATTGTGAACGGGATTGCCAACGGAATCCGGAATGCCGTGGGGAATGTGGTGGATGCGGTCAGGAGCATTGCGGATAAGATTGCGGCGTTCCTCCATTTCTCCGTGCCGGATGAGGGACCGCTTACAGAGTATGAATCCTGGATGCCGGATTTTATGTCCGGGCTTGCTAGGGGGATTGAGGGTAGCCGGGGTATGATTGAGAAGGCAATTCGGGGCGTGGTTTCGGATATGGTGGTCAGCCCGCAGATTGGGATGGCCTCCGGCATGGCGGAGCAGCAGGTGATTTCTGCCAATAACGTCACACAGTTATTGAACGGAATCAGGGAGACAGTGAGCGGGTTTGGAATGGCGAATACGGGGACGATCTGCATCCCGGTGTACCTTGGCGGCACGTTACTGGATGAGGTGGTGGTGAATGCACAGAACAGGCAGAACCTGAGGTCAGGAGGTAGATAGGCATGGCGTTTATACAGTATCTGACGTTTGACGGGGTGGCGCTTCCAATGCCGGATTCCGGTGGGGAGACGGAGGCCGGGACTACACAGGGGGATGTGGTCAGGAGCGGCGTGGTGACAATTCCGGTTTCCTTTTCGCTAAGCCCGAAGTGGGTGAAGGCCATGGCGGGGTTCCGCAGGAAGCCGAAGATTGCTGTGGAGTTTTTTGATACGGAGACACTGGAAGTGAAGCGGGCGGAGATGTTTATGGAAGGCTATAAGGCTGGGCTGGTGAAAGACACTTCCTATAAAGGGCTGTGGAAAGTGTCATTTAATTTGAAAGAGTTTTAAGGAAAGGGTTGGCTCATGTATCCAGTCAGTGAAGTATTTTTAACTGCGGTGCAGGAGAACGCCCGCAATTTTTACTGGACAGGGAGAATTACCACGAAGGCCGGGGTGGTCCATGAGTTTGGAAATGGAGATATCGTGAAAGGCTCCGGCTACATCACAGGCCAGTGCTGCGGCAGCACAGAGATTGAGATTGGTACGGTGTATGCGGCGGAGATGGGGCGCACCCTTTTTTCGGAGATTGACCGATATACGCTGGAGGATGCAAAGATTGAACTGTTCTATCATCTGCGGCTTGGGAACGGGAGCTTTGAGGAAGTCCCCATGGGGATTTTTGAGGTGAGTAAGGCGAACCGGACGCTACACTGTCTGGAGATAAAGGCGTATGATTACATGTTGCGGTTTGAGAGAAGCTTCAATGGCTTTGAGACTGTGGGGAATGCTTATGCTTTCCTGGTTTTGTGCTGTAAAGCCTGTAACGTGGAGCTTGCCCATACCCAGGCGGAGATTGAGGCGATGCCAAACGGTACGGAACTGCTGTCAGTGTATACGGAGAATGATATTGAGACGTACCGGGACGTGTTGTATTATGTGGGGCAGGTGCTGGGAGGTTTTTTCTGTATTAATCGGACGGGAAAGCTGGAACTGAGGAAATACAGGAATGTGCCCGTGATGACGGTTTCCGACAGGCAGCGGTTTTCCAGCAGCTTTTCGGATTTTATTACCCGGTATACGGCAATCAGTTCTACGAATGCTAAGACGCAGACAGCAGAGTATTATGCGTTGGAAACAGATGACGGGCTGACCATGAACCTGGGCGTAAATCCGCTTTTGCAGTTTGGTTTGGAGGAGACGAGGAAAGCACTGCTGGAAAATATGCTGTCTGATTTATCCGTCATCTGCTATGTTCCGTTTGATTCGGATACCATCGGGAATCCGGCATTGGATTTGGGGGATGTACTGGTGTTCTCCGGCGGCCATGCGGATGAAACGCAGTTAGCCTGTGTGACTGGATATCAGATTAAAATTAATGGGAAGCATTCTTTGAAATGTGTGGGGAAGAATCTCAGGCTGGCACAGGCCAAATCGAAGAATGACAAGAACCTCTCCGGCCTACTGAACCAGATTGAAGCGGGGAAGATAGGGATTCACACGTTTACCAATGCATTAGCCTATACAGTGAATGAGACGGATGTGAAGATTATCAGCATTGAGTTTGCGGCGGCAGAGGAGACGCATGTACAGTTTTTTGCGATTGTGTTGGTGGATGTGTCGGCAGATGCAGCGGTACAGGCAGGGACGGCAAAGGGAACGGTTGTTATCCCGGTACCGTCTGTGGCTGAGGATGGGACGGAGACTACGGTAAATGTCAGCGTGGAGGCGGAACTGCCGGTCATGGTTCCTGCGGATGGGAGGGCTGTGGCGCGTGTAAGGTATGTGTTCAATGACGAAGAGATTCTGACCCATTATCCGGCGGAAACCTGGGGGAGTGGGAAGCATGTGCTGCCTTTGTATTATCCTATTGAGGAACTGATTCCGAACTTTACGAACACGTTTCAGGTATTCCTCCGGCTGGAGGGCGGCAGCGGACAGATTGATACCGGGGGATGCATTGCTTCCATCAGCGGGCAGGGCATGGCGGCGGCTCCGGCATGGGATGGGAAGATTGTATTGGAAGATACGGCTGCTGTGTTCCGGGTTGGCGCAGGATTGAGCGTCAGAGGGTTTGTAGAGACAGTTGGAATTGAGACCATGGAGCTTGTACAGAGGCAGATGAGGGACAGCATGGGGCGGATTCCAGTAGGCGCGTTTGGATGTCCGGTAGATTTGAGTTAAGGAGGGCGTTATGAGACTTATGGGAACGATGAGGATTGAACTGACGGATGTGAATACCGGGGAGGTCACAGCGGTGACGGAGGAAAATATGGTGACGGATGCAGTGAACCATATCCTGGGGCTGAATCCCATGGGGGTGTTTTACGAAATCGGGGAGAGTATTGACGGGGTGAAATTGCAGGAGGCATTACTTCCGGTCTGCCCTAACATGATTGGGGGTATTCTGCTGTTTTCCAAGGTACTGGAGGAACGGGCGGACAATATTTATTCCCTGTCGGATAACCTGCCAGTGGCTTATGCGTCAAATAATGTGAATTCCACGGCGAATGTGGCGAGGGGAAGCATGAACCTGACGGAGAGCAAGAAGCTGGACAATGGATACAAGTTTGTGTGGGAGTTCACGCCGAGCCAGGGGAACGGTACCATTGCGGCGGCTGCCCTGACCAGCGCCCAGGGCGGGGCGAATGCTTATGGGAGCCTGGTGAATGACAGTTCCACATTCCTGCAGATTAAAAGCATCAAGCTGGACGGGATGGCTGTGGCTCGGGAGCTGGTGCTGTTTGAGACGGTGGAGGTGGATTTTGAAAGGAATCTGCTGTATTCCATCACGTATCAGGATACAGGGGTGCGTATACGGAAGGTGCATATCCCGATTTTTACGGTGGGGCTGAACGAGAAGCTGGATGACTCATCCTTTGTGGTGGTGGATGACCAGGTGATTCAGACTTCCACGTTCCGGTTTCTTGGGGATTACACGCTGTACGGGGAATTTCTGGACGGCGGGGACGGGTACTGGTACGGGTTTTCCAATGAGGGGAATTCCTCCGGCAGTGCTACTATGGTGTGGGTGAAGATTAAGAAGGATGATTATTCCATGACAGAGGGGGAATGGACGCTGTCCAATGCGAAACTGATAGATGTGGGGCGGCGGGAGGAGGACAGTTCTTTCCCGGAGCGGTATCTGCAGTGCTGCATTCGGAGCGGATATCTGTATGTGATGGCGAATAACAAGAAGGGGATTTATAAGATTAACCTTTCTAATTCTTCAGACGTGACGCTGATTAATCTGGGGTTTACTTCCAAATGGAAGCCGCTGTGCGATACAGGGACCTGCGAGGTGTATATGACGCTGGTTGGCGATTTGATTATCGGTGGGGATTTCCAGGTTACGGTTGAGGATAAGGTAATCCGCACCCAGGGGAGCTCCCGGCTGAATGACGCGGCAACCCCGCTGTTCCAGTATAAGAACTTTCTTTTGGGGTGGGGAGGAAGTTATGGGAGCGAGTACCGGACTATGTACCTACTGACACCTTATCTGGCAACTATTAACAACCTGTCATCGGCGGTGGTGAAGACAGTGGACAAGACGATGAAGATTACCTATACACTGACGGAGGAGACCGTGCCGTAAGGGTGGCGGAGAAAAGGAAAACTTATGGAATCAGGAGCAGGCGGCAGTCCAAAACGGGCTGCTGTTTTTGTGCGGAAAAACAAGGAGGGTTTTGAGATGAGAGATGTAACAGGCACGATGCAGTATGTATTTGCCGCTATGGGCGGAGCTTTGGGAGCAGTCATGGGAGGCTTTGATGGTTTTTGTATGCGCTGGTTATTTTTGTGTCAGTGGATTATGTGACCGGGGTAATGGTTGGGATTCTGAATAAGGAGCTTTCCAGCCAGGTTGGGTTCAGGGGGATTTTTAAGAAAGTGGTCATTTTTTCTCTGGTTGCTGTGGCGCATATCATTGATACCCATGTGATCAGGAACGGGAGCGTGCTGCGGACGGCGGTGATTTTTTTCTACCTGTCCAATGAGGGGATTTCCATTCTGGAGAATGCGGTGAAGATTGGGCTGCCGATTCCGGAGAAGCTGAAAAGTGTGCTGGAGCAGTTGAAAGAGGGGAACGGACATGAAGGTAAATAAGAATTATGTTTCTGACAATAACACGTATGAGAGCAATAATCCGCAGTATATCGTGGTGCATAACACGGATAACTTTGCGGCAGGGGCGGATGCCAGCGCCCATGCCAGGGCACAGTATAACGGGAATTTAAGCACCTCGGTTCATTATTATACGGATGACAAGGATACGGTTTACCAGACGGCTCCCCATGGACGGGGATGCTGGCATGTGGGGGTAAATTATGGAGGCAGACTGTTTGGAACAGTGAATAATAAGAATTCCATTGGTGTGGAGATGTGTGTGCAGGCAGGGTATGATTTCCAGAGAGCTTTTGCCAATACAGTGGAGTTTGTCCGGCAGCTGATGGCGGAGACTGGGATTCCGGCTGACCGGGTGGTGCGGCATTATGATGTGTGTGCGAAGAACTGTCCTTCCCAGATCCGGGCGAAGGGGATGTGGGAGAAGTTTAAGCGGCAGATTGGGAGCGGCGGCTCTGGGCAGGAGGAGAATGTTTCTTCCTATACAAAGATCATGGGGAAGACTGTGGCTGCGGAGCAGCAGATGCGGGAGTATATTAAAAAGAAAAATCCGGCTGTAGAGCAGTCGGTGTTGGATATGGTTCCGCTATACCTGTCCGAAGGGGAGGCAGAAGGTGTGAGAGGGGATATTGCTTTTGCTCAGTCTTGCCTGGAGACGGGGAACTTTGGCTTTTCCGGTTCGGCGGTGACGCTTGAGCAGAATAATTTCTGTGGGATGGGCGTGACTTCCAATGGGAAAAAGGGGAATTCTTTTGATTCGCCGCAGATGGGCATCCGGGCGCAGGTGCAGCATTTGAAAGCCTATGCCAGTACGGAGGAATTGGTGAACCCGAAGGTTGATTCAAGGTTCAAGTATGTGGCCAGGGGGTGTGCGCCTTATGTGGAATGGCTGGGGATTCCGGAGAATCCGCAGGGTAAGGGCTGGGTATGGCGGTAAGATTCTGGATATTTTGAGGAGTATCATTGGAGACAGCGGGGATACGGGGAGTAGCATGGAAGGCTCCGGGAATCCGAACCAGCCAGTCAATCCTTTGTCTGGTTTTGTGAAGGTGTTTTATAAGGGGAAAGACGGAGTGAATGTGAGGGAAGCGCCGTGTATGGGGGATAACGTGGACCAGGTGGTGTTCGATGGCGTTTATACGGTGGTGGGTGTCAGCGCAGACGGGCTGTGTTATAAGCTGAAATCCGGGCTGTTTTTGACTTCGGATAAGCGGTATGTGCAGTTTATGGAGAAGCTTCCGGCGGCATCTTCTTATATGGTGAAGGTGGGGATTCCGGATTTGAATATCAGGAAGGGACCGGGTGTTGATTATGCGAGGACAGGGAGGTTTACCGGAGCTGGAGTGTTTACTATTGTGGAGGAAGCGGACGGAGCAGGGGCTTCTAAGTGGGGGCTGTTGAAATCTTACCAGAAGAAGAGAGACGGGTGGATTTCGCTAGATTTTGTGACGAGGATATAGAGATTTGCCCGGTGGGGAAATCTGCCGGGTTCTTCTTTTTGACCTTCTGAAATAAGTTTCCGCAGACCAAAAGAAAAGACGTGGAAACCGCCTATCTGCTTGACTTACAGGGTATTTAGAGTGATTAATAGACTACGCTTATTGAGCTTGCTCAATAAGAAACCAAAAACGAAAGGAGTGGGATGCCGGATGAAGATGCAGGTGGCATATTATTACAGAACCACACACCGGGATCATGGATATGAAAAATATGTGGAACCGGGGAGAGAAGCATTCCGCAGGCGCTATGGTAAGCGGACGGTGGAAGAACATTTCTTTTGGGATGAAGCGTCTGGCGTAGACACAAACCGGAAAGCGTTCCGGCAGTTGATTGAGGAAATTCAGGCCGGGCATGTCCGGGTGGTAGTCACAAGGGACGCCACTATGATTGCCCGTGACTGGCGGCAGTTCTTTGAATTTATGGAAGCCTGCGATAGAGCAGGGGTGCCAGTGATATGTATCAATGAGGACGGAGACGCAGGAAAGCAGTATGAATGTGCGAAGTGGTTTGTAAAAGAATACTTCGGAAGGGAGAAGGGTTTATGAGGATACGGATGTTGGAGCCGGTACAAAATAAAATACCGAAAAAAAAACGCGTCTGTGCTTATGCCAGGGTTTCCACGGATTCCAGGAAACAGGGTGAATCCCTGGAAAACCAAGTATCCTCTTATGAACGATCCTTGAATGCTAATCCGGAATATGAGTTTATTGGTGTATTTGCAGACCAGGGTATCTCCGGTTTCAGCAGGAACCGTCCGGAATTCCAGCGGATGGTACAGATGGCAAAGGAAGGACTGATAGATTTAATCATCACAAAGTCCATTTCCCGATTTGCCAGGAACACGGCAGTTCTTCTGGAGACGGTGAGGGAGCTGCGGCTGATTGGGGTTGCTGTCTATTTTGAAGAACAGAATATCAACACATTATCCGGGGACGGTGAGGTCCTGCTCACTGTCCTCGCTTCATTTGCGGAGGAAGAAAGCAGGAATGTATCGGAGAACCGGAAATGGTCTATCCGTAAGAAGTTTGAACGTGGGGAATATATGATCAACACGGAGCGGTTCATGGGCTATGACAAGGATGAATTTGGGGAACTGGTCATCAATCCAAAAGAGGCTATGGCAGTCCGGTTCTTTGCGGATATGTACCTTTTAGGAGTGGGTTCCAGCCGTCTGGGGCAGTTGGCAGATTTTCTGGGAGTCCCGTCTGTGACAGGAGGGAAGTGGACTGGCGGTTCGTTTATGGGTATGTTCAAAAATGAGAAATACAAAGGGGATTTCCATTTGCAGAAATATTACACACCGGAGGATAAGAGGAACCAGACGGTACGGAATCATGGGGAAGTACAGAGTTATTATATGGAGGACAGCCATCCGGCGATTTTGAGCACGGAGGTTTGGGATACCTTGCAGGAAAAGATAGAAGAAAATAAACGGGACAGGAACATTGCCCAGAGTGACACAAAAAAGTACCAAAACAGATATCTATTGACGGGGATGCTGTACTGTCCGTATTGCGGAAAGACACTCCGGCGCAGGATAGGTTATAAAAAGAAGGTAGAGTGGCTTTGCTCCACTTACATTGAAGAAGGAAAGCAAGCCTGTCCGGGCGTGCGGATTCCGGACGAATCGGCATCCCGGCAGGATATCATAAAATCAACGGTGGCAGAGGAGGTTTACAGGAATGGCAAGAAGCATTACCGTTATACCAGCAAAGCAGAATTCGACAGCAGGGGAAGGGAATGCCGTGCAGAGGAAGAAACTGCGGGTGGCGGCGTACTGCCGGGTGAGTACCGACCAAGAAGAACAGCTATTAAGCTATGAGAACCAGGTGCGGTTTTATACAGAGAGTATCAACAGCAATCCGGAATATGAGTGTGCCGGGATATATGCGGATGAAGGCATTTCTGGTACGAATACCAAGAAAAGGGATGAATTTAACCGGATGATTATGGACAGCCGGGCAGGGAAGATTGACCGGATTATCACGAAGTCCATCTCCAGGTTTGCAAGAAATACGCTGGACTGCCTGAATTATGTGCGGGAACTGAAGGGGTTGGGCATTGGGGTAACATTTGAAAAGGAGAATATTGACACTTTGGATGCAAAGGGAGAAGTGTTGCTGACAATCCCATCGTCCCTTGCGTAGGATGAAGGCCGGAATATTTCAGAGAACAGCACATGGGGTATCCGTAAGCGGTTTGAGATCGGGCAGCATAAGATGAGTACCAAGAGATTCCTTGGTTATGATGCGGATGAAAATGGCAAGCTGGTTGTGAATAAACAGTAGGCGAAGATTGTGAAGCGGATTTTTAAGAGGGAAGGTGTGATAAATTGGGATGGCGGGACGAAATGGCAGTCCACGACTATTGGCAGCATGCTGGAGAATGAAAAGTATAAAGGGGATACGCTTCTGCAGAAAAGCTACACAGTGGATTTCCTGACGAAGAAGCGAGTACAGAATGAGGGGGAAATCCAGCAGTATTATATTGAGGATGACCATGAGGCGATTATAGCACCTTGGATTTGGGAATGCGTGCAGTTGGAGATGAAGCGGAGGGATCGGTATCTGGAAGAGCATAATATTACACGGTTTTCCCAGAATACGGAGGCGAATCCATTTTCCAGCAAGATTATCTGTGGGGAGTGCAACAGGGCTTTTGCGAGGAAGGGGTGGCGAACACCAAATGGGGATAGGAAGGTGTGGCAGTGCAGTGAGCGGTATAAGGTGAAAGGTGTGTTGGGGTGTGGGAACCGGCACATTTATGAGGATACGCTGATTGAGATTTATCTGAGGGCATGGAACAGGCTGCTGGAGTGCAGGGAGATGCTAGTGCCGGAGTGGGAAGAGAAAATGCGGGGAAATGATTTGCTGGCGAAGTTCCGGGCGATGGATTTTATGGAGATTACAAAAGATGCACAGCCGATAAAGGAACTGGATATTGGTTTGATGCTTAGGACGGTGGATTATATTAAGGTGTATGAGAATGGGATGGTTGTAACAGTGTTTCTGGATGGGACGGAAATTGAATATAGAGTGCAAGGATGGATGATTAATCAGTAGTTATAGTAAATGCCTCATTCATAATGTAAAACATTGTGGATGAGGTCATTTTTATGGCACTTAATTGACAAAGCAAACGAAAGAGGTATAATGATATTAACAATGTTGTTATGATTGTTAAGGAGGAGTTTAATGACTGATGTAAATGACTTATTAAGTTTTGCTATTAAAGAAGCCGAAAATTTAATGGATGGTGAGATTTTTTTATTGAAGGATTTATTTAAGGGTTATGAATGGAATAGAATACCACGTAATGAACGATTGTTGCTTGGAACACTTTTTCTCAATTATGCGAATACGGTCAAATGTTCGATAAATGCTATTGAGAAAACTAGTTCGGGTCAACAAAAATATAAATTTCAAGCAATGCAACAATTGATGGAATAACGATAATGATATGTGAGATACATATTAAATATACTAAAACTGAGAGGATGATGATTATTATGGCAACAACAAATGGTAAAAACTCAGCAGATATTGGATTTGAAGAGCAAATATGGGCGGCCGCGGATATCTTGCGGGGGAATATGGATGCAGCCGAATATAAGCATGTGGTATTAGGGTTAATTTTTTTAAAATATATTTCCGATAAATTCGAAGAACGATATCAGGCACTTCTAGATGATGACGACGACGTGGAGGACAAAGACGCATATACGGAAGTGAATGTCTTTTTTGTACCGCCTATTGCAAGATGGAATGTTATTGCTGAGGCAGCTCATAAAGCAGAAATAGGTACCGTTATTGATGACGCCATGAGAGCGATTGAAAAGGAAAATAAACGGTTAAAGGATATCTTACCGAAAAACTATGCTAGAGATGAATTGGACAAGCGACGTCTGGGAAATGTCGTAGATTTGTTTACTAATATACAGATGATAGAACATGGTACAGACAAAGATATTCTGGGGCGTACATATGAATATTGCCTGTCGAAGTTTGCTGAACAGGAGGGTAAGCGGGCAGGAGAGTTTTTTACACCATCCTGTGTGGTACGCACTTTGGTTGAAGTGCTTCAACCATTTAAAGGTAGAGTATATGATCCTTGCTGCGGTAGTGGTGGTATGTTTGTACAATCGGCGAAATTTGTTAATAGCCATTCAGGAAATATTGGTAATCTTTCTATTTATGGGCAGGATGCCAATCCTACGACCCGTAAAATGGCATTAATGAATCTGGCGATTCGGGGTATTGAAGCTGATCTGGGTAAATTTAACGCTGATACTTTTCACAATGACTTACATTCGACACTGAAAGCGGATTATATTATGGCTAATCCACCGTTTAATCTTTCTGATTGGAATGATGGTAGTCTGAACGATGATGTGCGTTGGAAATATGGATTACCACCCAATGGGAATGCCAACTTTGCTTGGATGCAGCATATGATTCATCATCTAGCACCGAATGGTAAACTTGGTTTGGTACTGGCCAATGGTTCTTTGTCCAGTCAGTCTGGTGGTGAGGGGGAGATCAGGAAAAAAATTATTGAGGACGATTTGGTTGAATGTATTGTGGCTATGCCTACGCAGTTATTTTTTACAACCCAGATTCCTGTTTCATTGTGGTTTTTAAACCGAAATAAGAAACAGCCGAGGAAAACACTGTTTATAGATGCTCGAAATATGGGCACTATGATAAACCGCCGATTGCGGGAGTTGTCAGAAGGGGATATTGCCAAAATTGCAAATGATTTTAACTCTTTTGAATTAGGCAAGCTGGATGATGAGGCAGGCTTTTGTGCAACTGTAACTACAGAAGAGATCGCAAAGCAGGATTATATACTAACGCCGGGGCGCTATGTTGGTCTAGCAGAACAGGAAGAGGACAGTGAACCCTTCGCTGAGAAAATGGTAAGACTAACAGGGGAACTTTCGACTATGATGCAGGAGAGTTATACCTTGGATGAGGAGATTCGAAAGAGACTGGGGGCGATTGGGTATGAAGTTTGATATAGAGAAAAGAGTAGCGTTTTATGCTCCACTACAAGTGGGGGATACAGAGGATGAAACGCATGGATGTCGCCATACAAACCCAGATATATGTGGTTCAAGTTATTTAGAGGGGGTATGTGCCTTTACACGAAATGATGATATCTGCAAAAAATCTTCCACTGCATGGAAGAAACAGTATACAAAATTGCTATTAAGGGAGCGGGGGTAGTCTATATGAAAACGAAAAAATTGCACGAAGTATGTACATCAATTACGGACTGCCCTCACTCAACACCTATTTGGACAGAGCAAGGAAGGCTGGTGATACGTAATCAATATATAAAAAATGGTAGATTAGATTTGTCAAATCCTTCGTATACAGATGAGGAGCATTTTGTAAAACGACGTATAAGAGCAAAGCCTTTAGGTGGAGATATAATCATTACTAGAGAAGCACCAATGGGTGAAGTGTGCATTATTCCAGAAGACCTTGAGTGCTGTTTAGGTCAGAGAATGGTTCTGCTAAAAGTTGATAAAACGGTTTGTGATAATCGTTATTTATTATATACGCTCATGTCAAGGCAAGTGCAACACCAGATATCATGGAGCAATGGAACCGGAACAACTGTAAGTAATCTACGTATTCCGCATTTGGAAAATCTTGATATTCCATATATTGGTCTTCCGATACAGAGAGCTATAGCATCTACTCTTTCATGCCTTGATGATAAAATTGAGTTAAACAACAAAATTAGCGCCAATTTAGAGGCGCAATCACAGGTGATTTTTAAAAGCTGGTTTATGGATTTTGAGCAATTCCAGAACGGTGAATTTGTGGATAGCGAGTTGGGACGGATACCGAAGGGCTGGCGTGTAATTTTACTTGAAGATATTGCGAATTACGTAAAAGAACGTATCCCTGTAAATCAATGTAATAAAGAGAATTATATATCTACGGAGAATATGTTGGCGAATAAACAGGGCATTTCAAATGCTAATTCACTTCCCACTACATCTGCTGTGAGTCGCTATAAAAATAATGATATATTAATATCTAATATTCGACCATATTTTAAGAAAATATGGTTTGCTGACGAAACTGGTGGTTGCTCTAATGACGTTCTTGTAATAAGGGCAAAAAACGAAGTTCTAAATGGATATTTATATAGTTTGCTGTATTCAGATAGATTCTTTGAATATATGATGACTACATCCAAAGGAACTAAAATGCCGCGTGGAGATAAAACTGCCATTATGCGATATGCAATGGCTATACCAACATCATTTGAGACCGACAAATATGTTAAACAGTTTAATTTATTTGTACTATTATGTCAGAAGAAAATTCAGGCAATGCGAAGTGAAAACCGAATTCTCACTGCCCTTCGCGACACTCTACTACCTAAATTAATGAGTGGAGAAATTGAGGTACCGATTTCAAACCAAGAAGCAGTCAAATGTTATGAGTGATGAAAGGAGAATCAATATATGTCAAAAAATGAGGATGATACTATAGAAAAATTTGATATAGATTCTCCTTTGTTAGGCGAATATATATCAAAATTCTTGGATAATGCCAATACAGCCAAGAATCAGGGGGATGACCGCATACTATTCTACCGTGGGCAATCAAACTTAGAATTTTCTTTAACACCAGCAGTATTTCGTAACGGGCTACTTGAGAAAGAACATAAGTTGATTCAAGATTTGCTCTTGAATTCTCCAGCAGAATTTAATGATATTCAAAATAAGTTGGAGCGCCTAATTAAAATGCAGCATTATGGATTACCAACCAGATTACTGGATATTACTTCTAACCCTCTTGTAGCATTGTTTTTTGCTTGCAGTGAAAATTTAGATAAGGATGGAGAATTATTTATATTCTATGATTACGTTCAGCGTGCCAATGATATAAATTGTAAGTGTATTGTTGAGTTAACAGAATATACTGGGTCAAGCGAGCGTCAGATGATTGGATTCTTAAGTGAACGGGGATTTAATAATTTGGAGATAGGAAAACTTACAACTACTACACATATACTGATAGAAGCACCAAAAAATAATGAACGAATAAAACGGCAGCAAGGAGCGTTTTTGCTGGTGGGACTCTGTGGACAAGCAGGGAATAACCCATATCAAAAAGAACGATTTGATTTAAAACCGTTGTTGACAAAAGATATGGGTGATGATATTAAACGAACAATATGCATACCTAAAGAGCATAAACAGCAACTGTTACAAGAACTAGAAATTTTAGGCATTAGTCATGCATTTCTTTTTCCAGAATTGGAGCACCAAGCAAGTTATCTCAGAAAAAAACACGAGGAGGTGTAATTTATGTCGTTTACCGAAGCCAACTATGAAAATGCTGTGCTGGAAGTGTTCTGTGAAACTCTGGGCTACGGATATACATATGGACCCGATATTCAACGGGATTACACCGAACCCCTCTATCTGGATGAGTTAATGCCTGCATTACAGCGGCTCAATCCAAGCCTGCCGGAAGCGGCAATAAACGAATCAATTCTCAAGTTGCGTAGTTTAGACAGCGGCACGCTGGTGCAGAAAAACCGGCAGTTTACCGATTTTATGCAAAATGGAGTCTCAGTCAACTACTATCATAACGGCGAGCAATTGGCGGGACTGGTTTATCTGATTGACTATGCTCAGCCGGATAAAAATACTTTTACGGTAGCCAATCAGTGGACGATTACTGAACACAGCGAAAAGCGGCCGGATATCGTCGTATTTCTTAACGGTTTACCAGTGGTGGTATTTGAATTAAAATCCCCCTCACGAGAAGAAACTGATGCCTCCGAGGCTTATTTGCAGCTACGTAATTATATGCAGGAAATTCCATCTTTTTTTATCTATAATGCCTTTTGCGTTATGAGTGATCTTGCTATATCTAAAGCAGGCACTATCACCGCAGGTGAAGATCGTTACATGGAGTGGAAGACAAAAGATGGCAGTTATGAAAATACGTTGTACGCGCAATTTGACACTTTTATAGAAGGGATGTTTCAAAAGGAGAGGCTATTGGATATCCTGAAAAATTTTATTTGTTTTTCTGGCGCTGCGAAAATCTTAGGTGCATATCATCAATATTTTGCCGTAAAGAAGGCAATAGCATCTACAGCGAATGCAACTACGACAGACGGGCGAGGAGGTGTATTTTGGCATACTCAGGGTAGCGGAAAATCTCTGTCTATGGTATTTTATGCACATCTATTGCAAGAGGCGCTCAACTCACCGACTATTGTAGTTTTGACCGACCGCAATGATTTAGACAACCAGTTGTTTTCTCAGTTTGCAAAGTGTACAGAATTTTTGCGTCAAACGCCTCAGCAGGCGGAAAGCCGTACTCATCTAAAAGAACTGCTAGCAGGGAGGCAGGCCAATGGTATTATTTTTACTACTGCTCAGAAATTTGAAGAGAGTACGGAGACCTTATCCGATCGACGTAACATTATTGTCATGGCGGACGAAGCTCATCGTAGCCAATTTATTGATGAAAAAGTGGATACTCGAACAGGGCGAATGAAAAAATCTTTTGGCTTGATTATACGGGAAAGTTTACCAAAGGCTACTTACATCGGCTTTACCGGCACCCCTATTTCCAGTAAAGACCGTTCCACCATTGAGGTATTTGGCAATTATATTGATATTTACGACATGACTCAGGCGGTGGAGGATGGTGCCACCCGACCAGTTTACTACGAAAGCCGGGTCATTCATCTTAAACTTAATCAGGAGATATTACAACTTATTGATGCCGAATACGATATTATGGCACAAAATGCAGAAGAATATGCAATTGACAAAAGCAAAAAAGAGCTGGGACGCATGGAGAGTATTCTCGGTGCTAAGGACACTATCGCAGCCTTGTGTGAAGATATCGTGAAACACTATGAAGAAAATCGACAGTATGAATTGTCGGGAAAAGCTATGATTGTAGGATATTCCCGTAAAATTGCTATGTCCATTTATGATAAACTGTTAGAGCTTCGCCCAGAATGGAAAGATAAAGTGGGTGTGGTAATGACTGAGAATAATAAAGATCCGGAAGCGTGGCGAAAAGTCATTGGCAACAAACACCGACGGGATGAACTGGCCGCTCGCTTCAAAGACAATGATGATCCAATGAAAATTGCTATTGTTGTAGATATGTGGCTAACTGGTTTTGATGTACCATCACTGGCGACTATGTATGTATACAAGCCGATGGCAGGGCATAATTTGATGCAGGCAATTGCCCGAGTTAATCGAGTTTATAAAGATAAGGAAGGCGGTTTAGTAGTGGATTATGTCGGCATAGCTTCAGCCCTACGGCAAGCGATGAACGACTATACCAACCGTGATAAACAAAATTATGGAGAAACTGACATTGCAAAAACTGCTTATCCTAAGTTTATAGAAAAACTAGAGGTATGTAGAAACTTATTTAACGGCTTTAGCTATGCTGTGTTTTTGGAAGATAAGGCATCTGATCTTGCTAGGGCAAAAGCAATTAGCGGTGCGGTGAACTTTTTGTCCGGTATAGAAAATGTGAAGAATAAGGAAGCTTATGTTAAGGAAGCAATGTTACTGCGCCAGGCATTGTCTCTTTGTCGTTCCTTGCTCAACCAGGAACAACGATTGGAAGCTGCTTTTTTTGAAGCAGTAAGAACTGTTTTAACTAGAGTTAGTGGGGAAAATAAACCTTTGTCTTTAAAGGAAATCAATGCACGGGTGAACGAGTTACTGAAAGCGAGCATTCAAAGTGAGGGTGTCATTAACCTGTTTTCAGATGTAGAGACAGAGTTTTCCCTGTTTGATCCTAAGTTCTTGGAAGAAATCTCCAAGATGAAGGAAAAAAATCTGGCTGTGGAAATACTGAAAAAACTTTTGTCTGAACAAGTAAGTATTTACCGCCGAACAAATCTGGTTAAAAGTGAGAAGTTTTCCGAAATGTTATCCAGGGCTATGAAAGCATATTTAAACGGTATGTTGTCTAATGAAGAAGTGATTGCCGAGTTAATGAAAATGGCCTCTGATATGGCCAATGCCCATGCCGAAGGTGCTCAGTTAGGGTTAACAGTAGAGGAGTTAGCTTTTTATGATGCATTAACCAAACCTGAAGCGGTTAGGGATGTTTACGAGAATAGAGAGCTAGTGGCATTGGCTCATGAACTGACCGATATGTTACGGAAAAATCGAACAATTGACTGGCAGAAAAAGGAGTCTGCTCGGGCAGGAATGCGCCGTATGATTAAGAAGCTGCTCAAAAAGTATAAATATCCACCTGAGGGGCTGGAGGATGCTGTAGCTACGGTCATTGGACAGTGTGAAATGTGGACGGATAATGGAGGTTATAGCTAAGCAATACAAAAAGGCAAGATGTGTTTTGAAAAGACATAGGTTTCTTTAGAATAGAGATTTTATATTCAGCTTAACCTAATAATAAGAGGGAGTGCATTATTCGATATTTAAGATTGTGTAAAAGGGGTAAAATTCTTACCAAGAGGGGTGAAAAAAATTATCAAAGGGGTATAACCAAAAATCAGGCACTTTATAATGAAACAAAGAGACTAACCTTTTGCCATGTAGTATAAGAAAAAACTTTCACCGCACATCGAGAGTGTTGTCTTGCTTTCCAAACTTAAATCAAACCATCATATAGAAGTAGAACTCAAATTGGATGGTATGGATATAACTTCTGCAGAGAAAAAGGCGACATATTAGGATGCTTTAAGGGTTAATGAGTAATCAAATTCACAATAATGAACAAGCTAGACAAATGAGGAAATACAGTTTACAGGTAAAGAAACAAATATATTCTATAAACAAATCACAGGAGACTTATGAATGATTAAAATCAGGAATGAAAAAGAAACAGATCACAGCAAAGTGGAAGAAATAACGAGAAAGGCTTTTTGGAACCTGTATATTCCGGGGTGTAACGAACATTACCTTGTCCATGTCATGCGTTCTCACAAAGATTTTATACCGGAGCTGGATTTTGTGATTGAGGTTGATGATCAAATCATCGGAAATATCATGTATACGAAAGCAAAACTCGTGGATGATTGCGGAAAAGAAAAAGATATTCTTACGTTCGGTCCGCTTTGCATTCTGCCTGAATACCAGAGAGCGGGGTATGGGAAAAAATTGCTGGAGCACTCCTTTAGACAGGCAGCTGCACTTGGTTATGATGTGATCGTAATATTTGGAAATCCAGGTAATTACGTAAGCCGCGGTTTTAAGAGCTGCAAAAAGTATAACATATGTCTTGAGAATGGTGCATATCCGGCGGCAATGATGGCCAGGGAATTGAGCCCCGGTGCTTTGGACGGAAGAAAATGGATTTACCGTCAAAGCGCTGTATTTGAGATAGACGAGCAAGAGGCACAGTGCTTTGACGACAGATTAGAAAAGTTAGAGAAAAAATATCAGCCAAGCCAGGAAGAGTTTTTTATTCACAGCCACTCTGTAATACAGTAAGCTGCAATAACCGGCATCAGAAAGTGAGGGATACAGCCGCGAAAAAGGAGACAGTAGCACAAAAGGACTTGCTTGACAACAGGATATGAACTGCGTGAAGTCGACCAATCTGATATTGATCATATAGAAACATTACTGGACAAAGAAAATACGTTATCATCTCATAGGGAAGAGGAGAAAAATGAAAAAACGTCTGGAGTTTGATGCGACGCTGGTGAAAAAACCGGATATGGATGCTGCATATATCGAGATACCGTTTGATGTGAAAGAGGTCTTCGGAAAATCGCGGGTGCTGGTACATGCAACCTTTGATGGGGAAGCTTATGACGGACAGGCTGTAAAGATGGGAACATCCTGCCATATTATCGGTGTCCGGAAGGATATCCGTGCAAAGATCGGCAAACAGCCGGGAGATAAAATACATGTAACGTTAGAAGAAAGGTTAAAACCGGAACCGGCTTTTTCAACGGTAAATGAATACATTGCAAGTTACAGCGGTGATGTGCGGCTTCGCATGGAGACGTTGCGAAAAATCATTTTGGAGTGCTCACCTGATATAACAGAGAAGATTTCATGGGGAATGGCAACTTTTGTACTCAATGGCAACCTTGTTCATTTTTCGGGAGAAAAGAAACACATGGGATTCCACCCTGCTCCGAGTGCAATAAATGCATTTAAAGACAGACTGGGGGACTATAGACATTCTAAAGGTACGATACAGCTGCCGTACAGCAGACCAATGCCGTATGATCTGCTCAGGGAGATAATCATGTTCCGGGTTCAGGAACAGATGGGAGATGGATAAAGGATGAAAATGCCGGAAAAAACAGAGCCTGCCATGTTTGCCCCATGCGGAATGAACTGCATGGTGTGCTATAAGCACTGTTACCACAAAAAAAGCTGTGCAGGCTGTCTGAATTGCGATAAAGGAAAGCCGGAACACTGCCAGAAGTGCCGGATAAAGGACTGTGTCAAAGAGAAAGGCATTACATATTGCTGCGAGTGCACAGAGTTTCCCTGTAAGCAGATAAAATCATTGGAAAAAAGTTATAACACTCGTTATCATACAAGCCTCGTGGAAAACAGCAGAGCGGTTCAGAAATATGGGATAGAAGAATTTCTGGAACAACAGCGGAATGAATACACGTGTCCAAAATGCGGCGGAATTATTTCACTCCACGACAGAGAATGCAGTGAGTGTCAGCATAAAATACCACAGGGGGGCAGAAAGATTTAAATGAATGGCTTTTTATTGTTGATTCCTTTTTTGCTGATAAGATTCGGATTATTGTCAGCTTTTAACAGAGGTGCCGTAAAGCGGGCAGCGTATTTTCCTCCGCTGACGGGAAATGAGATATTTGCATACGGGGTATATCAGATTTCGAATGCGGCGATATTTGTGTACTTATGTTGCCTTGATGTAATGATAGAACGATCATGGCTGTTCTTTGCCGGATTATTTGTCTATGTATTGGGACTGGTACTCTGTGCAGTTTCAATGAAGAATTTTGCATCCCCTTCACGTGAGGGGTTAAATGTAACCGGAATCTACCGTTTTTCCCGGAATCCCATGTATTTGTCATATGATATGCTTTTTACAGGATGTGCACTGCTGACACGGTCGCTGTTATTATATGGCTTAGTTGTGATATTTCAGATTTCATCACACTGGATAATCCTTTCGGAAGAACGGTGGTGTATCGGGAAATTTGGAGACGCATACAGGGAATACATGAAAGAGGTCAGGCGGTATATTTAGATGACAGCAGTCGGTGAGGAAGGTAAAACCTGAATGCGAGGTACAGATGATCTGCAGAATATCACATTGACAGAAGAAACGGAACATGATAAAATTTAATAAATTAAGATGTGGGAATGAAGTTCTCCCGTGGAGTATTCCAAAAGCGCATAATTGCTGATGACTTCTGTGTAAAAGCAGGGGTCGTCAGCTTTTTTTGAGCTTATTTTAAAGTATGGAGGAAGAAAAAATGTTATTGAGTATTGCGTTGATCATGTTGCTTGGTTTGATGGCGGGGACAATTTTTAAAAGGCTGCGGCTGCCGTATATCATCGGGATGCTGGCCGCAGGAATCATTCTGGGACCCTATGTCCTGAACCTGCTGGACGACAGTATCCTGGATATGTCCGCAGATTTAAGACAGATTGCACTCATCATAATCCTGGCAAAAGCGGGACTGACTCTGGATATTAATGATTTGAAGCGTGTAGGGCGTCCTGCTGTCCTCCTGTGCTTTTTACCCGCCACGATGGAAATTATCGCCTATTTGTTATTTGCACCCAGGCTGATGGGAATTTCTCTGCTGGAGGCAGGGATTATCGGAGCCGAGATGGGGGCTGTGTCACCAGCGATCATTGTTCCGTCTATGTCTAAACTCATTGATGAGGGCTGGGGGACAGAAAAAGGAATTCCGCAGATGATCATTGCCGGCTCTTCTGCAGATGACGTCTATGTTATCGTTATCTTTACTGCATTGATATCCCTGGCTCAGGGAGGAGCGGTATCCGCTTCCGAGTTTTTGCAGGTTCCGGTGGCTATCCTGCTTGGAATCGTCCTTGGTGTTGCAGGAGGACTGGTTCTTGTCTTTTTCTTTAAACGGTTTCATATGAGGGATACGGTGAAAGTCATTATTCTTCTTTGTGTCTCTTTTCTGTTTGTCACGCTTGAAGAGGCACTGGAAGGGAGCGTTGCCGTTTCCGGGCTGCTCGCAGTCATGAGCATGGGAATTACTATTTACAACAGATACGATGTTCTGGCAAAACGGATCACCGGTAAATTTTCAAAAATGTGGGTTCCCGCAGAGATTTTACTGTTTGTTCTGGTTGGATCTGTGGTAAATGTTAAATATGCGTTATCAGCAGGAATTATGATGGTCATTATGCTGTTTATCGGTCTGGTCTTTCGGCTGGCAGGCACGTATCTGTGTGTGATCGGCACAAGGCTGAACAGGAAAGAGCGCGTTTTCTGTATGATTTCACAGATACCGAAGGCTACGGTACAGGCGGCGATCGGCGGTGTTGCGCTGGCAAAGGGGCTGGCCTGCGGTAATATCGTGCTGACAGCTGCCGTGGTTTCTATTTTAATCACCGCTCCCATCGGGGCACTTGGAATTGAAACCACATATAGAAAATTGCTGTCGAAAGAAAAATAGGGAAGATTTTTCGGAAACAGTAAGTATTTAATGGAATTCATCTGAGTGTATGGTATACTGGAAACAGATTAAGAACGGAGGTTGTAAATATATGGGTATTTGGATTACAAAACACTAACAGCAAGGCGTTGGTGTTTGCAGGGCCTTGCTGATCAGGCAGTGAAAAACAGTTTTATGATCAGGAGGTAAAACAATGTCATATTTTAATTATCAGTCTAAAAAAATATATTACACCGAAACAGGCAGCGGAAAACCAGTTCTGTTCTTACACGGGAATACGGCGTCTTCCAGGATGTTCGAATTTCTTCTTCCGTTATACGAAGACAAATTTCATGTGATTCTCATCGATTTTCTGGGACATGGAAGATCAGACCGCGTGGAGGAATTTCCCGCGGATCTGTGGATGGAAGAAGCCAGCCAGACGATCGCACTGATGGAGCATCTGAAACTGGGAAAAGTGAATCTTGTAGGAACCAGCGGCGGTGCATGGGTTGCAATCAATGCTGCATTAAAACGTCCGGACCTTGTCGACAGGGTCGTGGCAGACAGTTTTGACGGCCGGGCACTGGCAGATGATTTTTCTGATAACCTGATTCAGGAGAGGACAAGTGCCAGGAATGATGAAATGGGAGTCGAATTCTATAAGTGGTGCCAGGGGGAAGACTGGGAACGTATCGTGGATATGGATACAAAGGCGTTGCTTCAGTGCGCCGCAGCAAAGCTGCCGTTATTTATAAAGCCGCTTGAGAGTCTGCAGGCTCCGCTACTTCTGACAGGAAGTGAAGGTGATGAAATGTCCAGATCGGATTTTCAGGAGGAATACCGTGAAATAGCCGCCAGGACGGGAGCGGAAATCTGTGTGTTCTCAGAAGGAGGCCATCCCGCGATTCTATCCAGCCGGGAACGGGCAGCCGGGGTTATATGCAGATTTTTGGAATGATAAAACATAGATTTACAGATGGGGAGCCAGCGATGGCTCCTCTTTTTATTGAACTTCATTGGAAAATATTGAACTTATGCGCTGCGTGTGATATGATTACAGTAAAACTAATTGAACTTTTGAACGTAAATTGAACTATGGAGGTAAAAATGTATAAAGAAACGTTTGCAGACAGACTGAAAAGTGCGATGAACAGCCAGTGCATGAAGCAGATTGATTTGGTCCGGGAAGCAGAAAAGCAGGGAATCAAGCTTGGCAAAAGCCATATAAGCCAATATGTAAGCGGAAAGACCATGCCGAGAGCAGAGATCATTCACTTTTTAGCAGGAGTACTTAATGTGGAAGAGAACTGGCTGAATGGAAGATCACATACGGAAAAATCAAATGACAGTAGCCATATTGAGGTTATGGGAGGAAGAGAAATGCGAGAATTCAAGAAATCTTCAAAACTGGAACATGTCTTGTATGATGTCAGAGGTCCTGTTGTTGAGGAAGCTGCCAGAATGGAAGGAGAGGGGACGCAGATCTTAAAACTCAATATCGGTAATCCGGCTCCTTTTGGATTTCGAACACCGGATGAGGTGATCTATGATATGCGGCAGCAGCTGACAGAATGTGAGGGATATTCATCAGCCAAAGGTCTTTTTTCGGCCAGAAAAGCGATCATGCAGTATGCACAGATCAAGAAACTGCCAAATGTTTCAACGGATGATATTTACACGGGAAACGGAGTCAGTGAATTAATTAATTTATGTATGTCAGCACTGCTGGACGATGGTGACGAAATTCTGATTCCCTCCCCGGATTACCCGCTATGGACTGCCTGTGCAACACTTGCGGGAGGAAAAGCAGTCTATTATGTCTGCGATGAACAGGCTGAGTGGTATCCTGATCTGGATGATATAAGAAAGAAGATCAATGACAGGACAAAGGCCATTGTTATTATTAATCCTAACAATCCTACGGGTTCCTTGTATCCGAGGGAGGTGCTGCAACAGATTGTTGATCTCGCAAGAGAACATCAGCTTATCATTTTCTCTGACGAAATATACGATCGTCTTGTGATGGATGAAGAAGAACACGTTTCGATAGCATCTTTAGCTCCTGATTTATTCTGTGTGACTTTCAGCGGCTTATCGAAATCTCATATGATTGCCGGATTCCGAATCGGCTGGATGATCCTCAGCGGGAATAAAGAAACAGCAAAGGATTATATGGAAGGCATCAATATGCTGTCCAATATGCGCCTTTGTTCAAATGTACCGGCACAGTCGATTGTACAGACTGCGCTGGGAGGACATCAGAGTGTCGATAATTATATTGTGCCGGGAGGGCGTATATACGAACAAAGAGAGTATATTTATAAAGCATTGACTGATATTCCGGGTATAAGTGCAGTGAAGCCTAAAGCAGCCTTCTACATTTTCCCAAAACTGGATACAAAGAAATTCAATATTAAGGACGATGAACAATTTGCATTTGATCTTTTGCGGGATAAGAAGATTTTAATCATACACGGAGGTGGATTTAACTGGGAGCAGCCGGATCATTTCAGGCTCGTATATCTTCCGCGAATTGAAGTTTTGGAGGAGGCAGTCGGTAATATGGCAGACTTTTTAAGCTATTATCACCAATAACTTAGCCCAGTGTTACATTTATCTTTCGCTAATTCAATGCTTTACAGAGTTTGTGCAGGAATATATAATAAACTTAATGCTTCGTAAGTACTAAAAAGTAAAGTTTCCGCAGACTGGTCACACAGGAAAAACCGAGGGAGGAAAACGGGTATGACAGAGGAGAATCAGCTTTCAATGGATCAGATGACGGTGGTATTAGATAATGCTCCGGTAGCTGTATACGTCACCTCAATCGAAAACAGAAAGCTGTTATATGTAAACCGTATGGCCAGAGATTTATTTGTGGGACGGGATGCGGACATCCGTGGACTTACCTGCTACCGGGCTGCTGGTTTTGACAGTCCGTGTTCTTTTTGCCGTATGGGAGAGATGAGCCGTTCAGAACTCTGGACCCGGGAATTTTGGCATCCGGGTGACGAACGTCTCTATCAGCTCAGCGGCAAAATCATAGACTGGGCAGGAACACCTGCTCATATAGAGTACATACTGGACATAACAGAAAAGAAAAAAGAAGAAGAACTGGCAAATGAGCAGGAACACCTGAGAAAAGAATTGACAGGCATTCATGACAAAATGCAGGATATCATCAATGCCATACCCGGTGGTGTTGCGATATACAAGGTATCGGATGTTTTCGAAACAATCTATTTTTCAGATGGCGTACCAGAGTTGTCCGGTTATACGGTGGAAGAGTATAGGGAACTGATAAAACAGGACGCGGCTTTAATGATATACCGGAGAGATATGGACATGGTGTTGTCAAAGGCCAGAAAAGTAATCCAATGCCACGGTATGGGAGCGTTTGAATTCCGTAAACAGCACAGGGACGGACACATCGTCTGGGTTCATGTCCATGTGAAGTGGATCGGGGAGGAGGATGGCTGTCAGCTGCTTCACTGTGTTTTTCATAATATTACGGAACTGAAACAGGCAAAGCTGGAATTGGAATACCTTGTAAATTCCATACCAGGAGGGATTGCAAGTTACCGCGTGGAGGGAACACGGTTTGTTCCAGTCTTTTTCTCGGACGGAGCGATGGCGCTTTCAGGGCATACCCGGGAAGAGTACGGCAGGATATGTAAACACGATATATTTGATGCTGTTTACGAACCGGACAGAGAGAGGGTGAGGGCATCGGCATACGCTGCATTTGCGAGTGGAGACGTGCTGGATATTTCTTACCGGATGCAGCACAAAGACGGAAACCTGATCTGGATCCATCTGAATGGCCGCCGTATGGGGAATATTTCGGAGGATGCCAGATTTTATGCAGTGTTTACAGGTATGTCTGGGGAAGCACGCCTGTTTCAGAGCATGGCAGATGAGATGACGGATGGGATTTATGTGATCGATAAGGCAACCTATGACCTGCTGTATGCCAATGAGTCCAGAAATTCCATTATGAGAGGGACAAATTATCTCGGGAAAAAGTGTTATGAGTTACTGTTTCACAAAAATGCGCCATGCGAATTCTGTACTTTGAGAAAAGACGGAACGGAGGGCGAAGAGCATGATATGCAGGTCGGAGATACGGACCGGGTATACAGTACACGTTTTCGGGAATTAGACTGGAACGGAATACCGGCATATGTGAAATATATCAGGGATATCACAGAGGAAGTGCAGACAAGAAAAGAAAAGGAGCTGCTGGAGATATATTTCAGGAATGTTGTAGAAAAACTGCCGGGCGGGGTTTCTGTCATCTGCTGTGAGAAGGACGGTACCATGAGACTGGAATTTGTCTCTGACGGTCTTGCAGCAATGACGCATATGACAGTTGAAGAAGTTAAAGACTTATATGCAGGCGATCTTTTTGCGGGAGTACATCCGGATGACCGAAAAGAGAATCTGGAAATATTGAGAAGATATATGGAAAGAGGAGAGGGGCACTGTGAACTTACCGGCCGGATGAAACGGGGCGACGGAGGATATATCTGGACCAGACTGACCCTGTCCCTGATCCGAATGACTGATGGAGCACGCAGACTCTACTGTATGTATACAGACATCAGCAAAAATATCGAAGAGAAAGAGCAGCTCCGACGTCAGTATGAAGAAATTATACTCCAGCATTACCGTACCCCCGGGCCTGATGCATTGATCGTCGGACATTGTAATGTATCACAGAACAGAATACTGGATATTATAGATTATACACATTCGGGACTGCTGCAGACTTTTGGACACAAGAGGGAAGAATTTTTTTCAGGAATAGCAGGTTTTGTTCAAGACGAAGAAGAACGAAAAGCATTTATGCGTACTTACCTCAACGAACCGGTGAGGAAGGCATTTGAAAAAGGAGATATGGAACACCTTATCAAATGCTTCGTCAGGCTGCCAGGGGATCAGAAGGGCCGTTACGTGCAGTTTAAAGTAAATCTGCTGGAAGCACCTGATACCGGTGATATTACCGGAATACTGACAGTGACGGATATCACGGAGCAGATCGTATCAGACCGGATTCTGCATCAGCTTTCAGAGACAAGCCATGATGTCGTCATGGACCTGAATCTTGACCGGGATTACTTTACACTGTTGTCCTGTAATCCTAAGGCCGGCAGTGTTCCGGTAAAGTGCGGACGGCTATCTGAACGTGTGAAGTCCATGCTTCAGTCCTCGGTTGTACCGAAAGACAGGGAAGAGTATGCCAGGGAGCTGGATATAAAAGAAATGCGACGCAGGCTGGAGAAGGAAGGAAGCTACACATTTTCTTATTCCATTCTGGATGAGAATCATGATATCAGAACGAAAAACATTACGGTTTCGGCAATCGACATGCGTCTGGGCCGTGCATGCCTGATGTGTACGGATATCACAGCTTCTGTCCGGGAGCAGCAGGGGCTGCTGAATATGCTGGCATATACATTCGAATTGATGGGATTTATCAATATCAGGGATGAACAGTTTACTCTGTTTACGCGCCAGGCAGTGTTGGAAAACCTGTCTCCGTACATAATCGATCATTATAATGAATCCGTGACACAATTTGTTAACAGATTTGTTCTGGAAGAAAGCAAAGCAGAGGCATTTGACAACTTTCTGCTGGAAACCATGCTGCAGCGTCTGGAAAAAGAACCGGCGGGATACGATTTTGTGATCCCATATCGAGAGGATACAGAAATACTATACAAGCAGGTCAATGTCCTGTGGGGAGATCAGAACCACAGAACCGTATGTATGGTTCGGGCAGATGTGACAGATATGCTGACGGCTGAACGGCAGAGCAAAGAAGCGCTGGAGAAAGCACTGATACTTGCGAAAGAGGCAAATCTGGCAAAAAGTGATTTTCTATCAGCTATGAGCCATGATATCCGGACTCCTATGAATGCCATCATGGGAATGACAACGCTGGCACAGGCCCACCTGAAGAACACTGACCGGGTTGCGGACTGTCTCCAGAAAATAGCAGTTGCTTCCAGACATCTGCTGAGTCTTGTCAATGATGTTCTGGACATGAGCAGGATCGAGCGCTCCAAGATCACATTAAACTGCAGAATAGTGTCACTGGGCGAACTGATACAGCAGATTTCTGCGATTATGGATCCTCAGGCAAGGGAGGCAGGACTTCATCTTGAACGCAGAATGGAGAAGATCTCTCAGGAGCATTTCTGGGGAGACTCGCTTCGCATCAGTCAGATTCTCATCAATATTCTGAGCAATGCGGTTAAATTCACACCGGAAGGCGGACGTATCGATTTTCTGGTGGAACAAATACCCGCTGTGCAGCCTGCCGGACATGTCAGGTATCGTTTTACGGTTCAGGATACAGGGATAGGTATGCCGGAAGAATATCTGGTGAATATTTTTATTCCGTTCAGCCGTGATTACAGCGCCCGGCGTATTGAGGGTACAGGACTGGGACTGAGTATCACAAGAGGGCTGGTAGACCTGATGGGAGGCAGTATTGCTGTAGAAAGCCAGGTGAATGAAGGAACGACGTTTAAGGTCGAACTGGAGTATGAGATTGCGTTGATAGCGGATGAGACCCGTGAAAAGGTTTTGGGTGGAACAGATGGTGATAGAACGGAGGAGTGGTTTGCAGGACGGCGTTTCCTGGTAGCAGAAGATAATGATATCAATGCGGAGATTCTGTGCGAACTGCTGCTGCTTCACGGGGCAGAAACCGTTCTTGTTGATGACGGACAACAGGCTGTAAATGAGTTTGAGAATACGGAACCGGGAACATACGATGCAATTCTGATGGACATTCAGATGCCGGGGATGAACGGGTATGAGGCAACACGGGCGATTCGGAAAATGGGGCGCAGGGATGCCGGAAACATTCCGGTCATTGCGATGACGGCCAATGCTTTTACGGAGGATATCCAGGAGTCAGCGCGAGCTGGTATGACGGCACATGTATCAAAGCCGATTGATATGGATATTCTGCGGGCGACCCTGGAGAGTGTATTGGATGAATAGAGGAGCAAAGGGAAGAGTCATGATAAAAGCAGTATTTATAGATTATACAGGAACTACTGTGAAAGAAGACGGAGAAGAAATCAGAGACGTGGTAAAGCGTGTATGCCATAACAGCGACCTGCATGACCCGCAGGCTGTTCTGGCACTCTGGTGGAAACGTATGAAACAGTATGAGGAAAACAGTTATGGGGAAAACTATCTGACAGAAGATGAGATTGTTGACAAGATCCTGCAAAGCCTTGTTGTGGAAATTCATCTGAAGGAAAATCTGAGGGAACTGCATGTACTGATTCGTAGATCCTGGGTATGCGCTCCTGCGTTTCCGGATGCAAAAGAGTTTTTTGAGAAATGTCCGGTACCGATCTATATGATCAGCAACAATGGAATCGAGTACGTAAAAAAGGGCATGGAGGATAAACAGCTTCAGCCGGAGGCAATCATCTGTGCAGATATGGTCCGGGCGTACAAGCCACACAGGGAGCTGTTTGAAAGGGCATTGGAGGTAAGCGGATGTGGTGCGGATGAAGTGCTGCATATCGGTGACTCCTACAGCTCCGATGTGCTGGGGGCCAGAGCTGCAGCAATACAGCCGGTTCTCGTCCAGAGAACGAAGGGCAAAACATATGATGATGTTATGACAGTGCAGGATTTGTCAGAGGTTTTGCACCTGCTGGACTGGGGGGAAGCTATATGAAGAGAATCCATGGTGCGGGTTTGAGAACAGCAGCAGCATTAATGCTGCTGCTGTTGCTGACCGGCTTTTTTAGTATACAACGTGTTCAGGCCGCGTCAGACACCGAGAGCATGCCTCGGCGGACACTGAAGGTGGGATTCTCTTCCGTACCGGGAATCAGCGAGGTCGATGAGAACGGAAAATATAAAGGGCTGATGGTTGACTATCTCACTGAAATTGCAAAATATACAAACTGGGAATATGAGTATATTGAGGTGAGCGCTGAGAACATAACAAATGATTTTCTGGAGGGAAAGTATGATCTGATGGGAGGAACTTTTTACCTGCCGGGTTTTGAAGAATATTTTGGGTATCCGGAATTCAGTATGGGAAACAGCCGTGTCACACTGCTTGGCAGGCGGAACGATAACAGACTGAAAAGTTTTGACCTTCAGACACTGAATGGAATGGTGATCGGAGTCTATGAAAAGTCGGAGGAAAAAATCAGGCGTCTTACTGAATTCTTGAAATTAAATGATCTTGACTGCACACTGAAATATTATCAGCATGATGAAATGTCAGAGGATGAGAACCTGTTTCAACATTTAAAGAATAAAGAGGTGGACCTGCTGATGGGAAACGAGATGGATTCAGATCCGCAGCTGCGTGTCGTGACCTCATTCAATGCACAGCCGTACTATATTGTCACACAGCCGGGGGAAGAAGAGGTGCTGAATGGACTCAATACGGCGCTGGAAAAGATCATGGACAGCAATCCGGATTTTGCTGACGAAAAGTACAGCAAGAACTTTCCGGTTGTGAAAACAGCGGATATTTCGCTTAATGATGACGAAGTGTCATACATAAAAGAAAAACGGAATGTTACAGTGGCTGTTGTAGAAGAAAGTCATCCGTTTTACTGTTCTGACAATCGGTCACATCAACATGGCCACTCTGGATTCCTGAAAGAATTCCTGGAATATGTGGAGGAGTTTTCGGGTCTTACATTTTCCTTCATTGTTTCTGATACGTACGACGGTGCGGCGGAATTAGTAAAATCAGGGGAAGCAGAGGTACTTGGATATTATATAGGCAGTGATGAAACTGCATTTGACGAAGGCCTGGCGCTCACGGAATCATATATTAGCCTGAACAGCACGATTGTTAAAAATAAATCGGCAGACTACCCGTCGGCGGGACTTGCCGGGGGCGTCGTCAGCGGGTGCGCCGTGCCCTCAGACATTGAAGATTCTGATATTCATTTTTATAAAACAGTACGTGACGGCATGAATGCCGTTAATAAGGGAGAGATAGACTTTTTCTATGGCTTGTCCGCACAGATAGACCAGGAAATGCAGAACCACAGGTTTGCAAATGTAGTACCTGTGACGAGAGTTAACATGGATACACAGATATCTTTTGCCGTGGACCGGCCGATGGATACGGAATTATTTACCATACTGAATAAGGCAATCAGCAGTATTACCATGGAGGAAGTCAATATAATGCTTGACAGAAACCTTGTTTCTGCCGGGTATTCAGATATGTCTCTTTCAGAGATCCTTTATGCAAATCCGGTCGCGTTTGTCGTGACCATTGTCGTGTTTCTGCTGCTGATAGTGGCAGTGATTCTACTGGTTGCCCGCGCGAGAATGAAAAATTCAATAATGCTGGCAGATTTGGAAAAGGCAGAAGCAAAGAATCAGGCGAAGACCGAGTTTTTATCACGGATGAGTCATGAGATCAGGACGCCTATGAATGCGATCGTGGGACTGACAGATTTGACCTGCATGCAGGAAGAGCTGCCGAAAGAGACCAGAGAAAATCTGAATAAGATCCGCCGGTCATCCGAATACCTGCTTTCGCTGATCAGCGATATCCTGGATATGTCGAGGATAGAAAAAGGAAAACTGAAGATTCAGTCAGAATCGTTTTCCCTGAATAGGGTATTGGATGAGATACAGGATATGTTTGCACTTCAGGCAGAGCAAAAACAGATATCTTTTCATATGCTGAGGAATGTGACGCATGACTGTCTGACCGGAGATCCGATACGTATCCGGCAGGTACTGCTGAATTTGCTGACGAACGCAGTAAAATTCACTCCGGAAGGAGGGGAGATTTATCTGGGAGTGGAGGAGAGAGTAAAAAGCGAAGACATTGGCGAGTACTGTTTTTCAGTCAGGGATACGGGAATTGGAATTGCGCCGGAATATCAGAAAGTTATTTTTAATCCATTTGAGCAGGTTGGGACGAATATGACGAAAAGTGAAGGGACGGGGCTTGGTCTCAGCATCAGCAGCAATATCGTTCAGGCGATGGGTGGTGAACTGCGGGTTACAAGTGTACCGGGGAAAGGTACGGAGTTCATTTTCAAACTCAGTCTGAATCAGATAAAAGAAAGTGAGAACGTTTCCCGGAGGGAGGACACCGGGATCGATCTGAACGGCATCAGAATATTGCTTGCCGAGGATAATGATCTTAATGCTGAGATTGCACAGGAGCTTCTTGAGCTGGAAGGCGCACAGGTGGACAGGGCAGTCAACGGACAGGAGGCTGTAGAAATGTTCCGGACAGCAAAGTCAGGGTACTATCAGGCGATTCTGATGGATCTAAGGATGCCGGTCATGGACGGACTTGATGCCTCCAGAGAAATCAGAGCGTGTGATCTGCCGGAGAGCAAAACCATACCGATTATAGCCATGACAGCAAATTCGTTTAAAGAAGACGAGGATGCGGCATTCGCTGCCGGGATGACAGAATTTGTTCCGAAGCCTGTTGATCTGGAGTACCTCTACAACATCATGAAAAAGCTGCTTTAAGCCGGGTATAGTGTATGAAAAAGAACAAATTATTGAACAAAAACACAAAAAACATGGCAGTTCCAATTTTACTCTGTCTGTGTTTTATAGCGTGCAGTCTGGTCTTTCTTATTCAAATGATCCATAAAAATGAGCAGGAGAATATAAATTATATCTACAGTTCAGCACAGCAAAATAAAATCAGTATCGATAAGCAGATAGAAGGTGATTTTCAGACACTGGAGGGCATTTCCCTGGGCATGAAGTATCTTGGAGTGACAGACAGTCAGCAGATCATGCAGATGCTGCGGGGGATCAATGACAAGAATGCTTTTATACGGATGGGCTATGCTAATCTGGAAGGAACAGTCACTCTGGTTGATATAGGGGGGCAATGCCATGAAATTGATCTGTCAGATGAGGTCTTTTTCCAGAAAGCACTTGAGGGTAAAGAAACAATATCGGATACATTTCAGGACCCGTTTAACAAAGATGCATACGTGAATTACTATGCAGTTCCCGTGAAGAACGAGGCAGGGAAAGTCAGAGGAGTGCTGTGTGCGGTTCATGCGACAGAAGTTTTTCGAAATATTATTGATGCTCCTGTGTATAACGGGTATGGATATTCAGATATCATAAAAAGTGATGGCAGTTATATTCTGCGGTCCAGGCAGTCCATGATAACCGGCAGCGATTCCGTCAGTGAAAAGAGGATACCGGATGAGATACGGATAAAACTGGAAAAGCTGAACAAACTCAACACAGAAGATGCGTTTCAGTTTACCGACAGCGAGGGGACGGCGCATAATGCCGTTATCATTCCCATTTCTGAGGCAAACTGGTATCTGCTGAGTATTGTTCCGGTGAAAGTACTCAGAAATAAATATATTAACACGGCAGGCGGTATCATGCTTATGATCGTGGTAGCCTGCGGTCTCTTTGTTTTTTTCCTTGTCCGTCAGCGGAGGATGATGACCCAGAACCATGCAGAGCTGATGCGGCTGGCTTATAAAGATACGCTTGCAGATATCCTGAATTTTGCAGGATTCAAAATGAAGACCTCACCCTTATTGAAGGAGGACAGAAAAACACACTATATTCTGTGGTACTGTGATCTGAAAAAATTCAAATTTCTCAATGACTATCTGGGGTATGAGGAAGGCGATCGGATATTAGTTCAGATGGCAGCATTTTTTGTTACCCAGGACAGGCATAATACGATATCCTGCAGGGTTGCGGCAGATAATTTTGCGGGGATCCGACCCTTTCAGGGAAAGGAAGAATTACATCAATGGTTCCTGCAGCTTTTGGACTGGACGAGGAAGTCAGAGAATGAGACCGGAAGCCAGTCACTGGTGGAATTATGTATGGGCATCTATCACCTTGAAGAAAAGGACAGGGGGCTGTCTGTGGATGTGCTGATGAATTATGCGAATATGGCACATAAGACAGCGAAACAAATGCCAGGCAGCAATTACGTTTTTTACACGGATGATATACGCGCACAGGCTCTGGAGGAAACAGCACTGGAAGCAAGGGCATCCACTGCATTTAAGAATGAAGAGTTTGTTGTATATATGCAGCCTAAGATAGGCATTCAAAACGGAGACCGCATTGCCGGAGCAGAGGCGCTGGTACGATGGGTGAGTGCGGAGAGGGGAACGATTCCACCGGGAAGGTTTATTCCACTTTTCGAAAAAAGCGAACGGATCGTTGAGCTGGACCGGTATGTGTTCAGAAAAGTATGCAGATGGATTCAGGAGTATGTGAGAGCTGGAAATGAGCCCATTAATATTGCTGTGAATGTATCGAGATCCGGTATTCTGCAAAAAGATTTTGTGGATTATTATGCGGAAGTCAAGGCGGAATATAACGTACCTGACGGGGTGCTGGAACTGGAATTTACTGAGAGTATTCTGCTTAATGACAATGAGCTGTTTCTGGACATTGTGTGTAAACTGCAGGAACGGGGATTCATCTGTTCACTTGATGATTTTGGCTCGGGTTACAGCTCGCTGAATCTGTTGAAGGATCTGCCGTTCAATGTTTTAAAGCTGGACATATTGTTTTTTCAGAAGAGTAAAAACAGAGAAAGAGAAAGAATCGTCATTTCTAATTTTATTCATATGGCGCAGGAACTGCAGATCAAAACAATAGCGGAAGGGGTTGAATTACCCGATACAGTCAGCTTTCTGAGGGAAGCCGGTTGTGATGTGATTCAGGGTTTTGTATTTGCGAGACCTATGCCGCTTGGCGATTTTGAAAGAATGTTGTCAGAGATGAAAGATAAGCCTTTCCGGATAAAAGCGGGGGATAAAATTTAGAGGGAAGACTGGCCTGTGCACAGAGGTCAGTCTTCTTCTTGCGATTCCAGATAATGGACCAGAATGGAAATGAATTCTCCTACGGTAGGGCACTGTTCCAGCTGATAGCCGGCGATTTTATGCAGAAGATTTCTGTTTCCGTAATTCCAGCATGCTGCGACAACTGTGCGCAGAGCATGTTCAACGCTGGAGCGGCTCTTGCCATAGTGGGCAGCGATATCATTGTAAAGCCATTTCCAGACGAAGAGAATGTAGTTTTCATCTTCAAGGCAGAGCTGCAGTGCATAACACAAATAATGGTAACCACGGTATGTTGCATGAATACCAAGCGCGTGGATCAGATTAGTGATTTTTTTCATGTTGCTTCTCCTCTACTGTCTTATTCTAAAAGAATACGAATGAATAGGGGAAAAATTGAATAAATGTCAAAATTCGCGTAAATTCGACAAATTCTCTGAAGAGATGCAAAACTACACGTTTTCTAATTTTATGGCATATATTAAAACGAGCAGACACGGAGGTTTACTCGAAGTGACTTTATTTGATATAGCTGTAATCGGGGGTGATTCCCGTCTGGTTTATATGGCAGATGCACTGAAAAGAATTGGATATTCAGTTATCTGTTACGGGACATTTGATACAGGGCGTGATATGACTTCTGCTGTGAAGGCAGGCAGTCTGGCGGAAGCATTGAGCTGTTCGAAATGTGTGGCCGGAGGGATCCCATTTTCAAGAAATAACAGTATATGTGCAGGTGTAGAATGTCCAGATCTGGAATTGCCGGTACTGTTTGAGAACACCGACGGATTAAAGGCGTTGTTTGGAGGTCTGATCACAGAAGAGGTTAAAGAACACTGCAAGAAGCAGGGAATCTGCTGCTGTGATTATATGAAAGATGAGGCACTGTCCATTTTTAATGCCGTTCCCACAGCAGAAGGTGCCATTCTGGATGCGATGAAAAACCACCCTGCAGCTTTGCATGGGAGTGGCTGTTTAATTCTGGGATACGGAAGATGTGCAAAAGTACTGGCAGAAAAACTGAAAGGGTTGTCCGCGGAGGTAACTGTATGCTGCAGAAATGAACAGCAGAGAGCTGCTGCACAGGCATCTGGTTTTCTGGCTGAACCGCTGGAACGCCTGCCGAAGATTATACAGGGAAAAACATTTGTCTTCAATACTGTGCCCGGGCTGGTTCTGGAAGAAGAGAGTTTAGTGAGAACGGATGCAGATGTCCTGATCATTGACATCGCTTCCGGGAAAGGCGGAGTGGACTTTGAATGTGCAAGAAAGCTGAGGCGAAAGACAATGCTGGTGCCCGGACTTCCGGGCCGGTACGCACCTCAGACTTCCGGTGAGGGATTTGCAGCGTATATTAACAGACAGCTGAAAATGATGCATATATTGATGCCTGACGGAGAGAATAGTAATAGCGTGGGAAGGAAAGAAGTATGGAATTAAAAGGAAAAAAGGTCGGTGTTGCGATCACAGGTTCGTTCTGTACTCTGGATAAAATTTTTGTTGAACTTGGAAATCTTGTGGAGGAAGGGGCAGATGTGGTGACTGTTTTTTCAGATGCGGTGCGAACCACGGACAGCCGCTTTGGAAAAGCTGAAGACTTTCTGGAAAAGGCGGAAAGGATAACCGGAAAACCGCCGATTCTGTGTATCCGGGATGCAGAGCCTATTGGACCGAAGAGTTTGCTGGATGTGCTGGTGATTTTTCCGTGTACGGGGAATACGCTTGCGAAACTTGCAAATGGTATCACAGACACACCGGTACTGATGGCAGCTAAAGCACATCTCAGAAATAATAAACCGCTCGTCATATCGATTTCAACGAATGATGCTCTCGGCATGAATATGAAGAATATCGGACTTCTTCTGAATGCTAAAAACATATTCTTTGTCCCGTTCGGGCAGGATAATCCCCGCAAGAAGGCGAATTCATTGATTGCCCATACAGAAATGTTGATCCCTACCCTACAGCTTGCGCTGGAAAATGAGCAGTATCAACCGATATTGGAGGCATTTTAATTATGTGTGGAATTGCAGGTTTTTGTGATTATACGGAGGATTATCAGAGAGTCGGCAGCAATTGGCTGCCGGTTCTCAAAAAAATGAACCGGGTATTAAAACACCGCGGTCCGGATGAGGATGGCATCTATATTGACAGACACTGTTCCCTCGCACATGTGCGGCTGTCTATCCTGGATCTTGCAGGAGGCCATCAGCCTATGACAAGGTGTGAAGGCACGGGAAAATGTACGATCTCATATAACGGCGAAATCTATAATATGCCAGAACTCCGCAGAGAATTACTGGATGAGGGAATAAAATTGTCCACGACAAGTGACACGGAGGTGATTCTGGCCGGCTATATGCATTATGGATGGGAATATGTGAAACGCCTGAATGGAATTTTTTCATTTGCTATCTGGGACGGCAGAGCAGAAAAACTGTTGCTGTTCCGGGATCGTGCGGGGGTGAAACCTTTATTTTACTGCGTGAAGAAGAATTCGCTGATATTTTCGTCAGAAATCAAAGGTATCCTGCAGTATCCAGGCATGGAGGCAGCACTGGACAGGGAAGGCCTTTGCGAAATTTTCGGACTTGGTCCAGCAAAGTCATATGGAAAAGGAGTATTTAAGGGAATATCAGAGCTTTTGCCGGGACATTTCATGGAGTATGACAAAAGCGGAATGAACACATATTGCTATTGGAAATTAGTCAGTCAGCCGCACACGGACAGCTACGAAGAAACAGTTGAAAGGACAGCATGGCTGGTGACAGATGCCGTCCGTGGCCAGATGCTCTCGGATGTTCCAGTCTGTACATTTTTATCCGGCGGGGTGGACAGCAGCCTGGTGACGGCGATCTGTGCAAAAGAATGTGAAAGACAGGGAAAAATCCTGGATACATTTTCTTTTGACTTTAAGGATAATGACAAGAATTTCAAGGCCAATTCATTCCAGCCATCCCAGGACCGGCCGTATGTTGACAAGATGGTGGAATTTGCCAAGACAAACCACCGTTATCTGGAGTGCACGAACCGGGATCTGTATGATTACCTGTTTGAAGCGGTGGATGCAAGAGACCTCCCGTGTATGGCAGACGTGGAATCTTCCATGCTGTATTTCTGCCGCCAGGTGGCACAATATGATAAAGTCACTCTGACCGGAGAATGTGCAGATGAGATCTTTGGCGGGTATCCGTGGTTCCACAAAAAAGAATGCTTTGAGGCCGACATATTTCCATGGTCGATGGATTTTGAAATGCGTCAGATGCTGTTGAAGGATGAGGTACTTCGGGAGCTGCCTCTGGAGGAATATGCAAAAGCCGCTTACCAGAAGACAGTGGATGAGACGCCTGTGCTGTATGGCGAGAGCACTGAGGAGGCACGAAGGCGCGAGATTTCTTATCTGAATTTAAAGTGGTTTATGCAGACGCTGCTCGACCGGATGGACCGCACCAGCATGCATTCAGGGCTGGAGGCAAGGGTACCTTTTGCAGATTACCGTATCATTGAGTATCTTTGGAATGTCCCGTGGGATATGAAGTGCCATGGAGGTGTCGTAAAAGGACTGCTCAGGGCAGCAGGTGAAGAGATCCTCCCCTATGAGGTCCTGTACAGGAAGAAAAGCCCGTATCCCAAGACGTATGATCCAAATTATGAGCAGCTTTTGAAAAATCAGCTGATGGAAGTCATATCAGAACCGAATGCCCCTCTGGGAACACTGATTGACAGGAAAAAGGTGGAAGCCTTTCTGCGGACCCCGTCGGACTACGGAAGGCCGTTTTATGGACAGCTGATGGCAGGACCACAGCTCATTGCATACCTGCTGCAGATAAACTACTGGCTTGAACATTATAAAATCAGAATTGTTTGATAGGCAGTGTATTTCATGATACAATAAGGCTTATAAAAGATATATTCAGATGAGAAAGAAAACAATGAACAGAAGAGAAAATAATCAAAAAACAAAAGATCAGGAGCTGAAGCCTATTTGCTGTAAAGGCTTCAGAAGATATGCTTTTGAGATGGAGGATGAGTAAAATGCGACGGAGAGATCGGGAAATTACAGATATTGAAGAAATGCGCCAGGTATTGGAAACATGTAAGGTAATCCATATCGGGCTGCACGATGGTGATGATATTTACATATTGCCGATGAATTATGGCTATACCCTGGAGGGTGAAAAACTGACGTTTTATATGCATGGAGGCATGCGAGGGAAGAAGCTGGACCTGATCAAAAGCTGTTCGAATGCAGCGTTTGAGATGGACTGTGACCATGAACTGATTCAGGGAAGAGTGGCCTGCCAGTACGGATATGGCTATGCCAGCATCATGGGCAAGGGAAGAATTGAACTGGTAGAGGATGTGAAGGAAAAAACAGAGGCGATGGAAATATTGATGCAGTGTCAGACCGGAAAGCAGTTCGAATTCAATGAACGTCTCGTGTCCATCGTGACTGTGATAAAACTGACCGTATCAGAATTTACAGGAAAACGGCGTCCGGTAAAAACACCAGGTGAGTCAGAAGAGTGTCAAAATGGACATATGTAACCTCTGAGAAGGTGACCCGGGAGTTATGAGATAACCTCTGGGGCACCTTTTTTAGCAGCGTGCCTGAAAATGGCACTGTCGTTAACAGGCAAGGAAATGATGCTTCACGATCTGATCCTCGCTAGTCTTTGATTCTGGCAAATACTGCACAAATATTCCGGTTTTAAATTATACAAATTATACAAAAAACAATAATGAAAATAGTGCAGCAATGAAAGATGAATAAGAAGAGAGGGGAACATAATATACATAGGTATAAAATTCTTAAATAAATATAAAGTCACTTGCCTCAATACGGTATGAACTCTATAATCGGATATAACTTAAAAGATGATAATAAGGAGATTTTGATGAAAAAAGATGGAATCAGTACCGCTGCAAAAGGTTTGATTGTCGGAGGTACAATGCTGGTACCCGGCGTCAGCGGGGGATCTATGGCAATGATCCTTGGCATATACGACAGGCTCGTCTCATCGGTAAGCTCATTCAGAAAGCAGAAAAAAGAGAATTTTCTCTTTTTATCAGTGTTTACTTTTGCTGCTCTCGCCGGTATGATGCTTTTTGCAAGTCCTTTACTGGCGCTGATAGAAGCATATACGAAACCCATGATGTTTTTTTTCCTCGGAGCTGTGGCAGGCGGAATACCCATGATGTATCAAAAAGCCCAGGTACAGGCATTTTCCTGGAAGCTTCCCGTTTATGTGATCGGAGGAATCTTTGCTGTCATGCTTATTTCACTCTTTCCAGCGGAAGCGTTTGGCAGCAGCGGGGGAAGCACTGGAATTCTGGTTCTGGTTTCGGCAGGTTTTATTGCTGCGATAGCGCTGATTCTGCCCGGGATCAGCATTTCTTATCTTTTGCTCATGCTGGGGATATACCAGGATACAATGAAGGCGATCAGTTCGTTTGATCTGGGATTTCTCATGCCGATGGGCATTGGCCTGCTGCTTGGGATTGTCCTGACGACAAAGGTACTAGAAGGTGCCATGCAGCGGTATCCGCAGCCAACGTATTTGATCATTATGGGGTTTATCATCGGTTCAGCCGCAGATGTATTTCCGGGACTTCCTGCAGGGTGGGAATGGGTACTTTGCAGTGCATCCCTGCTGACGGGGTTTGGACTGATTCGTCTTCTGACGGAAAATGAAATGATAAAAACTGAAAAGTTAAAAAAACCAAGCCAAATGTATTGACTATTCCAGGTTTCGGAGGTATTATAAAGATAATAACAAAGTATTGCGAAAGGGGATGAGCTTATGCTGGAGGCATATGGTATTTATTTACGGATCAGCTGCATTATCCTGGTTGGAATCGCAATTGCTGCATATGCCAGCGATGGTTTGGATTATAAGAGTACTGTAATCCACAGGATTGGTACAAGCCTGCAGTATGCGTATCTGAAACTATACATCGCAGTTCAGTATGGGATCGAATACGTGCGGAACGGTCGCAGTGTAAGGTGCGGGGAAGAAATCAGCAGATACCAGCCGGTGAGCAGGAGAATGGCAGATATCAGGAAGAGAGAAATGCAGCTGGAACATCTTCGGGAACGTAAAAACCTGTCTGAGATACCGGTAAAACAAAACCGATATAAGATGAAGATACTGAAATAAAAAAACAGAGAATCAGGGGGTGTCGGTTAATACCGATTTTTAACCCCTGATAAGCAGGGAAGAGACAATTCCACAGAATCCGGGATTTTTCAAGATCCAGATTCTGTAAGGGACGGTCTCTTCCTTTTCATATTTCTTATTGTCGGGGGTTCTGGAAGCGCTCCTTCATGATATTCCGCCCGATTGGTCACATGCCACCCTGTAATTATCCCTATAAAAAGAGAAAAAGATGGCTGACGACAACCATCTCCTCTCCGTTACATGTTATTATGTAACTATACTCTGTAACCGACGTTACTACTTACCCTCTGATTCTTGCATTCTCAGGATCATAGAATATGCGATCAGTCAGAGTTGCCTTATAACCATGGATGTTGACAGTATCACCTGGTTTTGCAGCGTCAACATCAATCAGGCAGTAGCCAATAACCTTCTCTACTGTGTATCCGTAGGTATAGCAAGTAATGCGACCGATTTTCTTTGCATCTTTTAACACCTTACCTTCAAACTGGAGAGCTGCCCTCGGATCATCAATCATGAAGCCCATCATGGTTCTTCCGGGACCGCCTTCTGCCTTGATTTTCTCAAGCACATCCTTGCCGATGAAGTCCTTGCTCCAATCGATAGTCCAGTCAAATCCTGCCTCAAGCGGATTCAGTCTCTCCAGATCACTCATCAGAACATAGCCCTTTTCCTTAGGAAGGCTGGTTATGATGACATCTGTAGTGATGCGTTGAATATTGTACTCTTTTCCGCACTCCTCGAGCTTAGTCTCTACCAGCAGCTCATTATCCGGATCACAGTAGATCTCGTATCCAAGCTCACCGGTATAACCACAACGAGCAATTTTAACTGGATGACCATCGATCGCATTGTCACAGATTGTATAGAACTTCTGGTCCGTAATATCCTTCGCAAGCATCGCATTCAGCACTTTACGAGAGTTTGGCCCCTGTACGGAGTACATTGTTTTTTCACTGGTGATTTCTCTGTAAGATACATCCTCATCCTGTTTGTTCATGTCAAACCAGATAAACATCTTGTCAATCTTCAGCGTAGAAACCCAGTACTTGTCTTCCTCTGGACGAAATACAATAACATCGTCGATGATGATGCCGTCCTTGTTCAGCATAGTCATGTACTTAGCCTGTGTTGTCTTGAGTTTGCTGACACCTCCAACCATCATACGGTCAAGGAACTTAGCTGCATCTTTTCCGGTAACTTCCATAAGCTCATGTGTGAAGTCATAGTAACCAACAGAGTTACGCACATAGTTATGTTCTTTTCTCGCCTGTACATCATTTTTACGTACATAATCATTATCCTTGATTGGACGCCAGATCATCTCTTTAAGCAGCTCAGTCAATTCATGCTTAACTTCTCCATTCGCAACAGGATCAGAATTGCGAATCCAGCTCTTGTTGAGGAGCAGGAGTTTCTTGTACTCTTTCTTTGTAATACGGCCTCTGTGAAGCTCGGAAGTCATCCAGGATTCAAAGGTTCCCTTCCACTCTTTTTCGTCACCGATCGTACTTGGGCAAGGCAGAATTTTGTTCTGGTCAATCAGACCGTAGTTCATACGTGCCGGGCTTCCAGTCAGAGACATCTCAAATACGAGGTCTGTTCCACCAATACCCAACTGATATTTACTATGTCTATCACGATCAAGGGCTTCCTTGTCAACGCTCATACCAACGATCTCAACAACGAAGATTGTTGTATTGGAAACTTCCACTTCATTGACAACACGTGCTTCCATATTAGAGATACACTCTTTGATGCCGGCTGGTTTAACCTTCTTTGATGGAAGCGGGGTAAATTTAGCAACATCCATTTCACTGATACCATATGGAAGTGGACAGCAGGCAATGGTACTTTCCCTTAATTGTCTTGCGTTTGCATAGCTGATAACACATTCCTTATTCAGTTTCAGATTACGGTTGGTGTTTCGGGTATGCTGTACACCAAGAGTGTAGTAATGCCTTCCCCAAGGATGCTCTCCCCAGCAGCAGGTTCCGAGAGAAATCGGAGCCACATTAGAGTTACCGTTCTCATCGAGTGTGGAGACATAGTAGATTGGAATCGGCGGTTCAATCCAACGCATGTTAAAATCTGTGTAATCATAAACAGCTACACACTCGCCTGTCCCCCCCTCGACTTCCTGTCTGTTTTTGAAAATGTCTAAAAGATCAAAAAATTCAAACTCCTGTCCGTACATTATGTTTCCTCCTTGTTATTTGTTTTTGAAGTAGTACTTTCTTGTAGTTGCCACTATAGCATGGGCGACCTTTCGGAACAACAGAACCAGGAGTAGGAATTCCCAAAACATTTTAGTGAAACGTTTAAATTTAATGTTTAAGCCTCTTTAAGAACTGAACGAGGAGATTAATAATCTTATATTCCAGCTTTCCTTCTGATAATTCTCGGCTGCATCTGCCGTACATAGTACGCTTAATCATTTTTAGCCTGCTTTTATTCCTTCTACTAAACCATTACTAAAATCATATGCAACTGCATTTTCAATGGCATCTATATCATTTTCCAAACCTCTGGTGCAGGCGGTTTGAATTATTTACCAGCTTTTTTTTGCGGGTCACTATGTTACAATTTTGCTGGAGGTGATGTGAATGAACATAAAGTTCAAGTTCATAATTAAGCTGAAAAGTATCATTGTAAATGCATACTTAAAAAAAATAATTTCGTTTGAGCATGAAATAGAAGATATGCTAGAAGCCCCCAGATCTCCGTATCTTTATAATCCGCATCTTTCTGTACTGATGGAAAATGGCCAGACTGAAGATTAACAAAAACATTTGCGGCTTCATACAGTAATCATAAGGAAATGCTGAAGCAGGAGGGCAAATGTGGAGATGGATTTACGGTTGTCACAGCTCAAGCCAGGTGAGAAAGCTGTTGTGGTCAGGCTTATGACTTCCGGCAATATGCGCAGGCGGCTGCAGGATATCGGATTGATTGATGGAACAGCAGTTGAGTGTGTGGGAAAAAGCCCGATGGGAGATCCGACAGCTTATTTAATACGCAGGGCGGTGATTGCTTTGCGGGATGAAGATTCAAGACAGGTGAGAGTCAGGATGGTGGTTCAATGAGTATGACAGTTGCGCTGGCTGGAAATCCCAATGTGGGGAAGAGTACGGTGTTTAACGCGTTAACCGGGATGAAACAGCATACAGGATCTCTCACTTAAAGGCAAAACAAAATTATAAAAAGGAAACATCCATGTAACACGTTCTGGCGGAGCTTTTTGAGATACGTATATCTGAAATAAAGCTCCGCCAGAATCTGCGTTTCTCAGCGTTTTCCAGTAAATCATACAGGGATTTAAAATCATATTCCATGAATTCCTTAAAGTCAGTTACGTTTTTCGACGGCTTTTCGATATCCGGCAGGGAACAGAGCTCCTGCTCCAGTTTCAACCTGTCTGATTTATATTCATCGATAGAAATAGCATTATTCAGATACAGTTCTTTCAGGCGCTGCATTTTATTTTTTATGGCAGATTTCCGGGGGCGGTTGTCAACCGTACGGCTTTCCGAAATTTTTGCAACAGCTTTATATGTCTCCAATTCTTCTTTTAAAGTCTCCAGAAGAGCTTTTTCAATCTGTGTTTCACGGATTTTTCCCTTCATGGAACAAGTTCCGGAAGCAGCGTGCTGCCTGCATTGATAAGCCGGATAACAGTACCGGTATATTTTGCCGCTGTTTCTTTTTACAACGACATGGATCTGACAGGCATTCAGCCTTGATCCGCATTCTGCACAGCTGAGGAGTCCTGAAAACAGATAGTCATATTTCTGGTGTGACCGGATGTTTCTTGACAGCGCTTTTTGAATCCGGGCAAAATCTTCGTCTGTGATCAGACGGGGACAGTAGTGTTCGTTTCCACGGTATTTTCCCGTATATTTTTCATTTTTGAGAATGCTGCTTTTTAAATTTTGCAGCGTCATGATAATCTGATATTCCTCACTCATATACCGCAGTGTTGCATTCAGGGAGTTTGTTTTAAGGTAATACATGATGCTGTCGCGGATTGCCGGTGCTTCATCCGACAGTACGAGATGTTTATCCTGAATCCGGTATCCGCGTGGAACTTTTCCGGTAATGACTTCTCCGTACTTAACTTTATTCCGGAATACGTCGCGGATACGGATACCATCGTTTTGAGCTTCCAGTTCTGCCCACATCATGGATTGTGCTACGAAGGCACGGCCATGAGGCGTCGAGGTGTCAAAATACGGCTGATCGATAGCGATCCATGCAACACCGTTTTCTTCAAGCATTGCCTGCGTGTTCAGATAATGCCTCAGATTACGAAACCACCGGTCCAGCTTGGTGAAGACGATCAGATCGATCTCCTGATTCTTGACGGCACCCATCAGATTGGAAAAGTCACCGCGGTCCAGTTTCTGGCCGGAAACCCCGTCATCGATATAGATTCCCTGAAGTATGGCATCTTTTCTGGTTTTTATGTACTCGATCCCCCGTTCCTTCTGATCGCGCATTGAATCTCCGTATTTTGCCTGTTCATCACTGGATACCCGGATATAGACAGCACAGCGCAGCAGTTTCATAATATCATTCCTGTTTTTTATTATTGTATTGCCGAGGTTATGTCCAGAAGTACCATGTGAGGAAAGTAGTACAGGCAGCAATTCATAGAATTTATCAGAGGGGAGGGAGACTTGATGAATAAAGTCAGAAAAACCAATACCTATGATGTGAAAATGGTTTACCAGATACTCTATCAGATTCTGGGAGAAAAATACGGACTTAATATAGCTGTCACCAGTGTTATAAAGCGGGAAAATAAAACGTGAGGCATCACAGAAAAAAGATGCCGGTGCTGTCTGTCTGCACCGGCACTCAAAGTTTAACTGACTTCATTATCTGCAACGATTTCTTCTAAAACGCGTATCAGATCATGGATGTTTTCGAGACGCACATCCCGTTCCAGGATCATATTCTTTAGATCGACAGATAATGTTTCAAATTTTTCCCGAACTTCGGGAGATACATAAGATGCCATGATCAGTCTCCTCCTGGTCCGTCTTTTCTTGGCCGTTCTGATTCCGGCAGGGGTTCTGTGACCCAGGTTTCTTTTGGCACTGTCACTTCAGGACCATTGAGGGTATTGTATGGAAGTTCCTGTCTGTCTTTATTGGCTTGTTCCTGCATAGAGCACCATCCTTTCTGAAATAGAATCCCCGGATGAAAGGAAAAGTATTCTGTGTTAAACAGAAATATAAAGAATGTTTTGTCTGTTAGTGAAACAGCATACAGGAAACTGGCCGGGCAAAACAGTCAGCAATGCAAGAGGAACCTGCATCCGGGGCGGTCAGAGTTTTCATTTGATCGATCTTCCGGGCTGCTATTCTCTGCTGGCACATTCTGAAGAAGAAGAAATAGCCAGGGACTTCATTTGTTTTGAAAACCCGGATGCAGCAGTTGTGGTTTGTGATGCCACCTGTCTGGAGCGCAATCTGAACCTTGTACTTCAGGTCATGGAGGCGACAAAGAGAGTTGTAGTCTGTGTCAATCTGATGGATGAGGCCGGCAAAAAAAGAATACATGTGGACCTGGATACCATGTCTGAAATTCTGCAAACGCCGGTTATCGGGATAACGGCAAGGGCCAATAAAGGGCTTGATGAAATTTTTGTCTGTCTCAGGAAATTAATGAATCAGAGTGAGGAATGCCGTCATCTGACTGTCACTTATGATGCAGCTGTTGAAAAAGCGATAGCTTCACTTATGACAGAAGTTGAAAAATATGTTGGAAGAGAAAAAAATCTTCGTTGGATCTGTGCAAGATTACTGGATGCTGATGAGAGTCTGCTAAGTTCAATGGAACGCGAATACGGAGCCTTTTTTAAAGAAGAATCAGTGAAAGAACTGCTGAGGGAAGAAAAAGAACAGCTCGCCGGGGAAGGCTATACAGAAGAAGTACTGAAAGACGCAATTGTGTCTGCTTTTATTCAAAAGGCAGAGGAGATCGGGCATAAATCAGTTTGCTATCAGGATAAAGAATATGCAGTAAAAGACAGGAAGCTGGACCATCTTTTTACGAGCCCGACGACCGGATTTCCGATTATGTTTTTGCTGTTGTTTGCAGTGTTCTGGATAACGATCAGCGGTGCAAATGTGCCTTCCCAGTTATTGTCAAGAGGATTGTTCTGGCTGGAAAGCCGTATGCTGGATTTTGCAGTATGGGCACAGCTGCCTGCGGCGTTCTATGAGCCGATTATTTTTGGGATTTACCGGGTACTGGCATGGGTAATATCTGTTATGCTGCCGCCCATGGCCATCTTTTTTCCGCTGTTTACACTTTTGGAGGACTTTGGGTATCTTCCGCGTATCGCATATAATCTGGACCATTGTTTTAAAAAATGCTGTGCCTGCGGAAAACAGGCGCTGACGATGTGCATGGGATTCGGATGTAATGCGGCAGGTGTGACCGGCTGCAGGATTATTGATTCGCCGAGAGAGCGGCTGATTGCGATTATTACAAATAATTTTGTTCCGTGCAACGGACGTTTTCCTATGATCATTTCTATTATATCCATGTTTTTGATCGGAGGTGCCGCCGGTCTCTTTTCTTCCTTTTTGTCCGCGGTACTTCTGGCAGCAGTGATTGTATTTGGGATTGTGATGACTTTTGTGATATCCAGGATACTGTCGAAGACAATACTAAAAGGGATCCCATCATCTTTCGCATTAGAACTGCCTCCATACAGAAGGCCTCAGGTTGGAAAGGTGATTATAAGATCCATTATGGACCGGACCTTATTTGTACTCGGCAGGGCGGTTGTAATTGCGGCTCCGGCAGGGCTGTTCATCTGGGTTCTGGCAAACATAACTGTGGGCGATATGACGCTGCTTTCACATTGTGCAGATGTACTCGATCCATTTGGACGTCTGCTGGGGATGGACGGCGTTATCCTTCTTGCCTTTATATTAGGAATGCCGGCAAATGAAATTGTAATCCCCATTATGCTGATGGCGTATCTGGCTCAGGGCAGTTTGACAGAGATTGAGAATCTTAATACGATGAAAAGTATTCTTCAGGACAACGGATGGACCTGGGTTACTGCAGGCAGTATGATACTGTTTTCGCTGATGCACTGGCCGTGTGGTACGACATGCCTTACGATCAGGAAAGAAACACAAAGTATAAAATGGATGTTGGTCTCCATTCTGGTGCCAACAGTTTCCGGAATAGTAATCTGCTTTTTATTTGCGTCAGCTGCCAGAGGACTTGGATTCTATTGAAAATTTCAGGATACATGAATGATAATGTCTTAAATAGCGGAAAGCAAAGTCAAACGCTTTTCGCTATTTTTTGCGTTTTTCACGAAAGATTCAGAATTTCAGGCTGAGGTGTGTTATAATGTGTAAAAACAATATGGGGTCAGGAGAGAGATAAAAAATACAAATGAAGCATCACCGGGAAAATCGGCAACCGGTAATTTTCATGAACACGGAGCCGGACAGGTATCTGTGAATGTAAAATATGATACAGAATTTGTCTGGAATCTTTGCCGAACTGCCGAGTCGTTGGAATTTCCGCTCGGTGTGCTGGGAGAGAAGGGAGAAAAACTAGATCATGCAACGATGATCCTTCATTGAACAGTATGAACACGGAAAGACGCGCTTCATGTAACCAGGGAATTGTTAAATATAGGGAAAATCTATAACATATATAAGTTTATAATATTTTACATATAGAATAAGAAGTGCTATGCTCTTGTTAAGAGGTAAATACAGGAAAGGGGCAAAGCCATGAAGGTATTAATTATTGGCGGGGTTGCAGCCGGAACGAAAGCAGCAGCAAAACTAAAAAGGAAAAATCAGGATGCAGAAGTTAAGATTCTGACTATGAGCAAAGACATTTCTTATGCGGGGTGCGGGCTTCCTTATTATGTTGGCGGAGTAATTCAGGAAAGAAGCGAATTGATCGTGAATACGCCGGAGAATTTCAGCAAGCTGACAGGTGCTCTTGTGGAGACGGGAGTGGAAGTGACGGGCCTGGACAGAGAGAACAGGTCAGTAAAGGCAGTTCGAATGGACACCGGAGAAGAGATTTTCCATACATATGACAAACTGGTGATTGCTACAGGGGCATCTCCGGTGAAGCCTCCGGTAGAAGGTGTGGACTTAAAACATGTGTACTTCATGAGAACACCTGACGATGCCGAAGCACTGCGCTGTGCGGTGGAAAGCGGAGAAATCAAACGGGCGGTAGTTGCAGGCGGAGGTTTTATCGGACTGGAAGTAGCTGAAAACCTGAAAGAAAAAGGCATCCGTGTGACCGTGATCGATATGGCATCACAGATTATGCCTGGATTTGATCGTGAGATCGCAGCCTATGCAGAAGATTATCTGGCAGATCAGGGGATCATGGCGCTGACAGGAACGAAGCTGGAAGGGATTCTCGGTGACGGAAAAGTAGAAAAAGTCAAAACTGACAAAAGAACACTGAAGGCTGATGCCGTCATCCTGTCACTTGGAATACGGGCCAATACAGGATTTCTGGCCGACACGGGCATAGAATTGATGCCCAACAGGACCGTAAAGGTGAATGAATATCTTCAGACCAATGATGAAGATATCTATGCAATTGGTGACTGTGCGATGGTGACAAACCGTATAACGGGAGAACATGCATGGTCTCCGATGGGATCGTCTGCCAATATGGAGGGACGTATTGCAGCGAGGAATATCTGCGGCGAAAAAATAACATATCCAGGTGTCCTGGGAACAGGAATCGTAAAACTGCCCGATCTGAACGCAGGGCGCACCGGGCTTTCAGAGGAAGCTGCCAGGGCAGCCGGATTTGAGCCGGTATCTGTCATAACCGTCGTAGATGATAAGGCACATTATTATCCGGGAGCCGGACTGTTTATTGTTAAAATGGTTGCGGATATGAAGACCGGAAAGTTTCTGGGAATTCAATGCCTGGGAAAAGGCGCGGTAGATAAAATGGTGGATATTGCTGTGATGGCACTCAGCATGAAAGCTTCCATACAGGATCTGGAGCACTTGGATTTCGCTTATGCGCCACCGTTTTCAACTGCAATTCATCCTTTTGTGCACACGGTCAATGTACTCCTCAATAAGATGACAGGTGAATTCCAGACAATCACACCTGTACAGTTTGCGGAAGGGGAAGCCTGCGATTACCGTATCGTCGATGCATCACCGGCACCATCCATTGAAGGTGTACCTTACGTAGATCTGACTGCTGTAAGAGGTGAAGTGGAAGGGCTTGGAAAAGAGGAGAAGCTGCTGCTGGTATGTTCCAAGGGCAAAAGAGCGTATCTGCTGCAGAACCGCCTGAAACATTACGGATATACGAATACGCGTGTTCTGGAAGGCGGAACAACATTTAACGGAAAAGATTTTTCATAACAGGGAGGAAAGAGATGGCAACGTTAACAGTCAGCAAAGAAGAAGAAAAGAGAGTAAAGGGACTTGGTTTTCTGAGCAATAAAGGCACAGATGACTTTTCAGGAAGGATCATTACCAAAAATGGAAAGATCACGGCAGAGCAGATGAAGGCGATCAGCGAAGCTGCAAAAGAATTTGGCAGCGGGGATGTGGTATTCACAACCCGGCTCACTGTAGAGGTGCTGGGCATTCCGTTTGAAAAAATTGATGCATTCAGAGCCGCTATTGAGAAGGCGGGGATGACAACGGGTGGTACCGGCTCTAAAGTACGTCCTGTCGTATCGTGTAAAGGAACGACATGCCAGTATGGATTGATTGATACGTATGCACTGTCAGAGGAAATCCATGAGCTGTTTTATGAGGGATACCGCCAGGTGAAACTGCCGCATAAGTTTAAGATCGCAGTTGGCGGATGTCCAAACAACTGTGTGAAACCGGATCTGAATGATCTTGGTATCGTAGGACAGCTGGTACCCGAATTTGATGAAGACCTGTGCAACGGCTGCAAAAAATGTGGAGTTGAGAAGGCCTGTCCGGTAAATGCTGCGAAAGTAGTGGACGGAATGCTGGAGATAGACAAAGAAAAATGCACCAACTGCGGAAGATGTATCGGAACCTGCCATTTCGATGCGATTGAAAGCGGTAAGAGCGGATACAAGGTATACATAGGCGGAAGATGGGGAAAACAGGTTGCGCAGGGCCGGGCACTGGATAGAATTTTTGCGACGAAAGAAGAAGTCTTAAGTGCGGTTGAGAAGGCTATTCTTCTCTACAGGGAACAGGGCAAGACCGGCGAACGCTTTGCACAGACGATCGATCGTATTGGTTTTGAAAAGGTGCAGGAAGAAATTCTTTCAGATGAGATTCTGGGGAGAAAACAGGAGATACTGGATGCCAGACTGCATGATGCCGGAGGCGCCACCTGCTGATAATAAAGTTTCATAACAGGTCTTGACTTAAGAGGTAATATCTTATATAATACGGATAATTTATTTATCCGGAAGGGACCTGAAATGGACGACATAGACCAAAACATATAATATAAGAAATAAGGCATAGCTTGTAATAGTCTATTACAAGTTGTGTCTTTTTCGCGTTTTAAGACAGGGAAAGGAAACTTAAGATGGGGACGATTAACAAAGGAATTGCATTTTTCAGGAAACAGCCGCCGGCGCGCCTGATTGTTTTGGGATTCGCGGCAGTCATCGCAGTGGGCACACTGCTTTTACTTTTACCGGTTTCGGTCAATGATGGGGCAGATGTGAGTTTTATTGATGCGCTGTTTACTTCTACGAGTGCTGTCTGTGTGACAGGACTGATCGCCATTGACACGGCAGAGCACTTTACGGTATTTGGCAGAACAGTAGTGGCGCTGCTGATTCAGATCGGTGGACTGGGGGTTACCTCGGTGGGTGTCGGATTCATTCTGATCGCAGGTAAACGTGTTGGAATGAAGGGGAGGACACTTGTCAAAGAGGCGATGAATGTCGGGAATTCAAAAGGACTGATCCGGCTGGTAAAATCAGTGCTGCTGATGACACTCTGTTTTGAGGCGGCAGGAACGGTGCTCAGCTTTCTGGTATTTGTACAGGATTTTCCGCCGCTGGAGGCGCTGGGGATCAGCCTGTTTCATTCAGTGGCGGCATTTAACAATTCAGGATTTGATATTCTGGGCGGACTTCAGAATCTGATCCCTTACCAGAGCAGTGTTCTTCTGAACCTGACGACAGCGGGACTTATCATTTTTGGAGGTATCGGTTTCCTGGTTATTCTGGATATCCTGAAAAACCGTTCGTTTCGTAAACTGTCGCTGCATTCGAAAGTTGTACTGTCGGTGAGTGCGGTGCTTCTGCTGACGGGAACGCTGCTGCTCAAGGCAACGGAGGATGTTACGTGGCTGGGTGCATTCTTCCAGAGCGTGTCCGCCAGAACGGCCGGGTTTTCTACATATCCGATTGGAAGTTTCACGAACGCGGGACTGTTTGTTCTGATCATGCTGATGTTTATCGGCGCGTCTCCCGGATCCACAGGAGGCGGTATCAAAACGAGTACGCTGTTTGTACTGCTGCATGCAGTTAAAAGTGCCGCAACAAATCAGCACTGTACCGCGTTTAGAAGAAGAATACCGCTGGAAGTGATCCACAGAGGATTTATTATTACACTGCTGTCTGCGATGGTGGTATGTGCAGGAACATTTATCCTGTGTCTGCTGGAACCGGAATATACGTTTATGCAGCTTCTGTTTGAGATCACATCTGCATTTGGAACGGTTGGATTGTCTACCGGAATTACGCCGGATCTGGCTGCATCCAGTAAGTTGGTTGTGATTCTTACGATGTTTATCGGAAGACTCGGGGCGCTGACAATTGCAACGATCTGGCACTTTAAGACACCGTCATCAGCAACATTTACAGAAGAAAATATAACGATCGGTTAAGGTTAAGGAGGAAAAAAGAATGCTGGGAAAGAAAGAGAGTGCATCTTATGCAGTCATTGGACTGGGAAGGTTTGGAATGGCGCTGGCCAAGGAGCTTGCAGTTGCCGGAAAAGATGTGATCGCTGTAGATAACAACGAAAATAAAGTAAAAGAACTGAGAGTCTATACTGATTATGCATACGTTGCAGATGAACTGACGAAAGAAGTCCTGGAAGATATGGGGATACAGAATTGTGATACCGTCATCGTGTGTATCGGTGAAAAAATTGATACCAGTATCCTGGTCACTCTGAATGTTGTGAATCTGGGAGTACACCGGGTGATCGCCAAGGCAATCAGTGAGGACCAGGGTGCTGTTCTGGAAAAAATCGGAGCGGAAGTTGTGTATCCGGAACGGGATATGGCACTGCGTCTTGCCAAGAAACTCCTGACAAGCAGTGTCATGGATTACATATCACTGGACAATGATGTTGAAATCACGGAGATCAAGATCACTGACAGGCTGACAGGAAGGTGTGTCCGGGACTTTCCTATCCGCCAGAAGTTCGGCCTGAATATCATCGCAATCGAGTACGGGGGAAAGACAGACACAGAGATTCGCCCGGACTACGCGTTTCAGGATGGGGATGTGATCGTAGTTATCGGGAAAAGCGAGAATGTTCAGCGTTTTGAGCGGGAGTATGGATGCTGAGCTGATTGACCGCAGTGTTATAACATACCGGTTGACTTGCCAGACAAAACATGATAGACTTTGTACATTAAACGAAAAAGGGGTGAAAGAATGAAATAAACATTTTTGCAGAAGTAACCGCATGAAAGAAGAGAACGCGGCGGGAGCCCGTACTTTTGTCATGCCTGTTTATGCAAGGATGTTATTTCATTCCGCACCTGGATATTCAGTCTGAAGGTCCGCCGTATTTTGTTCCGGAGACGGCTGCAGGAATGTTAGTTCTTGCAGCCGTTTTTTGCATGCCGGGAAATTTCTTCAAAATTCCCTGGCATACAAAAGCGCTTCGGTGTCAGGGTACGGATCACCGGACTCTATGCACGTGAATCCCAGGAAAGGATTCATGTGATACAGGAGGGATAAAATATGTCAATACTACAGGTAACAGATCTTTCCTTTTCGTATGAAGAGAGTTATGATCCGGTATTTCAAAACGTATCATTCAGAGTGGATACGGATTGGAGAACTGGAGTTGTTGGACGAAATGGTAAGGGAAAGACAACATTTTTAAAGCTGCTGATGGGTGAGATGGAATACAGCGGGAGTATCACTGCCGATGTCGGTTTTGATTATTTTCCGTATCCCGTCACCGGCAGGGAACTGGATACCATAGACGCAATGTACTGTCTGGAACCCGGACTGCTGCTCTGGAAACTGAAAAAAGATATGGCAGAACTCGGCGCAGATGAAGATATTCTGTATCGTCCGTTTCATACACTGTCCTATGGAGAACAGACTAAAGTAATGCTGGCGGTTTTGTTCCAGCGGGAGGGAAACTTTCTGCTGATCGATGAGCCGACCAATCATCTGGACCGTGAATCCAGAATGCTCGTCAGCGCCTTCCTGCGCAGACAGAAAGGGTTCCTGATGGTGTCACATGACCGGTCATTTCTGGATGGGTGTATCGATCATGTGCTGGCATTCAACCGATCGGATATCGAAGTACAGAAAGGAGACTTTTCCTCCTGGTATCAGAACCGTCAGATGCGGGATGCGTTTGAACTGGCTGAGAATGAGCGGCTGAAAAAAGATATACGGAGGCTTTCAGCCGCAGCAGACCGGACAAAGCGCTGGGGGGACGCCGTGGAATCCACCAAAATCGGAAAAAAATCGATGGAAAATGGACAGCATGTAGCGAACCGGGATTATATCGGCGAAAAATCCAGGCGAATGCAGCAGAGAAGGAAAAACCTTGCACGCCGGCAGGAACAGGCGATTCAGGAAAAAAAGGTGCTTCTGAGAAATCAGGAAGATCCGGATATCCTGAGGATGGAGCCTCTGTTATATCATAAAGATGCCCTGATCTCATCGGAAGATCTCACACTGTATTACGGAAAACACGAAGTCTGTAGTGGTGTGAATCTTGTCGTCAGAAGAGGCGAGCGCATTTCCGTGCAGGGAAAAAACGGATGTGGAAAATCCAGCATCTTAAAATTGATACTGGGAGAACAGATCACATACCGCGGTGAGCTGAAAGTCGGAAGTGGACTGAAGATTTCCTATGTATCCCAGGATACTTCGCATCTTAAAGGAAGTCTTTCTGAATATATCCGGGAATCCGGCATTGAAGAGCATTTATTTAAGACTGTCCTGCGCAAGCTTGATTTTTCGAGGGTTCAGCTTGAAAAAGATATGGAGTCCTACAGCGAGGGGCAGAAGAAAAAAGTACTGATTGCAGGGAGCCTCTGTGAAAGTGCACATCTTTACATCTGGGATGAACCGCTGAATTTTATCGATGTGTATTCACGGATACAGATTGAAGATCTGCTGCTTCTGTGGAAACCGACCTTGCTTTTTGTGGAGCACGATGCGGCATTTACAGAGAAAATAGCAACGTCTGTATGCAGGATCTGAAATGGGCGGGTGCATGGCGAAAATATGTTGACAGGGGAAATTGTTTTATGTTAAAGTAAAGGGGCTATAGAAAGCATAAGATTATTTTGTTTTCAAGCAAATATATGATCCAAAATCATAAGCCGGACGGACAGGCGGGATCGGTTGCCGAGCGCGGATAAGAAGCCGCATTATTGATTGAGTTAAAAGCTCAAATTTTATAAGTTGATTACTTTATAATCAGCGTGAATACGCATCATCTTGTGAAACGGTCAATAAGAGTACGTAACTTTATATTTGCTATTTATACCCGGAAAACAAATGCAGTCTGTTTGAATTCTATTTGGATAAAGCATAAAAAACGTAAATAGATAGATTGATGGTAAGCAGATGAATTTTTCATCTGCTTATTTTTTGTAACAGTTCATACGGCGTCTTATATGGGGCAGACAGAAGGGGGAAAATATGAACAGGAATCGACAGACATCAGCGCCAATCTACGAGGCGCTTGAAGTGTTAAGAAAAAAAAGAGTGGTGCCGTTTGACGTGCCGGGCCACAAGAGGGGGAGGGGGAACCCTGAACTGGCTGAACTGCTGGGTGATAAATGTGTCAGCCTGGATGTGAATTCCATGAAACCCCTTGACAATCTCTGCCATCCTGTTTCCGTGATACGGGAGGCGGAGGAGCTGACGGCAGAGGCTTTCGGATCCGATCATGCGTTTTTAATGGTGGGAGGGACCACCTCGGCGGTACAGAGTATGATACTGTCTGTGTGCAAAGCCGGTGATAAGATCATACTGCCGAGGAATGTGCATAAGAGCGCGATCAATGCACTTGTTCTGTGCGGAGCGGTTCCTGTATATGTCGATATGAAAGTACAGGAGCGAATCGGAATTGCACTCGGCATGGAGGCGGACCGGCTCACAGATGCGATTAGGAAAAATCCGGATGCAGTTGCAGTTCTTGTCAACAATCCTACCTATTACGGTATCTGTTCCGATCTGCATTCGATTGTAAAGATTGCGCACGAGGCGGGGATGAAAGTGCTCGTTGATGAAGCTCATGGTACACATTTATCATTTGGTGAGAATCTGCCTGTCTCCGGCATGGCGGCAGGAGCTGATATGACAGCGATATCCATGCATAAGTCGGGGGGGAGCCTGACACAGAGCTCCATCCTGCTGGCAAGTGACAGCATGAATGCAGAGTATATCCGTCAGATCATCAACCTGACGCAGACGACAAGCGCGTCTTATCTGCTGTTGTCAAGCCTTGACATTTCGAGAAGAAATCTGGCGCTGCGGGGAAGAGAGTCCTTTGCGAAGGTTGTACAGATGGCAGAGTATGCACGGAATGAAATCAATGCGATCGGCGGATACTATGCATATGGAAAAGAGCTGATCAACGGCGGCAGCGTCTACGATTTTGATGTGACAAAGCTGTCTGTCTATACACAGGGGATTGGGCTTACGGGAATCGAAGTGTACGATCTGCTGCGGGATGAGTACGACATTCAGATTGAATTCGGAGATATTGGCAACATTTTAGCCTATATTTCCATCGGTGACAGAATCCGTGACATCGAACGGCTGGTGGGAGCACTGGCTGATATTAAACGGTTATACGAGAGGGACGGAAGCGACCTGATTGCAGGAGAGTATATACAGCCGGAGGTTGTGATCTCACCGCAGAAGGCATTTTATGCAAAAAGGAAGCTGATGCCGATTGAGCAGACACAGCAGCAGGTCTGTGGTGAATTTGTGATGTGTTATCCCCCGGGAATACCGATTCTGGCTCCTGGTGAGCGCATTACCCAGGAAATTATCGATTATATTATATTTGCAAAAGAAAAAGGCTGTTCTCTGCAGGGGACGGAAGATCTGCAAGTGGAAAATTTGAATGTGATACAGGAGTGATACGGCATGGAAATGTGGTTTTCGGAAATACATACACAGAATGTGAAATTATCGATCCGAACGGAGAAGCAGCTGTTTTCCGGAGAGAGTGAGTATCAGCGCATCGATGTCTTTGAATCACCGGAGTTCGGAAGATTCCTGACGCTGAACGGAGATATCCTGTTCTCCGATGCGGATGAATTTATTTATAATGAGATGGTGACACACGTACCCATGTCGGTGCATCCGAATGCCAGGAAGGTATTGATCATCGGCGGGGGAGACGGCGGCGTTGCCCGTGAGTTCTGTCATTATCCGGAAATTGAAGAGATTGACGTCGTAGAGCCAGATGAAATGTTCATGGAGGTCTGCCGGAAGTATTTTCCGGATATGACACGGGGGCTGGAGGATGAACGGGTGAAGATCTTTCACGAGGACGGTCTGCGGTTTCTGAGAAAATGTACGGAAGTGTATGACATCATCATCAATGACTCTACGGATCCGTTCGGATATACGGAAGGATTGTTTACCAAGGAATTTTACGGGGCAGGCTTTCGTGCTCTGAAGGAGGACGGCATCATGGTATATCAGCACGGCAGTCCATTCTACGATGAGGACGAAATGGCATGCCGGAGCATGCACCGCAAGGTATACAGAAGCTTTCCGATCAGCCGGGTCTATCAGGCACATATCCCTACGTGTCCGTCAGGCTACTGGCTGTTCGGCTTCGCCTCGAAAAAATATCACCCGATCAAAGATTTTGACGGAAAGAAGTGGCGGGAACGGAAACTGAAGACATGGTACTATACGGCGAACCTGCATATCGGGGCGTTTATGCTGCCGCGGTACGTCGAGGATTTACTGGAAGAGGAGGAACACAGAATATGAGCAGATTATTGATTATCGGATGCGGCGGTGTGGCGCGTGTTGCCATCTGCAAATGCTGTCAGAACAGCGATGTATTTACAGAGATTATGATCGCAAGCCGTACGAAAGAAAAATGTGATGCGCTGAAAGAAGAGCTTCAGCCAAAGACAGAGACAAAGATTGAAACGGCTCAGGTAGATGCGGACAATACGCAGGAAGTGATCAGCCTGATCAGGGACTGGAAACCGGATGCCGTATTGAATGTGGCACTTCCGTATCAGGATCTTACGATCATGGACGCATGTGTGGAGACGGGTGTACATTATATCGATACTGCCAACTATGAGGCGGAGGATACGGAAGATCCCGCCTGGAGAGAAATCTATGAGGCACGCTGTAAGAAACTTGGCTTTACGGCTTACTTTGATTACTCCTGGCAGTGGGCGTATCAGGATAAATTCAGAGAAGCAGGGATCACAGGGCTTTTAGGCAGCGGATTTGATCCGGGTGTCACAAGTGTGTACACGGCGTATGCACTGAAACACTATTTTGATGAGATTCATTCCATCGATATTCTGGACTGCAACGGCGGCGACCACGGTTATCCGTTTGCGACAAACTTCAATCCGGAGATCAACTTGCGGGAGGTATCCGCACCGGGTTCCTACTGGGAAAATGGAAAATGGGTTGAGATAGAACCCATGAGTATCAAAAGGGAGTATGATTTTCCGGAGGTTGGTAAGAAAGACATGTATCTTCTTCATCACGAGGAGATTGAATCTCTCGCGAAAAACATTCCGGGGGTTAAGAGGATCCGCTTCTTTATGACATTCGGCCAGAGCTATCTGACGCACATGAAATGTCTTGAAAATGTGGGGATGCTGAGAACAGACCCGGTTTCTTTTGACGGAAAAGAAATTGTGCCGATCCAGTTTTTAAAAGCGCTGCTGCCGGATCCCGCGTCACTTGGACCGCGGACAGTCGGCAAGACGAACATCGGCTGTATTTTTACAGGGATCAGGGATGGAAAAGAGAAAACCATCTATATCTACAATGTCTGCGATCATCAGGAATGCTACAGGGAAGTCGGATCGCAGGCAGTCTCCTACACGACCGGTGTTCCGGCTATGATCGGAGCCATGCTGGTGGTAAGCGGAGCATGGCAGAAGCCTGGTATCTTTAACGTGGAAGAATTTGATCCGGATCCTTATATGGACGCACTGAACCGATTCGGACTCCCATGGGTAGTCTGCGAAAATCCGCAGACGGTTGCGTGATGAGGATCTGCGATCTTCCCACCCCATGCTATGTGGTGGACGAAAAAAAACTGGAAGAAAATCTGAGGATCTTAAGAGGTCTGGAGCAGGAGACAGGCTGTAAAGTTCTGCTGGCACAGAAAGCCTTTTCCATGTTTTATGAGTATCCGCTGATCAAAGCCTATATCAGCGGGACGACGGCCAGCGGCCTCTATGAGGCAAGGCTGGGACATGAGGAGATGGGTGGCGAGACGCACATCTTCTCTCCGGCTTATAAGGAGTCAGACTTTGAAGAAATCACAAAAATCTGTGATCATATTATCTTTAATTCCTTTGCACAGCTGCTGAAATACCGGGAACGCTGTCCGGAGGGCAGCATCGGTATCCGCGTGAATCCGGAGTGTTCGACGCAGGGAGAGCATGCGCTCTATGATCCGTGCGCGCCGGGATCGAGGCTTGGTGTCACGAAGGCGAACTTCCGGGAGGATCTGCTTCCACTTATCGACGGGATTCATTTTCATACGCTGTGTGAGCAGAACGCCGATGCACTCGCCAGAACCCTTGAAGCGGTGGAAGAAAGATTCGGAGCATATCTGCATCAGGTTAAATGGCTGAACATGGGCGGGGGACATCACATTACGCGTCCTGATTATGACCGAAGACTGCTCAGGGAATGCATTTGCCGCGTGAGGGAAACGTATGATGTGGAAATCTACCTGGAACCGGGGGAGGCAGTCGCTTTGAATGCCGGCTATCTGGTGACGGAGGTGCTGGACATCGTGGACAATGGTATTCAGACACTGATCCTGGATGCCTCTGCCGCCTGTCATATGCCGGATGTACTGGAGATGCCGTACCGTCCGCCTCTGCGCGATGCGTATGAGGCAGGGGAGCAGCCATACACGTACCGGTTGTCTTCCAATACGTGTCTGGCGGGAGATGTCATCGGGGATTATTCTTTTAAACACCCGGTATCAGTGGGGGATAAACTGTATTTTGAGGATATGGCCATTTATTCCATGGTGAAAAATAATACGTTCAACGGCATACCGCTGCCGGCAATCGCAGTGATGGACGGGGAGGGCAGCTGCCGGATCGTCAGGACTTTCGGATATGAGGATTTCAAAGGAAGACTTTCATAGAAAAGGAGATATCTTGTGGCTTTTGATAACATGAAAAACCCCCGGGAAGATGGTTTCATCATGCCGGGGGAATTTGAGCACCATCAGGGCTGTATGATGGTATGGCCGGTGCGGCCGGGTTCGTGGCCTTTCAAAGCCAGAGCCGCACAGAAGGTATTTGCTGAGGTGGCAAAGATCATCGCGCGCAGTGAAACTGTCTATATGCTGACGGACAGAGCCCATTTCGATCAGGCACGCAGTATGCTGCCCGGGCAGGTACAGATTATCGAGATAGAGACAGACGATGCCTGGGCGAGAGATACGGGTCCTACCTTCGTGATCAATGACGCAGGGGAACTGCGCGGCGTCGACTGGAGATTCAACGCCTGGGGCGGAGAAGCCGACGGGCTGTACGACCACTGGGAGCGGGATGACCAGGTGGCATCCGCCTTTTGCAGGAAATTGAAAATTGAATGCTATGATGCCCATCCTTTTGTACTGGAAGGAGGAGCCATCCACAGCGACGGGGAGGGTACGGTGCTGGTCACGGAGGCATGTCTGCTGAGTGAGGGGCGCAATCCAAATCTTACCAGGCAGGAGATTGAAGAACAGCTGGGGATGTGGCTGGGGGCTCGAAAAATCATCTGGCTGCCCCATGGGATCTGGCAGGACGAGACGAACGAGCATGTGGACAATGTCTGTGCTTTCGTGCGCCCGGGCGAGGTCGTGCTGGCGTGGACTGACGATGAAAGCGATCCCCAGTACCGCTATTCCAGGAGCTGTCTGGAAGTGCTGGAGAGTCAGACGGATGCCAGAGGAAGGCAGCTTCTCATACACCGCCTGCCGGTTCCCAAAGTTCCCGTATGTGTCACGGCGGAAGATCTGCCGGGATATGTTTACGAAGAGGGAGAGGAAGAACGGCGGGAGGGTGAACGGCTGGCGGCAAGCTATGTGAATTTTTATATTGCCAATGACAGTATCGTTGTTCCGCAGTTCGGAGACGAGCATGATCAGGGGGCAGTGGAACTTCTGGGAAAACTGTTTCCAGAACGGAACGTGGAACCAGTATATGCCCGGGATATCCTGCTGGGCGGCGGCAATATCCATTGCATCACTCAGCAGATTCCAGATTCGTGCCGCAAAAGGTACGGTGCAGTGCAGGAAGGAGTGTGAAGTCTTATGACAGGAGCAGTGACAGCGGCAGCGGTGCAGATGAGCTGCAGCCGTGATATAAAGGAAAATATAGAAAAAGCAGATGGTATGGTACGGGAAGCAGCCGCATTGGGGGCGGGAATTATCCTACTGCCGGAATTGTTTGAACGGCAGTACTTCTGCCAGGAACGGCGGTACAGTTATTACAGGTTCGCCAAACCGGTGATGGAGAATGACGCAGTGCTCCATTTCCAGCAGACGGCGCGTGAGCTCGGCGTGGTAATCCCTGTCAGCTTTTACGAGCAGGATGGGAACTGCCTGTATAATACGGTTGCGGTGATAGACGCCGACGGCAGTATACTGGGGGTTTACCGCAAGACACATATTCCGGATGACCATTATTATCAGGAAAAATTCTATTTTTCACCCGGAAACACGGGATTTAGAGTGTGGAAGACTAAATTTGGTACGGTCGGTGTAGGCATATGCTGGGACCAGTGGTTCCCGGAGACTGCCAGATGTATGGCACTGATGGGAGCGGAGCTTTTGCTGTATCCGACGGCTATCGGCAGTGAACCGATCCTGGACTGCGACAGTATGCCGCACTGGCGGCGGACCATGCAGGGGCATGCGGCTGCCAATATCGTGCCGGTGATCGCCGCGAACCGGATCGGTCTTGAGGAAGTGAAACCCCACGCCGAGAATGGCGGACAGTGTTCTTCTCTTCTGTTTTATGGTTCCTCTTTTGTTACGGATGAAGTTGGGGAGGTTGTTCAACAGGCATCCAGAGATAAAGAGGAGATCCTGATCTCCGAAATCGATCTGAGGCAGGCGGCGGACTGCCGGCTGGAGTGGGGACTCTACCGGGACCGCAGGCCGCACTGCTATGGCAAGATCGGTCAATAAGAATAAGTAAGTCCGTTTAATATCTGTTCCAGGAGAAACAGGGCACCTCGAATGCCGAGGTGGGTTTTTGATGTGACGTTGATATAGCCCATTCCGGGAAGTGAGTTTTCAATGCCCGAGAAAATGTGATTCATAAGTTTCAGTTTTGCGATGGTACATCCGTCTGCGAGAACAATCTCTCCTGGTGTTTTCAACATATCTGCCTCCAGAGTCTGGGGGCATTTATATTGCCCGGCAAGATTCAGCAGGATCTGACGGCTGCAGTCACTGTCCGGACTGGTGATGGAAAAACACACGGGAGCCATACCCAGATAGTGGAGCAGAAAGCTGCCGTATGCGTATGCTTCCGACCAGGTGCCTTTCACGGAGAAGGTGACTCCCCGGGGGAGCCCTGTCAGGGAGTTAAGACGCGACAAATGAACATAGGCTCTTCCTCTGGCGGGTTTCTGGTCTTATTCAGAAAGAGTGGCTGCCGCTTCTTCGGAGGAGTTGTCAGCGGATTCTTCCGATGCAGGTGCGTCCACACTCACCGGCATTCCGTTGACTTCCAGATAGTCATCCACGGGAATCACGAGGAAGGCACGGCCGTCAATGACGCGTGTCTCCACAAGATCCATACGCTCCGGATTGACTTTTATGACCACATCAGGAGTCTCGATACTGAATTTCCGGGTCTCTGCAATATTGGATACCAGGATCGGGGTGTCCGGTTTTACCACCTCTTCAAATTCTTTCTCAAAGAACTGAATCTTCTCATCCGGGACACCGCTCTCCTCCAGAACGCAGCGTACATCATGTGTCGAAAGGGTCAGGGGATCCGGATTGTCTTTGCCCGCCTCGACCATCTCGTGCAGGTTTTCATGCAGATTTTTCACCACCTCATAATGACAGTCGTCCCCCAGGGCATCCGCGATCATATTCTGAAACGTTTCTTTCTGGCCGGAGGCGGAGAGCGGCGGCGTACAGCCGAGCACATTGTCGATAAAATCCTGCTGCAGTTCTTCCGGGTTCCTGGAGTAATAGAGAATGCTGTGGATATCGGTATTGCGGTCGTTGAAGGCGGGGAACAGGAAACCGCTGATGGGGGCTGCCACAATCCAGTCGCGGATTCTGTCTTCAATACTGTTTTTTTCTGTATTATAGCACAGCCCGGCTTTCGAGAGGTTGACCGGGCAGATGCTGCACAGCAGGTACTCATAGACATTGTCGGAAGCATCAAACATTTCCAGATTGTCGGAGGACTTGCCTGGAATATCGTAGGCTGCGTGAATCAGAATAATGTAGTAGTTTGTACCGTATGTATAATGATCGATGACTTTCTGATAAAATTCTTCCACCAGTATATCATCCTCCAGACGGCTGCCTTTCAGCTTCATGAGAAATGCTTGTGTTCCATCCGGCATCTCCTGTTCAAGCGGAAATTCCATGTTCAGCAGATTTTTTCCAATGCTGCCGGATAATGTATGTTTGAAAATGTCAAAATATTTAAAAGCCTCTTCTTCCTGGACAGAGCCAAAAGCTTCCTTTATTTCCAGTTTTATATTTTTCTCACCATCTACATAGCATCCACAGATGCGGGAGATGGTACAGTTTTCAGGAGTGAACTGTTTCCGGATTTCCAGAGTTTCTTTTTTATTCATAATCAGCAATACCTCCATGATTTGTAGTTTACGGAACTCCATTGTACTCTTATTTTGTTTTGCATGTCAAGATGTGGTACACTAGAAAAAAACAAGCTGAAAGAGGAGACATTTATGATTCAGGTGATGTTGTGTGATGACGATCCGTTCATCCTGAAGCTGGCAGGGCAGCAGATAGAAGAGGAAATTGCAGAGAAAAAGCTGGATGCACAGATTGTCTGTGTGGCAATGGAGAGTCTGGAGATTTTTCGATATATACAGAAGAACCCGGGAGAGTATCTGGTGTTCCTGGATCTGGACTTTGGTGCCGGCAGGTTAAATGGAATGGATGTTGCACGTAAGATTCGTGAACTGAGTCAGGCATCCAAGATTGTGTTTGTTACGAATCATCAGGAGATGGCGATGCAGGTTCTGCAAAGCGGGGTGGAACCCTTCGGGTTTCTGGAAAAGACAACGGATATGAGAAATCTGAAGGAGGGGTTTGGCCGCTATATCCGGATGGCGTCAGCCGTCTGGGGAGAAGCTAAAAAGACGGAGGATAAAGATCTGCTGGTTCTGACGATCGGGATTGGTGAGACGGTGAACGTCAGGAAGAGCAGCATCCTCTATGTGGAAGCGGAAAAGGCCGTGTCACATGGGGTGACGTACCATACGATGGATGGCTCAGCGGTGACGGTGAGAGATACCATAGAACGCGTGCTGGGGATGCTTGGAGATGATTTTCTGAAGGTTCACCGGTCTGTTGTTGCAAGTAAGCGGTATATGGTGGGGATGCAGCAGGGTATGCTCAAGCTTGCAAACGGGGAACTAATTCCATGTTCGGTTCGGATGCGAAATGAGGTGAAACGGTGGCTGGAATAATTGGATGGTACTTCGTATGGCAGGTTGTCAAACTGTTACTCGTGAATGGAATGATATTGGCTGCCGCGCTGGCATGGTACAGGATCTGGACCAGGATCAACAGGCCGAGACTCGAACTTGCAGCCGGATTTCTGGTATCCTGCGGGATAGTACTCTTTCTCTATCCGGGATATTTTCTGAAATCGATCAGCTGGATCAAAAGCTGGGAAGCAGTCTTATTTCTTCTTATTTTTGCGACTGTGCTCTCTGTCTGGGCGGTCGGCTACCTGAAACTTTCTGTGAGTGATTACCTGCTCCTGGGCACTGTACTGTTTCTGCTGCAGAAATACAGCTATCATGCGCTGTACTGCCGCAGCATGCTGCTGATTATCGGATGGATACTGCTGCTTGTAATCGTGCAGCGGAGATACCATTCTGCAAAACAGCAGGCGATGCCATGCCTTCTCACGCTGTTCTCTGCAACGATCTGTTACTGTGTTTATCAGATGATCTTTGAGGGGAAGGTTCTGCAGATTTATTATAATATTGCAAGGAAGTATGATTTTGACAGGGTACAGAAATTTTTCTGCCTGCTTTTGATCACGTTCTGTTTCCTGCTGATCTTTGCGCTGCTGATGTTTCTGCTGAAAAGAGGACTCCACTATTATTTCGCGAAAGCACAGGAAATGAGTGAAAAATACGAAGAGATTGGTGCGTACCTGCTGGCTGTTCCCGTTATGCTGTTTGTTGTTTTATTTCTGCTTGACATCGTGGGCATGTTTTACGATACGGAACGGATGCCGTTTCGAATGGGTACGGTAGCGATTTTTATCATAGCATTTCTGGGCATGCAGTTGTTTTACCTGAAGATGCTTTTAAAAACGGTGCAGCTTAAAGAGCATCTGGAATATCAGGAAAAAGTACAGGAGCATATGCAGCTTTATCATCGGAAAATGAATGAGAATATGCAGGAGATCAGGGCGATAAAGCACGATATGAAGAATATCTTTCTGACAATGGGCGAACTCGTAAGAAGAAACGGAGATGCCCCGCTTCAGGAATATTACTATTCTCAGATAGCACCGTTTGCACAGTCGGAAATCCAAAAGAATGATATGTATGTACAGCTGCAGATGCTGCAGAATGAGACGCTGGAGGCGTTTCTGCACTATAAACTGCTGCAGGGAATCTCAGCAGGGGAGGATATCCGCATTGTGACCATGCTCGACCATACGTATTTTCCACACTGCGTGGATGTATCGGATATTGTGCGGATCATTGGGATTTTTTTGGACAACGCGATGGAGGAGGTCGAGCAGATGGAGGACGGTCATGTGGAACTGGAACTCCGGGAACAGGAAGGAAACATGCAGATCCTGATAAAGAACACGGTGCGCACAGCGACACTTGAGAGAGGCGTTCATGCAGGAGTGACAAGCAAAGGACTGGGGCGCGGCAACGGGCTGACCATTGCCAGAAGGCTGATAGACAAGCACAGTGACATTCTCTGGAATTCTTATTTTCAGGGAAACCTGTTTGTACAGTCTATTCAGGCGTTTCGGCCCGGACGTTGATAAAATTGCCTGGATGTACTGCCTGAAGAATTATCTGTGCACAGTAAGAAAAAGTAAAGCCATAACAGACATGGCTTTATTTTTTTGTATTATATTCGTTCTCAAGAGGTGATGAATGATGTTAGAAAATGTATTAATGTATCTGCTGCCTGGAATAACAGTCTGGGCAGTATATCTTGCAGTATTTGAAGTGTATCTGAGGGTATCACATCAGACAGTGACATTGCAGTACCGGGCAGCCACACTGCTTTTGGCAGCGGCAATGACAGCGGTCTTTTCCATGACAGTGTCTCCGGTGTTTGGATTTACGCTGGGGCTGGGAAAGGGGCAGATTAACCTGATACCAGGCCAGGTACTCCGGGATATCGGAGACAATCCCCTGAATTTTTTTGGAAACATTCTGATGTTTATCCCGCTTGGGTTTCTGCTCCCGATGCTGTCCCGGAAATTTCAGAAAGTGGGAAATGCCGTGTTGTTCTGCGCCGGAACTTCACTGCTGATTGAGGTCCTGCAGCTGTTCCTGACGCGGGGGACCGATATCGATGATCTGATCTTAAACACATTGGGCGGACTCATTGGATTTCTGGCTGCCATGATGCTTCTGGCAGGTGTCAGGAAACTATATGGCGCAACGGGAATCAGGGACCAAAAAACCGGAAAGATCAAAAAAAGAGATGGAAAGCCCGTATTGATTCTGGTGGTACTTATGCTGATCGGAGTGATGGGGACCGGCCTGTGGAATTGCAGACAGTTTGCAATGCCACAGACACAGGCGGCAGGTCATGATTTGACAGAAGAAACAAATGACTGGTTTGACGACATCGGCATAGAAGCAAAAAATGCATGCCTGATCGATGCCCGGGAAGGAAATATTCTGTACGGGAAAGAAGAAAATCAGCAGATTGCGCCCGCCAGCACTGCCAAAATTCTGACGGTGCTGACGGCCGCCCGCTTCTGCGCCGCTGATGAGGAAGTTACTGTGGGCGAAGAAATCAACCGGATTGAGAGTGATGCCTCACGTGCCTGGCTTGTTATTGGCCAGCGGCTGAGCGTAAAACAGCTGATGGAAGGAATGCTGCTTCCATCCGGAAATGATGCGGCATACGTCCTGGCAGTGTATGCGGGAAGGAAGATCAAAGATCAGGCGGATCTGTCGATCGATCGGGCACTGGAAATTTTTATGGATAAAATGAATGAGACAGCAGTCCTTGCAGGCGCTGAAAATTCCAGATTCTTAAGGCCCGATGGATATGATGCAGACGGTCAGTATACGACAGCCTATGATCTGGCATGCTGTGCGCGCGTGTTTATGAATACAGAATACGGGGACGGGTATCTGTCAGATATTGTCAGACAACCTTCGATCCGCACCTGTTTTGCGGATGGAACGGATGTGACGTGGCAGAATACAAACCAGTTGCTCAGTCCGGAGAGTACCTATTATGATAAAACAGTTGTCGGTCTTAAAACGGGGAGTTCAGATGCGGCCGGAAAGTGTCTGGTTTCGGCTGCCTATCGGAATGAGCGGCTTTATATCACAGTTGTCATGGGAGACTCTGAGGAGGGGCGTTATCAGGATACACTGGACTTATTGAATAAGATCGAAGGATAAAAAATTTATTCCGATATTGTATTCTTTCTTGCAATTCAGTTCTTTATAAGATATGCTAGGACTATATATACACGAGAGCTGGCTGGAGGGATTACAATTGGAAAAGATCAGTAATGCAGAAGCATTTTGCCGGTGGATCTGGTACACCTATTTAAATAAAAAGAATTATCGTGCGTTAAAAGAAATTGTCGATGACAGCATATCCGTAATAGGAACCGGCGAGCATGAGATCAGCAGGACTCTGGAAGAGTTTGCCGCACAGATGGAAAAAGAGGAGCTTAACCGCAGGGAGTCTTTTTTTGTGGAAGATGACTGGTATCAGACCAGGGATTTGGGGAATCATCTTTTTCTTGTGATCGGTCAGGGCAAGTGCAGGGAAGATGCAGAAGACCGTATTATCTACGAGTTTGCATTTCGTTTTACCATGCTTGTCATACAGGACCCGGACGGCTACCGACTGCTTCATGTGCACCAGTCGGTAGCAGACAGTGCTCAGGACAGCGATGAATTCTTTCCGCGCCGGCTGGTTGAACAGAGTAATCAAATATTGCAGGAACGTATAGAAGAAAAGACGAAAGAGCTGGAGGCGGCGCATAAGCAGGCACTTTTCTATGCAAGGTTTGATCCTCTTACAAAGTTGATGAACCGCCAGTTTCTTGAGGAGAAGATTTCTTCCAGGATGTTGGAACAGCCATATGGGACAATGCTCATAATGGATACTGATGTGTCCAAAGAAATCAATGGAGTTTATGGACATGCCGTTGGAGACCGTATTCTGCAGGCGTTTTCAAAATCTCTGAAGAATGTATTCTGCAATGATCTGATCGGCAGGCTTGGGGGCGATGAGTTTATCGTTTATGCCAGCTTTGGGATCGAGCATCAGGAACTGCTGGAGCAGCGCTGGCGTCAGCTGAAGGAAGAATGGGAAGAAAATCAGAAGGATATTAAAATGGATGTTCCTGTTAACCTGTCAGCAGGTGCGGCTTTTTATCCCAAATACGGCGATGATTTTAGCAGCGTTTTGGATCATGCCCATAAAGCACATTATTATTTGAAAAAGTGCGAGAAAGAAGGAATCTGTTACTATGGACAGGATGGATTTGTAAAAATCCTGTGATAACGATTCCCTTATTATTTAAATGCTGCATAAACAGCCGGAATCTCCCTGTGTCAGCAGGGAGATTCTTTTTATGGGTAAAACAGTAAAAGTCTTTTCGCGGGTAAAAGATTTTGCTATAATAGTTACAAAAGCAAAGGATGGTAAAGTATTATGATACAGGATATCGAACCGCATCAGTTTAGGAATGAATACCGGCCCCAACCGCCTGGAAGGGACAGTTATATTTTATATTATCGAAAAAAGCAGGTGTTGATCAAATGGAAGGATGGTGAAATCGCATTTCCAAAGTTTTCGGACCTGGAAGCAGATAATGATCATCTCTACGAAAACTATACGTATCTGTTCTCTGTAGATGGGGACAGTTATTATCTGTTGCATAACATAGTCTTTCCGACAAAGGCGAACTATTCTCTGGAAAATACGGAGATCTTCCGGACTGCCGAGCCAAGACACCTTGCCTTCGCCGGAATCACCGGGTATCAGCTGTATAACTGGTACGGCATACGCAAATACTGTGGAAGGTGCGGGACACTCATGCAGCACAGCGATAAAGAACGGATGGTTTTTTGCCCGGAATGTAACAATATGGAATATCCCAAGATCTGTCCGGCCGTCATTGTCGGGGTAACGCATGGCAACAGACTGCTGATGTCTAAATATGCGAACCGTGATTTTGCCAAATACGCATTGATCGCCGGGTTTACAGAGATTGGTGAGACGGTAGAGAATACTGTGCGAAGAGAAGTTATGGAAGAAGTCGGTCTGAAAGTGGGAAAAGTGAAGTATTATAAAAGTCAGCCATGGGCTTTTACGGATACGATCCTGATGGGATTTTTTGCCGAACTGGAAGGAGATGAAACCATTACCCTTGACCGAGAAGAACTTGCGATGGCGGAATGGTTCGAACGGGAAGACATTCCGGTAAAAGAGACGAATCTGAGCCTGACGAATGAAATGATTATTTATTTTAAAAAGAATGGTAACGTCTGAAGCGGTGCAGGAGCCTATGCGGCTCCTGTTTTTTGCTTTTGTTTGGGTTTACAGTAATGCTTTGTAGGCAGTAAAATGTTTATAAAGGAGCTCCGTAATTGACATAGCAGTCTTATGTTTAGTATAATGTAAAATAACATTACAGCGAAAAACATGAGACTGGGAGGGATGGAATAAAGGCTGCTTTTTGCAGTCTTTTTCCGTCTTGTCTGTCAGATATGGAGAGAATAAGATGGGTGTGGCAAAGAATTCCAAAGAGGAGATGCAGATATTTGCTTATCATCAGATTTTGGATAAGCTGGATGCTTTGATTTATATTACAGATATTGAAACAGATGAAATTTTGTATATGAGTCCCGGAATGAAGGCTGAATTTTGTGTGAAACATCCGGAAGGACAGGTATGCTGGAAAATATTTCAGAAAGAGATGTATGGAAGGTGTCCGTTTTGTCCCATAACGGAGCTGAAAAAGCGTGCCGGGCGTAATGATGTTATTTCATGGGAAGAATGTAATGAAAAGACCGGGCAGATATATGAAAATTATGACTGCCTCCTGGAATGGCCGGATGGAAGACTGGTGCACATGCAGCATTCCGTCAACATCACAGAGCGGAAAGAACTGTCACATACTGCCAATATGGATGAGCTGACGGGGCTGCTGAACAGACGCGCCGGCAAAGCAGATCTGGAAGAAAAGCTCAGAAGCGCGTCCAGGAAGGGAGTCCCTGTAACTATCTGCCTTTCAGATCTGAATAATCTAAAGGTGATCAATGACACTTATGGGCATAAGGAAGGGGACTACGCGCTTGTCAGTGTTGCGCACATTGTGAAAGAGTATTTGTATCCGGAGGACACTGTTTTTCGTCTCAGCGGTGATGAATTCATTATTGCCTTTTATGGGTGCAGCCTGGAAAACGCCACCAGAAAAATACAGATTATACTGAATGCCATGGAGCGAAAGGCGGCAGAAGAAAGGCTGGCTTATCAGCTTTCTTTCAGCTACGGGCTTGTGGAGGCACAGCCGTGTGATGAATGTTCCGTGATGGAACTGATCTCACAGGCGGACGAAATTATGTATGAGCAGAAGCAGCAGTATCATATTGAGCAGGCGCGCAGACGCCTGGCATGTTCACCGGAGGAAGAAAGGCAGAGAATCCGTGATTTTGACTATGATAAAGAGCATCTGTGCGATGCATTGATGGAAAGTACGGACGATTATATATTTGTTGGCAACATGAAGACAGGTACCTTTCGTTATTCTCCGCGTATGGTAGAAGAGTTTGGGCTTCCCGGAACCGTCATTCCAAATGCATCAGCAGTGTGGGGAGAAAGGATTCATCCCGGGGATCAGAAGGAGTTCCTGGCATCCAATCAGGAGATTGCGGATGGCCGTGCTGAATCCCACTGCATACAGTACCGTGCACGAAACCGTAATGATGAGTGGATCTGGCTACAGTGCCGGGGCTATATGATCCGTGATAATCTGGGGGAACCGGATTTATTTGCAGGCATGATTACGAACATCAGGGAGAAAAACTGGAAAAAAGAACAGGCTATGGAGGAACTGGAAAAGCAGGTTTATCTTTACCGTGCCGCCGAGCGGGGAGGCGTCTTTACCGTTCGCGTTGATTCCGGCTTCACGCTGGTCTACGGAAATGATATTTTTTATCAGATTATAGAAGAGACAAAAGAAAACATAAACCGTATCGCACACAATAAAATGTCATTCTATGTACATCCGGAAGATTTCAATGTACCGGAAAACACGGTGAATGCAAGCCTGAAGGCGGGAGATATGAGGACAGAATGGCAGATGAGGCTCGTGACAGGCAAACGAAATGTCAGATATGTGCTTATCACGGGAATCTTTGCAGAGAGGGACGGAGAGTTGCAGCTGGATGGATTTGTTCTCGATATTACCAGAAACAGGGCCAGAGAGAAGCAGATCGAGGAGGTAAACCGAAAACTGAAATATTCTCTGCACCATGATCCGCTCACTGCAATTTATAATCAGGAAGGATTCTATCAGAAGGTCAGGCAGCGATTATCGAAATTGCCGGACAGAAGGTACATGATTGCCAGATGGAATGTGGAAAAATTCAAAGCGATCAATGAACTTCTGGGAAGACAGGAGGGGGATCATATTCTGAAGTTTATTGCAGAATATCTGGAAACTCATATGGGATCAGAGGGAATCTGCGCAAGGTTGTCAGGTGATAACTTTGCTGTATTCTATGAGGAAGACGCATGGGACTTGGAACAGGCACTGCTGGATATCCAAAAGCTGATCGCAAGGAAACACCCGCAGTATAAATTTGCAATCTACGCGGGGGTATATATAATAACTGACATAACGGTGCCTATCGATCAAATGTGTGACCGCGCCTTTCTTGCACTTCAGACTGTCAAAGGTAATTATCTGCAGCATGTTGCATATTATGATGAACATCTGCGGGTGCAGATGCTTGGAGAACAGCAGCTTTTAAACGGTATGGACAGGGCACTTGCTGCCGGAGAATTTGAAATCTATATTCAGCCTGTAATAGAAGCGTTTTCAGAGAGATGTATTGGCGGCGAGGTACTGGTGCGGTGGAACCATCCGGCTTTAGGGCTGCTGTCACCGGACCGCTTTATCTCTCTGTTTGAGAAAAATGGATTTATTGTCAGGATGGATGCATATATCTGGGACAGAGCCTGCCGCTGTTTAAAAGAATGGAAGGAGCAAGGCTGGAGGATCGTTCCATTGAGTGTCAACATGTCGCGACTTAACTTTTATCAGCCGGATATCGCTTCAGTGGTTTTAGAGATCGTGGATAAATATGGGCTGGATACGGAATTGCTGAAGCTTGAAATCACAGAAAGCGCCTACACTGAAAATCCCAGAGAACTGATTCAGAGTGTGGAAAGATTTAAAGCTTATGGTTTTGAGATTATGATGGATGATTTCGGAAGCGGTTATTCATCCCTGAATTTTCTTCAGGAAGTACCGATTGATATCCTGAAAATAGATAAAAGCTTTGTTCATCACTCTATGGATTCCGTGATGGCGCGGCATGTATTAACCAGCGTCGTGAACATGGTCAGAGATATGGACATGCGGGTAGTCGCGGAGGGTGTAGAGACAAAGGAGCAGCTTACTTTTCTAAAAGATATGCAGTGTGATTACATGCAGGGGTACTATTTCTCCAAACCGATACCGGCTGAATCGTTTAAACAGGGGTATCTGGTACACGAGAACTAAAGGAGCGTGTAGTTACTGACGGTAAGCTGATAACTGTCTTGCCAGCAGGCTGGTTTTCTTACATTTATTTTTGTTTCGAGACATTCAGTATGCCGCTGACTGTCTCGAAACTGATTTGACTGATTGTTTTACCAATATAATTAAAAACTACGAAAGCTGCGGCTAAGGTTGCGTGTCCGCAAAGATTGATCTCAAAGGCTGGCGTAAACCATCTGACGTTCCAATATGCAAACTCCCGCTGGGTTTCCGCCAAAAGCGATATGATATCCTCAGCCTCTCGTTGTGGTTTTTCTAAACAATTCGATACCCGGCAGTCTTCAGCACATTCAAGGCTTTTTCAAAATCCACTGTCTTTGTCAGGATATAATCAGTATTGAAGGTGGATACGGCAAAAATACCGATATGGTTATCGGCAAGCAGTGTCGTGATGCGGGACAGTATTCCGACAAGTGAAAAATCGAGAACTCCCTGGATTCTGAAAGCTTTCCAACCGTCCTCTCTCTTTAACACATGTTCTGGAACATCAGATGTGATGCAAACCAGAGATATTTCCTCATCTGTTTTACCGATAAAACAGAATTCCTTCGTTAAATCGATTGTGGACGTATCGCTGAGCCGGCAGACTGAAAAGTCCCATTTTATTTTCTTAAGTTCCATAATGATCATCCCCAGGTTATTTATTTGATTAGTATTATTATATAACAAAAAAACACCGTGTAAATATGAAAATCACGGATAAAAATTCTTATCTCTGATTTTCCGGTATGTACTTCGGTAATGTGTGATCAGCAGGATGAGCATCAGCAACAGGCTGACATTATAACTTTGATAGATTACACGCATATCCCACCAGATTGAAAGAAGAGACTGACACCAGATAATCCTGAACAGACAGTAGCAGATCAGAGAACAGATCATCGGGTAGCCGGTTTTCCCAAGCCCTTTCAGTCCTCCGATACAGACCTGGACAACTGCGTACAGGAAATACCAGGGAAGGATATAAAAGATCGCTTCACTGCCATAAAACAGGATATCAGGGTCAGAGGTAAAGCACAGCAGCAGATGTCCGGAGCCGGCGGTCAAAAGAAGGCTTGCCGGAATTGTGAAACCTGCTGCGATCAGCACACTTTTTTTCATGGCTTCCTGAATGCGGTCCAGACGCCCTGCTCCCAGGTTTTGCCCGATAAAGCCGGTGAGTGCCATCCCATAGGCAAATGCCGGATAATAAAGAAAACCTTCCACTCTGGCGTATAGTACCATACCTGCCACGGCGGCAGAACCAAACTGGTTGATGAAGGTCTGTAAAACCAGGGAAGAGAGACTCATGAACACCGCCTGCATGCCGGAAGGGAATCCGGCGGAGCAGATTTTTTTGCAGTCTGAAAATGTGGTAAGTTTCCATTCCGGTTCCACGCAGTATGCGGCATTCAAATGCAGCAGTTTCCATACGATCAGCCCGGCAAGGAGCCACTGGGAAATAACCGTTGCAGCGGCGGCTCCGCAGAGCCCTGCTGAGGCGCCGGCCACCAGTGCGATATCCAGCACCAGATTGAGAAAAGAAGAAATGAGCAGATATACCAGCGGTTCTTTGGTGTTTCCAAGCGAACGGAGTACTGCATTTCCGGTATTATATAACAGCTGTGGGACAATGCCCAGAAAGCATATCTTAAGATACTGTTTTGCGGGCAACAGCACATCTGCCGGGCAATTGAGCCAGAGAAGAAAAGTTTCCGTTCCGAGAATCCCTGAAATAGTCAGCAAAGTCCCCATCATGCTTCCCAGGAGCAGTGAGGTGCTGATCAGGCGTTTCAGTGCCTTATATTGATATGAACCAAAGAGATGAGCGGTAATGGTGCTGATTCCTGTTGAAAACCCAATAAAAAAATTGATGACAACAGAAAGCACCAGTGCAGCCTCGCCGACGGCAGCCAGTCCGTGGTCTCCAGCGAAATGCCCGATGACCATACTGTCTGCCATACTGTAAAACTGCTGAAAAATCTGTGAAAGTAGGAGGGGAAGTGTAAATATGATCAGTGTCCTTCCAACGGGACCGTGTTCCATATGAACTTCCCCACTTTTACAGAGATCTGCAGACATGATAATTCCTCCTTGAATAACTGTTGTTGCATTCAAGTAAATGATATCATCTGCAAATTTATCTGAATATATCCAGAATTTTATCTCTGTCTATAAGGTTTTCTTATATCATGAATTATCTGCATCTATTTGGATCGCATGGATAAGAAAGTCAATAAATTGTTCTGCTTCACTGTCCGGGGCACTGCCAGAATGCTTCAGGTAACCGAAGGAGATCTTCTGCTCAAAATTCTTAATCGGTATCCGGCCGAAATCATATTGCCGGTACATATCGCGAAGCCAGTAGCTTCCTATATTGCAGAGGTCTGTATGCTGCAGCATCTGGATCATCATATGATTGCTGTTTGTTCGGACAGTCTGGTGAAGCGTATCTTTAAGCGTATGGAACTGCGGTAGCTTTTTCAGGATATCCTCAACTGAGAAAAAGTCATCGTCCAGCTGAATAAACTGAAGTTCTGTCAACTGCTGCGGGGTTATAAATTCTGCATTGTACAGAGGATGATTTTTTCCCGCGTATAGCACGAGATCGGTAGTTAAAAGAGGGGTAAACTTCAGATGTCTCCGCTCCAGCATATATGACAATGCTGAGTTCCTGTCTTCGGGGACCATTAAAAAACCGATATCACTGGTACCCTGTGAGACCAGCGTGATCATTTCCTCGATCCCACATTCAGTATACTGTAACAGAAGGTTTTGCTCCTTTTTTAGCTGATAATAATGAGTCAGAAGAACGGCCATATGGCTGCTTGGGTTGGAGGCGACCCGAAGTAACGGATATATTTTTTCTTGGCTGATTGCTGTGATCAGTTCCGTGTTCTTAATCGCATTTGCAGCATAAGAGTAAATGCGTTCCCCCTCACTGGTCAGTTCCACACCTTTAGATTTACGAAAAAAAAGACTGACGCCAAGCTCTTTCTCCAGTGATTTAATAACCATACTGACATGCGGCTGTGTCGTATACAGCTCCTCTGCCGCCAGGGTAAGAGAACCCCGACGCGCACATGCCAGGAAATATTTTAACTGTCTGACATCCATAGTCTGCTCCATTTCTCTGTAATATAAAACGACGGTACGATCTGTTCTGGGGTGATTGTATCATATTGAACAACAAAAACCAATAAATTAAGAGCTGATCTTATTTAAAAAATTACATACTATCACAGATGTCGGAAAAGATAGTATATAACGTTATTTTCTGGAGGAATTTATATGCAACGTATAACAAATCACGAGTTAACTGAGTTTAAAAAATGTCTGAAGCAGGAGGAAAAAAGTCAGGCTACTCTTGAAAAGTATCTGCGGGATATCCGACATTTTCTCGCATTTTTAGGAGATCGTACGATAAGCAAAGAAGAAACCATTGCCTACAAAGAACATCTGGCTGAAAAATACGCCCCTGCCAGTGTGAATTCCATGCTGGTAGCATTGAACGGATTTCTCAGATTCTCTGGTCTGCAGAAATGCTGCGTCAGGCTTATGAAAGTTCAGCGGCAGATCTTTTGCCAGGAGGAAAAGGAACTGACCAGACAGGAATATATGCGATTGGTAGATGCAGCATCCAAAACCCAGATTTCTTATGTACTGCAGGCAATCTGTGGTACGGGGATACGTGTCTCAGAGCTGCAATACATTACGGTAGAAGCAGTGCACAATGGAAAAGCGGTGGTAAACTGCAAAAATAAGACGCGGGTAATTTTTATCCCTGTGCCGCTGCAAAGACTGTTAAAGGAATATATAAAAACATCCAGTCTCCAGGGCGGACCGGTGTTTCTGGGAAAAAATAAAAAACCCCTGGACAGGAGTTATATCTGGAGGAAGATGAAAGAATTGTGCAGAACAGCAGAAGTTCCACCGGAAAAAGTGTTCCCACATAATCTCAGACACTTATTTGCAAGAACTTTCTATAAGACTGAAAAAGATATCGTTCGACTGGCTGATTTACTCGGGCACAGCAGTATCAATACGACGAGAATCTATACCATGGAAACTGGTGATCAGCATATCAGCTGCATGGAACGGGTACAGAAGATGCTGATCGTCACATAATATTTATTATGTGATATTTTTTCCGGCCTGTACATAAAAATCACGGCATATATTTAATATACCTATCAAATCATAACACTGATCGCCCTTTTTCTCAAGAAAAAATAAACAATTATGAGAGTTTTTTAAAAAAAGATATAAAAAATAAGCCGGTAATGAAGCCTGCTTCTCCCGGCTTTGTTTTTCTGTTTTTTTATTTATTCTGACATGAATAATAAAAGTATTCAGGGCCTTCAATGTTTCAGAGAACACTTTTCTGATCACATAATAAATATTATGTGGTTTCTTTTAGCACCGGCCGTTGATCGTATACTGAAATTGAATGGTTTTGTGGTATCAGACATGGGAAAAAGAACATATCGAACGCAAACATGGGAGGAGTGGTATCAAAATGCCCGGGCTTATTCAGACACTTTTGGAAATCTGCTGGTTCCGCATGATTATGTGACAGCAGAGGGCTATCGTCTGGGCCGCTGGATTGAACGTCAGCGTGCCATGTATAATGGGATCCTGCCATCTTCCCTGGATTCAGAACGCTGTCTTCTGCTTGAGAAAATTGGTATGGTCTGGAAGTTGGAAGACCGCTTTAAATGGGAAGAATGGCTTTCAAGGGTTCAGGAATATCGTCAGGAGTATGGAAATCTGGATGTTCCGACGGACTATACAACAAAGAGCGGATGTCAGTTGGGATTTTGGATAAAAGAACAGAGAAAAAAGTACAAGACGGGTCATTTGACAATGAAACAGGTACAGGAGTTAGAGCACTATGGTATGATATGGAGATTCTATGAACGGAAAGACTGGGGATATTGGTTCCAGCTTGCACAGGCGTATTATAAAAAAAACGGCAACTTATTAGTCCCTGCCGACTATAGAACGGCATCCGGAGAAAAATTAGGGAGCTGGATTTTTGTCCAGCGTGAACGGTACTGTAAAAAACACGGCCGTAAGCCGCTCTCCGGGGAGCAAATAGAAGCGCTTGACAGACTTTCCATGGTATGGACGCTTGATGTGGTACGGGATGAGAAGTGGCATGAAATGCTTCACTGGATAGAAGCTTATAAAAATCATTACGGCCGGCTGCCGCTGAAACCTGCGATCAAGGCGCCTGACGGACGCAGCATGGGAAACTGGATTTCTGTTCAGAGGACGGCTCTAAGCAAAGGAAAAGTATCAGAAGACAGAACGAAGCGTTTAGAGAGTCTGGGGATTTTTCCATAACCTGATAGGCGTTGCGGCAGTGTTTTAATTAAAAAATTGATGTGGTCTGTTTTTCTGTGTTATAATATCCAAAACCTGAATTATATGAAAACACGGAGGATAAGGCGTGTCAGATTCTTTAGCATCACTCTTAATGATTTATGTGCTGGACTCATTGACATCCTTTACCGTTCTGGCAGTATACATTTTTGCGGTATTGGATGAGAAAATCAAATGGAAAAGCATGGGGAAGTTTATGCTCATGGCAGCCGTGCCGTCAACAGTTTTTTACAATACGCTATTGCTGGCCAGCAACTTTAGCCCGCTTGCGATATACGCAGCCAGTTCTGTGTTCACATTGATACTGGCCACACTTTCGATGGCATATCTGTGGAAGCGGGATGTGTGGTGGTCTTTCTGCGTGGTGGGGGTTGCAGCGGTCATGCAGGTGTCCACCGGGGCAGTTATCGGCTCTGTACTCCAGAATATAACGTTAAAAGAGGTGTCGGATTTTCTGCTTTTTGTACAGCAGATCTTTTTGCTGTATCCGCTGACAGCCATCGGTATTTCCATACTGCTGAAAAAAATACATTTTGGGCGGCCAATCTGCCATCTGCTGGAACAAAGCCGGAATATCCGCATAACGGCACTGGAGATACTGGGCATGGAAGTATTGGTTGAAATATTCTTTACGATGCGTCTGGGAATGCAGAAGGAATCTCTGATCACATACAATGCGGCTGTGATCGTGCTGACGCTTCTGCTGATTGGTATCCTTATGTACCTGGCAAACAAAGAGGCGAGCGACCGAAAAATACGGCTGCAGGAGTCGATGATACTGCAGCAGCGGATGTACGTGGAAAATCTGGAGGATTTACAGCGGGATATGCGGGCGTTTCGGCACGATTACAAAAATATGCTGGCCTGCATGTACCTTTCGGTCAGTGAGGGGGAAGTGGAAAAGATCAGGCATACCCTGAAGTCTTTCGAGATTGAATTCGATCAGAAACTTGGAGAGCGGATTCGGATGACCACGCAGATTGGAAATATACGGATCACAGAAGTAAAAAGCCTGGTGCTTTCAAAACTGATGGAGATGAACGTGAAGAAAATCAAATGCAGGATGGAGATTATGTATCCGGTAACGGAAACAGGGATCGACATCTGGGATTTTAACCGATGCCTTGGGATACTCTTGGATAACGCGATAGAGGCATCAGCAGATATTCAGAATCCGGCAATTGAGTTTATACTCATCAGCCACGACGGGTTTCTCACAGTGCGGGTGGCAAATTCATGGAAAGGTGATACTGATATTGGAAAAATATGGAACGAGGGATATTCCACAAAAGGTGAACACAGGGGTATAGGACTTGCCAGCTACCAGAGAATACTTGAAAAATATCCGCAGGCAATACCGGTCACCAGCTGGACAGAAGATCTGTTTGTGCAGGAATTGACGATAGGGGTATAAGTGATGATAGACATATATCTGTGTGATGACGATGACATGATCAGACAGCAGATCAGAGATGCCATTGAGAAAAAGATAATGATTGAATCCTATGATATGAAAGTGGTGTCCAGCACGGGGAATCCGGGAGAATGTCTGGATATACTGCAAAAGGCTGTGAACAAACGGAATATTTATTTTCTTGATGTAGAGCTGAAAGACCCGGAGTTCGACGGTTTTCTGCTGGGAAAAGAAATTCGCCGCCTGGACCCTAACGGAACTCTGATCTATATTACAAGTTATCGGGAGCTGGCGTTCCGCACGTTTCAGTATCATCTGGAGGCATTTGATTATATTGTTAAAGATCCCGGTAAACAGAAGGACTCCATAGACCGGTGCCTTGAATCTTTACATCTGCGGCTTCAGGATGAAACAAAGAAGGATATCACCAGCGTATTTACCGCAAAGATCGGAGATACGCTGCGGCATATCCCGGTTCATGAGATCCTGTTTTTTGAGACGGCAGCCAAACCGCACCATGTGATCCTGCATGCACAGAATGGAAGAATGGAATTTTCAGGTAATCTCAATGAGATTGAGAAACAGATGGGAGAGACCTTTATCAGAACGCACCGTTCTTATCTTGCGGCGGTGGGGAAAATTACTGAAGTCAATCTGAAACATGGCAGAATAAAGGTAGGAAATCTGGAATGCATGGTATCCAGAAAGATGAAATCCATTCTGCTGGAGAGAATAGTTGAAAAGTGAGGCAGGAAGTGCGATGCACTTCCTGTTTTCCATTCAGGAAGAAAAACAGCCGTTTAGGAAGGCCGGACCATATCTTTTGAAGATTCTGTTAGAATCATCGTGGAAGGGAGCTGATAGAATGAATACCGAATATATTCGTCTGGACCATATCACAAAAAAATTTGACAGGGATCCGGTTTTAAAAGATTTGAACGCGGTACTGAAAAAGGGTGAAATCCTGGGATTTCTGGGCCCCAGCGGGGCTGGCAAGACTACTACCATCAAAATTTTGACGGGGCAGCTGAAACCCACATCGGGGGATGCCTATGTCCTTGGGATACATGTGAAACATATTGACGAGACCATCTATGAGCAGATCGGTATTGTCACAGACCAGTCAGGAATCTATGAACGAATGACAGTGTATGAAAACCTGAAGTACTTTGCAAAAATATTGAAGGTGGATTTGAAAAGAGTCGATGAACTGCTTAACCAGGTGGGACTGGCGGAGCACAGGAAAAAGCCGGCCGGGAAATTATCCAAAGGCCAGACGCAGCGGCTGGTGCTTGCACGTGCAGTTCTTCACAAACCCAGGGTGCTTTTTCTGGATGAGCCGACAAGCGGTCTTGATCCCTCGACAGCACTGGACATCCACAGTCTTTTAAAGCAGCTGAGGGATGAAGGGATGTCCATTTTCCTCACCACGCACAATATGGAGGAAGCCACAAAACTCTGTGACCACGTGGCTTTGCTGAATGACGGGCAGATCGTAGAATATGGAACGCCCAAAGAGCTATGCCTGCGCTACAACAGCGAGAAAAAATACCGGGTGCTCCTCGAAACGGGAGAAGAGCTTCAACTGGACCAGAACGAAGAGAATATAAACCGCATCGCGGAATGGATGAAAGGTAATCAGGTGGAGGCCATTCATTCCTGTGAGCCGACGCTGGAGACCGTATTCTTAACAGTAACAGGGAGGGCACTGCAGTGAAAACAATACATGGAAATAAACTGGCAGCTATCATGGAGATGAAGGCGAAGGCGCTGTTTTCAAAAAACTTTATTATCATGCCGGTATTTGCAGTTGGATTTACATTCATTATGAAACTTATCTACGGATCGATAGCGGGCAGCGGAGGTATGAATGATCAGCTGAAGGGCATGGCTCTGTCCTATGGCGCGCTGATGAACATCACAATGACGGGAATCTACTGCGTCAGCGCTGCGCTGGCTGAGGAGAAAGAAAAGCACACGCTGCGTGCGCTGATGACATCGTCGGTAAATGGTCTGGAATTCTTTCTGGGGAGTCTGATACCGGTCATTGTAATGGTGACTGTGGTGAACGCGGTACTGGTTCCGGTGGTTGGATTTGGGATGGACGGTGTCCAATGGGCTGTTTATCTTGGCATTTCCCTTCTGTCAGCGGTCGCCAGCGGAGTGATCGGCATGATTTTCGGAATTTTCGCAAAGAATCAGATCACTGCCGGAACAATTACGACGCCGGCACTGCTGGTTCTGATGATGATCCCCATGTTTTCCGGGTTTAATGCGGCACTCGGGAAAATATCGGATTTTCTTTTTACCGGGGTCATGGTGCAGATCGTGGAGAATATGGCGAGTGGCAATGAAATTCTCGTGAGCGCTTCCAGCATCGTTGTGATAGCGGCGGAGATTATTATTGCTGTTGTATGCTTTCTGATGATTTACCGGAGAAATGGTTATGATTCGGAATAGAAATGCCGGATGCTGAGATGCCAGTTTTACGGCATCTCAGCCCAGATAGAAATGGAAAATAAAGAACTGAGAAAATGAGTCATTGTACATGTTGGAGAAATGTAACATGACTATGGGAAAAGAAGAAAACATAATTGATTGCTGTTTTCTTTTTTACATACAAAATAATAGGAAACTGTTGCACAATCATCTGTAATAGGAATCGCTGTATGGGCGGGACTGTTTCCGATACGCTGCAGAGAAATGTCGGTAGCGAAAGAAGGAAAAGCGCCAGTCCCTGTAATCTGTATCAAATCATTGAATTCGTCGACCTTCATAAAACTTGAATCCGGCAATTTTTCACGGACGAGATCATACCAGATTCCAATATGTGTGTGTAAAAGCAGATTCTGTTTGCCGATTTCATCGAAGGTTATAGAACTACGTTTTGCAAGAGGATGTGCATCCGGGACATTCAGATAAAGCTGCTCATCCATATAATGCTTACAAAAAAGAGTCTCATCATTTGGTATATGGTGAAGAATTACAAACAGGTATTTTTGATTTTCTAATCCAATGAGTAATTCTTCATCTGCTTTTATTTCAGAAGAAATATTTTTTTTCGGATAAGCCTCTCTGGCAAAATTGAGAAAATCACTTTCCGGAACAGGAGCACAGCTACCAAAAGTAATGGTGTGTGTATTTCTATCATATAGACGAATCTGATCTATCATGTTCTGCTCTAAAGCTAAAATTTCTTTGGCATATTCTGTGGCTTTGATCCCGGTATCATTTAATGTAAGTTTATTTTTCTGATGATGAAAAAGAGGTACATTCACAAGTGACTCTAATTTTTGCATAGAACGACTAAGGGCAGGCTGGGAGACATGGAGCTTTTCCGCAGCCGCAGACAATGTGCCATATTCATAAAATGCTACGAGATGTTCAAGGATATATAGATCAATCATAGGTGAACCTCCTTTGGAATCATGTTGTTTTCACTATACGTTCTAATCATAGCACAATCCATAATCGGCATTGTACTTATTTTGAAAAAAAGGTTATGATTTTTTTAACAAAACAAACACAAGAAAATGGAGGAGCAGACAAATGGAATTTGTAACATTGAATAATGGAGTAAAAATGCCAGCAGAAGGATTTGGAGTGTTTCAGGTTCCTGACCCGGGACAATGCGAACAGGCAGTTTTGGATGCCATTGATGAAGGGTATCGGCTGATTGATACGGCAGCAGCTTATATGAATGAGACAGCAGTTGGGAATGCACTTATAAAAGCAATTGCAGGCGGAGTCGCAAGAGAAGAGCTTTTCATTACAACAAAATTATGGGTACAGGATGCCAGCTATAAAGGAGCTAAGACAGCGATTGAAACATCCCTTGCAAATTTACAGTTGGAATATCTTGATCTTTATCTGATTCATCAGCCAATGGGCGATTATTATGGGGCATACCGTGCTATGGAAGAGGCATATAAAGCTGGAAAAATAAAGGCGATCGGTGTATGTAACTTCTATCCGCATGTACTAGCAGATTTTTGTGAGACTGTGGGAATCATTCCGGCAGTCAATCAGGTGGAACTGCATCCATTCTTTCAGCAGGCAGATGCCGTTGCATTGATGAAAGAATATAAGATTGTACCAGAAGCATGGGCACCATTTGCAGAAGGAAAATATGAAATCTTTACAAGACCAGAGCTTGTTTCCATTGGAGAAAAGTATGGAAAAACCCCGGCACAGGTTGCGCTTCGATGGAACGTGCAGCGTGGTGTGGTCGTGATCCCCAAATCAGTACATAAGGAGCGAATGAAACAGAATATGAATATATGGGACTTTGCGTTGACACAGGAGGATATGGAGGCGATTGCAAAATTAGATATGGGACATAGTGAGATCGTAGACCACAGTGATCCTGCATTTGTGAAATTCCTGCATGGAATGAAAATTCATGACGAATGAATAAAACGGTATCCTGTCTGATAAAGCAGGATACCGTTTTAAGAATATTATTCTGAAGGCTGTGTGGAAATTAGGTTACTATGGTATTTTGTTTTTCCAGAAAGAACATCATCATAGAATCCTTGCTTCCAATGAATATAATCAATACTTTGCTGTATTCTTTTCAATTGGAGACATAAATCTTTGCGCTTCTTTTCTAAAATAATTTTTCGAGAGGGGATTGTCGATTCACCTTCCAGGCAGAGGGCAAGGTATTCTTTCATTTTTCGAATGCTCATACCACAGTTTTTCAGACCACTAAGATTCTTTTGCAGTCAAATTGGTGTCAAGCCTAAGAAAAATAACAATTTTAAGAGTGAAAAATGCTTGCAAACCATTGATTTTACATGGTTTGCAAAAAAATAAATAAAAATTAGCACTCACCTCTTGACAGTGCTGATAATAAGTGATATATTACATGTAGAACAAATAAAACAAACCAAACACATGTTATGAAATGGAGGAATAGATTATGTTGATGCCTAGTATTTTTGGAGAAAGTTTATTTGATGAGATGTTTCGGTTTCCGTATGGAATGCGTTATATGTCCAAACCATCTGCTTCCACAGAGAAATCTGCAGGAATTCCTGCATTTATGAAAACCGATGTAAAGGAAGCAGAAAATGGATACGAGGTGGCGATCGATCTGCCGGGCTACAGCAAAGACGATGTAAAGGCTGAATTGAAAGATGGCTATCTTACCATAACAGCGTTTAAGAACTCCGGGCATGAAGAAAAAGATGACAAAACAAAGTATATTCGCAAAGAACGTTATACAGGTCAGTGCTCCAGAACGTTCTACGTGGGAGAGGGGGTAATGCAGGATGATATAAAAGCATCTTTCAGAGATGGGATTCTGTATCTCGGCATTCCCAAGAAAGACAAAAAGGCTGTGGAAGAGCCGAAATATATCCCCATTGAGGGTTAATTATAGATGCTGCCGGTCAGGTTTTACTGACCGGCTTTTTTTTTCGGTGGAATGTGTTATACTGAAGAAGATTGAAATTGATTTGCAGTAGAAAGGGGTAAACATATGAGATATGAAATTAAAGGAGACACACTTCCTGTTGTTATCTGCCAGCTTGAGGAAGGCGAGACGATGATCACTGAAGGCGGAGGAATGGCCTGGATGTCTCCGAATATGGCTATGGAGACGTCTACAAACGGGGGAATCGGAAAGGCTTTTGGAAGGATGTTCTCGGGAGACACCTTTTTTCAGAATCGGTATACGGCAAAAGGCGGACCGGGTATGATCTCTTTTGCATCCTGCTTCCCCGGATCCATCAAAGCTTTTGATATTACACCCGGTCAGGAGATGATCGTTCAGAAATCCGCATTTTTGGCATCAGAACATACTGTGGAGCTTTCTCTTCATTTTCAGAAAAAGATCAGTTCCGGATTGTTTGGAGGGGAAGGATTTATCCTTCAGAAGCTCAGCGGAACCGGAACCGTATTTACCGAATTTGACGGACATGTGGTTGAATATGAACTAAAAGAAGAGCAGCAGATCGTGATCGATACCGGCCATCTTGCAGCGATGTCTGCAAGCTGCCAGATGGAAATCCGCACAGTACCTGGAGTAAAAAATATGCTGTTCGGAGGAGAAGGCCTGTTTAATACGGTGGTAACAGGACCCGGGCATGTATGGCTTCAGACAATGCCGATCAGTAATGTTGCGGGTGTACTGCGTCCGTATATGCCGACAGGTAATTAGACAGCTGGTAGAAAGAGTGAAATGAGTGAAACAGTATAAAGGGATTATCTATATAATTATTTCAGCGTTTTGCTTTGCACTGATGAATGTATTTGTGCGTTTGTCCGGAGAGCTTCCGTCTGTACAGAAGAGCTTTTTCAGGAACTTTGTCGCATTTTTATTTGCAGCCGCTATTATGATACGGCGGCAGATCCCTGTCAGATGCAGAGCCGGAAACTTCAGGTTTCTGCTGCTGCGGTCAGTATTCGGTACGCTCGGCATACTTTGCAATTTTTATGCAGTGGATCATCTGGTACTTGCGGATGCGTCCATGCTGAATAAAATGTCGCCGTTTTTTGCAATTGTATTCAGCTATATTATCCTGAAAGAAAAAGTAACTCCGATGCAGGCGCTGGCAGTAGCGGGAGCATTTATCGGCAGTCTGTTTATCATCAAGCCAACCCTGCTCAATATGGATCTGATTCCCTCACTGATTGGACTGCTGGGGGGGATCGGGGCTGGAGCTGCCTATACAATGGTGCGTCTGCTGGGAGAGCGCGGTGAAGAGGGACCAAGGATCGTCTGTGTGTTTTCTGGATTTTCATGTCTTGTCACGCTGCCCTTTCTGATCTTTGATTACCATCCAATGACATGGCAGCAGCTTGGTATCCTGCTTCTTGCAGGGGGAAGTGCAGCAGGGGGGCAGTTCTCCATCACAGCAGCCTACTGTTATGCTCCGGCAAAAGAGATTTCAATCTATGACTACTCACAGATTATTTTTTCAGCTGTTCTGGGGTTTGTGATCTTTGGGCAGCTTCCGGATATGCTCAGCTGGCTGGGGTATGTGATGATCTGTGGCATGGCGGTTATGATGTTTTTTTATAACAGGCGCGGTTACAGAAAAGTAGCAGAAACGCATACGCGGTGAACCATGTGCTATAGTGAAAAGGGGAGGAAAAGCTTATGAAAGTTACAGCTCTTACGGAAAATCGATCATCCGGCGATCTCTTAGGAGAACATGGACTGTCCGTCTACATTGAATATCAGGGAAAAAAATACCTGCTTGATACTGGCAGCACCGGTTTGTTTCTGGAAAATGCGAAAAAACTGGGGATTGAGATCGCCGAAGTTGATACTGCTTTTTTGTCACATGTTCATTATGATCATTCCGGGGGGTTCGGAGCATTTTTTGAAGTGAATAAGAAAGCCAGTGTATATCTGCAAACGGATGCCGGGCGCGGCAGATATTATAAGATTACAGATTCCGGTGAAAAATATATAGGGATACCCGAAGGACTTTTGGATACATACAGAGAAAGATTCGTCTTTGTAGACGGCAACCTGAGCTGCGGGGAAGGCATTCATCTCCTTGCGCATCATACACCGGGAATCTGTGCGAGAGCTGAGAAGGCACATATGTACCATAAGGTGGCCGGAACGGTTAAAGTGGATGATCTGAAGCACGAACAAAGCCTTATATTTGAGACGCGAAAAGGGCTGGTTATACTGAACAGCTGCTGTCATGCAGGTGTGGATGTTGTGGTGGAGGAAGCACAGCACGCATTCCCTGAGAAGCCGATCCAGGCAGTTATCGGGGGATTTCATCTGATGGGAAGTGATGGAGCTGATACGATGGCGGGGACCAGAGAAGATATTGTTGCGCTGGCGGAACGGCTGACACAGCTTGGGGATTTTTTGATTTATACGGGACACTGTACAGGAATGCCGGCCTTTGAAATTCTGCAGCAGGAGCTGGGGAAGAGAATCGCTTATTTTTCAACGGGGACACGGGTGATACTTTGAGAAACGGAGGAGACCATGGGAGGCAGTACATTTGCGAAGATATATGAAATTGTAAAACAGATTCCTTACGGGCATGTTGCGACATATGGACAGGTAGCGATGCTTGCGGGCAACAGGAGATGGGCACGCGTTGTCGGTTACGCGCTTCACGCAAATCCTGATCCGGATCATATTCCCTGCTATCGCGTTGTTGACAGAGAAGGAAGAGTATCTTCGTCTTTTGTATTCGGAGGAGTGAACCGGCAGATTGAACTGCTGGAAGCCGAGGGAGTCGAATTTACTGACGGCAAAGTACAGATGGATAAATACGGCTGGAAAAAAACAGTATTTTAATCATTTGACTTTATCGTCTCAGTCTGTTATGATAAAGGATAGTAACTTTGTAGGTGCTCTTTGCCTGTCAGTCAGGCAAAGAGTATTTTTGATTGACCGGAGATTGTGTCAGAGCGCAGTCTTTTAATAAAGGAAAGTATGAGGAAGTAAATTTTTGAACAACACATTAAAATTTGAGGAGATGGATTTATCTCCTGCAATTGTTAAAGCAGTAAAAAACATGGGATTTCACGAGGCTTCTCCTATTCAGGAAAAAGCGATTCCGGAGATTATGAAAAACAGTGATATAGTAGGTCAGGCACAGACGGGTACTGGCAAGACAGCAGCCTATGGTATTCCGATGCTTGAAAAAATCGATATAAACGTCAGAAAAACACAGGGTATTATTCTTTGCCCAACAAGAGAACTGGCGATCCAGGTAACAGGAGAGCTGAGAAATCTTGCAAAATATATGAGCGGAATCAAAATTGTCCCGATATTCGGCGGACAGGAAATCATAAAACAAATCCGTGCGTTAAAAGGAGGAGCTCAGATTGTTGTGGGGACTCCGGGACGGGTAATGGACCATATGCGCAGAAGGACTCTGAAATTGGAAACGATACGTATGGCGGTTCTGGACGAAGCAGACGAAATGTTAAATATGGGATTTCGCGAGGATATTGAGACAATCCTTGGCGGGGCGCCGGAGGAACGGCAGACTGTTCTGTTCTCTGCGACCATGCCGGGACCGATCCTGGATATCACGAAGAAATTCCAGCATGATGCCAAAATTATTAAGGTAGTCAGAAAAGAGCTGACAGTAGCGAACATTGAGCAGCTTTACTATGAGGTGAAACCAAAGAGAAGAGAAGAAGCGCTCACAAGGCTTCTGGATTTCTATACACCGAAGCTGTCAATCGTATTCTGCAATACGAAGCGTCAGGTTGATACACTTACTGATTCGCTCAGAAAACAGGGGTATGAAGCGCAGGGACTGCACGGCGACATGAAGCAGGCGCAGCGAAACCGGGTAATGAAAGGATTCAGAACAGGCAAGGCGGATATACTCGTGGCAACCGATGTTGCTGCACGCGGAATCGATGTTGATAAAGTGGAAGCCGTGTTTAACTATGATCTTCCGCAGGATGATGAGTATTATGTGCACCGCATAGGGCGAACCGGGAGAGCCGGCCGTGTGGGACGATCATTTTCCTTTGTATCAGGAAGGGATATGTATAAATTAAAGGAAATACAGCGCTACTGCAAAACAAAGATCCGGGCCGGTAAGCTTCCGGTTGGACATCAGGAAACAGCGTGAGATTAGAATACGGGAGAAGGCATATGCCTTCTCCCGTTATTTCTTGATCATACGCTGAATCAGCTTGATGATTTCTATGATCGGAATTATGGAAAAAGCCAGCAGCATTGCGATTCCGTATTCCATCAGTGAAATGTGTTCGAATCCAAAAGCATCGGACAGGAACGGGATATAGATTACAGCTGTCGTACATAAAAATGACAGTATCATAGCGCCCCAGATAAATATATTCTGCCGTTTCAAACGGAGGACAGATTCCCGGCGGGAACGCATATTGAAAGAGTGAAAAATCTCTGCCATGGAAAGGCTTAAAAATGCCATTGTTATGCCGTCTGCACTTGTCGTGATTTCAAAACGACCGGATTCTACATAGTGCCCGATGAAATATGCCGTCAGGGTGATGATCGTGATGATGATTCCCTGAGCGATGACATCAAAACCCATTCCCCCTGCAAAGATTCCCTCTTTGGCATTTCTCGGGGGGCGTTTCATGATATTGCTCTCTTCTTTTTCCATGCCCAGAGCCAATGCAGGGAAACAGTCGGTGATCAGATTTACCCATAGCAGGTGTACCGGTTTTAAAACAGTGAAGCCAAGAAGCGTCGCGACGAAAATCGAAATAACTTCCGACAGGTTGGCGGACAGTAAAAACTGGATGGATTTACGGATATTGTCGTAGATTCTCCGCCCTTCCGCGACTGCATTGACAATTGTTGCGAAGTTGTCATCTGCGAGCACCATATCGGCCACATTCTTTGTCACATCTGTGCCTGTGATTCCCATGCCGACGCCTATGTCAGCATTTTTAATGGAAGGCGCATCATTGACTCCGTCTCCGGTCATTGCTGTAATGAAGCCCAGCTCTCTCCAGGTATTTACGATGCGGACCTTGTGTTCCGGCTGTACACGTGCATATACGGAGTATTCTTTGATCTTTTCTCTGAAATTTTCATCTGTTATATCGTTGAGTTCGGCACCGGTAACGGCTTCACGGGATTCTTTTATGATGCCGAGCTGTTTCGCAATGGCGACAGCGGTGTCTTTGTGGTCGCCGGTGATCATGATCGGACGGATACCTGCACTGCGGCACTTGGCGATCGCGTCTTTCACCTCTGGCCGGATCGGATCGATCATGCCGGTAAGTCCGATATAACAAAGATCCTGCTCCAGCTGTGTGCTGTCATAAGCGGCCGGAGGTGTGCTCCAGATTCTCATCGCAGCGCATAGAACACGGAGAGCCCTGTCGGCCATATCTTTATTTTGCTGCAGGATATGCTCACGTTCAGGATCTGTCAGCGGTATTATCTCACCGTTTTTCCATAGGTGAGTACAGCGTTTGAGCACTTCATCCGGTGCCCCCTTTGTGAACTGGATAACAGAACCACGGGTATCTTTGTGAATCGTACTCATCATTTTGCGCTGGGAATCAAATGGAGCTTCTCCGATACGCGGCATCTGGGCATTCAGCTCATTTTTGCTGAGAGAGACGCTGTATGCATAATTGACAAGTGCACACTCGGTGGGTTCTCCGATGGCTTCATTCTTCTCATCCAGCTGAGCATCACTGCACAGTGCCATGGCCCTGGCGAGAAGTGCTTCATCATCGCCCCGATGCTCCACGACTGTCATTTTATTCTGTGTGAGAGTACCGGTTTTATCCGAACAGATAATCTGCGTACAACCCAGCGTTTCTACAGCAGTCAGACGCCGTATAACGGCATTCTGCCGTGACATCTTTGTGACACCCATGGAAAGGACAATGGTGACAACAGTGGCAAGGCCTTCCGGTATCGCAGCCACAGCAAGGCTGACGGCGACCATGAAGGTATCAATCATAGTGTTAAACGTGATATCCGGATAACTCCGGATGATATCCAGGGCAAAGATAAATGCACAGATGCCGATAACGACGAAACTTAAGATTCTGCTGAGCTGGTTCAGTTTGATCTGTAGCGGAGTTTCTCCATCCTGAGCCTTATCAAGGGCATCTGCGATCTTTCCCATTTCCGTATTCATGCCGGTTCCGGTCACGACGGCGCGACCGCGTCCGTAAACAATGGTACTGCCCATATAAGCCATATTTTTTCTGTCGCCCAGAGGAATGTCTTTTTGCTCACTGCATGTCAGCGGATCGGCAGTTTTATTGACGGGGACAGATTCACCGGTAAGTGCAGCTTCCTCTGCTTTCATACTGGCGCATTCCAGCAAGCGGGCATCTGCAGGCACAGAATCGCCAGCCTCCAGGATTATAACGTCACCGGGTACCAGTTCTTCACTGCGTACTGTATGCTGCTGACCGTCACGAAGTACTTTGGATGTGGCAGCGGCGATTTCCTGCAGTGCTGCGATCGCCTGTTCGGCTTTGTTCTCCTGAACAACACCGAGAACAGCGTTGATCAGCACGACGGCAACGATTATGATAACATCTGCAAAAGATTCTCCGGAGTAGGCTGCTGTAATGGCTGAGACAACAGCAGCCGCGATCAGAATAATGATCATCGGATCGACCAGTTGTTTAAGAAAACGCTGCAGCAGGTTTTTATGTTTTCCCTCTTTCAGCCTGTTTTTTCCGAACTGTCCCAGACGGCGGGCGGCCTCCTGTGAGCTGATACCGTTAAAATCTGAGTCCTGCTCCTCCAGAACTGAGTCATACGTTTCCAGATATGCCTTCATGATATTCCCTCCTGATCCTGTAAATTTAAAAAACTCATATACAGCATGTGGACTGTATATGAGTCTCATTCAGATACAAAGAAAAAATTCAGATTAATCCTTGTATTCAGATAAACCAGGCAGATAATCTGCCATGCCTGTTGATTTACCTCGTATCATGATACACGGAATTACTCCCTCAATATTACATAGTCTGAGCCTATCACGAAAGGCAAATTTTGTCAAGAAGGTGAAAGGATCCTGATGAGCAGATGAGGAGGGAGCAGACAACAAAGTTCTTGCCATAGAAAGAAATATATGCTATTATAACAGACAAATGAATATCAGATCTTCAGGGCGGGGCGCAATTCCCCACCGGCGGTAAAGCCCGCGAGCCGTAAGGCATGATTCGGTGAGATTCCGAAGCCGACAGTATAGTCTGGATGGAAGAAGAGAATGTTTTATTTTTCGTGCTCTGGAATGTATATCACATTTCAGATTTTTTTATGGGAAATAATATGGAAAAGTGGTGCCTTGTATGAATCATTGTGTTCAATACAGGGCATTTTCTAATTTATATGGTAAAGGAAGTGAAAAATTGCAGGATACGGATTATATGAGAAGAGCAATAGAGCTGGCTGTAAAAGGCAGGGGGTGGACCAGTCCGAATCCTATGGTCGGGGCAGTAATTGTGAAAGACGGGCATATTATAGGGGCGGGATACCATGAACAGTATGGGCAGCTTCATGCAGAGCGAAATGCCCTGGCCGCATGTACGCAGCTGCCTGAAGGGGCGGTCGTTTATGTAACGCTGGAACCGTGCTGCCATTATGGAAAGACTCCTCCGTGCACCGAGGCTCTGATTGAGGCGAAGGTATCAAGAGTGGTGATCGGGTCCAGGGACCCGAATCCCAGAGTTTCAGGGAAAGGGGCTGCTATCCTGCGGGAGGCGGGAATCGAAGTGACGGAGGATTTTCTGAAAAGGGAGTGTGATGAGATAAACCCGGTATTTTTTCATTACATTACGACCAGACAGCCATATGTGGCATTGAAATATGCGATGACGGCAGATGGAAAGATTGCCGCATATACTGGGAAGTCGCAGTGGATCACAGGGGAAGAAGCCAGAAGCCACGTACACAGGCTTCGCCACTATTACAGCGGTATAATGGTCGGGACCGGGACAGTGCTGGAAGATGATCCTATGTTAAACTGCCGCCTGAAAAATGGAAAATCGCCGACGCGGATTGTGTGTGACAGTAAGCTTCGTATACCGGAGAACAGCAGATTATGTCAGACAGCCCGTGATATTCCCCTGATTGTGGCGTGTGCACATGCCGATCCGGAGAAAAAGAAACGTCTGCAGGCGCTGGGAGCAGAGATCGCTGAAGTTCCAGGTGCAGACGGACGGGTGGATATAAAAAGACTGATGGAAATCCTCGGGGAAAAGGGGATCGACAGCTTGCTGGTCGAAGGCGGAGCTTCACTGAACTACAGCGTGATGAAAGCCGGCATTGCGAAAAAGTGTTATGTATATATCGGGTCAAAAATATTCGGCGGGGAAGGAGCAAAGAGTCCTGTGGGCGGACAGGGATGTGATTCCCCGGAAAATGCAGTGCTGCTTGGCAGGCCCAAAGTCCATACATTTGGAGAAGACCTTATGTTGGAATATGAAGTGAGGAAAGGAGTGGTGCCATGTTCACCGGAATCATAGAAGAGCGGGGACGCGTTAAAAAAGTAGTATCCGGTGCTGAATGGGGCCAGATTGTGATCGAGGCATCTACAGTGCTGGAAGGCAGCAGAATCGGGGACAGTATTGCGGTAAACGGAGTGTGTCTGACGGTGACAAAAATGAACAGTAATTCCTTTGCAGCAGATGTTATGGCAGAGACGATGCGCCGTACAAATCTGGGGAGACTGAGTCTGGGAGACGGAGTGAATCTGGAACGTGCCATGAGTGCTGACGGCCGCTTTGGCGGACACATTGTGAGCGGCCATATCGACGGTACGGGAGTTATTGAGGATATGAAGCGGGAAGGAAATGCAGTATGGGTTACTGTGGAGGCGCCAAATGATATATTGCGCCTGATCATTGAAAAGGGATCGATCACGATTGACGGCATCAGCCTTACGGTTGCGGCGGTGGACCGAACATCTTTTAAGGTTTCCGTCATTCCTCACACGGGAGAGGAGACAACGCTGCTCTACAAAAAGACAGGAGATATGGTAAATCTGGAAAATGATGTTGTTGGCAAATATATAGAAAAATTAATGAATGAGTCAAAAGAGGAAACGGACGGCGGCGGACTTACGCTGGAATTTCTGAAAGAAAATGGTTTTTAAAAGGAGGATTCCGATATGAAATATCAATACAATACAATTGAAGAGGCGCTGGAAGCGCTTCGTGCCGGGAAAATGGTTCTGGCAACCGATGACCCAAACCGTGAGAACGAGGGCGATTTAATCTGTGCAGGTCAGTTTGCAACACAGGAAAATGTAAATTTTATGGCAACTTATGCAAAGGGACTGATCTGTATGCCTATGAGTGCGGAACATGCGGGTAAACTGGGACTGCCCCAGATGGTGGAAGAGAATTCAGATAATCACGGTACTGCGTTTACCGTGTCCATCGATCATGTGGATACAACGACGGGTATCTCGGCAGCAGAGCGTTCTGTCACGGCTGTGAAATGTACGGAAGATGATGCAGGACCGCAGGATTTCAGAAGGCCCGGCCATATGTTTCCGCTTGTCGCGAGAAGAGGCGGAGTTCTGGTGAGAAATGGCCATACGGAAGCGACTGTGGACCTGATGAGGCTTGCGGGTCTGAAAGAGTGCGGACTGTGTTGTGAGATCATGGCGGATGACGGAACGATGATGCGTACACCGCAGCTGTGGAAGATGGCGGAGAAGTTTGGACTGGTATTTATCACGATCAAAGATCTCCAGGATTACTGCAGACTGCACGAGAAACATGTGGAACAGCAGGCGTGTGCGAAGCTTCCGACAAAATACGGGGATTTCCAGATATGCGGGTATGTCAATGATATAACGGGTGAACATCACGTGGCACTTGTAAAGGGAGATATCGGGGATGGAGAGGACGTATTATGCCGGGTACATTCTGAGTGTCTGACGGGTGATGTGTTTGGGTCTGCACGGTGTGACTGTGGACAGCAGCTGGATGCGGCGATGAAACAGATTCAGGCAGAGGGTCGTGGGATTCTTCTGTACATGCGGCAGGAAGGCCGTGGGATTGGACTGATCAACAAACTGAAGGCGTATGAACTTCAGGAACAGGGCAGGGATACGGTGCAGGCAAATATTGAACTCGGTTTCGCCGCGGATCTGAGGGAGTACTGGGTAGGAGCGCAGATCCTGCGTGACATGGGAGTGAAATCCCTCAGGTTGCTGACTAATAATCCAAGCAAGGTATACGGTCTGAACGGATTTGGACTGGAGATCAGTGAGAGGGTGCCGATTGAAATTGAACCGCAGAAATATGATGAATTTTATCTGAAAACAAAGCAGGATAAAATGGGACATGTGTTTACAAAAATCAAATTTTAATAAACGGAGGAATATAAAATGGGAATTCATGTGATTGAAGGAAAAGTTGTAGGTCAGGAGATGAAAGTGGGAATCGTGGCAGCGCGGTTCAATGAATTCATTGTGAGTAAGCTGCTCTCAGGCGCAGTGGACGGACTGGTGCGTCACGGTGTTGAGGAAGATGCGATTACAGCGGTTTGGGTTCCGGGAGCTTTTGAGATACCGCTGATGGCTGAAAAAATGGCGCAGTCTGGAAACTATGATGCGGTTATCTGCGTAGGTGCAGTCATCCGGGGGTCAACAAGTCACTATGATTATGTATGCAGCGAAGTTTCCAAAGGTATCGCATCGGTCAGTCTGAAGACGGGGATACCGGTATTGTTTGGTGTTGTGACAACAGAGAATATCGAGCAGGCGATCGAACGTGCGGGGACAAAAGCAGGCAATAAAGGATATGACTGTGCATTGTCTGCGATTGAAATGGTCAACCTGATGAGGCAGCTGTAATATGCAGGATTATATCATTCTGGATTATGACGGGACTCTGCACGATACCATGCATATCTATAAGAAAGCATTTCTGGAAGCGTATGCATGGCTTGTGCAGGAAGGTCGGGCAAAAGAGCGGGAGTTTGCGGATGCGCAGATTTCCTGCTGGCTCGGTTATAACAGCAGAGTCATGTGGGATGCTTTTATGCCGGAACTGGAGGAGTCCTTTAAGCTTCAGGCGAGCTCGATGATAGGTGAGAGCATGGTGCGGCAGATCGCGGACGGGAGAGCAGTGCTGTATCCTGGAGCCCGGGAAGCGATGGATGGTCTGCGGGAACAGGGCTTCCGTCTTATTTTTTTGAGCAACTGTAAAGAGGCATATATGAAAGCACATCGCGCCTGTTTCGGGCTGGACACTTATTTTGATGCGTTCTACTGCTGTGAGACATATCAGTTTATTCCAAAGAGTGAAATCATACCGAAGATTATAAAAGATAATCCGGGAAGGTATCTGGCGGCGGGAGACCGTGCCACCGATTACGAGGCGGCAAGTCAGAATCAGATACCATTTATCGGCTGCACGTATGGGTTTGGGACAACCGAAGAATTGATTTGTGCTCAGCGTCTGGCGAATGACGTATCCGACCTCCCAAAGTGTGCAGAAAAACTATTGCATTTATCAATATAACCAAAATCACTGCATAAATTATGGTAATTTTGCGGAAAAAAATATGTTGAGAATATGATAATTCTGTGCTATTATGGATTCATACAAAATGCGTACACGAGCACGCAACCTATCAATTTTGTTTTTATCGAAAAAGGAGAGGAAATTATGACGTCAAAAGAGAGAGTAAAAGCAGCGTTTGCCCACACACAGCCGGACAAGGTCCCGGTGGATTTCGGAGGAATGTGCTGCTCCATGATCAATGCAACTGTAGTAAAGGATCTGAGGGACTACTACGGACTTGAGAAACGCCTGCCGAAGATCAATGATATGTCGACAATGACAGCATTCGTTGAGCCGGACCTGGCAGACTGCATGGGATGTGATGTTCAGCAGCTGTACAATTACGGTGATACATACGGACATATCAATACTGACTGGAAGGAATGGTCATACCGCGGAGAGACTGTCCTGATCCCGGGGAATGCAACTGTTAAAGAAGACGGTAACGGCGGTTACTATGTATACCCGGAAGGGGATGACAGCTGTGTTCCGAGCGGACATATGCCGGCAAACGGATTTTACTTTGATAACCTGACCCGTACACCGGAGTTTGATGAAGACGAAGCAAACTCGGATGATAACGTAGAAGATTATACACGCGTTTCCGATGCACAGATCGAATATCATAAAAAAGTTCTGGAAGAAGTAAAAGGATTTAACCGCGCGATTCAGGTTGGACCTGGTTATTTCGGACTTGGCGATGCCAACAACATTCCGGGACCAAACCTGAAGAACCCGAAAGGAATCCGTGACATTTCCGAATGGTACATGGCTCCGCTTCTGTATCCGGAATATGTAGAGGAAGTATTTGACAAGGGAACAGATATTGCAATCGAAAGTTTTAAGAAATACTGGGATGCGTTCGGTTCTGATATTGATGTATTCTTCCTGTGCGGAACAGACTTTGGAACACAGAGAGGTCCTTTCATTGATCCTGAAGTATTCAAAGAGTTCTATCTGCCATTCTACAAAAAGATGAATGACTGGATCCATGAGAATACAACATGGAAGACACTGAAACACACCTGCGGAGGTATTTTCCCGATCCTTCCATATCTCATTGAGAGCGGATTCGACGGAGTGAACCCGGTACAGTGTTCTGCTGAAGGTATGGATCCTCAGAAACTGAAAGATACATACGGAAAAGACATCGTATTCTGGGGCGGCGGCGTAGATACTCAGAAGGTACTGCCATTCGGAACTCCGGACGAAGTGCGCGAGCAGGTCTTGGAAAGACTGGATATCTTCTCAAAAGACGGCGGATATGTGTGCAATACGATCCACAATATCCAGGCAAACACACCGATCCCGAACATCGTGGCCATGGTTGATGCCATCAAAGAATTTAACGGCGACAAATAGAATCGATAGATAAGTAAACCGGTGCGGCAGAAGCTGCACCGGTTTTTCATTGCATGGGAAAGTGCTTCTTATGCAATGAAAAACGCTCCGCGGGGATCACACACTGGCGGAAAGGAGAATCTTGCTTTGCAGGGTTCTTTTTGATATTTATGAATCTTCAGGAAGTCTGAAATAATTTCCGGAATTTCCCCGGCGGCATGCCAACACGCCCGTTAAACGATGTGATAAAACTGCTCTCCGTTGTATAGCCTGCCTGATAAGCGATCTGGCTGACAGAATCAGAGGTTGTGCGCAGCAGGTATTTTGCATTGTCGATTCTGGACAGGATGATATATTCATGCGGAGATGAACCGGTGGCACGTTTGAACAGTCTGGCAAAATGGTATGTGCTCAGTCCGACATGGGATGCAATATCATTCAGTGACAACTGTTCAGAAAGATGCGTATGAATGTAATCCAGTGCGCCCTCGATGATCTGAGCTTTTTCACCTGACAGGGATTCATTCTGTGGTGCAACGATAATGTCACTGAGCAGGGAGTAGATGATCTGAGAAAATGAGATCTCAGAGACCATTTTGCTGTTGCGGCTGTTGCTTAACAGCAACCGCATATAATGCGGTAGTGTACTTCGCTCATCGACCGGGAAGACATTTCCCTGGTTTGAAATGATGTGGTCGTAGAGGGCCTGGGTGTTGGAACCGTCAAAATGTACGTATGAAAATTCACAGAATACAGGTGTTTCATAAGCATGCCAGCGGTGGCAGTTGATCAGCGCTGCATTGCCCTGGGGGACAAGCGTGTCGGTTTCCGGAGTCTGGATGTGCAGCGCCCCATTCATAACATACAGGAGAAGAAAATTCCCAAAGGTTTCACGGTTTACTCTGTAATTGTGATCGGAATAAAAATGTCCGCAGATTTCCACGTGGAAGAGCAATGACCTGGCGAGCGATGTCGGTGTATGAAAAAAGTATTCGGACTGTTCCAGCAGTCCTGTTTCAAGACTTTGCATAGAGGCCTCCTCAAAATGAGCAAAAAATCAAAGGTTTTCAGCAAAAAAATGCAGTTTGGGCGGGTGAATACCGCTGCGGGTATAAGAAATAGCTATGTTTTTATTATAGATAAGAAAAACCCCCGTGTCAATGTAACAAAAGTATCATGTGAGCAAGAAATCAAAGCTTTCAAGCAAGTGAACGTATTTTATTTTTGAATTCTGGCTGTATAATAGAGCTTGCAGACAGAGAAAAACGAAATAAACAATTAACACAAGGAGTGAAAGCTACGATGAAAAAAACAGTACTTGGCATCATCGGCGGAGGCAACGTGGGACGTATCCATGCAAAAGATATCGTGACTTCTGTGACGGAAGCTGAACTGCGATATGTCGCGGATGCCTATCCGGATGCTTACAATGAGTGGGCAAAAACAAACGGCTGCCCTGAAGCGGTTACAGATTACAAGACTATTTTAAATGATCCTGAGGTTGATGCGGTTTTGATCTGCGCTCCTGCAGCGCTGCACGGACAGCTGATCGAAGAATGTGCAAGAGCTGGAAAACATGTGTTCTGTGAAAAGCCGATCGATTACAGCATTGAGGCGATCAAAGAAGCTATCCGGATTTCCGAAGAGTGCAGGATCAAGCTCCAGCTCGGGTACAACCGCAGATTTGACCATAATCACGCAACTGCCCATCGGATGGTTGCAGAGGGAAAAATAGGTGAAGTGCGTCAGATTAAAATTACATCCCGGGACCCGCTGCCTCCGCCACCGGAATATTTCGCAGCAGTCGGAGGATCTGCAGGTGGTATGTTCCTGGATACTTCCATCCATGATTTTGACATGGCGCGTTTTATGGCCTGCGGGGCTGAGGTAACTGAGGTGTATGCCACAGGATCAGCAATGATCAATAAAGATCAGGAGACGACTGGCGGTGTCGATACGACCTCTGTGATCCTGAAATTTGATTCCGGCGCCATGGCAATAATTGATAACTGCTGGCAGTGTGCATACGGCTATGACCAGAGAATCGAAGTGTTTGGTTCAAAGGGTGCAGTCAACGTTGCAAATGATACTGCAAGCACGGTGGTACTGGCGAACGAAGAGGGCCAGACAGCTGAGAAACCCCTGTTTTTTTATGTGAACCGGTATATTGCCTCTTACACAGATGAGATTCATGAATTTATCGATGCCATTGTCAATGACAGGCCGGTTCCGGTAAATGCAAAGGACGGTTATTATTCCGTATTGATCGCCAAAGCCTGCGATATCTCACTGCAAGAGAAACGTGTCGTAACAATGTCTGAAATGCTGGCGTTATAAATTGGGAGGAAATTCATTATGAGCATTAAAGTAGGGATTGCTCCGGATTCCTGGGGCGTATGGTTTCCGGAACATGAAAAACAGACTCCATGGAACCGCTGTATGGATGAGATGAGGGAAGCCGGTTATGATGGTGTTGAGCTTGGACCCTGGGGATATTTTCCGAACAGAAATCCTGCGTTGGAGCAGGAGCTTAACAAGCGCAAACTGGCCCTGGTTGCAGGAACAGCAGGCGGAGATTTTCTGGATGATACATCCATAGACGAAATGTGCGGAACTATTGATGATATTGCAAATCTGCTGGGCGACTTTCCGGAAGCTGAATATATTGTGCTTCTTCCGGCGATGTATACGGACCTGGAGACCGGCGAACTGGTCATGAATCCGAATCTGACGGATGCGCAGTGGGCCAAATATGCCCGAAATGTACAGCGGGCAGCAGATCATGTTGAAAAACACGGTCTGACAGGAACATTCCATCCGCATGTAGACTGCCATGTACAGACAGAAGAACAGATTGAACGTCTGCTGGAAGACACGGATGTCATGCTTTGCCTTGACACCGGACATCATGTGTACGGTGGTGGAGAACCGATCTCATTTTATCGGAAACATGCGGACCGCATCCCCTATCTTCATATCAAGGACTGTGACCTGGCAGTGAAGGCTGAGATGAACGATAAGAAATGGTCCTTTGCCAAAGCGGTGACTGAAGATATCATGGTGGAACCCGGAAGAGGAAGCATTGATTTTGAGAAACTGCACGATGTGCTGATCGAGAAGAATTACGATGGCTGGGTTGTTGTCGAGCAGGATCTATTCCCGGTCAAATCTTTTGAGGTCCCGCTTCCGATCGCAAAACGCGGACGTGAGAATCTGCGAAAAGCCGGATTTTAATGAGATAAGAACACAGGAGAAAACGTCTGTTCATATACTGTACAGGCGTTTTTTATTTTAAAAATCAAACGCTGCATTGAAAAACAGCAAGGAGTATATTTGCGGCTGCAGACAGAACGGTGTTTATATACATCGTAATTTTTTGTATAGATTATTCGTATCTATAGTATAGACATCGACAGATTGGTGTTTTGGCCAGTCTGAAATATGAAAATTTACTGACAATTCCTAAAAAGCTGATCGTTTTTATGGAATATCACACCTCCGAAAAGCGGATCCGTAGTCTATACAGTGCAGGCGGTATCAGTGTGTGGCGGCTGTGCCTGCCTTCTTTCAATCAATTATCATAATAGCCGATCTCCAATAAGTCGATGTCTATTCCTGCATGAAACTGTCTTTCACCACATCTCTGCTGAAGCGTGAAATCTCCGTATGAATGGACGTCTTCAGCGCTTCTGTTTTCACCTGATTCCCGGTATTCAAAATTAATATCTGAAAATTGCATCTGCATCTATATTACCTGTGTATCTTCTGCCTGAAATGCGGCAGGGCGGGATATAAAATAGCGCATCGTGTACCTTTGTACATCGTTTCCGTTTTGCAATGAGAGTTATAAAATAACATAGGGTGATGTGTATGCGTAAATCGCAGGATATTTATGATTTTAAGGCGTTGGGACAGGCAATTAAAAGAGAGCGGGAGGCCAGAGGCTGGACACGTGAGCAGCTGAGTGAAAAGATTGATCTGGCTCCGCGGTATATTATGTCCATTGAGAATGAAGGGCAGCATCCGAGCCTGCAGAAGTTCTATGAATTTGTGACGCTGTTTCAGCTCTCAGTGGATGAGTTCTTTTTTCCGTGCGCCGATGTGAAAAGAGGGACAAGGAGGCTGCAGCTGGAGGCTCTGCTGGACGAGATGAGCGAGCCTGAGCTGATTGTCATCAGCGCCGCGGCCAGAGGCGTGATGGAAGCTTCCCGTACTGTGGATGAGAAAAAAGTAAGATCCGAAATGGCAGAAACAGTCATTGAACTGCTGCAGGAAGCAGGCATTGTGGGGGAGGAAATATGCCGCAGGATCAGATCTGAGAATAACATGTCTGTATTAAAATACTGGCTTCGAAATGCTGCCAGGGCGAACAGTGTTGAAGAATTTGTTGAAACTTCTGGAATTCTAAAACAGCATGGGATATAATGTTCGGAGAGTATGTGAGAATTTTGAAATTTTACGACTTAGAAGGGAGTTGGCAGATAATGGCAACGATAAAGGATGTGGCAAAGCTGGCAGGTGTATCAATCGCTACGGTATCCAACGTACTCAACGGTAAAGTATCCGCAGAAAGTGAAAAATACAGACTGGTGCAGGAGGCAGTGCGGGAACTGAATTACCGGCCGAATTACAATGCGCAGAATCTGAAGAAAGGGAAAACAAAACTGATTGGCGTTTTGCTTCCGGAGCTGGAGTCTCCGTATCAGGATATTTATTTTGGAATGTGCAAGATTTTTGAGGGAAAACAGTATTATCCGATACTGAAGCTGACAGGAAATGATTATCTGCTGGAGCAGGATATGCTGCAGTCATACCTGGATATGGGAGTCTCAGGAATTATTGCAGTTCCGGCAAGGCCGCAGGCGAGCAGCGTATATAAAGAGATTGAAAAAAGAAAAATACCGCTCGTGGTGGTTGAGCGGAGACTGGAAGGAATAGACTGCAACTATGTCGTCTTTGACAATGCAACGCTGATCCGCCATCAGGTGCAGGAGTTTCAGGGAAAATGGAAACCGGGGGAGATACTTCTGCTGCACAGAAAGGGATATTACACTTCAGACGAGGACTTCCGGCGCGGTTTTTTACAGTCAGGACAGGGCATGGAGGAAAATATCATTGCAGTCAGCAGTGAATGTGACGAATCCTTTAAGAAAGTTTATGAACAGTTCGTTGCGAGAAAAGATGGAATCCGGTGTGTTCTGACGTCGACGCTGGGGCTTGCCAGGGTCACTTATGAGGTGGCCGAGATGCTGAAGCAGGAGGTTCAGATCTATGCGCTGGCGGACGACGGCTGGAATATGCACAATGTATATAAAAACATTCATACGATCAAACGTGACATGATCATGGCCGGCATGAAGGCGGGACAGATGATTGCGGAACAGGAGGAACACCAGGGGGATATCCAGACGTTTTACCTGAAGCGCAAGCCACCTGAGAAGAAGACCGAGGTTTATGTATCAGACTCTAAAAAGGAACTGAAGGTTCTGGCACTGGACAGCGAAGCGACTGACGTTCTGGAAAAATTATCGGTTGCTGTCGACGCGGGGAGTAATCTGCACGTGACATATGACAAAAAATCATATGCAGAATTGAAGGAAGCGCTCGACCGGGAGATGGCAAGTCCGGTGTGCAACTATGATATTGTGATGATCGATAAGCCGTGGCTTCCGCATTATACCAGCCAGGAGTTTCTGTATGAGCTGAGGAGGGATCTTGGACAGGATATGCTTAAGCAGTACCCGGAGGTGATCCGCAAGAGCTTTTCGCCCTATGATAAACGACGCTGTGTGCTGCCGGTGATATCAAGCATACAGGCAATCTACTATCGAAAAGACTGGTTCGAGGATCTGGACACGAAAGCTGCATTTCAGGGACAGTACGGGGTGCCGCTGGCGCTTCCCAGAAGCTGGAAAGAATACAACATGATCTGTGAGTTTTTTACCAGGGAGTTCAACCCGGATTCACCGTTTGAATATGGAACGACGATCAACAGCGCGGATAAGCTCAGCCTGGTGTCGGAATTCTACCCGAGGCAATGGGCTTTTAACGGGACCGTGGTAGACCGGTGGGGCGACGTCGTGCTGAGCCAGGATGGAAATGTCCGCGCGCTTAATAACCTCAGGGAGACTTACCGATTCTGCAAGCGGGAGACACAGTATGAGACGATGGATGATGAAATGTTCTCAGCGATACTGCACGGGGAAGTGGCTATGGTCATGGGATATGCTTCGCATTACAATCCGCAGAAATATAAAGAACAGACATGTGCCCATCTTCTCGGCGTAACACGGGTCCCCAAGGGGAAGTCTATGCTGGGGGGTTACTGTATGGGGATCAACAACAAATCCCACAATATCAGGGAGGCGTGTGAATATCTGCGCTGGATGATCAGCGATGAGATGAGTATCGCCAATATGCGCATGAATGGATGTATTCCGACATATGCAGTCTACAATCATACGGGGCTGCGGCTGAAATATCCATGGATGGATCTGGTCAGTCAATCGTTTGCAAACGGCGGTTCCAGAGACAAGGTGATAGCGGCGGACGGCAAACAGATCCTGCCGGAAGCAGTGGATAATGTGCTGGGAGAGATGCTGATAGAGGCTTTGAAATCGAACCGTGAAACAGAAGAATTGCTGTCTGAGGCAGAAGAAAAAGTATTAAAAATGATTGAAAACAGTTTTGAAACGTTTTAATAAAACAATTCGCTGTTTATGGCGGGTGAAAATATTGTGACAGCTTAAGGGGCTTGTTATGATTGTTGCAGAAACAATGATAACAGGCTCTTTATGTTTCAAAAATATATAAGGAGGCAGATAATGAGTAAAGTTCGTTGGGGTCTGGTGGGGCCGGGATGGGTAGCAGAAAGATTTGCAGAGGGTCTGACGTATACGGATGCTGCAGTTCTGGAAGCGGTCGCATCGAAGACTTCACTGGAAGAGGCACGGGAGTTTGCAAAAAGGCACGGTATCAAAAAGGCTTACGGAAGCTATGAAGAGTTTCTGGCAGATGAGGAAATTGATATTGTGTATGTTTCAATCCTGAATCCGGCACATAAGCAGATGGTACTGGACTGCTTCAAGGCAGGAAAACCGGTTGTATGTGAAAAACCTTTTGCACTGAATGCAAAGGAAACAGAAGAAATGATTCAGGCGGCCCGGGAAGCAGATCTGTTCCTTATGGAAGCCATGTGGAGCAGATTCCTTCCGGTAGTGAAGACAATCAGACAGTGGCTGAGAGAAGGCCGCGTTGGAAAAGTAAAATACGTGAGAGCAGATCACGGATTTCTGTTTGAGGATCACACGACACGGCAGTTTGACCGCAAAGCCGGCGGCGGAGCAATGATGGAGCTGGGTGTATATGCCATTTCCTTTGCGTCTATGGTATTGGGATATGAGCCTGCCCAGATCAAGAGTCTGGCAGCAATCGGAGATACAGAGGTGGATGAACAGTCGGTAATTACGATGCGCTATCCTGGAAATGAGATCGCAGTCTTAAGCTGTACGATGCTGGCAGAGACGCCGCAGGAAGCATGGATCGTGGGAGACGAAGGTGTGATCCGCCTGAAAAAAGCTTTCATGAATGCTGACACAGTAACACTGGAGGCAGAATCCAAGCTGACCGATGATCCGACGATCGTGGAAGAAATCAACATTCCGATTGACGGACCCGGATACCGGTATGAGGCGGAAGAAGCAATGCGCTGCCTGCAGCAGGGAAAGAAGGAAAGTGATATCCTTCCGCTTGCCGAGACACTCGGTGTTATGAAAATCATGGATACTGTGAGGGAACAGTGGGGGCTGAAATACCCGCAGGAAGTATAAAAAAAGGAGAATACTTACCATGAAAAAACAAAAATACTTTGATATCACTGAGATTTATGCAGATATTGAAGCGAAAGACAAATTTGATATGGGTGACATCCTCACAAAATATGAGGACTATGGATTCAGCCACAGATGGATTCAGCCGCCGGTAGCATGCTACTTTGTTAATACGCTGGATGCTCACGGAAATGTAAACGTTGCACCGATCAGCATGGGAACTGCTATGTGGGGCGAGCCATCCGATTGCGCGTGGTACTACTGCTTTGATGTACATAACAGACGCCAGACAAGAAGAAATCTGGATATCAACCAGGAGTGTGTCATCAGCTACTACCCATTCGAACTGATGGAGGAAAGCTGGATCACAGGTATGCCGATTCCTCACGGTATCAGTGAACTGGATGTTGCAAAACTGACACCATTTGAATCTAAGAAAGTAGCACCGCCGTGTATCATGGAATGTGTGTCCAACCTGGAAGTTAAGATCCTTGACAGATATCCGCTGAGCAACAACACACTGTATATCGGTAAGGTTGTGGGATGCCACGTTCAGAAAGACCTTCTGGAACGTGACATGAAGATCGAAGACGAGCCGGGATTGGCTGGAGCTGACCTTGTGTATGAGTGCTCCATCACAGGTGATACTCCCCGTCTGAACTACGGCCGTCTGAAAATGAAAAAGAGACATCGTACAGATGACAGCCTGGGTGATAAGAAACGCTGGATCGGTAACTTCTCCACATGGATGGAAAGTGAAGAAGAGAGAGGCCGTATCTCAAAGAAAGAGCATGAAAAACTTCTGGAGCTTAACAAACTGTGGCTGATGAATCCGGATCCTGTGAAAAATAAAGCAGTGAAAGATGAACTGACAGATATGCTAAGAGACGTATGCTGGAGAAAAGTTGACTAACTGCCCGGGACTTTTAGGGAAAGGATACATGAAATCATGGGAAGAAAGAAACCAACGGTTACCGATATCAGGGCATTAAAAAATACGGATGGTTTCTTGACATAAACCTAATACTCTTCTCACCGGAGAGTCCTCCTGCGGGGTTCTCCGGACAGTAAAAAAATGGTTATCTCCCCGCGGTATTTGGGGGATGAGAAAGGAAGATTTGGATGGAGGGAAAAGAAAACACGACGCCTGCACTTGAACTGCGGCACATATCAAAATCATTTCCTGGTGTCAAGGCTTTGAGCGATGTGAGTTTCGCTGTGGAAAAGGGAAAAGTTCATGTTTTGGTAGGGGAAAACGGAGCAGGTAAATCGACACTGATTAAAATCATCAATGGAATTTACAGCGCCGATGAAGGTGAAATATTCATGTTTGGTGAAAAGATCACGCATGCTTCACCGAAACTGATGAGAGAAAAGGGCATAGCGACGATCCACCAGGAATTGAGTCCGGTAAGAGATCTGACGATAGCAGAAAATATTTTCCTCGGGCGTGAACCTCAGAAAAAAAGTAGATTTATTGACTGGAAAAAACTGTACTCAGATGCACAGCAGCTGATCGATGAATTTGGATTTGGCTACAAAGCCAGGACAAAGATGCGTGAGCTGACAGTGTCTGATATGCAGATCATCGAGATTATCAAGGCGGTATCGATGAATGCAAAAGTCGTGATCATGGATGAGCCGACTTCGTCAATCACGGAAGGTGAGGTGCGAACCCTGTTTCAACAGGTGAACCGTCTCAGGGATTCCGGAATCAGCATCATCTATATCACGCATAAGATGGATGAAATTATGGAAATCGGGGATGACGCGTCTATTTTGCGGGACGGTCAGCTGATTTCCACACATAAAGTCCAGGATTTGACAAAGGATCAGATTATTACGAAAATGGTTGGACGCCAGATGAAAGACGTCTATCCGGTTAAAACGGCAGTTCCAGGTGAGATTGTGCTGGAACTCAAAAATCTGAATAAAAAAGGTTCCTTTGAAAACATTAATCTTTCGCTGCGCAAAGGTGAGATACTGGGAATGGCCGGACTGGTTGGTGCCGGACGGACAGAGGTATTCAGGACTGTCTTCGGACTGGACCAGTTGGACAGCGGTGAGATTTTGTATGAGGGAAAACCGCTTAACGTCACAAAGACCCGGGATGCGATCCACGCTGGCATCATGATGGTATCGGAAGACCGGAAAGGGGAAGGCCTGGTGCTGTGCCGCTCTGTCGGTGAAAATATTGCTCTGCCGAACCTGAATAGTTATGCGAAAGCAGAGTTTATCAATAAGAAGAAGGAAAAAGCGGATTCCACGGAAATGAAAGAGACCCTGAATATCAAGACACCGACGCTGGATACACCGGCGGGATCCTTAAGCGGCGGTAATCAGCAAAAGATCGTCATTGCGAAATGGCTGCTGCATAAGCCAAAAGTGCTGATCATGGATGAGCCGACACGGGGCATTGACGTAGGCGCGAGGTATGAGATTTATAAGATCATGTGTGACCTCGCAGAGCAGGGAGTTGGAATCGTGATGATATCTTCTGATCTTCCGGAAATTATCGGAATCTGTGACCGGGCGATCATAATGAGCGAAGGGCATATTACCGGTGAAGTGCCGAGAAATGAGTTTTCTCAGGAGTATATCATGTCGTTTGCAGTAGGAGGGAATAACTAATGAATACAAAATCAAAACAATTTAATCTCGCAAATTTTTACAGTAAATACGGGATTTTTCTTCTGTTTGTTCTGATGTTCCTGCTGATGTCGGTCACGAACAAAAACTTTTTATCGGTGGTCAACATCACGAACGTCTCCAGACAGATTGTGGTCATCACGATTCTGGCATGCGGCGAGCAGCTGATGATCATTGCCGGACTGATCGACCTTTCCGTTGGTTCTGTACTGGCACTGGCAGGATGTGTTTCTGCATCTGTGGTTGTAAACACAGGAAACGCTCCGCTGGCAATTCTTGTGGGTCTGGTGGTAGGGCTTCTCTGCGGAGCTGTCAACGGTGGAATTCTCGTATTATTTGATATTCCGCCTTTTATCACAACACTTGCCACGATGATGATGGCGCGTGGAGCTGTCTTTGTGTTTACGGATGGTGTACCGATCTCTCAGCTGGGAGAAAAGTATACATGGATCGGACAGGGGAATATCGGTCCGGTTCCGGTTTCGGTGCTCGTCATGGTAGTTGCTCTGATTATCACATGGACGATCTTAAACCAGACGAAGACGGGACGCTACATATATGCAGTGGGAGGCAATCAGGATGCTGCAAATGCCTCGGGTATCAGTACACGCATGATCAAGTTTTTTGCCTGCGCATTTTCCGGACTGATGGCGGGTCTTGCGGGTGTACTCCTGACGGCTCGTATGAATTCCGGACAGCCGATCGCAGGTGAGACCTATGAGATGGATGCCATCACGGCTGTTATCGTCGGCGGTACTTCGATGTCAGGCGGCATCGGAAATATACCGGGAACACTGATCGGTTCCTGTATCATCGGTATCATTAAGAACTTTATGAATCTGCAGAACATTTCATCATACTGGCAGAAAATCGTTCAGGGTATCATCGTATGTATTGCCGTTATTATCGATGTAAGAGTTCGTAAATCAAAAGCGAAAGCTTAGATTTTATACAGGGGTTGAAAACAAAAAACAAAAAGTAAAAACAGGAGGTATTTTAGGATGAAAAAGATGTTAGCATTACTTATGGCGATGAGTTTGATTGGTGCAAGCCTGATCGGATGTGGTTCCGGTAAAGGTGGAGAAGATGCGGCGGCAGCTAACAGTGATACGCAGGCAGCCGAAAACACGGATGCACAGGATGAAGAAGGTGGATCAGAGGAAGACGGGGCGTATACATTTGGCTTTATCACGCTGGCAGACAGTGATGTATGGTGTAAATCAGTATGTACCGCATTTCAGGATTATGTAGCACAGACGTATCCGGATTGCAAGGTGGTGACAGCGGATGGAAACTCCGATGCCAACCTGCAGATTCAGGCTGTTGAGAACTTTATCGCACAGCAGGTAGACGTGATCGTTCTGCAGCCGGCAGACGCAGATGCGGCAGGACCGGCGGTAGAGGCGGCAAATGCAGCGGGAATTCCGGTAATCTGCAGTGCGATCAAGGCAAACAGCGGTGAATATACCTATGTTGGTCCGGAGAATCTGGAAGCGGGTAAAATGCATGCAGAGTATGTAATGGAAAACTGTGAACCGGGTGCGAAGATCCTGTATCTGCAGGGAACAGCCGGACTGAACCACTCCACAGACCGTTACAACGGCTTTATCGATACGCTGGACGACGCAGGCTTTGATTATGAGCTTTTGGCGGCTCAGGACGGTGACTATCTGAGGACAGAGGGACTTCGTATCATGGAGGACTGGATCCAGAAGTTCCCGGAATTTGATGCAGTAGTTTCTTCCAATGACCAGATGGCACTCGGTGCGATTGAGGCACTGAAAGGCGCCGGCATTGAAGGTACCATCGTGCTGGGTCTTGACGCCACAGATGATGCAAGAGCAGAGATCAAGGCAGGTACAATGGCGGGCTCCCTGAAACAGGATGCCGTTGCGATCGGAAAGGCTTCTGCAGATTGCAGTTACCGCGCGGCCAGCGGAGAAAAGATTGAAGACGAGTATGTACCATTCGTAATGATCACAAAAGATAATGTTGATACGGAATAAAACAGACGGAAAGAGAGAATGAAGTAACATGAGCGTTGTAGACATTATGAAGGAAAGAATGAGTTTCTCATTCGAAGTATTTCCTCCCAAGCCGGAGCAGCCGATGGAACCGCTTCTGGATACACTGTCTCACCTGTATGAATTTCAGCCTGATTTTATCAGCTGTACTTATGGAGCAGGCGGTACAAACGTAGGGCGGAATGTTGAAGTGTGCAAAGCGATTCAGGATTCTGGAAAATCCATTGCGGTAACACATTTCACATGCATCGGAAATACCAGAGAAGGTGTGAAGGAACAGCTGGATCACTATCTGGAGCTGGGGGTAAACCATATCCTGGCACTGCGCGGCGATTTGCCGGCGGGCTGGGAAGGCACACGGGGCGACTTTCATTATGCCAGTGACCTTGTGTCTTATATCCGGGAAGAATTCGGAGATAAATTCACGATTGCGATGGCAGGAGATCCCGAAAAACATATTCAGTGTCCGACTGAGGAAGAAGATATTGCACATCTGAAGATCAAACAGGATGCCGGGGCTGACTATATTATGACTCAGCTGTGCTTCGACGTAAAAGCGTTCGAGGTGTGGAGAGATAAGATTCAAAAAGCCGGCGTACATCTTCCGATTGATATTGGATTGATGCCGGTGCTGAACAAAGATGCGACGATCCGGATGGCACTGTCCATGAACGGATGCTCGATCCCGAAAGAGCTTGCGCGTATCATCAGCAAATATTATGATGATCCCGAGGGATTCCGTAAAGCGGGCATGGAATATACCGTGAATCAGATCTTTGAATATATGAATGCCGGAATTGACGGACTTCATATCTATGCACTGAACAAATGGGAAGCTGTGACGGACATTATCAATATGGCAGGAATCCGGACGCAGCACAAGAATTAATACGTTCACCAATAATAATTATAGATACGCTTCTTTTTGAAGGAGGCGCCAATATCCACTGCGGAATTGGCACCTTTTTCGCTGTGCAAAAAAATTGAAATGCATGTTGACAATCAGAGCGGTTTGGTGTATAATTGTATTAAGAACTTAGTACAACAGTACAATAATACAGGAGGTGAAAGAATGGCATGGAAACTGGATTCCGGACGGCCGATTTACGCACAGCTGGTGGAGCGTGTAGAACTCGCTATTATCGCTGGCTGTTATAAAGCGGGTGATAAACTACCGTCTGTGAGGGAAATGGCAGTTGAAGCGGGAGTTAATCCTAACACGATGCAAAAGGCAATGTCAGAACTGGAGAGAAGCGGTCTTGTTCATTCAGAACGGACCAGCGGGAGATTCATAACAGAGGATGGGCATATGATAGAAAAGATGAGGGAAGATCTGGCGGCAGCACAGATCAAAGAGTTTATGGAAAAGATGAATCAGATGGGGTTTAAGAAAGAAGAGATCCTTAAATTAATTCAGAAGACCCTGGAGGAGGGAAAAAAATGAGTACAATTTTAGAATGCCGGGGGCTGTCAAAACGGTATGGCCAGAAGCTGGCGCTGGATCATGTAGAACTCACCCTGGAATCCGGAAGAATTATCGGTCTGCTCGGTCCGAATGGAAGCGGAAAGACGACTTTGATTAAACTGATCAATGACCTGCTGGCGCCGTCGGAAGGTACACTGCAGATTGATGGAAATGTTCCGGGAGTGGAGACAAAAAAGATCGTTTCCTATCTTCCGGAAAGGACATATCTGGATGAAAATCAGAGGGTTTCGGATGCCATTGATTTTTTCGTGGACTTCTACGAGGACTTTGACAGAAGCCGTGCGATGGGAATGTTGGAACGTTTATCCATCGACCCTTCTGCCAGGATTAAGACGCTTTCAAAAGGCACCAGAGAAAAGGTGCAGCTGATACTGGTCATGAGCAGAAGAGCGAAACTCTATTGCCTGGATGAACCGATCGCAGGTGTCGATCCGGCGGCAAGAGACTATATTCTGGATACAATCATCAATAACTACGATGAAAATGCGACGATTTTAATATCTACACACCTGATCTCTGACGTGGAAAACATTCTGGACGAAGTGATCTTCATTCAGGAGGGACATATCCGTATGCAGACGGCTGTCGATGATATTCGGATAAAACAGGGAAAATCAGTAGACGAGTTATTCAGGGAGGTGTTCAGATGTTAGGAAAATTATTGAAACACGAGTGGAAATCCGCATCCAGAACCCTGCTGGTTGTTCATGGCATAGTGCTTTTATTCGCAGTTCTCACCAGAATCTCTCTGGCAGTGAGCGGAGGACTGGAAAGTGACTCCCTGCTGGCAGGGCTGATGATCATGCTCAGTGTTATGGTGATTTTTACCGCAGTGATCTTTACTATGATTTTTGTGGGATTCCGGTTCTATAAGAGTGTGTTTACGGATCAGGGTTATCTGACGAACACACTTCCCGTAACGCCGCAGCAGATTATGGTTTCCAAAGGACTGGTGGGAGTCATCTGGGAAGTACTTGATTTCATGATTGTAATTGCAGCAGTCCTGATTCTGGTAGCAAACGGGGAAGTATTCCGTGATATGGGGACGATCATTCATGAAGCGTTCAGATTTCTGTTCAGCGGAGATGCTTCATTAGGCGTATGGCTCACTCTGATTTCTCTGATACTGGCGCCATTTGCGATCGTTATCGAGATGTATGTGTCAGTTGCAGTGGGAAACCTGCTTTCCGGACATAAAGTGCTCGGTGCCGTGGGCGCGTTTGTTGCGATCAGTACGGTTCAGCAGATCATCGCAACGATTACAATGGGACTTACCAGCTACAAGGCATTTGCAGTTAAGAGCGAGGTTGAAGCCAATTCCGTTTCGCTTCATGCAAATGCACTGGAGGTAATGGATACGACCATGTTGGTCAGTCTGATCATCATCATCGTATTTATGGTAGCAGGATATCTCGTCACAAAATACATTATGACGAAGAAATTGAATCTTCAATAGCGGGTGTAACTGGTATTGGAAAAATTTTGACGGAATTCGAAAAGCAGATACTTTTCGAATTCTGTTTTTTGATACAGATCTCATCTTAAAAATTTGTGATTGCAAAAATACAAGTTGCATGATACACTGTTTTTATCTTTAATGGCAGATGTCCTGCCAGATCTATTTATGGCCATTCGGTCAGAACAATCCCATTAATTTTTAGCTTGCTATAGAACAGTCTGTAACCAGTATGCACAATATAAAATTGCTTATGCATTCTTTTAACGTGCTTTACATATGTCCGCAGGCGCTCTATAATGAAAGGATAAGATGCACATGAAACCAAAAAAATCACTGGCAGAGCTGACGCTGCTGGATCGTTTTCTTTTTACGGAGGTTATGGACGATCCGGAAAACCTGCAGACACTGCTGGAAATTATTCTAGGGCGGGAAATTGTCTTGAAATTCCTGCCGCAGACGGAAAAAGAGCAGCGCAGATCACCGCTGCTCAGGAATATCCGGTTGGATGTCTGGTCACAGGATGTGGAAGGGAGCGTATACGATACTGAGGTTCAAAAAACGGACACGGAAAACATACCGAGGCGCAGCAGGCTGTATCAGGCGCTGATTGACAGCAAACTGCTGGAAGCAGGGACAGTTGACTTTAATGAGCTGAATGATGTTTATATTATTATTATAGCGCCGTTCGACCTGTTTGGACGCGGCCGGTATCTGTATACCTTTCGTATGATGTGTGAGGAGGATCCCAAGATTTGTCTGGAGGACGGATCCATTCGAATCTTTCTTAACACTCACGGGAGGAATAAACAGGAGGTCACCGGGGAACTGGTAGAACTGCTTCGTTATATGGAGCATACGGATCAGGAGAGTGACCGGGAGTATACCAGCGAACGTGTCAAAAAGTTGAAGGAACGTGTGCAGATGCTCAAGGCCAGTGAGGAAATGGGGGTAAGGTATATGCAGGCGTGGGAAGAACGTGAACTGGACAGGCGAGAGGGAAGAGCCGTTGGAAAAGCGGAGGCAGTATTAGAGTTATTAGATGATCTTGGTAAGATATCAGAAGCGCAAAGAAATATAATTTTAGAACAGAAGGATCTTAATGTGTTGAAAGGCTGGTTGAAATTGGCGGCAAGGGCCAGAACGGTTGAGGAGTTTGAGTGCGAGGCGTTTCCAGAGGGAATGAGAGGAGAGAATTAAAAGTTAATTGACAGAATTCGAAAAGCAGATACTTTTCGGATTCTGTTTTTTTAGACTTGACATCTTAATAGTGTATTGATATAATTTCCATAAAGAAGTGGTAATACCACCGAACCATCGAACCATCGGATGGCAGGGTGAGCAGAAAGGAGAATCAATTTGTGAGCGAAAAAGACGATATGCTGATACTGGAACGCACCGGGGAGGATGAAAAATCATATTTGAATGCTGTAACACCCCCCATTTTTATGAATTCTCTGCACGTGTTTGATACCTTTGAGGAGTATCATGAGGTGGATGTGTTCGAAAAAAATCAATTTTATTATGGACGGGCATCCAATCCTACGACCAGTATTGCGGAAGAAAAGATTGCCAGACTTGAGCATGGATCAAGAGCCGTGATGTTTTCGAGCGGCATGGCGGCTGCCTCCACGGCGATTCTCGCAGTGTGTGAGGCCGAAAGCCATATTATCTGTATGAAAGATGTTTACCAGCCCGTAAAGCGCTTTTTAGATTCATACTGTATTCCGAGGCTGCATATGGAAGTTACTTATTTAACGGGAACAGATTTAGAGGAAATGGAGGCTGCGATCAGGGAAAACACGGCTTTGATTATTCTTGAGAGTCCTGCGACATTTGTGTTTACCGTTGTGGATCTAAAGGCAATTGCAGAATTAGCCGGGCGTCATCATGTGAAGACTTATATTGACAATACATACTGTACGCCACTATTCCAAAAGCCGCTTGACTACGGAATTGATATCGTTATGCATACGCTGACGAAGTATCTGGGAGGGCACAGTGATCTGATGGGCGGGGTTTTAGTTTCAAAAGATGAGGAGCTTATGCGCAGAATCATGAATCAGCTCCGTGAGTGGCTTGGGGGAGTCATCGGACCTATGGAATCCTGGCTTGTGATCAGAGGTATGCGCACGCTGGATCTCAGGATGAGAAGACATCAGGAGACGGCACAGGCAGTGGCAGAATATCTGGAGGGGCATCCGAAAGTAAAGAGAGTTTATTATCCCGGTTTAAAATCTCATCCTCAGTATGAGCTGATACAGAGGCAGCAGAGCGGGAGTTCAGGATTGATGAGCCTGGAACTGGATGCACCGGCGCATGATTCACTAAAATTTGTAGATGCTCTGAAACTGTTTAGAAAAGGGTGTTCATGGGGAGGATTTGAAAGTCTGGCCATGGTACCGTTATACTATTTGGAACAGGAGGAACTGGATTTTCTTGATATCGAAAGGGGGTTGATTCGCATGCATTGCGGGCTGGAAGGAACAGAGAATCTTCTGGAGGATTTACAGCAGGCGTTAGAGGTCATTGGAAACTAAAAGGAGGCAGAATATGAAAGAAGGTATGAAAAAAACGGCAGCATGGGTATTGGCAGGATGTGTAGGTATCAGTCTGTTGGCAGGATGCGGAAAAGACGGTGGTCAGAGCGAAAGTTCGGGCAAAGAGGGGGGAAGTGAAACGGTGTCACTGCGTTTCCTGGATACTTCACCGAGTGATGTGCGGCAGGCATATTTTGAAGATGTATTTTCAAGAGTAAAAGAAGACATGGGAATTGAAATTACATATGAAAGCACTCCTCTTGAGGATGCGGCGAACAAGATCATGGTCATGGCAACGTCCAATTCTCTGCCGGATATTGTGACGGCCCAGGACAACTGGCTTGGACAGTTTACGTCTTCAGAATGGATCCTTCCGCTGGATGAATATCTGAGCGGGCAGGAGGATAAGTTTGCAGATACCGTAACAAAGATTGTCTGGGCGAATCAGAAAGAGATGTATGGCAACATCTATACCGTGCCGGACGGTATGATGGTAAAAGGAATTTATATCAGAAAAGACTGGTGTGAGGAAGCAGGAATCGATATCGAAGATCTGAGAGACTGGACATATGATGATTATTTTGAAGTAATCAGGAAGCTGACAAATGCGGACAGGAAACAGTATGGGATGACATACCGCGGGACGAGAGGAGCTTTTGATGTCATTATGACTTATCTGCAGGGGTTTACGGGGGGACGTACCTATGACGAGGAAGGAAATTGTCTCCTGAATTCGGATGAATGCCTGAAAGCCTTTGAAAAATTTACGAGTATGTATAAAGAAGGATATGCCCCGGAAGAGTCCATTAACTGGGGATTTGTGGAAATGGTTGATAATTTCTGCGGAGGCCTTACGGGGACTTTGAATAATGATTCCGAAGTGGTTGTGTCTTGCCAGAACAGTATGGATGACAGCAAGTGGACGGTACTTCCGATACCATCCAGCACAAAAGATGGTAAAATTTATAATACAGTCAATGCTCCGTATTCTTATACCATCTCAAAAGACTGCAGGAACCAGGAAGCAGCCTGGAGCGTGATTGAATATTTGTCACAGCCGGAGAACAATATTGAGTACTGCAGGCAGGTGGGCATGATTCCGGTAATGAAAGAAGTTGGGGATGACCCATTATATGGAGAAGACGGCGTATATGATGCATTTGTAGAACAGCTGAACAACCCGGATATGGTGGTTCCGACTGGATATGGTCCATTCGACAGTACAGATTTACAGCAGGGACCTCTTTACGAGGAGATTCAAAAATATCTGCTGGGTGAGCAGGACGCCGGGGATGCGCTTGATTCAATCTGCGGACTGCTGGAGGAACGGATGAAAACGTACCTGGATGAAAATGATGGCGCGGTTGTAGATACTCCAAAGACAATGCAGTAGAGATACAATTGGATTTTGATTTTACAGCTTCCTGTAGCGGGAAGCTGTATTCGTAAAAGGAGGTATTCAAATGGCGCAAAAAGGCATCCGGAAAATAACGGCTCATAAAAAAGGGTGGAATCAAACTAAAAGAATGATGGAACCATATACTCTTTTAATGCCTGTTTTAATTCTGCTGCTCATTGTTTTTGCGGTCCCGCTCGTGAACAGTTTTATTATGGCATTTCAGCAGTATAAGCTGGGATCTGCAGATATTCATTTTAATGGTCTTGATAATTTTAAAAAACTGCTTGCGGATGAGAATCTGTGGCTGATACTGAAAAATACGGTGATCTATGTGTTTTGCTCGGTCGCGGGGCAGTTTCTTCTCGGAATGACGCTGGCTCTGGCGCTCTGGAAAAAATTCAGAGGACGCGGGATCTATCAGTCCATAGTCTTCCTGCCGTGGGCATTCTCGGCTTTTGTTGTCGGCTTAATGTTTCGGTGGTCATTCAACGGAGAGTATGGGGTAGTCAATGATCTTTTGATGAAGCTTGGAATTATAGATAAGAATATAGCCTGGCTGGGAACACCGGGGTATTCCCTGTTTGTTGTCGTACTTGCCATGATCTGGATCGGTGTTCCTTTTTTTGCAATTATGATTCTGGCAGCACTGCAGTCGATTCCGTCAGATGTTTTCGAGGCTGCGAGTATCGACGGCGCGGGTGCGGTAAAAAAATTCTTTCGGATCACAGTACCCTATATTAAACCTACGATTATCATGACGCTGCTGCTTAGAACAATCTGGATTTTGAACTCTTTTGATTTAATTGTTGTGATAACGAACGGGGGTCCGGCTAATTATTCCATGACATTGCCGGCATATATGTACACCAGGGCCTTCTCAGGTTACGATTTTGGGTTCGCATCGGCGATCGGGGTACTGCTGATGACGGCCCTGATGCTCTACACGCTGGTATTTCTGAAAGTGACAAATTATGAGGAGGGAATGTAGATGAGCAGTAGACAAAAGAGATGTGCGGCAGTTGTTTTAAGGGTATTTATCCTGAGTTTTTTTCTTCTGTTTGTTATGCTGCCGATTTACTGGATGGCGATTACGTCTTTTAAACCACATGAGGAGATCATCAATACACAGCTGGTCACTTATTTTCCGCATACGTTTACTCTGGATAATTACCGGGATTTATTTAAGATCTTCAGCTATGGAAATTTTCTCAGAAACAGCATCATACTGTCCGTATCTACAGCTGTCGCGGTGACAATTCTTTCGATCTTTGGGGGATATGGACTGGCACGTTATAAGTTTCGCGGGAAGACCCCGATGCTGTTGTTTTTTCTGATCACCCAGATGGTGCCTGGAATACTGGTGATTATTCCGCTGTATACCGTCTATGCAAAACTGGGGATTATTGCAAATGTTCCGCATCTTGGACTGTGGATTTTTTATGTAATCACGAATCTGCCATTCTGTGTGATAACAATGAGAAGCTTTTTCGAGGGAATCCCTTATTCTCTGGAGGAAGCTGCGATGGTAGACGGGTGTTCCAGGATGAGAAGCCTGTGGAGGGTGATCTTACCGGTTATGTTTCCGGGGATCGTCGCGGTGTTTGTATTTGCGTTTATCGGGGCGTGGAATGAACTGATCGCCGGTATCATTTTTACAAGTGAACCGACGGCATGGACGATACCGGTAGGACTTAAGAGCCTGATAGGCAAAAATAATGTAAAGTGGGGAGCCATGATGGCAGGCGGAATGCTTGCACTAATCCCCACGGCGGTCATGTTTATGATCGTTCAGAAATACGTGGTGGAAGGGCTGACAGCAGGTTCTGTAAAAGAGTGAAGTACGAAAATGTGAAATGGAGGAACGGTATGGCAAAAGTTTCATTACATAATATTAAGAAAGTATATGGAAAGGATGTTGTAGCAGTCCATGACTTTAATCTGGAAATAGAAGATAAAGAATTTATAGTTTTGGTAGGACCGTCTGGATGTGGAAAATCTACGACACTTCGTATGGTTGCAGGGCTGGAAGAGATAAGCAGCGGCGAGCTGTATATAGGGGATTGTATGGTCAATGAGCTTGCGCCTAAGGACCGGGACATAGCGATGGTATTTCAGAACTATGCATTATACCCGCATATGTCGGTCTACGAAAATATGGCGTTTGCACTGAAACTGAGGAAAGAGAAGAAGTCAGATATCGACAGAAAGGTTCGTGAGGCAGCTGAAATACTGGGGATCACCGATTTTCTGAAGCGTAAACCAAAAGAACTCTCCGGGGGGCAGCGGCAGCGGGTAGCGATCGGACGTGCGATCGTAAGAGAACCGCGGGTTTTTCTAATGGACGAGCCGCTCTCAAATCTTGATGCAAAGCTAAGAAATCAGATGAGGGCGGAGATCATGAAACTGCGGCAGAAGATCAATACAACTTTCTTGTATGTCACACATGATCAGACGGAAGCGATGACATTGGGGGATCGCATTGTGATTATGAAGGATGGGTTTATTCAGCAGATCGGCACGCCGCAGGAAGTGTTTAATCACCCCGAAAACCTTTTTGTGGCGGGATTTATCGGGAGCCCGCAGATGAATTTTTTTGATGGAAACCTGATAAGAAACAAGGATCGATATTCTGTTGAAATACTGAATACAAAGATTACTCTGCCGGAAGGGACTGCCAGACTGCTGAAAACCGGAAATACAGAATCGCGGAAGATTGTGTTAGGGATACGGCCGGAACATATAAAGCTGGCAGATAAAGAAGAAGAAGAGAGGATTGCCGGAAAATCAGACGTGTGGGAGATGATGGGGAGTGAAGTGCATATTCATTTGACGGCAGCTGAAAAAGAGTTTATCATAAAAGTACCTGTAACCGAGTTGCCGGAAGAGTACCGGGACAGCATGAAGTATGGAGAGGTACTGCACTTCAGGATGAACAAACAACTGCTGCATCTATTTGATGCGGACACGGGCAAAAATCTTTTGTGATCTATGTAATTCTTGTCTAATATACCATATATTGGTATAATGGTATCAGTCTATTATTTGCTTGTTTACAAAATTGTCCTGATGTGTCATGACAGGAACAGAGGGAGTTGAAAGGGAGAAAGATGAAAAAAAATACTGTTCAGATTGGCCCGGTGTCAAAAGATCTGCTTTATATAAAGGTTGCAGACGCGATTTTTGACTATGCAAAAGCGAATCAGCTGCAGGCCGGAGACAAATTACCGTCAGAACGAGAGCTGGCGAAAATGTTTCAGACAGGACGGAATTCTGTTCGGGAAGCCATGCGTGTGCTTGAAAACCGTGGGATGATTGAAGTAAAGACCGGACTGGGCACATTTTTAAAGGAACCCCCGGAGGAAATTTCTTCTGTTCAATTGAAATTAATGAAAGAAAATCTCTATGAATTCCAGGAATTGAAAGTCACGTTAGAGCACATGGCTGTCAGAAAAGCAATTCAGTCAGCAAACCTGGAAGGAAAGCAGGAATTACTGAAACTGGCGGAGGAGATGATGGAGCTGTATGATCAGGACCGGTATGATGATGACCTGGATCATGAGTTTCATATGAAATTAATGGAACTGGCAGAGAATCAGACGATCGCACAGATTGTTAATTCACTGCGGATCGGAATCTTTCAGGACTACTGGAATGAACTTGAGTATGATCCGTATCACTGGGTAAAAACGGTGCCTGATCATCTGGTACTGGCAAATGCGATTATTGATAAAGATGAGGAAAGAGCGATCACGGCGATTGATGCCATTGACGGGGCGTCCACAGCTGTGATGAAACAGGCAGGTATGCGCAGAAGATCTGAGACTGAAGAGCAATAGATTTGAGTGCGCAGCATTTCCTTGAGAAATGAACGGGGAGGGGTTATGAACCCCTCCTGTTTTCTGATATGATTAATCCCGCTAAAGTTAATGCGGCCCCGACACCGGCGATTACGGTCAGTTTTTCATGCAGCACAATCACGGCAGTTACGATTGTGATCACGGGAACGAGGTATATGTAGATGCTCGTCTTCACAGCACCCAGACAGCGCACGGCGTAATTCCATGTGACAAAGCACAGGGCAGAGGCTCCGAGACCCAGATATATCAGGTTCAGCACACATACGGGATCCCTGAAGGATGAAAGCGATGGCTTGAATCCAAACAGGAAAAGGGCTGGTACCATGAATAGCAGGCCGTAAAAAAAGATTCGTCTTGTTGCCTGTATGGTGTTATAGCCGTAACCGCTGATTTTTTTTGACAGAAGAGAGTATACGGCCCAAATAATGGCGGCACACAGCGCAAGCAGATCTCCTTCTGGATTAAACTTAAAGGCGCCTGATTCATTGACGTTAATCAGCACGATACCGATGACGGCAACAGCAAATCCCAGAAAGAAGCGTTTCTTCAGATGTTCCCCGTCTGAAAACAGATGGGCAAGGATTGCGACAAAAAATGGCGACACGGAAACAATGATTCCGACGTTGGAAGCCAGCGTATATGTCAGTGCAATGTTTTCCAACAGGTAATACAGGCAGACACCGCACAGGCCGGCGCATGCAAATGTGATCTCCTGGCGTGGATGATTCAGCCGCAGCCGGTGTGGGCTGACGATGCACAGGGCAGCAGTACCGAGGAGAAAGCGGCAGAACAGAATCTCAACGGGTGTGAAATCCGTCAGCAGAACTTTTGTTGATATGAATGTTGTCCCCCATATTAAGATTGTGACGAATGCACACAGATGTCCTGCAGCTGTTTTATTCTGTTTCATGCGATACCTCCGCTGTGAAAATTCTCTGGTATTGTTTCGGTGTCAGACCGATAAAATTCCGAAAGAAATTAGTAAAGTGACTTTGGTCTGAAAAACCTGTTTTTGCAGCGGTATCGATCACCGGAGTGCCGGCCTCCAGGAGTTTTTTTGCCTGGTTAATGCGCACGGTCTGCAGATAGCGGTAAGGTGAGATTCCCATCTGCTGGGTAAAAGAACGCAGCAGATAGGATTTGCTGAGGCCTGCATATTCTGAGAGATCATTCAGGCTGATTTCCTGTTCATAAGAGTCCTCCATAAACCTGCAGATTTGTACGATCCAGGAATCGGGGCTGGAGATATCAGCGTTCTCATAGGTTTCGGAGTATTCTTTTATAATGTGTTCCAGTAAAAAGAAAAAGGCCTCTTCTTTTTCAAAAGATGTCTGATGGTTTGTCACGGCAGTATAGAGGCTGTTGACAGACTGGGCTGCATCACTCTGTCTGATGACAGTACTGGTGAAATACGGTGTATAGGCCGTTCCAGTGATATCCCGCGCAGCTTTGATCATGACATCTGCGGGTATATTAATTGCCCGGTAGTCGAGATTTTCTCCGTTTACGGGTTCGCAAAAGTGTTTGTCCAGAGGGTTAAACAACACCAGATCGCCTTTTTCGAGGGAATACTCGTGCTGATTGCATTTCAGGTGCCGGCTTCCCCGCTCTACGTAGCCGATCACGTAACACTCGTGAAAATGATTGGGGAATTTTTGAACGATCCCTTTTAGTTGATATGCCTCAATCTGAAGTGTATGGTCATAACAGATCTGACGTTTTTCATGCGGCTGCTTCATAATAATTTGCTCCTTTGTTTTGTCTATCATAATATAACCGGAGGGAGGATTTCTTGCAAGATATTATCCTCCGTGAACGAAGATCCCTGGCTGGAAATATCTGTAATCAAAAAAGAGATCCCATGCGGCGGATGGAAACCTCTTTTCAATCAGGTGTTGATGACACGTGTGCAGAATTTTGACAGGTTTTCTTCACTGCTGGAGATGAGCAGAATGGAAATGTCAAGTTCCTGCAGATACTCGAGCAGCCTTCCAAAATGATATTCAGACAGATTGTCATAAACAGTGTAAGGATCGCTGAAAATAAAAACTCTGGGGTAAAGACATAGCCATTTGGCGATCTCAACCATGAACTGGTCATGGACATTCATACCTTTCAGGTTTCGCCTGGAGCCATATTCCCTGACGAGATAATCGGCATGGATAGACTCAAGAGCAGTAAAAACCATATGATTGCGTATTCGTTTATTTAAGAAACCTCCGACATTATACATTGGTTTATTCAGAAGAAGAGCGACGTTGTCGTACAGATTCATCTGCGGAAAAACCCGTTGATGCCCAATAGAGGAGGATATAAAGGCAATCTGATTTTTCGTATGAAAATTTGGATGATAATTCATGTTATCCAGCACCAGAGTTCCTGTTTTTGGTAATTTCCCGTCAGACAGTGTATTCATAAAAGATGACAAAATGTGGTCGCTGTCACAGATTCCCAGGATTTCCCCCTGATACAGTGAAAAGTTGAAGCGTTTCGTGGGATACTCAGAACTTGAAACATCGTTGCACTGCAATACTTTTTTTCGGTTATCCGCATTGAGCGTCAGGCGTTTCAGCTGGGTATTCATAAAATCACCATCTGCGATCACTGGAGGAATAGTGGTCAATTTGGAAAGCTGTGTGACGACTCCGTTTTTTATAACGGCAAAACGGTCAAAATTTTGAAAAACAGGGTTCCATTTATTGGAAAACCACAACAGTGATACGCCTTTTTCTTTCAGAATGCTTACGATACGCTGAAGTTTTTTTGTCTCTTTCGGCTGATAAAAAATAAAAGAAGGTGTATTGAGCACAATAACTTTGGCGCCGCTGGTATAAGCGTGCAAAATGGAAAGAATATAAATATCAGGAAAGGGCAGTGTGTCAACGACTGCCGTAGGTTTGATATGACCCAGTGAAAAACGGTCTAACAGGTCTTCTGCGGCGGCATGTATGGCATGAGTGTCCAGAAATTTTAACTTGTTATAGAAGGAAGAAGCGGTCATATAAAGATTATGAGCTACGCTCATGGACCCCACCAGTTGCTTCTCGTCAACCACATAGATTCCTGCATTGCGTGCCTGTTCCAGACTGTAGAGAGTTTTTGGGGCGTCATTGATATAAAGATATCCCTGATCTGACGATATACCGCCCTGCAGGAAGTCGAGAAGAAAGTTTTTGGTCTCAATATCTTCCGTCAGAATGCACAGTGCTTCTCTGGCATAAAGCGTAAATGAAATATCATTGATAATCTGGTTGTCGACAGCCCGACCAATATGGGTCAGACGCAAAACTTCATGCTGCATGGCGATCCTTACTCCTGATTTTGATAATAGGGAAGAGATATCTGAAATTCAGATCCTTTTCCAAGTGTACTGTAGGCGACAACACCGAATGAATCCCCGTACAAAAGTTTGATCCGTGAATTAACATTTGTAAGTGCAATTCCGCTTCCGGTTTTTTTGTCTTTGACGGTGTGCACCGAATCCGTTTCATTTCCGGCCAGTTTTTGATTCAGTGTTCGTAGCTGTTCGGGTGTCATACCACTGCCGTTATCAGAAATGCTGATGACAAGGCGGGACTGCGTATTGTGGATATTCAATGTGATGACAAAATCCTTAGAGAGCCCCTTAATCCCGTGTTTGATTGCATTTTCAATAAAGGGCTGAATGATCAGTTTCGGAATACGATAATTCATGATCTGCAGATCCGGTGCGATATTCTGCATAAACACGATATGCTGATTGATCCGGTATTCCTGTATTTTAATATAATCATGCAGGGTACTCAACTCCTGCCGCAGAGTCACAAGTTCGTTTTTCTGGCTGATCATGTAGCGGAACAGGCGGGAGAGAACTTCAACCATATCTGAAGTTAGCGGTGCGTCCTCCATCACGGCATATCCCCGGATCGTATCCAGAGTATTATATAAAAAGTGCGGATTGATCTGACTTTGCATGGCATCCAGTTCGGCCTGTTTTTGAAGCAGGCGGTTGGAATACTCCTTTTCCAGCGAAGAGTCAATCAGATCCAGAATAATATTAAGCGATGACACGTAATTTGTCATTTTTTCAGCATCAATTAATGAATACTTTTTTTTGATGTTTTCAATTTTAAGTGCTGCTGTGATGACGGTATGGTAATAGCGGATCCAGTAGGTGACTGTAAATACAGCAAAGACCAACAGACCGATCAGCAGCCACAGTATGATCATCGTATGCTGCCTTAAAGACCCGGCAGGAGCTTTTATCAGCAGAAAGGCAGAGATCAGAAAAAAGATCCATAAGAAGACCGTAAGACCGATGTTTTTTAAAAAATCATTATAATACTGTGTGTTACAGAACATCTGAATATTCTTTTTGCTTTTGATAAATTGCTCACGCATAGTCATATACCTCAGTTTGCGTAAATTTTGCGGTACTCTTTCGGAGTAACGCCGACCTGTTCTTTGAATAGTTTACTGAAATAGCGCTTGTCCTGGTAACCTACTTCATTTGCAATTTCTGCAATATTGTAACGCACATCGTGCAGCAGTTCTTTTGCTTTCTCGATTCGGACAGAGGTCAGATAAGAGCTGAAGGATTCCCCTACCTCTTTTTTAAAGAGGACACCGAAGTAAGTAGGAGCCAGATAGATCTGTTCCGCCACATCTTCCAGTTTTATATTCTCACTGAAATGCTCCTGAATGAAGGCCTTTGCTGTTTGAATCTGCCGATTCTCCTGAGAGTTCGTTTCATTATCGAGGGGAAGCAACTCCCGGATGAAAGATACCGTAAATAAGATAAGCTCTTTTAAAGTGAAATACTGTTCGATCTCATCGCAGTACTGCAGATAGGTGTCTGCCAGGTTCACGGAAATTATTTTATGCTGATGGAAATCTGACAGTATACCGGATAAAGCATCACAAAAGGCATCCAGCAGTAAATGAGGGCAGGAGCGGCAGCTGGAAGCCACATCTTTAAAAAGTGTTTTCAGCAGATTTTCAAATTTTTTTGTATCACGAATCTCAATGCAGGACCGAATCGAGCTAAAATCTGAACTGGACAATATAAAGCCGGGCTTCGCATTATTCAGAAGCAGTTCCTTTGCAAAAAGAACGTGCTGTGGTCCCTGGATGATCCGTGCATTTAAAGCTTTCTGAGCAGTGCTGAGTGAATAGGGGAGATTTTGGATCCGGGGAGCCATAACCCCGCAGCTGATCGTGAGCTGCAGTCCTTCATATGCGGCCAGATAAGAAGCCAGGTCCTCTCTGATTGCGGCAATAGAACCAAGAATCCTGCTTTCCTGGTCAGGTTCGTAATTCAGCAAAAAGATAAACTGATTATTTTTATTATAGACTTCCATATCAATGCAGAGGTCTTTCATTTCTGTCTGGAAATTACGCATCAGCTGTTCAATGATTACGTTCTGGGTGGCGAGATTAAGTGCCAGGATACCGTCGATTAAAGCAATCCCCATCAGAAAAGGAGCATCGGATAAGAAAGAAAAACCATACTCCTCATTTATCTGAACTTCATTCAATTCTACAGGATGTTCCTTATCATACAGGATATCCATAATAAAAGAACGGCGTAATTTCTGTGTCTGAAGGTGTGTATCGATACCCAGTTTTTGAATCTGAAAATCAATCTGCAGCGCGGATGCGATCTTCAGGATCGTTTTTTCCAGCACATCATTTAATTCTGTTTGGTTGATTGGTTTTAATAAATAATCTTCAACGCCCATTTTGATGGCGGAAAGTGCATAATTAAAGTAGGTGAGGCCGCTGATGATAATGAAATGCACAGGCAGTTTTTCCTTCTGCGATTTTTCAATCAGCTCTAATCCATTCATAACAGGCATGGAAATATCTGTAATGACAATGTCCGGTTTCTCAGACAAAATCATCTCGTAAGCAATCTGACCATTTAGAGCAAATCCAATAAACTCCAGGTTTAAACGTTCAAAGTCAATTAGATTTTTAATCAGGTTTGCAATAGCGATCTCGTCTTCAGCAATCATGACTCGAATGGGGTTCATACGTTTTTCCTCTCATGCCGCATTTGCTGCGGCTCTAATCGGGGATGGGTGAAAGATTTCTTTCAGCCGTCCTCTTCTGGTACTTTAAGATTCCGTCAATGTGCATGGAAATACATGAAAAAGTGGTGTGTTTCTATACAGGTGTGACAAATCTATGATTTGGTGTGACAAATAAAAGGTAATAGGCGAAAAGTATTTCGTCATTTTTCAGTATATGATATTGTTCACTTGTAAGCAAGAAGTAATTTAAATTATTGGTGAAAGGGAGGAGACAATGAAGAGATTGTATACAAGGAGGTGTAACCGTGAATGAAAGAAATGAATACATCCTGGAATTAAAAAGTGTTTCAAAAGAATTCCCAGGTGTAAAAGCTTTGGATCGGGTTAACTTAAAATTAAAGCCTGGAAGTGTGCATGCTCTGTGCGGTGAGAATGGTGCAGGTAAGTCTACACTGATGAAAATCATTAACGGTATATATAAGATGGATGAAGGTGAGATTTGGTATAAAGGGGAACGAATCGTTCCTAAAAATCCAAAAGAAATGCTGGAAATGGGAATTGCAACCATCCATCAGGAACTCAGTCCGCTTCCCAATATGACAATTGCTGAAAATATCTTTCTGGGACGTGAACCTCTCGATTCATTGAAGATGGTGGACTGGAAGAGATTATGGTCGGATACTCAGAAACTGCTCGATGAATTCGGATTTCATTATGATCCCAAAGGGTATATGAGAGACCTGACGGTTTCAGACATTGCACTGATAGAAATTGTCAAGGCAATTTCACGTGATGCATCGGTTGTCATCATGGATGAGCCGACTTCATCCATTACCGATTCTGAAGTACATATTCTGTTTGAAAATATCGAACGTCTGAAAAACAGTGGTGTTGGTATTATCTATATTTCTCACAAACTGGATGAAATTTTTGAGATCTGTGATGAGGTTACGATTTTCAGGGATGGACAGTGGGTACACAGCTGTGAGATCGGTGACATCGATAAAAACGGAATCATCAAGCAGATGGTAGGACGCGAGATTACGGAACAGTTTCCAAAAACTCCGGCACCGATCAAAGAGACGGTACTGGAGCTTAAAAACCTCAACGGTGGGCGTTTCAAAAATGTCAATTTCAAAGTCCATGCCGGTGAGATCGTCGGTTTTGCCGGACTGGTAGGGGCCGGACGAAGTGAATTATTCCGTGCTGTTTTTGGACTTGACCCGATAGAATCCGGAGAAGTATTGCTGGAAGGCAAAAAGGTAGATTTCAAAAATTCACAGCAGGCGATCGATGCCGGAGTGCTGATGGCAAGTGAAGACAGAAAGAAGGAAGGTGTTGTGCTTTGCCGTTCCATCCGTGAAAATATAACACTTGCCAGCCTTAAGGATATTGAAAAATCAGGATTTCTCAGCATGAAGAAAGAAAAGCAGAATGTTGATGAAATGGTTAAAACGTTATCTATTAAACTGGCAACACCGGAAGCTCCTGTCTCTTCTTTATCAGGCGGAAATCAGCAGAAAGTAGTTTTGGCAAAATGGCTTTTAAGGGCGCCGAAAGTACTGATTCTGGATGAGCCGACCAGAGGTATCGACGTAGGAGCAAAATACGAAATCTACAAACTGATGTGCGAACTGGCCCGCAAGGGTGTGGCGATCATTATGATCTCATCTGAAATGCCGGAGATTCTGGGTATGAGCGATCGTATAGCAGTTATGTCTCAGGGATATCTGACGGGAGAACTGCCGGTAGCAGAGGCAACGCAGGAAAAAATAATGGAGAGTGCGATGAAAGGATTCGAGCAATGACAAATACAAAAACGAATAAAAAATGGAGTGTGGCTGAGATTTACAGCCGGTTTGGTATATTCATCATCTTAGTAATAGCAGTGATCGTCGCATCATTCTTAAGTGATGCATTCTTTACAACACGTAACCTGAGCAATATCATCCGCCAGAATGCGGTTATCATGATCATCGCGTTTGGTTCACAGATGGTACTGATCACAGGCGGATGTGATCTGTCACCTGGATCTGTCTGTGCACTGTCAGGAGTTATTTCCACAATGGTCATGGTATCTACAGGGAATCCTGTGATCTCGCTTGTGGTTGGTATTTTGATCGGTGCATTTTGCGGATTTATCAATGGTCTGGTTATTACATCCTGTGGAATCCCGGACTTTATCATGACGCTTGCTTCTCAGTTCATCTGCCGGGGTGCCGTACTGGCATTGACTCAGGCACAGCCGGTTTCCGGATTTGATGAGAGTTACACCGTGTTTGGCCAGGGATATGTTGGTCCGGTTCCGGTTCCTACCATTATTTTGATATTAGTACTTGTTTTCTACTGGGTACTGATGAACCGTCGCCGTTTCGGACGTTACGTATATGCAGTAGGCGGCAATACGGATGCGGCAAGAGCTTCCGGTATCAATACCAAAAAAGTAAAAACTCAGGCGTATCTGTTTGCGGGAGCAGCAGCAGGGCTTGCCGGTGTTATCCTGATGAGCCGTATGAATTCCGGACAGCCAAACGGCGGTGAGCAGTATGAGTTCGATGCGATCACAGCGGCTATCATCGGTGGTACATCCATGAATGGTGGTACAGGTAAAGTATACGGTGTTGTAGTCGGTGCACTGTTTGTCGGTGTACTGCTCAATATCATGACACAGATGGACGTTTCTGCATACTGGCAGAAAATCGTAAAAGGTCTTATCATCGCGCTGGCAGTTATCATCGATGTGCAGGTGCGCAAAACAAGAAAGGCATGATTTTTAAGGTTTCTAAATTTTAAGCAAACAATAAAAAGGAGAGAAAAAGATGAAAAAAAGAATGGTGAAACGGTTATTGGCAATGCTGACGGTATCTGTACTTTGTGTCGGGATGCTTGCGGGCTGCGGCGGTAAGAAAGAGGAGAGCGGCAGCAGCAGTGAAGCGTCTGCTGAGGAAGGCGGATCAGATGATGCAAAAGAAAGCGGAGACTACGTATATCGTGTAGGATTTGCAAACATCGACAACGCAGATAACTGTTGTTATCCTGCAATGCAGAAGTTTGTAGAGTACGTGGAGAGCGATGAATTCGCAAAGTCTGTAGGTGCGGACAAAGTGGAAGCTCTGACGGCGGACTCTGCAAAAGATATCGAAAAACAGACAACAAATGTTGAGACACTGCTCAGCAAAGGTGTGGATATGATGTTCATCATCGGTGTTGATACGCAGGGAAATACAACTGCAGTCAAAGCCTGCAACGAGGAAGGGGTGCCGGTGTTCATGGTTGGTACCGAGGCATCCGGTGGTGAATGGAAATTTATCGGATTTGATGAGAAAGCGCTGGGACTGGGACAGGGCAAATGGTGCGCAGAAAATCTGCCTGAGAATGCTAACATCTGCTATCTGCAGGGAACACCTGGACGTGAAGCAACACTTCTGCGTGAGGAAGGCTTTATGGAAGGAATCTCTTCCCGTGATGACCTGACAGTTCTGTCTTCACAGACAGGTGAGTTTGAAACTGCTACGGCAATGCAGGTTACTGAAGACTGGATTCAGACATACGGTGACAAGATTAACTGTATCGTTGGCGCTGACGGCAAGATGATCGTCGGTGCAGTGGAAGCGCTGAAGGCAGCAGGGATGGCTGATGATGTTACGACAGTAGGCGTTGTCAGTGTTGAAGACGACGGTTATCTGATCAAGAACGGCGAACAGAAATATGCAATCTTTGTAAGCTGGCCAAGCATTGGTACTCTGTGCGGCGAGATCGCAGAGAAAGTTTATAAGGGTGAAGAAATCGAAGAACGTACAAATATCGAAATGTCCGATATGACGCAGGACAATTATGAAGAGCTGATCGCAACAACAAGATAAAAAACTCCTAAACAGGCACTCCCATCTGGGAATGCCTGTTTTTCATAAGTTCTCAGTATTATGATAATCGATCATATCCAGTAAAATAGCCCGACAGGTTTCAAAATCTCTGTTTTCGATGGCGTGGCAGAGATTCCAGTGGTGTTCGATGGAAGTTATGTCATCCGTAGTAGTCAGATGGATCAGCCGTCGGTGGCCAAGCGTTAGTGTATATTCTCTGATTGCTTCCTTTGCGGTGGAATATGCGTAGATCAGCAGCTCATTGTGAGACATTTTGCACAGCTGGCTGTGAAGCTCGATGTCACTGTCATTTAATGCAGTGAGAAGAGTCTTCCTGTCTGGGGAATTATGAGGCGTGGATACATAGGCGATGACTTTATCTTCAAAATCCTTACAGCAGGAGCGCAGTTTTTCAATTTCATCGGGGGTAGCCCGCATGACAGCCAGCCGTGCACATTCAACTTCAATCATGGAGCGAAACTCGGCAACATCATCCAGAAGCTCCGGGGTCATGTAGAATTCAGAGATTGTCTGCAGGTGTTTTTCGAAATCAAAAGAGCAGACGTAGGTTCCGTCTCCGACTTTTGTCTGAAGTACGCCAAGTGTATTTAATTTCTGCAGTGCCATTCTGACGGTGAAACGATTGACGCCAAACGTATCGGCCATTTCGCTTTCTGAGGGGATTTTCTGCCCTTTCTGCCAGATTCCCTGGGCGATCAGGGATTTCATCTCTTCACAAACCAGATCAGGAGCAGATGGTTTTTTGATTTTTAAGTTTCTGCTTAACTCTGCCATATCAGATTACTCCATATCATTTTTATTCATTAATTATAAACTGACTTTGTGAAAAACGCAAGGTTAGTGATTGGATTATTTAATGATGTATGGTATAATTCACTTGTTGAACAAGTGATGCAGGAATGACAGGAGGAATGGTAATGCTGAATGTCAGAACAATTGATCGGTTACTGGTTATTGAAAAATACGGAAGTATCGCAAAAGCTGCAGATGAGCTGCATATATCCAGATCAGCATTAGTGCAGCAGATTAAACAGATTGAAGCGGATGTAGGTTTTGAGATTTTTTCCAGGGATCACAAAGGGGTATATGTTACTGAAGAAGGAAAATATTTTTTGGAAGAAAATCAGATACTTCTGAGAAAATATGAACAGCTGCTGAAACAGTGCCGGAATAGTCAGGACAGTGAAAAGGAAAGAGTCGTGATCGGGTCCATACCAAACCTGAAGCCGATTCTGCTGTCGGATATCTGCCGGGAATTTAAGCAGACACATCCAGATGTAAAAATTGAATTTCGGGATTTTGTTCCGGAAGAATATTTTAAAGAATTTCAGAAAGGCAGCTTTGATATCTGTGCAGAATATACGATGAATTACTATTGCCCGGATCATGCGGATGTTTCGTTTACCGGGCTGCTGGAAACCCGTTTTTCCTGTGCAGTTCTTCCGGACCATCGGCTGGCGGACAGAAAGCTCCTTCGTTTTGAAGATCTAAGAGGCGAAAGACTGCTGATCTATCAACGGGGTATCGCCAGGTGTGAGGACCGTCTGAGGGATTATATCCTCCGTAATGAGCCGGAAATTCAGCTGGCGGATATCGGCAGCTATGACAGCATGCTCCATCTGAAATGCGATATAGAGAAGTCAGTTTTGCTGACCTATGCCAGATACGAGGACAGTTTCTCGGAATTTAAGATTATTCCAACAGACTGGGAAATTCCCATTGTACTGGGGATCGGCTGCCATCGGATATGCCGGCCTGTGATACAGGAGTTTGTAAAGACTGCCGAACGGGTCTGCCGATGATCGGACGTCAGCGTACGTTATTAATATAGAAGAATGGAGATATATGGACAGGAAAAAACTTGTTGATCAAAGCATTGATTATATTATGCAGCATTTAGATGAGGGCTTATCGCTTGATACCATATCTGCTCAATTTTATGTATCAAAGTACTATTTTAGCCGAATGTTCAAAGAAGAAACCGGTGAAAGTGTTTATGCGTTTATTAAACGCTGTAAGGTTGACCAGAGCGCAATTGATATGAAACTAAACCCAAGGAAAGCAATTACAGACATTGGTTTAGATTATGGATATAGTTCCTCCAATTATAGTTCGGTATTTAGAAAGCACCATGATATTTCCCCTGCCATGTTTAAACGGTCAATACCAACGCACAGCATGCCTGTTCCGTTTACACCGGATCGGATTGTCCACTTCAAAACTGTGGAGGAGTATGCCGCCCATACAGAAATTCAGGAGCTTAAAGATTTTTTAGTGATATATGAGCGGTTTATTGGAAACTATTCGGATATTGAAAAACACTGGTATCATTTTTTAGATAAATACAACTCGTTTTTGAATGAGAGGACAATCCTGATAGAGCGCTTTTTTAATGACCCGGCCATTACAGACTTGTCACAGTGCATTTGCGATATCTGTATGACGGTGGAACAGGATTGTGACCTGGACAATGTTATGCTGATCAGAGGCGGCAAATGGATTGTGTATCATTTCGATGGAGAAATCAGCGATATCTTTGAGACATTACAAGGTGTTTTTAACGTTTGGCTGCCCCAAAGCGGTTACAATATGGCGCAGAGATATGGATTGAATATTTATCGCCATATTGAACGTGGCAATCACAGTGTTGTTATGGATTTATGTATCCCCGTTTTATAAAAGCAAGAATTCAGAAGTCAGCGGGATGACTTTCTTTCTATAATTTAGAAGTGTTTAGAAATACTTCAAATAGAAAGGAGGTCATTTTTTAATTTGCAGAAAATTTCTGCGTCAATCAATGAGTGAAGAATACGGAGGAGATTATGTTTGACATAAGAAAAATTCAGGAGAAAGTAATTTATGAAGCAGTTAAAACGGAAAGCAGTGCGGCTGTGGCGAATGAGGTGGTGTATGGTAAGGAGCAGCCTGACAATGCAGAAAAGAATCCTGCCTGGGTGAAATCTGCAATGCAACGTCTGGAGAGTAAATTTGAATTTGAGACCATAAAGAAAATACGAATGAACTGCCAATGTGGTTACGGAATGGACGAAAAACTTGCGCTTGTAGAGGAATTGAAGTCAACTGCAGCAAGCATAGAAGAATTAACAGATTCAGAGAAAGCGAGAGCCGCAGGGCTTTTCTGTAAAGACGGGGAGCTTTATCTGCAATTTGGTTATTGTCCCTGCCCGATGCTTGCGGACGTGGAAAAATTGGAGACAAATACATGGTGCCAGTGTACTACCGGCTACAGCAAGGACCTGTTTGAAAAGGCGTTTGACTGCAGTGCTGATGTGGAGCTGCTGAAGAGCATAAAGATGGGCGACAGAGTATGCCTGATGAAGATTACGCTCCACAATCCCAAATGGCAATGAAAAAAGCTTTTATTGTGCAAAAACGACAATAAAACCTCCGAATATTTTGCATGTATATATTTTGTGAACAAATGTTAAGGAAATTCAATCTTCTCAGATGGCGGTTTACAGTGTAAGCTGAATACATGTAGAGTTGTTGAACAAGTCAAACAGTTGAGAGGGATAAGGAAAGGATATGTCGAGATGGCGAATATGTGTGAGATCATCATGCTGCTCTGTTTTGGAGCTTCATGGCCAATTAATTTCAGAAAGGCATTTCTGGCGAAAACTACGAAAGGTGTCAGTCTGACCTTTCTGTGTTTCATCGAAATCGGATACCTGTGTGGAATGGCGGCAAAAATTCTAAGTCACAACATCTCCTATGTGCTGTTCTTCTATATTTTAAACCTTATCGTTGTTGCGGCCAATATTGTCCTCTATTTTGTAAATAAACAAAGGGAACAGAGAAACTAAAAGGAATACTGAGGGAGGGATGAGATGACAGAAATTCTGAATATCCTGTCAGGGCTGATGACAGAACATCTGTGGATTGCACCGCTGCTGTCTCTGATGGCAGGCATACTGACATCTTTTACACCATGCTCTCTGTCCAGTGTTCCGGTAGTTGTTGCTTATATTGGAAGCTCTGCAGGTGATGACCGGGGAATAGCACTGAGGTTATCACTTACCATGGCGTTTGCCATGGCTCTGACATTCGGGGCTTTCGGCACGATGGCTTCTGCGATCATTCCGCACTGCCATCATCCGGAAACAGCAAAAAAAGGATATATCGGAGCGTTTACCGCAGGCATTTTAAGTGGGTATTTGCCTCACACTGTGCCACTCCGGTTATGATCGCTCTGCCGGCTGAGGATACAGCGCAGTGGACCGATGGATACACGATCCAAAGTATGAAAGAAGCAGCAAAAGGCTGCGTGCCTTACTGGCAATCGCTATTGGCTTGCTCGGTGTGCTCATGACTGGCTTTGCGTTTTTACCTGATTAAACGGGTAAGAACTCAAGAATACATGAAATATGGGAGGAGGTTTCAAATGACACTGGTAAAAAAGTTTATAGAGGACGTGGACAAAAATGATTTTTTTATCCTGGCAGCACAGGTGCGTAAGGATGGGGAAGTCGCGGACGAGTGGACACGGTTCGAGGCAAAACCGCGGTTTGAACTTTATTCCGTCGGAAAGACCTTTATTGGAGCTGCAGCGGGGCTTGCTCTGGAAGAGGGACTGATCACGCTGGATGAGCGGGTGATGGAAAGCTTTCCGGAGGCCAGCTACGATATTACCAATGAAAATGCGGCGGATATTACAGTCCGGGATTTACTGACGATGCGGACCGGACTCAGCGAGACGATGTTCTGGCGGGATGGTTATGAACGGAAACATGTCCGTGACTGGGTACGGTTCTTCTATACGGACGGCAAATTCGATCAGAAACCGGGATCAGCTTTTCTGTACAATAATGCAAACCCATATATACTGGGGTGCCTGATTGAGAAAAAGTGTGGACAGAATATGCGGGAGTATCTTCGCTATCGCCTGTTTGAGCCTATTGGCATTCATAATGTGGAATGGACCAGCTGCCCGATGGGACACACGATCGCAGCAAATGCACTGCAGCTGAATGTTGACGAAGTCGGACGCTTCGGTCAGATGCTGGTCAATGGCGGTGAATACAAAGGAAAGCGGATTCTTTCAGAAGAATATGTAAAAGCCATGACGACTTCTTACTCTGTAACGGGAGAATTCATTCCGGGCGATCCCCCGGCTGCGGCAGGATATGGTTATCAGACCTGGATTGATCCGGTCAATCATGCGTCGTATATGTGGGGAATCTTCGGGCAGTATTGTGTCATGCTCCCGGAGAAAAATGCGGTAGTCAGTGTGATAGCTCTGGAAAAGTCCGATGGCGGATCAAATGGTGTATATGCCACTTCACCCCTGCGAAAACTGATCTGGGAGGATCTTGTGACACAGGTTTAAAACCGGTAGCAATTAACATTTAAACGATATAATTTTAAGGAGGTAACACCTATGAGTACTAACAAAGACATTAAGATCTGTATCAACCCTCATTTCGACGCTGTTTCTCTCTGGATTGGATCGTGGGGAGGCGAGGACTCTCCCTGTGATATCTCACGTGGTGTGCATGGAGCAAAGCGCGGTGTTCCGCGACTGATCGATCTGTTTAACCGCTGCAGTATTCCGGTAACCTGGGGTGTGACCGGTCATTCTATGGAGAGCTTTCCAAAGGCAGCTGACATGATCTGTGACCGGGTGAACAATGCCGGTGATGAAATTGCGATCCACGGATACGTTCATGAAAATCCGCTGGCTATGACGAGACAGCAGGAGGCGGATGTTCTGGACCGTACGATCAGTGCCATCGAAAAAATCTCCGGAAAGAAGCCTGTGGGATACCAGGCGCCCTGGTGGGAGCTGAGCAATAATACCGTGGAACTTCTGTTTGAACGGGGCATTACTTATGACAGCAGTCTGATGGAAGACGATTACTGGCCATACTATGTACGCATCGGCGACAGCTGGACAAAGATCAACTACAACGGACCGGCGGAAGACTGGATGAAACCATGGGTTCCGGGAAAAGAAGTAGATCTTGTGGAAATTCCCTGCAGCTGGCACCTGGATGACGCACCGCCGATGATGTTTGTAAAAGCATCCTCCAACAGCCATGGCTGGGTAACAGGAACGGCACTTGGTGAGATCTGGCAGGATCAGTTTGACTGGGTATATCGTCATTATGACTATGCAGTTATCAATATCACGATCCATCCGGATGTTTCCGGTTGTAAGCCGCACGTTCTTATGATGCTGGAGCGTCTGATCGACCATATGAAACGCCACGATGGCGTCAGCTTCTGTACAATGGAAGATGCAGCAGCTGATTACCGCAGACGTGTTCCTTTCGGGACAAAGGATGACCTGGGTGTTGTCAGCGGTCTGCACGTATAACAAAAAGATATGGAGCTGTTTATCTGCGACTGTAAAGCTGCACCTTTATGGTGCGGCTTTTACTGCTTCGCCAGGACTTTTTCGTTGCATGGTCAGGAGGGATTTTTATGTGTGCAGCATGCGGTGTGTTAAATGGAGGCGCCGACTGGTTGGAACGTGCCGGAAATCCGGAAGGGATCGGTACAGATGATGGGGTGACAAAAACCGGAGAACGCGCAAATCTGGTGCGGATGGTAAATATACTGCTGTCCCCGGGCAGGACTAAATTAAGAGATTTTTATACGAAACTCACCATCCAGGGTCCGACCGGACAATCAAAGGTGGTAGACGATCTTGCTCATGTCTGGATGACTGCAGATACGATAGGTATGTGCCCGGTGGATCCTCTGGATCAGGATTATCTGGAAGCAATACAACAATTAAAGGGGTGAGAAAGATGGATGACAGGATTCCTGTTACGGTATTAACAGGTTTTTTGGGAAGTGGCAAAACCACAATCTTACAGCGTTTACTGAGCTGTGAAGAAGGAGCAGGTGTCGCAGTGATCGTCAACGAACTGGGAGAGGTGTCTCTGGATCATCTCTTCGTGCAGAAACTTACGGAGAGTACGATCGTGCTGAAAAACGGCTGTATCTGCTGTACCCTGAGGGAGGATCTTCAGACGGGGCTGCGGGAACTGATCGATAACCGGGATCGCGGTCTGATTGCTCCTTTTGACCGTGTGGTCATAGAGACAACCGGACTGGCAGATCCTACGCCGATCGCCATGACACTGGACGGAGATCTGCTGCTTAAGAGACAGGTTCGGCTAGCCAATATCATTGCAACGATCGACGCGATGTTCGGTGCAGATCAGCTGTGTGACCATGAGGAAAGTATGCGGCAGGCTGCTATTGCAGACCGTCTTGTGCTTACGAAGACAGATATTGCATCAAAGGAGGAGATCACCCGCACACGTGAAAAGATTCATGCAGTCAATCCGATGGCAATGGTGCTGGATGCGGGCAGATCAGAATCCCTTTGGACACAGCTGTTTACTATCGATCCCTTTGATCCGGAGACAAAGTCTTCGGAGGTACAGCACTGGCTGAAACGACTGCCATCGATTGAGGTTCTGAAGTCAAATCGTTCATCTGGCAGGTATCAGGGGAAGAACGGAAAAAATGTTATGATCCGGGGTTACCATAAAGATAAAAATGAAGAGGCAAGCGAGATACAGACATTTGCAATACGCACAGAAGAACCTCTGAACTGGACAGCATTTGCGATTTGGCTTTCCGCGCTGCTGCATCGCCATGGCAAAAGTATTCTGCGGATCAAGGGTCTTTTGAATGTTCCGGGGGCGCTCGGACCTGTAGTGCTGAACGCAGTACAGAGTCATATCACACCACCGATGCATCTGGATGAATGGCCGGATGAGGATCAGACATCCCGTATTGTCTTTATTGTGCAGGGGCTTTCTCCTGCGCTGATACAAAAATCACTGGATTGTTTTCTTTCTGTGTTGGAATAGAAACAAAATATTGGGAGGGATAGAATGGAAAAAATTAAAAAACTTACACCGATCGCACTTTTTGTAGGCCTTCAGGCATGTTCTGTTCAGCTGCTGGATATCTTATTTCATGGAATATTTCCGCCGGCTGCCAACCTGGGATTTTCCGCCATCGTATTTCTTGCATGGCCTACTTATTTCATGTCAGGCTGCAACATCAAAGGGGGAATCAAGTCCTTTGTCGCATTCCTTGTCGGTATTGTGGCAGGTATCATGATCTTTGTGATGGGAGGACTGTTCGGAGCGCTTGGTGCATTTGCATCGGTGCCTGCTGTTTTCATTGTCGCATGGCTGTTATTCTATTACGAACTGCTGCCGGGAGTATTCAATCATCTTGCGGCATGTTATATATCCTGCGGTACGTTCTTCCTGTTCATGAATTATGTTCCGGGAGCCACATTTATAAACTGTTTTATTACAGAAATGGTTTATCTGACAATCGGATTGTTTTATGGATGGATGACGATCGCATTCAGGACCTGGGTCGAGGGAAGGCAGAATAAGTAAAGGAGTATATCGATGAGTATTTTCCCCTATATTGAAATTGAAGGAACTTCTTACGAAATCGGGTTTCAGGAAGGTGAGAACTTTCGGGAACATATTCAGGGAAGTATTGAGTGCTATAAGAAAATGTTTATGGACTACTCCAATCTGGAGTGGTGCAGGGCGAAAGAACTTTCCAGAAAATTTATTGATGTGATCAGAGAATTTAATGCTGACTATCTGGAAGAGATTCGGGGAGTAGCTGACGGATCCGGCTTCGAATTTGAAGATATTCTGGCATTGAACTGCCGCAGTGAGATCGTGTTTGTGGGTAAGGAATTTGATAAACAGGACGGCGGCTGTACGTCCATCGGCATCACCCGCGACAGAGCGATGAATGGTGAAGCGCTCTGTGCCCATAACTGGGACTGGAAAACCAGTCAGAGAGCCAATATGGTCATGATGAAAATTCATCAGAAGAATGGAAAGCCAAGTATTTTTATGGTTACGGAGGCGGGAATCATCGGAAAGACCGGATTTAACAGCGCGGGACTGAACGTCTATCTGAATGCCCTGTCCACGGATCAGGCTCCGGGCGGTCTGCCTCTGCACATAGCCATGCGGGCAGTCATGGACTGTGAGACGCTGTCGGAAGCTTTGACGGAGGTAACCCGTATGCAGCTTGGCTGCTGCGCAAATTTTATGCTGGGGCATAGAAACGGGGAATGTGTTGATGTGGAGATAGAAAATGCGGATTTCGATGTTTTATACCCGCACGACGGAATCATCGTACATACGAATCATTTTCTAAGTGCCAGACTGCCGATTCTGCCGAGAAAAGATACGACAAAATATAAACTGACTGACAGTTTTGTCAGACTGGGCAGGGCAGACAAGCTGCTGCGGAAAATGGGAAATTATATCAGTGTGGATCATATTAAGGAAGTACTGAAGGATCATGTGGAATTTCCAAATTCCATCTGCCGTCACGACAATCCAAAAGTTCCGGAGGGACTGCGGATGGGAACCGTATTCTCCATGATCGTCAATCTGACGGCAGGGGATATCTATTTTTGTAAAGGCAGCCCCTGCGAAACGGAATATGAACATTATCATATCTAAATGGAAGAGCCGTCCGTTGAAAAAACGGACGGCTTTTTGTGAAAAGTCCCTCTTTACTTTTGAGTATTTTCCGCTTATAGTAAAAATTATCTGGGATTAGAATGGAGGGCAGAAGAATATGAAAGTGACACTGGAACAGGTGGCAAAATATGCTGGAGTGTCAAGAGGAACGGTTGACCGTGTGGTTAACAGGAGGGGGAATGTTAAACCGGAGGTAGAGCAGCGGGTTCGGGAAGCACTTCAGGCTTTGGGCTATGAACGAAATAAAATAGCGAGTGCGCTTGCGTACAGCAAAAATGAAAAGAAAGTATGCGCGATGTTTCAGAAAACAGATTCTGAAGATTATAACGCGAAAATCATGCAGGGGATCCATGATGCAAAAAAGGAACTCAAGGATTTCGGTATTACAGTGGAAGTAGCAATCTGTAATTCATCCGATGCCGGGGAATTTATTCGGAAAATTGACGTTATGATTCAGGAGGAAATCTGTGGTTTTGCGATCAAGGCGCCAAGTTTTCCTGAGATATCGGAGAAAATTGACTGGCTGGTGCAGCAGGGGATGCCGGTCATTACGTTTAACTCAGATATTCCGGAAAGTCACAGGACGTGTTTCGTAGGGCAGAATCTGTATCAGAGCGGCAGAGTTGCCGGAAATATTATGGCAAGTCTTATAAGACCTGGTGAAAAAATAGTAATCGGCTGCGGCATACCTCAGTATAATGCTCATCAGGAACGTGTAGACGGATTTGTGTATGAATTGAAAAAACGCGGCTTTCAGGAAGAGCAGTGGAAGGTATTTCATACCGACCAGAATTACGAGGTCACGTACCGGTGTCTGGAAGAAATTTTTAAAGAGGAAGAGAATATACGGGGAATTTATATGTCGGTGGAGCCGAATGAGGCATGTGGAGCTTTTTTAGAAGAGCATTCATCCCTCCAGCCTCCGTATGTCGTCTGCCATGATACAGCACCGGAAACGATCGAGTATCTAAAAAAGGGAGTATTTGATTATATTATCGATCAGGATGTTTATATGCAGAGCTATTATTCACTGCTGCTCCTGAGAGATGCCTTTCGTTATGGGACTTGTGACCCAGGGAAGATATTGGATGTTAACATCTACAATGCGGCCTGTTTTGAATAAATATAGACAAAAAATGAAGGTGGTTTATGGATAATACAGCAAAATATACAAAAAATATTGACAGGATTTGAAGTTTGAGGTAAGATAAATTCATAATAACTGTGCGCGCGAACAGTCATACAACATGGGACTATACAGCGAACAGTTTTTAATAAGCCCAAACTGTGCGCGCGAACAATTGGGCTGGATGAGAATATGAACAGTGTAAATGAAAGGCGTAAGATAAATATGACATCAAAAGAGAGAGTTCTGGCATCGCTGGATCATAAACAGCCTGATAAGATACCCATAGATTTCGGCGGCCATGTATGTTCCATGATGAATGCAACGTGTGTGGCAGCCTTAAGAGATTATTATGGACTGGAAAAAAGACCGGTACGTATTTGGGATGTCTCCACTATGACGGGCGAGATTGAGAAAGACTTGCGGGATGTGATGGGGGTTGACTGTGAACCTTTTCCTACGTATGATCTGTGTTTCGGTCTGAAAAACACAGAAAACTGGAAAAGCTGGGAATACAGAGGGATGGAAGTGCTGGTTCCGGAGAATTTTGAAGTGAGGGATGATGGGAAAGGAGGATATTACATATATCCCGAAGGGGATACCAGCGTCGCGCCAAGCGGTCATCTTCCCGCAGGAGGTTATTATTTTGATGATCTTGTCCGGCAAAAAGACCTGGATGAAGATGATATGAACTATGAAGACAATCTGGAAGAGTATGGACCGATTTCAGATATGAGTCTTGAGTTCCTTCGTCAGCGGGTAGATGCTTTCAGAAATTCAGATAAAGCTGTTGTGATGATTCCAGGCGGATCAGCACTTGGAGATGCGGCAAACATACCGGGCAACAGTCTGAAAGATCCAAAAGGAATCCGCAGTATACCGGATTGGTTTGCAGCACCTCTTTTATATCCGGACTATGTGCACGATGTTTATTCTCATCAGGTTGACCGTATGATCGAGAACTGGACGAAAATATATGATATCGTAGGAGACGCCGTAGATGTTGCTTATATCTGCGGAGCTGATTTCGGCACACAGATCTCGCAGATGTGTTCAATGGAAGTGTTTGATGAGTTTTATCTGCCTTATTATAAAAGAATCAATGACTGGGTGCATGAACATACAGAATGGAAAACGTTAAAGCATACCTGTGGAGCCGTGTATCCGTTTATTCCCAGGCTGATTGAAGCTGGGTTTGATGCGGTAAATCCAGTTCAGTGTTCCGCAAGAGGGATGGACCCCAGACGGCTTAAAAAAGATTTTGGCAGTAAAATCACGTTCTGGGGCGGAGGCGTTGATACACAGAAATTACTCCCATTCGGAACACCGGAGCAGATCAGGGAGCAGGTATTGGAACGGTGTGAAATTTTTGGGGAGGGCGGAGGGTTTATTTTTAACTCCATACATATTGTTCAGTGCAATACACCGGTTGAGAACATTGTGGCAATGATAAATGCAGTGCATGAGTATAATGGCAACTAAATAAGGAATTATAATTATTGAGAGATCAGGAGGTATGATCATAATGAAAAGAAAAATGGCAAAACGATGGTTGGCGATGGTTACAGCTTCAATGCTTTGTATCGGGACTCTGGCCGGGTGTGGAAACGGCTCGGGTGGTAACAGTTCCGGAGATGACGGCAGTGGGGGAAAGCAGGAAAGCAGTTCTGATTCCGGGGAAGCGTCAGAAGATGCATCTGAGAAAAGCGGAGACTATGTTTATCGTGTCGGATTTGTAAATATCGATAATGGTGATACTGCATGTTATCCGGCAATGCAGAAATTTATAGAATACGTTGAGAGTGACGAGTTTGCAAAGTCTGTCGGTGCAGATAAAGTGGAAGCGCTGACAGCAGATTCCGCAAAAGACATTGAAAAACAGACCACGAATGTTGAGACTCTGCTCAGCAAAGGCGTTGATATGATGTTTATCATCGGAGTTGACACAGAAGGAAATACGACTTCAGTGAAGGCCTGCAATGAAGAGGGCATTCCGGTATTCATGGTCGGGACGGAAGCATCCGGCGGAGAGTGGAAGTTTGTTGGGTTTGATGAAGTAGAACTGGGTAAAAGACAAGGTGAGTGGTGTGCAGAAAATCTTCCGGAGAACTCTAATATCTGTTATCTGCAGGGGACACCGGGGCGTGAGGCATCCGTTCAGCGTGAAGAAGGTTTTATGCAGGGAATTGAATCACGCGATGATCTGACAGTCCTCTCCTCACAGTCAGGGGATTTTGACGCAGCGACTGCAATGCAGGTGACAGAAGACTGGATTCAGACCCATGGTGAAAAGATAAATTGTATTGTTTCAGCAAACAGCACAATGATCGCCGGAGCGATTGAAGCACTGAAAGCGGCCCGGATGAATGAAGAGGTCACATCCGTTGGTGTCGTGCATCTCGGGGCTGAGGACGGATATCCGATACCTGACGGAGATGAAGATTACGCAATCTTTGTAAGCTGGCCAAGTATCGGTACACTGTGCGGCGAAATTGCTGAGCGTGTATACAAAGGCGAAGAAATTGATGAAAGAACAAATATTGAACTGGAAGATATGACGGCTGAGAACTTCGATGAGATAGTCGCAGCACAGTAGTCTGTTGAGAAAGGTGTCTCTGATTTCTGGAGACACCTTTTATCCATTTGAAAGGTAAAGGATCCGGGTGTATAATAAAAAATATTAAACTGACAGAATTGGAGGATTAACAGATGAAGACAATTATGTTTTTTGGTGATTCCCTCACGTGGGGATATGATGCGGTTTCAACAAGGAGGTTTCCGTCAGATGTACGCTTTACAGGAATTATCGGTCAGCGCTTTCAGGGGTGCCGTATAGTAGAGGAAGGACTAAAGGGGCGCACCAATGCACTCGACGACTGCCTGGAACCGGACAGAAACGGCAGCAAAGTGCTGCCAATGCTTCTGTGTACACATGATCCAATCGACATTTTTGTTATTATGCTTGGCACGAATGATACGAAAAGAAAATTTCGCAATTCCGCTGTTGAGATAGCCAAAGCGCTGGAACGAAATGTCAGGATGGTGCAGTCACCACAGATGTGGGACGGCGTGGAGGCACCAAAGATTCTGATCGTCTGCCCTCCGGGGGTTACTGCGGACTATGCGGGAGACACGATGGAAGGGTATTTTGATGAAGGTTCCGTGGAGGTATCGAGGCAGCTGGACAAAGAGTATCGGAAAGTTGCAGAAGCTTATGGGTGTGAGTATCTGAACGCCATGGAAGTTACCGGTCCGTGCAGGGAGGATGGGGTACATCTGGACAGGGAAGGCCACAGGGCACTTGCGGATGCACTGGAAGCTAAGCTGAATGAAATGTTGAAAGCGTAGCCGCAGACAGGAGAATTTTATGCGTTGTGTGGAACCGGGATTGCTGCCGGAATCGGAATGCTTTTTTAATATGCCGACTGTGATTGCACAGCCTGTGCTGTACCATATGGAAACGAGCGGGAAAAGAAATAATTTTGGAAGCTTTCTGATGGTCTTTGTGTCAGGCGGCAAATTCCGTAAGCTTTTAATATAATTACCATGATTCTGTGAAAGCAGACTCACCAGCAGGAGGTGTGTCTGCTTTTTGTCTGTCCGCTATTTGTGACTTTGGGGTGAATTTAAAAGGGGTGCAGAAGGGTCACAGAATATTCACAAAAAATGTCGGCGCTTCCTATTGACGGATGAGCGAATGTGTGTTATAACACAAATAGAACAAGAGAGGACGGAAGAAAGAAAGCAGTCAGAGGTTTACTGTTTCTTCCTGATCATCCCCAGTTCCAGCTGACAGGTTATTTTTAACAGGAAAAGGAGCGATGACTTATGATGACACCCGGTATTTTTGGAGAGAGTTTATTCGACGATTTATTTGACGACTTTTTTGATTTTTCTGTATTCGATGATAAGGCAATACAGAAAGCACAGAAAAAACTGTACGGACGCCATGCGGCAAATATGATGAAAACAGACGTACAGGAACACAGTGACCATTACGAAGTAGATATTGATCTGCCCGGTTTCAGGAAAGAGGAACTGTCCCTGGAGCTTAAGGACGGATATCTGGTAATCAGTGCGTCAAAGGGAATTGACAAAGACGAGAAAGAAAAGAAAACTGGAAAGTTTGTACGCAGGGAACGTTATGCGGGCAGCATGAGCAGATCTTTCTACGTTGGGGAAGACGTGAAGCGGGAGGATATCCGTGCCAGATACGAGAGTGGTGTATTAAAATTGTGCATCCCAAAGGCTGAACAGAAAGAGCCGGAGGTTGAAGAGAAGAAGTATATCGCCATTGAGGGATAAAGGTCCCCTCACAATAAATAAAGTAAGTGGGTTATGGCCCGGAGCGCCGTGTTTTGACAGGGTGGCTCCGGGCCTTTTTCCTGCACAGGAATCCCTGCCCCCAGTACAAAACGCCCGGCGGGATCGCACAGCGGCGTAGGCGCTGTCCTGTACGCTTATATACTGGCATGAGTTTTGCGGTACTGCAGAGGGGTGCTTCCTACTTTCTTTTTGAAAATCTTAATAAAGTGAGCCGGACTGTTAAATCCGCATTGCTCAGCTATCGATGCCACGGAATCAAAAGCAGTCATCAGAAGCATTTTGGCATGGGAGATCCTCAGGTTCAGCAGATAGTCGTAGGGGGAAGAATCAGTATACTGTTTAAACAGTTTGCTGAAGTAATAAGAGTTCAAACCAGCCTGGTCGGACAGGTCATCCAGAGTGATATCCTGATTCAAATGTTCTTCCATGAAATGAACTGCTGATGCAACACGCTTGGCATTGAGAGAAGAAAACGTCTCCCGGCTGGTCATCATCAGACTGAGGAGCTGGTGAATGTCACTGGAGATCAGATGTTCGTTCGGGATGTTTTCTTCTGTGGATTCCAGTATTCTGGAAAAACATGCCGATATCGCCTGTGGATTCAGAGGTTTAAAAACGTGTTGCTGGTTTTCGCATAGTTTCTGTATGTAATAGTCGCTGATATTTCCGCCGAAATGCACAAACTGAAAAATTGTGTTGTCATCTGCGTAATAGCAGTGTGCCTGGCGGCAGTCAAATAAAAGGCACTCATTACGGTATGCGGAATAATTCTTCCCCAGATAATCCAGATGCATGCAGCCTTTATTGACGAAGACAAACAGATACGGCTCATAAAATTCGTTCATTGCCCGCTGTATCCGATAGGTTGAATTACAGTAAAACAGTCCGGAATAATTATAATAGAACAGGTAATCAAGAGCGGTTGTGCTGGGTGTATGAAAACACATCACAGAGTTTCCGATCACACCTTTTTCGTTGTGCAGCATAGAGGTCACCTCCTGTGGAAAGCTTTTCTCAATCATACTACATTTTGAGAAAATGTAAAAGCCAAGATTACACTATTTTTCATCAAGAAAAACTAATGATTCACGAAATAATGGGTGTTAAAATCATATTATCAACAGAGGAAAAAGTTACATATATTGAAATTTGAAAGGGGATATCACTATGAACTCGAGAGAACGGGTATTAGCATCATTAAACCACAAACAGCCGGATAAGGTACCGATTGATCTGGGATCCACCTATAATTCCGGAATCAGTGCGTGCGCGCTGTACCGCCTTCGCAAATATTATGGACTGGAGGAGAAACCGATCCAGATTTACGAGACATCCCAGATGATTGGTGCGATGGATGCAGACATTGTCGACAGGATGGATATCGATGTGATCGGGCTGACATGTGCCAACGACTGTGTCGGGGTTCCGCTGCACGGACCAATGCAGGATTTCACTATGCCGGACGGTACACCTGTAAAAATATCAGCAAAACATAAATATGAGATCGATGCGTCAGGAAAAAGCTATCTGCACCCGCAGGGAAATGAAAACTATGCGCCGAGTTATGTGATGCCGGAAGGAGGGTATTTCTTTGATGCGATCAACCGCTCCCCGGGATTTGATGAAGATAACCTGACACCCGCGGAGGACTTCAAAGACGATTTCAACCCGATCAGCGACGAGGATGCCGACTGGTATGCGGAGAACGCGAAGCTGCTTCGTGATACGACGGACAAGGCAGTCTTCGGATGTTTTGGCATGGGCGGGATCGGGGATCCTTCCGGGATTCCGGGTGGTCATGTGCTGGAGCCGAAGGGAATCCGTACTTATCAGGACTGGTGCATGGCACAGCTGCTGTACCCGGAATATATCCATGAGGTATTCGAAATGCAGACAGAGAATGCGCTGAAGAGTCTGGAAATCTACTATCAGGCAGTCGGTGACAATATCGATGCCATCAACATCAGCGGAACAGATTTCGGAACGCAGGTGGGACCGATCATGTCCCTGGATACATTCCGCGAGCTGTATAAGCCGTACTACAAACGAATGAATGACTGGGTACATGAGCATACGAACTGGAAGACGCATTTCCACTGCTGCGGCGCCATGAAGATCTTCATCGAAGATTTCATCGATATGGGAGTGGATATCCTGAATCCAGTACAGCTGAGTGCAGTGGGAATGGATATGCATGAACTGAAAGAAAAATACGGCAGCCGTATAACCTTCTGGGGAGGCGGAGTCGATACACAGGGTCTGCTCCCGACGGGGACACCGGAAGAGGTGAAAGCACAGGTCAAAGAGCGTCTGGACGTACTGGCCAGAGGCGGTGGATATGTATTTAACACAATCCACAACATCATGGGCAATGTGCCTGCGGAAAATATTGCAGCATGCTTTGAGGCAGTCAGGGAATTTCAATTTTAATCCCTTAACATAAAATCCTAAACTTAAATCCTTTTTTAGAACCTTTACTTTAAAAGAAATCCGGTCAGAATCTGATTCTGGCCGGATTTCTTTTTGAATTATTATTGAGAGGTATAAAAGAGTGCGTCAAACGCAACGTAAAATGTTAATTTAAAAAATATTGTGTGTGATATCAGGAAAATAATGCCAGTAACACACCGGTACATAAAAGGGCTGCGCAATACAAAATGCGGGATACTGTTATCTGCTTTGTCATGTAAAACCCTCCTTTCTGTATGTCTATATTCTATCGTGTTTTCCTTCTGTTGTCTATACGTTTACTGTACGAATATAACAAAAAACAAAGCATAAAATTGTGCATAATATACAAAAGAAGGATAAAAAAGAAAGCCGCTGGATAAATTCAGCGACTTTCCGTCCGTCAGTGAGATGGCATTTATGCTCCGAAAACGAGTGGAGAAAATACAATATATGCAACAACCATGACGCACAATACGATGGCAGCGACCACTTTTCCACTTTTCCAGGGAGTCATATCGACAGCCTTGGAATCACGCAGTTCGTAGTCAGTTTCTCTTGGATGCAGTTTTGTGATAACATATACAAGAATCATGTCAAAGACAAACAGTGCGGCTGTAAAATAAAGGTAATGGATATCTGCCAGCGCAGGAATGACCCGGCGCAGTCCAAAATTTAATATACAGTACAGTACCACATGGACAGGAATAACGATCTTTGGCATGAAAGCCGGTGTTTTCTTTGAGAAGAATCCTACGATCAGGCATACAAACAATGGTGTATTAAATGCTGCAAAGCATGAGTTCACAAATGTTGTAATACCACCCATGTAGAGCATAAACGGCGCTATAATGACCGAGAAGATAGCAACGATTAGACCAAATTTCTGTCCGATCTTTACCAGCCGGGCGTCCTCCGCTTCAGGAGCAAACATGGGTTTATGTACATCCAGCGCGTAAATAGTGGAAGCTGAATTCAGCACAGAGTTATAGGATGACAAAATAGCTCCAAACATCACTGCGGCAAAGAATCCGAGCAGTGCTGTAGGCATAACATTGGCTACAATCATAGGATACGCGTCGTCACCGTTGTTGCCGAGTGCGGATGCACCGTATAAATAGTATGCGATGATACCCGGTACGATGATGATGATCGGTGTCAGGATTTTCAGGAAACCTGCAAAGACGGCACCTTTCTGAGCTTCTTTTAGATTCCTGGCTGCAAAAGTTCTCTGGATGATCGACTGGTTGGTTGCCCAGTAGTACAGGTTATTGATCAGCAGTCCCGTGAACAGGAGCGGCCATGGAAGGTATGGCTCATTCAGGGTTGGGGCATCAATTGCATTCAGCATGGTTGGATCCTGATGCAGAAAAATGTCAAGACCTTCTGCAAATCCTCCGCCGGACGCTTTCCCAAGTGCTATCAATCCGAAAACAGGAACCAGCAGTCCACCCAGGATCAGTCCGATACCGTTGATTGAATCAGACAGCGCGACGGCGTGAAGGCCGCCACAGATAGAGTAGATGGAACCGATAACAGCAATCAGTACACACAGCAGTGCAATTGCAGCAAACTGGTTGCAGCCCAGAATGTCTGAGACATGGAAAATATTTTCAAATACCAGCGCTCCCGCATACAGAATGTTGGGAAGCATGATGATGACATAAGAAAAGAGGACGATAAATGATACCAGTCTCCTTGTGGCGGCGTCATATCTCTCCTCGAAAAATTGTGGTACAGTGGTAAGTCCAACCTTCAGGTATTTTGGCATCAGTACGAATGCAAGGATGACAAGTGCAACGGCGGAAGTGACCTCCCAGCCCATAGGACTCATCCCAATCCGAACAGATTGACCGTTCATTCCCACCAGCTGTTCTGCAGACAGGTTCGTCATCAGAAGTGAACCCGCGATTACAGGGCCCATCAGACCTCTGCCGGCAAGAAAATATCCCTCTTCGGTGTCAAGTTTGTCGTTTCTGGTTTTCCACCAGGAAATTATGGCTACCAGTGCGGTAAAACCAACGAATGTTACTGGAACTATCCAGCTCATAATAAATCCCTCCTCTAATATAATCTCTCGAAGAACTATGATATGTTAATATTTTATCTAAGTCAATAGAAAGGTTGAAAAAGGTAAAATATTGCGAAAATTGGGAAATTATTAAATAAATATGATTGTATTTTTATAGAAACAGCAGGAATTTGATAGAAACAGTGAGATTATACTTGTTTTGCAGACTCATGTTTTGTGGTAAAATGGAACCAGATATAAGAGAAGGAGGTAAGCCTATGTTATGCCAACTGGAAGGTGTGCTCTCAGGATCAGACTTTTATTTTTTTACACCATCAGCTACGGCCAAGAACCAACTGTTTTATTTTACATCGATCGGTCATTTTTTCTGCGATTACGGATACCGGGTGGAGCGGCAGGACTACGGGAATTACCTGCTGCTTTATGTGAAAAAAGGCAAACTGTCTGTGACTACAGAAGGAGAAACCTTTAATGCCAGGGAAGGGGATATGGCATTCGTCAACTGTCATCTTCCGCACGAATACCATGCGATTGGTTTCACGGAGTTCATGTGGATCCATTTTGATGGTTCCAATTCAGGACAGTTTCACAGCGATATAACGAAAAATATCTGCGGACATCCGGTGTTTCATCTGGAACAGGGTGAGCACATTGAGAGGACATTTAAGGAAATAATATCAAACTGCAGATACGAAAAATTCTGTTCCGAATACGAAGATTCCCTGAACATTTATAAAATGCTGATAGAGCTTTGTAAAAACATCACAGGGAGCGGACGTGAATCGAAGGATATAAAGGAACAGGTAGTCGAGGAGGCGATCAGTTTTATCGGTGAGAACCTGGATAAGGATTTGTCAGTAGGGATGATCGCGGAACACGTTGGCTTAAGTGAATCGCATTTTTCCAGAAAGTTCCGTCAGGCCATGAACAGCTCACCCAAAGAATATATTATCAGAAGACGCCTGAATGAGGCGAAACATCTGCTGAAGACGACGGCACTTCCGGTCAAGGAAATTGCTCTCTCTGTAGGATTTAACAGTGAATCACATTTTATCAATACGTTCACGGCGCAGAATGGTCTGTCACCGAAAAAATTTCGGGAATTTCCGATGTAAAAGTAAGCAGAAAATTGCAATTGTATGGCCAGAATCTTTATTGGAATACGCCTGAAAATGTACTATCATGAATCTAACGGTTGAGAAAAAAACCGAAAGAAAACGGGAAAAAGCAAATGTAAGAGAGGGCGAAAGTATGATATCACCAAAAGAGAGAGAACGGCTTAGAGAACTGGCGAACACACAGTTAGAAATTGCAAAAAGCGATAAGAATGTAAAACGTACAAAAGAATGGATTGCGCATAATTCATGTAAGGGTGAGCGCCCGATGATTCATCTGGAAATCGATAATTTTACGCAGGAAGTACTATTCCCACGGATGCAGTGTGAAGATCCGATGGCGCGCAGAATTGAGGAACGTCTGCTGCATAACTTTTATAATATGCAGGTTCTGGATGATGATAAGGTTGTGGCACCATATTTCGGTGTATGGTGGGATCTGGATCTGAAACCATGGGGTTTTGATGTGCAGAAAGAAGTAGCATCTGATGGAGGACTGGGACAGCATTTTACAGAGCAGGTAGAAGAACTCGGGGAAGAAATTGACAAGTTCAGACCTTCAGAATTTAAAATTAAGGTTGACGAGACAAATGAATATTTTAAAGCGGCAGAGGATGCATTCGGCGATATTCTTCCTGTAAAACATGTCGGTAAATCTCTGACATGCTGGCTGACACAGGATCTTGTACATATCATGGGCATGCAGAATATGTGCTATGCGCTGTATGACTATCCGGATGAGTTTGTTCAGGTTCTGAACCAGCTTGCGGATGATTATCTGAAATTCTTTGAGGAGTGGAGAGACAGTGGCCTTCTCTACCCAACATCAGGATATGAAGAGTGCAATCAGGGTTCCATCTGCCTGACAGACGAACTGCCGTCCGAAGGACCGGTTGATCTGAACCAGATCTGGCTGCATATGGATTCTCAGGAGACGATCAACGTATCTCAGGAAATGTTTGAGTCTATGGTATGGGATTCTTATAAGAAAGTGGCTGACCGCTTTGGTCTGGTATCTTTTGGGTGCTGCGATCCGCTGGAGCGTCTGTGGCCGTGCCTGAGTCAGCTGACCAACCTCAGAAAAGCTTCCATTTCACCGTGGACTAATGAAGAATTCATGGGTGAAGTGCTTGCAGGCAGAAAGACTATTTATCAGAGAAAACCGAGCCCGAACTATATCGGCGTCTCAGAAGTTCTGGATGAGGATGCATGGCGTGCGCATATCACAAAAACACTGCAGTGTGCAAAGGATTGTACCGTAGAGCTTACAATCAGGGATGCCTACACGATTCATAACAATGTTGACAAGGCAAAACGCTGTGTTGAGATCATGAAAGAGTGTATTGCTGATAACTGGAATGCGTAACATCAATTTTGATGACTGCGTTCATTGCTGTCATTAATGTTAAATACAGAGAAGAAAGAGTGACTTGCAGGGGCATATCAACCAGCCCTCACAGGTCGCTCTTTCTTTCTGCAAACAATAAATTTTGTTAATGGGTTTTATCAGGGAGCAGATCAGAAAAAATAAGTCAATTTTTGAATGTTTTCTCAACATTGCTGTAATTTCCGCACGGCGGTAAAAATCCGGTTATTTTCTTCTTCGTGGAATAAATGCATTTTGCACAGCGTCTTCCTCGAGGTCCTGCCCGATGACGATGAACAGGCCTTTCCTGACATTGGACGGTCTGATATAGAAACCATCCAGAGAACAGTTTATCTCGTACCAGTTGCCGCCTGTATCTGCGATATGTCCCTTGACACGAAGGATATTTCCGTAACTGGGGTCGGACAACAGCTTCTGAATTCGCTCTTCCAGATCATGCTGATCCGTGCAGAGGTGTGCCATAACCCTTGCTGTAAAAACGCGTCCGTGCTGCATGAATTCACGTTCATGTTCGATCAGCTGGTAACCGCAGCTGGCAAAAGATTCGAAATCATCGTCCGTGAGATCGTCCCAGTTCTTCCGGCAGACGTCATCGCCAAAGACACGTCGGCTGCCGCGGTCAGAGATGATCTGATTAAGCCTGCTGATGGTTGCATTCTGTGTGGCTTCGTCGGCGGTCTGAGTTTTGCTCATAATCAGCTTTCCTGTACACAGCAGCTGAGAGAACATGATGTACTGAGCCTCGTCGGAGAGTTTTTCGTCGAAGCGGGCATCCGCAATCGTCAGGATGCTTCCGATCTGGCAGCAGTCCTTGACAGGTTCCGTCATGAGGATTTCAAAAAATTCATCGACATCATAGATTCCAGACGGCTCTACGAGAATACGGTCATAGCCTTCAGCTGACATATCGAGGAGCATATTCTGGAACGCTACCTTGGCAGTACAACACATACAGCCTCCGGACAGCTGGGTGATATCGCATGCTTCATCTTTCAGGATAATGGAATCAACGCTGACATTGCCGAATTCATTTTCAATAATGTTGATCTTCTGACCTTTTTTAATAAAATAATCGGCATATTTCTGGATAAACGTGGTTTTTCCGGCGCCTAAAAATCCGGTGATTAAGTCTACCTTGACCATTTTACTACCTCATACTTTCTTAAATTGTGGTTGATGCTTCCTCCGGTTGTTTTGGTATTTTTTTAAAATATCGCGGGGGGTATCCCATTACTTTTTTAAAGACCCGTGTGAAATAATTAGAGTCGATAATGCCGACTTTGGCAGCGGCTTCCGAGATGGGAAGATCCTCGCTTTGCAGGTATTCGAGTGCCTTGATTACCCGGATACGGTTCAGATAATCAAGCGGAGCCAGACCGGTGACTTCTTTGAAAATATTCCGAAAATAACTCTCGGAGAGCGAAGAAGCGGCAGCAATATCACTGACGGTAAGTGCCTCGGGATAATGTTCTTCGAGAAAAATCAAAGAGTCAATGATCATCTGCTTTTTTCGTTCCGGCTGCTTTGGAAGTTTTTGCGGCTGATTATTCTTGGCACGTTTGAATATGACGAGTATCATCTGAAGAATTGCAGATTTCATATACTCTGAATCATACTGGAGATTCAGATGCTCTTCGTGAATCCTGCCAAGAAGAGATTCAACATCCATAGCCTCGGCAGGTGCAAGATGCAGGACGCCCTGTTTGGTCATGTTATCTGTGACCAGGAGAGGTTCTTCTGCAATAGTGCCGCTGCGCAGAGTGATCGTGGAAAGCAGGCTGTCCCACTGATTTTTGATATCCTCCAGACCAAATGGGATTTCTGATTGCTGAAACGTGCCGGTTTTTACGTATTCGGAAAACTGTCCGAGACGCTCCGGGAAAAAATAGCAGTTGGTAATTGCAGAATTGGAATCCAGCAAATATCCATGCTCTTCATCCGGGGGAATCAGAAAAACATCACCGGCAATCAAAGGGACCTCAACACCGCGAAATTTATGAATGCAGGTTCCGCGGTTAACGAGAGTAAACTCATAATGGTGGTGCATGTGAAGTTCCACTTCCTCAGGATCCCGATACTGCTCGAAAGCAACAGCTATAGAAGAGGTATCAGAGGAAGGAAAGTCATAATAAATTCCCATATGCTAAGTCCTCCTTTGTTTTTTATTTTAGCTTATCTAAGCATAAATGTAAAGTAGAAAAAGTTGATATGTGCTAAAAATAGAGTTCTTTGTTCTCACCAGAAAGTATGATGGGTGATACACTAAAACCATCAAAGCAATAATGCGGAAATATGAAAATGTTGGAGGTTTGATCGCATGAGAATTGACAAAGGATATTGGGGAAACTGGATCACAGAAGGATGGCCGATTGAGGAAGTAAAGGTTACTGAGAAAGACAGGGAAATTCTTCGCAGTCTCGCAAAAGAATTCCGGGCGTTATGTGAAAGGCCGCAGGAAACTGAAAAAATCAGATTATGGAAAGACCATAATGACCTGAAGCCTACAAGACCGCTGATTCTGGTTGACATGGAAAATGGCTGGAACGAGGCGGTCAGATTTGACCGGGATATCAGATGTGAAGGCTATATGGCACAGGACTGGGAGATGTGGTTTCGGAAAGAAATCTTCTGGGCAACACAGCTGAAAGATGATAAGCCACTGACTCCGGTGTTTTACCTTCCGCACAGAGCGGTCAACACGGAATGGGGTATCGGAGAGAACAAGACGGAGATTGATAAAGACGATAAGAATAAAGCGTATTCCTGGGTAGCAACCATGAAAGATATGGATGATGAGGAATTCGAAGAGCTGGATGTGGAAAAAAGCATCGAGGATCCGGTAGTAGTCGTAGATGAAAAAGCAACGAATGCCGCACTGGAACTGGCGAGAGAGATATTTGACGGTATCGTGGAAGTAAAAATGCGTACCTGGTGGTTCTGGTCTTCCCATATCGCACTTGCCTATGCAAACTTCCGTGGACTGGACGGCCTGATGTATGATTTCTATGATTTTCCGGAAAAAGTACATGAGATCTTTGCCAAATTAACAAACGGATATATTAAAAAACTCCGGTTTCTGGAAGCGCAGAATCTGCTGTATGACAATACAGACAATACATTTGTGGGTTCGGGAGGCCTTGGTTTGACCGACAGCCTTTACAATCCTGCAGAGCCGGTGACATTAAAGACGATGTGGGGATTATGTGAGGCGCAGGAGTGCGGTGATATCTCTCCGGAGATGTTTAAAGAGTTTATCTATCCTTATCACAAACAGGTTGCTGAGCTTTTCGGACTGACATGCTATGCCTGCTGCGAAGGCATTGACACAAAGTGGGACTGGATCAGCAAGCTGCCTAACATGCGCCGGGTATCTGTTTCCCAGTGGTCAGATATGGAGAAAATGGCTGAATATCTGAAGTCTGACTTCGTGTACTCTTACAAAGCAAATTCAGCACACGTGACAGTTCCGGATATGAATGAGGATGTGATCCGCACAGAACTTCGAAGAATGTACGAGAAGACCAGAGAGAATCAGAATCATGTGGAGGTTGTGCTGAAAGACCTGCACACGATCAGTAATAAGCCGGAACAGGTTATCCGCTGGGTGGAGATTGCACGGGAAGAACTGGAGAGAGCATACTGATTGTATGAATAAAAAATTAATTTGTGCTATCTTTTTATTGAAATGTGATGTTTTAATAAAAAAAAGCATGATATAATAGGCCTAACAGAATGTCAAACGTGCTGTTCGTTTTAAGAAAAACATGAATTGGAAAGGAAGCAAAAAATGAGTGATGTATTAAGAGTTGGGGTTGTCGGAACAGGCGCCATCGGAAGAACACATATCGAGAGAATCAACAATACTCTGCAGGGAGCACGCGCAGTAGCATGCTCAGATGTTAATGTGGAATTTGGAACAAGCGTAGCTGAAAAATATGGCTGCAAATTCTATGAAGACGGAGAAGAAATGATTGCATCTGATGAAGTAGATGCAGTTGTCGTTACGACAATCGATGAATTTCATGAGAAATACGTGACTGCTGCAGTAAAAGCGGGTAAATTTGTCCTCTGCGAGAAACCGCTGGCACCGAAAGCGGATGCGTGCAAACGTATCATGGAAGCAGAGATGGCAGGCGGCAGGCACCTGGTACAGGTTGGTTTCATGAGACGTTATGATCCTGGATACAATCAGCTGAAAAAAATGCTGGATTCCGGTGAATTTGGAGATGCCCTGATGGTACACTGCTGCCACAGAAATGCAACATGCCCGGATTACACGACAACAGCAATGTCTGTTGAGAACACGATGATTCATGAGATCGATGTGATGAGATGGCTGCTCGGGGAAGAATACGATGAAGTGGAGGTTGTATTCCCGAAGGCATCCAGAAAATCAACTGAGATTTTAAGGGATCCGCAGATTATGTACCTGACCACAAAGTCCGGTGTCAGAATTGACGTCGAAGCATTTGTAAAATGCGGCTACGGATATGACATCAAATGCGAAGTCTGCTGTGAAGAAGGAACACTGAACCTGCCGGAGCCGCCTAATGCCATGATCAGAACAAACGCATCCCGCGTGACACCGATCTGTAAAGACTGGTCCGAACGTTTTATTGATGCTTACAACATTGAATTCCAGGCATGGATCAATGCGTGCAAGGAAAACAGAGTAGACGGACCGACGTCCTGGGATGGATATGTAGGTCAGGTTACAGCATCTACTGCATCCATCGCAAGGGATACTCAGACAAAACAGAAAATCGTGATCGAAGAGTGCCCGGAATTTTATAAATAATTTGTACATAAACGGAGGTAGAAGGATTATGTATTTATCAATCTGTACAGGTGTGTACGGGGACTTTTCTTACCCGGACATGCTGGATAAGGTAAAAGCACATGGACTGAACCATGTAGAATTATGTGTCGGCGGATGGGGACCGAATCCTCACGGCTATGCGACGGATCTCCTCGCGGATGAAGATAAATTAAAAGCATTCAAAGAAGAACTTAATAAACGTGGAATGGAAATTTCCGCATTTAACTGCTCAGGCAATCCGCTCGCACCCGGACCTATGGGAGAAAAACACAGCAAGAGCGCATATGATACCGTGACTTTGGCTGGAAAACTTGGTGTTAAGACGATCGTTATGATGTCCGGACTTCCGGCTGGAGCTCCTGGTGATAAAACACCGAACTGGGTGGTTGCAACACAGTCCGTACCGCCGGATGATCCATACCTGGAAGAGACTGTCCGCTACCAGTGGGAGGATGTGGCGATCCCGTGGTGGAAAGAATTTGCAAAACATGCGGATGCAAACGGTGTGAAAATTGCCCTGGAAGAATTTCCGGGACAGCTGGTGTATAATGTCAGCACTTTATTCAAACTGCGTGAAGCCGTGGGGCCGACGATCGGTATGAATCTTGACCCGTCACATCTGCTGATCATGGGGGCAGACCCGATCGCTTCAGCGCGAGCACTGGGTGATGCCATCTACTACGTACACGGAAAAGATGCCCGAATCGAACGAGGACTGTGTGATGTTGACGGTCTTCTGGACAACCGCCATGTGGAAGACGTGGCAGAGCGTACCTGGAATTACGTTGCAGTCGGCTGCGGACAGGATCTGAAATGGTGGAAGGAATTCTTCTCCGTACTCAGCATGGTAGGCTATAAAGGTGTGGTATCGCTGGAAATGGAAGACCTTACGATGTCTGTTGAGGCAGGCGTTGTGACTTCGATCGATGCACTGGAGGCTACAATCAGTAAATAAGCAATAATGAATATTTTATGCTTCCTGAAAATGTGATATAATGAGCGTCAGTGAGGAAAGCGTGCCTGCACGTTTGACGAACGGCGAATGGCGATCATGAATCAAAGATTCATGGTATAATGAGTGTCAGTGGGCAAAGTATGCCTGTTTGGGCTGCTTTCTCATGTTTCAGGGGTCTCAGAGCCATGCTTTTGACCCTGGTATCAACACATAGATTCAAGAAGGAGTGCAAAGAGAATGAAGATAGCATTTGATGTTGATGTTTTGGCAAAACAGATGGATATCAACCGTATGGTGCATCAGGTTGCAGACTGGGGGTATAAATATATCGAACAGTCACCGCATCCGCGCATCAATCCATTTTATAAACACCCGCTTTTTTCAGAAGAATGTGAAGCCGAGTACCGGCAGGCACTGAAGGAAACAGGCGTTGAGATCTCTTCCTTTATTGTGGTTTACAGATGGTCCGGACCGACAGAGGAACAGAGACAGTTTGCAGTTGCAAACTGGAAGAAGATCATTGAGATTGCTGTTAATATGGGGGTTACCGTTATCAATACGGAATTGTCAGGCGATCCGAATCAGCAGGAGATCTGCAATGGCATGTGGTTTAAATCCATGGAAGAGCTGCTGCCGCTGTTTGAAAAAGAAGGAATCCGGGTTGAGATCCAGTCTCATCCTTATGATTTCTGTGAGCTGAATAATGAGACGTGCGATATGGTCAAATCTTTCCGCTCCAGAAACCTGGGATACGTATATTCTTCACCGCACGGCTTTTTCTACGATGAAGGTAAAGGCGATGTGCGCCCCATGCTGCAGTATGCCGGTGATGAGCTGACGCACGTGCTGTTTGCTGACACGTACAACCAGACTCTGGACTGCCGCTATATTGCGAATCCACCATGGCTGAATGGCCGCGGAAAAGCAGACGTTACCATCCATCAGCACCTGGCAATGGGTGAGGGAGATGTCGATTTCGACGGTATCTTCGAGACATTGAGAGATATGGATTTTGCTAATAAACAGATGAAAGCGGATGCGCCTAAGGCAGGCGGGGACAATATCGCGTGCGTATCGATGTTTGGTTTCCCTGAGAAAATGGACAAACAGGCACCGGAAGCAAGAGAGCGGATTGAAAAAGAGCTGCTTGGCAAATAATGATGTAATGACTGCTGTATCCAAAAAAGGATACAGCAGTTTTTGATATGGGGAAAAAGGACGGATTTCCTAAAGGATGCGTGAAAGAAGTCTAAAAGTTGTATAAAATACACATTGTGGATTTCGGATTGTGATAGTATAATATTGTAGTGTTATGTGAAACGAATGGAAGGAGTGCACAATGGGAAGAAAGATAGTGAGCACCGCCCTGGTATTTGTTTTATGTACCGGTATTTTTACGGGATGCAATCCATTTCCGCTTCGGGAAGAGGCGAAAGTGACCCAGCCGAAGACTCCGGGACAATTGGAAGATGAAGCAGAGAATGCTCAGAATGAAGGGTACGACAGCGATGTGATCGCTCCGGACGAAACACCGGACGGTACTGTGATGTACTGCAGTTCCGCGGTTAATGTACGGACTATGCCCAGCACACAGGGAACTGTGATCGGTGAACTGACAGCCGGAGAAAAAGTTACAGTCACCGGAAAAGAAGATGGTTGGTATGAAATTGTATTTGATGGCAAAACTGCCTATGTCTACAAGGATTACCTGACTGACACAATACAGGATGAAGAATGAGAGGGATAAAAGTTATGCTGGATAATAAAGTTGCACTTGTGACAGGTGCGAGCAGGGGAATCGGACGTGCAGTTGCAGTAAAACTGGCTGCAAATGGAGCTCACGTGATCGTCAATTACAATCAGTCGAAAGAGAAGGCTGAGGAAGTTGTACAGGAGATTCTTGCAAAGGGCGGGCAGGCTGAGAGTTATGCCTGTGACGTTGCCGACTATCAGGCTGTTGGCGACATGATTCAGGACTTGCTTGCGAAACACGGCCATATTGATATTCTGGTCAATAATGCGGGTATTACGAGGGATCAGTTCATTGGAAAGATCAATGAAGCTGATTATGATCTGGTGATGAATACAAATTGCAAGAGCTGCTTTAACACCATGCACCATCTGGCTGCTCATTTCCTGGAGAGAAAGAGCGGGAGAGTCATCAACCTGACTTCCACATCCGGAGTACTCGGCAATGTGGCACAGGCCAACTATGCGGCATCCAAGGCGGGTATTATAGGTCTGACCAAGACGATGGGAAGAGAGTGGGCAAGCCGCGGAATCACAGTGAATGCGATTGCTCCGGGTTTTATCAGGACAGATATGACGGAAGTACTTTCTGACAAGATCAAGGAGAAGACGATTGCGAGGATCCCGATGCAGCGCATTGGTGAGCCGGAAGACGTTGCCGGCATGGCGGCTTTCTTTGCTTCGGATGAGGCTGGATACATAACAGGGCAGATCATCTGTGTGGATGGAGGTATGGCCATCTAGGGCTGATGAATATGTTTTTTTCAAACAAAGACCTGAGAAAATTAATAATCCCATTGATCATCGAACAGGTTCTGGCGATAACCGTCGGAATGGTTGATACGGCAATGGTATCTATGGCCGGAGAAGCTGCAATCTCCGGCGTTTCTCTTGTAGATATGATCGTGAATCTGATGATTAATATATTCGCTGCACTGGCAACAGGAGGGGCGGTCATTGTTTCACAGTATCTTGGGAAACGTAAAAGAGATACGGCATGTGAAGCTGCCAATCAGCTGCTGCTGATATCGCTTGTTATTTCCGTTGTCATTATGGCGGTTATGCTGCTTTTCAGGCAGCCGATCCTGAGTCTGATCTACGGGGATATTGAGCCGGAAGTCATGCAGAATGCACTGACCTATCTGATTTATATTTCCATCGGGTTCCCATTTCTCGCACTGTTTAACTCGTGCGCTGCATTATTTCGCTCCATGGGAAATTCCAGGATTTCCATGCAGGCTGCACTTATCATGAATATCATCAACGTGGCAGGAGATACTCTGCTGATCTACGGACTTCACATGGGGGCAGCGGGGGCAGCCATTGCTTCTACGTTCTCGAGATTCTGTTCCGCAGTTATTTTGATTTACTGTGCGCGCAGTCAGAAGAATGAAGTGTATATCCGTATCCGTCATATTTTCCGGGCAGATCTGGTGCTGATCAAAAAAATATTGTACATTGGCATTCCAAGCGGTATAGAAAGCGGACTGTTTCAGCTGGGGCGGGTGCTGGTAGTCAGTATTATTGCCGGTTTTGGTACGGCACAGATCGCTGCCAATGCGGTGGCAAATAACCTCGACGCCCTTGGTGTTATAGCCGGATTGTCGGTTAATCTGGCAGTCATCACGGTGATTGGCCGCTGCATGGGTGCGGGTGATGGCCGGCAGGCGGCGTTTTACATGAAAAAATTATTGAAAATCACATACTTGCTCACGCTCTGTACAAATATCGTACTGCTGGGCGGACTTCCGTGGATTCTGAATATCTATTCTCTTTCTCCGGAAGCGTACCACTATGCCTTTATTCTGGTATGGATTCACAACGTGGCGGGTACGCTGATCTGGCCTCTGTCCTTTATGGTTCCGAATGCACTTCGGGCGGCAGGCGATGTGAAGTATACCATGTTTATCTCCATCTTTTCGATGGTGGTATTTCGCCTGGCTGCCAGCGTGATACTTGGAAGCTATCTGCAGTGGGGAGCAATTGGCGTCTGGATTGCCATGGTTCTTGACTGGTCTTTCCGGACGATCATGTTTGGTGTCCGCTACAAAAAAGGAAAATGGAAGAAAATGAGGATAGTCTGAGAGTATGTTGTTTTCTAATAAGGATCTTAAAAAGCTGATTATTCCGCTGATCGTGGAGCAGATTCTGTCTGTTGCGGTTGGAATGGTTGATACAACGATGGTTTCACTTGCCGGTGAGGCGGCTATTTCGGGTGTATCACTTGTGGATATGGTAGTAAATCTGCTGAACAGTATCTTTGCTGCACTGGCTACAGGGGGAGCCGTCATTGTCTCACAGTATATCGGAAAGAAAAAGAGAGAAACTGCCTGCGAGGCCGCCAGTCAGCTGCTGCTGATCGCCATGGCAATCTCTGTTGTGATAATGGCGGTAATGCTGGTGTTCAAGGCACCTCTGCTCAGACTGATCTATGGGGAGATCGACTCAGATGTTATGCGAAATGCACAGATATATCTGGTGTATATCGCGCTGGGCTTTCCGTTTCTTGCAATTTTTAACTGCTGTGCGGCATTGTTCCGCTCCATGGGGAATTCAAAGATATCCATGCAGGCGGCGTTGGGGATGAATGCGGTCAACATCATCGGCGATACATTTTTAATCTACGGTCTTCATATGGGTGTGGCAGGAGCGGCGATCGCGTCAACGATCTCCAGGATATTTGCAGCAGGCATCCTGCTGTATCAGGTGAGAAATCCGGATAATCTGATTTATATACGGTTCGCTTCGGTGTTCCGACCGGCACCGAAGCTGATTAAAAAGATTTTGTATATTGCGATTCCGAGCGGCATCGAAAACGGACTGTTCCAGCTGGGCCGGGTACTGGTGGTCAGCATCATCGCAGGGTTTGGGACGGCTCAGATTGCCGCCAACGCAGTGGCGAATAATCTGGACAACCTTGGTCTTTTGCCGGGACATGCGATCAATCTGGCGGTCATCACTGTGATCGGGCGGTGCATGGGAGCGGGAGACAGTGCGCAGGCGAAGTATTACCTGAAAAAGCTGCTGAAGATCACTTATATAATGCTCGCCTGCCTGAATATTGTGCTGCTCGCCTGCCTTCCGTGGATTCTGAAGGTCTATTCGCTCTCGGAGGAAGCGTACCACTGTGCCTTTGTGCTGGTGTGGATCCATGACGGCGTCGGCACCTTCTTGTGGCCGCTGTCGTTCACTGTCGCTCATGCACTGCGTGCTTCCGGGGATGTGAAATATACGATGTTTATCTCGATTTTTTCAATGATCACGTTCCGCCTGGTGTTCAGCGTGATACTGGGACAATATCTGGGCTGGGGAGCGATCGGCGTCTGGGTGGCCATGGTGATCGACTGGGTGTTCCGGACGGTCGCTTTCGGTGTACGCTATAAAAAGGGAAAATGGAAACAGATACGGGTGGTTTAGTATTTACGAATGAGCCTGCATTTGATAGAATGGAAAAAAGTGTACGAGGAGGTACCTGATATGGTAAGAAAACCTGAGGTAAAGGTAGTTGAAGGCCTGCGCGGCGGAATGGGAAGCGTGGAATTTCATTATATTGTGTCGGAGGAGGAGTTAAACGGGCATGGTAAAATGTATGCGATGCTCCGGATAATGCCACACAGCAGCATTGGACGCCATCAGCATGTGGGTAATACGGAGCCGTATTATATCCTGAGCGGACATGGTATTTTTGAGGATCATGATGGTTCCAGGACGGAGGTCGGACCGGGCGACGTATGTGTGATTAATTTCAATGAATCTCATTCTATTGAGAATAACTCGGATGAGCCTCTGGATCTGATGGCGCTTATATATTATGAATAATTGATCAGTTTCGGTAATCCGGCGTGATGAATGTCACGCCGGATTTGTTTGGTGAAAAACTCTCTTGACATTAGTCCGATTCTGTACTATATTATATTGGTACGGAATTGGACTAAATTCATGGAGGGCAATATGTTGAAAAATTCAGTTTTGATGGAACAGTTGAGCAGATACTATACGAGCTGGCGCGAGGCTAATTTTGTTTATGAAGAATGGTCAAAAGCTCATGGACTGTCCTTTAACAGTGTTATGGTCTTGTATTCACTCTACGAAGAAGAAGGAATCTGTACACAGAAAATAATCAGTCAGAAATGGGTGATTCCCAAGCAGACAGTCAATATGATTCTGAAGGATTTTGAAAAACGCAGGCTTATAGAATTGGTTCCTATGCCGTCAGATAAACGGAATAAGCTGATTAAGCCCACCCCTGCAGGGAAAGAGTATGCAAATAAAATAATTTCTGAGCTGCGTCATCTGGAACTGTTTGTAATAAAGACGATGGGGGCGGACCGTATGAAAAGAATGAGTGATGACCTCACTCTGTTTACAGATTTATTCCGAAAAGGAGATCAAAACGAGAATGAATAACAATAAAATGTTTTTTAAATTTGTTATCCCTTCTGTACTGGCGTTTGCTCTTTCCGGTGTATACACCATTGTGGATGGATTCTTTGTCGGTCAGAGTATCGGGGATATTGGACTGGCATCTATTACGTTGGGCTTTCCTGTTGCGGCTTTTATTCAGGCGGTTGGAACGGGAATCGGATTGTCGGGTGCAATTCGTTTCACAATCCTCAGCGGTCAGGAAAAGAAAAAGGAAGCAGAGGAATGTTTCAGCAGCACGGCATTTCTGCTGTTTCTTGTCAGCGTCTTCATTATGACGGCAATCTTGCTGCTGATTCATCCGCTGCTCAGCCTGCTGGGAGCGGAAGGGGAAGCGTACCGATTGACTGCCGAGTATGTGCGGATCATTGCCCTGGGAACCGTTTTTCAGGTTTTTGCTACGGGGCTTGTACCGTTTATCCGTAATCTGGGCGGAGCTACCTTTGCAATGGCCGCAATGATTGCCGGTTTTTTGTCTAATATCCTGCTGGATTATCTGTTCGTATGGATATATGGTTTTGGAATGGCCGGTGCGGCGTGGGCAACGATCATCGGGCAGTCTGTAACAATGCTGGCTGCAATTTCATTTCTGACCGTGAAGAGGATAGGATTTAAACTGCCGGAATTAAAGAAACTGCTGAGTTTTTCCGGAACCATCCTCAAGGTTTCCATTGCACCGTTTGGGCTCACCTTCTCACCGCAGATCACAACGATCCTTATGAATCGCTTTTTACTGATGCACGGTGGAGAACAGTCTGTTGCCGTATATGGCTGTATTGCCTATATTACGGCTGTTGTCTATCTTCTTCTGCAGGGGGTTGGGGATGGGAGTCAGCCACTGATCAGCCGTTATTACAGCGAAAATAAAAAGGACATTATGAAACAAATACGAAAGCTGGCTTATTTGACCAGCGGTGCAATTGGGCTTATATGTATGACGGGATTGTTTTTTGCGCGGAGATATGCAGGCTTTCTGTTTGGCGCTTCCGTTAAGACAAATCAGGATGTATCCAGTTATCTCCCGATGTTTTTGGTGACCCTTGTATTTCTTGCCTATGTCAGAATTACGACTGCATATTTTTATGCTACGGAAAAAAGTATACTTTCATATCTGCTGGTGTATGCGGAACCGGTGCTGCTGTTTGTTTTGCTGATCTTACTGCCGTCTGTCCCGGTCCTTGGATTGTCAGGGGTGTGGATGTCAGTTCCTCTTGCCCAGTTTATAACCTGGATGATCTCCGTGTTCGCCAAGCGCGGGGTTGACCGCGTGACAGCGAAGAAAGCATGCGATGAAAAAAAGAGAACGATGTCGAATGCGTAATAGTTACCGGAACAGCTGTTCAGCGGTCAGGAGGTTTACAGCGGGGATTGTCTCTTCAGCAGTGCAATTAGAATAACAGTAACGGGCAGTGCGGCGGTGACGGCAGAAACAATCACGAAAACGATTCGTTTTATACGTCTCAGAAAAATCAAGCTTCCGGAGTTCCTCCGACAGTCCTGTGCCCAGATATTTGATATAGCATTCCTTTAAAACCCAGAACGTGGTAAATGCGATATCCGGACAAGGGCTGTCTGTGATAATGGAAATTTCTTTCTCAGTCATTACCCTGCGCATCACCTTGCTGTAAGTGTTCTCAATCTCCTGGATGTCAGCGCCAACAGGTGCGTCTGATATGCTGCACAGGGCACCGGCACGGCAGTGTGAAATGCTGAAATGAATATCCGGATATTTTTTCAGGGATGGTTTTCCATGCAAACCGAGATCAAATTCAACAGGCTCATCAATGCCATACTCCAATTTCAGACCGTAATGCAGAAGAAGATATGCGGTGATTCCCAGATTACGGTCGCGTTCAAAATGATAACAGCTGATTTTTTCCATACGCTGTCTGGGCAGGATTTGACAGGCCTGCTGTATCATATCTTTCGTAAGAGTCTGTAAGTCATCGAAAATGTAGATCATTGTGCCAGATTTTTCCTCCATCTTCCGCTGAAATAAAACCATATAATAAGAAACAGGGAGCCGGCTGAAGCTATCGGAGCTCCCATGCCTACGCCTGCGATGCCGAGCCCCAGGACGGTAGAGATCAGGATACATGCCGGTATGCGCAGCACCAGGGCGGACATCATGCTGTTGATCAACGAGAAGGTCGTGTGACCAGAGGCAATATACAGCCCGTTGATGCAGAAACAGAAAGGCACGATCAGGTAATCCAGGGCAAATGGCCGGATATAAGTGATGCCGTATGCAATCATGTCCGGATTGTTATCAAACATTGACAGGATCCGGGCAGGAAATAATTCTGCCAGAATAAAAATGGCAAAGCTCACGGCAGCAGCGATACCAGTTCCGATCCTGCACGCTTTCAGTGCACGGTCCCAGCGGTTCGCACCGATATTCTGCGCGCACATGGTGGAAATGGATGCGCCCATCGCAACCGCAGGCATGATCGCAAAACCGTTGAATTTGGAGACGACACCTACCGCGGCGGAGGCCTCCACACCGCCGATGACATTGGCAAGTGTAGTGATGATCATAAAGGAGAGACCCGTAACCCCGTTCTGCACTGCGCTGGGCAGCCCGATCTGGAATATTTTCTTGAGGCTGAAACGGTCGATCCGAAAGGAAGACAGTCTGAAATCAAAGATAAAATCGTTTCTTATCAGATAAATCATACAGAGGATCATACTGAGAGCCTGCGAAAAGACAGTTGCAACGGCAGCACCGAATGCACCGAGATGAAAAACTCCAACCAGCAGAAGATCCATCACGATATTTGTGACACATGCGATCAGTACAAAGTAAAAGGGACGTTTACTGTCACCCATACCGCGAAGAATTGCGCTGAATGCATTGTAACCAAAGATAAAGATGATTCCGCTGACTGTCACGGTCAGATAGCGGTTGGCTTCTGAAAAAGATTCTGAAGGTGTCTGCATCAGGCGCAGCAGCGGAACCTTTATGATCAGCATTGCGGCGGTGATGACGATGGCGCCGATCAGCAGGGTGGTCATCAAAGTGGCTGTTACTTTTTTCATGTTCTGACGTTTGCCTGCTCCCAGATACTGTGCGATCAGAACGGTACCACCGGTGCAGAGCCCTACGATGATATTGGTCAGGACAAACGTGATCTGTCCGCCGATATTGACCCCCGACAGACTGTTCGTACCGCTGAAGTTCCCGACGATCAGCATATCAGCAACATTGTAGAGTGATTGTATGAGATTGGACACCAGAAAAGGAAGGGAAAATTTAATAAGCTGTGTGGCAACATTCCCCTCCGATAAGTTGGTTTCGAATTTACTCATTTGTATTATTCCTCCCCGTTATAAAAAAATTGCGCTCTCGCGCAATCTCCGCGCGCGAGCGGACTGCAAAGCAGTAGTTTCCTTTCCGCGAGCTGCGCATCTATGCACGAAGTGCATTTTATTACATAGGGGATTCCGGAGGAATTTCCTATGTAATAAAAAATCTGTATTACTTATAATAATAGAAGCGACCCGGTATTGTGTCAAGAAATATAAAAAGTTGATTGACAAAGCATAAACCAGAGGGTATCATATTTCAGAACGATAAATATTATAGGAGGGGCAAGTGATGAAAAATATCAAGAAATTTATTAGTCTTGCGTTGGTTGCTGCGTTAGCTGTATCAAGTCTCGCAGCATGTGGAAAGAAAGAATCATCTGACAGCGGAGAAAATGCTGGTACAGAGAATGCCGGTACAGAAAATACCGGCGGAGAGAGCGGCTCTGTGTTCAAGATCGGCGGGATTGGACCAACCACAGGCGGTGCTGCTGTTTACGGTCAGGCTGTTAAAAACGGTGCTGAGATGGCGGCTAAGGAAATCAACGCTGCCGGCGGAATTAATGGTGTTCAGATTGAACTGAATTTTCAGGATGATGAGCACGATGCTGAGAAAGCTGTAAATGCATATAATACTCTGAAAGACTGGGGGATGCAGGCACTGCTCGGTGCTGTAACATCCGTACCGTGTATCGCAGTGGCAGAAGAGTCACAGAAGGACAATATCTTCCAGCTGACACCGTCAGGGACAGCTGTGGAGTGTGTACAGTATGAGAATGCATACCGTGTGTGTTTCTCTGACCCGAATCAGGGTGTGGCTTCTGCAGATTATATCGCGGAAAACCAGCTGGCTACAAAAATCGCTGTAATCTATGACAGTTCTGATACGTATTCTTCAGGAATCTATCAGGCATTTGCAGCAGAAGCAAAGACGAAAGGACTGGAAATCGTCGCAGCAGAAGCATTTACCGCTGACAACAAGACAGATTTCTCTGTTCAGATTCAGAAGGCTAAAGATGCCGGTGCTGAACTGGTATTCCTGCCATTCTACTATCAGGAAGCTTCTCTGGTACTGAAGCAGGCGAAGAGCATGAGCTACAGCCCGATTTTCTTCAGCTGTGACGGACTGGACGGCATTCTGGATGTTGATGGATTTGATGCGTCTCTGGCGGAGGGAGCAATGTTCCTGGCACCGTTCTGTGCAACCTCAGAGGATGAGACTGTGAAGACATTCGTAACAGCATTTGAGGAAGCTTACGGTGAGACACCGAACCAGTTTGCGGCAGATGCCTATGACGGAGTTTACATTCTGAAAGAAGCCATGGAAAAAGCTGAAGTGACTGCTGATATGAGTGCATCTGATATCTGTGATGCGGTGAAGGCAGCAATGACGGAAATCACGTTCAGCGGTGTGACAGCAAAAGAGATGACATGGACAGCTGATGGGGAGCCGGAAAAAGCTCCGATGGTACTTCAGATTGAAAACGGAAAATACAAAGAGTTATAATTTTACCGCTTATATTTATGGTATGAAGATGCCGCATTAGAAGATATGCACAGGCACTCTCGAAGGAGAGCAGCCTGTGCATATTTTTTTGCAGATTTGTAACAGCTCAGACGGCGCATTTTCTGAACTGGAAAATACGTTCAGGAAGCATCGGATGTTTCCGCGCCGTCTGAACTGTTACACAAATTTACAATAAATACAACAACTGTCTTGTCAGATGTAATGACGCGTGCTATAATGAACAGCAATATGTTAAGGAGGAACTGATGATGAGTCAGATTGTTGAGGAAATACGGGCATTGAAAGAGCAGAAAGACGCTGTGATTCTAGCCCATTATTATGTGAATGATGAAGTACAGGAACTTGCAGATTATATAGGGGACTCTTATTACCTGGCAAAGCTTGCGACAGAGGTGACACAGAAAACCATTGTGTTCTGCGGCGTCTCTTTTATGGGTGAAAGTGCCAAGATACTCAATCCTGAGAAAACTGTACTGATGCCGGATGCTGCGGCTGACTGCCCGATGGCACATATGGCGGATATCGATAAAATAAAAAAAGTAAAGGAAGAGTACGAGGATGTAGCTGTCGTCTGTTATGTGAATTCCACAGCGGAGATCAAAGCATATTCAGACGTATGTGTGACCTCATCCAATGCGCTGAGGATCGTAAAAGCACTTCCGAACAGGCGAATATATTTTATACCGGATGAGAACCTGGGGCGGTATATCGCATCCAAGGTTCCGGAGAAAGAATTCATTTTCAATGACGGGTTCTGCCATGTACATACCAGCATATCACTGGAAAACGTAAAAAAAGCAAAAGAGGCAAAGCCAGAAGCGAAAGTTCTCGTACATCCGGAATGTAAGCTGGAGATCCTGAATGAGGCGGACTATATCGGAAGCACATCCGGTATCATCGATTACGCGACGGCGAGCGACGCCAAAGAATTCATCATCTGTACGGAGATGGGGGTCCTCTATGAGCTGAAGCAAAAGAATCCGGATAAGAAATTCTATTCCGTGGGACACCGCCAGTACTGTCCCAACATGAAGAAGATTTCACCGGAAAAGGTACTGCATGTACTGAAGACGGGCGAAAATGAAGTAGTACTTGAGGAAACCATGCGTGTGAAATCAAATGAGCCCCTGGTGCGTATGCTTCAGCTGGCCAGATAAAGAAGGTAAGGAAAATGAAAAAGAAAACAGATATTTTAATTGTAGGTACCGGTGTCGGAGGATTGTTCTGTGCGCTGAATCTTCCGGGAGACAAAGAGGTCCTGATGATCACAAAAGATGAAGCCGAAAACAGTGATTCCTATCTGGCGCAGGGCGGCATCTGCATGCTGCGCAGTGAGTCTGATTACGACAGTTACTATGAGGATACCATGCGTGCGGGCCATTATAAAAACAGAGAAGAGTCAGTGGACATTATGATACGGTCGTCACAGGAGATCATCCGTGAACTGATCAGTTTCGGAGTTGACTTCGCAACGGAGAACGGCGAACTGGCATTTACAAGAGAAGGCGGTCACTCTCGGCCGAGGATTTTGTTTCATGAGGATATCACAGGGGAAGAGATCACGAAAAAACTGCTGGAAGAAGTGAGAAGACGTGACAATATTTCGATCCTGGAGCACGTTACGATGATCGATCTTGTCTGTCAGGACAATATCTGTTATGGTATTGTATGCAGGACGGCAGACGGAGGACAGATGGTGATCGAGGCCCGGGAGACGGTACTGGCCTGCGGCGGTGTGGGCGGACTGTACGAGCATTCTACGAACTTTCCGCATCTGACAGGCGACGGACTCGCCATCGCAATAAAAAATGGAGTAGAGCTGGAAAATATAGACTATGTACAGATTCACCCGACTACGCTTTATTCCAAAAAACCGGGCAGGCGCTTTCTGATCTCTGAGTCTGTCAGGGGAGAAGGCGCTGTGCTGTATGATGCCCATCATCAAAGGTTTGTCGATGAACTTCTGCCCAGGGATCTGCTCACCGCGGCCATACATCAACAGATGGAAAAAGACGGCATGCCATACGTATGGCTGTCCATGGAAAAAATTCCGGAGGCGGAGATTAAGTCTCATTTTCCAAATATTTATAAGCGGTGTCTGGAAGAAGGATATGATGTGACCAAAGAGTGTATTCCGGTGGTTCCCGCACAGCATTATTTCATGGGAGGGATTCATGTCGATAAATACAGCCATACGTCCATGGATCAGCTGTATGCTGTCGGCGAGACAAGCTGCAACGGTGTACATGGGGCTAACAGGCTGGCGAGCAACTCACTGCTTGAAAGCCTGGTGTTTGCAAAACGGGCAGCAGGACAGATTCAGGAACAGATCGAAGCTGCTAAAGCCAGGGAAGACATTATGGAGATCGTTGACTTCAGCCAGTACACAGATTATGAGGCGATCAGAGAGAAGTATCGGAACGCTATTATCGAAGAGACAGAAAGGATGAAAAAGGAACATGAACAATCCAATCACAACGAAGCTAAATGTGGATGATTTGATTTTACAGGCATTGAAAGAGGATATCACATCGGAGGATATCACGACCAATGCGGTTATGAGAAAAGCATGCCAGGGGCAGGTTGACCTGATCTGCAAACAGGATGGGATCGTGGCAGGCATGGGGGTGTTTGAAAGAGTGTTTGAACTGCTGGATGACACGGTTAAAGTTGAAGCCTTTGTGGAAGACGGTGACTTTGTGACTAATGGAACCAGGATGGCGGTTGTGACAGGCGATATCCGGGTACTGCTGTCCGGTGAGCGCACGGCGCTCAACTATCTGCAGCGTATGTCCGGGATTGCTACGTATACGCACTCAATCGCAGTGCTTCTGGAGGGGAGTAAGACAAAACTTCTCGATACGAGGAAAACGACGCCAAACATGAGGATATTTGAAAAATATGCGGTAAAAGTTGGCGGCGGGTGCAATCACCGCTATAATCTCTCGGACGGGATCCTGCTCAAAGACAATCATATCGGTGCGGCGGGAAGCGTGTCAAATGCGATCAGGATGGCGAAAGAGTATGCTCCGTTTGTCCGGAAGATTGAAGTTGAAGTTGAGAATCTGGATATGGTAAAAGAGGCGGTGGATGCCGGCGCGGATATCATCATGCTGGACAATATGACGCCGGAAATGATGAAAGAAGCGATCCAGCTGATCGGCGGGCGCGCACAGACAGAGTGTTCCGGTAATGTGACGAAGGAAAATATTGAGAAATATCTGTCTGTCGGTGTTGATTTTATTTCAAGCGGTGCGCTGACGCACTCAGCTCCGATTATGGATATTTCACTGAAAAATCTGCATGCAGTATAGGTTTAATGGTGATAGCTTATGAATGGTGAGGCAAGACGAAAGGAAATATTGAATTACATTCAGTGCAGTGCAGCTCCGGTATCGGGGAACAGGCTGTCAGAAGAATTTCACGTCAGCAGGCAGGTGATCGTGCAGGATATTGCTCTTCTGCGGGCAGCCAACCAGGATATTGTATCCACGAACAGAGGATATGTGCTGAATGCCTGGAAAAAGGCACAGCGTATCTTTAAAGTCTGCCATGCGGATGATGAAATTGTGGATGAACTCTATACGATTGTGGATATGGGCGGCAGAGTAGCTGATGTGTTTGTGAACCATAAAGTTTACGGACAGCTGAAAGCGGACATGCTGATCAATTCCAGAAGAGATGTGGAAGAGTTTATGGAAGGAATCCGTATGGGAAAGTCCAGTCCGCTGAAAAATATCACTTCTGGTTATCATTACCACACAGTAACAGCGGATTCTGAGGAAATACTAAATTTGATAGAAAATGCCTTGAAAATGAAAGGATATCTGGTAAAATAAAAGAATACCAGGCAATGGCTGTCTCAGAAAAAGGAGACAGCCATTGCCGTTTCATACAAAAGTTCCAGAAAACATAGGGTTTTCCTTGAAAATTTGTCGAATGGGATGGTATAATAAAGCATTATGAAAATTATACGACAGAGGGGTGTGCTATGAGCTTTTTATCTTACTTGATTAATGGCATTAGCCTGGGCAGCGTCTATGCGATCATTGCCCTTGGTTACACCATGGTATATGGAATTGCAAAGATGCTGAACTTTGCGCATGGTGATGTAATTATGGTAGGCGGCTACGCGGTTCTGCTGGCAACAACGAACCTGGGTCTTCCGCCGATTATAGGAATTTTAGTAGCAGTTGTATTCTGTACGGTACTCGGTGTGACGATCGAACGTGTCGCATACCGTCCGCTTCGGAATGCCGCATCGCCGCTGGCAGTGCTGATCACTGCGATCGGTGTCAGCTATCTGCTGCAGAATATTGCGCTTCTGCTATTTGGAGCGAATACAAAATCTTTTAAGTCTGTTGTGACAGTTCCTGCCATTTCACTGGCAGATGGTGCGCTGCTCATAACCGGTGAGACAATTGTGACTATCGTATCCTGTGTTGTGATCATGATTGTTCTTACATTGTTTATCAGAAAGTCAAAATCCGGTCAGGCGATGCTGGCGGTTTCAGAGGACAAAGGGGCGGCTCAGCTGATGGGGATCAATGTCAACAAGACGATCGCGCTGACATTTGCGATCGGGTCGGGGCTTGCTGCACTGGCGGGTGTCCTGCTGTGTTCAGCTTATCCGTCTCTGTCTCCCTACACAGGAGCGATGCCGGGTATTAAGGCATTTGTAGCCGCGGTGTTCGGTGGTATCGGCTCCATTCCCGGAGCGATGATCGGAGGTATTCTTCTGGGTATTATTGAAATTCTGGGCAAGGCATATATCTCGTCGCAGCTTGCGGATGCGATTGTTTTTGCTGTGCTTATTATCGTACTGCTCGTGAAGCCTACCGGCATTCTCGGCAAAAATATTCAGGAGAAAGTGTAGGTGAAAACGATGTTAAAGAAGATGAATAAAACGACAAAAAACAATATGATAACGTATGGTATTGTCATCGCGGCATTTATCATCGTTCAGATCCTGGTGTCAGCGGGAAGCCTGTCAAGCCTGATGCAGGGACTTTTGGTACCTCTCTGCGTCTATGTGATCCTGGCGCTTTCTCTCAACCTTACCGTAGGTATTCTTGGGGAACTCAGTCTTGGACATGCAGGATTCATGTGTGTCGGCGCTTTTTCCAGTGCATTCTTTTCAAAATGTATGGAGGAAGTCATCCCTTCCGCGGGACTCCGCTTTTTCCTGGCACTGCTGATCGGTGCAGTACTTGCCGGAATCTTCGGCATTCTTATCGGTATCCCGGTTCTTCGGCTGAAGGGAGACTATCTGGCGATTGTTACGCTTGCATTCGGCGAAATCATTAAAAATGTCATCAATGTGTTTTTTATTGGAAAAGACAGCAATGGTTTTCATTTTTCCATGAAAGATGCCGTGGCACTTGATATGGAGCCGGATGGTATGGTCATTATCAACGGTCCGCAGGGAATCACGGGGACGCCGAAAGATTCAACGTTTCTGATCGGCATTGTACTGATCCTGATCACGCTTGTCATCATTTTGAATATGGTAAATTCAAGAGACGGCCGTGCGATTATGGCGATCCGTGACAATCGTATTGCAGCGGAATCAATTGGAATTAATATCACAAAATACAAACTGATGGCATTCTCTGTTTCAGCCGCACTGGCGGGTGTGGCAGGAGTTCTGTATGCACACAATCTTTCGACACTTACGGCACTGCCCAAAAACTTTGGATATAATATGTCCATCATGATCCTGGTATTTGTTGTGCTGGGGGGAATCGGAAACATGAGAGGGTCCATAATAGCTGCTGTTATTCTGACCTTGCTTCCGGAACTCTTAAGAGGACTTTCAGATTACCGGATGCTGATCTATGCCATTGTGCTGATCCTTATGATGCTCTTTAACTGGGCGCCGAAATCAATCGAGTGGCGTGAAAAACATTCATTCAGACGGATGGCTGCGAAAAAGAAGACAGCGAAGGGGGCAGAATAAAATGGCACTGTTGGAAGTGAAAAATCTGGGTATTTCCTTTGGAGGTCTGCGTGCAGTTAATGCAGTGGATATGAACATTGAAGCAGGTCAGCTGTACGGACTGATCGGTCCGAACGGAGCGGGAAAGACAACGTTTTTTAACCTGCTGACCGGCGTATATAAACCAGACGAAGGTATTGTAAAACTTGGAGGTAACGATATTACCGGAAAAAAGACGATTGAAATCAACAGAGCCGGCATTGCCCGGACTTTCCAGAATATCCGTCTGTTTAAAGATCTTCCGGTTCTCGACAATGTTAAGGTGGGACTTCACAATCACCACCATTACACGACAATAGAAGGTATTCTGCGTTTGCCCAGATACCGAAAAGTAGAAAAAGAAATGAATGAAAGGGCAATGGAGCTGCTGCGGGTATTCGGACTGGAAAAAGAAGCAGACTTCCTGGCGTCCAATCTTCCCTATGGAAAACAGAGAAAGCTGGAAATAGCGCGTGCGCTTGCGACGGATCCTCAGCTTATTCTGCTGGATGAGCCGGCGGCAGGAATGAATCCGAATGAGACCAGCGAGCTTATGGAGACCATACAGTTTGTCAGAGAAAAATTTGATATGACCATTCTGCTCATTGAACATGATATGAAGCTGGTAGCCGGTATCTGCGAAGAATTGACCGTACTGAACTTCGGTGAAGTTCTGGCACAGGGAGAGACGAGCGTGGTATTGAATAATCCGGAAGTCATCACGGCATATCTGGGAGAATAGGAGGAGAGAAGAATGGCAATGCTTGAAGTTAAGGACCTGGAAGTATTCTATGGAATGATCCAGGCGATCAAAGGTGTCTCCTTCGAGGTAAACGAGGGAGAAGTGATCGCATTGATCGGAGCTAACGGTGCAGGTAAAACTACGATCCTTCATACGATCACCGGATTGCTGACACCGAAGAACGGTTCTGTCATATTTGAAGGGCAGGATATTACCAGGACACCGGCGCATAAAATAGTAGGACTTGGTATGGCTCATGTTCCGGAAGGACGCCGCGTCTTTGCACAGCTGAGTGTGTATGAGAATCTGCGGATGGGAGCATTTACCAGAAGTGATAAACAGGAGATCGAAGAGACACTGGAGATGGTATACAAACGTTTTCCGCGTCTTGAGGAGAGACGGAATCAGCTGGCGGGTACGTTATCCGGAGGAGAACAGCAGATGCTCGCCATGGGGCGTGCGCTGATGTCCCACCCGAAGATCATTGTGATGGATGAGCCGTCCATGGGGCTGTCCCCGATTCTCGTCAATGAGATTTTTGACATTATTCAGGAAGTGAGTGCAGGAAACACCACGGTGCTTCTGGTTGAACAGAATGCCAAGAAGGCACTTTCCATTGCAGACCGCGCTTACGTGCTGGAGACCGGAAATATCGTCCTGAACGGAGATGCAAAAGATCTGATGAATGATGACTCCATTAAAAAAGCATATCTGGGTGAATAGGCAAGGGGGAAGTAGTATGGAAAATGTGGTAATTACAATTGCGAGACAGTATGGAAGCGGCGGTAAGACGATCGGTGAGATGCTGGCAAAAGAACTGGGTATTCACTGCTATAACCGCGAAATCCTGCGGATGGCGTCTGAGGACAGCGGTATTTCTGAGAAGTTGTTTGGAAAGGTTGATGAGCGGCTGGATATCGGACTGCTTCAGAAGCTGACGACAAAAGTGTACAGTGGGGACCTGATCAATCCGGAATGTGATGGGTTTGTCTCCAATGATAACCTGTTTAACTATCAGGCCAAGATTATAAAACAGCTTGCGCGTCAGGAGTCCTGCGTGATCATCGGTCGATGCGCGGATTTCGTGCTCCGCAATTTTGACAATGTTGCGAGTGTATTTGTCCATGCGGACCGGGAATTCTGCTTCGACCGTGCGATGGAGAGGAACAGTATGACGAAGCGTGAGATGGAGCGCTATATCTCCAAAGTGGATAAATACCGCGGCGATTTTTACCATCACTACACAGGGCGCGACTGGACAGATGCGAGAAATTACGACCTTTGTATCAACAGCGGAAAGCTGGGATTCGAGAAATGTGTGGAAGAGATCAAAAGCTATTTAAAAATCAGGTTTAAAGAATAGGGATGAAAAGGGGAGGCTGCGATACGCAAGGCATCCCCTTTTTAGGGTAAAAACGGGGAGACATTATGAACACACTTTGGATTGTGATGCCGGCATATAATGAGGCGGAGAATATTAAAACAGTCGTGCGGCAGTGGTACCCTGTGATCAGCAGGATCCAGAATGGCAGCCGCCTGCTCGTTGTGGATGATGGGAGCACGGATACTACATATGAGATACTGATGAGCCTGATGGAACAGTATCCATATCTGGAGGCAGTGAAAAAAAAGAATGGCGGTCACGGAGCCGCGGTACTTTACGGATATCGCTATGCAATCGCGCATGGGGCGGAGTATATCTTTCAAACGGATTCAGATGGCCAGACGCTTCCGTCGGATTTTGGCCAGATGTGGAAGGACCGTCTGGAGGCGGGACTGCTGCTCGGGTACCGGAAGCATCGTCAGGATGGATTTTCCAGGAAGGTTGTGACAAAAACACTGCGCCTGGTAGTGCTTCTCAATTTCCGCACATGGATGAGAGATATCAATACACCGTTCCGTCTGATGCGGGCGGACGAGTTAAGTGAGATTCTGAAAAGTATTCCAAGAGATTATCACCTGGCAAATGTGATGGTCAGCGTACTGTATAAAAAGAGGGGGAAGACGGTCCTGTACTATCCGATCACATTCCGGATGCGCCAGGGCGGAGTTAATTCTGTCAATATTCCGAAGATCATTGCCATGGGCCGCCGTGCAGTGGCTGAATTTCATTCGATGCGAAGGAGGATATGATGGGTACGTGTCTGATTTGGTGGCTGATGATGCTGGTACTGGGCATGGCGTTTATGCCTTTGACAGCAATCGTGTTTAAAAATTATCGTGACTGCGGATGGATTTTTTCCAAGGTACTGGGGGCTGTGCTGCCGGGATATTTTGTGTGGCTGCTGGTCAGTACCGGATTATTTAAATTCACGACAACCTTCTGCGTAGTCATCGTGCTTCTGGGAATCGTTCTGAATACTGCAATTTTCTGGTGTCGGCTCAAAAAAGGAAAATCCGTGTTCTGGATCACGCGTGAAAATGGAAAACTGATCATCTGTGAAGAACTGTTATTTCTGCTGCTGTTCCTGTTCTGGACATATCTGGCGGGTTTTCATCCGGCGGCCAAAGGAACGGAAAAGTTCATGGACTACGGGTTCATGGCGAGCATGATGCGGAGCACAGAGATTCCGGCGCCGGACATCTGGTATGCGGGAGAGTCTCTCAACTACTATTACGGGGGACAGTACTTCGCAGTATTTTTGACGAAAATATCATTTACCCGGATACAGGAGACATATAACGTGATGCGCACGCTCGTGGCTGCATTTGCGTTTATGATGCCGTTTGCCGTCGGGCGCCAGCTCTGGGAAGACCGGGCCGTTAATGTGAGCGGAAAGAAGCGTACAGGTGCGTCAGTGCCTGTCGGTCTGCTGGCCGGAGCTGCCGTGTCTTTTGCCGGCAACATGCATTATGTGCTGGCCGGGCCGCTGCTGCGATTCTTTGGAAAGTTTCTGGGACATGACAGTGACTACACCTACTGGTTTTCAAATTCGACGCGCTATATCGGCTACTACCCGAAAGGCAGCGACCGGACGATCCATGAATATCCGGCGTATTCCTTTATACTTGGAGATCTGCATGCTCATGTTGTGAACCTGATGTTTGTACTGTGTCTTGTCGGCATTATCTATGCATTTATGAAATCTCCACTCCTTATATCGAAAACGAAGCAAAGGGATTCGCTGCCCCGCCGGCTTATGCGCTCATTGAAAAATCCTTATAATCTGATGTTTGGGATTTTCCTGGGAGTTTTTCATTTTACAAATTACTGGGACTTTCCCATCTATTTCGTGGTGATCATGGCGGTTGTCGTGTACCGTAATCTGAGGGAAGGGCAGTTTTCACCGGGGTATACGATCGGCCGCAGCCTGCTGCACGGTGCCTGGATACTGATGATCTCTGAACTTGTTGCACTGCCGTTTACTCTGCAGTTTGACAGTATGGTGTCGGGGATTGCATTGGCGAAGAATCACACCTCTTTAAAACAACTGCTGGTCGTGTGGGGATTTCCGCTGATTCTGTGCAGTATATTTGTGGTGTGGACGATCATAAAAAATGCCAGAAAAACAGAGAACAGAGGATGGTTTCGAAATCTGCTTGAAAAAACACATCCATCAGATCTGTTTGTGGCGGGGCTGGTACTCTGTGCGGTAGGACTTGTACTGATTCCGGAACTTGTGTATGTGCGTGATATATATGAGGAGAATTCGGCCAGAGCGAATACGATGTTTAAACTGACGTATCAGGCGTTTACACTCTTTGGCATCAGTATGGCATATATTCTGGTGCGTTTTCTGCTGAACAAGTCACATGTGCTGTATGTGACGGGAATCCTGGGAAGTATCTGTCTGTTTTCGACGATCGGTTACTTCGGCACTGCTGTTTCCGACTGGTTTGGAAATGTTCTGGACCGCTCCGGATTTCAGGGACTGGATGCGACTGCGTACCTGGAGAATGATTATCCGACAGATGCAGGCGCCATTGACTGGCTGAATGAAAATGTGGACGGGAGTCCTGTTATCGTGGAAGCCTGTGGAGACAGCTACTCGGAATACCAGCGGATCTCTGCAATGACCGGACTGCCTTGTGTTCTTGGCTGGTATGTACATGAGTGGCTGTGGAGGAATGACACCGAAGATCTTAACGAGAGAAAAAGTGATGTGGAGCTCATCTATACCTCCCGGGATGGAGCAGAGGTGAGTGAATTGCTGGAAAAATATGATGTAGATTATATTTATGTAGGAGATCTTGAGCGTGAAAAGTATAAAGTGGTCAATGATTCTCTGCTGAAGTCTGCGGGAGAGGTCGTTTTTGAAAGAAATGGCACGTATATCATTGCAATTTCGGAATGATTTCTATATAATAAGCAAAGAATCTGCATGCAGAAAAAGGAGAATAATCCGATGTTAAATGGAAAAACAGTGCTGCTCGGTGTATCGGGCGGAATTGCAGCCTATAAAAGTGCAGCTCTTGCGAGTGCGCTCATGAAGCAGCATGCCAATATCCATGTGATCATGACACAGAATGCCGTCAATTTTATAAACCCGATTACATTTGAGACATTAACGGGAAATAAATGCCTGATTGATACATTTGACAGGAATTTTCAGCACAGTGTGGAGCACGTCGCTATCGCAAAACAGGCGGATGTAATGATGATAGCGCCCGCAACAGCGGATGTGATCGGAAAACTTGCCCATGGAATAGCGGATGATATGCTCACGACAACCGCATTGGCCTGCCGCTGCAGGAAGATCGTTGCGCCTGCGATGAACACAGCAATGTATGAGAATCCTGTAGTGCGCGACAATATGCGCACGCTGAAGCAGTATGGATTTGAAGTGATACCGTCAGCAGCGGGCAGGCTTGCCTGCGGGGATACGGGGGCCGGCAAGATGCCTGAGCCTGAGGTGCTGATGGAATATATTGAACGGGAGATCGCATTTAAAAAAGATATGCGCGGGAAACGGATACTGGTGACAGCCGGACCGACGCGGGAGGCGATGGACCCGGTACGCTTTATCACGAATCACTCATCCGGAAAAATGGGATATGCGATTGCCAGAATCGCCATGCTCCGAGGAGCTGAGGTGACGCTGGTGAGCGGAAGGACGAATCTCACACCGCCGCCTTTTGTGAAGGTGATCCATGTAACCAGCGCACAGGAGATGTTCGATGCGGTAACCGGTGAGTTTCCGGATCAGGATATTGTGATCAAAGCGGCGGCAGTTGCTGATTACCGTCCCCGCCATGTCAGTGATGAGAAAATGAAGAAAAAGGGAGACAGTCTTACCGTTTTGATGGAACGGACGGAAGACATTTTAAAATATCTGGGAGAGCACAAGAAGCCGCATCAGTATCTGTGCGGATTTTCCATGGAGACGGAGAATGTAATTGGTAATTCCAGGGACAAGCTTGCAAAAAAGCATCTGGACATGATTGTAGCCAACAATCTGAGAGAACCCGGAGCTGGATTTGAAGCGAACACCAATGTGGTGACCCTGATTACACAGGATGAGGAAATCTCTCTTGACCTGATGAGCAAAGAAGAGGTTGCCGTTCACATCCTGGATAGAATTATGAGCAACCCGTAAACTCCCGAGAGGGCACATGTATTGTATCCTTACAGAAGAAGGAACAGTAACAGGAGGAAAAAAATGAATAACACGTCAACAGCAACTATGTCAAAAACGAAGGGAATGGCACAGGTGGCACTTTTCGCTGCACTGATTTTAGTCATGGCCTTCACACCGTTTCTGGGCTACATTCCACTCGGTTTCACCAGAGCGACCATCATCCATATTCCGGTCATTATCGGATCGCTGATGCTGGGACCCAAAAAAGGAGCGGCACTTGGTTTTGTCTTTGGACTTACGAGTTTTATCAACAATACGATCAATCCGTCGGTGACCTCCTTTGTATTTACACCGTTCTACTCCCTGGGCGAGTACAGCGGAGGAATCGGCAGCCTGATCATCTGTTTTGTGCCGCGGATCCTCGTCGGCGTCGTACCGTTCTTTGTCTACCGCCTCGTTATGAAGCTGACGAAAAAGCAGACGAACGGCACCTCTGTTTTGGGACTGGCACTTGCAGGCCTGTCCGGTGCGCTGACCAACACACTTCTGGTCATGAACATGATCTATCTGTTTTTCGGGGACAGTTATGCGGCTGCAAGCGGGATTGCGGCAAATGCGGTCTACTCGGCGATCACGGCCATCATCACCGTCAACGGAATTCCGGAGGCGATTGTGGCAGCGGTTATCGTGGCTCTGGTCGGAAAAGTGCTGATGAATACGAAAGTGATGAAGAATATAGGAGTATGATATGATTTTAGCCATTGATATCGGTAATACAAACATTGTGGTCGGATGTGTGGACGAGAAACAGACATATTTTGTTGAACGGCTCTCCACCGTGCGGACGAAGACAGAGCTGGAATACGCGATTGATATAAAAGTAGTCCTGGATCTCTATGGGATTGAGTATGAGAAAATCCAGGGAGGGATCATCTCTTCGGTTGTTCCGCAGATCACGAATATCATGCGGATCGCCACGGAAAAAATCCTTCGCAGAAAGGTGCTGGTAGTGGGGCCCGGAATCAAGACGGGACTGAATATCCTGATGGATAATCCGGCACAGCTTGGAAGTGACCTGGTGGCTGATTCTGTAGCCGCTATCAATGAATATCCGGCGCCTCTGATCGTATTTGACATGGGCACGGCCACGACGGTCTGTGTTATCGATGAGAACCGGAATTATATTGGGGGAATGATACTCCCCGGTGTGCTCGTATCGCTGGATTCTCTGACTGCCCATGCGGCACAGCTGCAGGGAATCAGCCTGGAACCACCGAAACACATGATTGGCAAGAATACGATCGACTGCATGAAAAGCGGTGTGATCTACAGCAGTGCATCGATGGTGGACGGGCTGATCACACGAATCGAAGATGAGCTGGGCAAAAAAGCGACCGCGATCGCAACCGGCGGGCTGGCGAAATCGATTATCCCGCACTGCAGAAGAGAGGTTATCATGGATGATGACCTTCTTTTAAAAGGATTACTTATCATCTATAACAAAAACAAATCTTAAGAATTATAAGGACTGTTGCACTGACTGTGCAGCGGTCTTTTTAAATAATGTATGATTGACAGACGGAAAGAAACATTGTAAGCTAAGATTAATCTCAACTAACTGAGAAAAAACACCGATAAGGAAGAGGGAGCGAGATGAAACTGATAGAGGGAGAGGTTGACAGCAGCTACCGTGTGGTGAGGATGGATCTGCCGCTGAATGTTGACCGGCGTCTGGAGGCACTTGGTATGACAGGTGACTCCAGGGTTCTGGTTATGAATAAGAAGAAAAGAGGAGCGATGGTGATTAAGGTGCGGGGCACCCGGTTTGCCATCGGAAAGAGTATTGCAGAGCATATCGAAGTGAGGGAGGATGACAGCGATGGGCAATAAGATACGTGTGGGATTCATGGGGAATCCGAACTGCGGAAAGACGACGCTGTTCAATGCCTATACCGGTGCTAATCTGAAGGTTGCAAACTGGCCGGGGGTTACGGTGGAGAAAGTGGAAGGCTCCATGAAATTTCAGGAGTTTGATATCCAGCTGGTGGACCTGCCGGGAACTTACAGTCTGACCTCCTACACGATGGAAGAAGTGGTGGCAAGGCAGTATGTGCTGAGTGACGAGGTGGATGTGATCGTGGATGTAGCCGATGCATCCTCTCTTGAGAGGAATCTCTATCTGACGCTTCAGCTCATAGAGCTTGGGAAACCTGTCGTGCTGGCTCTGAATATGATGGATATCGTAGAAAAACGCGGGATGGAGATCGACCTTCACCGTCTGCCGGAGATGCTGGGGATACCCGTGATTCCGGTCTGTGCGCGCAAGAAAAAGGGACTGGATATCCTGATGCATGCAGTGGTGCATCATAAAGATTTCGAAGAAAAACAGCCGCTCATTCACCACCATGATATCTCCACAGAGCACAGACATCAGCATCATAATGAATTTGTGATGGTGTACAGCGATGAGATAGAAGACAAGATTGATGCAGTCAGAGTACGTCTGAAAGAGACATATCCGGGAATCCCGAAGGCACGTTACTACGCGATCAAACTTCTGGAGTGCGATGAGGAGACACAGAAGATATATCCATTGGATCTGACAGACATTACGGAAAAATGCTACGAGTCGCAGATCATCAATGAAAAGTATGATTTTATCGAAGAGGTCATTCATGAGGTTTTGGTAAACAAGGAGCAGAAGGAAGAGAGCACAGACCGGATCGACCAGCTGCTGACGCATAGGATCTGGGGATTCCCGATGTTTCTTTGCATCATGGCCCTTGTATTTCTGCTGACATTCACGCTGGGTGACTGGCTGAAAGGATATATGGGGATTCTGCTGGACTTCATAGCGCAGGAAGTGACTGTCGGAATGCATGCTGTCGGTGCTGCCGGGTGGCTGGTTTCACTGGTAGTGGACGGCATCATCTCCGGGGTGGGCGGCATTCTGACCTTCCTGCCAAATATTTTTATCCTGTTTCTGGCACTGGCATTTTTGGAAGACAGCGGTTATATGGCGCGTGCAGCGTATGTGATGGACAGTCTGATGGGAAGGCTGGGACTGTCCGGTCGTGCATTCATTCCGATGATCCTCGGATTTGGATGTACGGTTCCGGCTGTCATGGCCTCGCGTACGCTTGAAAACCGTGCCGACCGTATGAAGACGATCCTGATAACGCCTTTCATGTCCTGCAGTGCAAGACTCCCGGTTTATGTTCTGTTTTCACAGATGTTTTTTGGTGACTACGCGATGTTTGCAGCATTTTCCATGTATGTACTGGGCCTTTTTGTGGCGATCCTGGTGGCGTTTGTATTACATATACTTGACCGGAAAGAGGCAAAAAACAATCTGCTGATCGAACTGCCGGAATATAAGGCGCCGAGTGCGCAGACCGTGTGGATCTATGTATGGGAAAAAGTAAAGGACTATCTCACAAAAGCCGGAACCACGATCTTTATCGCGTCCATTGTGATGTGGTTTGTACTGAACTTTGGTCCGCAGGGATTTGTCAGTGATATCACACAGAGCTTCGGATCTCTGATCGGAAAGGCGGTAGTTCCTGTTTTTGCGCCGATCGGATTGGGATACTGGCAGATCATCGTGGCGCTGATCGCCGGGATTTCGGCAAAAGAAGTCGTGGTATCCAGCTGTTCGGTACTGTTCGGCGTGGGTAATGCCACGAGTGCTGCTGGCATGGCGACGCTGGCAGGTATCCTGGGAACGGCAGGATTCGGTATGCTCAATGCGTACTGTATGATGACGTTCAGCCTGCTGTACATACCATGTATCGCGACGCTCGCCACGATCAAGAGGGAATCCGGAAGTTGGAGGATGACGTTCCTTACGGCAGGATTTCAGCTGTGCGTGGCATGGGCAGTTACATTTTTAATCTATCAGATAGGGAGTATGTTTTGACATTCCACGCTGATATACCTTTAGGAGAAATGCAGGAATGTTAATTTCGGAATTTTGGGGGGCCGACGTTTAAATAAGAGGTGTAAAATAATTGCCCGGAAGAGTAAACGTATCTTTCGGGCTTTTACATTGTTCCGAAAAATGGAAAGTATTATTCCGATGGCGTTGCTGTTATTCCGATAATAGGGTATACTATTGTCTGAAGCGAGGTGCAGAAATATGTATATGTCAGTTAAACAGGCCGCAGAGAAATGGGGCATTTCAGATAGAAGAGTACGAATATTATGTTCAGAAGGTAAAATTCCAGGTGTTATCCGTGAGGGTCGCAGTTGGAAGGTTCCGGCAAAGGCGCAAAAACCGGAGGATGGCCGGTATAAGTCTGCGGAAAGCCTGCTTGAGAGTATTGACAGGAAGAAAACAGAACTGGATTCCAGACGTCCTTTGACGGAGGGAGAGGCTGAACGGCTGACAGAGGAATTTGTGGTTGAATTCACTTATAATTCCAATGCCATCGAGGGGAATACACTGACTCTCCGTGAAACTGATATGGTACTGCGCGGTTTGACCATTGATCAGAAGCCGTTAAAAGATCATATGGAAGCGGTTGGACATAAAGAAGCCTTTGACTTTGTGAGGGACCTGGTGAAAGAACCGTTACCATTATCAGAAAGCATCATTAAACAAATTCATTATTTAGTGTTGGCTGATAAAAAAGATGACAGGGGTGTATACAGAAAAGTTCCGGTAAGAATTATGGGGGCAAAATGTGAGCCTGTACAACCGTATTTAATCCGGAAAAAGATGGAGCAGTTGCTGGAGGCTTATAGAAACAGCACAGAGCATATCATTCCCAGGCTTGCCCGGTTTCATATTGAATTTGAAGGCATTCACCCGTTTATCGATGGCAACGGCCGCACGGGCCGCCTGCTTGTGAATCTGGAATTGATGAAAGCCGGATATCCGCCGATTGACATCAAATTTGCAGACCGAATTGCATATTACAATGCTTTTGACGAATACCATGTGAAACATAATTTGGGAGCGATGGAGAAATTATTTGCAGGATATGTGAATGAAAGACTGGACAACTATTTAGCAATGCTGAAAGAATAAAATAAAGCGGGGGTAATCGATACCCGGTAATCCGGCTATATGAAACACAGGAGGAAATGAGAATGGCTGAATTTATCATCATCGCAGTGATTGCAGCATATGCAGTCTGGGTCATCGTGAGAAAAATCCGGCAGTTTCGGCAGGGTAAGTTCTGTGACTGCAACTGCGGCAGCTGTCCCGGACAGGCAAAGTGCCGCACAAAAGAACGGGATAAGGGAGAATAAATCTCCTTGCACAGTGACGCCGGACGCGTTAAAATAAGGGATAACGTGATGAATGAAAGATGTGTAGAAGAGAGGATAAAAGCATGGAATTGAAGAAAGAGACGATCTGTGTGCAGGGAGGATGGCAGCCGAAGAACGGCGAACCGCGTGTGCTGCCAATTTACCAGAGCACAACATTTAAGTACGAGACGAGTGAAGAGATGGGGAAGCTGTTTGACCTGGAGGCGGAGGGATATTTTTATTCCAGACTGCAGAATCCCACCTGTGATATCGTAGCGCAGAAGATCTGCGACCTGGAAGGCGGCGTGGCAGCCATGCTGACTTCATCCGGGCAGTCAGCGACGCTGATGGCTGTGACGAATATATGTGAAGAGGGTGACCATGTGATCTGCGCAGCGAAGGTATACGGCGGAACATCGAACCTTCTGACTGTGACACTGAAGCGGTTTGGGATTGAGGTGACGCTGGTCGACCAGGATGCGGACAGAGAGATTCTCGAAAAAGAGTTCCGTTCGAATACAAAGGCTGTGTTTGCGGAGAGCATTTCCAATCCCGCAGGAGTTATACTTGATATTGATAAATTCGTATCACTGGCACATGAGCATGGAGTTCCGATGATCTGTGACAATACATTTGCGACACCGATCAATTGCCGTCCGTTTGAGTTCGGAGTGGATATCGTGGTCCATTCCACGACAAAATATATGGACGGGCATGCCATGGCGATGGGAGGCTGTATCGTGGACAGCGGTAATTTTGACTGGGATGCATATGCCGATAAATACCCGGGTCTGACGACGCCGGATGATTCCTACCATGGGGTGGTCTATACACAGCGGTTTGGAAAGAAAGCATTTATCATGAAGGCAACGGCACAGCTGATGCGTGATATGGGAGTGTGCCAGTCTCCTCAGAATGCATTTCTGACGAACATCGGACTGGAAACACTGCACCTGAGAGTTCCGCGCCACTTTGAGAATGCCCGAAAGGTTGCCGAGTTTCTGGAGAACCATGAGAAGGTTGCATGGGTGGAATTCGCGGGTCTTAAGAGCAGCAGGTATTATGAGCTGGCACAGAAGTATATGCCGAACGGTACCTGCGGAGTGTTGTGTTTCGGACCAAAAGGCGGGAAAGACGGGGCGATGCGCTTTACGAATGCCCTGAAAATGATAGCGATCGTGACACACGTTGCAGATGCACGCTCCTGCGTACTGCATCCTGCCAGCCATACACACCGTCAGCTGAATGATGAACAGCTTGCTGAAGCGGGAGTACTTCCGGATCTGATCCGTCTGTCTGTCGGTATTGAAAATGCTGATGACATCATCGAAGATCTAAGGCAGGCACTTGCAGCCGTTTAACAATAACAGAAGAGGAGAATGAGTATGAGAATTAAGGCAGAAGATACGATGGCGATGATCGTAGATTATCAGGAAAGCCTGATGAAGGTGATGTACCAGGGGGAGGAGCTGGAGAGAAATGCGTCGATCCTCATCCAGGGGCTGAAGGCACTGGATATTCCCATGATGATCACACAGCAGTATACAAAAGGGCTTGGAAATTCAGTACAGTCTGTCTATCAGGCGGCAGGTACAGAAGAATATCTTGACAAAAAGACGTTCAGCTGCTGGAAGGACGATGCAATTGCCAGGAAGATAAAAAGTTCAGGAAAGAAAAATATTATCATCTGCGGCATTGAGACGCATATCTGTGTGCTGCAGACGTGCATTGACCTGAAGGAGAACGGATACCAGCCAATCCTGATCACGGACTGCGTGAGTTCCAGGAAAAAAAGTGACAAAGACACAGCGATCAGCCGTGCGGTTCAGGAGGGAATCCTGGTGAGCACGTATGAGTCGATTTTGTTTGAACTGCTGGAGATGGCAGGTTCTGATACCTTTAAGACGATATCCAAACTGATTAAGTAGGGAGGACAGTTTTATTTATGTTGCAGATAAGAGAGATGTGTGCCGGAGATGAGGAACTTGTCGTACCAATGGTTCATGAGTTTTATCACAGTGATGCGGTTGATCACACGGTGGATGACAGTATCCTGCAAAGGACGTTTAAAGATGCGGTGCGGGAAGGTTCTCTGCTGCGCGGTGTGGTGCTTCTGGATGGGGAGCAGCCGGTTGGGTTTGCGTATATCACCTGCTTTTATGCGTGTGAGACCGGGGGTGTCACCGTGATGATAGAAGAGATCTATCTGAATGAGACATGCCGCGGTAAGGGATATGGGACACAGTTTTTCGAATGGCTGTTTGAGGAATACCCTGAAGCAAAACGCTTCCGCCTGGAAGTGACGAAGAGCAATGAGGGTGCAGTGCGGCTTTATGAAAAGCTGGGCTTTACCTTCATGAGATATGACCAGATGATAAAAGACAGATAACGGTACAAGAGCCGCAGCCTGATACCTGATGGGCTGCGGCTCTTACATGTCTGACGCAATATCATTCAATCCATGCGGTGGCACCCATCCTGGCGATGCAGTGTGCCGCTGTTTCATTCGCAAGGCGGCCGCATTCGTACAGCGGCTGTTTTTTTATAAGCCCGTACAGGAAGCCCGCGGCAAAATTATCACCGGCACCGGTGGTATCGAGACACACGGCGCCTGGAACGGCGGGTACGATAATGCGTTCGCTGCGGCTTTTGATCAGACAACCCTGTTTTCCCAGCTTGATGACAGCATGTCTGACGCCGCAGTCCAGAAATACGTCCGCTGCCTCATCCGGATCTTCTTTCCGGGTTACCATCTGCGCCTCTTCGAGATTCGGAAATACATAATCCAGATAGGACAGTGCACCACGGATATCCTCCGTGGTTTCTCCGTTTTTACATTTTGTCATGTCAGCGCAGAGCGTCATCCCCTGTTCCTTCGCCTTTGAAAAAATACGTACGAGGTCGTCATTCTGAAAATACGGAAAGACGAAAATACTTGCAAAGCACAGCAGAGCGCTCTCTGAAAACGCAGAGAGGTCTATATCCTCAGGTTTCAGCTGGCGAAGGCCTCCGCTTCTGCTGGTGATGAAGCTGCGCTCACCATTTTTTTCGATCAGCACGATATTGATACCTGTATCCATGGACGGATCCGTGACAAAAGATGACGTATCGATCCTGTGACGGCGGCAGTGCTGCAGGATAAAATCCCCTCCTGGATCGCTGCCGATCTTGCTGATCAGCTTGATATCAGCTCCCAGGTGGGATAAGACGGTCGCTTCGTTGATGGCGTCGCCTCCAACCTGGAAGGCAAGCCGGTCCACCGGGTGTGAGCCTGTGGAAAATACAGATGCATCTACAGGTCCGGCAGGGATATCAATGATAGAAGCACCGATGATAATAGCGTCGTATGGCATATTGTGTCTCCTCCTTGAATGAATCTCTCTGTAATTAAAATGTAACAGTTCATACGGTTACATTAAATTATAGCACAATTTTTATCGGGAAAATCTTGTATTTTTCGACATTTTATATATAATAAAATTAACAGACATGAGGGCAGGTGTAAAATGAACGAAAAATTGAAAAAGGCGGGACGGACTGTATGGAAGAAAGTGACTCAGATTGCGGCTGGTTTTGCGGAGGATGTGACATCCCATGTGCATTGTGCGGCGGAACATAAGTGGAAGACTGCTGCGAACTGCAGTCTCTTTGTGCTGGCAATGCTACTGCTGTGTGTCTCGGTTGTTTATGCGAAGGGGCACAGCTATTTTGCGCAGTCGAATTATGTGCCGGACAGCGAGACGCAGGAGACAATACCGGAAGAAGAACCGGTGAAAGAAGAACCGGTTGATGAAGAACTGCAGGCGATTCAGGATAATATAGAAAAGTATCGCTATGAAGGCAATATCATGACGGAAGAGAATGTATATAACATACTGCTCGTCGGGGTAGACAGGACAACGAGCACGGAGAATGCAAATTCCGATTCCATGATACTGCTGTCGGTAAACTATGAGAAAAAGCAGATCAGCATGGTTTCTCTGATGAGGGATACGTATGTCGATATACCGGGGATCGGATACCGCAAACTGAATGCGGCGTATGCAAATGGCGGCGGACCGCTTCTCGCGGAGACGGTGACGGAGAATTTTAAGGTCAGCGTAGACCGGTATATGGTCGTTTCTTTTAAGGATATGATCGACATTATCGATGCAGTCGGAACGATCTCTCTCACGTTTACGGAAAAAGAAGCGGCAAATGCCAATCAGACAATGGAACATATGTGCCAGAATATGAACATTGAGGACAGATACCCGGAGTATATGATACCGGGGGAAGGCACCTATGAATGCAGCGGAATACAGGCCGTTGCCTATGCCAGAATCCGTAAGGTGGGAAATTCGGATTATCAGAGGACAGAGCGGCAGCGTGAAGTTCTGACGAAGCTTACTCAGAAAATCCGGCAGATGAGTATTCCCGATATTGACAGGCTGGCAAACAGGCTTCTGCCGCTGGTCACACACAACATACCGGAAAATGAATTCTGGGGACTTCTCGGAAAAGTGCCGTCCATGCTTCAATATGAGCTGGTCAAGGACAGGATTCCGTATGACGGGATGTTTGTCTCAAGAAATGAAAAGCTGATGCCGGACTGGGAACAGACGATTCCAAAACTTCAGGAGATGCTTTACGGGGCAGAACAGCAGGAGGAGACGGCCGGGGAGGAACCGGAATCATAAAAAAGGATTGTGAATTCTCAGTAAAAGAGGTATACTTATGCGTAAGCAGGAGATATTATTCTGCTTATGAGAAAACATTACAGTTAAAAAGGAGAGGGTAATATGAAGGATCAAAAATGCGCATACTGTGTAGAAGGCGAGTTCTTAGCACCATTCGGCCTCAAGATCTGCGAACTGGACAACGCACTGGTTTATCTGTTTAAAGAGCAGAGTCATAAAGGAAGATGTATCGTCGCAACAAAATCTCACGTTCCGGACATCACACAGCTGTCTGACGAAGAGAGAAACGGATATTTTGCAGATATGGCAAAGGTAGTGGCGGCAATCCAGAAAGCATTCAGCCCGGATAAAGTCAACATCGGAGCTTACGGTGATACAGCAGGCCACACACATTTCCACCTTGTACCGAAATACAAAGATGGATTTGAATGGACACAGGTGTTCGCAATGAATCCTGAAAAAGTATTCCTGAGTGATGAAGAATACGATGAAGTAATCAGCAAAATCAAAGCAAATCTGTAAAAGATAAAGGACGGAGGGTTTCTCGTAAGCTCCCCGTCTTTTTGGAAGAAAGAGGTGTAAAGTATGACAACAGCATTGATTATCATTCTGGTGATCGTTGTCCTGCTCGTCTTGTGGCTGGCAGGCACATACAACGGTTTTGTAAAACTGAGGAATAAGACGGAGGAAGCATTTTCCGCCATGGATGTCTCACTGAAGAAGAGATATGATCTGATACCGAATTTTGTAGAGACGGTCAAGGGCTATGCAAAGCATGAGTCGGAAACGCTGGAGAAAGTGATTGCAGCGAGAAACATGGCGATGACCTCCAGAACCCCGGAGGAGACGATCAAAAACGATAATGTACTGACGGGTACCCTGAAGTCACTGTTTGCATTATCCGAAGGATATCCGGATCTGAAGGCCAACCAGAATTTCCTGCAGCTCCAGGAGCAGCTTTCCAGAGTAGAGGAGGAGATCGCGGGTTCCAGACGGTATTATAACGGAGTCGTCAACAAGTATAACACGAAAACTGAAATGTTCCCGGGAAATCTGCTGGCAGGAATTTTCGGATTCCGAAGGAAGCCGCTGTATGAGGTGAATGAAGCTGCCGAGCGTGAAAGCGTTAAAGTTTCATTCTGATTGAGAGGCAAAAATGAAACGATTGAAACAGGTAATGGTTGTTGCCATCTGGGCAGTCCTCATTCTGCTGGTCACGAATGCCGGCACGCTGTTTGCAGCATTTGGCTCGTCGGGAACTTCAGATGAGGTTCAGAGCGTCCAGGAAGATGTCTACATGACGACGAATGGCTATGACACCAACGTGGTAATACATGAAGACAATTCATATACAATAGAAGAAAGGATTGACGCTGACTTTGTAACCCCGCGGCATGGGATTTACCGCTATATTCCTTACAGAGGCAGGCTCATCACAGGCGCCCAGGACGGCCGGATCGACGATATCCCCTACCGGGCGAGTATTGATCTGACAAGTTCCAATACGGAGACGGACGAATCGACGGAAAACGGAAATGTGGTGCTGCGCTTCGGAAGCGAGGATTCCATGGTGACCACTGCGGCATACAACTTTTCTTACGAACTGAAGCCGAAGACGCAGTATGGTTATACGGAAGTGTACTGCAATGTTTTTCCCGCCGGCTGGCAGAATGAGATACCGGCGGGCAGTAAATTCACAGTCAGTTTTCCAGGCGATTTCAATCATGAAATCCTTAAGTTTTATTACGGACGTTATGGAGAGCGCAAAGATGGCTCAGAGATCCTTACCCTGTCCTGGGATGGAGACACACTGACGGGGGTGCTGAAACAGCCGCTTGCGGTGGGAAATGGCCTCACGTGTTATGCTCCGATGCCGGAAGGCTACTTCACGGGGGTAAGATCGGCGGACAAAGAGGGATATTATCTGATGGTGGCGGGAGTTATCCTGACTGCAGTGATCGCCCTTCTGTTCTTTTTGTTCGGAAGGGATGAAAAAATCTATCCCTCCATTCAGTATACGCCGCCGGAAGGACTGGACAGTGCGGCGGTGGGTTATATCATAGACGGCAGCGTCCAGGACAAGGACATCGTATCACTGCTTGTATACTGGGCGGACAAAGGCTGCCTGGCGATAGAAGAAGGAAAGAGTGATGCGCTGACATTCATAAAACGAAGAGAACTGCCGGATGATGCCAGACAATATGAAAAGGATGTCTTCGACGGTATTTTCGGAAAACATGCGCCGGTTGGTGAGCGCAAGATGCTCTCTTCCCTGAAATATAAGTTTGCGCCTACGCTGCAGAAAGCGAAGACCAAGGTGAAAAAAGAGATGAACAAAAAGAAAAACGGAGGTGTCTATACCGGAAAATCTCAGGCTGCCAGAACAGCGGCAATGATTCTTTCACCGATTCCCTTCGGTCTTTTTGCTCTGGCTGTCAGCGTATATTCTGCCGACGGAAGCGGTGTCATCAGTCTGATCTGCTGGCTGCTGTACGTGGCGGCTGTGATCTATCTGTGTTATATGGTAGATAACTGGTATGCCAAAAAAAGCAGCTCACAGAAGGGCGGAATCATCACGGGCGCTGTCCTGTGTGCCGCGGGACTTGTCGTATTTGCTCTCAATTATCTAATAAAAGTACGTCAGCACATGACATTTTCATGGTATGTGCCGATGCTGGTGATTCTGGCGGCTTCTGTCCTGAATGCAGTCCTCACGGCTTTTATGAAAAAGAGAACGAAGAAATGCGCGGAGAGGATGGGCTATCTGATCGGTCTTCGGGATTTTATTGAGACGGCGGAGCTGGAGCGGATGCAGATGCTCGCTCAGGATAATCCAAACTGGTTTTATCACATCATGCCGTATGCCTACGTATTTGGTCTCTCGGATGTATGGATGAAGAAATTTGAACAGATCGCTGTTCCTGCCCCTGACTGGTATGTAAACACGACTGGAAGAATGGATGCGTTTGATTTTTATCTGTTCCACAGGTGCATGATGCACAATCTGCAGACAGTCTCCACGACCATGAGTGTTCCAAAACCGCAGAGCAGCAGCGGAGGATCCGGAGGGTTCTCAGGCGGTGGATTTGGCGGCGGCGGATTTTCAGGAGGCGGATTCGGCGGCGGTGGCGGCGGAAGCTGGTAGAATCAAAATTGTTTAGAGTTAGTCAAAATTAAACGGAAAATCAACGATTTTTGATAGCTGAGCATGAGGATAAATCAGTAAAAATACTTTTGTAATACACAAATAATACTCACGTAATACACAAACCAAATACGGTAATACACAAATAATATGGGCATGGTCCTTGATGGATTCATGCCCTGAATTTTTGTGGATGCTTATGCTTAAGCTTTGTATGCATCTCATGGTATTCTATTAATTTCTTGACGAAGCTGTTCAATCTTTCTATGGGTATACACCTTCTCTGGGATGTCATCGATTTCATGACCTACGATAAGCTTTAGACAATATTCATCTAAGCCAGGGGCTTTTGCATTGGTAATAAATGTGTGCCGGGTTTCGTGAGGCGAGTGATTCATTTCCAGGGTTTTCATTGCCTTTTTGAATTGTTTATAATAGTAGTCGTAATTAATGTATCGGCCATCTTTATTAACAAAAAGGTACTCGTTTTCTTTGGTATATCTGCTTTGTATGAGATTAAAAATGCGGTCATGGATAGGAACAATTCTATATTTTCCGGACGCTGTTTTTATACCGCCCATCATGTAATAATTTTCTAAATCCACATCAGTTATTTTTAAACCGGTAAGTTCTGCCGGGCGCCATCCAGAATAGATTTCAATTAATATCATATCCACATATTGAATATCAGCAACATGATCCCAGAGTTTATTAATTTCCTCTTGAGAAAAGGGAGTCTTTGCGACTGTTGGTTTAATAGTCCCGATCGGCGCGCATAGCTCTCCATAATTCTTGTTGGTAATCTCGTGCTTGATTGCCCATCGGTACATCATAGAGAACATGTTTTCCATTCGTGCTTTGGTTACATCGCCGACCTTAGCCTCTTTTATTGTTTTCTCAAGCGCAGCTACCTTTAGATCCCGGAATATTATATCATAAAGTGGTGCGCAATGGTTATACGCTGATCTCCTAAACCCCAACCCTATTTTTTTCAAGACGCCCTGTAGAAATATGGGGTGTTTTGGTGTAGAATGGAAGAAAATATAAAAAAGGTAGACGGTTAATGGAAAATGATGATATAAAAGAATTGTATCGCGTATACAAGACTTATAGAGAAAGAAAAGAGTTGTATGATAAGATATACGGCTTTTTGATGCAAAAAGAAAATAAGGAAATAAACTCTATCAAGGCCTATCTTATATCAGAATTAGAAAAAAATAAGATGGCGTCAATAAATTTTGCTAGTATCAGTATTATTGTTAGTTTATATCTGGTTGCCGTTAATTACCTTGTTGATTACATAAAAAATCTTAATATTTCAGATGCTTTTAGTTTTATAGTTATTATAGTTTTTACTTTAGCGATAACGGGAGCAATTGCGAAAATAGTATCTCGGACTACAAGCAAAAGTAAATATGGCGTAAAAAGAGATACATATATTCTATGCGTGATAAAAGACATAGAAAAAGAAGCAAATGAGAGGTGACTTCGGTCATCTCTTTTTTGATGCAAAACGAAACGAATGAGAGGTGGTGATAATGACGCGAAAGCCAGATGAAAGAATCAATCAGGCAAAAGAGATGTATTTGAATGGTGAGAAATTAGTTGAGATTGCAAGTCAACTAAATCTTCCGGAGGGAACAGTTCGGCGCTGGAAGAGTACCCATAAGTGGGATAACGAACGCTCGGATAAAAATAGCGAACGTTCGGATAAGCAAAAAGGCGGTCAACCGGGAAATAAAAACGCGGTAGGTCATGGAGGCACTGGGCCGCCGGGAAATAAAAACGCGGAAAAATTCGGCTTCTTCAGCAAGTATCTCCCTGACGAAACAAGGGAGATTTTTCATGCCATAGAAGAGGCGGATCCGCTTGGTCTGTTGTGGCATCAGATACAGATTGCTTATGCTGCGATCATCCGCGCCCAGCAGATTATGTACGTCAAGGATAAGGACGACAAAACCAAATCCAAAATTGAGAAAAAGGGAGGAAACATCTTAGGGGAGAAATGGGAGATTCAGTACGCTTGGGATAAACAAGCGTCTTTCCTTCAGGCTCAGGCCAGAGCGCAAAGTGAGCTCCGGTCGCTGATCGAACAGTATGACGAGATGCTGCACAAAAACTGGGAGTTAGCCAGTGAAGAGCAGCGGACACGAATTGACCAGATCAAGGCACAAACGGAACGCCTGACCTACGAGCACACAGGACAAGATGATGATGGGGTGGAAATAATCAATGATGCACAAAAAGAAACAGGTCAAGATATCGGAAATTGTGATACCGAAGTATCTGCCGATATTTAACGACACAAGACATAAACATATCATCCTGACTTCCGGCCGTGCCGGTACGAAGTCCAGCTATGCAGCTATCCGGTCCGATTACCAGATCATCAGTGACCGGAATGGCTCTGTGGTGGTATTGCGTAAGCACCACAATAAGCTGCGTAAGAAATGGAAAAGCTGGTACAATGCACGCGTCAGAAACTTCTCCTTTTACCGGGTGTGGACTGTAGCCTATGTGCCTTATTTGTACAACATGGAGGTTACAGAGGATGGCACAATCCTGTCTGGGCAGATTGGCATTGATTACGTAAGCGCTGGAAATATCTATCTGGTAAGCTGGAACAATGGAAGGGTAACAGAGTGTATCTTTACTTTTCCGAAGACAGTAAACCGAAAAAAGTATGTGCAGGTGCAGCACCACAAGATCGGGGCGGACATGTATGTGATTGAGAATACAGTGCTGGAATGTCTCACTGGCAGCCGCGAAGGAAGGGAACTCACACTGGCTGAATGGAAACAGATTCGCCCGTTTGCCACACTTGCGCCACGGATGGAAACACACTCACCGGAACCTCAGTTTGTTATTGATCGCCTGAACATTGTCAACAACGCGGATGAGGACGAGAGCAATCCGATGGGAGTTGCTATTTTTGCAAACTCCATTGACGTGCTCAAGAAGATAGACATTGAGTATGATTCTTACAGCAGTGAGTTTGAGCTTGGAAGGAAACGTATTTTCGTGGCTCCGGAGATGTTGAAAAATGTGGATGGATCCCCGGCATTTGACCCTGAAGACACCGGATTTTACAGACTTCCAGATGATTACGACAAAGGGAAAGAAGGGTTAATTCACGAAATTGACATGGATCTGCGCGCTGATCTGCACAGCAAGGCCATCAATGATGATCTAAATTACTTGTCTTTGAAATGTGGATTTGGAACGGAGCGGACCTCTGATCGTCAGGATGTTTCTATGGGAGCGATGTCACTCTGGGAGTATCGTATGAAATATTACGGGGAGACAGGGGCACAGGCAAAAGCGGCGGTCCAGCAACCGGCGGAGGTGATTGAATGACTCAGGGAGAGTTTGAACAGATCCCCCAGGAGGTCATCAAACAGATGTCGGTATTGGAGTTACGTATCCTAAGCGATATTGTGCGGAGGATCAAGGTCAATGGCTTCTCAACAGCATCCGCAGACTGGCAGATGACCCGGCTCCAGCAGCTGGGAGAGTCTGAGGCTGACATCAAAAAGTGGATCCGGGAGGCGCTGCGGGTCACTGATGCGGAGCTGAACCGGATATTTGATGATGATTTGTGATTTGATTTTTAAATATCAATGTAATTATAAAAGAAAATATCCGTATTCCTACAACAAATTAAAAATAAATTATCACAACTATAAATATACTCGCGAAAAAACAATAAGGCATTCTAAAATAATTATATAAACCAAATTAGCAATGTGATATAATGATTTTGTAAATAAAATATATAAAAACAGAATATGAAACACCCAAATTTACGGCAATCCGGTGAGAATCCGGAACGACAGCTCTGTATTGGAAGGAACATACTTCCTAAGTCAGAATGCTAATGGCAATGCGCCAGTCTGTGAATTTGGGTGTTTTTTTGATTATGAGGGAGGTGTGTAGAAACTAAAGGCTTGATACAAAAAATTAATATACATTTTACAAGGAGGATTGCATATGAAAAAAATTATAAGCTTTGTTTTGGTATTTGCTACTATGATGGGTACAGCTGTTTTGTGTGCTGCTGACGATTTAAGTTATCAGGAAAAATATGACGCTTTACTAGAATGCGGAGTACCAGAAGAGAATTTAGTATTACTAGAGGATAGAATTGACATATTGTATGATGAGATATGTATTCAGGGTTTTGAGTTTTTATGGGATTATGAAGAAGTAGTGAAAGATTTTAAGATAGAAAATCCACTAACGCGTGGAACAATTGAATCTAATAAGCTGAAACTTTCAATAGGTGGCAGCATGAGGGTAGAAAGAATCGTAGAGGGTAGACCCATATACAAAATTCTCGAAAACAATGCTATTATTTCATGGAAATGGCAAAATCCATTTCCGTTAATGACGAACGAAGATGCTCTGAATTTTAATTGGGATTCTCAACTTTTTTCAATGAATAATTATTCATTGAAAAAATGCTTTTATCAGAATGATAAAGAATACATACAGTGGACAAGAGACTATCCAGCGAAAACTGCCCAAGGCGGAGTTGGAGATTATATCGATATGCAAGAAGATAGCTTCCTCCAAACTGGAGGGAAAATGTATGTCTATTTAGTTCCAAATGAACCTCTGTATTCAGCAGGAGGCGGAATTGGCGGAGGAAGCAACGCTCACAGAACACAATTTAATGCTAATTATGCTCATGATGGAAATCCGATAGGCATTCCACATGCTAGTATTGGAATGAACATATTACCAAATTTGAGCATTGAGCTTAATGGAGACTTGTTCACAGATTATATGGGGGCTTTCACCACAATGGAATACTCATTATGGGAAGAATTACCAATATGAAAAAAGTAATTTGTTTTATATCTGGAATCATATACATTTTAGCAAAGTGGATTTTGTATTTCGAGCTATTAAATAGTCAAATAATAACTGATGCTTTAAGAGGATTATATATACTGAGTTTTGCTGCATTATTGATAGTACCTTTATTGTTGATTCGAGAAACGATAGTAACCAGAAACTGTACTTGTTTGAGAAAATATTGGTTATTAGTCATTGTATATTTTGGAATATTGGCTTTTACATTTTATTGTAACAGCTTTTCCTATCGGATTTTCCATAAAGTAATGACATCCGAGAAATACATCGAGGACGGAAATTATGTGGTGGTATTTAAGTATTCTACAGATACGGAGAATATGACTGAAAGCAGAATCACCATGCGCTGCCCTAAACAAACCTATGAGTTGCTTTATCAGGGGGTCACATTAATAGGTGCAGGTTGCTTAGATAATGGTGACGGGACAGCTGTACTAAAAGATTTTGCAGGAGTGGTTTACGAAGTAAGCGAAGAAAATGCATAAAAACAGAATCTAATCACCTAAATTTAAAGCGATTTGCGACGATAAAAGACCCGAAGAGTGCAGGGTGTAACAAGTCCTCAGAGCGCCATTATATGTTTATTCGCGATTTGCAACTCATTTGAACAGTACCAAGAAATACACTCGTAATACACAATGATACCAACAAAGTACAGTATCCTGTTAGTTGCAGATGCGGCGGCGAAGCTGGTAGGATGAATAGTGAAAAGAGTATAATCAGAATGTACAAATATGGGCATGGTTTCCTGATGGGAGCCATGCCCTGAATTTGTTGGAATCTAAGATCATTCATGGACAGCCGGGGATTTGTTTCAGAAGTACTGTGTCTGCTTACCGTATAAGTATGTTTGTAATAGTGTAAATATATTTATAAAAAACAGTGAGTTATATGAAAAGAATGATATAAAATGTTATAGCAGTGTGATAAAATAAAATCATATTATAAAAATGAAATATTTAATTATCCAAATTTACGGCAATCCGGTGAGAACCCGGAACGACAGCTCTGTATTGGAAGACACATACTTCCTGAGTCAGAATGCTAAGAACTGTCTGTCAGTCTGTAATTTTGGGTAATTTTTTGGTTTTTAAGGGGGGATGGAAACTAATTTGAGCATTGCTGTATTATTCATCATACTGTTATTGTTGATTCGGGAGATGACAGCAACCAGAAACAAATATCAGCGGTTATATTTTAGTATGACAGTCGCTCTTACCGAGGGATGGTGCAACGGAATCTGTTTTTTGCGGCTCTCTTTTCTGGGGTCTGCATTGAAAACGTAAATCGCAGTGGATATCGATGTATGGGAGCTATGTTCGGATGATTGTGATTGCGCCTGTGATGACTTTCCTGCAGGCACTGCTGCTGGAAGTCTGTTCAAAAAATTTAAAAAAACCTGTTAATACTATGATTTTGCAGATGACAATGGCAATTATCCTGATAAATGGCTGGCTTATGGGAAATTGGTATGTCGGAGGCTTTGGAGTTATTACGGGCATAGGACTGGCGGTACATAATTACAAAAGTAGAAAGTGTGCTTATCAAAATGAAAAGAATAAATACTCTTTTTGAAGCGGTAGTGGTTATAGCGATAGTGTGTGTTGCACTGGATATATCTAATGTATATCAATCTTTTTTCTTTAAAGTAAGTACTACTGTGTTACTTATATTTATTGGTTATACGTTAAGAGAGATATTAATATTTCTTACCAAAACTAAAAAGTAAAATAAAAGGGCACCTGAAAACCAACCATATAGTGCGAGCATCTCATCTCGCATGCGGCTGGTTTTCGGATGCCTTATTTCTGGGCTTTACATCAGGTCATATCATCGCGAAGCGCGTCAATGATATTTTCCTTTTTAATCCTGCTGACCGCATACAGCATCGTGATAAACACCACGAAGAACACGCTGAACGCACTGATCAAAAGACTGCCCCACGGGAATATATAATCGATCTCGGCCCCGCCTATAAACATGCCCTTGAAGATCAGCCAGGAGCAGACTGACGCTATGGGAAGTCCGAACAGCAGTGCCCTCATGCCGTAAAAAGCACACTCAAAATTCATCATTTTCTGGAAATCGCGTTCCGACATTCCCACGGAGCGAAGCATCGCAAGTTCCCGCCTGCGCAGTTTGATATTCGTGGAAATCGTATTAAACACGTTGGCAATGGCGATCAGTGAGATCATGATGACGAATACATAGGTGAACACGTTGGCTATAAATATCATACTGCGGTTCTCTTCGAGCATCTCAGACACATTGTAAAGTGTATAATCAGCTGTAATTCCTCCGCCCTGAATCAGACTTTCCATTTCCGCCGCCGACTGGGAAGGCTTTTCGGACCGGAAAGTCATGCCTTTCATATTAACACAGGCGTCGTCGGGCACAAGCTTTTCCCTGAGCGAGTAGGGCGCAATTACCATCAACATGTATGGTTTTGTCACAGACGGTCTTGAAGGGTCCGGGATGATATCGGGAGGTACGGTGTTAACAAATGTCACGCTTACGTTTTGTTTATGTTCCATTAATTTCCTGTCGCTTGTCTGGGGCGAAACTGCAAAATCCATGGAAGGACTCGTGAACATATCCATGGTTTTGTCAATCTCTTCGTGCTGCCCGTCTTTCATGTTCTGAACTGCGGCAACCGCGATTGTTTTCGCATTTTCTCCAAAATACTCCTCCGGCGTCAGGTCCAGACTTTTCAGCATATTCATATAGGTACTGTCATCAAGAAACTGGAAATCCATTGTCAGTGGGATCGATTCGTCTGAAGCGGACAATCCTGTGTATGTTAAATAATCTTCTGTGAGATCACTCGCCTTTACCTCACATGAACAGACCAGATTTGCCTGATACGAACTTTCATAGACACCGTCGGCCGTTTTCAGCATGTCGTACAGCCGCAGCATTTCACTGTCTTTAAGGTCCGGCGTGGCAAGAGCAATATCATAAGTAGTAGCCACGTTTGCCTGTTTCGATGCCCCTTTCAGTGTTGCGCCAAAAGAATTTCCGGAGACAAACAGCACGACGCTTAATACAAGGGAGAGTACGATACTGCGGTAGCGCTTCTTATTTCTCTTGAAGTTCTTTAATGCCAGAGTTCCTTCCAGACCGAAGATACGCTGTACGAGTTTTGAGGTTTTTACGTCCCCACCTTCGATTTTAACCTCGTTGGTCTGACGAATACTCTCCATAACGGGAGTGTTTGCAGCTTTTCGGGCCGGGATATAGGCGGAGATCAGGATGGTGACCATGCTGACCGCTGCCGCAGCAACAATTGCAGGAAGAGATACCGACAAGGTTAGAGGTACATTGCTGTACATCAGGTTTCCGAAGTTAGCCGCCACAATGGAAATAACAAGCCTCATACTGGCTATGCCGGTTAAAACGCCAATGGGGATGCCGACTGCACCAATGCAAAGACCCTCGAACAGGACGGAGTTTTTCAGCTGTTTCGCTGTGGCTCCAACAGACGAGAGAATCCCGAACTGGTGTGTGCGTTCATTCAGTGAGATGGTAAACGCATTATAAATAAGGAAGACAGACCCGATCATGATGATGGTTATTACGATTCCTCCAACTGTGTACAGAAGCATATTGAATATGTTATCATTTGAAAGCCCCATGAAACGAAGCACATTGTCGTTCGGGACATAAGATCCTGTCCCCCCTGTGCTGTCCGCATAATTCCGGACTCCGCGAGGGTTTGCAAGTGTGATAAATACGCTGTAACTGTCAGCGGTGACCGCCGGATCCGCCTTTGTGATCACGGTATAGCCCGGTGCGGAATACTCTTCAAAGGCGGGTCTTTGGCAGATCCCGACAACCGTGTAAGCTTTCTCGGAGTCTGGAATGAAAGTTTCTTTTTCGCCGCCGGATTCGCCGCCTGACATATAAGGGGTGTGCTGCCACAGGAGCTCATTTCCATTCATGCGGTTACCGACAGCAAGTGTCAGTGTATCACCCACCGCGTATTTCACACCGCCATTTGCAGCAACGCTCGCAGATATAAGAATCTCATCGCTGTTTTCGGGCAGTCTGCCGGACAGAAGGTTGATGGGCAGGGTGACAAAAGCTTCCTCGCTGAATCCAGCGATAAACAGATAGGGTTTATCCGGGTTTTTCCCGCCTTTCAGAAGCGCATAGCCGATATTCTGGAATGATGCAGTGCTGGCAACACCCTCATCGCGGGCACGCTCCTGTACAAAAGAAGAATCAACATCTGAAAAACCGACATGCCAGTCTCCGTATTTTATGATCGCCCCCCTGGTGGCATAATTCAGCAGGGAAACACCAAAAGTGGCGACCGCTGTGATCATGGCGGACGACAGTACAACTCCGATCACCGTTACGATCGTCCGTGTACGGCTTTTTTTCATGCTCTGCAGGGTGACTTTGTTGAAAATATTCATGGACGTGTCACCGTCCTCTCGTCCCTCGTCACTTTGCCGTCTGATATGCAGATAATGCGGTCTGCCTGCAGGGCGATATTTTCATCATGCGTGACAAGGATAAGCGTCTGCCGGTATTTCTTCTGACTTAATTTCAGCAGGTTTATGATCTCATGACCGTTTCTGCTGTCCAGGCTGCCCGTGGGTTCGTCCGCCAGCATGACCTGGGGTGCATTCATCAGGGCACGCCCTATTGAAACGCGCTGCTGCTGACCACCTGAAAGCTGATTCGGCAGATGTGTTTTGCGGTCCTCAAGTCCCAGCAGCTCCAATAATTCATCCAGTCGTTTTCTGTTGACTGTTCTCTTGTCCATCAGTATGGGAAGGGTGATGTTTTCCACGACATTCAGAGTAGGAATGAGGTTGTGAAACTGATAGATCAGTCCGACCTGCCGTCTGCGGAAAACAGCAAGCTTTTCGTTGCTCTGTGCATATACATCCTGCCCGTTCAGATATACCTTTCCGCCTGTTGGCACATCCACACCGCCGATAATGTGAAGCAACGTGGATTTACCGGAGCCGGAGGAACCAATGATTGCGGTGAATTCCCCTTTGTTGATGGTGAGGGATACGTTGTCAAGCGCCGTAACCTGATTTTCACCGCTGCCGTAAACCTTACATAGATTTTCAATTTTTAAAAACTCCATTATGTGAGTCTCCTTTCTCATGTAGTCTACCCATATAATAGAACCTCCAGCTTACATCCCGGTGACTTCCAGGTGAGAGATCTGTCACTTTGGAAAACGGATGGCAAATACAGCTCCGCCGTGCGGATGGTTTTTTGCGTTAATAGTTCCACCCTGGCGTGCTATGATCATTCTGCAGAGTGCCAGTCCAATTCCGTATCCTGCAGCGTCTGTGTTTTTACCGCGATAGAACCTGTCAAACAGACACGGTAAATCTTCTTTCTCAAATCCCGGACCGCTGTCATGAATGGTAATCTCGGTATATAACACAGTGTCATTATAGGTGATTTCGATCTTTCCGTTATCACCTGAGCTTTCCATGCAGTTTTTGAGGATATTTTGGACTGCCTCCGAAAGCCATGCTGAATCACCGCAGATCACGATCCCTTTTGGCACAGTTGTCTGAAGTGTAATATTGTGCAGCTCCATCGGGATCAGAAACGGACGAAGTGAGGCGTAGATCAGTTTGTCTACCTCTACCTGTTCACTTTGGAATAACACAACACCTGCATCCAGGCGGGATAATTTGAGAAGGGAAGTGATCAGCCAATCCATTCGCACCAGTAATTCCTCTGCCTCCCGCATCAAGGCTTTCCGCTTGTCTTCATCAGATTCATTCTCTGACAATGACAGAATAAGATTCGCAGAGGTTAGCGGAGTGCGGAGCTGGTGAGCGATATCGGCCAGTGAATCGGCAAGATGTTTTTTTTCTTTTTTTAACGCCTCATTTTGTTCCCGGATACGCAGCGTCATCTTTGTTATCTCGCTCTGCAGGATGGAAAGTTCGCCCTCATTTGATTCACCAATGTAGAGATGATCAGCATTATGGAGGACAAGATCGATCTGATCTGAAAGCTGTGAAATGCTGTTGTATCGGGCTTTGGTAAATATGCAAAATACTGTTCCGAAGGCGGCGGCAGCGGAGGCGGCAAGGATTCCTGCCGCCATATTGATCGCAAAACCAAGTGATACAGCGGTGGCTGTCATTAATAAGAACAAAACTGCAAATTGACGAAACTCTTTATTCCGAAGCATGGCTGCCTCCCAGTCGATACCCCGTCCCGCGAACAGTCAGAATAATCTGCGGGTTTGCGGGATCATCCTCTATCTTCTCCCTCAGGCGTTTGATGTATACTGTCAGGGTATTATCATTGACAAATTCACCCGCGGCATCCCACAATTCGTCAAGCAGCCTGCCTCTCGTGATAATGTTTTTCGAATTGCTGATAAACACCAGCAGCAGCCGGTATTCTAAAGCTGAGAGAAAAACTTCGCTGTCATTTTTCTTCACAACACCGCTTGTCGTATCGACATGAAGCCCACAGATTTCAAAAACTGAACCTAAGCGCCCACTTTTTCGCAGAGCAGTTTTGATTCTCGCAACCAATTCACGCGGGCGAAAAGGTTTGGTGATGTAGTCATCCGCACCCATGTTCAGTCCGGTGACAACACTCGCCTCATCACCGGAGGCTGTCAGAAAGATAACGGGAATCTCCTGCTTTTCTTTAATCGCTGTGCAGACTGTGAAACCGTTTCCGTCCGGCAGGGAAATATCAACCAGAGCCAGGTCATATTTGGTTCCGGTAAGTGCAGCAATGGCCTCACTGCGCGTTGCTGCATGCGTGACTGTAAAACCTTCCGAGCGGAGCAGAAGCATCAGATTCCTTGCAATCGCCTTATCATCCTCGACTAAAAATATCTGTTTCATTTCTATATCCCCCTTGATCTGTATAGTTGCCGTTCTATAATCAGAACCCTCCTTTTTCCTTTATCATATTTCTTTTCAGTAAAATATACAAGCCGGTACAGCCGTTTTTCAATCTGAAACAGGTTTTGATATGAGGTTCGGCGTACGAAAAGAATACCCCCGGCGGATACCGGGGGATTAATCTTTTTAAATTTTATTCGTGCTTTTTTCGAGATGATGATATAATATCGCGATGAATTCTCCGACAGCAGGGCATTGCTCCAGATGATAACCGGCAATATTGTGCAGGAGGTCTCTGTTGCCATAATTCCAGCATGCTGTTACAACTGTGCGCAGCGCCCGCTCCACGCTGCTTCGAGTCTTGCCAAAATGTTTCGCGACGTCACCGTACAGCCATTTCCAGACAAACAAGATATAGTTTTCGTCTTTGAGGCAGAGCAGCAGAGCATAGCGTAAATATTGATATCCAATATAAGTTGCCCTGATGCCAAGAGAATGAATAAGTTCTGTAATTTCTTTCATAACGAATCTCCTTTGATTTTTTCTCGCTCTTATTTTAAATCAGTCCATGTAAAATTTAAGAATGCCGTATAAAATAGACACTATTTGACATAATTTTACATTTTTTGAGCGTGTAAAAAATTATAAAGAGAACGTAAACATGTAGAAATAAATTTCAGAAGTTTGAAATACTTTTGATAATTTTGTTATAAAGTTCCTGCTTGGCAGCCGAGTCAGTCGGAATATCAGTATGTTCGATAGCTTTTTCGATTTCAGCGGCTTCCTGAAAAAGTTCCCTGAGAACCATTTCATGAATTCTATTGTCTGCCTGCAGATTTTTTTTCATTTTTTTCTTTTGACGCATATTCAAGAAATCACCCCTTTAAAAATTGTACCATAATGAGATGAAAATGATTATGGAAATACATGGTAATTTATAAGCATATTACGCAGTATAAAGTTTGGCATCAAATAAGCCGTAATAATTGTGGATGGCAGAAATAAGTTCTTGACATGATTTTACAAGATTAATATAATGAAAAGGATAACAACGGCTTAGATACGTTGTTTTTTTAAATTTACAGGAAATTCCTGCAGATTTTTTATCAAATGAGGAAAAATTAAGGAGATACAAGAGATGGATTCACAGCTGTTATTGGAAAAAGTGGGGGCGGTTCTAAAAAACATCGACGATGTTGTCTGGGGACCGGTTATGCTGGTACTGCTGGTAGGAACCGGCATTATTCTGACTGTCCGGACTGGATTTCTTCCAATAAGAAATCTGGGTTACGCGCTGCGCAGCGTGCTGAGCAAGGAAGCCAGAACAAAGAAAGGGGAAGGAGATATCTCTCCGTTCTCTGCGCTTACCACAGCTTTGGCTGCGACGATTGGAACGGGTAACATTGTCGGTGTTGCTACAGCCATGGTGCTCGGAGGACCTGGGGCTTTGGTATGGATGTGGATATCCGCATTTTTCGGAATGGCATCCAAATTTTCAGAATGTATGCTCTCGATCAAATACCGGGAAGTCAATGAGAACGGAGAGATGTCCGGCGGACCGATGTATACGCTGCGCCATGCCTTTAAACATAAAAAGGTGGGAGCAGCGCTGGGATTTATGTTTGCACTGTTTACTGTGCTGGCTTCTTTTGGAATCGGTAACCTGACACAGGCAAATTCCATATCTTCCGCTCTTCAGAATACTTTTCAGGTTCCGGTTGTGATCAGCGGGGTGGTTATTACCGTTCTTGCACTGCTTATCATCGTCGGCGGAATTAAAAGCATATCAAAAGTGTCACAGGTTGTTGTGCCGTGCATGGCTGTATTCTATGTGGTCGCAGGGCTTATTGTAATACTGATCAATGTTAAAAATGTACCGTCCGGCGTTGTACAGATCTTCTCAATGGCGTTTAATCCCAAGGCGGCTGCAGGAGGAGTCGGCGGTGTCGTTGTCGCATCGGTGATGCAGTCTGTGCGCTGGGGCGTTGCACGCGGAGTGTTCTCGAATGAGGCAGGCCTTGGTTCGGCTGCCATAACGGCGGCAGCTGCAACAACAGACAGTCCGGTAAAACAGGGATATGTCAACATGACAGGAACCTTTTTTGATACCATTGTGGTATGTACGATCACGGGCCTTGCCATTGCAAGTTCCGGGGTTCTGGGGACGATCGATCCGGCGACGGGTGAGCTGATGACCGGTGCCGCACTGACGATCGCGGCATTTTCGAGCGCACTCGGAGAAGCAGGCGGTATCCTGGTCTGCATCGGGATTGCACTCTTTGCGTTCTCTACAATACTCGGCTGGGAATACCATGGAGAGAAGGCATTTGAATATCTTGTGAAGAAACCGAAATACTGTTATATCTACAGAGTCATATTTTCTCTCGTTGCGTATATCGGCGCAACAACGACACTGCAGATCGTCTGGGATTTTTCGGACATTGCAAACGGACTGATGGCGATACCGAACCTGATCTGTCTTATCGCCATGAGCGGTGTCGTGGCCAGGGAGATGAAGGCGTATCAGAAAGTGATAGAAAAGGAAAAAGAAGACAGGAAAAAGGCTGCTCTGCAGAGAAAGATGGGACTGTGAGCCTTATCGCCGCAGGGAAAAGGTTGTGAAATTCACTAAGAATGGGTTTCACAACCTTCTTTGTTTATGCTATAATAAGGGCTATGAATTGTAAAATTATGATACAATATGACGGAACACGTTATGATGGATGGCAGCGGCAGGGAAATACAGACAATACCATACAGGGGAAACTGGAAAAAATTCTGACCAGAATGAGCGGATATCCGATTGAGATACACGGTGCAGGGAGGACAGACGCCGGTGTACATGCGCTTGGACAGACTGCCAATTTTCATTTGACAGAACGAGCAGACCCTGTGCAGATAAAAATGTATTTAAATCAGTATCTGCCGGATGATATTGAAGTTACGGACGTATCTGAGGTGCCGGACAGGTTTCACAGCAGGCTGAATGCCTGTGACAAAACGTATGCTTACCGTATCGGGACAGATGAATTTAAAGCGGTATTTGAGAGGAAGTACCGTTATCATTACGGAGAGCATCTGGATGTGAGTATGATGAAAAAAGCAGCGTCCTATTGCCTCGGCACACATGATTTTAAAGGATTCTGCGGGAATAAACGGATAAAGAAATCGACGGTGCGGACGCTTGAAGAGATTTGTTTTGAACAAAAGGAACATGATCTTGTGATTTCATATACAGGAAATGGTTTTCTGTATCACATGGTTCGCATATTGACAGGAACACTGATAGAGATCGGCGGAGGGAAACGGCCGCCGGAAGACATAAAAAAGATACTGGAGGAAAAAAATCGCCAGCTGGCAGGGTTCACTGCTCCGGCAATGGGGCTGACGCTGCTTCGGGTGCGATATGAAAAATAACATGTATGATTATCTGATTGTCGGTGCGGGACTGTTTGGATGTGTTTTCGCACATGAGGCGAAGAAGAAAGGGAAACGCTGTCTGGTCGTTGACAGGCGGAATCACATCGGAGGAAACATTTACACAGAGGAAGTAGATGGGATTGCAGTACACCGGTATGGGGCACATATCTTTCATACGTCAAACCGTGATATCTGGGACTATGTGCAGCAGTTTGTAACATTTAATCATTTTATCAATGCACCGGTCGCAGTCTACAGGGATGAGATTTACAATCTTCCTTTTAATATGAATACCTTCAGCAGAATGTGGAATATCAGAACACCGCAGGAGGCGAAAGCGAAAATAGCGGAACAGATCGCACAGCTGTTGATCATGGAACCCCGGAATCTGGAAGAACAGGCACTCTCACTCGTAGGGCGCGATGTCTACGAAAAGCTTATCAAAGGCTATACAGAGAAGCAGTGGGGACGTGATTGCAGCAGTCTTCCGGCATTTATTATCAGGCGTCTGCCTCTTAGGTTTACGTATGATAATAATTATTTTAACGACCGCTATCAGGGAATCCCTGAGGAGGGATATACTTCACTTGCAAGCCGTCTTCTTGAGGGGACAGAGGTACGTCTGAATACGGACTATAAAAGCGTGGAAGATCCGTTCAAGATTGCAGGGAAGGTTGTATATACGGGGATGATCGATGAATTTTTTGATTACCGTGCAGGCGTTCTTGAATACCGTTCCCTCAGGTTTGAGGAAGAACGGATGATGTGTGATAATTATCAGGGGAATGCCGTGGTGAATTACACAGAAAGAGAGATTCCATATACTCGCATTATTGAACATAAGCATTTTAATTTTGGAACTCAGCCTGCCACTGTGATCACAAGGGAATATCCAAAAGAGTGGAAGAAAGGTGATGAGCCTTATTATCCGATCAATGATGAGAAGAACAATCGGATTTACGAAGAATACCGCAAACTGGCATCCCACAGGGAACGCCTGATTTTCGGCGGAAGACTGGGCATGTATCAATACTATGATATGGATAAAGTAATCGCGGCGGCACTTGAGGCAGTGAGACTGGAGTTTAGATAGGAGACGGAGAAAAATGGATTTAGCAAAAGTAAAAGAACAAAAGCAGATGAGAACCCAGGCAGAAGAAAAGAAAGAAGTGCGGGAGATGAAGTGGCCGGACGATTATTACAGTACAACAGATGCTGATAAGCGTAAAGACCTGCTGGAATATGCCATCGGACAGGGCCTGGAGCCGGAGAAAAACAAAATCCGCATGGAACTTTGGGAAAAACGCTACGGCGTAAAAGCGGGAGTGGATCAATTTCTGGCAGCATGGATTAATCTGATCTACTACTCCAACATAGTAAAAGGAAAACGGATCGCGAGATGGCACAAAAAAGAGATTGATAAACTGATTGGCAGTATGTGTTTTGATATTGTGGAACGGGATGGGGAAGCGGCAGAAGAGCTTCTGTATCTGGAGTTTTATCATATGCTGGATTTCTATATGGATATCTGCCAGACTGACAAAAAATATACGGGAATTATTCTGGGACTGGGAACGATGAGTCAGGACCGCGTGGTTCAGAAAATAGCGACGGAGTTTTACCGTGTAGCATACTGTGTGCCGGATATGATAAAGAGTATGGGAGAGTATGATATCGTCAGACGGGCAGTGCTTGACTGTTTTGCAGCCAAGTTTCCAAACAATGCAGGTGCGATCGAAGAACTGGTCAGAACTGAGGAGGAACTTGGGTAAGTAAATACGCATGAAAAAAGGACTGCATGGATGCAGCCCTTTTTTCGTGCTATAGGATACTCTGTTATTTAATAATTAAAGGTCAAGCTTCATATCGCCATATTTGATCCAGCCCTTTTTGCGCATCAGCTCCGAGATCAGCAGAGTCACAGCCGCTGGAAGCAGGATCTGGATGACGAGAATCTTAAACAGCACAAGACCCGGGCTTTCAGCGGCGGTCATAACCTGCCATGTCATAATCTGACCGACCAGGCCGGCTGTTCCCATACCGGAACCTGTTGCGTTGCTTGTCATACGGAAAACCAGTGTCCCAATGGGGCCGAGGATTGCACTTGAAAGGATTGCGGGAATCCAGATGACCGGTTTTTTCATGATGTTGGGAACCTGCAGCATCGAAGTGCCAAGCCCCTGTGCCAGAAGACCGCCGAGTTTGTTTTCGCGGTAACTTGCTACGGCAAAACCCACCATGTTACAGCAGCAACCGATCGTTGCAGCACCGGCAGCCAGTCCTGACAGATCCAGAATGATACCAAGGGCGGCGGAACTGATGGGGAGTGTCAGGACCATGCCCATGATAACAGATACGATGATTCCCATCAGAAGAGGCTGCTGTTCCGTCCCCCAGTTGACAAGACCGCCGAGCCATACCATAAAAGAAGAGATTGGCGGACCTACAAGGAGGCCGGCAGCGGAGCCGCTCACGATCGTGACAAATGGTGTGACGAGAATGTCGATTTTCGTCTTTCCGGATACGAGATGTCCCAGCGTGATTCCAACCATGGCGGCTATGAAAGCACCGAGCGGTTCACCGGGTCCGGCCAGTACAACGGCGCCATCTGCCATCAGGCTTCCGGCGAGAAGCTTGGACGCGAAACCGCCGACCATTCCCGCAGTGGCGGAGGACAGCGTGACAAGTGGACTTTCCTTAAATTTAATTGCCACACCGACGCCGATTCCGGCTCCCGTGACAGCTGCCGCCATTTTGCCGGTCAGGAAGAGCAGGTCACCGAACGTTCCGCCGATCAGTGTCCCGATCTGCTGGATGATGGTCCCTGTGATCAGAGTCGCAAAGAGGCCGAAAGCCATGCCGCTTAAGCCCTCGATAAATATATGATTAAATATCTGTTTTAATTTTTTCATTTGTACCCCCTCGGCATTCTCTTATGATGGATAGACAAGGCGGTCCGGTTTTATATCAGTCAGCACGTCCAGATAGCGGCGTGACCAGTATTTTGCCATATCCAGATTCATATCCAGATAATTTCCGCAGTCTCTGGCACAGGCTCCGGGTATCTCACCTTCAAAGTCTGTGACAAATTGAAAGGTATCGATCAGCAGCGGGACAATGTCAGCGGATTCGTAATCGCCGGATAACAGCAGATAAAACCCGGTACGGCAGCCCATCGGACCGACATATACAACCTTTTCCCCATAAGTTTCATGGTTTCTGAGATAAGTAGCAGCCACGTGCTCGAGCGCGTGTACTTCGGCAGTGTTCATGACCGGCTCTTCGTTGGGCGAGGTAATACGCAGATCGAAGGTGGTCACAACTTCTGATCCAATCTGGTCTTTCCGGGAAACGTATACGCCTGGCTGCAGCTTGTTATGATCAATGGAAAAGCTGGGTATTTTTTTCATGTTGAAATCTCCTTTTATGATTTATAATGTGTGATAAGTTCTGTCTTATTATATAGGGAAAATGATTCATTTTCAAGCGGGGCCTTGCTTGACTTTCCTATTTTGTGGTGATAAACTTAACAAAATAAGAAAACTTATAGAAAAACAGAGGTACTCGGACATGATAAATGATAAAAAAGTGTTGTTCAGCGGCATGCAGGCAACCGGAAATCTTACATTGGGAAATTATCTCGGCGCGCTGAAAAACTGGGTTACGCTCAGTGATGAATATGAATGCTTCTACAGTGTGGTGGATATGCATTCCATAACAGTTCGCCAGGATCCCGCAGTCCTCAGAAAGAGGGCGCGTGCACTGCTGACATTATATATCGCGGCAGGACTGGATCCAAAGAAAAACTGCATCTATTATCAGTCACACGTATCCGGTCATGCGGAACTCTCCTGGATCTTAAACTGCTTTACGTATATGGGGGAACTCAACCGCATGACGCAGTTTAAAGACAAGTCAGCAAAACATGCGGACAATATCAATGCCGGGTTATTTACATATCCGGTGCTGATGGCTGCGGATATCCTGTTGTATCAGGCGGATGTTGTACCTGTAGGTATCGATCAGATGCAGCACCTTGAGATTACAAGAGATATCGCGATGCGTTTTAATAATATTTACGGAGATGTTTTCACTGTTCCGGAAGCCTTTATCGGCAAAGTAGGGGCAAAGATCATGAGTCTGCAGGACCCCGAAAAGAAAATGTCAAAATCCGATGAGAATCCTAACGGCAGCATTTATCTGATGGATGATCCGGATACGATTATCCGGAAATGTAAACGTGCAGTCACAGATTCCGAGGCGTGTGTCGCATACCGTGCGGAACAGCCCGGAGTTAAGAATTTGATTGATATCTACTGTGCGTGCACCGGAAGGACCCCGGACGAAGCGGTAAAAGAGTTTGACGGCAAAGGCTACGGTGATTTTAAGATGGCAGTGGGCGAGGCGGTAGTCAGTGTTTTGAAGCCTCTGCAGGATGAAGTGCACCGACTGGAGCAGGATAAGGCGTATATTGATTCTATAATTAAAGAAAACGCTGAAAAAGCGAATTATTATGCAACAAAAACGCTGCGGAAGGTTCAGCGTAAAATCGGCTTTCCGGACCGCATCCGGTAAATAAAAAAGAGCAGAAATGTGTTAAGAATCCGGCATTTTTCAGAAATACTTCTGACATTGCCGGATTCTTTTTTGTCAGCATTATAATATGAAGGTTTATGATCAAAAAAGACAGCTTTTTATAGCATTCTACAAAATTTCTACCTATTATAATTGTGAAACACTGGAAAAATGTTATCGTGAGATTACCGGTCCGGGAAAAAGAGGTCATATCACACAATAAAAAATGAATAAACAATGAAATAATATATAATATAGACAAAAGAAAGGGGAGGGGAAATAAAAATGTGGGTAAACTTTAATAGTTGACGTTGTAAAAAAACAGAGTTATAGTTGATTAAATTAATTTTAATAAGAAAGGAGAGCATCTGACAGAATAAAAGAAAGGAAGCGAGAGTTATGGATAATCTGGCATCGTCCCTGTTGGAAGAGCTGAATTGTGAGACTGTATTTACAATTCCCATTTTCGGCGGGATTCCGGTGAAGGAGTCGGTGGTAGTGACCTGGATCATTATGGCGGCAGTATTGGTGCTGTGTCTGGTGCTTGTCAGAAACCTGAAGGTTCACAATCCTGGCAGGAAGCAGTTGATACTGGAATCATTTGTCAGTTGGATCAGCAGATTCTTTGAAGATATCCTGGGCAGGAGCGGCAGGCGGTATGTTCCGTATCTGATCACGGTCATTGTCTATCTGGGTATCAGTAATGTGATCGGTCTGTTTGGAATGAAGCCTCCGACCAAGGATCTGAATGTGACTGCCGCTCTGTCAGTGATGAGTATCGTTCTGATCGAGTATGCGGGTATTCACAAAAAGGGTTGGAAAGGGTGGGGCAAAAGTTTTGCCCAGCCGATTGCAATCATAGCACCAATCAATGTGCTCGAGATATTTATCCGGCCGCTGTCACTTTGTATGCGGCTTTTCGGAAATATCCTGGGAGGATTTGTTGTTATGGAGCTGCTGAAGCAGCTTCTCCCCGTACTTTTGCCGATACCGTTCAGTTTTTATTTTGATATTTTTGACGGTCTCATTCAGGCATACGTATTTGTATTTTTAACGGCATTGTTTATCAAGGAAGCAATTGAGGATTAGAAAAAGAAAAGGAGTGTTCAATTATGTCAACAACTTTAATCGCAATCGGAGCAGGAATCGCAGTTTTAACAGGTGTAGGTGCAGGCGTGGGTATTGGAATTGCCACGTCAAAAGCAACGGATGCAATCGCAAGGCAGCCGGAAGCAGAGGGAAAGATCAGTAAAGCACTTCTTCTGGGATGTGCACTTGCAGAGGCGACAGCCATCTATGGTTTTGTTATTGCGCTTCTGATCATCTTATTCTTAAAATAAATTGAAAGGCAGGTGAGGCAGATGCTTAGCCTTGACATTTATAACGTTGTTTTTACCGTTATTAACCTGATCATCCTCTTTTTGATATTGACAAAGTTTCTGATCAAACCGGTTTCGGCCATCATGGAAAAACGGGATTCAGAGATAAAGAACAATCTGGAAGCGGCAGATCATGCAAATCAGACTGCGAATCAGCTGAAAGCGGAATATGAAGCATCTTTGCATCATGCATACGAGACGTCTGAAGAAATTGTAAAAAAAGCGCAGGCCACAGCCAGGGAGGAAGCAGAGCGAATTGTTCGCGAGGCCAACGAGAAGGCTGGAAAAATCGTAGAAGAAGCAAATCGCTCCATCGCGATGAGTCGGGAAAAGGCGATGGAAGATATGCGCTCTCAGATCGCATCTCTGGCTATGACTGCTGCAGTTAAAATGCTGAGCGATCAGAGCAGAGAAGATAATGACCGTATGCTCTACGATTCATTTCTAACAAAAGCAGGTGAAGCCAATGACACAAACAGCAATTAATTATGCCAGAGTCTTGTTTGACCTTGCCATTCCCGGAGATGAGATTGCGCAGACAGAGGAGCTTCTGGATAAAGAGCCTCTCATTTTGAAAGCTTTAAAGAGTCCGGTTGTCCAGATGAAAGAAAAATACAGAGTGATTGACCGTATTTTCCCGGCAGAGTTACATAGCTTTCTGAAAGTGATCTGCAGTAATGACAGGGTTGATGACCTGCAGGAGATATTTCGGGAATACAGAAAATATGTACATACGCAGAATAGGACCGTGGACGCTGTGATTGAATGTGTGACACCGCCTGCGGAGGCGCAGGAAGAAAAAATCTGTGCCTTTCTAAAGAAAAAATATCATGCAAAACAAGTTGTCCTTGAGAAAATAGGGAAGCCGGAACTGATCGGCGGATTTGTTCTGCGTGTGAATGACGAGGAATATGACTGGAGCCTCAAGGGGAGACTTCAACAATTAGAACAAAAACTGACCCGGAGGTGAAAAGAGTGGGTGCATTTAGTTCAGATGAAATCATATCGATTTTAAAAAGCGAAATTGAGAATTTTGAAATAAACGAAAAAGCCACGGAAACAGGCACTGTTATCTGGGTCGGCGACGGTATTGCTACGGTTTATGGTCTGAACCATGTGATGTACGGTGAAATCGTAATATTTGAAAATGGTTTAAAAGGCATGGTTCAGGATATCAAAAGAAATGAGACCGGCTGTATTCTGTTCGGAAAAGAGGCAGGAATCCGTGAGGGGACGAAAGTCAGACGTACAGAACGCAAAGCAGGCATTCCAGTGGGAGAGGGCTATATTGGACGTATCGTGGATGCGCTGGGCTCTCCGATCGACGGCAAAGGAGAGATTCCTTCGGATGATTACCGCCCAATAGAAAATGAGGCGCCGGGGATCATTGACCGTAAGTCTGTCGATGTACCGATGGAGACGGGGATCCTGGCCATTGATTCCATGTTCCCGATCGGACGTGGACAGAGAGAGCTGATCATCGGTGACCGGCAGACCGGAAAAACATCTATTGCGATTGATACGATCCTGAATCAGAAGGGTAAGGATGTGATCTGCATCTATGCCGCGATCGGACAGAAAGCGTCGACAGTGGCGAAAGTGGTAAATACGCTTCAGAAGCATGATGCGATGGATTATTCGGTGGTCGTTTCGGCGACGGCCAGTGACTGCGCTTCACTTCAGTATATCGCACCGTATTCAGCCACGGCACTTGCGGAATATTTTATGTATCAGGGAAAAGATGTTTTGATCGTCTATGATGATCTGTCTAAGCATGCGGTCGCCTATCGTGCGCTGTCACTTCTGCTGGGCAGATCTCCGGGAAGGGAAGCTTATCCGGGAGATGTCTTTTATCTTCACTCCAGGCTTCTGGAGCGTTCCAGTCGTCTGAGCGATGAGAAGGGCGGAGGTTCGATCACAGCACTTCCTATTATCGAGACGCAGGCAGGAGATGTATCCGCATATATACCGACAAACGTCATATCCATCACAGACGGACAGATTTTCCTGGAAAGTGACCTGTTCTTTGCCGGCATGCGGCCTGCTGTCAACGTGGGACTGTCAGTATCTCGTGTCGGCGGTGCAGCCCAGACAAAAGCCATGAAAAAAGCAGCAGGCAGCGTCCGTATCGATCTGGCACAGTATCGGGAGATGGAGATTTTCACGCAGTTCAGTTCGGACCTTGATCCGGCTACAACAGAACAGCTGAAATACGGAAGTGGATTGATGCAGCTGTTGAAACAGCCGCTGTGCCAGCCAATGAGCCTGTCGGATCAGGTCATCACGCTGTGCGCGGCAACAGGCAAAGTGCTGCTCGATGTGGATGCAAAAGAGATCAAACAGTTTCAGGCTGATATGCTTTCATTTTTTGCGAGTGTACACCCTGAAGTTGCCAGGGAAATCAATGATACGAAGGTACTGACAGATGATTTGATGAAAAAGATTGTTGACATTGCAATAGAATTTAAGAACAGGTGACGGCATATGGCGAATACGAGAGAAATACAAAGCAGAATGCGGAGCATTCAGGATACCATGAAGATCACGAATGCCATGTATATGATTTCTTCGGCCAAGATAAAAAAAGCAAAAAAACGTCTGGAAGAAACAGAACCATACTTTTATACCATGCAGTCGACCGTGCACCGCCTGATGCGTCATGTAGGAGATGTGGAGCACATATATCTGGAGGGAAACACGGGGAAGGATCCTGCTGAGAAGAAGGTAGGCTATATCGTGATCACTGCAGACAAGGGTATGGCTGGTTCTTACAATCATAATATTGTTAAAATTGCCGAGGAGTGTATGAGGGAGACTCCGAATCATATGCTGTTCGTGCTGGGGCAGCTGGGACGACAGTATTTCGAGAAGAAGGGCATCAGCATCGATATGACATTTCGATACACCGTTCAGAAGCCGACGATGCATCGTGCGCGTGTGGTAGCTGAGAAGATGATCGATCTCTACCGTAACAAGGAATTGGACGAAGTCCGGCTGATTTTCACCAAAATGACGGGTGCCGTACAGTCCGAAAACGATGTGATCCAGCTTCTTCCAATGAAGCGGATCAAAGTCAGTGAAGTACCGGTGGATGTGCATATGGAAGAGGTTTTGTTTCTGCCCTCGGCAGGTGAGGTACTGGAACACATTGTACCGAATTATCTGGCGGGCATCCTATACGGCGCGCTTGTCGAATCGTATTCCTGTGAGCAGAATGCCCGCATGATGGCGATGCAGGCGGCGACGGACAGTGCAAGGGATATGCTCAGAGATCTTTCGATAGAGTTTAACAGAGTGCGGCAGGCGGCGATCACTCAGGAAATTACAGAAGTCTGCAGCGGTGCAAGGGCGCAGCAGTCAAAATAGCATCATAACATTGATAAAAGAGTGGGAAGTGGATAGAATGAAAAAAGGCAAAATTGTACAGGTCATGGGGCCTGTAGTGGACGTAGGGTTTGAAGACAATGACCTGCCGTATATCAAAGATGCCCTTGAAGTCGACAACGGCGGAAAACGGTGCGTGATGGAAGTGGCACAGCATATCGGCAACAACACGGTCCGCTGTATCATGCTTGCGGCGAGTGAGGGACTCAGAAGGGATATGGAAGTCCTTGCAACAGGAAGCGGTGTGAAGGTACCTGTGGGCGCTAAGACGCTGGGGAGGCTGTTTAATGTCCTTGGGGATACGATTGACGGAGGCGATGAGAAACTTGACAGTGAAGAACACTGGGTCATTCACCGGGATCCTCCCAGCTTTGAGGACCAGAGTCCGGTCGTGGAGGTGCTGGAGACAGGAATTAAAGTCATTGACCTTCTGGCACCTTATGCAAAAGGCGGAAAGATCGGTCTGTTTGGAGGTGCAGGCGTCGGGAAAACGGTGCTGATTCAGGAACTGATTCATAATATTGCGACAGAACACGGAGGATATTCTATCTTCACAGGTGTGGGTGAACGCTCACGTGAGGGAAACGATCTGTGGTCGGAGATGAAAGAGTCCGGAGTTCTGGAGAAAACAGCACTGGTATTTGGGCAGATGAACGAGCCGCCGGGAGCTCGTATGCGTGTTGCGGAGACCGGCCTTACGATGGCGGAGTATTTCCGCGATCAGGAACATCAGAATGTACTGCTGTTTATTGATAATATTTTTCGTTTTGTACAGGCGGGTTCTGAGGTTTCTGCACTGTTGGGACGTATGCCGTCCGCAGTCGGATATCAGCCGACCCTGGCAAATGAAATGGGAGAACTGCAGGAGCGAATCGCTTCTACAAAGGAAGGATCTGTCACCTCGGTACAGGCGGTATATGTACCGGCGGATGACCTGACAGACCCGGCTCCGGCGACAACATTTGCGCATCTGGATGCGACTACGGTACTCTCAAGGAAGATCGTGGAGCAGGGTATCTATCCGGCAGTGGATCCTCTGGAGTCTACTTCCAGGATCCTGGAAGTAGAGGTCGTTGGTGAGGAGCATTATGAGACAGCCAGGAAGGTACAGGAGTTTCTTCAGAAATATAAAGAACTTCAGGACATTATCGGTATTCTTGGTATGGAAGAACTTTCTGAAGAAGATAAACTGACAGTATACCGTGCGCGTAAGATACAGAAATTCCTGTCACAGCCGTTCCACGTAGCAGAGAATTTTACGGGTGTTCCGGGAAAATATGTACCGATCTCAGAGACGATCCGTGGTTTCCGTATGATCGTTGACGGGGAGATGGACGAATATCCGGAGACGGCATTTTTCAATGTCGGGACAATTGATGAGGTTATCGAAAAAGCAGAAACAGAATCTTCTGACAGTCAGAAGGTCGGTGCATAGCGGGAGAGTGATTCCATGAGTACATTTAGAGTCTCCATCATAGCAACAGATAAAATATTTTACGAAGGTCTGGTCAAAATCCTGATACTGCCGGCTATGGACGGAGAAGCCGCTGTCATGGCACACCATGAGGATATGGTAATGGCGGTGGTCGCCGGCGAGATGCGTTTTCAGACGGAGGACGGAAACTGGACGGATGTGGTGGTCGGCACGGGGTTTGTGCAGATGATCAATAATCGTGCGCTCGTTCTGGTAGACACTGCGGAACGCCCGGAGGATATCGATATTGTAAGGGCGAGGGAAGCAAAGGAGAGGGCACAGGAACAGCTTCGCCAGAGGCAGAGTCTGGTGGAGTATTACCATACGCAGGCGTCTCTTGCAAGGGCCATGTCCAGGTTGAAGGCGGCCAGTAAGCATAAATAACGGAAAAAGGAGCAGAAGAACCTGGAAGGGTTCTTTTGTTTTTTATCAGTTAAAAATATACAGGAGTCATCTTGAGCATACCGATAGAATGGAAAACTGGAGTAATGCTTCTGTTTCATATGTGATTAAAACGGAAAATTATTCAAAAAAAAGATAAAAGTTCGTAATTTATTGATAGTAAAAAAGTTGACGAAATATTATGCAATACTGTATTATATATATAACACAAAACTTAATATTGCAGTGAAATTATTAGGAATGTGGTGCAAATCCACGCAGTTTCATCCCTGCTGTAAGGAGGACGAAGAAAGCTTTATACCACTGGCTTATGCTGGGAAGGTGCTTTTGGAGGAAGAATCCGAGTCAGAATACTAACAAGATATGACCACCAGACAATTAGGATCCGAGGCATGAACGGAGGCTTATTTTTTGTACTCTTTTTTAGGATTGGGCAGTAATTGGATATCGGATTTATAAAACGAAAGTCGGTACATTATGAAAAAACTCTTAATGATTGTAATTTTTATCATGCTGTTTCCCGTAACTGTCCAGGCAGATGTTGCCCCCAAGAGACAGGTAAACATTGCGTTTGAAAACATGCCGGAAACTGTTTTTTATGCCACCTTGATCTCGCCGGTCCCATGTACTGGCCGGTATGGTCCGACTGCCAAAGACGGAGGATATGATTTATACGATTCCGATGACCGTGAATATGATATATGGAAAGCATTTGCAGAGTTTGGTGATGAGGATGGTATGCTTTTTCAACAGTGTTTTGAAAAATGTTCTGACAGCGGACAATTTAGATGGTTTGAACGTCCCCCTCACAGATTTAAAATCTTGTTGTATTTTCCGGAATCCGACAACTATGCAGTAAGTGATAAGATCTACAGCCAATATGCGTTTTACAGTAATTTTGTGGTTGATCTTAACGGTGTGGATAGTTCAGAGGCCATGGTTCTGGGGTCTGAGACAATACAGAAAAGTAATAATTATAAACCTGAAGTGACATCGGCTGCTGCATGTATGGCTGCTACTATCATATTAGAGCTACTGATTGGGCTTTTGTTTGGATATCGGACAGGGCGTGAAATAAAGATTATCATCATAACAAATGTGCTGACACAGTTGTTCTTAAATATTCTTCTTGTGACGCTGGAAATACATCAGGGTCCATGGGCATATATATTCCATTATATCTGGATGGAGGTACTTATAACCGGAACAGAGGCCGTAGTATACCGGGAATGTTTAGGCACTTCCATCAGTAATGGAACTAAAAAGGGGAAAAAGCCTGTGGTATATGCTGTGGCTGCAAATCTGTTCTCTTTCGGAACGGGCCTGATATTCATGGGAGTATTGCAAAAAGTATTCTGGCTGATCAGGATCTTGAGACAATAAAACATGAGTGTTTTTGCGTAACGAATAATTTTACGCTGTTCACAAAAAAGACACATATGTATTCCAAAATGGAATGAAAAAAACTTGCATTCTGGTGTAAATTGGAATAGTATATAAATAATGATGTATTATTGTGTGCATTGTTAAAGCATATTAGAAATGCATGAAGAGAGTATATTGAAACTGGAAAGGATAAGTGAATCGACATGCACAAAAAAAGAATATATAGGGCACTGGCGATTGCGATCTCGGTAAGCCTGATCTTACCGTTTTCGTCTCTTGTAGGAGCTGAGGCGGAGGATGTTTCGGGGACAAGTCCGCCAGTGGAGACGGTAGAACCGGAACCGCCGGAAGAGCCGACCCCTGAGCCGACCCCAGACCCCACGGAGGAACCGACCCCTGAGCCGACCCCGGACCCCACGGAGGAACCGACCCCTGAGCCGACCCCAGACCCAACGGAAGAACCGACCCCGGAGCCAACGGAGGAACCTGCGCCGACCATAACGCCGACCCCGGAGCCAACGGGGGAGCCTGCGCCGACCGTAACTCCGACACCGGAGCCGACACCGACGGTAACGCCGGAGGCGGAAGAGACACCGGAACCCGAGGATGAGCCGGAGCCGACACCAACGCCGAGCCCCTACAATTCTAATGAAGAACTGATCGCTTCTCAGGATATCATCGTTCCGCCGATCATCGTAGATACGTTCCGTTTTACAACGGTTGATAAAGTATATGCGATCTGCCAGGCAGACGAGATGAACGTCTATGAAGAGAAGAGCGAAGATGCCCGCGTTGTGGGGACCATGAAAAAGGACGGGCTTTGCTTTATTCTGAAGGAAGAAGGCACTGACAGCGAGTGGATTTATATTGAATCCGGAGTTGTCAGAGGATTTGTGAAAAAAGCTGATCTGATGACTGATGACGAAGCAGAGAAATTTGTCAGTGAAAAGAAAGAAGAAAACCTTCTTCTGGCGGAATCACTGATCGATCCCCTGGAAAACGCTGCACTTACTTATACAAAGACGACGGTCCGCGAGACGATCGTATCCAAGGAATACGCGCTGGTCACCGGCGAGAACATCAACATCCGTGAGGAGATGAATACGGATTCCAGGATCATCGGGGTGCTCCCGAAAGACGGTCTGTGCTTTATTCTTGCAGATGATCTGGACGGCTGGGTGTTCGTAGAGTCGGATAACGTCAGAGGATTTGTAAAAAAAGAACTGCTCACAGCCGGCGAAGAGGCGAAGAATCAGGTGGCAGCGACCGGCGGCTGGACAGATGAACAGGAACAGCAGTATCAGGATACACTGAAAGCATACCGCGAAGCTGATAAGGCGCTGGACGAATATGAGGCAAGCGAAGACAGGACCGACGAGAAGACACAGGAACTCAATCAGGTATTCGCGGAAGCAAAAGAAGCCAGAGAAGAGGTTGTGGAAGCAAAAGATGCGGCACTGTCCACTGGCGAAGAGAATTATACCCTGGCTGAGGAGAAGATTGCCCCTGCTGAAAATAAGGCCTGCTATTATACATTGACTTCTGTAAAAGATGCGAGTGTATCCAGTGTTATCGGTACGTCAATGGTTGAATTTGCAAAACAGTTTCTTGGAAATCCATACGTATGGGGAGGAACAAGCCTGACAAACGGAGCAGACTGTTCCGGATTCGTTCAGCAGATCTACGCACATTTTGGATACTCACTTCCGAGAACATCGAGAGAACAGGCACAGTACGGGACACAGATACCGATTTCGGAAGCACAGCCGGGAGACCTGATTTTCTATGCGAATAACGGTACGGTTTATCACGTGGTGATGTACATGGGCAACGGACAGGTTATACATGCCAGCTCCAGTACGACCGGTATTATCACATCCGGGATAAACTACAACAATGCTGTCTGGGCAACCAGACTGATATCAGAAAATGATTCAGACAAGATTGAGGCTGTCAACGCGAAGTCCCAGAGCTACGGTGCTTCCTATCTTCTGGCGACGAGTGACCAGTATGGAGAGGTACTCGGGAACTTCAAACTGACGGCATACTGTAACTGTTCCATCTGCTGCGGTAAGTGGGCAGGCGGACCTACGGCGAGCGGAACAGCTCCGACACAGGGAAGAACTGTAGCTATGGCCGGTGTACCGTTTGGGACAAAGCTGATCATCAATGGAAGGATCTATACCGTAGAGGACAGGGGAACGCCTTATGGACATGTGGATATCTATATGAACGATCATGACGAGTGTAATCAATTTGGTGTTCAGTATGCACAGACATACTTATTGAAGTAAGGAAACAGAGAAGATTTGCAAAGGAGGCCGGAATTCGCGGCCTCTTTTTGATTGAGGGCAGAGATTTGTAACAGTCTTATAAAAAATATAAAAGATTTATTGCCATTCTCCCCTGAATTAGGTATAATGTATAAGACCAAGATTTTTAGAATTATACGCAACAGTTCAGAACGGGATGCGCCGTTCTGAACTGTTAAAAATCATGAAACAAAAGAAAGGATGGTATTATTATGGCATTAGTTACAACAACAGAAATGTTTAAGAAAGCTTATGAAGGCGGTTACGCTATTGGTGCTTTCAATGTAAACAACATGGAAATCGTTCAGGGTATTACGGAAGCAGCAGGAGAATTAAACTCTCCATTGATTCTGCAGGTTTCAGCAGGAGCAAGAAAATATGCGAACCACACATACCTTGTAAAATTAGTAGAGGCAGCTCTGATTGAAAATGATATCCCGATCGCACTTCACCTTGATCACGGTGCAGATTTCGAAATCTGTAAATCCTGTATCGACGGTGGATTTACATCTGTTATGATCGACGGTTCTCATCACTCATTTGAAGAGAATATCGAAGTGACAAAAAAAGTTGTAGAGTATGCACATTCTAAAGGTGTAGTGGTTGAAGGCGAGCTGGGACAGCTGGCAGGAGTAGAAGATGACGTTAACGTATCTGCAGAAGATGCCAAATATACACATCCTGATGAAGTAGAAGAATTCGTAGACCGTACAGGCGTTGATTCCCTGGCGATCGCTATCGGAACAAGCCACGGTGCTTTCAAGTTCAAACCGGGACAGAAACCAGTACTGCGTTTCGATATCCTGGAAGAGATTACAAAGCGTCTCCCGAACTTCCCGATCGTTCTTCACGGTGCATCCAGCGTATCTCAGGAATATGTTAAGATTATTCAGGAAAACGGCGGGAATCTGGCTGATGCTATCGGTATTCCGGAAGATATGCTTCGCCAGGCTGCAAGAAGCGCTGTTTGTAAGATCAACATCGATTCCGACCTGCGTCTTGCTATGACTGCAGGTGTAAGACAGGTTCTCTGGAACAAACCGGAAGCATTTGACCCGAGAGAATATCTGAAAGTAGGACGTCAGAATGTAAAGGACGTCGTTGCTCATAAGATCACAGAGGTTCTGGGAAGCAACGGAAAAGCCTGAGATCAGGCGTTTAACAGGTAAAAATATGGTCGGCAATCCCGTTATATGCGGGTTTGCCGGCCATTTTGTATGTTTTCACATGTTTTGGTGCATATTGGCTTGACTTTGAAGAAAAATTAAGCTAAATTGTAACTGTTCGGGACGGCGCATCTTCTTGACCGAAAAAGCCGGTCATGAAGCATCGGATGTCCATCCGATCTGGAAATTGGTACGAAAAAGCGACTTACAGGCAAGCTTGACGCTGCTTTTTCGTACTAATTTCCCCGCCGTCCTGAACCGTTACGCTAAATTATTTTTTAGCAGTCAAACTGGAGCTTTATATACAAACCGGAGGAGAATACCATGAAAAAAGTAGTGAAATTTGGAGGAAGTTCGCTGGCCAGCGCAGAGCAGTTTCAAAAGGTCGGCAATATCATCCACGCAGATAAAGACAGAAGATACGTCGTGCCGTCAGCGCCGGGAAAGCGCTTTTCTGAAGATATCAAGGTGACGGATATGTTGTATGATTGCTACCGCGCAGCTGAGGGCGGCAAAGAGTTTTCCAAAAAATTGCAGAAAATTCAGGCGCGTTACCAGGAGATCATCAGTGGATTGAAACTGGAACTGTCATTGGATGAAGAGTTTGACCTGATTGCCCGGAATTTTAAAGAGCAGGCGGGAGAAGATTATGCGGCTTCCAGAGGAGAATATCTGAACGGCATCGTGATGGCAAATTATCTTGGCATGGAGTTTATCGATGCCGCAGAAGTAATTTTCTTTGATGAGAATGGAAACTTTGATGAGGTAAAAACAGATAAATGTCTGTCTGAACGTCTCGAGGGTGTGGAATCTGCAGTAATCCCGGGATTTTACGGAAAGCGTGCAGACGGAGTCATCAATACGTTCTCCCGGGGCGGTTCAGATATCACCGGTTCTATTGTGGCGAAGGCAGTAAAGGCTGATCTATATGAAAACTGGACGGATGTTTCCGGCTTCCTTGTAACAGATCCGCGTATCATCGCAAATCCGGAGACGATCGGCACCATTACTTATAAGGAACTGAGAGAACTTTCTTATATGGGCGCTACAGTCCTGCACGAGGATGCGATCTTCCCCCTCAGAAGCGCCGGAATCCCGATTAATATCCGCAATACAAACCGTCCCCAGGACAATGGGACAATGATCGTAGAAAGTACCTGCAGCAAACCGAAGTATACGATCACTGGTATTGCAGGCAAAAAAGGATTTGCCTCCATCAATATTGAAAAAGATATGATGAATTCAGAGATTGGGTTTGGCAGAAAGGTCCTTCAGGTATTTGAAGAAAACGGTATCAGCTTTGAACATGTTCCCTCCGGTATAGACACAATGACTGTATATGTGCATCAGGATGAGTTTCAGGAAAAAGAGCAGAGCGTGATCGCAGGGCTGCACCGCGCAGTACAGCCGGACACGATCGAGCTGGAATCTGATCTTGCGCTGATTGCTGTAGTTGGAAGAGGTATGAAACGCAACCGCGGGACAGCGGGAAGAATCTTTTCTGCACTGGCACACGCGCATGTAAATGTTAAGATGATCGACCAGGGTTCGAGTGAGCTGAACATCATCATCGGTGTTGAGAACCGTGACTTTGAAGCTGCGATCAAGGCTATTTATGATATTTTTGTGACTGTGTGTATATAAGATGAGATCACAGAAGGGCGGGGAACTGATCACCTGCCCTTTTTTCAATTAATACTACCCAAACAGAAAAAAAGTTGATATAATGGGAATTATAAAAAGTACAAGGAGTATCCCTATGAAAAGAGTGTTACTTAAATTAAGCGGAGAGGCTTTGGCCGGGGATAAGAAAACCGGATTTGATGAAGCCACTGTGACTGAGGTCGCCAGGCAGGTTAAGGTACTGTGTGATGAAGGTATTAAAGTGGGTATTGTGATTGGAGGCGGCAATTTCTGGCGGGGCAGAAGCAGTGAGAATATTGACCGCACGAAGGCTGACCAGATTGGAATGCTGGCGACAGTGATGAATTGTATTTATGTTTCTGAAATTTTCCGCTCACAGGGTATGCAGACATCGGTTCTGACACCTTTTGAGTGCGGTTCATTTACAAAATTATTTTCTAAAGACCGCGTAAATAAATACTTCGATCACAACATGGTCGTTTTTTTTGCTGGCGGAACGGGCCATCCGTACTTTTCCACAGACACTGCAACCGTACTGCGGGCAGTAGAGATTGAGGCGGAGACGATCCTTTTGGCGAAAGCGGTGGATGGCGTCTATGACAGTGATCCGAAAGATAATCCGGATGCCGTGAAATATGATGAGGTTAGCATTCAGGAAGTGATCGATAAAAAACTGGCGGTCGTGGATATGACAGCCTCTATTCTCTGTATGGAGAATAAGATGCCGATGATCGTCTTTGGTTTGAATGAAAAAGACAGTATTGTCAGTGCTGCACACGGAATCATCACCGGAACGAATGTAACGGTATAGAGAAAATAGCAGGAGGAAAGAAGACATGGATGAGAGAATTCAGGTGTATGAAACAAAAATGGGGAAAACATTGTCCAATCTGGAGGGAGAGCTCGGTACGATTCGCGCCGGACGTGCAAATCCGCATGTACTGGACAGAATTGTGGTAGACTATTATGGAACCCCGACTCCGATTCAGCAGGTTGCCAATGTGACGGTGCCCGAGGCCAGGATGATCCAGATCCAGCCATGGGAAGCTAATATGGTAAAAGTGATAGAAAAGGCGATCATGACTTCCGATCTGGGAATCAATCCGACGAACGATGGAAAACTGATCCGGCTGGTGTTTCCTGAACTCACAGAGGAACGCAGAAAAGAACTGGTGAAGGATGTCAAGAAAAAAGGAGAGGCAGCCAAGGTTGCTGTCCGCAATATCCGAAGGGATGCCAACGATGCGATGAAAAAACTTGCAAAGCAGGATGTGTCTGAGGATGAGATTAAAGAACTGGAAGAAAAGGTCCAGAAGATGACGGACAAATATATCAGGGAAATCGACGGGGCAATTGAAGTAAAATCCAAAGAAATTCTTACGGTATAATGATTGCACAGAGTGCAATCCACAGCAACCGCGTTGCTGTGCCGTTGCTACGCAGCGGATTATACCCGGCAGGCCACGGCTTGAAAAACAAATATCCTGCGGGCTGCTTGTTTTTCTGCGCACGTGGTATAAAGAGGTGAGGGGCACCGCAGCATGGAAAGGATCCGTGGTCCGGTGTCCTTTTTACGTAAAACAGGGACAATGAGAGGAGACGTATCGCATGAATGTGCCGAATCATATAGCGATTATTCTGGACGGCAATGGCAGATGGGCGAAAAAGAGAGGGATGCCCCGAAGTTATGGACACGTAAAGGGGTGTGAGAATCTTGAGACGATCTGTGAGAATGCCAAGGAACTGGGGGTAAAATATCTGACCGTCTACGCATTTTCCACGGAAAACTGGAAACGCTCAAAAGAAGAGGTGGATGGCCTGATGAGGCTGTTCCGAAATTATCTGAAGAAATGCCTGAAAATATCCAGGAAAAATGATATGCAGGTCCGTATTATCGGTGACTATACGGCATTCGATCAGGATATCCAGGACAGTATCGTGAAGCTGGAAGAGTTTTCCAAAGATTTTCAGACACTTCATTTCCAGATTGCACTGAACTACGGAAGCCGGGATGAGATGCTGCGGGCAGTGAACCGTATGCTTGCGGATCAGAAAGAGGGACGCCTTCAGGGAGAGGTAACGGAAGAAGTGTTCTCAGGATACCTGGATACTGCTGGTATTCCTGATCCTGACCTGATGATCAGGACGAGCGGAGAGCTGCGGTTATCCAATTATCTTCTCTGGCAGATGGCGTATACAGAGTTCTATTTTACGGATGTCCCATGGCCGGACTTCAATAAAGCAGAATTAATACGGGCAATCGAAAAATATAATGATAGAGACAGAAGATACGGCGGTGTGAAGGAGGGGAACACATGTTCAAAACAAGACTGATCAGCGGCATTGTGCTGGTACTGGTTGCGCTTCTTACAATTTCAGGCGGAGGGCTTGTATTGTTCGTAACGCTGCTGGGAGTTTCCGTGATCGGCATGGATGAACTGATGCGCGCTATGAATGTGCGTACTGAGAAGTTTAATCTCCTGGAACTGACCAGCTTACTGATGATCATCGGATATTATCTGATGTTATATTTTGAGCAGGAAGAGTATCTGCTGCCGGTGCTGCTTGCCGGTCTGGTGCTGAATATGTTTGTCTATGTGTTCACGTATCCGAAATATCATGCAAATCAGATCATGGCTGCATTTTTTTCTGTAGTTTATGCAGGAGTCATGCTGTCTTACATCTATCAGACCAGAATGATGGAAGAGGGAGTGTTTCTTGTATGGCTGATCTTCATCTGTTCCTGGGGATGTGATACGTGCGCCTACTGTGTCGGAATGTTGATCGGTAAGCATAAGATGGCACCCGTTTTAAGTCCGAAAAAATCGGTGGAGGGAGCCGTGGGGGGTGTTGTGGGTGCAGCACTTCTGGGCGCTGTCTATGCAGTTGCTGTCAGGACGGGTATATTAGAATACGCACTGATCTGTGCAGCAGGTGCGCTGATTTCCATGGTTGGGGATCTGGCAGCCTCTGCGATCAAACGAAATCAGGAAATCAAAGATTACGGAACACTCATACCGGGACACGGGGGAATTATGGACCGGTTTGACAGCGTGATTTTTACAGCGCCTGTGATCTATTATCTGGCGCAGCTTCTGATCGGTTAGAAGGAGTTATATGATGAAAAAAATTGCAGTTTTGGGTTCCACAGGCTCAATCGGCACGCAGACTCTTGAGGTCGTGCGGGAGAACCGGGATATTGAGGTGGCAGGACTGAGTGCGGGCAGGAATATAGAACTTCTGGAACGCCAGATTCGTGAATTCAGGCCAGGAATAGCTACTGTCATGGATGAGAAGGACGCGCGTGCACTGCGGGTTGCAGTGGCGGATCTTCCGGTGAAGGTCCTTTCCGGTATGGAAGGTCTGATTACGCTGGCTCAGATGGAAGAGTCGGAGCTTCTGGTGACGGCTATTGTCGGTATGATCGGTCTGAAGCCCACGGTTGCGGCGATTCGTGCCGGAAAAGATATCGCACTGGCAAATAAAGAGACGCTGGTGACGGCGGGACATCTGATCATGCCTCTCGCCAGGGAAAACGGCGTTTCCATCCTGCCGGTAGACAGCGAACACAGCGCTATTTTTCAGGCGCTTCACGGAGAAGACCCACGGGAGGTCAGCCGGCTTATCATCACGGCATCCGGCGGACCATTCCGCAATAAGACCAGAGAAGAGCTGGAACATGTCCGGGTAGAGGACGCATTGCGTCATCCGAACTGGGCAATGGGACAGAAGATAACAATAGATTCTGCGACACTTGTAAATAAAGGTCTGGAAGTGATGGAAGCAAGATGGCTGTTTGATATGCAGCTTTCGGAAATACAGGTGGTTGTTCAGCCGCAGAGCATTATTCACTCCATGGTGGAATTTCAGGACGGTGCTGTGATGGCGCAGCTCGGGACACCGGATATGAAGATACCGATTCAATATGCTCTTTATTATCCGCACCGGCGATGTCTGCAGGGGGAGCGGCTTGACTTTTGCAAGCTTAAGGAAATCACTTTTGAGGAGCCTGACACCAGTGTACTGCGCGGGCTTCCGCTCGCAGTCCGGGCCTCACAGGAGGGCGGTACCATGGCTACAGTATTCAATGCGGCAAATGAACGTGCCGTGGCAAAATTTTTACGGCGTCAGATACGTTTTCTGGATATTTATGAAATTATCGAAGAAGCTATGAACAGACATCAGGTTATGGTACATCCGGATATTGAGGAGATCCTTGCAGCAGAACAAATGACTTACGAATGGATTGAAAGCAGGTGGTAATATTAAGATTTTCATAGCGATCGTGATTTTCAGTATTCTGATACTGTTTCACGAACTGGGCCATTTTTTACTGGCTAAGAAAAACAAAATTGTGGTAGAAGAATTTTCGCTGGGCATGGGTCCGCGGCTTTTTGGATTTACCAGGGGGACGACGAGGTATTCTCTGAAACTGTTCCCGTTTGGCGGTTCCTGTATGATGAAAGGTGAGGACGGAGAAGATGATGAAGAGGGTTCCTTTAACCATGCCCCGGTCTGGGGACGGATCAGCGTGGTTCTGGCAGGACCGGTATTTAACTTTATCCTGGCCTTTGTTCTCGCGGTCATTGTGATCGGGATCGTCGGATATGATCCGGCAGAGATTATCGGATTTCCGGAGGGCTCTCCTGCTCAGGAAGCAGGACTGCTCGAGGGAGACATCATTAAAGAGATCAACGGAAGCAATATCGATGTCGGACGGGAGATTTATAATTATGAGACTTTTAAAGGGCTGAAAAACGAGCCTATGACGCTTCAGGTTGAACGGGACGGTGAGGAGCTTGAGATTTCCTATCAGCCATATCATCAGACGCGTTACATGCTTGGATTTAATTATGTGGCGGATAACAACCCTGCACAGGTGACTTCGATAACGCTGAATCTTCCGCTTCACAAAGCAGGCATGCTGGCCGGAGATATCATCACGTCGGTGGATGGCACGAACGTGGCCAGCGGAGAGGAGCTGGCGGCGTACTTTGAGGAACATCCACTCGAAGACCAGCCGGTTACACTGACGTATGAACGCGACGGAAAAGAGAAGAGCGCGGAGGTCGTTCCCGTCACACATACCAATGTAAGCCTTGGATTTTATTATAATATGGCACGTGAAAAGACAAATCTGCCCGGCATTATAAAATACGGTGCCATTGAAGTGAAATACTGGATCAAGACGACGGTACAAAGTCTTGGAATGCTGGTTACCGGCAAGGTTACGGTCAATGATATGTCAGGTCCTGTCGGTGTGGTGAATGTCATCGGGGATACGTATGAAGACAGTAAATCGGAAGGTGCGCTGATCACATGGCTGAGTATGTTCAATATCATGATCCTGCTGTCGGCAAACCTGGGTATTATGAACCTGCTTCCGATACCGGCGCTGGATGGAGGACGTCTTGTCTTTCTGGTCATAGAAGCGGTCCGCGGAAAAGGGATCCGGCGGGAAACGGAGGGAATGATCCATTTTGTGGGGCTGATGCTTTTGCTGGCACTGATGGTTTATGTGACATTTCATGATATTACGAGACTATTCTAATGAAAAGAGGTTGTTATATGGAAGACTTGAAAGAACTGCAGAAAAAATGCAAGGAGCAGGAGGCGGAATATCAGTTTCCTTCCTTTTCGAGAGATGACGCCTGGCGTCTGGGAGAAATGCTGATCGATGCAGCGAAGCAATTCGACGGCGGCGTTGCTGTCGGCATTGTTCTGAACGGGCTGAAGGTGTTTCAATTTGTGACTGAGGGGGCGACAAGGCATAACACACAGTGGCTGGACCGTAAAATAAATCTGGTCACGCAGTTTCACAAATCGTCCCTGCATGTCTATGCCGACTTTGAGCTAAAAGGCATCACACTGGAGGGTGAGCGCCTCGATCCTATGGATTTTGCAATGTGTGGCGGCGGATTTCCTCTTACCATAAAAAATGTGGGTGTGGTGGGCGCGATAGCCGTATCCGGTCTTCCGCACCTGGAGGACCATCAGGTCATCATCGATGCACTGCAGAAGTGGTTTTAACGGCTGAATGACGAGAAAGAGCCTGAGAGCAGCTTTAAGCTGCGCTCGGGCTCAAATGATATCCGGCATTCCGCTTCGTCTAATTTAATTCTGCTATCCTGGTGACACCTACAAAAATTTCCTGAATCTTATACCACGTCGCATAATCAACGATTCCCGTCACGGGCAGCCGGAATGTTCGCTGAAAGACTTCCACTGCTTCCTGTGTGTTCTCGCCGTAAATGCCGTCGATGATGACAGGCGGTATCGCCGTATAGACTTCTGCGATCGTGTTCAGCTGTTCCTGCATCTGCAGCACTTTATCTCCGCTGGCTCCGATCGTCAGATTGTATCCCGGCCAGGAGGAGGGAACCCCCGAGATTTCTTCGGCAGTATTGATGTATATGTCTTCGCCGTAATAGTATCGAAGGATATCGATTGTCGAATATCCCTGATCCCCCAGGTACTTGGAACCCCACTGGGTCATGGCATTCGGGCATTGAACCCGCTGGCCGTCGCAGTATTGTGTCAGGATGGGCTGGCGAACATTTGGTCTGGACAGGTAATTGGCAAACACTTCGTCGACGATGCCAGAGATATCGTCGAAAATATTTCTGCCGTAGATCCATTTGTGATCAAACGCCGTCGATGACGTGATCGTGAAATCATAGCCTTTGTTGCGGTACCATTCTGTGTAGACTCGGTTCAGGGTGAATGACATAATGGCAAGCACATTGGCGCGTATGGTGTCGGTAGGCCACGTTGCGTAGATTTCACTGCAGGCTACATTTTTTATATAGTCCCGGTAACGGACATAATAATTCTGAGCTGTTGGATCATCAGGAGCGCCGTCATGGACCACGACGAATTCCGGCACCACAACACGGCTCAGGACGATTTCTCCCGTTTCGTCCATCGGTTTTATTTCATCCTCGGGTATTTTGGGAGGATAGTCTCCGAAAAGAGTGTGCGCGGGGATCACGATCAGCCTGTAGTCATCTATCTGCTGTGAGGGCTGCATGCGCACGGGCTGGACAGAGACGACATCCGGAAGAAGTTCCGTGCCGCTGATCTCTACAGGTTCATATCCCTCGGCGCGGATGGTCAGGTTGTATTCTGAATAAGGCTGATTCGGCTGGGGCTCCAGACTGTATTCCAGCGGGGGTGTCGGGAGTTCCAGAACAGGTGTCTGGCCGAGAGAATCCGTCTGTACCTCTTCGATCACCTGATCCGGTTCCCCGGTATAGGAAATTCTGATCGTGGCGTTTGCGATCGGGCGGTTTTGAAGTGCAGCATTGACAGTGATCTGAAGTCCGCCTCTGGACAGGGATTCCTGCTGCATGGCCTGCATCGTGGGAAAGTTCATAATTGCCTCCATAGTTAACCGTTGGTTTAGTATATGCAGCAGAAGGCCCTTTTGTCCGGCGTTTTTGTGTTTGCAGCATAAAAAACCCTGTATTCGTTTCGAATACAGGGTTTTTGTACTGCGGGAGATGGGACTTGAACCCACACGATCATACAACCACTAGATCCTTAGTCTAGCCTGTCTGCCAATTCCAGCACTCCCGCCTGTTTTGTTTTCAGCGCGTATCGCTCAAGCGCCAACAGTGAAAATTATAAATGATATTGCAGAATTTGTCAATAACTTTTACAAGATTTTTTTGTTTTTTATTTTCGCGGAACCGTCTGTGAAACGGTCCCGCAGATAAATTCTTACATTACATTATTCCAGAACTCCTGCATGGTCTCCGCAGAGCGGTTTAATGCAGCTTTTTCGTAATCTTCCATATTAATATTTACCACCTGTTTAATACCGTCTTCATTGACGATACACGGAACACTGATTGCAACACCTTCCCAGTCGCCGAATTCTTCGCCGAGTACGTGGGATACTGCGAGTACAGCATGTTCATTTTTAACAATAGCTTCCACGATCCTGGAGGTAGCCATTGCCACACCGTTGTAGGTAGCGCCTTTTTCCGCGATGATCTCAGCCCCGGAGTCTTTGGCTTCCATGGAAATTGCCTTGTAATCAAGTTTGATGCCGAGCTGGCTGGTGAATCCTGTCAGGGAAATACCTCCGATACGGACACGGCTCCATAAGGAAACCTGGCTGTCTCCGTGTTCGCCGAGTACGTATGCGCAGACATCACTGATGCTGACACCACATTCTCTGGCGATCAGATAACGCAGACGTGCGGTATCGAGAGAGGTTCCTGTTCCGATAACGCGTGAAGGCGGAAGACCGGTTTCCTTCTGGATAGCCATTGTGAGGATATCCACTGGATTGGATACAACCAGAAGAAGTGGATTGTCCGCATATTCCATGATGCTTCTCGCGATGCTTGTAGCGATAGAGATATTTGTCTTAGCCAGTTCCAGGCGTGTCTGACCTGGCTTTCTTCCTACACCTGCTGATATGATGATAAGGTTTGCATCGGCACACTCTTCATAACCGCCGGAACGAACCGTGATCTGATCATAAAATGCAGTACCGTGAGCAATATCCAGGGCACTTCCCTGTGCACGTTTTTCATTCAGGTCGATCAGTACGATCTCGTTTGCGAGCTCACGGATCATCAGTGTATAGGCGATTGTTTCACCTACGTTTCCAGCGCCGATTACTACTATCTTGTCTTTTCTCTTCTTTGCCATTTTCGTTTTATTCCCTTTCTGATGTTGTTTGTTTCATGTTGTGGGTAATCTTATGTGCTGATCCAACAAAAAAGTCCAAATTTTCTCTGTTTTTCAAAGAAATATAATTATTTGAAATATACACACATGTGCATTTTCTATATATTACTGGCATTTTTTGTTAAAAAAAGCACAATATCGTACAATTCGAGTATTATTATAACGTAAAAAGTAGAGAAATACAATCGAAATCTTGTCTTACTGGAGAAAGCGAAAGAAATTACCATAATTGCAGTTTATAAAAAATTATGGATTTTTTTAATATATCGCAGTATACTCAAGGAGCATAAAACAGTGAGGAGTGATTTAACATGAAATATCTGCGGCAAATTCTGATCATTGGCAGTATTACCTTTGCCGGGGAAATGCTGCATATTCTGATACCGCTGCCGGTGCCCGCCAGCGTATATGGTATGGCACTTTTATTTTTGTGCCTGTGTCTCCATGTAATCAGAGAAGAGCAGATCGCTGAGACTGCTGAGTGGCTGCTGGCTGTCATGCCGGTGATGTTTATCGGGCCGGGTGTCGGTATTATCGATCACTATACGAGTATATCGGACAGCATCCTGCCATTTACAGCAGTGGTTCTGCTTACCACTGTTCTCGTCATGGGAGTCACCGGGGCTACTGTCCAGGGCGTGATGGCATTGACAGGAAGACGGAGGAAGAAAGGATGAGCAGTGTATTTACCGACTCGGTATATTTTGGTTTCTTTTTAAGCCTGATCACTTATTTCGCAGGAGTCAAGATTAAACAAAAATTTAAGTTCAGCATCTTTAATCCCCTGCTGATATCCATTATCATCATCATCGCGATTCTCTGTGCGGCGAATATCCCGTATGAAGATTTCAACCGCGGTGCTGACTATCTGACGTATCTGCTTACACCGGCAACCGTCTGTCTGGCGCTGCCTTTGTACCGTCAGATACGCATTATCAGGGAGTACTGGATCGCAGTCACCTGTGGACTGATCGCGGGCTGTGCAGCGACAATGCTGCTGGTGATTGGAATGTGCAGTATGCTGCGCATTGATGAGACACTGTGCCGTTCTTTGCTGCCAAAATCCATCACGACAGCGATCGCTATTGGAATTTCGGAAGAAATCGGAGGAATTTCGCCGGTTACGGTAGCAGCAGTGATCATCACCGGTGTGATCGGGGCAATCGTGGCCAGCCTTGTGTTCAGGCTGTTCCATATTAAAAATCCAGTTGCTCAGGGACTGGCCCTCGGTGCGTCTGCACATGCCATTGGAACGACAAAGGCACTGGAACTGGGAGAGGTACAGGGAGCCATGAGTTCTCTGGCGATTGTCGTAAGCGGTATTCTTACGGTGATCACAGCGCCGGTCGTTGCAGGAATGCTCGGCACTTGAGTGCGGATGCTGTCAATCAATGAAACTTTGTATTTAACTTCCTGAGAAAATAAAAAGGAAATCACCGATTCGCGCAGAATAATACTTATAGAAGACATTTTGTCATTTACGATGGAGGGCTGCGATGACAATTCGGGAGATCTTTGAAGAAAAAGAATATAAGGAACTCAGTGCCTATGCATCTCACAGCAGAGAGTCGAAAGGACGTGAGAGGCCGGAGGCAGAATGTGACATTCGGACCGTCTATCAGAGAGACCGTGACCGTATTCTGCACTCCAAGGCGTTCCGCAGGCTGAAGGATAAGACACAGGTATTTCTTGCACCCCAGGGGGATCATTACCGGACCCGGTTGACTCATACGCTGGAGGTTTCACAGACGGCGAGGACAATCGCGAAGGCGCTGGAACTGAATGAGGACCTGGTTGAGGCGATCGCACTTGGTCATGATCTGGGCCATACACCGTTTGGGCATGCCGGGGAGGCTGCACTTGATGCGGTGTGTCCGGAGGGTTTTGCACATTACCGTCAGAGTGTCCGGGTCGTGGAACTTCTGGAAAAGGAAGGAAAGGGCCTGAACCTGACCTGGGAGGTGAGGGACGGCATTTTGAATCACAGAACGGCGGGCAAACCGAATACGCTGGAAGGGCAGGTCGTGAGGCTCTGTGACAAGATTTCCTATATCCATCACGATATGGATGATGCGGAACGCGCCGGAATCATCAGTGAGGATAATATTCCCATCACGATCAGGGTTGTTCTCGGCGGCTCCACAAGGGAGCGGCTCAATTCGCTGATTCACGATATTGTGATCAACAGTTATGGAAAAGACAGAATCATGATGTCGCCGGATAAAGAGGATGCAATGAAGACGCTGCGCTCTCTGATGTTCACTTACGTGTACAGAAGTCCGGTGGCAAAAAAAGAAGAGGAAAAGGCAAAGCGAATGCTGACAGAGCTGTATCTGTACTACCGGGAGCATCCGTTGAGTATGTCAGGGGAATACCGGAATCTTATCATGCAGGGAGAGCCGTTGGAGCGTGTCGTATGTGACTATATTTCCGGAATGTCTGATCAGTATTCAATTGATAAATTTCAGGAAATCTTTGTGCCGCACGGCTGGGATGTAGAATAACAGGCAGGAGAGGATATGCGCTATTCAGAAGATTTAATTGAAGAGATTCGGCAGAGGAATGATATCGTAGATGTGATTTCCGGCTATGTGAAACTGACACGCAAAGGAAGTTCTTATTTTGGACTCTGCCCGTTCCATAATGAAAAATCCCCTTCATTTTCGGTCAGTCCGGACAAGCAGATGTATTACTGCTTCGGCTGCGGAGCCGGAGGGAATGTTTATACCTTTATTATGGAATATGAGAATTTTACTTTTACGGAGGCGGTAAAATTTCTGGCAGAACGAGCCGGAGTACAGCTTCCTGTTCAGGAGTATTCAAAGGAAGCAAAGGAGCAGGCTGACCTGAAGACACAGCTGCTGATGATACATAAACTGGCGGCAAAGTTTTATTTCTACCAGCTGAAAGATAAGGCGGGCGAACAGGCTTACCATTATCTTAGAGGTCGGGAGCTGTCGGATGAAACAATCGTGAAATTTGGGCTCGGTTATTCTGCAAAATTCAGCGATTCCCTGTACCGGTATATTAAGGGTAAAGGGTATACGGACGATGTTCTCAGCAAATCCGGACTTTTTCAGGCGGATGAAAAAAGAGGAATGTACGATAAGTTCTGGAACCGTGTAATGTTTCCAATCATGGACGTCAGCAGCAGGGTCATTGGATTTGGCGGCAGGGTAATGGGAGACGGAAAGCCTAAATATCTGAATTCTCCGGAAACACTCATTTTTGACAAGAGCAGAAATCTGTACGGACTGAATATTGCAAGGACAGCCAGGAAGAAAAATCTCATTATCTGCGAGGGATATATGGATGTGATCGCTATGCATCAGGCTGGATTTGACAATGCGGTCGCCTCGCTGGGGACGGCACTTACGGCACAGCAGGCAAACCTGATCAAACGATATTCGAACGAGGTTTTGCTTTTGTATGACAGTGACGAGGCAGGACAAAAAGCAGCGCTCCGGGCGATTCCGCTGCTGAGGGCAGCAGGGGTATCGGCCAGAGTCATCGACCTGTCTCCGTATAAGGATCCCGATGAATTTATCAAGGAAGCTGGTGCCGGGGCATTTCAGGAACGTCTGGAGAATGGGCGAAACGGTTTTATGTTTCAGGTTATGATAGACAGCAGAGGGTTTGATATGAAAGATCCGCAGGGACAGTCTGATTTCTTTCACAGTGTTGCAAAAATGCTGCTGGAATTTGAAGATGAGATTGAACGCACCAGTTATCTGGAGGCTGTCGCCAGGGAGTACCAGGTGAAGCCCGATATGCTGCAGCGTCTGGTTGGAAGGCTGGCGCTGAAGGGAGCAGGGGTCCCACGGACGGAGCCTCCAAAATCGGGACAGCACAGAAGACAGGAGAAAGAAAGTGGATATGAGCTTTCTCAGAAGCTGCTTCTTACCTGGCTGGTAACATATCCAGGGATTTTTGAGGAAGTTATCGAATGGATATCACCTGAGGATTTTACGACGCCACTGTATCACACGGTGGCAGGGATGCTGTATGAACAGCATCAGAACGGAGAAGTGAATCCGGCGAGGCTGTTGAATGCCTTTTCGGACAGTGAGGAACAAAAATCCGTGGCGGCTGTGTTTAACGCACGATTTCCATTGCAGGATGATGCACAGCGTACACAGGCACTGTGGGATGTGATCTGCCGGATGCTGGAGAACAGCATTGCTTACCGGACAGAACACCTGGATCCTGCAGACATGAAAGGCCTGATGAAAATCATGGAGGATAAGAAAAAGCTGGAGGACTTGAAAGGGAGGAAAGTGCAGCTGCATATTTCTTTTGATTAAGGATAAAATATAAACAAGCTATGGAAGGATGGAAAACCAATGGAAATGGATATCGCGAAATTTAACGAGAAACTGGCAGAACTTTTAGCGCAGGGAAGAAAGAAAAAAAACATTCTGGAGTATCAGGAAATCAGTGATTGTCTTCAGGATATGCCATTGGATGCAGAACAGATGGATAAAGTGTTCGATTATCTTGAGAACAACGGAATTGACGTACTTCGTATGGTGGAGCCGGAGAAAGAACCGGATGTCCTTCTGCTGTCGGACGATGATGAGATTAATCTGGAGGAAGAAGAAGAGGTTGATGTGGAAAATATCGACTTGTCTGTTCCGGAAGGTATCAGTATTGAAGATCCGGTCCGTATGTACTTAAAAGAGATTGGTAAAGTTCCGCTTCTCTCTGCTGAGGAGGAGATCGAACTGGCGAGACGGATGGAAGAAGGAGATGAAGATGCGAAGAAACGTCTGGCTGAGGCAAATCTGCGTCTCGTTGTCAGCATAGCAAAGCGGTATGTAGGGCGCGGTATGCTGTTCCTGGATCTGATCCAGGAGGGAAACCTGGGTCTGATCAAGGCCGTTGAAAAATTTGATTACAGAAAGGGATATAAGTTCAGCACATACGCCACATGGTGGATCCGCCAGGCGATCACCAGAGCAATCGCAGACCAGGCCAGAACCATCCGTATCCCGGTCCATATGGTGGAAACGATTAATAAACTGATCCGTGTGTCCAGACAGCTGCTGCAGGAGCTTGGCCGTGAACCAACCCCGGAAGAAATTGCGGAGGAGATGAACATGTCCGTGGAACGTGTCCGTGAGATTCTTAAGATCTCTCAGGAACCTGTTTCTCTCGAGACGCCGATCGGTGAAGAAGAAGACAGTCACCTCGGTGACTTTATCCAGGATGACAATGTTCCGGTACCGGCGGATGCGGCTGCCTTTACACTGCTCAAAGAGCAGCTGGTTGAGGTGCTTGGCACGCTGACCGAGAGAGAGCAGAAGGTACTCAGACTGCGCTTCGGCTTAGATGACGGAAGGGCCAGAACCCTGGAAGAGGTTGGAAAAGAGTTTAATGTAACGAGAGAACGTATCCGTCAGATTGAGGCAAAGGCGCTGCGTAAGCTACGCCATCCGAGCCGGAGCCGTAAACTGAAGGATTATCTGGATTAAGAATGGTGCAAAATGATGCAGTTATCAAAAAGATTGTCGGCGATCACCCGGCTGGTCACAAAAGGAAACCGTCTGGCAGACGTCGGCTGTGACCACGGTTACATTCCGATTGCACTGGCAGAGGCGGGAGTCATTTCCGGTGCGATTGCGATGGATGTCAATGAGGGGCCGCTTGAGCGGGCCAGGCAGAATATATCAAAGTCGGCTGCAGCACCGTACATAGAAACAAGACTGTCGGACGGCCTGGAGGGACTTGAGCCGGGAGAGGCTGAAACGCTGCTGATCGCCGGTATGGGAGGCTGTCTGACTGTTGATATCCTGAAAGCCGGGATGGAGACTGTGCGTTCGATGAAGGAAGTGATACTTCAGCCACAGTCTGATATTGACAAGGTGCGTCGATTCCTTGCGAAGAATGGCTTTCTGATCATTCAGGAGGATATGGTCTGTGAGGATGGAAAATATTATCAGATGATGAGGGCTGTTCCGGGGAAAATGGAATACGACCGTGAGATCTTTTTTCTCTATGGCAGGCTTCTGCTCGAACAAAGACATCCTGTCCTGCAGGCATATCTGAAGAAGAAACAACATAACAATGAAAAGATCCTTGCACGGATTCAGGAACAGGGGCAGTCGAAATCAGAAAAAAGGACTGCCGAAATCAGACAGGAGATGCAGAAGATTTCTTCTGCTTTGGAATACTATGACATGTAAAGAGATTATAAGAGTTTTGGAAGCAAACTGGCCGTTGGAATATGCGCTGGAGTGGGACAATGTCGGACTGCTCGTGGGTCGGGAAGAGAAAAAAGTCTCCCGTATTTATGTGACGCTGGATGTGACAGATGATGTCCTTGCGCAGGCACAGGGCTGGGGGGCTGATATGATTATTTCGCACCACCCGCTGATCTTTTCCGCGGTGAAACAGATCAACAACAGTACATTCCTCGGCAGGCGGATTTTAAAGCTGGCTGCGGGGGATACTGCTTATTATGCGATGCATACAAATTTTGATGTGATGGGTATGGCACAGCTGAACCAGGCAAGTCTGGAGCTTCGGGACGCCTCAGTGCTGATGGTTACATGCAGAGAAGCAAACAGAGAAGAAGGGATCGGCCGGGTAGGTTTACTTCCTGAAGAAATGACGCTGGGCCGGTTTGCAGAATATGTGAAAGATAAGCTTCATCTTCCGCAGGTACTGGTATACGGGAAACAGGATTCTGTGATAAGGACGGCGGCAATATCCGGCGGTTCCGGGAAAAGTGTGGTGAAACCGGCCGTTGCTGCAGGCGCCCAGGTACTCGTCACGGGGGATATTGATTATCATACAGGGATCGATGCGGTCGCAGAAGGTCTGGCGGTGGTGGATGCCGGACATTATGGGACAGAAGCCGTATTTATCCCGTATATGACGGAACAGCTTCAGAAGCTGTTTCCGGAACTGGAGGTGCGCGGTGCGGATATTGTGCCGCCGTTTGCGGCAGTATAGTGCAGGAGGCCTGAAATTATGGACAAAAAGATGTATCGGGTAACAATGGAGGGAATTACCAGAGAGTTTCCGGAAGGAATGCCATATGGAAATATTGTGGAGGCGATAAAGCCTGACACACAGTATGCGGTGATGCTGGTGATGGTTAACGGGCGGCTTCGGGAGCTGCATAAGACACTGAAAGAAAGCTGCGAACTGGTTCCCATTACGACTGCAGATAATATCGGGCATAAAACATACAAAAGAAGCATGACGCTGCTGATGTTAAAAGCAGTCTACCACGTTGCGGGATATGAGAATATCCGGAAAGTGGTGATCCATTATTCCGTCAGCGACGGATATTATTACACGATACAGGGTAATGTCAAGATTACACCAGAGTTTCTGGAACAGGTGGAAGACCATATGCGCAGGATCGTTGAGGAGAAGCTGCCCATTTTAAAGAGAAGTGTGGACCGCGGAGAAGCCTCCCGTATTTTTCACAAACACGGGATGTATGAAAAAGAACAGCTGTTCCGGTTCCGAAGGGTATCCAGAGTGAATATCTACAGTCTTGACGGATTTGAAGATTATTATTATGGTTTCATGGCCTGGCATACCGGATATCTGAAATACTTTAAACTCATTCCCTACGATGAGGGTGTAGTGCTGCAGATGCCAAAACAGTCAAAACCTGACGAAGTCCCCGAGTTTAAGCCGTCGCCCAAAGTCTTTGCCATTCAGAAAGAATCTGAAAAGTGGGGCGAAATGCTGAAAGTTGATATGGTCGGTGCACTGAACAATTACATCAGCAGGAACGGGATTCAGAAACTGATGCTGATCGGAGAGGCGCTGCAGGAGGGAAAGATATCCGCCATTGCTGAGAAGATCAGTTCGCGCAGGGATGTGAAATTCATCATGATCGCGGGTCCTTCTTCGTCGGGTAAGACGACGTTTTCACAGCGTCTGTCCATACAGCTGGCGGCGCACGGCATGAATCCTCATACGATTGCGGTGGATAATTATTTTAAAAACCGTGAGGAAACTCCGCTTGATGAGTTTGGCAAAAAGAATTATGAGTGCCTGGAGGCGGTTGATGTCGATGGGTTTAACAGGGATATGTCGGCACTGCTGAAAGGAAATACGGTGGAGATCCCCAGGTTTAACTTTGTTGACGGACGGCGTGAATATAAGGGCGACTATATGCAGCTGGGGCCGGATGACGTACTTGTCATCGAGGGCATCCACGGGCTGAACGATGAGCTGAGCTATGCACTGCCGAAAATGAATAAGTTTAAAATCTATATCAGTGCACTGACACAGCTGAATGTAGATGAACATAATCGGATTCCTACGACAGACGGACGTCTCCTGCGGCGGATTGTCAGAGACAACCGGACGCGGGGAACTTCTGCTCAGGAGACCATTGCGATGTGGAGTTCCGTAAGGCGGGGAGAAGAGCAGTATATCTTTCCGTTCCAGGAAGAGGCGGATATCATCTATAATTCGGCATTGATATATGAACTGGCTGTCCTTAAGCTGTATGCCGAACCGCTGTTGTTTCAGATACAGCCGGGATGCCTGGAATACTATGAGGCTGTCAGGCTGCTGAAATTCCTGGACTATTTCGTGGGCGTGCCGGGGGAGGATATCCCGAGAAATTCCATTCTTCGCGAGTTTATAGGCGGGAGCTGTTTTCTGGTATAAAAAGCTTGTATCTTATGGCGGGCTGCCGGTGTGTATTCACTGGGCAGACTGCCGTTTTTATTTATTCTGCCGTGCTGAAACGTCTGCGCATTTCATGATCAGCCTCATCCAGTGAGTGATAGCCGTATTGTGAGACGGTATGTTCCAGAATCTGCTGATTGAGATTCAACCCTTTCTGCTGCAGCTTTTCTGCGTGGGCTGCATACAGTTCGAGTGTTTTTTCGGAATATGTCAGCAGCTCACCCCGGAGATAAGTTTCAAAGGAGGTCACATGGGGACCGTCTTCCCGGGCATGAATGGCTCTTCCCCGGTGTGCCAGGTAAGGCCAGCGGGCGGCGATCTCTTCCTGCCAGCCGACTTGAATTTGACAGATCGATTCGGCCAGGCGGCGTTTTGCTTCGCCGGGTTGAGGCAGCAGCCGGCGGATCTTTTGGTATTCCTCCGGACAGGTGCGTTCCATCATGTAACCGTATTTTTCACTGAGCGGGTTTCGCCCGGCGGCTTTTGCTTCCAGCAGATCATCGCGGTAGCTGCTCAGAAGCTCCGGGGACCAGGGCAGCAGCTGGCTGGAACGCATGATTTGAAATGTGGACCAGTTATCCTGGCAGGCAGCGCGCCCTCCGATGTTCTGTACCTGATCGAACAGTTTCCATTCCATACGGATAATGGAGGATACATATTCTTTTTCTTTTTTCATTTCCGGGGCCATGAGGGTCTCCTTTCAAATCACAGTTTTCACATACTTTCCTATGATATTTTGACACCAGTCCATATGCTCTGCAGAAGGGGTACGTAAGTCCTTCATGGGATAGGGACGTCCTAACTTTCGATAAGTATCAGAACCTAACCGATGATAGGGTAAGAGCTGGAGATAATCCAGATTCGTAAGCTGTGCACAGAAGCGCCCGATACTCCCGAGCTCTGCCTCTGAGTCATTGATGCCCGGTATCAGAGGTGTGCGGATGATCAGCTTGTAATCTGCATTCATAGTTCCCGCCTTTTTCAGGTTTTCCAGGATAAGTTTATTCGAGACCCCGCAATATTCCCTGTGCTTTTCGTCATCAGTGAATTTCAGGTCTGCGAATACCGTATTGGAAACCTGCAGGATAGGTTCGGCTGCCTCCCAGCTTCCATACAGTGTCGTTTCAATGGCAGTGTCAATGGCCTCCCAGCGGGCGCGCGTAAGAAGACACCGCACATATTCAGGCTGACTGAGCAACTCCCCGCCGGAGACAGTCATTCCGCCGCCGGAATGGAAATAAAAAGGAATGTCTTTGCGAACTTCCTGAAGAACTTCCTCGACGGTCATGATTTTGCCGTATCTGTTCCCTTTTACTTCTTCGATTCTATAATTTTGGCTCTCAGGTGTAGAGCACCACTGGCACCGGAGAGGACAGCCTTTCATAAAGACCACAGTGCGATAACCATCGCCGTCATAGATGGAACTGCGCTCCAGTCTGAGAATGGTTCCCTTCAGATTGTATCCTTCGTAATTGTTGTTTATCATATCATATTCCTTTTTTTTCTGGCGTGTGTACGGAATAAAGGCAGAGTACTTCAGCCTGTGCCCTGGTTGAATCGCAGGAAAAATAAGTTGCCTGAAATGTAATTTTATTATACAATGTTGTTGTGGAAAATGCAATAGATTTGCTTGGGTTCAGCAGAAAACATTGAAAAAACAATACTTGGAAGAAAAAGGACAAAGCGTGAATAATTAAAACTATAGGAAAAGTTTCCTCTATATAATATGGAGAAGGGGTGTGGGAGTATAGATGTCGGAAAAACAGGCAATAGGGATTTCAGAATGGAATACGAAGGAATTTTATCATCAGCTGGGAACGCAATATCGAACCCATGATATGCAGCGGATCGAGCAGTTTCTTGCGGGGTGTGCCCGGCAATTGGAAGAAAAACAGAAGAATCCGATTCTGTGCTGCATGGTTTATAATGAGATGGGATCCTTTTACAGGGGGACCAGTCGTTATCAGGATTCGCTGCTGGCCTTCCGGAAGTCTCAGAAACTGATCCTGGAACTAAAAGGAAAGGACACAGTGGAATACGCTGCTTCTATTAATAATATGGCAGGAACTTATAGACTGATGGGAGAGCATAAACAGGCTGTTTCCCTTTTTCAGGAAGCATTAAATATCCATGAGAGGATGGGAGACTGCCAGTCCTACGCCTATGCCAGTGTACATAACAATCTGGCTCTGGCCTGCCAGGAACTGGGACAGCTCTCCCGGGCCGCCAGCCATCTGGAGACGGCGCTGCCGCTGATCGAAAATATGCCAGGGCACGGCCATGAGGTGGCGGTGACGGAAACGAATCTGGGAATCTTGTACCACCGTATGGGGGAGACAACAAAAGGACATCAGTGTATCGCCAGAGCTCTGAAAATCTTTGAAGAATTGGACGATGAGAAAAATGTACATTATGCAGCCGCGCTGAATATGCTGGGGACTTTCTGCTATGAATCCGGTGAGTATGGGCAGGCAGCGGCCGCCTATAAAAAAGCTGCGGAATATACGGAGCGTTTCTTCGGAAGAAATGCAGAATACGAAATAGCCTGCCGAAATCTTTCACGCGCCAGTGAGAAGCTGGAGGAGGGACCGGTTATATGAATGGTTTAGAGTTATCCAGAGCCTATTATGAAGCATATGGAAGAGAAAGGCTGAGACAGAGATTTCCACAACTTTTTGACAGGATGACCATCGGGCTGGCCGGTGAAGGCTCTGAGTGTTTTGGCTTTGATGACTTGTATTCCGAAGATCATGACTTTGGTCCTTCCTTTTGTGTTTGGCTGAATGGCGCTGATTATTTGAAATACGGGCAGGAGGTACAGGATGTCTACGACTGTCTTCCAGAAATATTCCAGGGATATCCGGCCAGAAAAGTGACAGGTCACGGTCAGGGAAGAGTAGGTGTTTTGTGTACGCAGACATGGTACAGTAAATATACCGGATATTTTGGGGGACCAGTGAAACTGGAAGAGTGGCTGCGTGTGCCGGAATCCAGTCTCGCAACGGCCGTGAATGGTGCGGTATTTAAAGATCCCGGTGATCATTTTACTGAGATACGAAATCGCCTGCTGTATGAATGCCCGGAGGACATCCGCATCAAAAGAATCACTGTGAGAGCTGCCGCGATGGCGCAGGCGGGCCAATACAATTATATGCGTTGCTGGAAACGGAAAGACGCAATGGCGGCACTTCTGGCGCTTTCTGAATTCATCAGGGCCGGTCTTTCGATGGTTTATCTTTTAAACCGGACCTATGCACCTTACTACAAATGGATGCATCGGGGGATCAAAAATCTGCCGGTTCTAAACAGATCATATGATCTGTTTGGGCAGCTGACGGAGGCGCAGGGCGGAGAAAAAACAGAGTGTATCATTGAGAGAATCTGCCTGATCGTGGCGGCAGAGCTGCGAAGGCAGGGGTTGTCAGAAGAGAAGGATTCTTTTTTGGATGCACATTGTGAACCGATGCTGGACCGGATAAGAGAACAGAGAATCAGAAATATGCCGGTTACTGTCTGGTAGTTCCATTTTGATTGTAAGAGAGAATAGACAAAATAAAAAAAACGTGCTAGAATATATCGTTGTTGGTAAGTAGAATAAATGATCGCGGCTGACATATACCGAAAGGTGTCAGGTGAGGAAAGTCCGGGCTTCGAAGGGCAGGATGCCGGATAACGTCCGGTGGAGGTGACTCCAAGGCCAGTGCAACAGAAATATACCGCCTGCCAGGTGCAGGTAAGGGTGGAAGGGCAGTGTAAGAGACTACCGCCTGTCTGGTAACAGACAGGGCACATGTAAACCCCATCCGAAGCAAGACCGAACAAAAAGCAATGTGGCTGCCCGTCACGCTTTTAGGTGGGTCGCTTGAGGCTGCCGGCAACAGCAGCATTAGACAGATGATCATTCACGACATAACCCGGCTTATCGTTCTGCTTACCACACGAAAGGAAAAGAAAGTTATGAGACAGATCATACTTGCTTCAAAATCGCCAAGACGAAAAGAGTTGCTTTCGCAGATCGGCATGACATTTACGGTCATTCCCGCCTGCGGGGAGGAACGGATCCAGACGACTGATCCGGTGGAGGCTGTAAAAGAACTCTCATTGCAGAAAGCCCGGGAAATAGGTGTGCAGCAAGACAGTGATGTACTGATCATCGGCGCGGATACCATTGTTGTCCACGAAGGACAGATCCTCGGTAAGCCGTCGAGTCCACAGGACGCCGCTGTGATGCTCTCAATGTTGCAGGGCAGGACCCACAGTGTTTTTACCGGAGTTACGCTGCTGTGCGGACCTGGCGACAGCCGTACTGCGGTTACATTTGCAGAGGAGACAAGAGTCACTTTTTACCCAATGTCAAATGATGAGATCCAATGGTATATCCGTACCGGGGAGCCTCTCGATAAAGCAGGCGCTTATGGAATTCAGGGGCTTGCAGCGGTATTCGTCCGGAGCATCGAAGGGGACTACCAGAATGTGGTCGGTCTTCCGGTGGCAAGGCTTTATCAGGAAATGAAACGAAGAGGATGGGCAGATGCAGATCGTACCGTATGAACATAAAGCACAGTATTATGAGACGGATAAGATGGGAATCATCCATCACTCCAACTATATCCGCTGGTTTGAAGAAGCCAGAATCGATTTTATGGAACAGGCAGGTATCCACTATCAGGATCTGGAGGCGGACGGCCTTATGGTTCCGGTGCTGGAAGTCGAAAGCCAGTATAAAAATATGACCAGGTTTGGTGAAACTGTATGTATTGCGGTCCGCCCAGTCTCCTACAATGGCATACGCATGCGTATCGGCTATGTGATAACTGAAAAAGAAAGCGGTCAGGTACGATGTACGGGGGAGACGGCACATTGTTTCCTGGATCAGAAAGGCAGCCCTGTTTTTCTGAAAAAAGGCAGTCCGCTGTGGCATGAGCGGTTTTTAAATATGATAAATGAAAACAGAAAAGAACAGCTGCACGGTGATGAGTAAAATCATCAGTGCAGCTGTTCCTCTTTTCCTACTTCTTACGGCGGTCGCCTTCGTATTTCTCTTCGCAGTATTTACAGCGGTAGATTTCCCGCTCGGGGTCTGTCAGTATGAAAATATGTTTCAGTTCCTGCTCAATCGAAGTGATGCAGCGCGGATTTCTGCATTTGATAACGTCTTTGATCTGCTTTGGAAGTGACAGCTCACGTTTTTCGCTGATACGGCCGTCTTTGATAATGTTGACGGTAATGTTATGGTCGATAAAACCCAGGATGTCAAGATCCAGCATATCTACCGGGCATTCCACTTTGATAATGTCCTTCTTGCCCATTTTACTGCTACGGGCATTTTTGATGATCGCGACACAGCAGTCCAGCTTGTCCAGCTGCAGATCATGGTAAATGGTCATACTTTTTCCTGCTTTGATGTGGTCAAGCACAAAGCCCTCGTTGATAGCGCCGACATTTAACATGTTTTCACCTCCAGTAATGTGAGAATCAGTGCCATTCTGACATATACTCCGTACTGCACCTGACGGAAGTATGCGGCTCTTGGATCGTTGTCAACTTCTGTGGATATTTCGTTAACCCGAGGAAGCGGATGGAGGACCAGCATATCTTCGGGAGCCAGGGCCATTTTTGCTTTGTCCAGGATATAGAAATCTTTCATGCGCACGTAATCTTCTTCGTTAAAGAAACGCTCTCTCTGGACACGTGTCATGTACAGAAGATCGAGCTCCGGAAGTGCATCTTCCAGGCGGATCACTTCTTTATATTCTTTCTGGTTGCGTTCCAGCACGTCTTCACGGATATAGTCGGGAACACGAAGCTCTTCCGGTGATATGAGAACAAATTTTACTCCGGTATAGCGTACGAGGGCTTCGATCAGAGAATGGACGGTACGTCCGAATTTTAAATCGCCGCAAAGGCCGATGGTCAGATTATCAAGGCGTCCTTTTAAGGAACGGATGGTCAATAGATCGGTGAGTGTCTGGGTCGGATGCTGATGACCACCGTCACCGGCATTGATGACCGGAATGGAAGATACCATGGATGCGACAAGTGGTGCGCCTTCTTTGGGGTGGCGCATGGCACAGATATCTGCATAGCACGATACCATGCGAATCGTATCTGAAACACTCTCCCCTTTCGTTGCGGAACTGGAGCTGGCACTGGAAAATCCAAGTACTTTACCGCCAAGATTCATCATGGCGGCCTCAAAGCTCAGACGTGTGCGGGTACTGGGTTCATAAAAAAGTGTAGCTATACGTTTGCCGTCACAGATGTGTTCATATTTTTCAGGCTTTTTTTCTATGTCGTTTGCAAGATCGAGCAGACGATCCAATTCTTCCACGGAAAAATCCAGCGGACTCATTAAATGTCTCATATATGCCTCCTTCTATGGATAGTGTTTTCCTACAATCCTCTGCATCCCATCATATAATAAAACACAGTCGATTTCAAGCGCAAACTTCCTTGTAATCCGCCTGCTCTTGTAATATAATAACTTTTAACTGATAAGGAGTGGATTATGAACTATAAAGAGGCAAGGGCTTATATAGACGATGCATGGAAATATGCCGGAAATATGGGTCTTTCTAACACAGAAAATTTACTGGAGAGACTGGGGCATCCGGAGGATGACCTGGAATTCATCCATATCGCGGGGACAAACGGCAAGGGCTCTGTGGCGGCGTATATTGCAACGGTACTGCAGTGCGCCGGATACCGGGTGGGGAGATATATTTCTCCTACTATCTATTCTTACAGAGAACGGATTCAGATCAATGAAGCGTACATCAGCAAAGAGGATTTTACCCTTTATATGGAACAGCTGATACCCGTTATGCAGCAGATGACAGCGGAGGGACTTAAGCATCCCACGCCGTTTGAGATTGAAACCGTGCTTTCATTTTTGTATTTCAGAGACCGGAAATGTGATATTGTGGTACTTGAGTGCGGAATGGGGGGAGCCACAGATGCAACAAATGTAATCCGGACGACAAAGATGGCAGTACTTACTTCCATAAGCCTGGACCATATCGGAGTACTGGGAAATGACCTGCTGGAGATCGCAGCAAATAAGGCAGGGATCATAAAACCGGGAGCGATTGTGGTAATGGGGAAGCAGGAGCCGGAGGTGGAGGATGCCGTCTGGGCAATCTGCACGGAGAAGGGAAATCCGTTTATTGCGGCCAAGCCGCAGGAGGCTGTTGTACGGGATGTGACGGTGGAACATCAGACTTTTCGGTATCATGGGAGTGAGATCACCATCTCGCTTGCGGGAAGTCCTCAGATCGAGAATGCTGTGCTGGCGCTTGAGTGTATTATGGCACTTCGCCAGCTGGGATTTAACGTGACCGGAGAGGAGATCGAAGAAGGATTTCTGAAGACGCGCTGGGAAGGCAGGTTTACTGTACTGTCCAGAAATCCATATTTTATTGTGGACGGGGCACATAATCCGGATGCTGCGATGAAACTTCGCCAGTCGATTCAGACTTACTTTCCCCAAAAACGCCTGATTTTTATCATGGGTATGTTTCGGGATAAAGATTACCGGCAGATAGCTGAACTGATGGCAGGGATGGCAGACTGTATTTTTACAGTAACGCCGCCGGATCCCGAACGGGCGCTGCCGGCAGATGAGTTTGCAAAAGTCATCAGGGAGTTTAACCCAAAAGTGACAGCATGTACTTCGCTCAAGGAGGCGGTGGGCAGAAGCTTTGTTGCGGCGAATTCTGAGGATGCGATCCTCTCTTTCGGCTCGCTTTCTTTTGTCGGAGAAGTGACGAGGCTTGTGAAGGAGAGGACAGGAGAAATCAAAAAGGGAGAAACAAAATGATAGATTTACAGGAGATACGGAATCAGATCGATGAGATCGATGATGAAATACTGAAACTGTTTGAAAGGCGCATGCATTTGACTGGTGAGGTGGCTCAGTTTAAGATCGAAACCGGAAAACAGGTTTTTGACAAGGAGCGGGAGATTCAGAAACTGAAGGTGCTGAAGGAAAGAGCATCCAACGATTTTAATGCCAAGGGTGTACAGGAACTGTTTCAGCAGATCATGTCCATCAGCAGGAAACGTCAGTATCAGCTGCTGACAGAAAACGGTGTGGCGGTAAAAAGCGATTTCTGCGAAGTGGAAAAACTTCCGACGGAACAGGTGAGAGTCGTTTTCCAGGGTGTTGAGGGTGCCTACAGCTTTGCCGCGACACACACATATTTCGGAGAATCTGTGGACAGTTTTCATGTAGAGACATGGCGGGACGCGATGGACGCGATCGCAGACGGAAAAGCAGATTATGCGGTGCTGCCGATCGAGAACTCAACCGCTGGGATCGTGGCGGATAATTATGATCTTCTGGTGGAGTATCAGCACAATATTGTCGCACAGCAGATCATCCGGGCGGAACACGTGCTGATGGGGGTACCGGGCAGTGGCATCGAAGATATCAGGACGGTGTATTCTCATCCGCAGGCGCTGCGCCAGTGCAGGAAATACCTGGATGAACATCCGGACTGGAAAGAAGTAGAACTTCTGAATACGGCTGTTGCGGCGAAAAAGGTCAGGGAAGATGCCAACATCAGCCAGGCGGCTATCGCAAGCCGGCAGGCGGCAGAATATTTTGGGCTTGAAATTTTAAACGACAAAGTTTTTTACAGTGAAACGAATTCCACTCGCTTTATCATAGTATCCCGGAAAAAAATCTACACTTCTGATGCTGATAAGATCAGTATCTGTTTTGAACTGCCACATGAAAGCGGTACACTTTATAATATTCTGGCTCATTTCATTTATAACGATCTCAATATGACCAAGATTGAATCAAGGCCTCTTCCTGAGAAGAACTGGGAATATCGTTTTTTCGTGGATTTTGAGGGAAACCTGAATGACAGTGCCGTGAAAAATGCGCTGCGCGGGATTGAGCAGGAAGCCAGCGCACTGCGTGTGTTTGGAAATTATCGATAACAGAGAAAGAAGGAGATAACGTGACCAGAATAGAGGAGTGTATTTTATACCGTGACTTTGAACAGGGAGAGATTCTTGAGCGTGTTACGAAGATCATACAGGCGATACAGAATCAGGATGAGACGGAGATGTTTCGATATGTGTATTATCAATGTCTGAACGGGCTTGTGGAGATGGCGGGAGCGTACGGTTTTTCAGGGAATCTCTGGCATGACTATCTGACATACCTGCTTGTAAATAAGGAAAATGCGTTCAGCACAGCGTGTGAGATCGTGGGACATGTGGAGGGCAGTGTCAATCAGATGGCGAAACATGATTTCGTGCGCTTTAAAGAATTATATGATTTTGATCTGACGGTGTTTGATGAGGTATTTCAGTCTAATGACAGTGCAATTATCTGCAACTATCAAAATACCGGGGCGGATGAGAACAGGAAACTGTTCAACAAACGGGTCCGCGACCGTATCTGCACTCTGAGCCAGCGTCTGGAGGGCTGTGAGAGTGTGGAAGAATTCATGGATGACATGGTCAGCTTTTATAAAGACTTTGGGGTCGGAAAACTGGGTCTTCACAAGGCTTTTCGAATCGACCACACGAAAGAGGATGTGGAAATTCTGCCGATCACGAACATCGCACATGTACAGTTGACTGATCTCGTCGGATATGAGATTGCGAAAAAGAAACTGATTGACAATACGGAGGCTTTTGTCAGCGGAAAGAAAGCCAACAACTGCCTGCTTTTCGGGGATGCGGGGACTGGAAAATCGTCGAGCATCAAAGGTATCCTGAACCAGTACTATGATCGGGGACTGAGAATCATCGAGGTATATAAGCATCAGTTCCAGGATCTGAATGCGGTGATTGCACAGATCAAAAACAGAAATTATAAGTTTATCATTTACATGGATGATCTATCTTTTGAGGATTTTGAAATTGAGTATAAATATCTGAAGGCGGTGATTGAGGGCGGTCTGGAAAAGAAACCGGACAATATCCTGATCTATGCGACGTCAAACAGGCGGCACCTTGTCCGGGAAAAATTCAGTGACAAGGAAGAGCGGCGGGACGATCTGCATTCTTCTGATACGGTACAGGAAAAGCTGTCGCTGGTATCGAGATTCGGCGTATCCATCTTTTTCTGTGCACCGGATAAGAAGGAATTCCAGAATATCGTGAAGACTCTGGCAGATCGGTATCACGTGAATATGCCGGAGGAAAAGCTGTTGCTGGAAGCCAACAAATGGGAACTCAGCCACGGGGGACTGTCGGGGAGAACTGCCCAGCAGTTTATTGATTATCTGCTGGGACAGCAATAGCAGTCGTCAAAAAAAGCACCAAACGGAGGAAAGTATATGCAGGTCACCATGTTTGCAACAATTGAAGTGGGATCTTACAGTGTGAACCTTAATGTATTTGAGCTCTCCCGCAAAGGGGGCATCAAATCCATCGATCATGTAACGCACCGCATTGAGCTCGGAAAAGAGACGTACGCAGAGGGCAGGGTGTCAGCCGGGCTGGTCGATGAATTGTGCGCGATCATTAAGGATATGACACAAATCATGGCTGGTTATCGGATCGGGGATTATAGGGCCGTTGCGACGAGTGCCATCCGGGAGGCCAAGAATTCCATGATCGTGCTGGAAACTATTTTTCAAAGAACAGGAATCCGGATCAACATCCTGAGTAACTCGGAGCAGCGTTTTCTGGGCTATAAGGGAATTGCGTCCAGAGGAGATGCTTTCCAGAAAATCATTGAGAAGGGAACCGCGATCGTGGACGTCAGCGGCGGAAGCATTCAGATCTCGCTGTTCGATAAAGATAATCTGATCACGACACAAAACGTAAAGCTTGGAAGCCTGCGCGTGAGAGAACGTCTTGCTGTTGTGGAGAATGAGACGACGCACTATGAGATGCTGGTTGAGGAGCTGATACGAAATGAAATCGCCAGTTTCATGAAGCTGCATCTGAAGGACAGAAAGATCAGTAATGTCATACTGATCGGAAATAACTTTACAGACTCCATCCTGTATAACCGTGAAAGGCTGGATTCCAAGGTGCTGACACAGGAAGAATATATGGAGTGGTACCGGACGATCATCGGACGTTCTCCCATTGAACTTGCCGTCAGACTGGGGATTCCGCTGGAATATGCATCATTGATGATTCCGACGGCCATCATCAACAAACGGCTGATCCAGGAGATGGGTGCCCAGAGTATCTGGATTCCGGGAATCCGTCTGGCGGACGGTGTTGCGTATGATTATGCGGAGAAGTCAAAAATCATTAAACCGGATCATAATTTTGACAATGACATCGTTATGGCAGCCAGAAATATCGGCAGAAGGTATGCGGTCAGCAAGAATCACACGCAGCTGATGTCAAGACTGGCCCGAACAGTATGCAATGCAATGAAACGCATACACGGGCTGACGGAGCGGGAACAGCTGCTTCTGGAAGTGGCAGTCCAGATTCATGACTGCGGAAAATATATCAGTCTGAGCAATGTGGCGGAATGTTCGTTCAATATTATTATGTCCACCGAGATCATCGGGCTGTCCCACCGTGAGCGGCAGATGATCGCACTGGCAGTCAGGTACAATACGCTGCCGTTTGATGATTATGCAGCGATGAACAGGATCGCAGATCTGGGAGAAACAGACTATATCCGGGTCGCGAAGCTGACCGCTATCTTACGTCTGGTCAATGCGCTGGACAGGAGCCACATGCAGAAGATCGATACCATGAAGGCATCCATTAAAGAAAATGAACTGATTCTTACGATAGACACGAAAAAGGATTTTACACTGGAACGGGGACTGGTGCAGGATAAACTGGACTTTTTTGAAGAGGTTTACAGCATACGGCCAGTGATTAAGGTCAGGAAGACAATATAGGAGGGGTGATGATGGACTATTCGCAATGGAATAAACCGGAGTATTACAGAAACCGCGAACTTAGCTGGATCGGGTTCAATGAACGTGTTCTGAGTGAGGCAAAAGACAGAAATATTCCGCTTTTTGAACGTCTGAAGTTCCTGAGCATTACAGCTTCTAATCTGGATGAATTCTTTATGATCCGTGTGGCTTCCCTGAAAGATATGGTGCATGCGGAATATACGAAGCCGGATATCGCCGGTCTTTCACCGAAAGAACAGCTGAAGGAACTAAGCCCCAGGACGCACGAGCTTGTTCAGGCGCAGTATAATACGTACAACCGGTCACTCATCCCGGCGCTTGGCAACATTGGAGTCAATGTGGTCAGCTCTCATGAACAGCTGAGTAAGGTACAGGCTGCGTATGTGGATACGTATTTCGAGGAAAATGTCTATCCCGTACTGACACCGATGGCGATGGATTCTTCGCGTCCGTTTCCGCTGGTGAGAAATAAGACATTAAACATCGGGGCATTGATCAGAAAAAAAGATACGAAGAAAAATAAAGAGGCGCTGGAATTTGCAACAGTTCAGGTGCCGTCGGTACTGCCGAGGATCATCGCACTTCCTGATGGCAAGAATGGAGAACGCTGTATCATCCTGCTGGAGGAAGTCATCGAGCGGAATATCGGAAAACTGTTTCTCAGCTATGATGTCGTCTGTTCTTATCCATACCGGATCATGCGGAATGCAGATCTGACGATCGATGAGGACGAGGCTGCGGATCTCTTAAAGGAGATACAGAAACAGCTGAAAAAAAGGCAGTGGGGAGAAGTGATCCGTCTTGAGGTACAGGACGGGATTGACAAGAGACTTCTTGCGATTCTGGAAAAAGAGTTTGACATCAGGGAGGAAGATGTATTTCATATCAACGGACCGCTTGACCTTACATTCCTGATGAAGATGTACGGGATGAAGGGATACGATGATTTCAAAACACCACCGTATGTGCCAGCCGCAGTTCCGGCACTTCAAAATGAGAAAGATATTTTTACGAATATCAGAAAGGGTGATATTCTGCTGCATCACCCGTATATGAGCTTCGAACCGGTCGTCGATTTTGTCAGACAGGCGGCGAGAGACCCGGAGGTCCTGGCGATCAAGCAGACGCTGTACCGTGTCAGCGGTAACTCACCGATCATCGCAGCGCTTGCACAGGCGGCAGAGAACGGAAAACAGGTTACTGTACTGGTTGAGCTGAAAGCCCGGTTTGACGAGGAGAACAATATAGTGTGGGCGAAGATGCTGGAAAAGGCAGGATGCCACGTCATCTATGGACTGCTGGGACTCAAAACACACAGCAAGATCACGCTGGTGGTAAGGCGGGAGGAGAGTGGAATCCGCAGATATGTTCATCTGGGGACCGGAAATTATAATGACTCTACCGCGAAACTTTATACAGACTGCGGGCTTTTGACATGTAATGCGAGGATAGGCGAGGATGCAACAGCGGTGTTCAATATGCTGTCCGGTTATTCAGAACCGGGCAGCTGGAATAAGCTGGTGGTGGCACCGCTCTGGATGCGGAACCGTTTCCTTCACTTGATCGAGATGGAAGCGGAACATGCCAGAAAAGGGCAGACAGCACATATTATTGCCAAGGTGAATTCTCTGTGTGACCGAGATATCATTGCTGCACTGTATGCCGCTTCTGCCGCAGGTGTAAAAATTGATCTGATTGTGCGGGGAATTTGCAGTCTGAAGGTTGGAATACCTGGGGTCAGTGAAAATATATCCGTACATTCGATCGTCGGGAATTTCCTGGAACACGCCAGAATCTTTTATTTTTACAGCAATGGTCAGGAAGAGATCTATATGGGCAGTGCTGACTGGATGCCGCGAAACCTGGATAAGCGCGTAGAAATCAGTTTTCCGGTTGAAGATCCGAAGCTGAAGGAGGAAGTAAAGCATATTCTGGACCTTCAGCTGAAAGATAATGTGAAGGCACACGTTCTGCAGCCGGACGGAAGCTATGAGAAAATTGACAAGCGCGGCAAGGTACTGATCGATTCACAGAGAAGTTTCTGCCAGGAGGCGACAGCAAATGCAAAGAAGCCACGGACGCATGGTGATCAGAGAGTATTCATTCCCGCGGAACCCGCGGAAGAATAAAACGTAAGATTATTATAAAAAGAACATAATATAAGGATATTGACAAACCATCGGAGTTGAGTTACATTATGTGTAGCAAATCTGATGGCCGAAAAAAGAGCCTGGAATGCAGGCTCTTTTTTGATTGAAGGGGAATGTTACAATGAAGTCTATCACACAGAAAGGGACAGGTAAATACTATGAATCTGATTGCAGAAGTTGAAAAACAGGTATTGAAAAATCTGGCAGGTACGAAAGCTGCGGCCGGTTATGTTGCGCCGTCAGACAATTGTATCTACCAGAATGGCACGATAAATGCCGGAATGGGAGAAATCCGTAAGGAAACTGCGGATAACCGCGGCCGGTAGTGCCGCAGGCATTTAAGTTTTTTGCAGATTTGCCCATATTTCATAGGGAATCGAAAGATTTCCACGGCCAACTCCGATTTCGATTCCGGGCTTGCCCGCGCCGTGATAGTCAGAACCGCCGGTGATCTTCAGACTGTATTTTCTCGCCAGGCGTTTCATGTTACTCTCATCCATCCAGCGGTTGGCAGAGTAGATGGCTTCCATGGCGTCCAGCCCGGATTTTTTCAGCTCTTTTACGAGTAAGTAAAGGTCTGCATCATTCATATGATAAAGCAGCGGATGCGCCAGTACAGCGAAGCCGCCGCCTTCGTGAACCAGCTGTATGGCCTGAAACGGCGTCACCTTTTCACGCGGAATAAAGCACGGGCAGTCGTCCCCGATATAACGGGCAAAAGCGTCTGGTATATCTCTGACATAGCCATGTTCTGACAGAAATCTTGCAAAATGTGCCCGGGTCCATACCGAATCCGGATATTCTTCCGCCATCTGCTCATGACTGATGGATACGCCGTGATTATTCAATGCCTGTATCATTTTTTCATTTCTCAGATCACGGGAATCGAGGAACTGCTGAAGTGATTCCACGAAGTGATCATTCGCTGTATCAATACCAAGTCCCAGGATGTGCACATCCTTCCCCTTATAATTCGTTGAAAATTCAATTCCCGGTATCAGCTCGATGCCGTATTCCTCAGCTTTTTTTTTCGCCCGTTCAATCCCGGCGATCGTGTCGTGGTCTGTCAGTGCGATTGCGCACAACTGATGTTCATGCGCATGGACGATAAGCTCCTCCGGGCTCAAGGTTCCGTCCGAACAGTCAGAATGCACGTGCAGGTCAATAAGTCTTTCCATGGGTATCGCTCCTTTTCTATGTCGGATAACGCTAACGTTATTGTATAGCAGGTGAGGGCGGAAGGTCAAGGGAAGGAGGGGAGTGGTTTACAGACAGGATTTCGTATTACAATGCGTTTGATGCGTATCATGCAAAGCATAATCCCGGCGCAATGGAAAAACTGTTATCGGGATATGTTAAGCACGGTTGGACAGTTACCTGGAGATGCTGGAATTTTGAAAAAAAATTTGATATGATAGGAACTGGAACATACTTGAATTGCACATACAAAAAGAGGTCGATATGGGGATAAAAATAGAATGTGTGGCGCTTGATCTGGACCGCACGACATTGAATGTACAGGGAAAACTGAGTCCGGGAAACCTGAGGGCGATCGAACAGGCTATTAAGGCAGGCATACATATTGTGATCGCAAGCGGCAGGGCTTACTCCACGCTTCCAACAGAAGTGACAGGGATTGCAGGAATCGAGTACGCGGTGACTTCAAATGGGGCAGCGATCTATCGGATTTCAGATCATACCTGTCTGAAACAGTATAAGATTCGGAGCGCGTCCGTGGATACCATACTGAAAATGTCCGCGGATGAGCCGGTGACGTATGAGGCGTTTGTCGATGGCGCGGCGTATGCTGACCGGGATCTCATAGAGAATCCGGTAAAATACGGGACCTCTTTGCAGGCTGTCGAGTATGTGAAGAATACAAGGCGTCTCGAACCGGATATCGTACAGTTTATCAAGGCACATATGGATGAACTGGACAGCATGGATATCGTCGTTCGGGATGCGCAGATGAAACAGCGCATCTGGGAACGGATCGCCGGGGCAGATTCGGAAGTTTATATCACATCCTCCGTGCAGCAGCTGATCGAGATATCACACAGGGATGCAGGCAAACATACCGGACTGCGCTTTGTGACAGAAAGACTCGGGATATCACCGGATCATGTGGCGGCCTTTGGGGATGGGGACAATGATGTGGATATGCTGAAGTTTGCAGGGTACGGGGTCGCCGTGGCGAATGCCTCCGACAACTGCCGCGCGGCGGCGCATTATCTGACGAAACACCACAATGAGGACGGCGTGGCATACGGACTGAGAGAGGTTCTCAGATGTATTCCCGCAGAGGAATTGTGACAGACGAGGAGAAATGAGATGGGAGATAAGAAAAAAGCATGTTTATTTGAAAATATGATACAGAATCTCAGCATGAACTTCGTGGAGCTTCCTGAACTGCTGGAGACTGCAGCTGAAGAAAAACAACCGGTTCAGATGCCTCTGCGTCTCCAGATACTGGGGAAGGGCTTTGCCGCCGGCTGGGATGCGGCGCGGGTAAATACAGAACTTCTGGAGCATGACTGTGAAGCTTTGTATGCCAGAAGTTTTTATGAGGCGAGTCTGATCTATGCGTTTGACCATCATATGGCTTACGGCGAATGGAAACGGTTTTTTGAGGAGTGCAAAAATTATTGTGATCTGGCGGCTTCTGCAGAGCAGAATATCTTCAGGGGCGGGAAAATCACACTGCAGCAGCTGAAACAGTACGTTTCGCAGGAGTCCTCGGGTAACCTGCAGACCGAGATGCTGACAAGGTGGATGGAGCAGGAGATTCGGACCAAAGAAAAACCGGAAGAGTTCCAGAGCTTTATGAGGGATAATCAGGAGAAATTTTCGGCAGTTCGTGAAAAGGCAAGGTATTACTTCTGTAAATATCTTTATTTTTATATCCGGGAGAAATGTGATAACTATTATCGCAGCTGTGAGAAGGCGGAGCAGGCGCGCAGGCAGTATGGGAATGCACTGGACAGGCAAGAGAGGGGAATTCTCGAGCGTTTTGCACTGGAAGAGCTGAATTTCCTGAAACCATTGACTAAGCTGAAAAAAGACGCGGAGAAAGCAAAGAATACGATGCCGGTTCAGGAAAAGAGAGAGTATCTGGAGAATACGGCGCTGACGCCGGGCGGTATCTTCGATGAATTCAACTATTTCTATTTCGGCTATGTTTCTGCTGACTGGATGGAGGTGCTGTTTGAACTGTACGGTTCTTTTGAGCAGTGGCCCCTGGAGATGAAGGTGAGAGTCGCGCATTCCATGGGACTGTGCAGTGCCAATCCGGACGAGCAGGAGAAGCGAAGGGCGCTGCAGCAGCTTCGGGATATGGAGCAGGAACAGCTTGCGAAGGAACAGGCGCAGGATGCCGCATATGAACGCAGTGATGCCGCCGCCAAAAAGCTGTATCAGAGAGGACGCGTGGGAGAGGATTATTTCCGGGAATTCATCACCGGATCCAGGGATATCAATCGGTCCACCCTGATCAGCTTCCTGCTGTTCGTCAAGACGAGGACCCGTCTGGACGAGGACAACCGGATCACGCTGAACCGCCTGAACCGCATTTTATTAAACTGCGGATTTACACAGCTGCGCCCGGACAGTTCTTTCGATCAGTTCGTGATGCGTTTCCTGAGGGCGAAGGATCCCATGGAAGTGCTGGAAGAAGAGGTGGAAAAGCAGGTCATAAAGGGCCAGGACTTCTATCTGTATAAAGTCTACCGGGATGCATACTGTCATCAGACAGAATTGCTGGAGTATCTGGTATAATATGATGCCAGGGTCAAAAGGTCAAATACCGTTCATGCTTGCATGATAAGGCATTTGAAGTCAAAAGACCTTTTGCCCCCAACATCATAATATGAGACAGAGAGGAGGGGGAGCTGTATGGGCGGGGATATGAAGCGCTGTATTTTCTGTATGGAACCGCTTGAGGAGGGACAGGAGACATGCCCGGTCTGCGGGAAGACCTCCTGGGAATACCAGTGGGAGAAAAACTGGTTGCGGCCGCAGACGCTGCTGAATGAACGCTACCTGATCGGAAGCGTACGCGGGGAGGGAGCGTTTGGGATTACTTATCTGGGATTTGATACGGTGTTGTCGCACAGAGTGGCGGTGAAAGAGCTTTTTCTGAAAGACGGTGTAACACGGGAAGAAAACACGCAGAATGTGATGAAGATAACGGAGGAGCAAAGAAATACGTTTCTGGAGGAAGCCGCCATGCTGGCCGGCAAATATGATATTCCCGGCATCTGTTCTGTCAGGGACTATTTCTGTGCAAATGGGACGGCATATATCGTACAGGAATATCTGCCGGGCGGGGCACTGAAAGAATACTTGAAAAATCAGCCGCATCACCGGCTGGAAGCAGATAAACTGAATCGGATATTCCAGCCGGTGCTTCAGGGACTTGCGCGGATTCACGGTGAGGGGATCATCCACTGCGATATCAGCCCGGACAACCTGATGTTTGACGGGAACGGAGGATTGAAGCTGATCGATTTTGGCGCTGCCAGACAGAAGCTGCAGCCGGGAGATGAACGAATCCTGAAGGAGGGATATGCACCGCCGGAGCAGTACCAGGACGGAAAACTGCTGGGACCATGGACGGATCTCTATGCACTGTGCGCGGTGATGTATCAGGCGCTTGGCGGCAGGAAACCGCCGGGCGCATCAAGACGGATGCTAAAGGACAGTCTGGAGCCGCTTGAAGATCTGGTCAAAGTACCACAGCATGTTGGACGGGCGGTGATGCAGGGGCTGTCCCTCGACATCCGGAAGCGTTATTTCAGCGCGGTCAATCTCATGGAGCAGCTGAACATGGATACCGGCGGTGCGGATATGCTGCTGGGGGCAGCCCGGGCGGTCTGGGGCGATGTCTGGCTTGCGGCGACGGCGGAACAGGCGGGAGACTTTCAGCGGTCAAAACGGCGGAGGGTGACGGGTCGTCTGCTGAAGCGCGCCGGGATGGGGGCGGCCGTTTTGTGCGGTACGGCGCTGCTTGTTTGTGGCAGCCTGTACGCCTATGTGCGGACGCATCCGGAGGAGGTCTTTCGGTGGCGTGTGAAAAGGGCACAGGAATATGAAAGGAAGCATCCGGACTGTGAGATCATTGATGTGAATTCTCCTGGGTATGAGGAGATTCTCTTATTTGTTGAAACTTACGGAATCAAGGATGATAACGATGGTTTAGATACCAGCTATGTAATACCGAAGAAAAAAGTTCAGAAAATGGGACTGGTCAGCAATGCATACCATAAGTTTTACCTTGACAGAGATACATTGAAGACTATTATTGCCTATTATTTGGATATGGATCTCGAGAAAAAATCAGGAAAGTCTATATCTGACTACAATAGCAGTATCATTGTTAAAAATGGAAAGTTAAAGCGGATTAACATTTCATGTGTGGAGACGACAAACTACCAGTTCGTTTCAAATGGTACCGACAGTACACTTAAAGTCAGCTATGATGTTGTGGATGAGAGAGTAATGCAGGTGAAACTTTCTGCCTCCGTAGAGGACTGCCGTACAATGTTAAAAGAGATACTTCCTTATATTGTGCCGGAAACGTATCTGACGGATGAGGAGGTTGATGATATTATAAATCAGGCACAGTCATCGCCGGAGAATGAGGGTGTGTGGCTGAGTGAACATGCAAAATACAGTTTTCTAAGTGTGAAAAAAAGAACCCTGGATGCTTTTTCCGGTGAGGATCAAAAAGTAAAGATGGAATTTTCCATAAGTGCAGGGGGCGTCAATATTTTCTGGTAGCGGAGGATGTGATATGAGAAGAAGTTTATCTAAAGATACACTGCTAAATGGCCGTTACCGGATCAGCAGCATACTTGGCAGGGGAGGGTTTGGAATCACCTGCCTTGCGCAGGACATACAATTAAACCAGCAGGTAGTGATCAAAGAGTACTTATCGGAACATTCTCCTGACAGTGCGAAACGCTTTTTGCGGGAGGCGAAGATTCTGGCATCGCTGTTCGAGATTCCGGGTATTGTCAAGGTACTGGACTATTTTCAGGAAGAGGAGAAGGCCTACTGTGTGATGGAATACGTACGCGGCATCAGTCTGCGCAGCTACCTGGAACGCCGGGAAGAGCCGATGACTTTTGGAGAGAGCTGGCAGTTGCTTCTGCCGGTGCTGCAGTCACTGGAAAAAGTTCATGAGAAGAAACTGCTGCACCGTGATTTTAATCCGGATAATCTGCTTGTGCAGGAGGATGGCAGTCTGAAGCTGATCGACTTCGGTTCAGCCAGGCAGTTTCTGGCAGGACAGGATGTGTCAAAGACGATGACGGTGCTCGTCAAGGATGGTTATGCACCGCCGGAACAGTACCTGAGAAGGGGAAGTCAGGGACCGTGGACGGACATTTATGCGATCTGTGCCACCGTGTATGAGATGGTGACCGGATGTATCCCTGAAAACGCGCTGGAGCGGCAGGTTCGGGACAGTCTGTATCCGCCGTCCGCATACGGGGCGGACATCCTGCCGGAGCAGGAAGCGGCGTTGATGAGGGGGCTGTCTCTGGAAGCCGGGCAGCGGTACCGTACGATCAGTGATCTGTGTACGGCAGTTGATCCGCCGGCCCAACAGGAAAAGAAGCGGGGCAAACGGCGCACAGCAGTTTTGATCACTGCTGTCATTTTGCTATGTCTGGCGGGGACTGCCGGTGTGTATCTGTTCAATTTGAGACAGGGAGATGATGTCGTCTATGCCGGAAATTATGCCAGAGGATCAGCGGAATATGAGGAATTCATGGCGTTTGTCAGAAATCGTGCGGTGTCAGAGAAGGCAGGAGAAAAAGGAGGAACGGTCTACCAGCTGGATGAAGCGGCAGTGCGGGAATGGGGGCTGCCGTCCAACTCTTTTCTGCTTGATACGACGGCGGATGAATACCTGGCTGAGATTGAACGTCTGGGATATCAGCCAAAGCTGCAGGAAAGTGAGACGAAGGATATGTTCAAGGTGACGGAACTGCCTTACGGTGTGATCCAGACATCTTTTGGATGCCGGGAGGAGTATTGGCTGCGGGACGATCTGCGGATGAAGATCATCTATGATCTGGTCAGCAGAAAGATACAGATTCTCTATGTGTATGCTGCACATGGCAGCGGACAGGATATCAGCGAATTTGCAGCGGATACGGCGCTGATTTTATCCGAGGATATTGAGGAGGGACACAAGGAGCTGGCGGGAGATTACCGGGAGACCGGGAAGGAATACATGGAGGCAACAGAAGGAGGAAAAGAGGGCATCGGCAGGGGATACACGTATGCAGACTGTGAGATCATGCTGCTGCGTGACCCCGAGGACGATCTGGCATTTGCATTTTTGCGAAAAGGACTTGAGGGGATGGCGACGATGCCGAACTATAATTGGCCGTAGTATAACTGTTCAGGCGGGGACAAAAAACAAATTTTCCAAACCACAGCCTATAATGAAGACAGTTCAAATAACGACAGTTTTCATGATTAGGAGGGAATGGATATGAGGAAACATTTGAAAGGCAGATTATTAGGGATACTGGCGGCGGTCATGACATTTTCGGCGCTGAATCCGTCAATCGCATCGGCGGATATGGGAAATTACAATTTTGTCTCCATTGAAGCGGGAGCCGTAGACAGCATCACGGTAAACGGGGTAACGGTGGAAGCGCTGTACAAACCATACGGCAGGGGCTATGACTCCGATCAGACGTACTGCTGTGCGGCGCTGGTGCACCGCTTTTACAGCCAGGTGTATGGCAGAAACGTATCCAATCTGAACAACACGGCATCTGTGCCGTGTATCGACCAGGGCAGCTTCTCTGAGACGGCAGCGCCGAAGGTCGGGGATGTGCTGCGGGACAATTACAGCGTCCACTGGGCCATTGTCAAGGAAGTAAACGGGAATACGGTAACGCTGATCCAACAGAATGCATGGAATGGGAGTTATACAAAGGCATGGGTTGGAGCGACGGTACAGATCGGGGATCCCCGTTATACCTTCTTTACCTGGGACGGCAGTCAGCAGACGGCAGGAGACAAAACCGCTGCCGGGAATTATGCGATCGAATATACGGACCAGGAGATCGGCCAGACGAACGCCGTGGTACACGCCAAGGTCAGCAATCCAAACCGTGTGCAGGTGACCCAGGTGGGCTGCAGGCTCTGGGACGCTGAAGGGACACTGCTGAAAGAACATGTGGAAAACTGCCAGAGGCAGGAGAGCCGGTTCAATATGTGGTATGATATTACTGCGGAGCTCGGTGTGACGCTTACTCCTGCGACGGCTTACAGCTATCAGTTCTTCGTGATGGAAAACGGAGCGGAGCACCCGGGTGAGGTGCAGACGTTTACGACGCAGCAGGGACCTGCGAAAGAGACGGATTCCAGGCGTACCAGCGAAGAACGGATCAGTGACGCGATCCTGCTCATGCAGACAGGGGTTAAGCATTATGCGAAAGACGAGCTGGAAGATATCGTCGGGGTTCCCGCGCAGACTTCGGATACGGCATATTATTTTAATATGGAAACGCTGTTTGAAAAAACCGGATGGATGACGTTTGAAATGGCAGAGGGAAGCGATGTTACCGGTGTGAGATGGGAATATACGTATGGAAACGGCAGTGAGGAGAATCTGCAGCACAGTGAGACATTCTACAATGATATCGTCAAGGTCGCAAAGAAGGTGTTTGGCAAAAGCGGAAAAGGAATCTGCACAAACCCGGATAATATGACGATGACGTGGAAGGGACAGGGAAAAGTGGAGAGAAATCTGGTAAATGGTGTACCGGTGGTCAGTGTCTATGTGTTCGAATGACACGAAAAGGTCAAAAGCCGGTTTCAGTGAGGGTATGAGATGGAACACAAAAGATGTATCTTTTGTATGGAACAATTAAACATAGAGGATGGGATATGCCCGGCATGCGGGAAGAGCCGCTGGGAATACCGCTGGGAGCAGAAGTATTTGAAGCCTTACACGGTATTGCAGGAAAAGTATCTCATCGGCGCGGTCTCGGAGGTTAACGCCTCCGGGACCCTTTATGCTGCCTGCGACCTGGTGCTGGATCAGAGGTTATCAGTGATGGAATCAGAAACGGAGGATCCGGAAGATTTTCTCGGGAAAGCGGGACAATTATTCGGCAGCTTTGACATTTTGGGACTGGCGGCAGTCAAAGATTATTTTGTACGGGAGACGAAAGGTTATCTGGTGATGGAAGACCTGACACAGGGCAGTCTGAGAACGGCGATGGAAAAAAAGCAGCTGCCTGAGATGACTCCGGATGAACTGGTAAAGCTGTTTCAGCCGGCACTGGAGGCATGCACATATTTGCACAGTCACGGAATGATCCATGGGGAGATCACTGCCGGTCATTTGTTTTTTGATCAGGAGGGAGATCTGAAGCTGATCGGATTTCAGGCGAAGATGAAAGCTGCGGATGAGACGATGGCTCCGGAACAGTGCCAGGATACGAAACGATCCGGACCCTGGACCGATGTGTACCGGATGTGTGCGGTTCTGTACGAGATTTTGACCGGAAGGAAGGTTCCGGCAGCTGCCAAGCGGCTTAGGAAGGATTCTCTGAGGTGCATGCCGGACTATATTGCAGTTGCACCGGACCTTGATCAGGCGGTGATGCAGGGGCTGGAACTCGAGATGAAAAAACGGTTTTTCAGCCCGGCATTATTGATGGAACGGCTGGGACTTGATGCCGGGAAGAGTAAAAGAATGAGCGGGGCTGTTCAGAAAAACTGGGGGGATCTGTGGCTTAAGATCGCCACGGAGGGCGAGCAGTTCTCATCCGCCAAAAAGAGGATTCATCTTGAGCGGCGGATCAAAAAACGGATAGCTGCAGGTGTCGGTGCCGTGATACTGTGTATCGGTCTGGGAGTTTTGGGCCTGCGGATCTATTGTAAATTAAATCCCGGACGAGTGCTCGATTATAAGCTGGAACAGGTAAGGAAAGCGGCATTACCTTCCACGGAGAGACAACTGACAGACATGAACTCGGAAGATTATACGAAACAGTTGGAATTTGTAAAAGAGAATGCCAATGAGATCAAAGAATATGACTGGTCGGTCTGGTATATGCTGGATCGGCAGGCGGCGGTCAAATGGAAGCGCACCAGCGATGAGTATGCAAAATTTTATCTGGATAAAGATACGCTGACGGAAGCATTTGGCTGCAGGATGCAGCTCAGTGAAGAGCGTATGAGCAGTGAAGTCAGTGGTTATCAGGGGAATGTTGTGGTGGATAAAACAGGACTGCAGACGATGACCGTGATGTGCCGGGAAACAGAAACACATCGTTACCCGGGGTGGGAACATTTGGAGATCATCTATGATGTGGTGGATGAACATGTATTTTCTGTTACTTACCGGGCGAAGAAGGCGCATGCCATAAAGTTTTTGACGAGCGTGCTTTCTGATATCTGCCCGGAGACATATCTGACAGAAGAGGAGGCATCAGGGCTGATTGGCAGGTTGACGAAAGAAGAAAATTCGGTATCACTTTGGCTGAATGCAAAATGCCGTCTCAACATCTTTTACTTTGGGGAGGAAGATTCTGCTGACAGTGCCGACTATTATGTTACGCTGGGAACGAGTACGTGGATGCTGTGAGAAGGAGAAGACGGTAGGCATGGAAAAAATGGTAAAAGAGCGCTATACGATGCTGCAGATACTGACGAATACAGATGAGGAAACAGTCTGTCTGGCGGAAGACTGCCTGTTAAACCAGAACGTAACTCTGACGGTATACCGCGGCGGAAATGCTTCATCTAAAACCAAACTGCGGGAACATGCCGTAATTCAGGCAGCGTGTTCGGATATCCCGCAGATCATTAAGATCCTGGACATCTTTGAGGAGGAGCAGGATCTTTATATCGTATCGGAATACGTACAGGGGAGTTCTTTGCGCCAATACCTGAGGCAGTATCCGGAGCTGCTCAGTTTTGAGCAGGCGTGGAAGCTGCTGCGGCCGGTCACCGAGGCAGCCGGGGTGGTTCGGAAAAAAGGACAGGTGTTTCACACGCTGGATATGGATTCCGTATTGGTGCGTGAAGACGGAAGCATAAAGCTGAATACGTCTTTGATTCCGGAGTGCCCGGGAGAAGGCAGAGGACAGTCAGATGAAATCCACACGCTGTGTGCCATGCTTTATGAGATGACGGCAGGGAATGGGTTATCGCTGCATCAGCAGGAGGCGCTGAACCGGGGAATGGAGGCGGAGCGTCATCGGCAATACAGCGGTATATCGGAGCTGGTCCGCGCACTGGATCAGGAGAAAGGTATCGCGGGAAAAAACAGGAAACGGCTCTTTGCCGGTATCGCGGCGGGGTTCCTCCTGATCCTGACGCTGGCGGCTGTCTTTGTGGGCAATGCCGTCCTCAGCAGCCAAAGCAGAGAATCGGAGGTACTGGAGCTGGCGGGAAATTATGACAGGGGTTCGCCGCGTTATCGGGAATTCGTATCCTTTGTGAAGGAGCATGCGGTCTCGGAGGAAGAGTCTGAGGACGGTATTGTCTATACGCTAAATGAAGAAAGCGTCCGAAAGTGGAACCGGCCCTGCAATCAGTTCCGGTTTGAAATGTCGGCGGACACTGTTTTGAAAGAGCTGGAAAACTGTGGATATGAGCTGACAAAGATCGACGAAACGGAAGAAAACACGGTGGAGCTTCAGACGTATGGGGCAATCCTGACGAGATTTCGGAGAACAGAGACATACCGTGTTATGGAGGGGGTGGCGTTGGCGGTTGTGACCGATTCAGTCAACAAAGATCTGCTGATGCTGAGACTGTACCGGGGAGATGACAGTCAGGAGCCTCTTCACGGGGCAGGGGCGGATCTTCTGTGTATACTTTTGGAGGACTGGTACCTGGGGCCGGAGGAGACCGCCGAAATGATGGCAGAAGATGAGAAAACGGCTTTGAAGCTTAATGGACAATCCATGCCCGGTCAGTATGCATATGGTGTGCAGGAATGCCGCATGGATTTCTACTGGGGTGAAGCCGACAGGGTAATCAGGTATCTTTTTCATCCGAATCACGACTTTGAATACTATTACTGGCCGTGACAGCAAAAACAAATTTTCTTTCCCTGACGCTATACTGAAAGTATCAAAATGATAACGGAGGGCAGCGGCATGAAGAAAAAAGAGAGGATTACGGAACTGGTCTGCATTCTGGACAGAAGCGGTTCCATGTATGGGAAAGAAGCAGATACGATCGGCAGCTACAACAAGATGCTCCGTGAGCAGCAGCAGATTCCCGGTAAGGCATATATCACAACTGCACTTTTCGGAGATAAGTGTGAGATCTTATGCTGCCATACACCGGTCGGATATGCCGGAGAGCTGACGACTAAAGACTACTTTGTGAAGGGAAACACAGCATTATATGATGCGGTCGGAAAGGTGTTTTCTGTGGTGACAGATTCGCTGCACGATATGAGCCCGGCGTATGAGAAGAAAGTTGCGGTATTTATCATAACAGACGGCATGGAGAATGCCAGTGTCCGGTGGACGGCTCCGGAAATAAGAAGACTGATCGCTGAGAAGAAGAGGAGGGGCTGGAAAATTGTCTTTTTCGGGACGGAACCGGAATCCCTGCGGCAGGCCCGGGAAGCCGGGATATCAGAACAGGATTCAAATGTATATCAGAATGACGGGTGCGGCATCCGTAAAAGCTATGAGACGGCGGGACAGATTTTTACGGAAATGCGGAAGTAACAGACACACTTGCCTTGTGTTCCCTGCAGTCAGGTGATATAATGATTCATAATAAGAAAAATTGAATTGCAGGAGGGTACATATGAACCAGAAAAAAATAGCAGGCGAAAAAGCGGCAGAGTATATCAAAGACGGTATGGTAGTGGGTCTTGGAACCGGATCTACAGCGAAATTCATGGTGGACAAGGTTGGTGAGATGGTGAAAAACGGCTTGAAAATTCAGGCGATTCCGACGTCAAAAGCGACGGAACAGCAGGCAAGAGAGCTGGGTATTCCGCTTCTCTCTATCGATGATGTGGACCATATCGATCTGGATATCGACGGCGTGGATGAGATCGACAGCGATTTCAATGCGACCAAGGGCGGCGGTGGCGCGCTGTTCCGGGAGAAAGTCGTTGCTGACCTGGCGAAGGAAGTGATCTGGATCATGGATGAGAGCAAGCTGGTAGACAGCATCGGTGCATTCCCGCTTCCGCTGGAAGTACTTCCATACGGGTACAGGATCGTGTTTAAGAAAATGGAGGATTTTGGATACAATCCCAAGATGCGTATGAATGGCGATGATCTGTTCGTGACAGACAACGGAAATTATATCATTGACCTGTGTATCGGCGCACCGGCACACATTGAAGATATCCGTCAGAAGGTAAACAGCGTCGTCGGCGTGCTGGAGACCGGACAGTTCCTGAAAATGTGCAAACGTATTATCGTTGGTACGGATGAAGGCGTAAAAATCATCGAGGCAGAATAAAATAATCAGAATACGTACATGATATTGAGAAACCGGGAAGTATATCTTTTTGGTTTCTCTTTTGTATCATGACAAGGGTGTGAATAACAGCAGAACAAAAAGATAGTCCCGGCAGTAGGGGAATAGAATAGGTCTTGCCCCAAGTCCTCAGATCTCTGCTCTGAAAGAACAGCTTGTAGCGAAATATGAGAAAAATCTCTCCATGGAAGAGACTTATACTGTGTTCTTTATGTACTTTGGGATTTATCAATCCAAAACTAACGGAAATTGATATTGCAAAGGGAATGACGGAGTTATTCTCTTTAAAATTAAAACCACAGGGAGGAAATGTAAAATGAAGATTTCAATTATTTATGTAAGTCAGGGTGGTAACACGGAAGCAGCCGCGGAATGCATATCAGAGGGTATTCTGGCAAAATTTCCTTTTATCGAAGTGAAACTGATGTCCATCCAGGATAATGAGGTGGATTTGGCATTTTTAAAACAGAGCGATGCGGTGATCATTGGAACTCCGGTGTATTGTGCGGGAATGAGCTGGGAGTTGAAAAAGTGGTTTGATTCAAATGTAAAGCTGGATTTAAGCGGGAAAATAGGTGCAGCATTTGTAACGGCGCAGTCCCCGGTTGGAGGGACAGATACGGCTATCATGGATATTGCCAGGAATATGCTTTTAAAGAAAATGCTGGTATTTTCCGGGGCAGGTGAAAAGACAGAGAACAAATTCCAGTTAGGAGCGGTTGGGATCGCAGAGACTTTGGATCATGATGCAGCGCAGTTTGAAATTTTTGGAGAAAATGTTGCGCAAATAGCAGTGAAGATAGCAGCAAAGTAATAGGAGGTTGAAGATGGCAGCATCGAATTATGAGATTATGCGCGATCAGATGAGAGGAGAATTCACGAAATATGATCAGGCAAAAATAATTCGGAAATTTTCTCTTGAGAACGATGAAGACTATATATACATAGATTTTGTATTGAGACATTACAGAGTCAACCGTAAGAACGGAGTAGTAGAGTTGTCTGAAAATCATTTTGAGACTAGTGTGGAGGAAGATTATAATGAATCCATGACAATCTATGATGTGCTTTGTTATTCTAAAGACGACTGCAGTCTGTCCGGAAATTATTGTCCGGTAAATATGCTGAAAAGTACCGTGAAATCAGCAGCTCCGGGTGGAAATATGTTTCAGAAATCAGCAGATGAATTCAACGGAAAGCTGAAAGAGCTACGGGCTGCCTGCAGCATCCTTGGTGAAGAATTAGACATGAAAGGCGATTTGGCAGCAAAGCTATATCCCTTTCCTTTTTTACCGGTTATCATCCAGTATTGGGAGGCGGATGATGAATTCCCAGCCAATCTGAAATTTATGTTTGATGAAAACATTATCGAATATATGCACTATGAAACCATCTTTTTTATGATGGGACATGTTGTGATTAGAATAAAGGAAATCATGGATGACATTGCTTTTGTATAAGCAAAAGTTTGATGAAAACGGAGGCAGCAGATTTGTGCGGGAGATATTATGTCGATGACGATACGGCAAGAGAAATCGAAAAAATTGTACAGCATGTGGAGGCCGGTCTGATAAGAGAAGCGGTTCGCGGAGAAGTCCATCCGTCTGCCACTGCACCGGTGATCTATATAAAGGATCATCTTCTGACGGCGGGCAGTATGCGCTGGGGATTTCCAAGATATCAGAAAAGCGGCTTATTAATCAATGCCCGGGCGGAAACGGTGACAGAGCGGCCGACCTTCAGGGAAAGCGTACTGCACAGAAGATGTGTGATACCGGCAAAGCATTATTATGAATGGAATGCGGAAAGAGAAAAAGTATCTTTTAGCCTGGAAGATTCACCGATCCTTTATATGGCGGGTATTTACAAAATGGTACAGGGACAGGAAAAATTTGTGGTGATCACCACTCAGGCAAATGATTCTGTTCGTCCGGTTCACGACCGGATGCCGCTGATACTGGACACGGATGAGCTGGAGCGCTGGGTGCGTGATGACCAGGCTGTGGACTTCATTTTAAGTAAGACACCTGTGCGTTTGGAGCATCAGCAGGAATATAGACAGATGACGCTTAAGATCTGACGAGTTTTCCATGTAAAGGTTTATAATGATAGAAAACGGTGTTTGTGTGGAGGACCGAATTGTATGACACGAGCAATCGGGTGCTGGATGACATGGCCTACCGGCTTACAAACTATATCGTGTCGGAATTGGGTTATCGTGCGCTATTCTTTCCGCGGGACTGCTACTACAATATTGAGGTGCTGCAGGGAAATCCAAACGCGGCTTTTTCTCATGTTCTGACGGGCTATTACGCCGGGATTGGCACGATTGGCGACAGCCATAATCTGATTTCAAAAGAATTTGGTCCCAGAGTGCGGTGGTGTCGGTCATAACGGATGCACCCGTTCCTGAAGATGAGATGCTATCGGAAAACTTCTGTATTCACTGCGGACAGTGCCGGAAAAGATGCCCGATTCAGTGCTTCACGGAAAATGGCGATGATATGAAAGTATACCGCAGGGAAAAAGCGGTTACGCAGGAAGGTATTTTACACTGCCAGCATTACGGTTCCTGAGGGAAAGTAACACAGAGGAAAATTAGAGTTCAGATAGGGCTGTCTCGGGCCAAGTTGGTCCCAAGCTATACAATATTTGTTTTCAGTTGATTTTTTATCTATGTTTATGACTATTTTCTAAATATGTCAATCGCATGGCTCGTAATGCCGACTAAGTCTTCGCGCTCACAAGTGGCAAAATGGTACTTCAAATACAATTCAAACGTGTCATTGTCCATCGCGTCGACTGCTTCACGCATAAACAGGGTGCAACCATCTGCCGCGACATAATTTAATCGAGTAACGGGAAATATAGACATCAAATTATCAATGTTTTCTTTACGGACAAGTTCAAATAAATCCTTTGGTTCGGATTTTGCGGCAAATGTCCGGGAGTCAATTAAGCCCTTTTCTATGTATTCAGTAACGCTAATATTACCGCGTTTAAAACCTTCATCAAGGAGACAGCCATCAGAAATAACATATGCTGCAAAAATTACGCCGCCCGGTTTTGTCACGCGAATTGCTTCGCGCAGAGCTTGGTGCTTATCCTCTATGCTGTATAGATGGTACAGTGGGCCTAATAACAGCGTAATGTTATATGTATTGTCCCGGAAAGAAGATAACTCCATAGCGTTGCCTTGGGTAATAGTGACACTTTCGCCCGATTGCGTATTTTGATTGAAAATTTCTATATTATGCTCTATTAATTCCACAGCGTCAACAGCATAACCTTGACGAGCCAGCGCATGGGAATAACGTCCGGTTCCTGCACCTATTTCCAGCACGCGGTCACCTGGTCTGATGTACTTTTCAATGTAACGCATAGTGGTAAAGAACTCAACCGTTCCATGCTTTAACGCCAGCCGATTATCCTCGTCATAATGATTGTAAAAATCAGCTAAGTATTGGTTTGTTTTCATATTGCACTTCCTGTATTTCTTTTATTTTCAAATTGATAAATCCCACTCTGGTTTTTCCTGCCTTATGAACGCAGATAATACATTCTTCAGCATTTTTTCGGCATTTTTTCTATCTAATGCTAATTTTTTTGTCGCTGTTAAGACGGCTACACCGTGAGTATAAAGAAACAAATCTAAAAATATTACCTTTGCTTTATCTAAACCAATTCCAACGGTTTCTGAAAAAAGTTGTGCCTTTTTTTCATTGTCTGCTTCTTTATAAAAATCCTTTGCTTCCGTCATTTCCAAATCCATATCATTTATAAACAACAGCTTAAATAAATGTGGTTCTTCCCCTGAAAATTCAATGTATGAAAGAGGAAGAATTAAATAGGGCCTGATATTTTCAGATTTACGATAATTCGAGACATACTGTTCATAGTATTCATACGCAAAAGCAAGAAATTCTTTTTTTAATGCTTCCATATTTTCATAGCATGTGAAAATTGGTCGAGTAGAGCATTGTAGTTTACCTGCGATACTCCTTGCGTTTACGGTCTCGAACCCTGTTTCCCTTGTAAGCTCTAAAACAGTATTCAAAATCATTTCCTTTGTTATTTTTGCTTTTGGCGGCATAGAAATATACCCTCTCTCGTTAGATTACATATGTTGTGCAACTATTGTTGCATAATTAAGAATATATGTCAAGAGACAAACAAGCAGTGGATAATTTCCGCAGGATGTATTATCATAAAACTACAAGGACAATAAAATCAGAGGAGGAATCGGTGAATGCGTATATTAGTGCTGAACGGCAGTCCACGGCCAGATGGAAATACCGTACATATGATCAGAGCATTTCGGGAAGGTGCCATGTCTTCCGGACATCAGGTGGACGTGATTGATGTCTGTAAAAAGAAAGTAGGCGGATGCATTGCCTGTGAACATTGCCATACAGAAGGAAAAGGGGAATGTATCCAGAAGGATGATATGCAGGAAATCTATGAGCTGCTGAAAAAGGCGGAGATGCTGGTGCTGGCGTCACCGATTTATTATCACGGGATGTCGGGACAGTTAAAATGTGTGATCGACCGTTTTTATGCGGTGGCATACCCGGTAAAACCGGCCGGCCTTAAAAAAGCCGCCATGATTTTAAGCTCCGGGAATGCAGACATGTACGACGGGGCACTGTTCTCTTTTAAAGGAGATTTTCTGGACTTTCTCGGACTTGAAGACATGGGCATATTTACGGCACACGGAGAAGAGAACGGATCGGATGCAAAGCTTGCGGAACTCAGGCGGTTTGGGGAGTCGTTATAAGATGCCGTTTTGGAAGATGTTAAAAAGTCTGTATGATGCTGCAATTGTGAAAAATCATGGGGCATCTCGCAGATTAAAAATGTGCTTTGCAAAGTATTGAAAGGTAAAAGTGGCGGATAGGTTCAGCTTATAAAGCGTCTATCCGCCATCTTTACTCTTTGGAAACAGACAATTATTTATGCAAAACGTGCTCTTAGCTTCTCTAAAAATAATTCTGCTGCAGAAGAAAAAACCTGATACTTTTTCCAGATAATATTCAAACCAGAATCCAGTCTCGGTTCCAGTGGTCTGAAACAAAGGTTGCTGCTCTCTGACGTATTGGCTATTTTATCAATAGTTACCGCATAGCCGATTCCGGCATCCACCATGATAGCTGCATTGTAAACAAGATTGAAGGTGGTCACTACATCTAGCTTATCAAAATCCTCTCCAAACCATTCAGCAAACTCGTTTTTTGAACCTTCCCGTGTTATAGCCTGCCGGGAACAGATGAGAGGCACATTTAGCAAATCCTCTTTCTGAATCGCTTTCTTCTGAGCCAATGTGCTGTCTTTTCTCATAACAACGCCCCATACATCTCTGGCCGGGAGATTTAAGTAGTCATACTTGGAAATATCTGCAGGCTGTATTAAAATCCCAAAATCCAGCAGCCCTTTATCTAACCGCTCAGTTACATCCGCCGCATTTCCGCTGTATAGATGATAATGGATATTAGGGTAATTGCTTCTCAAATCCTTTGCCACCTCTGCTACCAGTTTGATTGCATCTGTTTCTCCGCCACCTATATAGATATCGCCGCCTATGATATTTTCCATATAATTAAATTCAGCTTCTGTCTTATCCACCATAGAGACAATTTCTTCCGCCCTCTTGCGCAGAATCATTCCCTCAGTAGTCAAAGTCATATTGTGGCTCCCGCGAATAAACAGTTTTTGCCCAAGCTCCTCCTCCAATTCTTTAATCTGCCGCGAAAGCGTGGGCTGCGTTACATGAAGAAAATTTGCAGCGTTTGTAATGCTTCCCTCTCTGGCTATGGTTAAAAAATAGCGAAGCACTCTGATTTCCATGAAAACCTCCTCCCACTATGCAGGACTCCAACCCTGCGCTACTAGATTTCTACGTTAACTTATCAGGTCCGTCCAAATGCCGCCTGCGGCGCCGCTTGCCTGTCTGCTGATAAGTCACATTATGGTTACATTATATTACGTTGTGATATGCCTGTAAAGCAAAACATGGAATTTGATTTAGGTATTTGCTATTTCGCGTTTGGGACCATATACTAAAAGCATAAGAAGGAGGTGGTCAGGTGAATGAAATGCCAGAGGAAGAACGTCTTCTTCGCAATTTGAATGACGCGGGTTTTGACGAAGCTGCTATAAGAAGATATTTACAGCTTCAAAAGGAAGGAAAACGGCAGGAACAATTACGGCTTCTTTCCATACACAGATTGTCACTTTTGGATCAGGTTCATGTCAGCCAGCATATGATTGACTGCCTTGATTATCTGGTTTATGAAATGAAAAAAGAAAAAATGTAGAATTTATAGGAGGAATCTATTATGAACATGACTTTCAATTTTAACAACCCTACGAATCTGATTTTTGGCAGCGGTAAGCTCAGTGAGCTTGGAGAGCAGAAACTGCCAGGGAAAAAGGCACTGTTGCTGATTTCCAATGGCAAATCTACAAAGGCAAACGGCTCTTTTGACCGTGTAGTGGAGCAGCTTAATAAGGCTTCCGTCGAATACGCAGTATTTAACAAGATCATGGAAAATCCGCTGAAAGAGGTCATCATGGAGGGCGCTGCTTTCGCAAAGGAGAACGGCTGTGACTTTATTGTTGCTCTCGGCGGCGGCGCGGTGCTGGATTCGTCTACCGCAATCTCGGCTATGGCAACCAATCCCGGTGATCTGTGGGATTATGTGAACGGTGGAACCGGCAAAGGGCAGCCTCTCGTGAATCCCGGTCTGCCGATTGTAACCATCGCGACCTCGTCCGGCACAGGCTCTGAGATCAACTGCTGGGGTGTTATCTCCAACCCGGACACCCATGAAAAGATTGGCTTTGGGTATCCCGAACTGGTACCTGTTCTCTCCATTGTTGATCCGGAGCTTATGAAAACCGTTCCACCGAAGTACACCGCATATCAGGGCTTTGATGCACTGTTCCATAATACGGAGGTCATGATTTCAAATGGCATTAACATCCTCAGCGAAACCATTGCCCTTTCCGCTATTGAAAACATCGCTGGATATCTGCCCCGTGCTATAAAAGACGGGAATGATCTGGAAGCCCGTGAGAGAGTGGCTTATGGCAGCACCATCGCAGGCATCACCATGCAGCTTACCAGCACTACTGCGCAGCACTCGATGGAACATGCCATGAGCGCATATCACCACAATCTGCCCCACGGCGCGGGACTTATTATGATTTCTAAGGCATTTGCGGAGTTTTTCATTGAAAAACACGCCTGTGACGGGCAGTTTATCAAGATGGCGAAAGTAATGGGAATCCCGGATGCTGACAAGCCGGAGGATTTTATTACCGCACTTGTACAGATTCAAAAGGATTGCGGCGTGGATGATCTGAAAATGAGCGACTATGGATTTACCCCGGACGAATGTATGACGCTGGCGGTCAATGCGAGAGAAACGATGGGCGGCCTGTTCCTTGCCAATCCATGCGAAATGACAGCCGAGGAATGTGCAGGTATCTTTGAGAAATCTTACCGTTGAAACCAACGGAATCACTCAATTTCTTGTGCTTTGTAAAATTCTGAAAGGAGGCAGCATGAAAATTTTTGAACCAATTCAGGTTAAGAAGGTTGTGTTTCAAAACCACATTGTAATGGCCCCGATGGTGCCGTTCGGTATTCCGGAGCGTTCTGACGGGGTGATTAGCGATGAGCTGTTGGAACACTATTTGAGCCGGGCGGATAATGATATGGGTTTGCTGATTGTGCAGGCGCTGGCGGTAACTCCAACTGACAGCTCTATAAATGGCGTGGGCGTCTATCACACCGGCATTTTTTCAGACGAACACAAGACCCCGCTGAAAGCAATCGCCGACACATTCCATGCACATGGCAGCAAGGTCTTTGTACAGCTTGGTTTTTCCAGCAGGGATTTTGATTCGGGCGCATCGATTAACGGATACACTACAGCCGAAATGCAGCATATTCGGAATGCGTTTATTGATGCGGCCAGACGGTGCAAAGAGGCCGGATGTGATGGGGTGGAGCTTCATGGAGCGCATGGATTTTTCTTGAATATGGTGACCTCTGAACAATCCAATCAGCGTAAGGATTCTTACGGCGGGAACTTTGAACATAGAATACGGTTTGTTCGTGAGATTGTTACACAAATCAAGGAGTTTGCCGGTGATGATTTTATCATTGCCTATAGGATGGGCTGGTGCAGCCCGGCGGAATCCGATGTCCGTATGGCACAGACCCTTGAAGAACTTGGCGTTGATATGCTCCATGTATCTTCCGGCATTCCGTCAGCAAGAGAAATCAGCCTTCCCAATGATTTCCCATTTAATGCTGTCGTATATGCGGGGATCAAAATTAAGGAGGCTGTACAGATTCCGGTTATTGTTGTGAACGATATTCAGACATTGCAGCGGGCGGAACAACTGATAGAAAATGGCATGGCTGACTTTGCCGCATTTGGCAGGCCGTTCCTTGCAGATGAAAATTTCATCAGGCACTCTGTAGAGAACAAAGGCTATCACTCCTGTTTTCGGTGCCGTGAATGTAAGTGGCTGGAGCATTATGAAAAATGCCCTGCCTATAAAAACAAAAAGATGGAAAGGAAAGATATATTATGAGAAAAAATTTTGGAGCAAAACCTTATCTATATCCTCAGCCGGTGCTGATTATTGCCGCATACGGGGAGGACGATACGCCAAATGCGATGACTGCCGCATGGGGCTGTATTTCCAGTATGGAGCAGGTCTATATCATTCTGAGCGCCGGACATAAAACCACAAAGAATATCCTTGCTAAAAAAGCGTTTACTGTCAGTATGGCAGACGTTGCCCATACAACCGAGGCAGATTATGTAGGCGTGATATCCGCAAACAATGTGCCGGACAAATTTGCAAAGGCGGGTTTCCATGCAATCAACAGTGAATTTGTGGATGCTCCCTTAATCGAAGAACTTCCGCTTGCGCTGGAATGCACTTTGGAAAGTTATGATGAGGTAACCGGAGCATTAATTGGAAAAATCGTCAATGTCAGTGCGGATGAGAAAATTCTGAATGAAACTGGAAAGATTGATCCCGAAAAACTGCAGGCAATCACACTGGATGCCGCAAATGACGCCTATTTGGTTCTTGGAAAAAAGACAGGCAATGCTTTTAAAGACGGTTTGAACCTATGACAATGACTTTATAAAATGTGCGTTTAGAAAGGAGATTATACGATGAAAACTTTAATTGCTTATTTTTCTTATATGGGAAACACAAAAGGTATTGCGCGGCAGATTCAGGAGCAGACCGGCGGCACGCTGTTTGAGATAAAGCCATCAATCCCTTATTCCGAGGATTACGACACTACGGAGCGGCAGGGACGCAGGGAAACCAGTGAAAGATATCGCCCTAAACTGGCGGGGCAGGCAGTAGATTTAGCTGCCTATGACACCATTCTTCTTGGCACACCCAACTGGTTTAACACGATGGCTCCGCCGGTTGCCAGCTTTTTGACGGAGAATGAATTTGCAGGTAAGAAAATTGCACTGTTCTGTACCAACGGCGGCGGAGGCTTAGGGCATATTGTGGCTGATATCCGGACGCTTTGTAAAGACTCGGAAATTCTTGACAGCCTGAACATCTATGAGGATGGCGGCACAGGCGCTAAGGCTAAAATTTCCGACTGGCTGAAAAAGAACGGCTTAACACAGTAAACTGGCGGCGGTCTCCGGCGCAGAGGTAACTTCCGCGTCGGAAACCATAATAAAGGGCATTTATGAGAAAAGAACTGGATTATTTTCAAATCGAAAATGCGTTGGGATGGAATCAGGAGTGGTTTCAGGACTGGTCAATGTACGATGGCGGCTGTGCGGCAGTGACGGCCTGCGACCTTTGTATCCATCTATCAAGGCAAAAGGGACAGAATTTATTGTATCCCTATGATGCACACAGACTTGGCAAAAAAGAGTATCTTGCATTTTCTGCCATCATGAAACCATATTTGCATCCGAGCTGGCAAGGAATTGATACGCTGGAGCGCTATCTTTCAGGCGTGACAGCATATTGGCGGGCTGTTGGCGCAGATACCTTGAAAGCGGATGGTCTGCCTGGAACGGCTTCATGGAAGGAAGCTGCACAGCAGATCAGAGAGCGAATTGATTGCGGCATCCTCGTCCCATTTCTGCTTCTATACCATAAGACTCCTGTATTCCATGACTTTCAGTGGCACTGGTTTAATCTGGCCGGATACGAAGAATTTGAAGAAGAATTTTATGTGAAGGCTGTTACTTATGGAAGTTTTCGATGGCTGAACCTGCAAGAGCTGTGGAATACAGGTTATTGGAAAAAAGGCGGGTTCATTCGCATATTTGCGTAATGGATCTGATGAATTTTGAAATGAGGTGATTATTAATGAATAAAGTGATGGACACGTTACTTTCCCATCGTTCTATCCGTGTCTATGCGGACAAGGCGGTTGAGGGAGAAATCTTAGACCAGATTATGAAAGCAGTGCAGGCTGCGCCCAATTGGGTCAACTTGCAGCACGTTTCTGTCGTTGCAGTAAAAGACAAAGAGCGCAGGGAGAAGATGTCCGAACTTTGCGGCGGGCAAAAGCACATCGCACAGGCTCCGGTTTTTCTGGTATTCTGTGCAGACTTTTACCGGACATGGCTGGCTTGTCAGGCAAAGGGACAGACCCTTGATGAAACGGTCAGTCAGGTTGATAACCTGATTGTAGGAGCAAACGAGGTCGGAATCGCCCTCGGAACCGCCGTGGCCACTGCGGAATCCTTTGGTCTGGGAACAGTGCCGATTGGAGACATTCGGCTTCATGGTTTGGAAGTAATTCAAGAATTGAACCTTCCTAAATATGTGCTTCCACTGCTTGGTCTTTGCATAGGCTATCCTGCGGAAAATCCCGGTATCAAGCCACGCTTACCAAGAGAAGCGGTTTATTTTGAAGAACAGTACAATCAGGATTTGGGGCCACTGCTTGCACAGTATGATGGGATTTATTCCCATTATCTGAAGGAGCGTCCGTGGAACAGCAGGGTTGGAAACTGGACACAGCTTGCAGCCGATTTTTACCAGCTTCCATACAACCATTATCCGGAGGTTCCAGAAATGCTGCACAGGCAGGGATTTTTCAGCGGTAATCAGGTACAGGTTCCGACAAATAATGAAAAAGAAAGGAGGAGAGATTGATGAAAAGAATATCAATTCTACTTCTCGGCTTGGTGCTTCTATTTGCTTTGGCTGCCTGCGGCAGCAGTCAGGGAGCGGTTCCTGGCCGGAATACAGAGGTACAGTCTGCGGAGCCAGATTCAGTCAAGACAGCCTCTGAACAGGAAAAAGCGACATCTGATGCGGAAACGAATCAAGGGAATCAAAACGAGACCGAATCTGTGCCTGTTTTCAATTTTGAAACAAAAACGGTGCGCCTAAACAGCGGCTATGATATGCCGATTGCAGGACTTGGTACATACGCCCTGTCCGATGAAACCTGTATCAATTCCGTGGACGCCTTGTTGGAGAGCGGCGGCCGATTGATTGATACCGCCTCTTTCTATGGAACGGAAAAAAGCGTGGGAGAGGCTGTACGAAACAGTGGTGTGCCGAGAGAAGAAATCTTTGTTACAACCAAACTTTATCCAAATCAGTTTTCTGATCCGGAGGAAGCCATTGAGGAGTCTCTTGAGACGCTGGATATTGAGTACATCGACCTGCTGCTCCTGCATCATCCGGGGGCTGGTGATGTGGAGGCTTACAAGGCAATGGAACAGGCGGTTCGTGACGGGAAAATCCGCTCCATAGGGCTGTCTAACTGGTACATTGATGAACTGGAAGAATTTCTGCCACAGGTCACGATTCCCCCTGCGGTCGTCCAGAATGAGATTCATCCGTACTATCAGGAAAAAGAGGTGATTCCCTATATTCAAAATCTGGGGATTGTAGTAAACGGCTATTCTCCCTTTGGCGGCAGGGGGCATACGGGTGAATTGTTTGCTGACGAAGTGGTTTCCGGCATAGCCGCCGCACATGATGTAACATCTGCGCAGGTAATCCTCCGCTGGAACCTACAGCGGGGCGTGATTGTCATCCCCGGTTCCGGTAATCCCGACCATATCAAAGAGAATCAGGACATCTTCGGATTTGAATTGACGGAAGAAGAAATGGAACAGATTGCAACATTAGACAGGGGGGAAAAGCATGAGTGGTATTGATCTTGCACAGGGTGTAAATGGGAAGGTTCCTGCCATCAGGCTGAACAGCGGCTATGATATGCCCGTTGTAGGTCTTGGAACATACAGCCTGCGCGGCGCTGTTTGTGTGAATGCCGTATGTACTGCGCTCCAAAGAGGCTACCGCATGATTGACACTGCCTGTTTTTACGGAAATGAGCGTGAGGTTGGCGAGGGAATCAGAAAATCGGGTGTGCCACGCTCCGAAACTTTCGCGATTACCAAGCTGTATCCCAATCAATACGGTCATGCAGCCAGAGCCATAGAAGAGGCATTGGATAAACTGGGCATCGGTTATATTGATATGATGCTTCTGCACCATCCCGCTTCAAACGATGTGGTGGCTTACAAAGCGATAGAGCAGGCGGTGCGGGATGGCAAGGTTCGCTCTGCCGGGATATCCTGCTATTACATTCAGGAGACGGATGCGTTTGTTCCCAAAGTGGCATTAAAGCCTGCGCTGATTCAAAACGAAATCCACCCGTATTATCAGGACAGCAGTGTGGTAAAGCACATACAAGGACTGGATATTGTTGTACAGGGCTGGTATCCGCTGGGCGGACGAGGATTTACGGAACCGCTTTTGAATAACAAAGTCCTTTGTGAGATTGTCGCAGCCCACCAAAAATCTCCGGCGCAAGTGATTTTGCGGTGGAATCTGCAAAAGGGTGTAGTTGTGATACCCGGCTCCAGTAACGGGGAACATATTCGTGAGAATATCTCAATTTTTGATTTTACACTTACAGATGAGGAAATGGAGCGGGTTGCAGCTTTGAACAAAAATGAAAAACATGATTGGTATTGATACATCATTAATAAGAAAAGGACGGAAAGAACAATATGGCGCTCTGCTTCGGCAGGGCGTTTTTCTGATTCAGTACTCCACAAATCTTGTGAGATATGGTAGAATAATCCCAGTAGAAAGCACCACGGTTTCTACTACGTTTGACGGCATCAACTTACATGATTAAGATACTTCTTGTATGCCGCATCAATATATAACCAACAAAAACGGAGGATGCCATGACAGAACAGCAAAAAGCGGAAGCAGGTCTTTTATACGATGCCAATAACGACGAAGAAATACTTGCGAAGAGGATCAGGTGTAAGGATCTCTGCTTTCAATATAATCAGACGTTGCCATCCGAGGCAGAAAAAGGACGTCAGATCATGTCACAGATACTGGGCAGGATTTCCGGGAACTATATGATCCTGGCTCCGTTCTGGTGTGACATGGGAGAAAACATCGGGATTGGTGAGAACTTTTATGCCAATCACAACTGTGTGATTCTGGACGGGGCGAAAGTGACGTTTGGGGACAATGTGTTTATCGCACCGAACTGCTGTTTTACCACTGCGAGCCATGCACTGGATGTGGAGCAGAGAAACCGCGGACTGGAAATTGCGTGGCCCATCACGGTCGGAGATAATGTCTGGTTTGGAGCAGGTGTCACCGTGCTTCCCGGGGTAACAATCGGACAAGGTTCCATAATCGGTGCGGGAAGTGTGGTAAATAAGGATATTCCCCCGGGAGTCATTGCGGTCGGAAATCCCTGCAGAGTGCTTAGAAAAATCATGCCGGAGGATGCACTCAGATACCGGCAGACCAGAACAGGAGGAATTATATGATAAAAAATAACAGTATCGATCATGGAAAAGAATTTGACTGGGGGCGTGCCTCATCGGATTATGCAAAGTACCGCGATATCTATCCGCCCAAATTGTATCAGAAGCTTCTGGATATGGATCTGTGTACAGAGGGGCAGAATGTTCTGGATCTCGGGACGGGGACGGGCGTTCTGCCGCGAAATCTGTATCCATACGGTGCGTCATTTACCGGTACGGATATCTCAGAAAATCAGATTGAGCAGGCGAAGAATATGGCAGAACAGGCGGGAATGGATATTGATTTTTTCTGTATGCCTGCCGAAGCCAGTGAGTTTCCGGATCAGTCGTTTGATGTGATCACCGCGTGCCAGTGCTTTTTCTATTTTAATCATACAAGGCTTGCGCCGAAGCTGCACGGGTTGCTGAAAAAGGATGGCAGATTTGCCCTGATCTACATGGCATGGCTGCCATTCGAGGACGTGATCGCGGGAAAAAGTGAAGAACTGGTCCTGAAATATAACCCCGAGTGGACCGGCTGTAAAGAGACGAGACATCCGATCGAGATACCGGACATTTATCCCAGGTATTTTGAGCGGGAGAGCGAGGAGATCTTTGATGTAAAGGTGCCGTTTACAAGGGAGAGCTGGAATGGACGTATGAAAGCCTGCCGTGGGATAGGAGCCTCACTGTCGGAAGAAAAGACTGAGCAGTTTGACACGGAACATATGGCTTTGCTGGAACATATCGCACCGCAAGAATTTTCGGTTTTGCATTACACAGCGATCAGCGTGCTGAGAGCCAAACAGGCAGGATGGAGAGCATGAACCTTTAAAAAGGTGGAATGAGAAGAAGTTTGAATTCTCATTCTGCCTTTTTTGTATTTGACGAATAAAAAATTTCATGTTGACATATACCATGGGAGGGTATATGATAATATCAGAAAGTACCCCAAGGGGGTATATGGAGGTGAAGATATGAAGCAAGAGATATATGAAATTTCAGGGATGACATGTGCTTCCTGCAGCAGTGCGGTGGAACGTGTCACGCGAAAACTGGAAGGCGTGAAGGAGAGCAATGTAAATCTGGCGACGAACCGTATGACCATCGTCTATGATGAGGCTCTGGTGAAACCCGAGGATATCATGGAACGCGTGGAACGGGCTGGTTTTGGAGCCAGCCTTGAACACAGGAAAGAAAAAGAGGAACTGAAAAAAGAAAAAGAGGAGGCGGCAGAGAGTCTGCATGCGATCAGGAGACGGCTGATAACGGCAATCGTACTGGCGGTTCCGCTGCTGTACATTTCCATGGGACATATGATCCCGGTAGAACTGCCGCTTCCCCGGTTTCTGCATATGCATACGCATCCGCTTAATTTTGCAGTGGCACAGCTGCTGCTGACGACTGTTATCCTGATCTGCGGACGAAAGTTTTACATCGTAGGATTCAAGACGCTGTTCAGAGGACATCCGAATATGGATTCTCTTGTGGCGATCGGAACCGGAAGTGCATATCTGTACAGCATCGTCATGACGGTTTCCATCCCATCCAATCACAGTGCGGTGGAAAATCTCTACTATGAATCGGCGGCGGTTGTGGTCACACTGGTGATGCTGGGTAAGTACCTGGAGAGCAGGAGCAAGGGCAAGACTTCGGAGGCAATCGAAAAGCTGATGGCACTTGCGCCGGATGTGGCAGTCGTGATAAGAGACGGGAAAGAAGAAGAGGTTCCCGTGGAGACAGTACAAAAGGGAGAGACGATTCTTGTAAAGCCGGGCAGCAAGGTGCCGCTTGACGGGGAGATTATACAGGGGATGACGAGTGTTGATGAGTCGATGCTGACCGGGGAGAGCATTCCGGTGGAAAAAGCAAAGGGCGATGAGGTGATCGGGGGAAGCATGAATTACCAGGGAAGTATCCAGATCCGTGTGACACATACCGGGAGTGACACGACCCTGGCGAGGATCATCAAACTGATGGAAGACGCACAGGGGAAAAAGGCACCGATCTCCAAGCTGGCTGACACCGTTGCGGGGTACTTTGTGCCGGCAGTGCTGGCGATTGCGGTGATCGCCGCGATTGCATGGGCGTTGACGGGACACTCCGTTACGTTTGTGCTGACCGTATTTGTATCCGTGCTGGTGATCGCCTGCCCGTGTGCATTAGGCCTTGCGACACCGACAGCGATCATGGTGGGAACCGGAAAAGGTGCCAGTTATGGAATTCTGGTGAAAAGCGGTGAGGCACTTGAGATGATGCATAAGGTGGATGCCGTTGTGCTGGATAAGACCGGGACAATCACAAAGGGGAAACCACAGGTGGTCGAAATCATCACGAAAGATATGGAGGAGGATGAAATGCTTACGATCGCCGCCTCCTGTGAACAGGCGTCTGAACATCCGCTGGCACTGGCGATCGCAGAGGAAGGGAAAAAGCGGAATCTGAATCTGACGCGCCCGGAATATTTTGAAAGCCTGACAGGAAGAGGACTGAAGGCAGAACTCGGAGGTAAGACCGTATATATCGGCAATGCCAGAATGGCGGAGGAACTTCAGATAACGCTGGGTGAACTGAAAGAAAAGGCAGACGACATTGCAGATAAAGGGCAGACACCGATGTATGTGATCGCAGAAGACCGGCTGTGCGGCATCATCAGTGTTGCAGATACCATGAAGGAGAGCAGCCCGAAGGCAGTTTCAGACCTGAGAGGCATCGGACTCACTGTGTATATGCTGACGGGAGATAACAGGCGGACGGCGGAATATATCGGAAAACAGGCGGGAGTCAGTGAAGTCATCGCTGAAGTTCTGCCGCAGGATAAAGTTTCTGTCGTGGAGGGACTGCAAAAACAGGGAAAACGTGTTATGATGGTAGGAGATGGAATTAACGACGCGCCGGTTCTTGCGCAGGCAGATGTTGGGGCAGCGATCGGAAGCGGAAGTGATATTGCCATGGAATCCAGTGACATCGTGCTGATGAAATCGGACCTTGAGGATGTGTACCGCGCAATCAAACTGAGTCGTGCGACGATCCGCAACATTAAGGAGAATCTGTTCTGGGCGTTTATCTTTAACAGCCTTGGAATTCCGGTGGCCGCAGGGGTATTATATGCATTCGGGGGACCTCTTCTGAATCCTATTTTTGCGGGGCTTGCGATGTCCTTCAGTTCCGTGTTTGTTGTAACCAACGCATTGCGGCTGAAACGGCTGAAATTGTAAAAACGGAGGATTTGGATGTTGCCAGAACAAGAATGCTGCAGCTGCAAAAAGAAAGAACGCAGTGAGCAGGAGCATAAGGACCTGATCTCGCGCCTGAACCGTATTGAAGGCCAGGTGCGCGGTGTGAAAAATATGGTAGAGGAGGACCGGTACTGTATCGATATTCTGACGCAGGTATCGGCGATACAGTCAGCGCTGAACAGTTTCAACAGACTGCTGTTATCCAGCCACATCAAGACGTGTGTGGTGGAGGATATCCGCAGCGGCAGCGATGATGTGGTAGATGAATTATGTGCAGCAATACAAAAATTAATGAAATAAAAGGAGATAAGAATGATGAGAGTATTAAAAGCAGAAGACATGCACTGTGAGAAATGCGTGGAGAGAATCACTAAATCCATGACCGCGGCAGGATTGGACTTCAAAGTATCCCTGGCGGATAAGACGGTAACAATCGATGGATGCGACAGCTGTGTGGCAAAGGCGAAAGAGATCCTGGATGATCTCGGATTTGACGCGGAAGAGATAACAGAATAAAAGAATACCTGGGGGACGAAAGCATGGAAAAACTGACATTTGGAATGATCGGAGGAGGAAAGGGCTCTTTTATCGCAGACCTGCATCTGAAGGGGGCACTCTTTGACAATATGGGAACACTGGCCGCCGGCTGTTTCTCAAGAAATTATCAGAAATCGCTGGATTTCGGTTCATCGATGGGGATTCAGGAAGACAGGATCTATACGACATACCAGGAGATGGCGGAGGAAGAGGGAAGACGGGAAGATAAGATTGATTTTGTGATTATTGCAGCACCGAATAATGTTCATTATGAGTGCGCAAAAGCTTTTCTGGAGAACGGGATCCATGTTGTCTGTGACAAGCCGCTGACACATTATTCCTGGGAAGCAGAAGAGCTAAAGCGGATTGCAGAAGGGAAAGATCTGCTCTTCGGAGTGACTTATGTATACAGCATGTATCCGGGACCGCGTTTTATGCGGGAGATGATCTCGCAGGGGAAGATCGGCAGGATCCGTCTTGTCAATGCCGAGTACCTGACAGACAATCTGGCTGTCAGCAATGATGAGCTGGGGGGAAACATGGCATGGAGAATCGACCCGAAAGTTGCCGGAAGATCGACCTGCGTCGGTGATATCGGGGTACATGCACAGCAGCTGATTGCTTCCGTATCCGGTCTGGAGATGAAAGAAGTCTGGGCGGATATGAATATTATCGGAGAAGACAGGGTGCTGGACACGAATGCAAACGTTATGGTCCGTTACAAAGGAGGAGCCAAAGGACATATCTGGTGCTCCAATGTAGTGGTTGGAAACAATAACAACCTGAACATCGCTGTTTATGGTGAAAAGGGCTGTCTTCGCTGGTTTCAGGAAGATCCGGATGTTGTGATCTTCGGTGAACTGGGAGGAAAAGAAACAAGATACCGGATGGGAACCAGTTTCCGCAGCATTGGATCCAGTGATATTTATCGTCTTCCTGCAGGGGTCGGGGAGGGTTATTATGAAGCATTTGCCAATGTATACCGGGAATTTATGACGGCCCTGCTGAGAAAGAAACATGGGGAAGCCTATGACATCAGCTATCCCGATATCTGTCACGGGATCGAGAGTATTAAGTTTGTGGAGGCATGCCTTAAGTCCAATGAAAGCAGTCAGTGGGTAAAAATGGATTAATACGCTGTGAGTCGAAAGAGTCTGTGGATACATAACATATAGTATCCACAGGCTCTTTTTGTTCAAAATTCCAAAAGTTTATAAGATTCTTATAAAAAGGAGAAAATGAATAAATATTCTGAAATATATTGCTTAAAGAGAAAAAATATTATATAATAATCTCAGTGAAAGAAATGTCAAAGTATGGTCATAAAAGGAAGAAATTTACTGGATGGAGCCGTATCAGCCGGTGCCGTCTGAGAAAAAAAGAAAGGGTGTGGAAAGTTTGAGCAGACTGATGATTGCAACAAAAAGTACTGCACAGACAACAGTTGAGGGGCTTTACAGGGAGCTGGAACGGAGAATCGTAGCCAGCCCTCCCGGACTGTGTCCTGTGGATATGGCGCTGGTGTTTCTGAAGATGTGTCATGCGCAGACATGCGGAAAATGTGTTCCCTGCCGGATCGGACTGGGACAGCTTGGCAGGCTTCTGGAACAGGTACTGGATGGGGAGGCGAGTATGGATGATATTCCGCTGATCGAAAAGACGGCGCGTACCATCATGGATACGGCTGACTGTGCGATCGGATATACTGCCGCAGAGATGGTGGTGAAAGGGATTTCCGGATTCCGGGATGATTACGAGGAGCATATTCGCCATGGAAAATGTCTGGCATCATTGGAACAGCCGGTACCTTGTGTGGCATTGTGTCCGGCAAGGGTCGACATTCCTGGATATATCGCTCTTGTCGCTGAGGGAAGGCATGCGGATGCGGTACGCCTGATCAGAAAGGACAATCCGTTCCCTACAGCCTGTGCCTTCGTCTGTGAGCACCCCTGCGAGGCGAGATGCCGTAGAAATATAGTGGATACTTCTGTCAACATCAGAGGAATCAAACTTGCGGCGGTTGATAATGCGGGCCATGTGCCGGCACCGGAATGCGGTGAATCTACCGGCAAGCGGGTAGCGATCATCGGTGGAGGACCGAGCGGTCTGAGTGCGGCATATTATCTGCAGCTGATGGGACATCAGACGACCGTGTTTGAAATGCACAGACATCTGGGCGGAATGCTTTACTACGGAATACCGAGCTACCGCCTGCCAAGAGAACGGCTGGATGAGGATATCAATACCATCTTGTCTACCGGAGTTGAGGTGAAACTCGGGACATTTGTCGGCGACGGAGAGGATCAGGTGACTATCAGCGACCTGCGGGAGATGTATGACGCTGTATACATATCGATCGGGGCACATACCGATAAAAAGGTAGGGCTGGAAGGCGAGGATGCCGAAGGCGTGATCTCCGCCGTGGAAATGCTGGGAACGCTGGCTGACGGCGGCAGCATGGATTTTACCGGCAAACGTGTAGTTGTGATCGGGGGCGGAAACGTAGCAATGGATGTGACTCGTTCCGCGATCCGGCTGGGAGCAGAGACCGTTACCGTCGTCTACCGCCGGAGACAGGTAGATATGACGGCTCTTCCGGAGGAAGTGCGAAGCGCCGTCGCGGAAGGAGCACAGATCATGGAGCTGCATGCGCCAGTCCGCATTGACACGGATGAACATAATAAGGTGTCAGCCCTGGTCGCACAGCCGAAGCTGATCGGCCTGATTGGAAAAGACGGGCGTCCGAAACCGTCAAGGAGTGAAAAGCCGGAGGTCAGCATTCCATGCGATGTGGTTATTGTGGCGATTGGTCAGGGGATTGAGACCGATCATTTTGAAGAACGCGGGATTGCGATCAAGCACGGTGTCATTGCGGCGGAGAGCTGGAGTGCCGTTGAGAACGCGCCGGGTGTATTTGCGGGAGGAGACTGCGTGACTGGACCGGCAACGGCAATCCGGGCGATAGCGGCCGGTAAAGTGGCAGCTGCCAATATTGACTCTTATCTGGGCTATGACCATACCATTTCTACCGATGTTGAAATACCGGCGCCTAAGACGAAGGATTATTTCCCGTGCGGCAGAATCAATGTCAGGGAAAGGGAGCCGGCGGAAAGGAAACGTGATTTTGAGGAAGTGGAGTGCAGTCTGACACAGGAGGAGATCCGCCAGGAATCAGCGAGATGTCTGCGTTGCGATCACTTTGGATTCGGCATTCTGAAAGGGGGCAGGGAGACCAGATGGTAACGATTACGATCAATGGAAAAAAGATACAGGTGGAAGAAGGGACGACAATATTAAATGCTGCAGCTGCTGCGGGAATGCCGGTTCCGAGTCTCTGTTACCTGAAAGAGATCAATGAGATCGGTGCATGCCGGGTCTGTGTAGTCGAGGTGAAAGGAGTGGCCAGACTGGTCACCGCATGCAACAATGTAGTGCAGAACGGAATGGAGATTTTAACGAATTCTCCGCGTGTACGCGAGGCGAGGAGAACGAATGTTGAACTTATCCTCTCACAGCATAACAGTTCCTGCACAAGCTGTGTGCGGGGAGGAAACTGTTCACTGCAGAGGATTGCAAATGATCTTGGCATCTATGCATCGGAGTATGCAAAAGTAATTCCGAAGAAACACTGGCCGGTCAGTTTTCCTCTGATCAGGGATTCTTCCCGCTGTATCAAATGTATGCGCTGTCTGCAGATCTGTGACAAAGTGCAGGACCTGCACATCTGGGACATTGCGAAAACAGGTTCCCGCGCAACGGTAGGTGTATCCCACAATTTGCAGATTACGGAAGCGGACTGTGCGATCTGCGGACAATGCCTGACGCATTGTCCGACCGGCGCTTTGAGGGAGCGGGATGATACACTGAAACTCCTCTGTGCCCAGGGCGCATTTGCAGACCCGGAAAAGGTGACGATCGTACAGGTAGCGCCTGCAGTGCGGGCGGCGTGGGGAGAAGAACTCGGTCTTACGCGAGACGAGGCAACGCCGAAGCGTCTGGTAGCGGCATTGAAAGCGTTGGGGTTTGACTATGTATTTGATACGGATTTTGGTGCCGATCTGACGATCATGGAAGAGGGAAGCGAATTCCTGGAACGCCTGAATCACAGAGATGACTACAAATTCCCCATGTTTACTTCCTGCTGTCCGGGTTGGGTCAGATTCCTGAAGTCCCAGTATCCGGAGATGACGGACCAGCTTTCAACGGCAAAATCCCCGCATCAGATGCAGGGAGCGGTGACGAAGACATATATTGCTGAGAAATTTGGAATTGATGCAGACCAGATATTTAATATTTCGATCATGCCATGTATCGCCAAGAAACAGGAGGCGGCAATCCCGAATATCAACGACAGCGGACACGGGAGAGATGTAGATCTGGTGCTTACAACGAGAGAAATCGCCCGTATGATCCGTGCAGATCATCTGGATGTAAAACATCTTCAGGAGGAAGAGTTTGACGATCCGTTTGGCACAGGGAGCGGTGCTGGTGTGATTTTCGGTGCGACAGGTGGTGTGATGGAGGCAGCACTCAGAAGCTGCTATTATCTGGTGACGGGTAAAAACCCGTATCCGGATGCATTCTACATGGTGCGGGGAATGGATGGCTGGAAGGAGGCCTGCTTTGATATCAATGGGATAACACTTCATGTGGCGGTTGTGAGTGGGCTTGGAAATGCCAGGAAGCTGATTCAGGCAATTCAAAACGGAGAAGCACAGTACGACTTCGTGGAGGTAATGGCCTGTCCCGGCGGCTGTGTGGGCGGCGGCGGACAGCCGATTCACGATGGCGAAGAGCTGGCAGAAGTTCGAGGGGAGAACCTGTATTTCCTTGACAGAACAAATGATCTGAGGTTTTCTCATGAAAATCCGAAAATTCTGCAGATTTATGAGGAGTATCTGGAGAAACCGCTTTCCCATATGGCTCATGAACTGTTACATACCGATCATCACGGATGGAAGATGCCGGGGGAAGAGAAGACAGAATAAAAGAGAATTGACAGATTCGGTGCGGGCAGATACTCCTGCGCCGGATCTGTAAAATCAGGAGATGAGAATGATCAGAAATATAATCTTTGATATGGGAAATGTGCTGCTGAACTATGATCCCAGACTTCCGCTTGAAAAGTATGTGCAGACAGAGACGGACAGGGCAGTCATTTTAAAAGAGTTGTTTCAGGGACCGGAGTGGATAGAAGGTGATCTGGGATACATTACGGTGGAGGAAAAGTATCAGAGGATAAAGGCACGGATACCGGAACGGCTGCACGGGGAGCTGAAGGACTGTGTCTGCCGGTGGCACGAGACCATGGAGCCGGTTGCCGGTGCACAGGAATTTGTAAAGCATGTACAGGAGAAGGGATACCACACCTATATCCTGTCGAATGCCAGCGATGAATTCTATCTTTATTTCCCGAGGTGCTATGACATGAAATCATTTCGGGGAGTCGTTGTATCGGCGGACCTGCATATGGTCAAACCGGATGCGGCGATCTATCGGTATCTGCTGGAAACTTACGGTCTTATCCCGGATGAATCACTGTTCATCGACGACCTGCCGGAAAATATTGAAGCGGCACAGAAACTGGGAATCAGGGGTGCCGTATTTGACGGAGACTTTGACGGTATCAGAAAGAAATATTGTCTCTGAAACAACTGTAAAAAGGCAGACTGAAAAAATTGGAAAAAATAATTGAAAAAAATTGAAAAAAGTACTTGCAAAATATCGGAAAGTGCGATATTATAATTGAGCACGTTGCAGTAAGGTCTGTTGGTCAAGCGGTTAAGACGCCGCCCTCTCACGGCGGAAACAGGGGTTCGATTCCCCTACAGACTGTTATCACTTGAATCCATGTACAGCGCACCGACAGGGACGCTTGTATGTGGATTTTTTTCTGTATTCAGATAAGAGCACAAAGGAGCAGCGAATTATGAAATTACTGATAAAACAAAGAGTTTTCTCCTGGACGGATTCCTATGATGTGTACGATGAAGACGGGGATGTGAAATATTTTGTAAAAGCGGAGTTTTTTGCACTGGGGCATCAGCTGCATGTATATGATCGTGATCAGAATGAGATCGGTATGGTCAAAGAGAAGCTGATGACATTGATGCCGGCCTTCGAGATTGAAATCGATGGGAATGCCTGCGGAAGAATCGAAAAGAAGTTTACTTTGTTCAGTCCGAAGTATGAGATAGATTGCAACGGCTGGCACGTGGAGGGGGATTTCATGGGCTGGGAATACGATGTTTATTCAGAATGCAGTCCGGTGATACATATTTCAAAGGAATTGTTTCAGTGGGGCGACACCTATGTGCTTGATTTCGCTGATCCGGCAGATGAACTGATGGGGATGCTTCTGGTGATTGCCATTGATGCGGCTAACTGTACGCGGAATGACTAAGTAACTATTATCTTTATAAGCAGGCATGTCAGAAAATTTTAGCTTTTTCTGACATGCTGTTTTGCTTTTGTGCTCGGCGCCACACGTTTCTAATCAGTGCAAAATGTGTGTTCTGCAAGCTGGCTATAGCTTGCCGGCAAAAGCCTGGGCGCATTAAGCACCCGTGAGCTTCGTAGTAAGTATCCAGTGCTCTTGGATGACCAATTGAACTGAAGCGATGTATGCCTATGTTAAATAGATGCAAGCTAATAATACATAGCAATAAGTGAATCCTGTTGCATCGTTACATTAGCCCTTCTGGGGAAAAGAGAAAATTGAGTCACTGGCTTTACATTATGAGGAGTTGGAAGAACTCATTAATTGAAAAGATGATGAGGAATTGCTTAAAAGGCTATGTATGGATTAAAATAAACGATTACTCCTTCCTTTATGTTAATTAGAGATTGCCGGGGTGGTTTGTGAACAGATTCGGGATAACTGTAAAGTCAGGATAAATGCTGTGAGAAGACGGTAGTCGGCTACCTCATCCTACCTGTTGGAGATATTAATATAAGTATATTTATAAATAATACTTGATGATGATAAAGAAAATTATATATTTATAAAATAAAATACTATACAATTATAAATAATAAGAATAAATATCTTAGTATTGATAATAAAAAGTAAAATATTTAAGAAAGGCGAATTTTTTGAAAATAATGATATACAAAACAAAGTAGAAATCCGTTTAGAATCCTGCATACCTGTTTTTTGCCAGAAATATTTTATGAATTGGCTTTTAATAAATACCCGTTCTTACCATAAGAACATAATGATAGCTTTAATAAACAATCCAGTCCTGTGAAGCTATCATATCAGGAACAAATGTAGTAAATTTACAATATCATTAACTTATGGTTTAACTATAAAACAAGGTAATAAAGTTGAAACTATCACAAAGTTATGGGGGGAGAGTATGATACGGATATTATTATTGATATTAGGATGGGTTATGATTATTGTGTTTGTTTTTTTTGTTTGGGTGGCAGTACAACAGCCATGGACTTACTCCGAGAGTTTGTTACCTGACATCATATTTTATGCTATTTGTATCGTTTACATCGCATGTATAATAAAAGTGTTTCGTTTAGCCGCAAAATATAAAGAAAAGAAATAACAGGGGGGACGGTGCGTATGAAAAAGAAGGTCTGTATATTATTAATTGCAATTTTAGTTGTATTATTAAGTTTAGAATTTGATAACTATACGTATGCCGCTGTAAACGATTCTGCTGAGGTCATCTTGGACATTGAAGATATCAGTGAGACAAACGAAATGTCGGAGTTGGAAAAAGCATATCAGGAAATTAACAATTATATTATTCAAAACAATTTACCTGCAGAAATCACATGGGAACAATTTCTGCAAGAATTTGAATTAATAGGAAATAGCGATGTCCAGCAGTATAAAAATAAATACATTGACCTTTTTTCCATACAACAAGAAGAGAATCCTAAATTAAGAAATAATAAGCCTTGGTTTTATGACACGAAGGAAGAATTACCTATAAAGGCGAATTATTCAAACTATAATCTTTTAAGCACAGTAAAAAAGGGGGATATCCTTTTTGAAGCCAGAGGTGGCTTTTATATAACAGGGCATATCGCAATTGTAGAAGGTATCTTTTACAGCGAGCAGCAGGACCAGGAGTATATCCGCGTTATTGAAGCTACTTCTTATGGAGTTATTCGAAGTGTAGTGGATGATGATAGATATGATAGCCGACTTGGTGTCTTTCTAAGAGCACCTAATGCTACAGCTAACATTATTGATAGTGCAGTGGATTTTTGCATTAGCCAATTAGGCAAACCATACTATTTAGATTTTATGTTAGACTTAGAGGAAAACCAACCTGATTGGTATTGCTCTGAACTCGTTTGGGCAGCTTATTTTCGGAATGGAATAGATTTAGAAAACTGGTCATCTTTGTCTGAACCTGGAATTACCCCTAGAGACATCTTATCCGGCATCTTTGACGGACGGGTTGAGCAAATACATGATAGTGAGGCCGTTAATATAACTATCGATGAACTTGTGCCTTACAATGATCATATTGAGGTGTACTATAGTTATGAATTTACGATTTATGACATGAAAAGTTATAAAATATACCGCTCTGAGGATCGAGTTCACTGGAATGAAATTGCAGAAACAAATGATGGATATTATAGCGATTATGATGTTCAAATTAATAAAGAGTATTTTTACAGAGTAGTTGGCTACAATTATGAAGAAACACCTTCCAATCCTAGCAATATTGAAAATGTGATTATTAGATGTGATACCATACCGGTGCCCACACTTCGGATAGAAAATAGGGAAGAGACAGCAATAACACTTTCTTTTTATGCTGAACAAGGAGTTACATATTTTAATATTTATCGATCCATGTTTAATTCAGATAATTTCAAAAAAATAGCAACTGTGGAGGCAGAAGAAAAGTATTATACCGATACCGGTCTGCGGAGTGGGAATACATATTATTATAAAATAAGTGCAGTGTATTCTGGATTGGGGACCACTAATTTCAGTAATATAAAAAATACAAAAGCAAAGCTGACGACGCCCATATTACATGTTAGTAAATATAATAAAGAAGGAATGAGACTTGATCCTTTTTTAAATGGAGCTACCTCTTTTGATATTTATCGGGCAGACAGTGTTGATGGTAACTATGAAAAAATTGCAACCATACCATGCGAAAATAACCTTGCATGGTATATGGATAACGATAATCTTGAATATAATCATGAATATTTTTACAAAGTGCAGGGATTTAATGAGTATGATGAAAGTGCCTTTAGTAATTCTGCTTCAGCAAAAACTGAGCTAGGTAATATAAGTATAGTGACACGAGGAGATAAAAAGGGCATAAGAATATTTTGGAATATATTAGAGGAAACTAACAGGCAGGTGCTGAGTGTTAGTGAAAAAAATAGTGATGGAACCGGTTATACAGAGATAGCAAGAACTGAACTCGATAAAACTACAAGTACATATTTTTTATCTTCAACAAAATATAATCTAAAGCCTGATACAGTATATATTATTACTATATTGGAATATAGTAATGACAATTATGCTTCTAGGCGTGACAGTAAAACATATTTACCGAATAATCCAGATTATTCTAGTAAGATTAATTTGAATTATACAAATAAAACAGATGGTGTAAATGTTACATGGAATAAACTGGATAATACTAGTACTCAAAAACTTGTTATCTATGAATGCAAAAAAAACTCATCCATAGATGATGGTTTTAATTACAAGTTTTTAGATGATATTACACTCAATAATAATATTAATACATACTTATTTTCAAAAAGTAAATATCAATTAAAAACTTCAAATGAATATCAATATACAATATTAATATATGTGTACAATACAGAAGGCAGTTATTTGGCTAATTCAGTTATGGTAAGCGTAAAGTAAAACCTGTACATCTAAAAAAATAAATTCAATGCCAAGATATGGAATGTTTTTGATAGTAGTGCTGGGATGAGTTTTTGCTTCTGGTGATTGCCATTGATGCGGCTAACTGTACGCAGAACGGATGAAGATTCAAATGTTGACCAGAGGATGATTTTATGATATTCTTATATACATACAAATGTATGTATATAAGGAGGTCTTTTGTTGGCTAGAAACAAATATCCCGAAATCACGGAGCAGCGTATATTAGATACGGCAACCAGGCTGTTTCTTGAAAAAGGATGGGAAGAAACGACGATTCAGGATATTATAGATGAGCTCGGGGATTTAACCAGAGGAGCTTTTTATCATCATTATAAATCAAAAGATGAGATAATTGATGCAGTTACCACCCGTATGTTTAACAAAGATGACATGTTTGATACGGTGAAAAAAGAAAAAGGTTTAAATGGGTTCGAAAAATTGAAAAAGATTTTGCAGTTATCTGTGATAAATGAAGAACAACTTGAATTTGCAAAATCACTCCCCTCGGTTTTCAGCAGCCACATATTCGTCAGTAAGCAGCTGCGGGACTGTATTCATTCTGTGGCACCAAAACTGAACTGCTTTTTCGAAGAAGGTTTGAATGATGGATCCATTACAGTAGAATACCCGGAACAGGTTTCTGAGACATTTACCATTCTTATGACATTATGGTTTAATCCGATTCTGTTTCCTGTCACAAAAGGAGAATACTTGAGAAAGTATGACTATCTTAAGTATCTGCTGGACCATATAGGATTATCGATTTTTGATGATGAGCTGCGTAAGAGGGCTGAAAAAGCCTTTGATAATATTCTGATTTAAGAATACTGCCTTACGGCAGTTTCTTAATAACAATATACATACATTTGAATGTTTCTAAAATGAAGGAGGAATGGTTTTCATGGATAAGAGTCAGGTTGTCATTTTGGTAAATTCCCTTGAGAAGTCGTATCAGGGTTCCAAAGTGCTGAGGGGAATTCATTTTACGGTAACAAAAGGCAGTATCTTTGCCCTTCTGGGATCAAACGGGGCAGGAAAAACGACCACGGTCAGAATACTTTCTACATTAATCAAACCTGACGGCGGGAGCGCTGCTGTCTGCGGCTATGATGTCACCCGGGAGAGTCATAAGGTGCGGGAATGTATCAGTCTGACCGGTCAGTATGCTGCGGTAGATGAGCTTTTAACAGGCAGGGAGAATCTGCGTATCATCGGTGCGTTACACCATCTGAGAGACCGAAATAAAAGAGCCGATGAGCTTTTAGATGCTTTCCGGCTGACTGATGCTGCCGATCGCCGGGTCTCAACGTATTCGGGAGGTATGAGACGAAGGCTTGATCTGGCAATGAGCCTGCTGGGAAATCCTCAGATCATATTCTTAGACGAACCAAGCACAGGGCTCGATCCTCAAAGCCGCCTGTCCGTGTGGAGAATGATCAGATCCCTGGCTGAATCCGGTGTCACAATTTTCCTGACAACACAATATCTGGAGGAAGCGGAGCAGCTTGCCGACCACATTGCCATCTTAAATGACGGTGTCATAGCAGCAGAGGGGACACCGGATACCTTAAAAGAAAATCTTTCTCAGGGTGTGGTGGAGCTTACATTTTATGATGATAATGGGAGGGCGCGCGCATTGGAACTTTTAAAAGAATATCAGATGATTCCTGATAAGAATATACCTGCAGTCAATATTATCACTGACGGCAGTGTAAAGCAGCTGGCTGATATTATGAACAGATTGAATCATGCTGATATTTTACTCTCTGGATTTACACAAAAGCGGCCTACGCTTCAGGAGGTCTTTCTTTTACTGGTGGGTGAAAATGAGGGAGGAAGATATCAATGAGGACCGGGGAGAAAATTGTATGTCTGGCACAGGATTCCAGGACAATGTCTGAGCGTTGTATCCTTCTGTCACTGCGCAATCCTGACGCATTTCTTACGGGAATCGGCACCCCCATACTTATGATGCTGCTGTTTGTCTGTGTCCTTGGAGGTGCAATGAAAACAGGCAGTGCAAATTATGTGGACTACCTGGTACCGGGTATCATTCTGCAGTGTATCGGACAATGCGGATGTACGACAGCTGTCAGTGTAAATATTGATCTGAAAGGGGGAATGGTTGACCGCTTCCGCTCTATGCCTGTTGCGGCATCATCAGTACTGGCAGGGCATGTGTTTGCAGCCATGGTACGTAATATCATAACTGCTGTCCTGGTATTTGGCATGGCGTTTCTTATCGGATTCAGACCGTCGGCGGGTGGGGCACAGTGGCTCATAGTGGCTGGAATATTACTTTTATTTATGGCGGCAATGACCTGGATTTCAATGATACTGGGTCTTATCGCAGGCGGTGCCGAGAGTGCAAATGGTATCTCAGCCGTCATTATGTTTCTGCCGTATCTCAGTTCCGGGTTTGCCCCGACAGAAACAATGCCGGCGGCTCTGCGGTTTTTTGCAGAGCGACAGCCTATGACTCCGATTGCTGAATCAATACGCTCACTCTTAATCAATGCAGAGCTCGATGCTTGCTTTTTACCCGCCGTTCTATGGTGCGTGGGTTTACTTATCGCAGCGCATGCCGGGGCGGTGATGATCTATAAGAAAAAAACAAAAAGATAAAGGCATAAAACAGGGACAATCCGCCGTATCATAAAAAGCGGATGTCCCTTTTTGCGGCTGAATTCCATTTTTCTTTGCGCAAACCCCAAAAGTTATGATATACTACTGCACGATAACAGAAAATACGGGCGGAGGAACTTATGAACGTAAAATTGACAGCCATCGACCTGGATGGCACCCTGCTGCGGGATGACTGCACGGTCTCAAAGAGCAGTCTGGATACGATACGCAGGGCACTGGATGCCGGGCACTGTATTGTGCCGACAACGGGCAGAAGTTTTGAAAATGCGCGCAGTGAGATTTTTCATGATTTTGATGATATCCCATACTTTATCAACGCGAATGGTACCGTGGTGACAGATGGAAGGACAAGAGAAATTCTGTACATAAAAGGCTTTCCGCCGGGGATTGCGTCGAGGATTTACCGGCTGTGCAAAAAGTATAAAACGTATATTGAGCCATATGCCGGTCTGCAGGCTTATATGGAGACAGAAGGCATCCGGCATCTGTTCGCGAGCGGTCTTCCGGAATCATACTGCACACAGCTTATGCGCTCCAATATTGAATGTGCGGATTTAAGTGCCCTGATGGATGATACGCAGGTACCGGTCAGCAAGTTTCATATCGTATGCGAAGACCCTGAAGAGAAAGTCAGGCTCAGACAGGAGCTGGCGGAGATTCCAAAGCTCAACCCGATATCTGTGGTGGAACAGAACCTGGAGCTTGTGTACGGAAAACTGAGCAAACGGGACGGATTGTCTTTTCTGGCAGAAAGGCTGGGCGTACTGCCTTCAGAGGTGCTGGCATTTGGCGACAGCAATAATGACTACGAGATGATGGAGTGGGCCGGATATTCTGTAGCAATGAAAAATGCATCTCAGAGAATTAAAAATGTATCAAAATACGAAACAGATACGAATAATAAGGATGGAGTGGCGAAAGCTCTGACTAGTTTTTTGAATTTATAATATTGGACAGTAATTCATCATTGAACATAAGTAATACGAGAGGAACAAAGATATGACGAGAAAATCAACGTATGATGCGAGCAGCATTTCTGTGCTGGAGGGGCTGGAGGCAGTCCGTAAGCGGCCGGGAATGTATATCGGAAGCGTGTCCAGAAAGGGACTGAATCATTTGATCTATGAAATCGTGGATAATGCGGTGGATGAGCACCTGGCGGGTTTCTGCGATTTTATCCATGTGATACTGGAAAAGGATGGTTCTTGTACCGTTGTGGATAATGGCCGCGGTATTCCGGTCGGTATGCATGAGAAAGGAATGTCGGCCGAGAGGCTGGTATTCACCACGCTTCATGCGGGAGGAAAGTTCGATGATTCGGCGTATAAGACGAGCGGAGGACTGCACGGGGTAGGATCCTCTGTCGTAAATGCACTGTCGGTTTATCTGGATATTAAAATCAGCAGGGAAGGATATGTGCATCACGACCACTATGAACGGGGGATCCCCACAATAGAACTGGAAGAGGGGCTGCTTCCCAGGCTCGAGAGGACCAAAGAGACTGGAACGAGTGTGAATTTTCTTCCGGATCCGGAGATATTTGAGGTGACGCGCTTTTCAGCCACGGAAGTAAAGAGCAGGATGCACGAGACGGCATATCTGAACCCGGAGCTGACGATCCTGTTTGAGGATCTGCGTGCGGATGAGCCGGAAAAGGTAACCTTCCATGAGCCTGACGGGATCATTGGATTTGTGAAGGATCTGGACAAGAAAAAGGAGGCACTCCACGAACCGGTTTATTTCAGGGGGGAGACGGACGGTATCACGGTTGAATGTGCATTTCAGTATGTCAACGAATTTCATGAGAATGTACTGGGATTCTGCAATAATATTTACAACGCGGAAGGCGGCACCCACCTGACAGGATTTAAGACTATGTTCACGACGGTTATGAATAACTATGCGCGTGAGCTTGGTATTCTGAAAGAAAAAGATGCAAATTTTACAGGGGCTGATATTCGCAACGGAATGACAGCCGTTGTCTCCATCAAACATCCGGCGCCGCGGTTCGAAGGGCAGACGAAGACAAAACTGGACAATCAGGACGCGTCAAAGGCGACGGGAAAAATCACCGGTGAGGAAATCGTACATTATTTTGACCGGAACCTGGAAACCCTGAAAAAGGTACTCTCCTGTGCGGAGCGGTCAGCCAAGATCCGAAAGACAGAAGAAAAAGCAAAGACGAATATGCTGACCAGGCAGAAGTATTCGTTTGATTCTAATGGAAAACTTGCCAACTGTGAAAAACGTGATCCGTCCAGATGCGAGATCTTTATCGTTGAGGGTGATTCTGCGGGGGGATCTGCGAAAACGGCAAGAGACAGGAGCTTTCAGGCAATCCTTCCGATCCGCGGCAAGATCCTGAATGTAGAAAAGGCGAGCATCGACAAGGTGCTGGCGAATGCGGAGATCAAATCGATGATCAACGCATTTGGCTGTGGTTTCTCAGAGGGCTACGGGAATGATTTTGATATGTCCAAACTTCGTTACGATAAGATCATCATTATGGCAGATGCCGATGTCGACGGCGCACACATCTCTACCCTGCTGCTGACACTGTTCTACCGGTTCATGCCGGAACTTGTCTACGAAGGCCATGTCTATATCGCCATGCCGCCGCTTTACAAAGCGATGCCGGCAAAAGGAAAAGAAGAATATCTCTATGATGATAAAGCACTGGAGCGATACCGCAAGACACACAAAGGAAGCTTTACCCTGCAGCGCTACAAAGGCCTGGGTGAGATGGATGCCCAGCAGCTGTGGGAGACAACCCTGAATCCCGAGACCAGGATGCTAAAACAGATTGAAATCGAGGATGCGCGTATGGCATCGGAGGTGACGGAAGTGCTGATGGGAACGGAAGTGCCGCCCAGGAAAGCATTTATTTATGAGCATGCACGGGATGCAGAGCTGGATGTGTAGGAGGTAGTGTATGAGTGAAAAAGAACAGATCATAAAAACAGAATATTCAGAAGTCATGCAGAAATCCTACATCGATTACGCGATGAGTGTAATCGTGGCCAGAGCACTTCCTGATATCCGGGATGGATTAAAGCCGGTGCAGAGAAGAACCCTGTATGATATGTATGAGCTCGGCATACGGTATGACAGACCCTATCGTAAATGTGCCCGTATCGTCGGCGATACCATGGGTAAATATCATCCGCACGGGGACAGCTCGATCTATGAAGCGCTGGTTGTGATGGCGCAGGATTTTAAAAAGGGACAGCCCCTGGTGGACGGTCATGGAAACTTTGGATCGATCGAGGGGGACGGTGCAGCCGCCATGCGTTATACGGAGGCGCGTCTGCAGAAGATCACCCAGGAAGTCTATCTGAGTGATATGGACAAGGATGTCGTGGATTTTGTGCCAAACTTTGATGAAACGGAAAAAGAACCGGAAGTACTTCCTGTCCGTGTGCCAAATTTTCTGATCAATGGTGCGGATGGTATCGCAGTCGGCATGGCGACCAGCGTTCCGCCCCATAATCTCGGGGAAGTGATCGACGGTGTCAAAGCGTACATGAAGAACAATGACATTACGGTAAAGGGTCTGATGCGGTATATCAAGGGACCGGATTTTCCGACAGGAGGCATCGTTGTCAATAAAGATGATCTGTACTCCATCTATGAAAAAGGAAGCGGAAAAGTACGCATCAGAGGAAAAGTGGACATCGAAAGGGGAAAAGGCGGAAAGCAGAGTCTGGTCATCACAGAGATTCCCTATACGATGGTAGGTGCAAACATTGGAAAGTTTCTGAATGATGTGGCACAGCTCGTGGAGACTAAGAAGACAACGGATATCGTAGACATCTCCAACCAGTCATCGAAAGAAGGCATCCGTATCGTACTGGAGCTCAGAAAGGGAGCAGACGCTGACAATCTGACCAACATGCTCTATAAGAAAACGCGCCTCGAGGATACTTTCGGTGTCAATATGCTGGCCGTTGCAGACGGGAAACCGGAGACACTGAGTCTTAAGAAAGTCATTGAACACCATGTGGATTTTCAGTTTGAAGTGGCAACCAGAAAATACCAGAATCTTCTGGCAAAAGAACTGGACAAAAAGGAAGTTCAGGAAGGACTCATCAAAGCGTGTGATGTGATTGATCTGATCATCGAAATTCTCCGCGGCAGCAAGAGTCAGAAACAGGTGAAGGATTGTCTGACAATGGGGATTACCGAAGGTATCCGGTTTAAGACCAAAACATCGGAGCGGGCGGCGGCAAAGCTTCGTTTTACGATCAGACAGGCAACGGCGATTCTGGAAATGCGTCTGTATAAGCTGATCGGGCTGGAGATCGAAGCACTGATGAAGGAGCATGATCTGACACTGGCAAATATCGCCGCATATGAAAATATCCTCAATAACTATGATGCCATGGCGGATGTGATCATCAAAGAACTGGACGCGGTCAAAAAGGAATACGGGCAGAGACGTAAAACGGTGATAGAAAATGCTGAGGAAGCTGTCTACGAGGAAAATAAGATCGAAGAGATGGAAGTCTGCATCCTGATGGACCGCTTCGGTTATATCAAAACAGTGGACAAAACTGTGTTTGAGCGTAACCAGGAGGCTGCGGTCAAGGACTATCAGTATGCGTTCCTGTGCAGCAATACGGATAAACTCTGCATCTTCACGGAACAGGGAAAAATGCACATGGTGAAGGTGCTGGATCTGCCGTACGGTAAATTCAGGGACAAGGGTGTGCCGATCGATAATTTTGGAAATTACAGTACCGCCCAGGAGACGATTCTGTATCTTGGATGTCTGGAAGAAATCAAGAGGCAGAAGCTTTTGTTTATCACAAGAAACGGCATGCTAAAACAGGTGGAAGGTACGGAATTCGATGCCGCCAAACGCACGATCGCCGCGACAAAGCTGGCGGACGGCGATGAAGTAGTATTTGTACAGCCGGCGGATACGATGGATTACGTCGTGCTGCAGAGCAGGGAAGGATATTTCCTTCGGTTCCTGAAGGAAGAGGTGCCGGATAAGAAAAAGACGGCGATCGGTGTACGCGGAATGCGTCTGGCGGAACAGGATCAGATCGAGCAGGGCTACCTGATCGAAAGCCGGATGGATTACACCATTTCGTACCATGAAAAGGAAGTGACGCTGAACAGGCTGAAACTGGGAAAACGTGATACGAAAGGCATAAAAATCCGTGTTTAAAGAAACGCCTTGCATTTTATAATAAGAAGTGCTACAATAAACAAGAATTAAATAAATTACTGAATGAGAGTGGGCTTGAAAAAGCCCGCTTTTTTACGATGTAAAGACCATATAAAGGAAACATAATCCGATAAGGCAGGGATGATGCATGAGTAAAAAGGAAAACTATGAACAGAAAGCAGAAGTGATGCTGGAGCCCATCGTCAGTGAAAAGGGATTTGAACTGGTAGATGTGGAGTACGTAAAAGAAGGGGGCACCTGGTATCTGAGAGCTTATATTGACAGGGAAGGCGGCATTACAATTGATGACTGTGAAGCTGTCAGCAGAGCTTTCAGCGAAAAACTTGATCAGGAAGATTATATCGAAGATACGTATATCATGGAGGTGAGTTCACCGGGCCTGGGCAGGCCGTTGAAAAAAGAAAAAGACTATGCCAGAAGTATGGGAAAAGAGCTGGAGATAAGAACGTATCGGGCAATTGATAAACAAAAGGAATTCTATGGGATTTTGACCGCATATGATAATAACAGCGTGACTATTGAGATGGAAGATGGAAGTGAGAGGACATTTGAAAAAGGTGAAATCGCATTGATTCGTCTGGCATTCGATTTTTAAATTAGGAGGAAAAAAGAAAAAATGAACACAGAGTTACTGGAAGCGCTAAACATTCTGGAACAAGAAAAAAACATCAGTAAGGATACCCTGTTGGAAGCGATTGAACAGTCACTGATTCAGGCCTGTAAGAACCATTTTGGAAAAGCAGATAACGTAAAAGTGTATATTGACCCTGAAACCTGCAATTTCAGCGTTTATGCGGAAAAGACGGTTGTTGAAAAGGTAGAAGATTCTGTGATGGAGATCAGTCTGGCAAATGCAAAAATGATAGATTCCAAATATGAACTCGGTGATATCGTCAATGTGGAGATAAAATCCAAGGAGTTCGGGCGTATTGCCACACAGAATGCAAAGAATGTGATTCTGCAGAAAATCAGGGAAGAAGAACGCAAGGTACTGTACAACGAATATTTTGAGAAAGAAAAAGATGTTGTGACAGGTATTGTACAGCGCAACATGGGTAAAAACATCAGCATTAACCTCGGAAAAGTGGATGCAATGCTGAACGAATCCGAACAGGTCAAAACAGAGCACTTCAAACCGACAGAGCGAATCAAAGTATATGTTCTGGAGGTAAAGGATACACCGAAAGGACCAAAGATCCAGGTCTCCAGGACACACCCGGAACTTGTGAAGCGCCTGTTTGAATCAGAGGTGACGGAAGTCAGAGAAGGAATCGTGGAGATTAAAAGCATTGCAAGGGAGGCCGGTTCAAGGACAAAGATTGCCGTATGGTCGAATGATGCGGATGTAGATCCGGTCGGAGCCTGTGTAGGCATGAATGGTGCCAGAGTCAACGCGATTGTAGAAGAACTGCGCGGCGAAAAGATCGATATCATCAACTGGGATGACAATCCGGCATTCCTGATCGAAAATGCACTGAGTCCGGCGAAAGTTATTTCCGTAATGGCGGATCCGGATGAGAAGGCGGCAAAAGTGATCGTGCCGGATTACCAGCTGTCACTGGCGATAGGTAAAGAAGGACAGAATGCCAGACTTGCCGCCAGACTGACCGGATTTAAGATCGATATCAAGAGTGAGACACAGGCGAGAGAAGCAGGTGACTTTGAAATCTTTGAAGAATATGACGAAGATGTGAATGAGTTTGAAGAAGATGTTGACGTAAATGAATATGAAGACGGTGAAAATGAGTACGAAGAATACAGCGAAAAAGATGAAAGTGCCGATGCGTAAATGCACCGGATGTCAGGAAATGAAGAGCAAAAAAGATATGATGCGCATCCTGAGGACTACAGAAGAAGAAATCATCCTGGATACGACCGGTAAGAAAAACGGACGCGGAGCTTATCTGTGCTTTTCAAAGGAGTGCTTTGAAAAGGCAGTGAATAATAAGGGATTGGAACGTTCGCTTAAAATGGCCATTCCGACAGAAGTCTACGAAGCGCTTAAAAAGGAGCTGGATACGATTGAACAGAAATAAAACAGTATCATTGATGGGCCTTGCAATGAAGGCCGGAAAAGTAGCAAGCGGAGAGTTCTCTACGGAAAAGGCAGTCAAAACCGGAAAAGCCAGGCTGGTGATCGTAGCTGACGAAGCGTCGGCAAATACGAAAAAAAAGTTTCAGAATATGTGTCTGTATTATAAAGTGCCATGTTACTTCTTTGGAGAGAAGACAGAACTTGGAAGAGCGATCGGAAAGGAGTTTCGGGCATCATTAGCAATTCTGGATGAGAATCTGGGGCAGGCCATTGAACAGCAGCTAAATGCATAGGAAAGGCAGAAAGGTCAGGTGGTAGAGTGCCAAAAATCAGAGTACACGAAATTGCAAAAGAGATAGGAAAAAGTAACAGAGAAGTCATGAACTTTTTAATAAGCCGTGGTGTGGAAGTAAAAAGTCATATGAGTTCTTTAGAGGAAGCGGAGGAGAAATTATTGCGAGATACATTTGATAAGAAAGAAGAAAATCAAAACAACAACGAGGGAAAACCTAAAAAGAAATCCAATATTATCCAGGTGTTCCGGCCGCAGAATGCAACGACGCCGGAGGGGAAAAACTATGGAAAGAGCCGTTCGGGAGGAAAATCCGGATCCGGTTCAGCACGCCCGGCACAGGGGTCCAAACCTCAGCATCAGGGTCAGCAGAGTCAGAATCAGGGTCAGCAGTCCGGCCAGGGACAGCAGCGTTCTGCGCAGAACAGCGGTGTTCAGGGAAGGACAGAACAGAATCAGCAGAACCGTCAGAGTTCCGGTCAGGGCCAGCGGTATGCATCCGGTGGTACACAGGGCCAGCAGCGTCAGGGCCAGAGCGGTCAGGGAAGACCGGGTTCAGGTGGACAGGGAAGATCAGGCCAGAGTGGTCAGGGAAGACCGGGCCAGAGCGGTCAGGGAAGACCGGGCCAGGGCGGTCAGGGAAGACCAGGCCAGAGTGGTCAGGGAAGACCGGGCCAGAGTGGTCAGGGAAGACCGGGTCCAAGAAGTAATGACAGCCGCAGACCGCAGGGAGACAAGGACGGAAGAGATTTCCGCAGGGGACCGCAGGACGCGCGCCGCAGTACGACTGCACGGAAACCACAGGGAGAGACGGGGGATACGCCACTTGTACAGAAACCGTCCCGTGATGTGAGAAAAGATAAAGAAAAAGATAAAGTAGCACAGCGCGGAGATAAATTTACGAATGACCGTCAAAAAGGCGGAAGCAAACGCCCGAATCAGGGACGCCGCCAGCAGTCAAGAATTCCGAAGGCTCTTCAGAAACCGGTGCATCAGCAGCCGAAAGAGGAGAAGAAGGAAGAAATCAAAGAAATTATACTTCCGGAGAAAATGACGATTCGTGAGCTCGCTGACAAAATGAAAATGCAGCCGTCTGTTATCGTTAAGAAACTGTTTATGCAGGGAATCATGGTTACAGTTAATCATGAGATTGATTTCGAGAAGGCTCAGGAGATTGCGCTCGAGTACGATATCATCGCAGAACCGGAAGTAAAAGTTGACGTAATAGAAGAACTTCTGAAAGAGGAAGAAGAAGATACCAGCATGCTTGTTTCCAGACCGCCGGTTGTCTGTGTTATGGGTCATGTTGACCATGGAAAAACGTCTCTTCTGGATGCGATCCGGAACACGAGGGTGACAGACAGAGAGGCCGGAGGCATCACACAGCATATTGGCGCTTATACAGTAGATGTTGACGGACAGCAGATCACATTCCTGGATACACCGGGTCATGAAGCGTTCACTGCAATGCGTATGCGTGGTGCAAATGCGACAGACATTGCGATCCTGGTGGTGGCAGCGGATGACGGTGTTATGCCACAGACGATTGAAGCGATCAACCATGCCAAAGCGGCAGGAGTTGAAATTATCGTAGCGATTAATAAAATCGATAAACCGAGTGCAAATGTAGAGCGGGTAAAACAGGAATTGTCAGAGTATGAGCTGATTCCGGAGGACTGGGGCGGAAGTACCATTTTTGTTCCGGTATCTGCCCACACACAGGAAGGTATCAATGAACTGCTTGAGATGATCCTGCTGACTTCCGAGGTATGTGAACTGAAGGCAAATCCAAAGCGCAAAGCCAGAGGACTTGTCATTGAAGCCAAACTGGATAAGGGAAAAGGACCGGTTGCAACGATCCTGGTACAGAAGGGAACTCTGTATGTAGGAGATTTTATCGCAGCAGGTGCATGTTCTGGTAAAGTCAGGGCAATGATGGATGATAAGGGACGAAGAGTAAAAGAGGCAGGACCGTCTACGCCTGTTGAGATCCTTGGACTTGGTGATGTGCCAAATGCAGGGGAGGTTCTTGTTGCCACAGAAAATGATAAGGAAGCCAAGAATTTCGCAGCTACCTTTGTATCCGAAAACAGAAACCGTCTTCTGGAAGAGACAAAAGCGAAAATGTCTCTGGATGATCTGTTCAGCCAGATCAAAGAAGGCAACCTGAAAGAGCTGGGTATTGTTGTGAAGGCTGATGTGCAGGGATCTGTGGAGGCTGTGAAGCAGAGTCTTACCAAGCTCTCCAATGATGAAGTGGTAGTCAAGATCGTGCACGGCGGAGTAGGTGCCGTGAACGAATCGGATGTAACGCTGGCTTCAGCTTCCAATGCGATCATTATCGGCTTCAATGTACGTCCAGATGCGACCGCTAAGGCGATAGCGGAACAGGAAGGTGTTGATCTCCGCCTGTACCGTGTCATTTATCAGGCGATAGAAGATGTGGAAGCAGCGATGAAAGGTCTTCTGGATCCTATATTTGAAGAAAAAGTGATCGGCCACGCAGAGGTACGCCAGATCTTTAAGGCATCAGGGGTTGGAAATATTGCGGGAAGCTATGTGCTGGACGGTATCTTCCAGAGAGGCTGCTCCGTCAGGATCACCCGTGAAGGAACTCAGATCTTTGAAGGTCAGCTCGCATCCCTGAAACGTTTTAAAGACGATGTAAAAGAAGTGAAATCTGGTTATGAATGCGGACTTGTATTTGAAGGATTCAATGAAATCCAGGAACTGGATGTGGTGGAAGCATATACCATGGTTGAAGTGCCCAGATAAGCAGATACCGCGCAGGGAGTAGAAAATGAGAAAAAACAGCATAAAAAACACACGTATCAGCGGAGAAGTGCAAAGAGAACTCAGCCTGATCATTCAGAAGGAAATCAAGGACCCCAGGATCCATATGATGACGTCTGTGACTGCAGCTGAAGTTGCCCCGGATCTGAAGACGTGTAAAGCATACATCAGTGTGCTTGGAAATGAAGAGGAAAAAACCAATACGATTGCCGGTTTAAGGAGTGCGGAGGGATTTATCAGGCGTCAGCTTGCAAAAAATCTGAATCTCCGCAATACCCCGCAGATCACATTTGTCCTTGATACATCAATCGAGTACGGGGTTACAATGGCAAAGAAGATCTCTGACCTTCAGTCATCCGAACCGGCCCAAGAGGAATAGGCGGATGAATAGTATTGAAGAAATTCTTGAAGGTGCTGAGAGTATCGCGATTGCAGGACACGTCAATCCCGATGGGGATTGCATCGGTTCCTGTATGGCGATGTACCTTTATCTGAAGGCGAATTATCCCGATGTTAAGGCGGACGTATACCTGGGTGATATGCGGCCGGTATTCGGACATCTGGATGAACTTGAGATTGTCAGAAAAGCGGCAGAGACAGGGAAAATATATGATCTGCTGCTGCTGTTTGACGTCAGCAGTGAAGACAGGATCGGAATTGCAGGCGAATATCTTCAGACAGCAAAGAAAAGCGTATGTGTCGATCATCATATCACAAATCATGGGCTGGCAGAGATCAACCACGTAGTGCCGAAGGCAAGTTCAACTTGTGAGGTTCTGTTTGATCTGATGCAGCGGGAAAAGATCACAGTACCCGTTGCGACAGCACTTTATACCGGAATTGTTCATGACTCCGGAGTTTTTCAGTATACGAATACATCCGGAAAGACGATGCGGATCGCGGGATGGCTGATGGATCAGGGGATCCCGTTCACACGTATTATCGAGGATTCTTTCTATAAGAAAACATATGATCAGAACAGGATCATGGGACAGACGCTGATGCAAAGCAGGCTGCTTCTCGATGGAAAATGCATAGCTGGAGTTGTGACCGGTAAGGATATGAAAAAGTATGGTGCTGCGCCCCAGGATCTGGATGGTGTTGTGAATCAGCTTCGTCTGACGGAAGGAGTGGAAGCAGCTGTCTTTTTGTATGCGGTGGCTGCGCAGCAGTATAAGGTGAGCCTTCGATCCAACGGCATTGTGGATGTCAGCAAAATAGCGGCTTCTTTTGAGGGAGGCGGTCATCGGATGGCAGCTGGCTGTACGCTTGCGGGAGAGCCTGAAGAAATTATTGAAAAAATTGTAACATGCATCCGCCGCCAGCTGAAAGCGGAGAAGAAGAAAAGATGAATGGTATTATCAATATCTATAAAGAGGCGGGATATACTTCACATGATGTCGTGGCCAGGCTGAGAGGGATTCTGAAACAGAAGAAAATCGGCCATACGGGAACACTGGATCCGGATGCAACCGGCGTTCTTCCGGTATGCCTCGGAAAAGCGACGAAACTTTGTGATATGCTCACAGATGAAAATAAGACCTATGAGACCGTCCTGCACCTCGGTATCACAACCGATACTCAGGATTTGAGCGGAGCTGTGCTGAAAACACGGGAAGTCTTTGTGAAAGAACAGGAGGCGGCAGCGTGTATCGATACTTTTATCGGCGATTATATGCAGGTGCCGCCCATGTATTCAGCGCTGAAGATTAACGGAAAAAAACTATACGAACTGGCCCGGGAAGGGAAGACAGTGGAGAGAAAAGCCAGACCGGTACATTTTTATGAAATCGATGTACTGCACATGGAACTTCCGCGGATTGCCCTGAGGGTGACCTGCTCAAAGGGAACGTATATCCGTACGTTATGCCATGATATCGGCGAGAAGCTGGGATGCGGGGCATGTATGGAATCGCTGGTCAGGACCAGGGTGGGCCGCTTTACAGCTGATAAAAGCTTCACTCTTGCACAGATGGAGCGGATGGCGGCTGAGGGAACGGTGGAGCAGGCAGTTGTGCCGATTGATGTTATGTTTGAACAGTATCCGTCGGTACAGGTGGCACAGCCAGCCATTCAGCGTGTCTGTAACGGGAATTCATTTTCAGTGAAAGATCTGGAAAGACCTTCAGGCTGCCTGAGCGATGATCAATGTGTCCGCGCATATGACGGAGAGGAAATGTTTATTGGAATCTACCGTTATGATGGAAAATCCCAGGTGTTTTGTCTGGTGAAAATGTTCAGAGACGGGAGCAGCGAAAGATGAAATATATAACAAGTTCACTTGATTTTGTTTTGAATAGACGCAGTGCCATAACGCTGGGTAAGTTTGACGGGCTCCACCGAGGGCACAGGAAGCTGCTTAACTGCATAAAGAAATTTGGAGAAGATGGCTTTGAAACAGTCATCTTTACGTTTGACGTGTCACCGGTCATGCGTTTGTCAGATCCTGCTTTTAAGATTATACTGACAAATGAAGAACGGCGCCATGTTGCAGAGCTGGAAGGTGTGGAATGCCTGATCGAGTGTCCGTTTGTACCTGAGATCATGCATATGGATGCACAGGATTTCGTACGTGAGATCCTTGTAAATCAGATGAAAGCAGCATACATTGCTGTCGGACCGGATTTTCATTTTGGCTATAAGCGCCAGGGAACTCCGGAGCTTCTGGCCGAGATGGGCAGACAGTATGGCTATTCGGTGGATATCATAGAAAAAGAAATGGACGGTGCGAAAGAAATCAGCAGCACTTATATCCGCGAAGAGATTTTAGCCGGAAATATAGAGAAGGCAAATGATCTGCTGGGGTATCCGTTTTTTATTGAGGGAGAAATCCTGCACGGCAATCACCTTGGACATACGATTGGTGTTCCAACGATCAATCAGAGGCCGTGTGCTCAGAAACTGCTCCCGCCTTTTGGAGTCTATGCATCTGTGACAGAGATTGAAGGGATCCATTACTTTGGAATCAGCAATATCGGTATGAAACCAACGGTTGGGGACAGGTTTCCGGGTGTGGAAACGTATCTTTTTGACTGTGATGAACAGTTATATGGAAAACAGGCCTGTGTCAGACTTCATCATTTTCTGAGGCCGGAGTTCAAGTTCTCCTCCCTTACGGAACTGCAGCATCAGATCCGCAGGGACGAGATGCAGTGTCTGCAGTTTTTCAGGGATACTTATGGACAAACATCTGAGTTTCCTTTATAGTTTTACCATGAGGGGAAATTAAGGAGAAGTACGGTATGAAAGAAGTATTAATGCTAGCCGGTGGATTAGGTTTTTTTCTGTACGGTATGAAAATGATGAGTGAAGGCCTGGAAAAGGCTGCCGGCTCCAAACTGCGCAAAATACTGGAAGTATTTACGAAAAACCGTTTTATTGGTGTGATAGTAGGTATCATATTCACTGCGATCATACAGTCATCGAATGCGACGACAGTTATGGTGGTAAGTTTTGTCAATTCAGGGCTGATGAATCTGGCCCAGGCTTCAGGAGTGATCATGGGAGCAAGTATCGGTACGACTATGACGGGTCAGCTGATTGCTTTCAATCTGTCAGATATAGCGCCGCTGTTTGTTATTCTGGGCGTTGTCATGCTGATGTTTATAAAGAAACCGATTGTCAATAAGTTTGGTGAAGTGTTTCTTGGGTTCGGTATGCTGTTCATGGGTTTGTCGACAATGTCAGCGGCACTCGCAATCATTAAGGATGCGCCGGTCATTGTCAATACGCTTGGCTCCCTGTCGAATCCATATCTGGCGATACTTGTCGGGTATCTCGTGACAGCTGTACTGCAGAGCAATTCGGCGACTGTAGGTATCCTGATGCTGCTGGCGCAGGGAGGACTTCTGGAACTGCCAATCTGCCTGTATCTTATGATGGGAAGCAATATAGGCTGTACAACCTCAGCGCTGCTTGCAAGTCTCGGGGGACGTAAGGACGCCAGGAGAACAGCTCTTATCCATCTGTTCTATAACCTGACGGGAATGTTGATTTTCTGTGTTGTGTTCCTGTTTGCACTGAATCCGGTTGTGGATTGGGTATTACATATTTCAGGCGGAAATATCAGCCGTGCGATCGCAAATGCCAATACGATTATGAAGATTGCCTGGGTGGTGATTATATTCCCGATCATGCCCTGGATCATCAAACTGACACATGTTGTGGTCAGGGGAAAAGACGAGGAGGGAGAAGATTTCGAACTTCTCTATATTGGAGACAAATCCATGTTCTCACCCACAACGGCGGTGCTGGAGGCGACGAGAGAACTGGAGCATATGGGGAATATGGCGATGACGAACCTTGTCCGTTCCATGAATGCGCTGATAACACTGGATGAAAAAGAGATACAGACGGTGTACCGGGTGGAAAAAAATATTGACTATCTCAATAATGCAATTACAAACTATCTGGTAAATATCAATCAGATGACGCTGCCGATTGACGATGCCAGGAGTATCGGAGGACTGTTCCATGTGGCGAACGATATTGAGCGTATCGGCGACCATGCGGAAAATATTGCTGAGGCGGCTCTTATGGTCAGGGACGACCAGGTAACGTTCAGCAGCGAAAGTAAACGGGAACTCTCAGAGATGCTTGATCTGGTTATGCAGATCATGACATATGCACTGGATATGTTCTCAAATAACAGCCAGGAACATCTGCAGGAGATTCTGGATCTGGAAAACCGGATCGATGTAAAAGAACGTGACCTTCAGCAGAGTCATGTTGAGCGGCTGACAAGAAATGCATGTACGCCGGAAGCCGGAATGATCTTCTCCGATGTGGTATCCGGTCTGGAACGAGTGGCTGACCATGCGACAAATATCGCGTTTTCAATCCTGGATGAAGAGCCGGAAGAGGACAAACGTGTGGTGCAGGTTCCAATTTAAAGGGGAGACTGGAAGATTTTGTCGAACGAATTCCGTTGTAGTATGATGAAAATGTGGTATACTTTTCATGTACAGCTGTAATAAAAATGTAACAATTCCGGACGGCGGGAGTATAGCTGTAAGCCGTCCTGAATAGTTACCAATTTCATAGGAGGTATTATGCACAAAAAGGCATGGATGCTGAGTGCGGCAGTCTTAATTGTCTGCGCGGCGGCAGTTTCTGATCCTTTGTTTGCAAAAACGGCTTATGCACAGCCGGAGACTGCAAAGGTGTCTAATACGAATGAAAAAAACTATGGAGTGGTTCATGTAAACACCCATTTGAATGTACGGTCAGATAAAGGAATAGAATTTGATATCATAGGAATGCTGCCGGATCAGGCAGTCTGCTATATTCAGTCGGTTGAAAACGGATGGGCTTTTGTGTCTTCCGGCGAGGTAACCGGATATGTCAGTATGGAGTATCTGTATACAGAAGATACAGCCTGGAGCCTGGTCCATGAGATGGGCGAGGAAAATATGCCTGTAGCTGTATCGACAGTTCAGGATACAGATGAATATGCCATGGAGCAGGAGAAAGCATTTCAGGAGACTCTGGCAGCTACGGCGTACGGAGGAAATCTGGAGGCTGACCAGCTGAGACAGGAGATTGTGAACTTTGCGGAACAGTTTGTCGGTAATCCCTATGTATGGGGAGGAACATCACTGACAAATGGAGCAGACTGTTCGGGATTTGTCCAGAGTGTATATGCGCAGTTCGGGATATCGCTGCCGAGAGTTTCCAAAGAACAGGCACTTGTGGGGACAAGGATTGATCTGTCACAGGCCCGGCCGGGTGATCTGATCTTTTATGCACGGGATGGGGAGATCTATCACGTTGTGATGTATGCCGGGGATGGACAGGTTGTACATGCGAGCAGCAGCGAGACGGGTATTAAGATATCCGATATTTACTATGATAATGTGGATTGTGTCGTTACTCTGCTCTGACGCCTTGCCGTGGCAAAAAAAGTATTTACATCCACACCGCGGTATGCTATACTGGATGAGTATGAAATCAGCCCGGATTCAGGAATCGGAATCTCCAACCATTGCTTAATCTGAGGCGTTTATTAAAATCAAGGAGGAAAAACATGATTTCAAAAGAAAAGAAACAGGCAATTATGAATGAATATGCCAGAACACCTGGCGACACCGGTTCACCGGAAGTACAGGTTGCAATTCTGACAGCAAGAATCCAGGAACTGACAGAGCATCTGAAGGAGCATCATAAAGATCATCATTCCAGAAGAGGTCTTCTGAAAATGGTAGGTCAGAGAAGAGGTCTGCTGGATTACTTGAAGAAAACCGACATTGAAAGATACCGTAATTTGATTGAAAGATTAGGAATCAGAAAATAATAGGTTATAAAGGGGGGCGGATGATTTCCGCCCCGTTTCTGTAAGAAAACAGTAACGGATCATGAAAATCGGCAAAACTGTGACTGTCCGAGACCACTGAAAAGCATATTTAGCGGAGTGTTCTTTTCAGTTGTTTCGGGAGAAGTTTTGTCAATAAGTTTATAAGGAGAAAAGAATATGTACAAAAGTTTTTCAATGGAGCTGGCTGGCAGAACTCTGACCGTAGATATCGACAGAGTTGCAAAACAGGCAAACGGCGCGGCATTTATGCATTACGGGGATACGACGGTTCTCTCAACGGCTACTGCATCGGATAAGCCGAGAGAAGGAATCGATTTCTTTCCGCTCAGTGTGGAGTATGAAGAGAAGCAGTATGCCGTAGGTAAGATTCCAGGCGGATTCAACAAGAGAGAGGGAAAAGCGAGCGAGCATGCGACATTGACATCACGTGTGATTGACCGTCCGATGCGTCCGCTGTTTCCGAAGGACTACAGAAATGATGTGACTCTGAGCAATCTTGTAATGTCGGTAGATCCGGACTGTAATCCGGAGATCCCTGCGATGCTGGGTTCTGCGATCGCAACCTGTATTTCTGATATTCCGTTTGACGGACCGTGTGCGGCGACACAGATCGGTATGCTCGACGGAGAGTTCATTATCAACCCGAGTCTTGGACAAAAGGACATCTCAGATCTTCAGCTGACGGTTGCCTCCACAAGGGACAAAGTCATCATGATTGAAGCCGGAGCGAATGAGATTCCGGAAGCGGTGATGATCGATGCGATCTTTAAAGCACATGAGATTAATCAGGAGATCATCGGATTTATTGATCAGATCGTAGCTGAATGCGGTAAAGAAAAACACACATATGAGAGCTGTGCGGTTCCGGAAGAACTGTTTGCAGCGATTAAGGAAATCGTACCTCCAGCTGCAATGGAGGAGGCTGTATTTACAGACGAGAAACAGGTGAGAGAAGAGAATATCCGTCAGATCAAAGACAAACTTACCGAGGCATTTGCCGAGAATGAAGAGTGGCTGGCAGTTCTGGACGAGGCTGTATATCAGTATCAGAAAAAGACCGTCCGCAAAATGATCTTAAAGGATCATAAACGTCCGGACGGAAGAGCGATCACAGAAATTCGTAAATTGTCTGCTGAGACTGATCTGATTCCGAGGGTTCACGGTTCCGCGATGTTCACACGCGGACAGACGCAGATCTGTACCGTCACGACGCTCGCGCCGATGTCTGAGGCACAGCGGATTGATGGTCTTGATGAGTTTGAAACTTCAAAGAGATATATGCATCACTACAACTTCCCGTCCTATTCGGTCGGTGAGACAAAACCATCCAGAGGCCCGGGACGCCGTGAGATTGGTCATGGGGCACTGGCTGAAAGAGCACTGCTGCCGGTATTGCCGTCAGTAGAAGAATTCCCGTATGCAATCCGTACGGTATCTGAGACGTTTGAATCAAACGGATCCACATCGCAGGCAAGTATCTGTGCATCCTCCATGTCTTTGATGGCGGCGGGCGTTCCGATTAAAAAACCGGTTGCAGGGATATCCACGGGACTGGTGACTGGAGATACGGATGATGATTATCTGGTGTTGACAGATATTCAGGGTCTGGAAGACTTTTTCGGTGATATGGACTTTAAGGTTGCCGGAACACATGACGGTATTACGGCAATTCAGATGGATATTAAAATCCATGGTCTGACGCGTCCGATCATTGAAGAGGCAATCGCTAAAACAAAAGAGGCAAGGGAGTTTATCCTGACAGAGATCATGGAACCATGCATCGCAAAACCGCGGGAGAGTGTAGGTCCTTATGCACCGAAGATTATTCAGATTCAGATCGATCCTGCAAAGATCGGTGATGTGGTAGGACAACGCGGAAAGACCATCAATGCGATTATCGAAGAAACAGGCGTTAAAATTGATATCGCAGACGACGGTGCGGTATCTATCTGCGGCGTTGAGCAGGATGCGATGAATAAAGCGCTTGAATATATCAAAATCATTACAACAGATTTTGAAGCCGGACAGATTTTCGTAGGAAAAGTTGTCAGCATTAAAGAATTCGGAGCGTTCCTTGAGTTTGCTCCTGGAAAAGAAGGCATGGTGCATATTTCCAAAATAGCAAAAGAGCGAATCAACCGTGTGGAAGACGTTCTGACACTTGGAGATATTGTTAAGGTAGTCTGCCTCGGAAAAGACAAGATGGGCAGAATCAGCTTCAGCATCAAGGACGTTCCGGAAGAAGCAAAATAAACAATCAGAAACAGATATAAGAGGGGATTGCGTGAGCGCGTGAGCGCGGAGCAATCGACTTTTATGATTGGACATGTCTGCGTCAGCAGACATGTCCGTTTAGTTTGAAAAAGAGGGAAGATACATGCGATATCATAATATTACAAAAGATGATATGCTCAACGGTGACGGACTGCGCGTTGTCTTGTGGGTATCGGGTTGTTCTCATTGCTGCAGGGACTGCCAGAATCCGCAGACCTGGGACCCGAACGGCGGTATACCTTTTGATGAGTCTGCGAAACAGGAACTGTTTTTGCAGCTGGAAAAACCGTACGTATCAGGGATTACATTCAGCGGGGGTGATCCGCTGCATGTCAACAATATCACGGAGGTGACGGAGCTGGCCAAAGAAATCCGCAGTAAATTTCCGGACAAGACGATCTGGTTGTACACCGGTGGGCTGTGGGAGTTTGTAAAACTTGAAGAGATCGTAAATTACCTGGATGTACTGGTGGATGGAGAATTCGAGTCTGACAGGAAAGATACGTCGCTGAAATGGAAAGGCAGCGCCAACCAGAGAGTGATAGATGTAAAAAAATCACTGGATGCTGGGAAAATTGTGCTGCATACGGCTGATTAAAAGTGGAGGAAAGTTTGACATGAAAAAAATTGCGAGATTCGGCAAGGTTAGTTTGAAGCAGTTTACAGAGGGGTGGCTGGATACGTTTTCCGGATCCGATCCAGAAGAGGCGAAGAGCGTATATGAGAATATCAGACTTCCGCGCAGGGCGACGGCAGGCAGCGCCGGCTATGATTTTTTCAGTCCGCTGACTTTTACGTTAAAGCCGGGAGAGACCATCCGTATTCCCACTGGAATACACGCAGAAATGGAAAACGGCTGGGTGCTGAAGCTGTATCCCAGAAGCGGATTGGGTTTCAAGTACCGCCTCCAGCTGAATAATACGGTAGGCATCATTGACAGTGACTATTTCTATTCTGATAATGAGGGACATATTTTTTCCAAGATCACGAATGATTCCAACGAGGAGAAGACCATTGAGATAAAGACGGGAGACGGCTTTATGCAGGGGATTTTTGTGGAATACGGAATCACATGGGATGATGATGTGACGGAGGCGCGCAATGGTGGTTTCGGAAGTACATCCGGAACTTTACAGTAAAAACAGACCGCATGCTGAAAGTTCGGGCATGCGGTCTGTCGTCTGTTAAACTCAGATTATAATTCTTCGCCGTCTACGATTTCATCGTATTCTGCCTTGTCGAGCAGTTCATCGAATGCATCGGCAGCAGCTTCGTATTCATCATCATCCATGATGTTGTCGAGCATTGGCTGACCGTTTTCATCTTCAGTGAAGCGATAAAGAAAAACTTCACCGTCGGTGTTTTGACCATTTTCATCAAGCGGAAGCAGCGCAATATACTCCTTGTCCTCAACTTTGTATGTGGTCAGAACAGCGCATTCTATCGTGCTGTCATCATCCAGTGTCAGGGTGACAGTTGTATCGCCCGGCTGGATTGAAGAATCACAATCAGAACCGCAGCAGTCACAATTTCCGCTGCAGACATCGTCGTTTTGATTTCCCATGGATTATACCTCTTTCCTGTGTTTTTATAAGACTACTTTACCAGATAGCCGCCATAAAAGCAAATAATATTTGTAACTGTTCGGGACGGCGGAAGAAGATAAGCTGTCCTGAATAGATATTAATATTTCAGTAATAGATATTGACGGATGGGAAACACAGTTTTATACTATATGAAGTAAATGATGTTGGGGTCAAAAGGTCTTTTGCCCCCAATTGATGCCTACGGCTTGCTCCGCACTTCGTGCTCCCGCAATCCTGTAAACATTCGGAATCCGCTGATTTACTGCGTAAATCGCTTCTTCCTCATGTTTAGCGGGTCCCAAGATCAAATGCCTTATCATGCAAGCATGAACGGTATTTGACCTTTTGACCCTGGCATCAGTAAATAAATGGGATACAGACTTTACCATCCCGGGGAGGACAGTACAATGGATATCAAATTTGAGAAACGTGAAAAGTTAAAGGAGAAACCGGATCAGACGAAACTTGGTTTTGGAAAATATATGACAGATTATATGTTTGTCATGGACTGGGACAGAGAAAATGAATGGCATGATGCCAGGATCGTACCGCATGGGCCAATGCTTCTGGACCCTGCGTGCGTGGCCCTGCACTATGCACAGGAGACATTTGAGGGAATGAAGGCATACCGCACAAAGAACGGAAAAATTCAGCTGTTCCGCCCGGAGATGAATGCCAGGCGTATGATCAATTCTAATGCAAGACTGTGTATGCCGGCGTTTCCGGAAGACATGTTTGTGGAGGCAGTGGAAGAACTGGTATGTGTGGAACGTGACTGGGTTCCGTCAGAGCCGGAGACATCACTGTATATTCGTCCGTTTATGTTTGCCACGGAGTCTTCTCTGGGAGTTCACATGGCAAACTCCTATAAATTTGTTATTATCTGTACACCAGTAGGTGCATATTATGCGGAAGGTGTGAATCCGGTGCGTATTCTGGTGGAAGATGAACTTGTGCGTGCTGTAAAAGGCGGAACCGGCTTTACAAAATGCGGTGGGAATTATGCAGCATCTATTCTCGGACAGGTGAAGGCCGAAGAACAGGGATGTGCACAGGTGCTGTGGCTTGACGGTGTGGAAAGAAAGTATGTGGAAGAAGTCGGAACGATGAATATCATGTTCAAGATCAATGGAGAGATCTATACAGCACCGATCGAAGGAACGGTCCTTCCCGGCGTTACGAGAGATTCCATCCTTCATATCCTGAAAGACTGGGGATATAAAGTAAATGAAACAAAACTTTCTGTTGAGGACCTGATGAAGGCCGGACATGAAGGTACCCTGGAAGAGGCATTCGGAACAGGAACAGCAGCAGTCATATCTCCGGTTGGGGAGTTCGTCTATAAAGATGATAAAGTTACAGTCAATGATTTTAAGACAGGTGACCTGACACAGAAACTGTATGATTATCTGACGGGGATTCAGTGGGGCGACGAAGAAGACCGGTATAACTGGACAGTGGAAGTCTGCTGACAGCGTCAGGGCTAAAATAGAAGAATAATAAGGCAGGGAGACACATGGAACGTGCGGTGTCTCCTTTTCTTATGATATTTGTCCGGAGCTGTCATGGCAGAAAGGAACAGATTATGAAAAAAGAATACAACAGAAAACAGGACAGAACCCCGCTTGTGGACGCGCTGAAGCAGTATCAGGAGGACAGGCCTGCATATTTTTGCATCCCGGGTCACCGCTTCGAGCGCGGAGTGAGCAGACGGTGGCTGTCTGAGGAAGAATGTGGTTTTTTGCGGTATGATCTGACAGAGGCGACTGGTCTTGACGACCTGCATCAGCCGTCAGGGGTGATCCTGGAGTCGCAGGAACTCATGGCTGACCTCTATGGTGCCAAAAAAAGTTATTTTCTGATCAATGGTTCGACCTGTGGAAATGAAGCCATGATTCTCGCTGTCCTCCGGGAAGGGGAAAAAATCCTGCTTCCCCGGAATGTTCACAAATCTGTACTGGAAGGCATCATTTTATCAGGGGCAAAGCCTGTGTATATGATGCCGGAATGGATCGGCGAGGAGGGCATCTATGGAGGAGTCCTGCAGCAGACGGTAGAGGAGAAATTAATGGAGCATCCCGATTGTAAAGCTGTGTTTCTGGTGAGCCCGAATTATTATGGCCTGACAAGTAATTTAAAACAAATAGCGGACATATGTCATGAAAACGGAACCCTTCTCCTGGTTGACGAGGCACATGGGGGGCATCTGTATTTTTCTGATAAACTGCCGGATGGAGCGTTAACCCAGGGGGCAGACATGTGTGTTCAGAGCTTCCATAAAGTAACAGGAGCGCTGACACAGAGTTCTGTACTGCATATCGGCACAGGCAGGGTGGACGAACGACGTGTGGAACGTGCCTTGAAACTGGTCCAGAGCACAAGCCCTTCTTATCTGCTGATGGCGTCCCTCGATGCGGCGCGTTATGAACTGGCATCGCAGGGCGAGGATATGATGGAAAAGTCCCTGGCTCTGAGTGATGAGTTAAAGGAAGGAATCAGACAGATCCCCGGTATGTTCTGCATGAACAATGGAATTACCGGAAAATACGGAGTACAGGGGATAGACGGCACACGTGTCGTTATACGCTGCGGGCACAGCAGCGGTTATGAGCTGAAACGCAGGCTTATGGAGGAACACAGGATAGAACTGGAGCTGGCCGATGAAAAAAATGTACTGGCGATCATTACCCATGCAAATACACGGGAAGATATCCGGCGCTTTCTTGCGGCGCTTACGGATATTGCAGAACAACCGCTGGAGTATACAGGCCGGGAAACTGATCCGACCGGTTTGCCTGAAACAGAGATGGTGCTGACACCAAGAGAAGCCTATTTTTCGGTTGTGAGAGAGGTGCCCTGGGAGATGGCCAGAGGGAAAATTGCCGGAGAATTGATCGCACCGTATCCGCCGGGTATCCCCCTGGTATATCCGGGAGAGCGTCTGAGCGACGAAATATGGAATGCGGTGGAGATGTATCGGAGATGGGGATGCCATTTTCATGGACCATCCGATGATTCGCTTTCAATGTTTGAAATAATTGAAAAATAATTCTAAGTGATGAGGTTTTTGTGGTATACTATACCTAATTATCGATGTTGGGGTCAAAGGCAATTTGATTCCATGATACCCACAGATTGCTCCCGCAATCATATAGACAACATGGAAAATGGAGGTCATCATGAAACTGATTTCTTGGAATGTAAACGGACTTAGAGCATGTGTGAATAAAGGTTTTCTTGATATTTTTGCACAGCTCGACGGCGATATCTTCTGTATACAGGAAAGCAAACTGCAGGAAGGGCAGATTGAACTGGATCTTCCGGGTTATTATCAATATTGGAATTATGCAAAGAAAAAAGGTTACTCCGGGACGGCAGTGTTTACGAAAGAGGAACCATTGTCGGTTACTTATGGAATCGGGACAGAAGAACATGATCAGGAAGGGCGTGTCATAACGCTGGAATATGAGAAATACTACCTGGTCACTGTCTATACACCGAATTCGCAGAGTGAATTAGCGCGGCTTCCCTATCGGATGGAATGGGAGGACGCTTTTTTGAAATATCTTTCAGAACTCAAAGGAAAGAAACCGGTCATCTTTTGCGGTGATTTAAATGTTGCGCATCGGGAGATTGATTTGAAGAATCCTAAGACAAACAGAAAGAATGCCGGTTTTACTGATGAGGAGAGAGAAAAATTCTCGAAACTTCTGCAACATGGATTCATTGATACGTTTCGTTATTTTTATCCTGAGAAGGAACAGGTGTATTCCTGGTGGTCCTACCGATTTAAAGCCAGAGAGAAGAACGCCGGATGGCGGATTGATTACTTCTGCGTATCCGAGGATCTGGAACAGTACCTGAGAGATGCAAAGATTCACACGGACATTATGGGCTCTGATCATTGTCCGGTAGAACTGGATATTGAAATGTAAAGAATGTACAGAAAGGCGGAGAATGAATTGACAAGAGCAGCGGAGGTAAAGAGGTTTGAGGTACAGAAGGGATTGCCGCAGTTAACAGGCGCGCAGCAGCATAATGGCGGATATAATTTTACAATCGCCGTAGATGACTGTGAAGAGGCCAGTCTCCTGCTGTATCCCAAAGGAAGTGAGGAAATCTGGAAGGAGATACCGCTGACTGAGGAATTTCGTACAGGAGGTATAGCTGCTGTCTGGATAGAACATTTAGATGCGGGCGATATTGAATACAATTATAAAATAGACGGAAACATCATAACGGATCCGTGTGCAAAGGCAGTAACCGGGCGGGATGTGTTTGGGAATAAATTGTCAGATGGACAAAGGCACAGTGTCAGAGGAATTTTGTCAGACAAAAGGCCCTCTGAAATACCAGGGGTCTTTATACCGTATCCGGAGATGATCCTGTATAAGCTGCATGTACGGGGATTTACCGCACAGCGAAGTTCCCGCTCTGCAAGCAAAGGGACTTTTCAGGGACTTGCAGAGAAAATACCCTATCTGAAGGGATTGGGGGTTACCTCGGTAGAACTGATGCCGGCGTATGATTTCAATGAGAACCGGGAAACCAGGGAAACAGTTACCTCTGAAAATGGCGCTTCTGCTGCTAAGACGCCGACGGCGGACATAAATTACTGGGGATATACGGAGGGGTACTATTTCACGCCAAAAGCTGCTTTTTGCACAGACAGGGATTGTATCAGTGAGTTCCAGCATTGCGTCGATGAATTTCACAGGGCCGGAATGGAATGTCTGATGGAGTTCTATTTTTCACAGAAAACGAATCCCTTAATGGTAGTGGAAATACTCCGGTACTGGAAGCTTTTTTACCATATCGACGGATTTCACCTGGTGGGTGATCATATTCCGATCGAGATTATTGCGCAGGATGATCTGCTGAAGCATACAAAGATCTTGTATCAGGGATTTGCAGCCGACAGTATTTATTCTGGAAAGCTGCCGAAATACCGTAACCTGGCTGAATGTAATTCGGAATTTATGATCAGTGCACGCTGCTTTCTGAAAGGTGACGAGAACCAGGTTACACGTTATATCTGCAATAACAGGCGAAATCCTGTCACACATGGCGTCATCAATTATATGGCATATCAGGATGGATTTACACTTGCGGATATGGTCACTTATAATGAAAAACACAATGAAGAGAACGGCGAAGAAAACCGGGACGGCAGCACATATAACTTCAGCTGGAACTGCGGTGTGGAAGGCCCCACGCGAAAATTGAACGTGGTTGAATTAAGAAGAAGGCAGATGAAAAATGCCGTGCTTCTGCTGCTGACGAGTCAGGGAACACCGATGATCTATGCCGGCGATGAGCGGTGTAACTCACAGGAAGGAAACAACAATGCCTACTGTCAGGATAATCCGATTGGCTGGGTTGACTGGGGAAGAAATAAACGCTGTGAGGAGATGTGGTCGTTTGTAAAAGAAGCCATCGCATTCCGCAAAAGCCATCCGATCCTCCATATGGATCGGGAGCCGCGGGATACCGACTATCTTTCGCTTGGATTTCCGGAAGTTTCTTATCACAGCAGCAGAGCCTGGTTTTCAGAGATGGAACCGCAGAGCAGGAGTATCGGAATTCTTTACTGTGGGGAATATGCAAAGGACAGGGAAGGAAATCCGGACAGTTTTATCTACATCGCATGCAATATGCACTGGAATCCGTATACTTTCGCACTGCCGCATCTGCCGGAACATAAAAAATGGTATCTGGCAGTCGACACGGCTGACAAGAAAAGAGAAGGCTTCTGCCATGATAAAGTGGAGATAGAACCGGACGAGGAAAAAGGATTTGTTGTATCACCGCGGACAATTGTTATATTATTGGGAAAATAGAATAAGGATGTCGTAGTATGTATATCTGGAAGCATTTTAAAACGATCACAAAGCATAAGCTGCTGGTCATGAGATACTGTTTTCGCATCGGTCTTTATAAACAGGGGCTTCTTCATGACCTGTCAAAATACTCCTGGCCAGAATTCAAGGTGGGATGCCGCTATTATCAGGGGAACAGAAGCCCCAATAATGCCGAGCGGGAAGCGCTTGGAGTGTCAACTTCCTGGATGCACCACAAAGGCCGCAATAAACACCACTATGAGTACTGGGTGGATTACGGTGTAGACTGTGATACGGTGATCACAGGCATGCAGATGCCGCGCAGATACGTAGCGGAAATGATCATGGACCGTATCAGTGCGTGCAAGACGTATGCCGGAGACTCTTATACCGACAAGGCTCCGCTCAATTACTATATCAGGAGCAGGAAGCGGCTCTGGTTTGTGCACAGTGAGACGAAAAAACAGATGGAATTTCTGCTGAGGATGCTGGCGGAAAAAGGGGAGAGAAAAACCCTCCACTATATAAAATACAGATTTTTGAAAGAGGAGAGATGAACATGCAGTTCTCAGAGCGAATGCAGTTGTTTGGGGAGAGCATCTTCACCACACTGGCGAAGATGAAAGAGGAAAAAGAAAGCAGGGGAGAAACGGTTATTGATCTGAGTATCGGTACGCCGAATATACCTCCCGCCTCCCATATCATAGATGCGCTGGTGGAAGCGGCGAAGGACGAGAAGAATTATGTGTATGCGATCAAAGACCTCGCTGAGCTGCACAGGGCGGTTGCAAAGTGGTATCAGAACAGATATCAGGTGAAGCTGAATCCAGAGACAGAGATCGTATCGCTTCTGGGGTCCCAGGAAGGGCTGGCACATATCAGTCTTTCTGTCGTGGATCCGGGAGACACCGTGCTCGTCCAGGATCCCTGTTATCCTATTTTTGGGGATGGTCCAAGGATCGCCGGAGCGAAACTTGCATATATGCCGCTGAGGAAGGAATGTGATTATCTTATCGATTTTGAAAACATTGAGGAGGAAACAGCCAGAGAGGCAAAGCTGATGGTTGTGTCATATCCGAATAATCCGACCGCGGCTGTGGCACCGGATTATTTTTATGAAAAACTGATTGCATTTGCCCGAAAGTATGACATTATTGTATTGCATGACAACGCATACAGCGAGCTGATCTTCGACGATAATGTGCAGGGAAAAAGCTTTTTATCTTATCCGGGTGCAAAAGAGGTGGGGGTGGAATTCAATTCCCTTTCCAAAACATATGGACTGGCAGGAGCTCGTATTGGTTTCTGTATTGGAAACGAACAGATCGTAAAACAGCTGACAAGGCTAAAATCCAATATGGACTACGGTATGTTTCTGCCTGTACAAAAAGCTGCGATAGCGGCGATACTGGGTGATCAACAGTGTGTTAAAACTACGAGAGAAGCATATAAAAGGCGAAGGGATCTTTTGTGTGACGGATTCTCATCGATCGGGTGGAAGATGCAGAGAAGCCCGGCAACTATGTTTGTCTGGGCGCAGATACCCGGAAACTTTGCGTCTTCTCTTGATTTTGTCAGGACCTTACTGGAAGAGGCGGGCGTAATGGTCACGCCGGGAAGTGCTTTTGGACCATCTGGGGAAGGATTTGTAAGGATTGCCCTTGTTCAGGAGGAGGAGATGATAAAACAGGCTGTTCAGAGAGTCAGAGAGAGTAAAATACTGTGACTTGAATGCAGGCTGGTATAAAATAAGAATCATATAACCAGAATATGGGCGGTCTGCGGGAGAAATCCTGCGGACCGCTTTGCTGCTGCCATGTGAATTGGCTGCGGTGTCTGGGAGGATGGAAGTGACTGATTATGATTGACAGTGACTGAAAAAGAAATTATGATAGGGTGAGAAGAAAAGTTTATGCTGAAAGGGGGAAAGGAATGATTTATACGTTAACCTGCAATCCATCACTGGATTATATTGTTACAGCGAAAAACTTTACGATCGGTGGGATGAACCGGACAGAAAATGAACGTATCCTTCCCGGGGGAAAAGGAATCAATGTGTCTATCGTGTTAAAAAATCTCGGTATCCCGAGCACGATACTCGGCTTTACCGCGGGGTTTACCGGGGAAGAAATAAGAAAAAGAGTCAGAGAGGCGGGATGCGCAGAAGAATTAATATCTGTCAGCCAGGGATGGTCCCGCATTAACGTGAAACTTCGTTCCAGCAGTGAAAGTGAAATCAACGGACAGGGCCCCCCGATCAGCAGTGATGCTGTTGCGGCACTTTTGAAGAGACTCGAAATGCTGGAAGAAGGGGATGTGCTGGTGCTGGCAGGAAGCATTCCCAATTCAATGCCGCATACGATCTACCGGGACATAACCAGAAGGATGTCTGAGAAAAATGTCATGGTGATCGTAGATGCCGCGAAAGACCTTCTTGTCAGTGTACTGCAATATCAACCGTTTTTAATTAAACCAAATCATCATGAGCTGTCCGAGATTTTCCGTGAAGACCTGCAGGGTCCGAAAGATATTGTAAGGTGCGCCAGAAAGCTTCAAAAGTACGGGGCGAGAAATGTGCTGGTCTCCATGGCCGAAGCCGGAGCGATTCTGGTTTCTGAGACAGAGGGGGTATTCATAGGCTCTGCACCCAGGGGAAAGGTAGTGAATTCTGTGGGAGCAGGTGACTCCATGGTTGCGGGGTTTCTGGCAGGCTACTTTTCGGATGGCAGCTACCGAAAATCACTGGAAATGGGAATTGCTGCGGGAAGTGCCAGCGCATTTTCAGAAGAGCTGGCGTCCAGGGAAGAGATAGAAGCACTGCTTTGCGGGATAAAAGCCTCCGGCGGATTGTGGAGTCGCACAGATGCATTATGTGCGACCCGAAGCAGGTACGCTGGAGCGTATTTGAAGAATGAGGAGAAAAGATATGCTGATCGAAGACAGAATGGAAGAGATCGTACGGGTGGTTGAAGAGCGCGGGAGTATTCAGGTCCAGGAACTGATCGAACTGCTCAATACATCAGAATCTACAATACGCCGGGATCTGACGGTACTGGATAAAAGAGGACTGCTGACAAAAGTGCATGGAGGTGCAATCGCCATTCGCAACAGCGGGATCCATACGGATTCCTTTGTTGAAATCCGTGAAGATATCAACCGGGATGAGAAGGGACTGATCGCCAGGTATGCTGCGGCTCTGGTCAAGGCAAACGATCTGGTCTATCTGGATTCCGGAACGACGACCGGGCAGATCATCGATTATCTGGTGCCCAATAATGCGGTATTTGTGACAAATGCCGTGATGCATGCGAGAAAACTTGCTGCTAAAGGATTTCATGTCTATCTGCCGGGAGGGGAATTCAAGTCAGTGACTGAGGCGATCGTCGGGGAGGAGGCACTGGAAAGTCTTCAGAAGTACAATTTTACCATAGGTTTTCTGGGAACAAACGGTGCAGATATTGAGGCGGGGTACACGACACCGGGACTCAGGGAGGCAAAGGTAAAGGAATATGCCATGAAACAGTGCAGGGAGTGTTACGTACTGTGTGACAGTTCCAAGATTGCGAAGATATCTCCGGTAAGATTTGCGGCATTTGAGGATGCAACGATCATTACGACTCTGGTAAAAGAAGAGCCGTATAAGTCGTGCAGGAATATCATTCAGGTATCCTCCTGACAATTTTATGTCATAAATTCCGTCATATGCTTCCGGTACCAGAGCGGCATCATATTGCGCTGGCATCGCTTGTTCTCTCTGGGAGTGATAGAGACTGCCTGAAAAAAAGAAGTCCAGAGTTCACTGTATTCATCCCTGATCTCTGTACGGCTCAGTGTTAAAAATTCTTCCGGGGTAAGCAGCGTCATATAGTAAGAACTGTCGGCGGGATGGATCACGGCGCTTTTTCTGGTATCATCGATGATCATCCAGTTCTCTGAAGGCATGCGGTCAGAAAAATTCTCTGCCAGAATGGGAAGGACATTGCATTTCGGTTCGATATGACTGACCAGAGTACTGCCTTGTATACTGGAAAAACGGATGAATTCACGAAACAGATGCGCTTCATTTAAAACCTTGCGTTCGACAGCGAACAGACTGGCGACGGCAGGTTCCTGCAGGCGTCCCGTAACAGAGGGACCATAGTGAAATCCAAGCAGTAAAAAGCGGTAGATGCAGTCCAGCTTATCCTCTTTAAATGACAGACTGGAACGGTAGACCATTTTGAAAACTTCATACGATATTTTACATTGAATGGACCGGATAACTTTTCTGGTCTTTTCTTCATCTGCTTCAATATGATGGTAACTGCAGAAAAGCGCAGTTTCATAGAGGGGTTCTGTCATCAGACGGACATTCCGGTGGCCAAGTCCGCTTCCCCATGCTTCATAAATGCAGGTCATCATTGAGCTGAAATCATCAGCACATGTAAAAACAGTCATCGTATACCCTCCACAGTCTGCGGATATGACAGATTCATATCTTCAAACAGTGACATCTGCCGGTAAACGGGAGGATGTGCCAGCTCCCAGTTTGCTTTCTGGTCCATTCCCGTCAGCTGCCGAGTGATAAATTTTTCTTCGATCGGTATCCGGTACATCATTTTACCGCCGCAGGTAATGAAGTACTGAGCACGTTTCAACACCACCCCTGTCTTTTTCAGATGAGAGAAATCCAGGTTCCCGTACCTGCGGGCATTGACAATACGCATGGCCGACTTGTTGCCGATTCCGGGGATTCGGAGCAGGGTTTCAAAAGAGGCAGTGTTGACTTCTATCGGGAAGTGTTCCAGATGACGAAGCGCCCACTCACATTTGGGATCCAGCAGTGGATTGAAATTGGGGCGTTCCGGGCTCAATAGCTCCTCCGCGTGAAAGCCGTAAAAACGAAGAAGCCAGTCAGCCTGATAGAGGCGGTGTTCCCGCAGAAGGGGAACGGCGGTGTCAGGAGGAGGCAGAAGGCTGTCCTCATTGACCGGAATATAGGCAGAGTAAAAGACACGTTTCAGGTCAAAACGCTGGTAAAGGTTCTGAGAAGTCAGCAGAAGCTGATAGTCATTCTCCGGACTGGCCCCTATGATCATCTGGGTACTCTGACCGGCGGGGATGAAAGCAGAATTTTCTTCTTCCCCTTTTTTCATAAAAACGGAAGGGGCATTGCCGGGATCAAAATCCCGCCTGGCTTCCAGCTGTTTCTGACCGAAGATGCTTCCGTTTAAATACCGGTTGGCGCGGTGCCTTTCCATAGATGCCGATTTGCCGATGGCAAGCCGTGATGCAGCGATACCCTGTGCCATTTCTTTCATGGGATGAAAGATGCTCTGAAATGTCTTGTGGGGAGCAAGTGTGTGCAGGCTTTCCTCCGTGGGCAGTTCCATGTTGATGCTCATGCGGTCAGCCAGAAAGCCTGCCTGTGTCAAAAGCTGCGTTGGGGCAGACGGGATGGCTTTGACATGAATATATCCGTTGAAACGGTAAGTTTCACGGAGCAGAAGCAGGGTTTCATAAATTCGTTCCATGGTGTATTCGGGGCTTTTGCAGACTCCGGAACTCAAAAACAGGCCTTCAATATAGTTGCGGCGATAAAACTCCATGGTCAGCTGACAGACTTCCTCCGGGGTAAAGGTAGCCCTCGGGCGGTCGTTGGAACGGCGGTTAACGCAGTATTTGCAGTCGTAGACGCATTCATTGCTGTACAAAATTTTTAAAAGAGAGATGCACCGCCCATCACCTGCAAAACTGTGACAGATCCCGGAAGCAAAAGAATTGCCGAGATATCCTGCTTTTCCCCGCCGGTCCGAACCGCTGGATGTACAGGCTACATCATATTTCGCGGCATCTGCCAGAATATTCAGTTTTTCCTGCAAAGAAAAAGAATGTGTAACTGTTAGCATACAACCTCCATAACAATAAGAACATACGTTTGTTTTAACTGATTGTAACACAACGGAGACAGATAATCAAGAACAAATGTTCTGGATTTGTTTTTATTGCAAATAGTATCAGAAAAATATATACTGGATACAGTGATATCAAATATAGGATATGTTCTTAAAAAAGCTTTCCATAAAGCATGATATGAATCAAACAGGATGTTGACAAGGAGGATTTTCAATGGAAAACATTAGTAAATTTATGATAGAAAGCGGTAATGGGGGCAACGCACCTTCTGTTGATGCATGGCTGAAAGAGGCAAAAACAGACAGGAGTGCTTCCGACTGCGGTATGTACCTGATTCATAACGGTGTTGTGCGTCAGACAGCCAGGGCAAAAGTCCGTCTGGGTGAGGAGACGGCTAAGCCAGTTACAGGCCTGCTGTTTTCCTATGATGAAGAGAAGGCGGCTGCTGCGGTAGAGGAAACGTATCAGATGCCGGGTATCTATTATATACGTGTGTGGCTCAACCGCGGGGAGCTGTCTGTGGGAGATGACATCATGCAGGTACTCATCGGCGGAGATATCCGTCCCCACGTCGTGGACGCTCTGCAGGCGCTGGTGGGACAGATAAAGACAAAGTGTGTTGCCGAGACAGAACTGTTTTAGCTGCCTGCATTTCACTCATAAGGAGCAGATAAAAAGTGGAAAGAGAAACAATGAAGCGAGTGTCCGATTCTAAAATAGAGGTCATTTATCAGGTAAGACCAGAACATCTCAACGGAGCCGGGAGACTCTTTGGGGGAAGATTGATGGAGTGGATTGATGAGATTGCCGGTCTGGTGGCAATACGTCATGCACAGTCTAATGTTATCACGGCTTCTGTCGACAATCTTAAATTTCTCCGGGGTGCATTCCAGGGAGATCTGGTCGTACTGATCGGAAGAATGAGCTATGTCGGCAACACCTCTATGGAAATACGTGTTGATACGTATGTGGAAAGTCTGGATGGAGTCAGACGTCTGATCAATATCGCCCATCTGGTTCAGGTGGCCGTGGATGAAAATGGCCGTCCCAGAAAGGTTCCGGGACTCATTGTCGAGACAGAGGCCGAAAAAGCGGAATGGGAAGCCGGAGTGAAGAGAAAAGAGATGCGTAAACTGCGGAAAGAAGAAGGGTTTTAAAAGATATGAAATTAGGATTGATTCTGGAAGGAGGGGCAAGCCGCACCTGTTTTTCAAACGGCGTGATGGATGTCCTGATGGATGAGAATATACGGGCGGATTATATTATAGGGGCCTCGGCGGGAATCGCCAACGGCGCATCCTATGCTTCCTGGCAGAGAGGCAGAGCCCATGAAATCAGCAGGAAATATATGGTGGACCCGCGCTATATGGGTGCGCGTTATCTTTTTCAGAAAGATAACAGAAGCTTTTATAATATCAAATTTGTTTTTGATGAAGTGCCAAATCATTTAGTACCGTATGATTATGAGGCGCTGAGTGATTATCCCGGCGAATTGGTTGCCTGTGTGACCAGGCTGAAAACGGGTCAGGCGGAATATCTTAAGGTTACGGCAGAGGATCCCACGTGGAAAGTTCTTCAGGCCAGCTGTGCGCTGCCGATACTGTTTCAACCGGTAAAAATTGACGGCAAATACTACATGGATGGAGGAATTGCAGATTCCATTCCGATTGATCAGGCGGTACGCTCGGGATGTGATAAAAATATTGTAGTGCTGACAAGAGAGCGCTCTTACTTAAAAGAGGGGAGCAGAACCACGCGTCTGGCTGCCAGAATCTACAGGAAATATCCGCAGTTTGCGGAAGCGCTTCTGACGAGGGCGGAGCGGTATAATGCAAACAGACGGAGAGTATTTGAACTGGAGAAAGAAGGAAAGGTTTTTATAATTGAGCCTCAGAATGTCGGCGGGTTTAAACGGACCGAGTCCAGTCCTGATAAGCTGGAGGCACTTTATCAGCAGGGGATTGACTGTGCGGAGGCAAGGATGGAGCTGCTGCGCGCATACCTCGAGGCACCGCAGGGAGGAGATGCATGAAAAAGTACTTTCAGCTGCTGAGTATGGCCATGAGAATGGAGGTGAAAGAACATAAGAGTTCTTTCATCGTGTACGCTGTTCTTCGCATTCTGGTCGTGCTTAGTATGATCCGGCAGTTTTTTAACGGAAATTATGAAAATGTATTTCTTTGTGTGCTGACATTGCTGCTCCTGATAGTGCCAAGTTTTATTCAGGTGAAATTCAGGATCGAACTGCCGACTGCACTGGAGATCATTATTCTGTTGTTTATTTTTGCAGCTGAAATACTGGGAGAGATACAGGAATTTTATATCATCATACCATTCTGGGATACTCTGCTACATACTCTGAACGGCTTCCTGGCTGCAGCCATTGGATTTTCGCTGGTGGTTCTGTTAAATGATAATCAAAAACTGGTATTCACCATGTCACCGATTTTTATTGCTGTCGTTGCATTCTGCTTTTCCATGACCATCGGCGTGATCTGGGAATTTTTTGAATGCGCTATGGATTTATTTTTTCACCTGGATATGCAGAAAGACACTGTACTGCATACGATCAGCAGCGTGATGCTGGATCCTGCGGGAGGAAATAAACCATACGTGATAAAGGGAATTCAGAGTACAGTGGTCAATGGACAGGATCTTGGGCTCGGGGGATATCTGGATATCGGTCTTCTGGATACCATGAAGGATCTGTTCGTCAACTTTATCGGTGCCGCAGTTTTTTCACTGATCGGGTTTTTTTATGTAAAAAACAGGGGAACAGGAAGTATTCTGAAAAAGCTTATACCGAGTAAAAAGACCAGGGAGCAGGACTATATGGAAGCAGCAAGAGAAGATTACGAAAAACAGGAAGAAGAAAAGGAAAACAGGAGACAGGAACATGATCGATAAAATTATAAATGTGGCAATTGCCGTTGTCTGTCTGATCGCGGCAGGACAATGTGGGAAATATTCAGCTTCAGCATTTATGAAAAAAGGAAAAATACCGCTGAATGTGTATTCACTCGTGAAAGACGGACAGAAAAAAGATCTTTCAAAGATGAGCGATGAGGAGAGAAAACGCTCTTACAGGACCGCCGCGTATGTTTTTCTGGGCTTTTCTCTGGCCTTGCTGCTGCTGTTTGTTGGATTCATTATGGAAATGTTTCAGAAAAGCGGAGAATCGCTGTTTCTGGCGGCCATTGTAATTGAAGCAATAGAAATGATTCTGATCTTCGTGCTGATACGGAAGCAACAATAAAAGTGTGCCCGGGCAACTAGTAAAAATGCCTGAAAATTTCAGGAAACGGAAAAACATGAGATTTTCATTTTGTTATGATTGACTGTGAAAGCAAATTAGCTTATAATATAATTTGTAAAATATCACTTGAAAGGAAGTATATAAGATGGCAAAAAAAGTTAGAATCGGTATGTTAGGTGCCGGAAGAATCGGTAAACTTCATGCTACAAACCTGGTAAACGCTGTACCGGATGCTGAAGTTGTTATGATTGCAGATCCATTCATGAACGAAGCAACAGAAGAGTGGGCAAAAGGACTTGGTGTTACAAATGTCACAAAAGATTCCGAAGCTGTATTTGCAAATCCAGATGTTGACGCGGTTTTCATCTGCTCATCAACAGACACACATGCTGAATTTATTGTAAAGGCTGCAGAAGCAGGAAAACACATTTTCTGCGAAAAACCAATCGCAACTGATATCAAAGTGATTGAAGATGCACTTGCAGCAGTAGATAAAGCCGGTGTTAAACTTCAGGTTGGATTTGTTCGCCGTTTCGATCACAACCACAAAAAAGTCAGAGATACCGTTGCATCCGGAATGCTGGGCGCTCCAAGTATCGTTAAAGTTACATCCCGTGACCCGGAAGCTCCGCCAATGGCATACGTTAAAGTATCCGGTGGTATCTTTATGGATATGATGATTCATGACTTTGATATGGTTCGTTACCTGTCCGGAAGTGAAGTTACGGAAGTAAGTGCTTACGGTACAGTCATGATCGACGAAGAGTTCAAGAAATACGATGATGTTGATACAGCAATCGTTATGCTGAAATTTGAAAACGGTGCGATCGGTGTTATCGATAACAGCCGTGAAGCTCCATACGGTTACGATCAGAGAACAGAAGTTCACTGTGCAAAAGGTTGCGTACAGGTAGCCAACGACCTGAATGATACTTCCATGATCAGTACAGCTGACGGTGTTGTCTGCGAAAAACCGACCTGGTTCTTCCTTGAAAGATATAACAATGCATTCATCGCAGAGACAAACGCATTTGTTGACGCTGTCATGAATGACAAAGAAGTTCCGGTAAGTGGAATTGATGGTTTAATGCCGGTTAAGATTGCGAAAGCAGCTAAGATCTCTCTGGATGAAGGCCGTCCGGTAAAAATTTCCGAGATCTAATTAGCCTATACATATTATTAAAAGACTGTGTACAAGTTTGTGCACAGTCTTTTTGAATTTCTGAACTGTTATTTTGAATTATTGCACAGTTTTACCGGCATACGGCAAATAGATTGACACATTCTTCCGTTTATACTAAAATTATATTTGGGTGGGCAATACATAAAAACAGGAGGTTATTGCAATGAAACTGAAGTTTGGAATGGTAGGCGGCGGAAACGGTGCATTTATTGGTAATGTGCACAGACACGGTGCTGTCATGGATGATCTTGCTGTGCTGACGGCAGGATGTTTTACAAGAAATATGGAAAAAAATCTGGAGACTGCCCGTACCTGGGGCGTTTTAGATGAAAGTCGTGTTTATGCCGACTACCGTGAGATGGCCGAAAGAGAGAGTTCTCTGGAAGATGGAATTGATTTTGTATCCATCACGACACCGAATGATACACATTATGAGATCGCAAAATGCTTTATGGAGCACGGAATTCATATCATGTGTGACAAACCGCTGGCGCTGACAGCAGCTGAGGGTGAGGAACTGGCTGCACTCGCAGAAAAAAAAGGAGTGCTGTTCGGTGTGACCTATACATACACCGGTTATGCGATGGTCCGGCAGGCCAGAGACCTGATCGATGCCGGCGAGATTGGGAATATTCTGACGGTTGTCAGCGAGTATCCGCAGGAGTGGCTGCTGGTACAGATGGTCAGTGACCGCTCGGATCAGGCGACATGGCGGATGGATCCGGCGAGGAGCGGTCCTTCGGGCTGCTGTGCAGATATCGGAACACATGTGGAGTGTCTGGTTTCCAAAATGACGGGACTGGAGATCGACAGTGTGCTTGCCAGATTTGAACGTCTCCCAAAATCTCAGGAGCTTCCGCTGGAAAATAATGTGCAGGTGCTGGTCAATTATAAGGGCGGGGTATCCGGAATGATCTGGACTTCACAGGTTGCGATCGGACATGAGACTGACCTTACGATCCGCATATTTGGCGATAAAGGAGCAATTGAGTGGGAACATAAGAACCCTTCCGTACTGAAGGTAACCCGCATCAATGAGCCGCCGCAGCTTTATACGGCAACACGAGATTACGTCTCTGACGCATGCCGGGATCTTTCAAGGCTGCCGTCAGGGCATCCGGAAGGATTTTTTGAGGCATTTGGAAATATCTACCGCGGCTTCTGCTCGCATTTACTGAAACAGAAGGAGGGACGTGATCCCGGAAGCTATCGCTATCCGACAGTGGAAGACGGAGTGCGCGGAATTAAATTTGTGGATGCGTGCATCAAAAGTAACAGGGAAGGAAATGTCTGGACAAGTGTAGAATGATATTTTACGGGCGGAGCATAGGATTGCTTCGCCCGTTTTGACGCAGGTAAGTATTTGTTTTAATAAATGATATTACTGGATTTTAATAGTCAATTATGTTAAAATGTATTTGATTTAGAAATGAACGTTACATATCAGGAAAAGGAGATGCAGTTATGAAAGACATTACGATAACAGATTCCATCAGGTATATCGGAGTTGATGACAAGACACTGGATTTATTCGAAAGCCAGTATCATATCCCAAACGGAGTTTCTTATAACTCATACGTGATTCTGGACGAAAAAACCGCTGTTATGGATACGGTGGATGCCAGGGCCACACAGGAGTGGCTGACCAACCTGGAACGTGAACTTGCCGGACGCGATGCGGATTATCTGATCGTTTCTCATCTCGAACCGGATCATGCGGCAAATATACAGGTACTTGCTGAAAAATATCCGAACATGAAGCTGGTTGGAAATGCAAAAACATTTAAGATGATGCCGCAGTTTTTCACTCTTGATCTGACCGGGCGGACGGTTGAGGTAAAAGAAGGCGATTCCTTAAGTCTTGGAAAACATGAGCTTCATTTTGTAATGGCACCGATGGTTCACTGGCCAGAAGTGATGGTGGAATATGAGTCTACGGAAAAAATCCTGTTCTCTGCGGATGGCTTTGGAAAATTTGGTGCACTTGATGCTGAGGAGGACTGGACCTGCGAGGCAAGGAGATATTTTATCAATATTGTTGGAAAATACGGAGCACAGGTGCAGGCTCTTCTGAAAAAGGCCGCTACACTTGATATTTCCATGATCTGCCCGCTGCATGGACCAATTTTGAAAGAAAACCTGGGTTATTACATAGAAAAATATGATATCTGGAGCAGCTACAAACCTGAAGATGAGGGCGTGCTGATTGCCTATGCGTCCATTCATGGGAACACGGCAAAGGCTGCAAAGAAGATGGCAGAGATACTGGAAGCACAGGGTGCTAAAAAAGTGGTTTTAACAGATCTGTCCCGCAATGATATGGCAGAAGCGGTGGAAGATGCCTTTCGTTATAACAGCCTTCTGCTTGCATGTGCCACTTACGATGGCGGTCTCTTCCCGTGCATGGAGGATTTCCTCGCACATCTGAAGGCTAAAAACTATCAGAAACGTACGGTTGGACTTATGGAAAACGGATCGTGGGCTCCAATGGCTGCAAAACATATGAAAGAAATGCTGAGTCAGCTGAAGGAACTGAGTATCTGTGATCAGGTCGTGACAATTCGTTCTACCATGAACGAAAAGAATATCACAGAGATGGAAGTTCTTGCAAAACAGCTGCTCGACTGAAAGAGATAGAGGCGGGAAACCGCCTCTTTTTATGTCAGAGGGGAAAAGGATTTAAAAATGGATATGGATGAAAAAAAAGAAGTGCAGGAACTGGCGGACACGGTTCTGAGAAAATATTTCTGTGAAAGCGATGTCAGTTTTTTGATTTCCCGCTTTACAGATGATATCGTCTGGCTCGGAGGCGGAAAGGAAATGTCCGCGCAGGGAAAAGAGGCAGTTGAATCGGTCTTCCTGGCGGGGGCGAATGATCTGATCCCCTGCCGCATGTGGGATGAAGAATATGTTGTTGTGCAGCAGGCACCCGGATGCTGGCTGTGTGAGGGCCAGAGCTGGGTGGAGTCAGTTGATCCCACACTTATGTTTCGTGAATTTCAGAGGGTGACTTTCATATTCCGCAGGGAGGGTGAGGAACTTAAGATTGGACATATACATCACTCGGCAGCATATTCACCCCTCCAGGATGATGAACTGTTCCCGGTAAAAGAGTCGGGCCGCCGATATGAACAGCTGCAAAAACTGGTATCTGACCAGGAGCGTCAGATAGAACTGATGATGGGACAGCTGCCGGGGGGACTGCAGATATGCTTTTACGACGAGAAGTTTACTACAAAGTGGATCAGCGACGGGCTTTGCCAGATGCTTGGCTTTGAGTCTCAGCAGGAGTATATGCAGGAAGCCGGCTGCTGTAAATCTTTTATTGTCGAAGAAGATTATGACGGCATGTACCGGCAGGTGCACAAAAGTCTGGAACGAGGAGATTCCTACAGTGTGGAATACCGTATCCGGTGTGGTGATGGCAGTGTCCGCTGGGTTCTCGATGCCGGGAAGCTGTATACAGACGGTGACCAGGAATCCGTGATTTGCTGTCTTGTCACGGACATCACCGAACGGGTGAGGCATGAAAATCAACTGAGAGAGACACATGAAGAATTGAAACGGCAGGCGCTGTTTCTTCAGCATCTCTACGATACACTTCCATGCGGCATCATCCAGTTTTCTACGGAAAAGCCATACCGCATTATCAACGCCAATCGGGCTGCATGGGAACTGTATGGATATACGGAAGACGAGTACTGGCAGGAGGCGAGAGATCCATTTCGTTCCGTGATGCCGGAGGATTTTGAATGGGTGTATACATCTGTAGAACAGCTCTCAGCGAATGGAGGTCTGATTAACTATGAGCGTGAAGCAGTTAAGAAAGACGGGACGCATTGTTTTATCGGTGTCGGCATGGAGCGCGTTATTAACGAAAAAGGAACCTCTGTGATTCAGGCGGTATACAGTGATATTTCGGAAGCATGGAAATTCCGGAAAGAGCGGGAACAGGAACGCCTGCTGGAAAACCGCTCTCTCAGGACTGCGATCCATACGGCATACCAGCGCATCAGCCAGGTGAATCTGTCGAAGGGGACATATGAATATTTTGTAAATCAGGATTTTGTGATTTCGGACAGTGAAAGTAATGCTTATGATAAAGAGCACATTCGTCTTACACAGCTGGTCCATGCTTCACAGAGGACTGAATTTCAAGAGATGTTTGGCAGAGAAGCATTGCTGAAGCGCATAGAAGAAGGCGAAAAGGAGACTTTTCGTGAGATTCAGCTGATGGGCAGTGACGGAGAGTATCACTGGATTTCCGTTCATGTGATCCACATAGAGAATCCTTACAATGAGGATATTTTAGAGGTCACGCTTTATAAGGTGCTGGATGAGCAGAGGGCGGAAAAAATAAGACAGGAACAACTTCTTCGGGAAGCACTTGCATCTGCGGAAGCAGCAAATGAGGCAAAATCAGATTTTCTTTCCAGAATGAGTCATGATATCAGGACGCCGATGAATGCGATCATAGGTATGAGTACGCTGGGCAAGCTGAAGGCCGATCAAAAAGAGAGTGTTCAGAATTGCTTTCATAAAATTGATATGTCCACACGGTATCTGCTCTCCCTCATCAATGATGTGTTGGATATGTCCAAGATTGAAAACGGGAAAATGCTGTTGAACAAAGAAGTATTTCATCTGAATGAGCTGATCGAACAGATTACTGCCATTATTTATCCTCAGGCACTGGAGCAGAAGATCGATTATGAAGTTTATCACTGGGAGAGGATCGAGCAGTGTTATATCTCGGATGAGCTTCGCGTGAAGCAGATTTTAATGAACCTGTTGTCGAACGCACTGAAGTTTACGAAGGAAGGAGGAAAAGTTTCACTGATGCTCAGAGAGAGGAGCCGTTCCAATGGTTTTGCATTTGTAGAATTTATCGTTGAAGACAATGGAATTGGCATGTCGGAAGAGTTTCAGAAGAGGATCTGCAGGCCGTTTGAACAGGAGAATCCGGGTGTTGCCCGAAACAGGGCGGGAAGCGGACTCGGGCTGTCTATTGTCTATAATCTGGTTCAGCTTATGGGAGGAACAATTGATATTGAAAGTGAAAAACACAAGGGCAGCAGGTTCACCATTGTTCTGCCCATGGGACTTACAGAAACAGATGCAGATGCAGAGGAGGAACGCAGGTCCAGGGAACTGCTGAATGGGCTGAGTGTTCTGGTTGTCGATGACGATGCCATTGTTGGAGAACAGACAGCTGTCATTATGAAAAATATCGGGGCAGAATCCGTCTGGGTAGACTCGGGAATAAAAGCTATCCGTGAGGTGGAGAAGTCGATCGAACAGGAAAAGGTGTTTAACGTGGCCTTGATCGACTGGAAAATGCCGAAGATGGACGGAGTTGAGACAACGAGAAAAATACGTGCGCTTGTCGGGGAAGATACGATGATCATCATTATTACAGCATACGACTGGAGCAGCATTGAACAGGAGGCAAGAGAGGCCGGTGCCAATTACTTTATTTCAAAACCGGTCTTCCAGTCTACAATCTGTGACACTTTCCGGAAGCTCAAACTCAGTACGTCTGAAAAAGCTGCAGAACAGAGGAAAGTCAGTAGTACTGGACACAGACTGCTTCTCGTGGAAGATAATGAACTGAATATGGAGATCGCGCAGTCGCTGCTGGAACTTTATGGATTTACCGTTGATACGGCTGAAAACGGGAAATTGGCGGTGGAGACTTTTAAACAGGCGGACACTGGCACCTATGCTGCAATTCTGATGGATATCAGAATGCCTGTCATGGATGGCCTCCAGGCAGCCCGGCTGATACGGCAGATGGAGGAGAACGGGGGGGACCTGGTTCCGATTATCGCTATGTCTGCAAATGCATTTGAAGAGGACAAAAGAGCTGCGGCGAAAGTCGGATTTGATGATTATCTTGTAAAACCGATCGACATTGACCAGATTATGGAAGTTTTGGGTCGAATTATTTAATAAAATCTTAATCCTTTTATAAGAGAGAGTTCCTTGTATCGTGATATTCCTGTGGTATACTGGATGAGTAAATTAATGAATAAGGAGTTCTTATCAAATGGAACAATATTATATTCAAATATCATCTCACAGAAGAAATGTGCTGCAGTATCTTGAAGAGTCTGCGAAAAAGAAGCCGGATAAGACGGCGGTCGAGGACGAGAAGGATTCACTGACATACCGGCAGCTGCTCAAGAAGAGCCAGCAGATTGGGACGGCACTGGCAGCACGTAGTGATGAGCACCGACAGCCGATCGCTGTTTTTATGGAAAAATCGGCAGCGGTGCTCACTGTGTTTTTTGGAATTGTATACAGCGGGAACTTCTACGTGATGCTGGACAGCCGGCAGCCTGCGGCGCGTATCCGTCAGATTTTGGACACGCTGGGGCAGCCTGCCGTGATTACGGATAAAAAACATGGGAAAGCGCTGGAAAAAATCATACAAAATGATCAGATTCTGTATATAGAAGAGCTGGCGGACGCTGAGGTGAAGGCTGGAATCCTTGAAAGGGTGCGGGAACAGAGTACAGATCTGGATCCACTGTACTGTATTTTCACCTCCGGTTCCACCGGAGTTCCCAAAGGGGTGCTGGTAGGTCACAGATCCGTTCTTGATTTCATCGATGAGTTTACAGAGACGTTTGGATTTACAGCGGATGACGTGTTTGGATGTCAGGCGCCGCTTGATTTTGACGTTTCAGTGAAGGATATCTACACGTCACTGAAGACGGGGGCAACACTGGAACTGATCCCAAAACAATATTTTTCTTTTCCGACGAAGCTATTGGATTTTCTGGAAGAGAGACAGGTCACGACGCTGATCTGGGCAGTCTCTGCACTCTGTATTATCACAACGCTGAAAGGATTTGACTATAAAATACCGGGAAATGTGAATAAAGTACTTTTCAGCGGGGAAGTGATGCCGGTGGGACATCTGAACCAGTGGCAAAGAGCACTGCCGGATGCAATGTATGTCAATCTGTACGGACCGACGGAGATTACCTGCAATTGTACGTACTACAAAGTTGAGCGCGAGTTCGAACCGGGCGAACATCTGCCGATCGGCCAGCCGTTTTCAAATGAAACGGTAATGCTGCTGGATGATAACGATCAGCTGGTAACAGAACCATTCAAAAAAGGGGAACTCTGTGTGGCCGGAACGGCGCTTGCGCTTGGATATTACGGGAATCCGGATCAGACGGCAAAAGCTTTTGTGAAAAATCCGCTCAATACGGCGTATCCGCAGATGATATACCGGACCGGAGATCTTGCGTTTTATAATGCGGACGGTGACCTCTGCTTTGCGTCCAGAAAAGATTTTCAGATCAAACATATGGGACACAGGATCGAGCTTGGAGAGATCGAGACAGCCATGGAAAAATCAGAAGGAGTCGAGAGGGCCTGTGTCATCTATCTGGAAGACAGCAACAAAATTGGGGCGTGTTATCTGGGCCGCCCTGAAGTGAAGGCGCTGGTGAGAGAACTGAGGCAGAAGCTTCCGGCATTTATGATCCCCAATCTGTTTGAGAAGGTGGATGAGATGCCGCTGACGAAGAATGGAAAGATCGACCGGGGGGAACTCCGGCGGAGACTGGAGGTGCAGGAATGACCCATCAGATGATGATTCAAAAGATTGCAGATGAATGCGGGACTCCGTTTTATCTCTTCAACCTGGATCAGGTCCGGGCACAGGTCCGGGAAGTGAAAGAGATTCTGGGAGAGCGGGTCCGAATCTGTTATGCAATGAAGGCAAATCCGTTCCTTGTCCGTGCAGTGCATTCCTGCGTCGACGGATTTGAAGTGTGCTCTCCCGGAGAGCTGCGTATCTGTGAGCGGCTGAGGATTCCCATGAAGAAGGTAGTGCTGTCGGGAGTTTATAAGGAAAAAAGAGATCTTGAAGCTGTGATGGCCAGATGGACCGGGAGTAATACGTTTACGGCAGAATCTTTTCAGCAGCTGCAGATGATAGAAGAGTGTGCAGGAAACATGGGACTGTTTGCGAGAGTACTGCTGCGCGTGACCAGCGGAAACCAGTTCGGTATGGATGAGATGCTGATAAGAGAGATCGTTGAAACCCGCAACCGGTATCCTCATGTCTGTATCGAGGGGGTGCAGTTTTACTCCGGCACCCAGAAGCACAGGCTTGACAGGATTGAAAAAGAGCTTCGGTATCTGGATGAACTGGTGACGGACTTAGAAGAGCAGTATGGTTATCACGCAGAACATATTGAGTATGGTCCGGGCTTTTTTATCCCGTACTTTCAGAAAGACGGACAGTCAGACCAGAAAGAAATGCTTGCAGAATTTGCCGGAATTTTGAATAGCCTGACGTTTGATGGGCAGATTACCCTTGAGATGGGCAGATATCTGGCAGCATCATGTGGAGAGTATGTGACGGCTATTGTGGATATGAAACAGAACAAAGGACAGAACTACTGTATTGTCGATGGAGGAATCCATCATTTAAATTATTATGGTCAGTCGATGGCGATGAAAATCCCATTTTTTGAACATCTGGGTGAACATAGACACGGTAAGGAGCAGCTTTACAATATCTGCGGATCACTCTGTACTGTGGGGGATGTGCTGGTAAAACAGCTTCCGCTTACGGGAGCTTGCCTGGGAGATCTGCTCGTGTTTCAACGTACAGGGGCATATTCCGTGACAGAGGGCATCCATCTGTTTTTAAGCAGAGATTTGCCGAAGGTGTTTTTTTGTTCAGAACAGGATGGTGTGAGGCTTGTGCGCGGGGATGACCCGACGGATGTGATCAATTCAGAAAGAGAAGGAGAAGCAGTATGGAAAAAATATTAGAAATCTTAGAGGAAATACAACCGGGAGAAGACTATGAAAATTGTACTACTTTAATTGATGACGGGATTCTGGAATCCTTTGCGATTCTTTCCATCGTCAGTGAACTGGAGGATGCGTTTGATATTTCTGTTACACCGGCTGACATTATTCCGGAAAATTTTAATTCAGCCCAGGCGCTCTGGAATATGGTAGTAAGATTACAGAAGGAAAGTTAGAGGATCGGGCGATGTCACTCATCTCACTGCAGTTTTTAGTTTTTACTGCAATAGCAGTTACAGGATATTATCTGATTCCGATGAAATATCAGTGGCAGTGGCTGCTGGGATTCAGCTATATCTACTATTTGTCCGCAGGAGTGAAACTTGTAGCTTTCCTGTTGTTTTCAACAGCAACCACGTACCTTGCGGCTCGCAGAATGTATGCGCTGGACCAGGGAGAGGCAGATAAAAAGAAGGTCCGCAGCCTGAAACGAAGTGTACTTGTCCTTACGCTGTTTTTAAACTTTGGCATGCTGGCACTTCTGAAATACACGAACTTTGCGATCGGCAATATCAATGCAGTGTTTCACACGGACTTCCAGCTTATGAATCTGCTGCTGCCGCTTGGGATTTCTTTCTATACATTCCAGTCAATGGGTTATCTGCTGGATGTATACTGGGGGAAATGCAAACCGGAGAGAAACCCGTTTAAATTTGCGCTTTTTGTGTCCTTTTTTCCGCAGATCCTGCAGGGACCGATCAGCAGGTTTTCCGCACTCTCAAAAGAATTATTTGCGGAGCATGCTTTTGACATGCAGCGGACGCAGGAAGCACTTCTCAGGATCCTCTGGGGATTTTTTAAGAAAATGGTTATTGCCGATAATGCTGCGATGTTTGTGGACGTGATATTTGGAAATTCTCAGGCGTACAGCGGCATGGCGATTCTCGGTGTACTCGGGTATACTGTGCAGCTTTATGGGGATTTTTCAGGGGGAATGGATGTTGTCATCGGAATTGCGTCACTGTTCGGCATCCGTCTGGAAGAAAACTTCAAGCGGCCTTTTTTTGCCGTATCAATCACCGATTTTTGGCACCGCTGGCATATTACACTCGGGACCTGGATGAAGGATTACATTTTTTACCCGGTATCACTTTCCAAATGGATGGGACATTTTACCAGACGGGCAAAAAAAATATTCGGAAAAAGTATCGGGAGGACGCTGCCCATCTGTCTGGCGAATATCATCGTCTTTCTGGTTGTCGGCATCTGGCACGGCGCTGCGTGGAAATTCATTGCATACGGTCTGTATAATGGCGTGATCATCGCATTCAGCGGACTGATGGCAGGGAATTACAGAAAATGGAAGAAGGCCTGCAATATTCGGAATGATTCACGATGGTTTCATGTATTTCAGATACTGCGTACCTTTCTGCTTGTCAACATCAGCTGGTTTTTGGACCGGGGGAGTGATCTGGGACAGGCGTTTGCGATGATGAAAAATGCGGTGACAAAATTTGATCTGTCTCCGCTGCTCCGGCCGGGCTTCCTGGCACTCGCGGATGGCAATCCAAATGTGTGTCTGATCTTTCTCGGGATCGTGCTGGCTGGCTGCGTGCTGCTGTTTTTTGTAAGCTATCGGCAGGAATGTGGGACAAATGTTGCGGCAGTTGTGCTTCAGAGCCCGTGCGTTGTACGTTTCGGCATAGTTCTGATACTGGTTCTGTCACTTCCGCTGCTGGGTGCAGATCCATCGATGGCAGGAGGTTTTATCTATGCGCAGTTTTAAAAGAGTGATGATTCCGGTGATGATACTGGTTGTCTGCATTGCGGTAAACAGCGTGCTGAATTATCTGCTGATCCCCAATAATTATGTGCGCATCGATATCCATAACATCACGACACAAAAGTATGACGATGTGTTTCTGGGGACTTCCCATGGGTTTGCGGGGATTGACCCGGAGACAGTCGATGCAATAACCGGAAGAAAGAGCATTAATCTGTGCCGCGGCGGAGAGTATACGAGGGACTCTTATTATATGCTGAAACTGATGTGTGAGCATCATGTTCCGAAGCGGGTCATCTATGAATTCGATCCCAGTTACTGGACGGTCAGGGATACGCAGCAGGCGGATTTCACACTGATCTACAGAGAAATGCCATTGTCAAAGACGAAGGTGGAGTACCTGTTTGCAAAGGCAATGGAAGCCGACTTCCGGTTTACACTGTTTCCATGGTTTGCATACCGCAAACAGGCGCTTAATATCCGCGGTGTCGTGGAAGGAAAACAGACAGAAGATTATAAGACATACGGTGTACAGGCATTTGATACCGCGGGGCAGGCGTTCCAGCCGAACGGCTTTATGTATCGGAAACGTACCGGAGAGGTAAAAAAACAGCTGGACTATGAACCGTGGTCACTCACACATATGGAGAAGAATTCCCTGAAATACTTTGTCAGGCTGGCAAAATTCTGCAAAGCAAGGGGAATTGAGTTTGTTGCGATTACGACACCCATACCGGATGTCACTTACAGAGATTACCAGTCCCTGTATGACAATGCATTCCAGTATTTTGATCAGCTGACGGATCAGTTTGATGTGGCATATTACAACTTTAATAAACCGGGTATGACAAAAGAAGCGTGGACACTGGATGAATTTGCGGATTATGAAGGCCATATGTATGGTGACAGCGCAAAAGTCTTCAGCAGTGAACTGGCGGACGTATTGAATTAAACACAGGCAAAGGGCAGGGACTTGCTGCTCTTTGCCTGTGTTTAGGTCCGCTGTTTTGAAAAACCGGGTTGCGGGAAAAAGTGTTTCTATGGTATACTGGCAACGAAAGAAAACGGCGGTTTTCCGCACTTTTTACAAGATTATGAGGATTATGTGATTGGAGGCTATCATGAACATACAAAAACAGTATGAAATGAAATTAACGACGGCAGAGGAAGCGGTCAAAGTAGTAAAATCCGGTGACTGGGTAGATTATGCATGGAGTACAGCAACTCCTGTTGCGCTGGATGCCGCGCTGGCAAAACGGGCGGGTGAGCTCAGTGATGTCAAGGTAAGAGGCGGTATCCTGCTACAGGTTCCCGAAATTTTCAAAGTGGAGAACGTAAAAGAGCATTTTTCCTGGAATTCCTGGCATATGACCGGAATTGAGAGAAAGGCGATCGCACAGGGATTTGCATACTACGGACCGATTCGCTATTCAGAACTACCGCGTTATTATTATGATATGGACTGTAAACCGGATGTGGCAATGATTCAGGTTGCACCTATGGACGTCCATGGATTTTTTAACTTCGGACCGAGCGCATCTCATCTGAAAGCAATCTGTGAGACATCGAAGATCGTGATCGTGGAAGTAAATGAGAATATGCCGGTTGCCTACGGTGATGAGACAAGCAGCGTACATATTACAGATGTAGATATGATCGTACACGGCGAGAATCCGCTTGTGCCGGAACTCGGCGGAAGCCAGGCGCCGATGACGGAGGTCGATAAAAAAGTTGCAGAATATATCCTGGAAGAAATCTCTGACGGATCATGTCTCCAGCTCGGAATCGGCGGTATGCCGAATGCAGTCGGCAAGCTGATTGCCGAATCAGATCTGAAGGATCTCGGCGTACATACTGAAATGTATGTTGATGCATATGTTGAGATGGCAAAAGCAGGAAAGATCAACGGAAGAAAGAAAAACATCCACACTGGAAAGCAGGTTTATGCGTTTGCAGCGGGCAGCAGAGAGTTATATGATTATATTGACAATAATCCGGAAATGTACAGCGCCTCCGTTGGATATGTCAATGATGTGCGGACAGTTTCGGCACTGGATAATTTTATGTCCATCAACAATGCGGTGAATATCGACCTGTTTGGTCAGGTCAATGCTGAATCCGCCGGTGTCAAACATATCAGCGGTGCAGGCGGACAGCTGGATTTCGTACTGGGTGCATACCTGTCAAAAGGCGGCAAGAGCTTTATCTGCTGTTCCTCCACGTTTACTGACAGAAACGGACAGCTGCAGTCCAGGATACTACCTGTCCTGGACCCAGGCTCAATCGTAACGGATACCAGGACAAACACACATTTCCTTGTGACAGAGTATGGAAAAGTAAACCTCAAAGGTCTTTCTACATGGCAGAGGTGTGAAGCGCTCATCTCCATAGCTCATCCGGATTTCCGCGATCAGCTGATCAAAGAGGCAGAAAAGATGAATATCTGGAAAGCCAGCAACAGACGGTAGAGATGTACCATATTTTGTAACTGCCAGACCGTCCTGAACAGTTGCCATATTTTATCGTATTTGCACAATTATTCGTTTACAAATTAGAGCAAATACGATAAAATATTAACATAGTGAAATGTTTTAAAATTCCTATAAGAGGAGGATGACAACAATGAAAAAGGTAAGTATTATCACGGCTGAAGAGGCTGCGCTCAAGGTTCAGGACGGCGACACGATCGCGACTGGCGGTTTCGTAAGCTGTGCATGTCCGGAGGCGCTTTCGACAGCACTTGAGAAACGTTTCCTGGAAACGGGACATCCGAAGGATCTGACACTGTTTTTTGCAGCCGGACAGGGGCATCGGGATGGGACAGGAGGAGACCATTACGGTCATGAAGGCATGGTTAAACGTGTGATCGGCGGGCACTGGGACCGGGCACCAAAACTGGGCGAACTGGCCCTGAATAATAAGATCGAGGCATACAACCTGCCGCAGGGTGTCATATCCCACATGTATCGTGATATTGCGGCACATAATATTGGCACGATTACGCATGTAGGACTGTATACATTTGCCGATCCGCGTAACGAAGGCGGAAAACTCAACGACTGCACAAAAGAGGATCTTGTAAAACTCGTCAATATCGACGGCGAAGAGCGCCTTCTTTATAAAGGTTTTCCGATCAATGTGGTATTCCTTCGCGGTTCTTACTGTGATGAGTTCGGAAACTGTACCGTACATAGAGAGATCGGACCGCTTGATGTTACAGCGATGGCGCAGGCATGTAAAAATTCCGGCGGTAAAGTGATCGTTCAGGTTGAAAAGATCGTTCAGGGAGGTTCTCTGGATCCAAAACTCGTGGCCATCCCGGGAATTTATGTGGATTCTGTTGTGATCGGTACAGATGAGGAGAACATGCAGTGTCTCGGCATGCCTTACGATGGAGCGCTCACTGGCGAATTCCGTATTCCTGTTGATGCGATTCCTCCGATTCCCATGGACGCGAAAAAAATTATTGCCCGCCGGGCAGCGATGGAGCTTCCGAAGGATGCCATTGTCAATCTGGGAACAGGGGCACCGGAAAAAATCGCAAATGTTGCCGCAGAGGAAGGCATTTCTAACAGTATGACGCTGACAGTGGAGGCTGGTTCTATCGCAGGAGTTCCGTATGGCGGAACACAGTTCGGCGCTGCGGCAAACTCCATGTCCATACTGCCGCATAATGTACAGTTTGACTTCTATCAGGGAGGAGGACTTGATATCGCGTTTCTTGGTCTGGCTGAGACAGCTCCGAACGGAGATTTGAACGTATCTAAATTTGGAACACGTCTGGCAGGTGCAGGCGGATTTATCGATATCACACAGAATGCGAAGAGTGTTGTGTACTGCGGTACGATGACAGCCAAGGGCCTGAAGACAGAGTGTAAAGACGGCAAGCTGGTGATTACGCAGGAAGGTGCAAAGAAAAAGTTTGTGAAACAGGTTGAACAGATCACGTTCTCGGGCGATTATGCAAACAAAGTAAAACAGCCTGTTCTGTATATCACAGAGCGCTGTGTATTTGAGCTCCGTCCGGAAGGTGTTACGCTGATCGAAATCGCACCTGGTATCGACCTTCAGACACAGATTCTGGATCAGATGGAATTCAAACCACAGATTGCAGATGACCTGAAGCTGATGGATGAGAGAATCTTCCGCGAGGAACTGATGGGTCTTGCGAATGAACAGTAAGGAATAAGATTGAGGAAGGGCACTTGAGGAAGTGCTCTTCTTTTTGCATTGTTCGACATAATTTTTCTATTAACTTTATAAAAGAATTGTTAAGTGTGTGAAAAGTATTTACCCGATGGCACGTTGGTGCTATACTGAGACACGGGAATCATAAACAGTATCAGAGCAAAGAGGGTTAGGAAAAGTTATGAAAAAATTATTTAATACCAGGAAGAAGATCGCATTGGCAATTCTGCTCGTTGCTGTATTGCTGATCGCAATTTACTTTGGTTTCAGTCTGTTTTTTCAGTCGCACTTTATGTTTGGGACAACTATTAACGGGTTAGGCTGTTCAGGCAAAAATGTGGAGCGGGTGAAAGAGGAGCTGCAGGATCATATTTCGGAATATGAACTGCTACTGAAGGAACGGGATGGTCAGTCAGAGACGATAAGTGCCGGTCAGATTGGACTGAAATATATCGATGATAACGGTGTGGAGCAGCTCCTTGAGGAACAGAATCCCTACTCGTGGATCGCAGCACTGTTCAGGGGGAATGATTACCAGGTGTCAGCAAATACAGTGTATGATGAGAGTACAATTGATGAGATTCTCAGTGGCCTGGCATGCTTTCAGGAAGAAAATGTGACGGCACCTGCAGACGCCGTGATAGAAGAGACGGATGACGGCTTTGGGATCACCCCTGAAGTACAGGGAAATACGCTGAAAAGGGATCAGGTAAAGCAGGCAGTGATCGACGCAGTCAATACCGGAAAGACGGAACTGGATCTGGAAGAACTGGACCTGTATGAGAAACCGTCAGTTCTCAGCACAGATGAGGGGCTGAATGCAGAACTTCAGCAGCTGAATACCATTACCACAGCGCAGATTACATACGATTTTGTGGACAGCCAGTTTACGGTCGACCGCTCGGTGATCAGGGAATGGCTGGTCAAAGATGAAGGCGGGAATTATGTACTGGATCAGGAACAGGCAGCGGCGTGGGTAAAGCACATGGCGTATGAGACAGATACATTTGGACTGGAACATACATTCCAGACCTCTCTTGGCCCGACGATAACACTGGCAGCGGGAGGCGATTACGGCTGGGTAATCAACAAGGAAGAGACCACCCAGCAGCTGATTGACAATATCAATGCAGGTACGCAGGGCAATCTGGAGCCGGTATACGTCTACACGGCAATGGACCGGTCATCGAATGATATCGGCGGCACGTATGTGGAGGTGTGCATCTCAGAGCAGAAGATGTGGTGCTACAAAGACGGACAGCTCGTAGTGGAGACTCCGGTGGTAACAGGCAACAGTGCCACCGGTCATGACACACCGTCGGGCAGTGTATGGGCGATCGATGCCAAAAAGAAAGATGCACATTTCAAACAGTTCAATGTCGATGTGACTTTCTGGCTCCCGTTTAACGGAGGCGTTGGTATTCATGATGCCAGCTGGCGTTCCTCTTCTGAATATGTGCCTTCCACATTTCGGTCGGACGGTTCCCACGGCTGTGTGAATACACCGTATGAGGCGGCTGAGCAAATATTCAATACGGTGGATATCGGCTACCCCGTCATCGTATATTACAGCACTGATCAGGTGGTCGGACCTCAGCCGACACAGGAAAATACAATCGGATAGTGACAGCAGAATGAAAAAGGATATCTTCCGGGGGTTGGAAGATATCCTTTTTTAGCAGATTTACCTGTTGTCAGTTCCCTGAATCTTGCCGCATGCGATTTTTGATCCTGAATCACCGGCGGGCTGTGTGCGGAAATCATCCGGCATATCGTGGATAACAACCGTATGTCCGATGATTTCTTCAGGAACAAAGCGGTTAGTATAGAACATTGTCAGTGCATAACCATTGTTGCCGAACAGCGGAGGCAGGTCTCCGGCGTGTTCCGGGTGTGGGCAGGAGTCCGGATTATAGTGAAGACCGGTATCTGCGAATGGATCTTCTTCATTTCCCGTGCAGTTTTCTCCCGTATGAATATGAAAACCGAAAATCTTTTCCGTGCAGGTGCCTTCCTCGAAGGGAAGGCCGGCGACATCGGCAATCACGAAGGTACCGTCCCAGAGCGGGTAAAAATAAACGGTACCCTGGATACCCGCGTAAGCTTCGCTTCCGGCTATGGATGCATAGGCTTCCAGCGGCATATCCATAAGTGTTGAAAAAATTTCTTTAATTGGAATTTCCATAGGCACTCAGCAGTCCTTACAGCTGCATTTTGCAGGCATATCAAAACTCGGGTTAAAAGCATAGAAGTTGTTGGCATCCAGCTCTTCCTGCACGGAGCGGAGCGCTTCACCGAATCTCTGATAATGCACGATCTCACGGGCACGGAGGAATTTGATCGGATCTGCAACTTCTGGACAATCTTTTGCCAGCCGCAGAATATTATCATACGTTGACCGGGCTTTCTGCTCGGCTGCCATGTCTTCATGGAGATCGGTGATCGGATCCCCTTTACACTGGAACTCACACGCATTGAACGGGATACCTCCAGCGGCCTGCGGCCAGAGTGCCAGTGTGTGGTCTACATAGTATTTGTCAAAACCCGATTTCTGGATTTCTTCCATCGACAGGTCACATGTCAGCTGGTAAATGATGGTTCCTACCATCTCAAGGTGTGCCAGTTCTTCTGTACCTGGAGAAGCAGCGGAAATGCTCCGCTATTTTCTCAAATATACTGTAAAAGTGGCACCGCCGCCCGGGGTATCGCTGACCTGAATGGTTCCATGATGGGAAGTCACAATCTCCCTGGCTATGCACAGGCCCAGACCAAAATGCTCTTTTTGAGAGCGCGAGGAATCTTCGCGGTAAAACCGGTCAAAAATATGTTGTTTTGCATCATCGGTGATACCGGGGCCATTGTCTGAAACGCTGAGACTGAAGGTATTGTTTTGATACTGCAGCCCCAGTTTTACGAGGCCCCCGGCATTGCCGTATCCGATCGCGTTGGTGATCAGAATCCCAAGAACCTGTGAAATACGTTCTCCGTCGCACAGACATGCGGGGAAAACCTGCTCCGGCAGATCCACGGACAGAGTCATCTGTTTTTCATCCGCCATCGGCTTAAACGCCTCGTAGACATTTAGCAGCAGGGTGTCCATCTCTTGTTTTTTCAGAGTAAAAGACCACGTATGGCTATCAGAGCGGGCAAGAGTCAGCATATCTGAGATCAGGCGGGACAGCCGCTGCCCTTCATGCTCAACAGTATTGATAAAACGGGTCTGTTCAGATGGGGGCGCACATTTCCAGGCGGAGACGGAGGACAGGATGACCGAGACAGGAGTTCTCAGTTCATGGGAGGCGGCCGCGATAAAAGCTGCCTGCTGTTCCTGAGCTTTCTGAATCGGTGATAACAGCCGTTTCGTAAAATGCCAGCAGAACAGAAACAAAATAAGGATTCCGCCCAGGTCGATCAGCAGAAAACGGATTCGCTGGAAAAACAGCTGACGGAATACTGCATCGGCGGAGTACATGATCACAGCCGTTAAGCTTCCTGGATCATGTCTGATATTTGCAAAGGAGATGTAGTAATGTTCACCTTTATCTGAGAGATATGTGAACTCTTTATGGGATGAAGTGTAGGCGGTATCCGGCTGAACAGAGCTGATGATATCTGGGTTGTTTTCCATGATGTTATTCGCAAGAGAACGTTCCTCATCCGTCAGGATGCTTGCCGTATAATCCAGGGGAGTACCGTTGTCATAGAGGGCCAGCAGGTAGCGTCCATTGGCACTGACTTTGGAGAGCCATTCATAAGTGATCGTGTTTTGCTGTTCAAAGTTGGATATCAGAGTGTTCATCTCACCGGAAAAAGATAGGAAACTGTTATTTTTCAGTGTTTTTTCTGACATGTACAGGTAGCTGACAGACATTACGACCAGTATCAGCGCCGTGATTCCGGTGAAGAGAAACGTCAGGTTTCTGTGAACTTTTCTATACATTTTATTCAGTCCTCCAGCTGATATCCGACACCGCGGATGGTCTTTATTTTTACGGAGGATGCAACCTGTCGTAAACGTCTGCGGATAAAATACATATAGTTATCCAGGTTTCCCTCTTCAACGTCTGCATCCGGTCCCCATACCCGCGTAAGCAGTGTCATGCGGGGAAGTATCTGCCCGGTATTTCGCAGCAGGACTTCGAACATGGCGCCTTCCTTTTTTGACAGGGTGCAGCTGCCCTGGGGGCCGGTCAGTATGTTTCCTGTAACAGAATACGTGATATCCCCTAGAGTCAGAGATTCGATTTCTTCACATTTCCGGGGACGCCTGCTGATACAGCGCATACGGGCAAGCAGCTCTTCAAAGGCAAATGGTTTCACCAGATAATCATCAGCACCCGTATTCAGGCCATTGATCTTGTCTTCCAGTTCCCCTAGCGCGGTCAGGAAGATAACAGGTGTTGAACTGCCTGCAGCCCGGAGCTTTTTTAAAATTGTCAGGCCGTCAACATGCGGAAGCATGCGGTCCAGCAGGATCAGATCATGGATGTTTTGTTCAATATAATAAAAAGCGTCTTCCCCGTCGTCGCAGGTATCAACCAGATAACCTGCATTCTTTAACTGGTACTCGAGGGAATATCTCAGTGCCTCGTCATCTTCAATCAGTAGTATCCTCATAATAACCCTCCGTTCCTTTATGTAAGAATCATTGTAACACAGAAATCTTTATTTATTCTCTAAATTTTAGAGAATCATTAGAGGTTGTTGTGCTATATTGTAATCGTTCAGACGGGGGAATCAACAGGAAAGGATTGAAAAATATGAAAACGAAAAAAAAACGGTGGCACCGTATATTGCTTGCAGGGTTACTGGCAGTGGCATTGATGGGCTGCAGCAGGGTGGGAAGCGGACAGATGACGGATGCCGGACAGAATACCGGCGGCAATGCCGGGAATACGGCGGATGCAAAGGGAAGATACGTCGAAACACAGCTTCCCGCGCCGGATGGATTCTCAGGTGTGGGGAGCATCGGCCGCCTGCAGGATGGCAGACTTATCCTGATCGACAAGAATGAAGGTATAAAATTCACTTCAGACGACGGGGGGAAAACATGGAGTACGGAAACTCTGACAGAACTAAAAACACTGACGGACCAGGATGCGGATATCACAGGCACGGCAGTCGCACCGGACGGGGGAATCTTTATATCCTATATTTTATGGGAAGAATCAAATGCCGAAAAAACTTACCCTGAAAAATATATTTATCTGGAACCCGATGGTACTGTGTATCATGCCGAGTTTGGTCTGGAGGATTACAACACCAGTGTCATAGACGCTGTGATCACCGCGGACGGCAGGGTGTTTGTCATTACGAACAGCTATGACGTCTATGAGCTGGATGTCAGGCAGCAGACATATCAGAAGCTGTTTACCCCGGATGAGGTTCGTGACGTGGGTCTGTACGCCTGTGGTAACTCGCTGGTGGTACAGGATGGACAGAAAGCCTACTTCTACAATCTGGAAAGTGGCGAGCTAGGCACGCCGGATGAAGTGCTCAATTCGTTTATCGGCGAGCAGACAGAGCAAAAAGCGGGCATTGCAATGTGCGCCTCAGATGATAAGGACGGAAACCAGACATTATATCTGGCAGCAGGGGGCGGAATCTACGGTCATGTGCTGGGAGGTAATGTCATGGAACAGCTGGCAGACGGGGCATTGACGAATCTCGGGGATCCGTCAAAAACCCCTGCATGGATGAGCAGAAATGAAGACGGCTCGTTTCTGATCTATTATCACGACGGAGCACTCTATTCTTATGTATATGATCCGGATATTTCGGCCGTTCCAGAACAACTGCTCACGGTATACACCCTGTATGATAATGAGACGGTGCGCCAGGCGATCAGCTGCTACCGCACAGAGAACCCGGATACGTTTATCAGGCTTGAGATCGGGGTCAGTGAGAAGAACGGTGTGACCGCAAATGATGCTGTCAAGAACCTGAATACTCAGCTGCTTGCAGGAAAAGGACCTGATATGATACTGCTTAATGGAATGCCGGCAGATGCTTACATCGAAAAGGGAATCCTGATGGATCTGAGCGATTTTGTAGCAGAGCTTCCGGGAAATTACTTTGAAGGGATTTTAAAAGGATATCAGTCAGAAGAAGGAATTTTCATCCTGCCATTCAGGTTTGATGTGCCGCTTCTGACCGGCAATGAATCCTGGCTGTCACAGATTTCAGATCTGAAAAGTCTTGCAGATACGGCAGAAGCGATCGCTGATTCACCGGAAACGGAGGAGACAGTACTGGGCTCCTACACTGCAACAGAGCTGCTGGAAAAGTTGTATTTAACCTCAGCCGGTGCATGGACTTCGGAGGATGGGAACGTAAATGAAGACGGCCTGCAGGAATTCCTGACGCAGGCGAAAAGGATCTATGAGGCAGAGCAAAAAAATCTGGATGAGGAAGAACTGGCGAAACACCAGAAGATGTATGATGAATTTCTTGCATATTATCAGGATGACCAGAGAGCAAAGGAGAACCTGCTGAGCAATGGACCCCAGTCTGCGTGGCAGATAGGAAGACTGCAGGTCCTGACGGCGGGGCTGCTGGGCAGCATGTCTGATCTGAATTCTGTATTGGCGGTCAACCGTCAAATGGAGGGGAATACTTACCGGGCGTTTAACGGACAGTCCTCAGATGTATTTTCTCCGTCCGGGATCATCGGCGTCAGCGTAAACTCTGAAAACCAGGAGCTTGCCATGTCATGGATGGAAACGCTGTTGGGTACAGAAGTTCAGAGTAAAGATCTGAGAGATGGTTTTCCGGTCAATGCAGAGGCTTTTGACAGCTTTGCCACCAATCCCATTCCGGGATCAATGGAGGGGGCAGGGATTATGGACCGTGACGGAAATGAGATACGGCTTGATGTCGTCTGGCCGAATGACGCGGAAAAGAAGCAGTTCAGAGACCTGATTGAGACTCTTAAGGTACCGGCTGTTACGGACGACAGTCTGAAGGAAGAGATCATAACCATCGGTGCACAGGCTCTGACGGGGGAGAAAGAGATTGAAGATTGTACTGGGGAAATTGTACAGAAAATTTCGATTCATCTACAGGAGTAGGGTATGGTTTCTGCTGCCAAGTCTGGCAGGCGTGGCCATCTTTGTACTGATACCGTTTGCGGATGTGGGAAAACGTTCTTTTCAGACTGCAGTGACGGGGAAGTTCTGCGGGATTGCGAATTACCGGGAAGTTTTTACGAATCAGGCATTCCTGGCGGCGGTCAAAAATACGTTGAAATTTGTGGCCGTCGGGCTTCCGCTGCTGCTTCTGATCTCACTTGTGATCTCACTGGCATTAAATGGATGTAAAAAAATCAGGGGGCTGAAATCGGTGTACCTGCTGCCAATGGCAGTGCCCACCGCGGCGGTGGTACTGATCTGGAAGATGATGTTTCATGTAAACGGCCTGATCAATGCGGGGCTTGCATCACTGGGATTGAGTGCGGTGGACTGGCTGGGGAGTGATGCATCTTTCTGGGTACTGATCATCAGCTATCTGTGGAAGAACATGGGATATACCATCATACTCTGGCTGGCAGGCCTGCACAATGTACCGGAGGAATTAAAAGAGGCTGCCAGAGTGGATGGTGCATCGGAGTTTCAGTGTTTTTTCCACGTAGTGCTCCCGGGACTGAAGCCGGTACTGTATACAATCACAGTATTATCTTTTTTGAATTCCTTTAAGGTATTCCGGGAGGCCTATCTGGTAGCCGGAGCTTATCCGCAGCAGAACATGTACCTTCTCCAGCACATCTTTAACAACTGGTTTACCAAGCTGGAGATCGATAAAATGGCGGCGGCGGCAGTCTGTATCACGATTGTATTTGTTGCATTTGTGCTGCTGCTGCAGCGTTTCTGGGAGAAACAGGAGGATTGAGGTTGAAAAAGATCTGTTGGAAGCTGGGGCTGGTGTTATCAGCAGTGATCATCTGTATGCCGGTGATTCTCACAGTCCTGGGTTCTCTGAAAAGCAAAAATGAACTGGCGGCAAGCCTGGCGCCAGTGTTAAACGGAACCGGCGGCATGATAGAATGGAAGCTTTTTCCGCTGTATCCGACATTGATTCATTTTGTGAAACTGCTGATCTGGACACCGGACTTTTTTACGGTGTTCTGGAACTCGATGAAAATTGTAGGAACAATCCTCGCGGGACAGCTGGTGTTTGCGGTTCCGGCAGCATGGGCGTTTGCAGCATTTCGCTTTAAAGGAAAGAAACTGTTGTTTACACTCTACGTCATTTTAATGTTGCTTCCGTTTCAGGTGACAATGCTTCCCTCCTATCTGGTACTGGATGGGCTGAACCTGATGAATACCCATGCGGCAGTCATCCTGCCGGCAGTTTTTTCTACATTTCCGGTATTTCTCATATACCGCAGTTTTACTGCGATACCGAGAGAATTGATAGAAGCGGCTAAGATTGACGGTGCCGGTGAGCTGGCGGTTTTTTTGAAAATCGGGATTCCGCTGGGTTCGCCGGGCATTCTGTCTGCAGTGGTTTTAGGATTTCTGGAGTACTGGAATATGATGGAGCAGCCGCTGGCATTTTTGCAGGATAAGACATTGTGGCCGCTTTCGCTGTATCTGCCGGAGGTTGGAGCCGGGCAGGCGGGAACCGCACTTGCGGCATCTGTGATAGCACTGATACCGGCTGTGTTTGTGTTTGTAATTGGACAGGATTACCTGGAACAGGGAATCATTTCATCGGGAATCAAGGAATGAGTGAAGACATGAAAACAGTGAAATGGAATACATCTGAAAAAAGAAGAAAAAAAGCGGTCTGGTGTTTTGCTGCATTCCTGCTTATTATGCTGCTGTGCACGATCATATCACGCGGTATCTATGCGTGGCAGATGCCCAGGGTGCAGATTGGAAAAGCAGAGCAGCGAAACATTTCCCACACGGTCACAGCTGAAGGGAGGATCGAGGCGGACATAGGAAAGGCGGTGGTTGTGGAAGAGGGAATCCGGGTAGCGGAGGTCTGTGTCAGGATTGGCGAGAAGATCCAGCAGGGAACGGTACTGCTCCGGCTGGATACAGAGGATTTGAAAAAACTGAGCGAAGAGGTCACAGCCCGGATCGAGATGGAGCAGCAGAAACTTGCGGTGCTTAAAGCCGGCAGGAGTGTGGAGCAACAGACTGTACAGGCTGCGAAACAGCGTGCTTTGGAGGATCTTGAGAATACGATCGCGGTTCAGGATGAGGCTGTTAACAGAGCCTGGCAGGAGTACTCTGATGCAGAGTATGAGCTGTCAGCTTATCCATCCTGGGAAAGCTATCAGGAGATGAATGAAAATGCTGATACAAGCGCATGGGAGCAGGGCATGAAACAACTGGAGGATGCTTTGGCGCAGAAAGAGACGGCGCTCTATAACGCGGAGGTTGAACGTGACAAGGCGGTTGTGCAGGCTCGCCGGGCGGTAGAAGATGCGGAAAATAAGGCACCTGCTGATGAAAGCGGTATCACAGAGGCCGGGCAGACGATCTCACAGCTGGAAACGAAACTGGCAGCGTATCAAAAACTGCAGGAAAACGATGGACAGGTTGTAAGCATGATGGCTGGAAATGTCGGGAAGATCTGTGTGGAAGCAGGCGACCGCACGACGGACAGTGCAGCCATGATCCTGGCGGACGGGTCTGAGGGTTGGAATTTTAAGGCGGTACTCTCAGAAGAACAGGCGGATTATGTGAAGACGGGAAGTAACGTGACCCTTAAGTTCCAAAACGACAGACTGCAGAAAGAAAACTGTGAAATAACCGCCGTGACACAGAAGGAAGAAGGCGGCTATGAGGCTGTTGTGAAAGTAATGGATGAAGCGCTTTCACTCGGTGAGAGCGGTAAGATGGAACTGACAAAACAGTCGGGGCCGTATCCGTGCTGCATCCCGCTGTCCGCGCTGTACGCGGATAATGACAGGAATTATATCCTGATGATCCGGGAGACAGAGACGATTCTGGGAACTGAGCTCAGTGTCGTAAGGCAGGATGTGACTGTTAAGGATAAAAATGAAGGCAGTGCTGCGCTTGAAGATGGTTCGCTGGGGGCAAATGACCAGTTCGTTGTATTTTCCAGCAAAGAAGTATCCCCGGGCGATAAAGTGCGGCTGATGGAGGAGGGAGATGAATAGAAGAAAAAAGATTCTGATCTCACTTCTGCTGCCGGGTGTCTTATGTCTGGCGGGGCTGGGAATCGGTATGGTTTATAAAGCTGCTGCACCTTCGGGGATTGCCAAATGGGAGATGAAAAGCGCAGCGGTGTATGATGAGAACATGAGTCTTATCATCACACGGATGAGAGAAGAGGGATTTGATGTTGCCTTATGGCAGGAAAATAAGCCGGAGACGGTGACGAATCCTGATTACAGCAGAAGTGCTGATGTGAAGACGATCGGGATTGCAGGAGACTGTTCCATACTGTTTCCGAACAGCAACGCACTTCCGGCGGGAGAGACAGGATACTGTATCCTGGGAGAGAAAACGGCGTGGCAGCTCTTCGGAAGTACAAAAGTGGATGGCAGGAGTGTACTGATCAATGAAAAAACCTATCAGGTTGCAGGAATTCAATTTCAGGAAGAAGAGCTGTGTGTCTATGAGCTGACACCGGATACTGAACAGGAGGTAGCCTTTGCTGCCATACAGTACGACAAACGTGAACAAAAAGATATGGGAAAACGCAGGCTTGAAATGCTGGGTGGTCTGACACTGATCGCCTGTGGATAGAAGAGGGGAACTCTATGGCGTCGATATCATTAAAAAAAGTCAAAAAGATATATCCCAACGGATATGAGGCTATAAAAGATTTTAATCTGGAAATAGAAGATAAGGAGTTTATTATCCTGGTGGGACCGTCCGGATGTGGAAAATCCACAACGTTGCGTATGATCGCCGGGTTGGAACCGATCACAGCCGGCGAGGTGGTGATTGATGAAAAAAAGGTGAATGATGAGGAACCAAAAGACAGGGACATTGCCATGGTATTTCAGAACTATGCACTGTATCCACATATGACGGTATATGACAATATGGCGTTTTCACTGAAGATGAGAAAAATCCCGAAAATGGAGATTGATAAGGCTGTCCGAAGTGCCGCAAAGATCCTGGACCTGGAGGAACTTCTTGGCAGAAGACCGAAAGCACTGTCCGGAGGCCAGAGACAGCGTGTGGCCATGGGGCGTGCAATCGTCAGAGATCCCAAGGTCTTTCTGATGGATGAACCGCTTTCCAATCTGGATGCAAAACTGCGTGTCCAGATGCGGCTTGAAATAGCGAAGCTTCACAACCGTCTCGGTGCAACCATCATCTATGTGACACATGATCAGACGGAGGCGATGACACTTGGAACGAGAATCGTGGTGATGAGGGACGGCGATATCATGCAGGTGGATACGCCGAAAAAGGTCTATGACCGTCCGAGGAATCTTTTCGTCGCCGGGTTTATTGGATCTCCCCAGATGAACTTTCTGAGGGGGAAAATCCGGGAGCAGCAGAGCAGCATCATATTTGAATCCGGAGATCGGAAGTTTGAGATACCTTCCGTCAATGCGGAGGTATTGAAAAAAGAAGGCTACACCGGTAAAGAAGTCATTATGGGAATTCGCTCGGAAGATATCCGGGTTGCCCAGTGGAATACGTACGATGACGGACATGTTCTGCCGGCCGAGGTAAAGGCATATGAACTGCTGGGAGCGGAAGCCTGTCTTTACACGGAGTTTAAAGGAGGAAATCTGGTCTGTCGAGTGAGACCGGATACGCCGGCTAAGAGGGGGGATGTGATAACACTCACATTTGATATGAACAAAGCGCATTTTTTTGATGTGAATACCGAACAGAATATAATGGCACCGGACGCCTGAAAGGGCGCAGCCTCTCTGTTATATGGAAAAGCCTACGGCACATATAGTAAAGCAGAGGGAGGTGCGGTTAATGAAACACAGGGAATTTGCCTATACCGGTAAACCAGTGCCAAAACTGGATGACCCGAAGTATGCAGCGTTTCTCACAGAGATTCAAAAAGCGGTCTTCTGGTCTCTGGAGAAGAGAAAACTGCTGACTCCTGAGCAGCGGGAGCATTGTCTGGAGGAACTTGAATCCCGACATTGCCGACAGTGTATTGAGAATCAGAACAACCGGCTGTAAGGAGGGGTTTTTGTGTATGATTACGAACGCTTAAACCAGGAGAGAAGGACAGCTGGCAAAAGAAAGCGTGTCGCAGCATACTGCAGGGTATCTACGGATGGTGATGACCAGGCAAATTCTTTTGAGAGTCAGCGCACGTTTTTCAGGCAGTATATCGAGCGCAATCCCGACTGGGAGCTGTTTGAAATCTATGCCGACGAGGGAATATCCGGGACCAGCACAAAAAAGCGCAGGTCGTTTAACCAGATGATCAGAAGTGCCAAGAATGGAGAGTTTGACCTGATCATTACGAAAGAGATCTCACGTTTTGCGAGGAATACGCTTGACAGCATCTATTACACTCGTGATCTTAAAAAGCATGGTATAGCCGTTATTTTTCTGAATGATAATATCAATACCCTGGATGGAGATGCCGAGCTTCGCCTCGCGATCATGTCCTCCATCGCGCAGGAGGAGAGCCGCCGGACTTCAGAGCGTGTGAAATGGGGGCAGAAACGGCGGATGGAGCAGGGAGTTGTATTCGGCAGAAGCATGCTGGGGTATGAGGTGCGTGACGGAGTCATGTATCTCGATGAAGAAGGTGCCAGGATTGTGCGGCTTATCTTTCATAAATATGTGGAGGAGGGGAAGGGAACACATGTGATCGCGCGTGAGCTTGGGGAAACGGGGATTTTGCCCATGCGTGTCAGTGAATGGCAGAGTTCGGTTATCCTGCGCATTCTTCGGAATGAGAAATACTGCGGTGATCTGGTGCAGAAAAAGACATACACACCGGATTTTCTGTCTCATGAAAAAAAGTATAACCGCGGGCAGGAGGAATATGTGATCATCAGGGACCACCATGAACCGATCATCTCAAGGGAGATGTTTGAAAAAGCCAACCGTATTCTGGACAGCCGTTCTCACTCACAGAAGGGAAAGAAAAAGCACAGCAGCCGCTATACATTCTCTGGAAAAATAAAATGCGGATGCTGTGGTTCGAGTTACGTCTCCAGATATAAACAAAGAAAAGACGGTAGCAGCTATCAGTCATGGCGTTGTCTGGAAGCAGTCCGGCACGGCGCTCCCCGCACAGACGAGAATGAAAATATGACTGGCTGCGCAGGATGCAGCATACGCAATGAGGATGTTCTCCATATCATGGCTGCGGCATGCGATCTTTTGGAATACGACAGAAAAAAAATGAAAGGCAGCATACTTGCTGTGATCAGGTCGGTGACAGATAAAGACAACGAAGAAATCCGGCAGATTGCAGATGCCGTCAGTGAGATGACAGGCGGCATGGATTATGAAGATGAATTTTACCGGCAGTTGCTTGAGAAAATAGTAGTGAGGAACAAAGACAGTATTGATGTTTATCTTAAGCATTTTCCTTTGAAGCTAGGATTTGGGAATACAGACATATCTGCGGAAAAACCATAAGATGCAGCTCTTGCGTTTTAGACAGGCTTGTGGTATCTTCAGTATAATGAATAGATAACAGAAAGGATTGTCCGAGAGGCAAAAGAAAGATGTACAATATATTAAATCATTATTTAAACACAAACCAGATTGTTATGCTGGGTATACTTATTACATTTATCCTCACATTTCTGGCATTGAAATTTCCACTGCCGTTTCTGCCGAGTGACCAGGGAAGAGCATTTGCAGTCAATGGGAACCTGTCGAAAGGAAAGATCAGGGGCGTGGGGCTGACATTTGTCCTGTGTTTCATAGTCGGCAGTGTTCTTTTTATGCCGCTGGACCGTGAGTATATCATTTATCTGATATTGCTTGCATGCATCATGCTGAGCGGCTATCTCGATGATGCGTCTGACAAACCATGGAGTGATTATAAGAAGGGCCTGATCGACCTGATCATATCTGCCGTCACCATGCTTACTTTTTTAAACTATAATCCGACGGCGATTTATATCGGAAGCATGGAGCTGATCATTCCGAAAGCGGTTTACATCATTCTTGGAATTGTCCTGATCTGGATATCGATCAATGTCACGAACTGTTCAGACGGCGTCGACGGATTGTGTGCCAGCCTCTGCTGCGTTGCTATCCTGTCGTTCAGTCTGATCTTTCGTGAGGCACTGGGAAATTATGTGATCGCCGACTTTCTCTTTGTCGCGGTACTGTTTGCATACCTGTATTTTAACACCTCGCCGAGCAGTATGCTGATGGGGGATGCGGGATCAAGGGCTCTGGGATTTTATCTCGCGATCATTGCGATGAAATCACAGCATCCGTTTGTTTATCTGCTCCTTGCAGGAATGCTGATCATCGACGGAGGATTCGGACTGGTCAAGATCTTCCTGAAGAGGTTTTTGAAAATCTCCATACTGAAAAATACGCGTACGCCAATCCATGACCATGTAAGGATTAAATTCAAATGGTCGGACACGCAGGTGGTGGTGCGTTTCCTGATCGCACAGGTGCTTCTTGGGCTGGTAGCGTTTCTGATAGTCTCATAACAGAATACGGGATGTCTAAAGACCGGCAGCCGAATGGGAAACCATTCGGCTTTTATATGGATATGGGTGTTTCAAAGGTTTAACCGCAAACAGATATATCTTTCAATAGGGGACGTGGTATAATAAAAGAAAACCTACGATTGAGAAAAACTGTATGGACAAAAGAGAGAAACAGAAACGATCTAAAACAATGATAAGAGTAATCGCTGCGTGCATTTTATTGACGGTAAGCGGGGGGATACAGATACTGGTGTCTGTGATGCCCGGACTGGCTGAATGGTATTCTGTACATATCTATCAGGTGCTGGTTTCCGTATTTGGAAGATTTTTCGGGATCTTTCCGTTCTCTGTGTCGGAAATATGTCTTTATATCCTGCTGCTGGTCCTGGCAGCATCCCTGGTACATATTACAGTAAAAATTATCCGTAAAGATAACAGGAAGCGCACGTTGATGAGGTGGCTTTCCTGCCTGTTTCTTGTGGCGGCCGTCCTGATGTTCCTGTATACGGTAAACTGCGGTGTGAATTACAAAAGGAACTCGTTCTCTGAAAAAGCAGGAATCTCTGCCGGAGGGGGTACGGTGGATGAGCTGGAAGCGGTATGCAGCCGGCTGACTGAGAAAGTCAATGCTTGCAGCAGTCTGGTCACGAGAAACACAGAGGGGGAAATGATACTGCAGTCAGAGGAAGATGAGGGTGCAGTGAGTGCCATGCAGAAACTGGGGAAAGAGTATCCAATGCTGGATGGATATTATCCGCAGCCAAAAAGACTTCTGGTTTCAGAACTCCTTTCTTATCAGGGACTGACAGGGGTTTATTCTCCGTTTACTCTTGAGGCAAATTATAATGGTGATATGCTTGATTATAATATCCCTTTTACCACCTGTCATGAATTATCTCATTTGAGAGGGTTTATGCAGGAGGATGAGGCAAATTTCATTGCATTTCTGGCATGCAGTTCCTCGGATAGTATAGATTTTCAATATAGTGGATACCTTATGGGATGGATATACAGTATGAACGAGCTCAGCAGTGCTGATGCGGAGCGCTGGAGTGTGGTCCGCAGCGGGCTTGCACCGGAGGCTGAGGCAGATTTGAGGGCCAACAGTACATTTTGGGATGCTTATGATGGCAGAACTGCAAAACTATCGAATCAGATCAATGATCTCTATCTGAAGGCCAACGGGCAGGATGATGGAATAAAAAGCTACAACCGGATGGTGGATTTGATGATTGCATATTACAGAGATACAGAAAATAAAAAATAACAGATTTTAATATGAGGGATACGGGAGAGAAGGAAATGCTGGAAAAAATATTTAAACTTAAAGAGCACCATACGGATGCAAAGACTGAGATCATTGCCGGAATCACCACATTCATGACGATGGCTTATATACTGGCGGTACACCCCAACATGCTTGCCGAAGCGGGGATGGACAAGGGGGCAGTCTTTACGGCGACGGCACTTGCAGCGGTGATCGGTACGCTGTGTATGGCGATGTTTGCCAATTATCCGTTTGTGCTTGCACCCGGAATGGGATTGAATGCTTATTTTGTCTATACGGTTGTACAGCAGATGGGGTATCCCTGGCAGGCAGCGCTTGCAGCAGTGTTTATTGAAGGTATTATATTCATTCTGCTCACGTGTATCAATGTGCGGGAGGCTATATTTAATGCGATACCTACCAGTATGAGGCACGCGATCAGTGTGGGGATTGGTTTATTTATCGCTTTTGTAGGGCTTCAGAATGCCAATATTGTGATCGGCGGCAGTACTCTGCTTTCGCTTTTTTCGCTTGAGAACTATCAGAACCTGCATGGTGGGACAGGTTCATTTCAGGATGCAGGCATCTGCGTTCTGCTCGCTGTGCTCGGTGTGCTGATCACAGGGGTGCTTGTAGCAAAAAAGATAAAGGGAAATATCCTGTGGGGAATCCTGATCACATGGGCACTGGGAATTATCTGCCAGCTGTCCGGGCTTTATGTTCCGAATCCTGAACTGAAGTTATATTCTCTGATACCGGATTTCAGCGCTGGATTAGCCGTTCCAAGTATAGCGCCGGTTTTCGGGAAGTTGAATTTCACTGTTATTCCGTTGGCAGATCTGGGGATCATTGTATTCGTATTGCTGTTCATGGACCTCTTTGATACACTGGGGACGCTGATCGGCGTATCTGCAAAGGCAAATATGCTTGATAAAGACGGGAAACTCCCTAAGATAAAGGGGGCACTCATGGCTGATGCTGTGGCAACGACGGCGGGAGCAGTGCTTGGCACATCGACGGTCACGACATTTATGGAGAGCACCTCCGGTATTTCAGAGGGGGGAAGGACGGGACTGACCGCGGTTGTAGCTGCCATACTGTTCGGTGCCGCTCTGCTGATCTCACCGGTCTTTCTGGCAATACCGGCATTTGCGACGGCTCCGGCGCTTATTATGGTTGGATTCTATATGATGAGTAATGTTGGTCTGATTGATTTCCACGATCCTGGTGAAGGGATTCCCGCGTTTATCGGGATCGGCGCCATGTCGTTTTTCTACAGTATTTCGGAAGGCATTGTTATGGCAGTGATCTCATATGTGGTGATCAATGTGTTATCCGGAAAGGCGAAAGAAAAGAAGATCAGTGTGACGATGTATATTCTGGCGGGACTGTTTGTCCTTCGTTATTTCCTGATATAAAGGGGGCATTACCGGTACCGAGGTACCGATATCGGTCAGCATTCCCATGCAGGTACGGTTCGGCATGGTATAGCGTTGGGAGAGATAGCGCATGGAAGCGGCCAGCTCTCCGTCCGGACCACCGGATGGCGGAAGAATATGGATTAATCAGCCATACATTCCAGGAATATTTTCCAGGATTTTGGATGGGCGGAGTAATAGCCGCTCATCCGTCTGCCGGCGTTTTGGCATAACTGCCGGCGAATCTGGGTAGCCTGTGATCCGCTCAGCGTATCGAACTGCAGAGTATGACCAGCTGAGAGTATTACTTTTGACGGTAATGCTCTCAGTATTTTATTGTCTGCCATAAAAACCTCCTGACGGTTGCTTTGTATCATTTTATTCAGGAAAGCCCTCTTTTGCTTTAAAGACAGACAGGGATGAATATAATAGACTGATGATTTGAAATGTGTCAGGGAGTTTTTATGAAGACAGGGGCGGCTTACATCCGTGTATCTACGGAGGAGCAGATTGAATTTTCACCGGACAGTCAGATAAAGAGAATCCGGGATTACGCTGTCAGCCATGAAATACTGCTTCCGGAAAAGTTCATTTTTATGGATGAAGGGATCAGCGGGAGAAGTGCCGAGAAACGTCCGGCATTTATGAAAATGATCGGGACGGCTAAAATGAAACCGAAGCCGTTTGACGTGATTCTGCTCTGGAAATTTTCCCGGTTTGCACGCAGCAGGCAGGACAGTATTCTCTATAAATCCATGCTCCGCAAAGAATGCGGGATCGATGTGGTATCCATCACGGAGCAGCTGTCGGATGACCCGACTTCTATTCTGATCGAGGCGCTGCTGGAGGCGATGGATGAATACTACTCGATCAATCTGGCGCAGGAAGTCAGAAGAGGAATGAATGAAAAGTTTTCCAGGGGCGGCGTCGTATCCGTACCGCCGTTTGGTTACCGTATGGGAGAGGAGCATTTTGAAATTGATGATGACAAAGCGAACGTTGTCCGTATGATCTTTCAGGATTTTCTGCATGGAATGCCGTACCGCCAGATCGTATCGAAGATCAACGATATGGGAATCCGTACAAACCGCGGAAATCTTTTCGAGAATCGGACAGTGGAATACATCCTAACCAATCCGGTATATATCGGAAAACTTCGCCGCAGCATTGAGGGGGCTGAGCAAAGAGACCGCTATTATCAGGGAAAACAGGTCGTGACTGTAGATGCCGGCCATATACCGATCGTGACCGCGAAATCATTTGATGAGGTACAGAAGAGGGTTGCCGCTCTGAAGAAAGGGTGGCGCGGGGGTACACACGGTGCACCGGAAGACTATATGCTGCGCGGCCTGGTACACTGCAGTGCCTGTGGGGCTGTATTGACACAGGCAGTGCGGGGGAAGGCACTGCAGTGTCAGAAATACGCATGCGGAAAGTGCAGCCAAAGTCATTATATTACGCTGGATAAATTAAATCAGGCGGTTCTTAACAGACTGGAAGCGGATCTGGGAGAGGAAGAGCTGGAGATCAGGATTGAGAAGGAAGAGAAAAATGTCACCAAAGAGGTCTCACGGTCTCTTCTGGATATGGAATATAAACGCCTCGGGCGTGTGAACACGGCCTATGAATCCGGCGCGGACAGTCTGGAGGAGTACCGGCAGAAGAAATCGGAGATTTTAAAACGGGTGGATGCACTGAGACTGGAGCTGGATAGGGCAGGTCAGCTGGAGGGACTGTCCGGGACCGCGCAGTATTTCAAAAAAAAGTTAAAGGGGGTCATTCCAGGACTGAGGTCTTCAGAACTCGGCGAAGCAGATAAGAATGAGCTGCTCAGCTCGATTGTCTCCAAAATCGTGTTTAACAGGAATGATAATACGATTCAGATTTATTATATGGTATAAACAGCACCCGTGAAGGCGTCACCATTCCTTCACGGGTGCTGTTTTCGTATAATAAGGAAAGATTATAAGTATCGGGATGGCAGGAGGGACTGCAGTTCGCTCAGGCTGTCCGCTGCCATTTCCGGAGTGTCGACAAGTGGAAATGGGATGTCAAGACGCTCATATTTCTCCAGGCAGAGCTTTCGAAACGGGAGCAGTTCCACTTTTTCAACATTATCATAATCTGTTAAAAAGCTGATTAAATCTTCGATGTCTTTCGGTGTGTCATTGAGTCCCGGAACAACCACGCGGCGGATCCACATCGGAATCTCCATTCGGCGTGTCAGATTCAGGAATTGTATGACGTGTTCAAAATTTCCGCTGCAGTATGTCTGATAATCCACGCCTGTAAGAAACTTTACATCTGCAAGTACCAGGTCTGTATGAGAAAGTACCTCCCGGGCTGATTCCAGATTTCCGATGCCGCTGGTATCAAGCGCCGTGTGAAATCCCTCTTCCTTTAAAAGACGGAAAAGTTCTGCAGTAAATTCCGGCTGTGACAGCGGTTCACCGCCTGTGACGGTTACACCGCCATTTTTCAGATATGGCCGGTAGCGCAGTATTTTCATGAGAACTTCTCTGGGATCATAAGGAGATCCTCCTCTATATTCCCATGTGTCAGGATTGTGGCAATATGCGCAGCGCAGCGGGCAACCCTGCAGAAAGATCACATAACGAAGTCCGGGTCCGTCAACAGCCCCCATGGACTGAAAGGAATGAATGTAACCCGTTGTTTCCATTACATTGCCTCGTGGAAGGTACGTGAAATGACTTCTCTTTGCTGTTCGCGGCTGAGTTTATAGAAATTTACTGCATAGCCGGATACGCGGATCGTCAGATTCGGGTATTTTTCAGGATTATGGTATGCGTCGATCAGTGTTTCACGGTTCATGACGTTGACATTCAGGTGATGGGCCATCTGACCGAAGTAGCCGTCAAGGATGGAGACCAGATTGTCGTATCGCTCGTCCTCAGATTTTCCAAGTGCCTGCGGAACAATGGAAAATGTATTGGAAATACCGTCTTTACAGTAGCGGTAGGAAAGCTTTGCCACGGAATTGAGTGCAGCGAGTGCACCATTCTTTTCACGGCCGTGCATTGGATTGGCTCCCGGGGCAAAAGGCTCTCCGCTCTTGCGGCCGTCGGGAGTAGAGCCTGTTTTCTTTCCGTATACTACATTTGAGGTGATCGTCAGGATGGACAGTGTATGCTCTGCGCCGCGGTACAGAGGTGTCTTCGTCAGTTCATGATAGAACAGTTCCATCTGCTCGCATGCGATGTTGTCCACGCGGTCATCATCGTTTCCGAATGCCGGATATTCTCCCTCAATTTCAAAATCTGTGATCAGGCCGGTTTTTTCATCACGGATACATTTTACTTTTGCATGTTTGATGGCAGACAGCGAATCAGCCAGAACACTCATACCTGCCACACCGAAAGACATATAGCGGTGTACCTGGGTGTCATGCAGTGCCATCTGAGTCTTTTCATAGGCATATTTGTCATGCATATAGTGAATAACGTTCATGGTGTTGGCGTACATTTTTGCAACCCATGGACGGTAGATATCAAGCAGTTCCAGTACCTTGTCATATTCGAGGTAATCCCCCTGATACGGCTCATGTACAGGTCCGAGCTGCATATTCTGTTTCTCATCTTTCCCGCCGTTCAGTGCCATCATCAGCATTTTTGCCAGGTTGGCGCGCGCGCCGAAGAACTGCATTTCCTTTCCGATGCGCATTGCTGAGACGCAGCATGCGATCGCGTAGTCGTCTCCGAACTGTGGACGCATCAGATCATCATTCTCATATTGAAGTGCGTCTGTGTCACAGGAAACTTTCGCACAGAATTTCTTGAAAGCTTCGGGCAGGTCTTTGGACCAAAGAACTGTCAGGTTCGGTTCTGCGGACGGTTTCAGGTTATACAGGGTATGCATCATACGGAAAGTATTTCTGGTTACCAGAGTACGGCCGTCTTCGCCGGTGCCGCCCAGTGCCTCGGTGATCCACATCGGGTCGCCGCCGAACAGTTCATTATAATCCGGGGTACGAAGATGGCGGGCCATACGCAGTTTCATCACGAAATCATCCATCAGCTCCTGCGCCTGCTCTTCGGTGAGTGTCCCGGCAGCCATGTCACGCTCAAAATAAATATCCAGGAAGGTAGAGACGCGTCCGAGGCTCATGGCGGCGCCGTTCTGCTCCTTGATTGATCCCAGATAACCAAAATACAGCCACTGAACGGCTTCCTGTGCGGTAGCGGCCGGTTTCGAGATATCAAAGCCGTAGAGTGCAGCCATGTCGCGCAGTTTGCCGAGAAAATTGATCTGCTGGTACAGCTCTTCCAGCTGTCGGATATGATCAACATCCATCAGCTCCAGGCTCAGTGCATCTTTGTCCTTCTGTTTCTCTTCGATCAGACGGTCGATGCCGTAAAGAGCAACGCGGCGGTAATCGCCGATGATACGGCCGCGCCCGTAAGCGTCCGGGAGACCGGTGATCAGTCCGCAGTGGCGTGCGGCTTTTGTCTCTTTGTTATATACACGGAAAACGCCGTCATTGTGGGTGGTGCGGTACTGAAATTCATCTTCAACCTTCTGGGACAGCTCATAGCCATAGGCTTTACAGGCATCACGTGTCATGCGGAGTCCTCCGAACGGATTTACACCGCGTTTTAACGGCCGGTCAGTCTGGAGCCCTACGATCAGTTCGTTGTCCTTGTCCAGATAGCCGGGCTTATAGTTCAGAAGAGAAGTGACAGTCTGCGTGTCGATATCCAGAACGCCTCCGAACTCCCGTTCCAGAGACAGCAGATTCTCAAACTTATGAAGCAATTTTTCTGTTCGCGCTGTAGCAGAAGTAAGAAAAGAGTCATCGCCCTCATACGGGGTGTAATTTTTCTGAATGAAATCACGTACGTCGATGCTTTCCTGCCAGTTACCCGGTTTAAAATTGTTCCATTGTGTAAACATTACTAATATCCTCCTGTTTTCTGTGTGAGGCATCATTTTCCAGTGTTTCACCAATAAAAAAGGACAACATCAAGGAAAAAAGATGCTGCCCAGACGGTCGGCTGTTTTGATAGTACTTCATTCCCCTGTGGTAACCCACTTATCCGTCAGTAATGAAGACCCTGTTTACTTTATGAGGCGAGTATAACATCCAAATATAAAAAGAGTCAAGAATATTTTCAAAAATCATAATATTATTACAAAATAAAAAGATTGGTAATCATATAACAGAACCATCCGGACCTCCGAACTGACTGATGATTGCCTGCGCAAGGCTGGCATTGGTGGTGGTAATATTTACCGGATATTGAAGTCGTTTCTCATAATTCCACATAGATCAGCGGCAGCCCCCTTTCTTTTCCCATGGCCATGGCTGTGATATCCACTGCCAGGAGCAGTTTTTTTGTTCGTCTGCAGTATCAATGGTCAATGGCGCATAACATCTGGCATATTCGTTCATGGCATCCTTGCGCATACGAACGTATTCGCGGTAACAGTCGAGGGCCTGCTCATCGTCCGGATGGCTATCCAGATACAGAAGAAGATCATCGACGGCAAAACTGGTTTCGTTGATCCACTGCATCAGCTGAGCGCGTGAAGGTGTCTTTGCATTCATCGGCATCCACCTCTCTTTCCGCAGAACGGTTTGCACAGTTCAGGGAAAATAGTTCCCATTTTAAGCCCTTTACAGGGTTCGAAAGTAGTTTTGAATTTCTGGTTGGCGACGAAAGCCATACCAACGGGAAGTTTGTCTGCAATTGCATATATATCAGAATTGGTATTGCACGGGGCATCTTTATGACAGGTGCATTCTCTGTCCGGGCGTTCCGGGCGGACGGGACTGCACATAACCGGAGGTCTTTGACAGCGGCCGCGGCAATCGGTACGATTCATAGCATATCGATCCATAGATATGATAGTCCTTTCATGAATTTCATTTATTATATTTTATGACGGGGGATATAAAATGTGCGTTTTACATTTTGCGTACATAAAAGATTGTAGGTTTGTCAAACATATGTTACAGTGACATCAGATAATTATCCAGTACCTGTTTTGGGGTTTTCCATCCAAGTGGGCGCATAGGAAAGTTATTATAATCTCTGCGGTTATAGAGTTTTAACTGTTTGCTGAAGTCTTCAAAAGAGTAAAAACTGTGGACAGCATAGAAACGCTCATTGTCTTTCCTGTGGCTTCGCTCCACTTTGCCATTATGCCTTGGAGTAAATGGACGTATCAGCTTGTGCCTGATGCCGTATTCCTTAAGCCGGACTTGAAAGATGGTAGGTTTATCCGAACCGCCGTAAGAGCTGAAGCGTTTGGTAAATTCCTGACCATTATCAGTCTGGACACATTCGACAGGGCAGGGAAACGCTTTGATAAGATGCTCAAGGAACAAGGCAGCGGAATAGGAGCTGTGTTCTTCAAATGCTTCCACAAACCGCCATCTGGAGTACTCATCAATGGCGGTGTACTGATAAAACCGTTGGTCTTTGGCTTCATTCATGAGGCAGGCAGAAGGGACAAATTTCACGTCAATCTGAATCCGCTGTCCGGGATAGGCCATCTGCTCATAAGGCTTAGGAATGTACTTGGGATTAGGAGGATGAACAGCCATAATCCCCTGTTTTCTAAGGAAACGGTAAAGCCCGGGAATAGAACGGGAATAACCGCGCTGCATAAGTTTTACCCAAAGGATGACTAAACCAGCCTCAGGATTACGTCTGCGCATATCGGTAATCATTTTGATCTCCTGAGGCGTATGCTGATTAGGATGGCTGTGTGGGCGTCTGGAGCGTTCACGGAGGGACTCCATAGAGCCGTCAAAGCGACGTTTCCAGCGATAGATATACTGCCGATTGGTTTTATATTTAACGGCAGCTTTGGTAACGCCATACTTCTCAGCGTAACGGATCAGGGATAGACGGTATCTCATATCTTGTGTTATACTAGCCATAGCAGGGAACTCCTTTGTTTATGTTGTGGTTGTGGTGACTAAAATATAACACAAAGGAGAGATCCCTGCATTTTAATTATTCAGTTGTAACATATGTATTGTAATCCTACATTTACATTTTGCGTACATAAAAGATAGCCTTGCACATCTAAGTAAGCTGGGCTACAATGTAAACAATGAGTAAAATTAAGGGGAATATGAAAGTTGAGTAAGACAGAATTGATTATGCTTGGAACTGGAAACGCGATGGTGACCAGATGTTACAATACGTGTTTTGCGCTCAGGAATCAGGAGGACTACCTTCTTGTAGATGCGGGCGGGGGAAACGGCATCCTGGCGCAGATGGAGAAAGCCGGGATACCGTTTGAAAAAGTGCACTTTATGTTTGTCTCCCACGGTCATACTGACCATGTGCTCGGGGTAATATGGGTCGTGCGCAAAATTTCGGCGATGATGAAAAATGGTACATATGATGGAGATTTCGTGATTTACTGCCACTCGGAACTTGCAGATCTGATCCGCAGTTTCTGTATGCAGCTGCTGCCCGGAAAGTTTACAAACATGTTTGACAAACGGATATGGATTGTCAGGGTAGAAGAGGGACAGAAAGAACAGGCTGCAGGTTTTACACTGCGCTTTTTTGACATTGATTCGACCAAGAAGAAACAGTTTGGTTTCTGTGCAAAACTTCCGGATGGGACAAAACTGGTATTTCTGGGAGATGAACCGTTTAATGAACGTAACCGGCCGTACGCTGAGAACGGAGACTGGATGATGAGTGAGGCGTTTTGCCTCGACAAGGAAAAAGAAAGATTTAAACCGTATGAAAAGCATCACAGCACCGCGCTTGATGCGGGAAGAACGGCACAGGAACTGGGAGCACAGAATCTGATCCTGTACCATACGGAAGACAGTGACCTGAAACACCGAAAAGACCGGTACACAAAAGAAGCAGGCAGATATTTTAAGAAAAAGATATATGTACCGGATGACCTGGAAAGGATTTTGCTGTGCTGACAGGATTGAGACTTGAGAAGGATACGAGATACTGATGAGAACGTTCTTAAAAGATGTATACCGGATATGGAAATTAAATGGAATCAGCCTGTTTCTGTTTGAACTTATCTATCGGATCGCGACGAGTGCGGTCATCATGAATCTGACGGACTGGTTTATCAGTATCTCCCTGAAACAGCAGAAATACAGTTATCTGACGGCAGAAAACTATGTGAAATTTATCTGTCATCCGTTAACGCTGATCCTTCTGGCAGTGATACTGCTGTGTATGGCGCTGATGGTCCTGCTGGAGATATCGGCAGTTTTCTGGTGTATACAGTGCTCCATGCTTAACGAGAAGACATATGTGCCGGGAATCATAAAAAACGGGATCACAAACAGTTTGCTGTTTATCCGGTACCATCCGGTTTTCTGGAGTGTTTACATGCTGGGAACGATGCCGTTTCTGGGACTGCATTTTATCATCTGGGAGATCGCGAATGTAAAGATTCTGGAGTTTACAGCACTTCAGATTTATAAGTTTTTTCCAAAAACATGGCTGCTGGTGCTGCTGTGTGTGATTATCATGACAGGGTCTGTCATTATCACATTTTCCCTGCCGTATTGTATAACGGAAAACCGCAGGATACGGCTGGGGATAAAGATGGCTGCTGTTCGCCTGAGACGCCATTTTGGAAAAAGTGTTGCGGGTGTCGTGCTGATGCAGGTACTCGTACTTGTCGTGACGGCAGCAGCTTATCTGATGGCCGTTGCGCTGATCGTTGTCGTAATTATCATTTTTATGAAACCGTCATTTAGAATCAGCGGTGTGCTGACATACGGCAATGGTGCAAAGAGCGTTATCGGTTTATTTGCCGGATCAGCAGGTGTGATCTACGGACTTTTGGCGGTGGGAGGGATCTATCTTCCACGGCGCGGTAAACAGTATCTGAAACGGATTTCACAGAAGAACAGAGGAAAATACCGTGTGTTTCGACGCAGGGCTGCTGCTTATCTTGTAACGGTACTGCTGATCGCTGCGGAAGCAGGAGGAATTCTGTATATGAATCTGGCGCGGGGAAATGTCAACAACATGGTGCTTAGTTCCTTCAGTGTGACTGCACACCGCGGCGGCGCTCTTATGGCGCCTGAGAATACGATGAGTGCCATGGAATATGCGGTTGAATCGATGTCTGATTATGCGGAAATCGATGTTCAGGAAACAAAGGATGATATTCTGGTACTGTTGCATGACAATAATCTGAAAAGAACCACCGGATTGAATGCCAACGTCTGGGATATGACGTATCAGGAAGTTGCTCAGCTTGATGCAGGCGTAAAGTTCAATAAACGTTTTCTGGGGGAAAAAGTCCCGACGCTCGATGACATCATCAAATACAGCAAGGGAAAAATCCGCCTGAATATTGAAGTAAAAAGCAACGGTCACAATAAGAACATTGTCAGTAAGGTAATCAAGTGCATCGAGGATAACGACTTTGAAGACCAGTGTGTCCTCACCTCCATGAATTATAGCTTTTTGAAGCAGGCAAAAGAGCTGAATCCCGATATAAAGACGGGCTATATCATGACAATGACTTATGGCAGTATCAAAGATATCGAGTGTGCCGACCTTTTCAGCGTTAAGCATACGTATGTTACCCGGTGGTTTGTAAAAGAGGCCCATGCCTGCGGTAAAGAAGTACACGCATGGACAGTGAATTATCCAGGTGATGTACAGCGCATGATCACATATGGGGCCGACGGTGTGATAACGGATGACCCTGCTTTAGTTCACAGAATTTACCTGGGTGAGGAAGATAAGAAGACAGGATTCTGGGGGCTTATGAAGTACGCCGTAAAATAAAGAGTTTTTTTATTGGGTATTTAATGTTATAATGATAAACTGATGATGTTGGGGTCAGCAGGTATTCTGATCCTGGTCTCTGTTGAAATAAAGCCGTGGATTAGAGAAACGAGGTTATATATGCGCAAAGCAATTGCTGGATTTATCAAAAAGATGCGTGAAAAAGCAGATTATTATGATTATAATCTGCTTGCGGTGGTAATTTTGCTGATTTGCTTCGGGCTGGTCATGCTGTACAGTACCAGTTCCTATGAATCAAATATGAAATTTGGCGACGATATGTATTATTTCCGAAGACAGGCGCTCATCAGCCTGGCATCTGTTATCGTTGCAGTCATCATATCAAGAATCGATTACCATATACTGATCAGATTATCCGGATTTATTTTTGTGCTGGCATTTGTCCTGATGGCTCTTGTAAAATCACCGCTCGGCGTTGAGGTAAACGGAGCCAGACGCTGGCTGAAGCTCGGCATCCAGTTTCAGCCTTCTGAGATTGCCAAGATTGCGGTGATTACATATCTGCCCGTGGTTATTATCAGCATGGGGAGAAAGGCGAAATCATTAAAAGCCGTGGCCGTACTGCTGTTTCTGGGAGCACTGCAGGCAGGAGGCGCGTATATCCTGACGGATAACCTGAGTACAGGTCTGATCATCGGTGGGATTACTGTCATACTGATCTTTATCTCCCATCCGAAAACAGCGCCGTTCGTCGCAACTGCAGGCGCAGGCGCAGGGGTTCTGGCGATCTTTATCGGATATCTGGCAGCCACGATCGATAACAGCCAGAGTTTTCGTATCCGGCGTGTGCTGGCATGGCTGCGCCCGGAAGAATATTCTGCCGACGGTGGTTATCAGGTAATGCAGGCGCTCTATGCGATCGGATCCGGCGGTCTCTTCGGAAAGGGACTCGGCAACAGTGCGCAGAAGCTGGGGACCATACCGGAGGCACAGAATGATATGATATTTTCTATCGTCTGTGAAGAGCTTGGGATTTTCGGGGGCGTAATGCTGCTCCTGCTGTTTGCGTACCTGCTGTACAGGTTATTTTTTATCGCACAGAACGCCAGGGATCTGTACGGTTCACTTATCGTAACGGGAATTTTTGCGCATATTGCGCTGCAGGTCATCCTGAATATCTGTGTTGTGATTAATGTGATTCCGACGACGGGAATCACGCTTCCCTTCATAAGCTACGGGGGAACCTCTGTGCTGTTTTTGATGACTGAGATGGGGATTGCACTCAGTGTATCAAGGGGTATTAAATTCCAGGAGAAAAACAGGTGAAAAAAATACAGCCCTGATTTTTAAAAATGGGTTGACAAATAATAAAAATCTAGCTATGCTTTGACCATAATATAGTAATTTTTAATGAGAATAAAGGAGAGCGGGATATGTTTGAGAAAATGAAAGAGATTATTGCTGAACAATTAAATTGCGATGCCAATACGATTTTTGCGGATACATCATTTAAAGATGACCTGGGAGCTGATTCACTGGATTTGTTTGAACTGGTGATGGCACTTGAAGAGGAGTACTCGATTGAGATACCATCGGAGGATTTGACAGATCTGCTGACAGTCGGCGATGTAGTCGAATATTTAAAGACAAAAGGTGTGGAAGAATAATCCACGCCTTTCTTAAAGCTTAAAAACAGTTGACGAGGAGAGATACGAGATATGACAAAAGTAAAAACGCGATTTGCCCCAAGCCCTACCGGGAAAATGCATGTGGGCAATCTCCGCACAGCACTGTATGCCTATCTGATCGCAAAACATGAAGGCGGAGACTTTATGCTCAGGATCGAAGACACAGATCAGGAACGTTTTCAGGAGGGAGCACTTTCCATCATTTACCGGACGCTTGAGCATACCGGACTGATTCCGGATGAGGGGCCCGGAAGAGAGAAGGACTGCGGTCCTTATGTACAGAGTGAACGAAATGCCCGGGGCATCTATCTGAAATATGCAAAACAGCTGATCGAGCAGGGAGATGCATATTATTGTTTTTGTGATAAAGAGCGGCTGGAGTCTCTGAGGACCAGTGTATCGGATAAAGATATCGTCGTGTACGATAAACACTGTCTGCATCTGACACCAAAAGAGATACAGGAAAATCTGGATAAAGGGCTGCCTTACGTGATCCGTATTAACATGCCGACAGAAGGTACAACTACATTCCATGATGAAATCTATGGAAATATAACCGTTCCGAATGCAGAGCTTGACGATATGATACTGATCAAGTCCGACGGCTATCCGACGTACAATTTCGCAAATGTTGTGGATGACCATCTGATGGGGATCACGCATGTGGTAAGAGGAAATGAGTATCTTTCATCTGCCCCGAAATACAACCGGCTGTATGAGGCATTTGGCTGGGAAGTACCGGTCTATGTACACTGTCCGCTGATTACAAACGAGGAACATCAGAAGCTGAGCAAGCGCAGCGGCCATTCCTCCTATGAGGATCTGATTGCGCAGGGATTTCTGAGCGAAGCTGTTGTCAATTACGTAGCCCTTCTGGGGTGGAGTCCGCAGGAAAATCGCGAAATATATTCTCTTCGGGAACTGGTGGAGGCATTTGATTACCGTCATATGAGCAAATCGCCGGCAGTATTCGACATGGTTAAACTGAAATGGATGAATGGCGAATATATCAAGAAGATGGACGAAGAAGATTTTTACGAAAAAGCCCTTCCCTGTCTCAAAGAAGTGATTACGAAGGATTATGATCTGAAAAAGATAGCATCCATGGTGAAGACGAGGATTGAGATTTTTCCGGATATCAAAGAACTGATCGATTTTTTCGAGAAAGTACCGGAATATGATGTCTCCATGTATACGCATAAAAAATCAAAGACGAACAGTGAGTCATCGCTGGCGGTTTTACAGGAAATAATACCGGTGCTGGAAGACCAGGACGACTACAGCAATGATGCACTTTATGCGAGACTGTCAGAGTACGTAAAGGAAAAAGGGTATAAAAATGCATTTGTGATGTGGCCCATCCGCACGGCAGTATCAGGAAAACAGATGACACCGGCAGGTGCGACGGAGATTATGGAAGTACTCGGAAAAGAGGAAACTCTTTTGCGTATCCGGGCTGCGGTCGAGAAGTTAAGTATATGACATTCAATCAGGAACAGTCAGAAGCAGTCCGTCATGCCGAGGGACCATTGCTGGTACTGGCAGGGCCGGGATCAGGAAAGACAGCTGTGATCACCGCAAGGACTGCATATCTGACTGAGAAGTATAAAGTGTCTCCTTCTTCTATCCTGGTAGTGACTTTTACGAAAGCCGCTGCCGGTCAGATGAAGGAGCGCTTTTTACGTATGCAGGGTGTTTCCTGTACAAACGTTCAATTTGGGACTTTTCACGGCATATTTTTCGGGATACTGAAACAGGCATATGGGCTGAACGGGCGTAATATCATAAGTGAAGAAGAAAAAAAGAGAATCTTAAGAGAGCTCCTTGGGTGCAGCGGTCTTGAGACGGAGGATGAAAGGGATGTACTGGAACTTCTGCAGCGGGAGATCAGCATGGTGAAGACGGAGCAGATGCCCCTGGACCATTTCTATTCCGGAAGCTGTCCTGAGGAGACGTTTCGGCAGATTTACCGTAAGTATCATGAGATCCTCTGCGGAAAAAAACTGCTCGATTTTGATGATCTGATGGTATACTGCTACGAGCTGTTCATCAAGCGTCCGGATATCCTGAAAAAATGGCAGGAACATTTTCAGTATATTCAGATTGATGAATTTCAGGATATCAATATGCTTCAGTACCGGATCATCAGAATGCTTGCTGCACCGCAGAATAACCTGTTTGCTGTGGGGGACGACGACCAGTCGATCTACCGTTTCCGGGGAGCAAAACCGGAGATGATGTTCCGGTTTCAGAAAGATTACCCGGCTGGAAAAACCATAATTCTCCGCCAGAATTACCGCTGCAGTGCATCGATCGTCAAGTGTTCACAGAAGCTGATCCGTCATAATTCCTCGCGGTTTGAGAAGCAGCTGACTACCGCAAATGATGCAGGTAAAGCGGTGGAGCTTTGTACTTTTCCGGATGAAAAAGCAGAGTCGGATTACCTGCTTAAGAGCATTCAGGAGCTGATAGGAAACGGAGGATCCTGTGATGATATTGCTGTGCTGTTTCGCACGAATATGGGCAGCCGGCCGACGGTCTCAAAACTGATGGAATACAATCTTCCGTTTGTTGTAAAGGACGGTCTGCCTAATATTTTTGAACACTGGATCGCGGTACATATTCTGTCCTACCTCCGCCTTTCGAAAGGAGGAAGACTGCGCAGTGATTTTCTTCAGATCGCAAACAAGCCGAACCGTTATATTTCCAGAGAAGCACTGTACGAGAGCGAAGTCTCTTTTGAACATCTGTATCAGTTCTATGAAGGGAAAGACTGGATGTGTGACAGGATTGAAAAACTTGAGGATGACCTTAAGATTCTGGCAGGCATGCCTCCGTTTGGTGCGATCAACTATATTCGCTGCGGGATCGGGTATCATGAATACATTCGGGAATATGCCCAGTACCGTAAGATGAAGCCGGAAGAGCTGTATGATGTGTTGGATGAACTTCAGCAGAGTGCGCGTGAGTTTCGGACATTCGAAGAGTGGTGCACCTATATTCAGGACTATACGCTGGAGCTCAAAAAACAGAAATCAAAGAAGCAGGAGGGCGGTATCACGATTTCCACACTGCACGGTGTGAAAGGCCTGGAATATCCGCATGTGTATATTTTGGATATCAATGAGGGAACGATACCTTACCATAAAGCCGTGCTTCCGGAAGAGGTTGAGGAGGAGCGCAGGCTTCTGTATGTGGGAATGACCAGGGCGTCAGAGACGCTGCATCTTTTCAATACAAAAAAGAAATATGAAAAGAAACAGGAACCTTCCAGGTTTCTGGAAGAAGTGATGGGGGAAAGTGAAAAGTGTGTTACACAGTGACCAGCATTTACGCGGTAAAGATTCCGGAGAGACTGGATAATAACAACGGCAGGCGGGAGCACAAAGCCGGACGGATGCTGCTGAACTATGGACTCCGGGAAATGTATGGGCTTGAACCGGATGACGGTCTGGTAGAGCAGGGACCGTCAGGGAAACCTCATCTGGTGAATTATCCCAAAATACATTTTAACATCAGCCATTCCGGCGGCTATGCCGTTTGTGCGATTGGGCCAGAGCCTGTGGGAGTTGATATTGAGTTCTGGAGGGCGCTTGATTACGGACGGCTGGCGGGGAAAGCATTTGCGGAGGAAGAGAAAAAAGAACTGGAAAGCAGTTGTGACCCTCAGAGATTTTTCTTTGACCGGTGGGTGGAAAAGGAGAGTTATCTTAAGTGGAAAGGTACAGGTATCACAAGGGATATGAAGGAAATTGACTGCCTGGACGGCTGGAACTGCCATTTTGAACTGAGTGAGGGCTGCAGCTGCGCTATCTGGTCTGAAAAGCCGATGAAACTGAAGATATGTAATATAGATTATTATGAGCTGTTTGAAGATGACAGGATGCAGTAATACTGCATCCTGTTTTTTATTCTAAATCAGGATTCGCCTCATATATTTATTTTAAGAGGTGAACAAGATGAGAAGAGATGAGGTTTTAAAATTATTTTCAGGAGAAATACGCAGTGTGCTTGGAAAAATAGAGCTTAAATTTGAACTTCTGCAGGAGATCAGGCTGCGGATTAATGCACCGCTTGCGATCAATTACTGTGACACAGAATATTTCATCAGCAGAGACGGTGTACTTTGCGGGAGTGTGGAACAAGCTTATCGTGTCACATCTCAGGATGTGAAAGAGACAATGGAATATGTGTCAGGTTACTCGCTTTATGCATATGAGGAGGAGATACGTCAGGGATATCTGACGATTCAGGGAGGGCATCGTGTGGGCATTGCCGGAAAAACGGTGGTTGATGGAAATAAAGTGAAAAGTATCAAATATATTTCTTTTATCAATATTCGTTTTTCACACCAGGTAAAAGGATGTGCTACGGAGGTTCTGCCGTATGTCTCGGATATAAAAGGAATCCATCATACCTTGATCATATCGCCGCCGCGCTGCGGAAAGACAACAATACTGAGAGACCTGATCCGGCAGCTGTCAGATGGCAGCCGGGAACGGCCGGGATGTACAGTCGGTGTTGTGGACGAGCGATCAGAAATCGGCGGCTGTTATCTCGGGATTCCTCAGAATGACATAGGGATTCGCACGGATGTGCTGGACGGCTGTCCGAAAGCGGAGGGAATGATGATGCTCGTGCGTTCTATGTCACCTTCAATCATCGCGGTCGATGAAATTGGAAGTTATGAGGATATCCATGCCATTGAGACGGTCATCAACTGTGGATGCAAGCTCCTTGCAACCGTTCATGGAAGTTCCGTGGATGATATCAAGCGGAAACCGCTGCTGGAGCGGCTGGTAAACGAGAAAGTATTTGAGAGATACATAGTTCTCCAAAATCAGAAAAAAGCGGGGGAGATACGGTCGATATTCGATGAGAGGGGAACCTGTCTTTATCGGAGGGGATCAGTCCTATGATAAAAATGATAGGTATTGCGGCTGTTGTTTTTTCGTGCTGCAGTCTGGGACTCTTAAAGAGTGCGGATATGAAAAAACGATTGCTGCAGCTTCGGGAGTGGCAGCGCCTCGTGATGCTGCTGGAGCATGAGATCACGTTCAATGTGACGCTGCCTGAGGCGATACGCACGGTCGGCAACCGGGCGAAAGAACCGTTTGCCGGGTTTCTGAAGAGTCTGTGTGAACAGCTGGATTCTTACACGGGACGTTCTTTTTCGGAAATTTTTGTATGGGAGGCTACCAGGCATCTGGAAAACAGCAGCCTGCACTCCTCCGATATCCGTGAATTGTGTCAGCTGGCTGATATGATGGGTAACGCTTCAAAACAGATGCAGAAACAGATCCTGGAACATTACCTGGAAGAGCTTGCACTTACGATTCATAATCTGCAGGCTCAGCTGCCGGAAAAACAGAGGCTGTTTCGGAGCCTTGGGATTCTGGGCGGGGCATTTCTCGGTATTCTATTGCTGTGATAAAGGAGGAGGAATGTGGAAGTCAGTATTATTTTTAAGATCGGAGCGGTAGGGATACTTGTATCTGTGCTGAGCCAGGTGCTGAAACACAGCGGAAGGGACGAGCAGGCGTTTTTGACGAGTCTGGCAGGACTGATCATCGTGCTGTTCTGGATCATTCCCTATATCAATGAGCTGTTTGACAGTGTCCGACAATTGTTTTCACTGTAGCGGAGGGATAAGTTATGGATATTATCAAAATTTCTATACTGGGGTTTTCCGGAATGATTCTCGGAATCCTTCTGAAAGAGTGTAAACCGGAATATTCTTTCTATATCAGTTTCGCATGCGGTCTGTGTATCCTGCTGCTTGCGACCTCCAAAGTATCCTATCTGGTGGAGTCTCTGCAGAAGATTCAGAGTAATCTTCCGGTAGATGCTTCTTATCTCAATATACTTCTGAAAATGATCGGGCTTACGTATATCGGCCAGTTTTCATCCAGCCTGTGCAGGGATGCCGGATACAGTGCGATCGCATCACAAATTGAAATTTTCTGTAAATTATCATTGATGGTGATCTCCATGCCGGTACTGCTGACACTCCTGGATGTGATTCAGGGATTTCTGGCATGAAGAAAAATAAAAAGAGAAAGTGTATGCTCCTGATTCTCATTATGAGCGCCTGGTTTATGACAATGACACTGCTCCCGGTTACCTGCTGTGCATCAGCAGCCGGAAGCAGCGACGACCAGCTGGTGAACAGTGAAGACTATGAGGAAGAACTGCTCGATGATATGGACACTCAGCAGATGCAGGAAATCATGGACGAGCTTTTAGAAGACAGCAGCTTTTCCTTTCTGGATGCGATGAAAGAACTTTTGAAGGGTGAAACACCCTTCAGCCTTGAATGGTTTGGGGAGATACTGAAGGAGAGTCTGTTTTCGGAGTTCGAGCAGGGGCGCAGCGTGCTGGGACAGGTTCTGCTGCTGGCCTTTGCGGGAGCCGTGCTGACGAGCTTTGTACACATATTTGACAATGAGAAAATGGGGGACATCTGTTTTTATCTCGTCTATCTTCTGGTGTTTGTACTGCTTCTGAAAGCGTTTGGCCAGCTGAGCGAAGGATTGCATACAACGCTTGAGGGGATCGTCAGCTTTATGCAGGCACTGGCTCCGTCCTATTATATTGCGATCACGGCGGCTTCCGGTGTGACGTCCGCCACTGTTTTTTACCAGATCATATTGATCGTGATATTCTGTGTGGAGTATCTTCTGGTGAATATGATGATACCGGCGATACACATCTATGTACTGCTGGAATTCATAAATCTGCTGACGAAAGAAGAGATGCTCTCCAGAATATCCGAACTGTTGAAATCTGCAATTTTGTGGGCGCAGAAGAGTATGCTGACGGTCATAGTCGGAATGCAGATTATACAAAGTCTGGTAGCACCGGCTGTTGATTCCCTGAAACGTTCTGTTCTCGGAAAAACTGTCAGTGTGATACCGGGAGTAGGCAATGCGGTCAATGCGGTCACTGAAATCATCTTTGGTTCTGCTGTTCTCATCAGGAACTGTTTCGGGGTAACAGCCCTGATCGTATTGATCGTTTGTTCGATCGCACCTGTTATCCGGCTTGGATTTAACGCACTCGTATATAAGTTTATTGGTGCTGTTATCCAGCCGATCTGTGATTCCCGGCTGGTAGGATGCTTTCACGCGATGGGAGAGGGGTGTGGTCTCCTGCTGAAAGTTCTGTTTACAACGCAGGTTATGTTTCTGCTGACGATCGTGATCCTGGCAAACTCGCTGCAGTGAAGGAGAAAAATATGACGGAAACGGTCTACAGCTGGATGAGAAATCTGGTGTGTTACTATCTCGTATATTCTATTGTTATGAATCTTGTACCACAAAAGCAGTATCAGATGTATATAAAGAATTTCATGGGAATGCTGCTGGTAGTCATTATCCTGACACCTGTGCTTCAGTTCTTTCATTCGGAGAGAGATCTGCAGGAATTCTTCCAGACTGAGGAGATGAGAGTAGCCTGGGAAGAGGCGCGGCGTACCGAGGTGGTATTCACCCAGGAAAGTGATGAATATCTGCTGTATGCCTGCCGTGAGGAGATCAAGGAACAGATCGGTGAGATGCTGGGGGAATACGGACTGTATCCGGAAGACATAGAGGTAACGTTAAAACAGGGGGAGATGATTGAGGTGGAGAATATTCGTATACAGGCAGTATCACAGGAGGAGAGCGGCCGTATATCAGTCGGGGAGATTGAAATTGACCCGGAATATGAAAAACAGGATCCTGCCGCAGAGGAGATCCGAAAGCGTTTGGCCGATGTATATCAGATAGATGCTGCGCATATAAGTATTAGTATAGGGTGAATGGTGAAAGGATGAAAGAGCGGATTAGGACCCGGATAAAGGAGATGAAGAAGGAACAGATCCTGGTATTTGTATTAATTCTGGGATTATTGATCGTTGTGCTGCTGCCGACAAAAAAGGCAAAAGATTCGAAACCGGAAGAAGAACCCGGGGTACAGGTGCAGGAAGCGGAAATCCAGGAAGAGACCATGCAAAAACAGCTGGAACGCCAGCTTGTGGAGACACTGCAGCAGGTGGAGGGTGTCGGTACGGTTACCGCAGCAATCACTCTGGAGACAACAGGCAAGAAGATCGTTGAAAAGGATACGCCCGTCAATGATTCCATGACATCGCAGGAGGACAGCCAGGGAGGAAAACAGGATTCAAAAAACAGCAGTTCAGAGGAAGCGACTGTATATCAAAAGGACGGAGAGGGGAATCAGACGCCGTATGTTGTTTCAGAGACGACGCCCGAGATACGGGGAGTCGTTGTGGTGGCGCAGGGAGGAAGTGACCCTGTGATCGTACAGCAAATTCAGGAAGCAGTCATGGCATTATTTCACGTAGATGCACATAAAATAAAAGTGATGAAAATGAAGTGAAGGAGAATGTCGTTGAAAAAAAAGATATTCAAAAAAAATCAGATCATTATTACAGCTTTGGCGGTTATGATAGCGGTCGCCGGATATATTAATTATTCGGATTCGCGACTGAAAACACAAAGTGCGAAAAGTTCGGACAACAGTGAAAAAACTGAGGAGACAGCGGACATCGGAGATATCACGGAGGAGATTGAAAGTCTCGATTATGATCTGACGGATGAGATCGCGGAGGCGGCTGAAAAAGAAAATGCGGATGCTGATTCTGCAGATGTTGACTCCACGGATGCCGATTCTGAGGATGCGTCGGCCCAGACACCGGGTGAGGCAGTGCTGACCGGAGCATCTACATACGTGGCGCAGGCTAAGATCAGCCGGGAGCAGGTGCGTTCTCAGAATAAGGAAACGCTGCTGGAGATCATTAACAATGAAGAACTGTCCGAAGAGGAAAAACAGTCTGCTGTAGAGAGTATGGTGACGATGACTGACCGCATTGAGAAAGAGGCGGCAGCAGAATCCCTGCTGGAGGCGAAGGGTTTTGAAAATGTAGTTGTCAATCTGAATGGTGATACGGCGGACGTTATGGTTCCGACGGCAGATCTGGAGTCGTCACAGCTGGCACAGATCGAAGATGCTGTCAAGAGAAAGACCGGTGTGGAACCGCAGAATATCGTGATCACTCCGATGGATGAGACTGTTGCTGAATAGAACAGAGGGCCGCTGCCATGAGGCAGCGGCTTTGTTTTGCTTCATTCCTGATAGGTCGGGCGTACTGTTCAACCGGGGGATGTGGATATTATACCAAAATATCATGTGGAGACGGCGGAAATTCGCTTAAAAAAATAATTGATGTTATATCCCCGGTACCGGCTTGTATCCGTTCAGAAATCTGATATCATGAAATTACAAATAATGTCACTTTAGAATTCACTCGATTAACATTAATTTTTGGTGACGCAACATCCCGATAGGAAAGTAGTTATGGAGGAAAGCTGTAACTGCTTTTTTATTTCATTCGGGGATAGAAGAAGGGAGAAAGGATCATGGTAGTAAATGTTCTGCTGTATGACAGCTTTGAAACAATGGATGCGTTTGTACCGGTCAGCATTTTAGGAAAACTGCCGGAACATTTTTATATGAATTATCTATCCATATCAGGCGGAGTTATCAACAGCTCGCAGGATGTTAAGGTGTGGACGGAACCACTGGAAGAAAATGCGGGAGGGGATATCCTGCTGATTCCGGGTGGAAAAGGCGCAAAGCGCCTGATCCTGCAGGAACAGGACACGCTGAGACTTATAAAAGACGCTGCGGGTGCAGCCGGTACAGTCATGATGGTAGGGAGCGGATCGGCTATCCTTGCACAGACAGGGGAATTATACCACAGGACGGTTGCAGAGTTCGCTGGCGGCGATAACTGGAAGCGGATGTTTACCGCGGGAATTTACTGGACAGGGGACACCGGTTGGATCTCTGACGGTAAATATTATTCATGCAGGAGATCGGCTGACGCGTCTGATATGATGCTCGGAATGATCGCAGACCTGATTGACATTGATGATGCGAGAAAGGCTGCAAAAGCGCTCGGACTGCAATGGTCAGAATATGATTGTATGGACCGGTAAATTAAAAACATAAATAAAAGTACGGCACAGTAACCTTGACACTGCCCAGACGATATAATACAATGAATGGCGTGTGAATTAAGAACGACTTAAGAACAACAATCAGGAGGTTATTTCGTGGCTGATTATACGAAAGAAATAGAAAAGAGGCGGACCTTCGCCATTATTTCCCACCCGGATGCAGGTAAAACTACATTGACGGAAAAATTCCTGCTCTACGGAGGAGCGATCAATCTGGCGGGATCCGTGAAGGGAAAGGCGACAGCGCGCCATGCTGTGTCTGACTGGATGGAGATAGAAAAAGAGCGTGGAATTTCGGTGACATCATCCGTGCTGCAGTTTAATTATGACGGATACTGTATTAATATTCTGGATACACCGGGGCACCAGGATTTCTCGGAGGATACTTACAGGACCTTAATGGCAGCTGACTCTGCCGTAATGGTCATCGATGGTTCAAAAGGAGTTGAGGCACAGACAAGAAAACTGTTTAAAGTCTGTGTCATGCGGCATATTCCTATTTTTACATTCATCAATAAGATGGACCGCGATGCGAACGATACCTTCGACCTGCTGGACGAGATTGAAAAAGAACTCGGGATCGCAACCTGCCCGATCAACTGGCCGATCGGTTCAGGAAAATCTTTTAAAGGGGTCTATGACCGTGACACGAGGAAAGTGCTGACCTTTTCAGACACCATGAAGGGAACGAAAGAAGGCACGGAAGAAGAAATTGCGGTGGATGATCCGCGTCTGGACGATATGCTGGATCCTGGACAGAAGGATCAGCTGCTGGACGAGATTGAACTGCTGGATGGCGCCAGTGCTGAATTTGATATGGAAAAAGTGAGCAGGGGAGAACTCTCTCCGGTATTTTTTGGATCGGCACTTACAAACTTCGGTGTGGAGACATTCCTGCGGCATTTTCTGCAGATGACAACATCGCCGCTTCCCCGAAAGGCGGATGTGGGGATTGTAGATCCGATGAAAGAGCCGTTTTCTGCATTTGTCTTTAAGATTCAGGCAAATATGAATAAAGCGCACCGTGACAGGATTGCATTTATGCGAATCTGTTCCGGGAAGTTTGAAGCATCAGAGGAAGTCTGCCATGTCCAGGGGGATAAAAAGATGCGTCTGTCACAGCCCCAGCAGATGATGGCTCAGGACCGCCATGTGGTGGAGGAGGCATATGCAGGGGACATTATCGGCGTATTTGATCCCGGAATCTTCTCGATTGGGGATACCGTATGCAGTCCGGGCAAAAGATTTACATTTGAAGGGATTCCGACATTTGCACCCGAACATTTCGCCAGAGTCCGCCAGGTGGATACGATGAAGAGAAAGCAGTTTATCAAGGGAATCAACCAGATCGCACAGGAAGGTGCCATTCAGATTTTTCAGGAATTTAATACGGGAATGGAAGAGATCATCGTTGGCGTGGTCGGAGTGCTGCAGTTTGATGTCCTGAAGTACCGTCTGGAAAATGAATATAAAGTGGACATTCGTCTGGAAACGCTTCCGTACGAACATATCAGGTGGATCGAGAATAAAGATGAGGTTGATCTGGCAAAACTGGTCGGAACCTCGGACATGAAAAAAGTCAGAGATTTAAAAGGAAATCCGCTGCTGTTGTTTGTCAACGCCTGGAGTGTGGGAATGACATTGGACAGGAATGACAATCTGAAACTATCGGAATTCGGAAAGAATTAAAAACCCCTTTTATTTTTCAGACGATTTTGTTATAATATTGAAAAAGGATGAGCTGCAGGAGGTTTCGCTATGGCAGAGAATAAAAATGAAAGCAGAGATGCTTATACGATTTATGATGACAGTACAATAGGGACAGTTCAGATCGCAGATGAGGTAGTGGCTATCATTGCCGGATTGGCGGCGACAGAAGTGGAAGGTGTCAATTCCATGGCCGGAAATATTACGAACGAACTCGTAGGAAAACTCGGAATGAAGAATCTGTCGAAAGGTGTGAAAGTCAATGTGTCGGACGGGGTGGTCGGCGTTGACCTGAACCTGAACATTAAATACGGTTATGGGATTCCGGAGGTCTGCCGCAAAGTGCAGGATAAGGTAAAATCAGCGATCGAGAATATGACGGGACTGAGTGTATCGGATATTAATATAGGCATTGCAGGCGTGAACCTTGAAAATATAGAATGAGAGATCAAGAGGATGAGGGGGGATCTGTAGAGATCCCCCTTTTTCAGCATCGCGTACCTGCTGACTTTTGAAGTGGAGGAAAAAATGGGACGAAGAGAACTGCGGGAAAATATTTTTAAGCTGCTTTTTTTGAGCGCTTTTAATCAGGAAGATGAGATGCCTCGCCAGCTTGAGCTGTATTTTGACAATCTTGAAGATTTGCAGGATAAAGATCAGATATATATGGAAGACAAGTTTCGTCTGATCATGGAAAAGCTGCAGGAAATTGACGGGCTGCTGAATGAAAAGTCATCCGGCTGGAAAACGACCAGAATGAGTAAAGTGGATCTGACGATTCTTCGGCTTGCCGTATATGAGATCAGGTATGATGAAGATGTTCCGACCGGAGTTGCTATCAATGAGGCGGTCGAACTGGCAAAACGTTTCGGCCAGGATGAATCAGCATCATTTGTCAACGGAATTTTAGGTGCAGTCGCGCAGGAGTAGTGTATGAGACAGAGTATTTATTCTGTAAAGCAGGTCAATACTTATATTAAAAACATGTTCACACAGGATTTTCTGCTGTCCAGGATAGCAGTTCGCGGAGAAGTCAGCAATTGTAAATATCACACCTCAGGCCACATTTATTTTTCACTGAAGGATGAAAATGCGGCGATTGCCTGTGTGATGTTTGCCGGACAGCGAAAGGGCCTGGCATTCCGCATGAAAGACGGGGACCAGGTCGTAGTAAAAGGAAGTGTCAATGTCTATGAACGCGACGGCAGATATCAGGTATATGCGCAGGAGATTTCACTGGAAGGCGCAGGAATTCTGTATGAGAGATTTCTTGCCCTGAAAAAAGAACTGGAAGAGATGGGAATGTTTGCGCCGGATTATAAGCAGTCCATACCGACAGGCATACGGACTCTGGGAGTGGTCACCGCACCGACGGGAGCGGCGATCCGTGATATTTTAAGCGTTGCGAAGCGCAGAAACCCCGGGATTTCCATTATCCTGTATCCGGCGCTGGTACAGGGGGAGGGAGCAAAGGAAAGTATCGTGCAGGGAATCCGTGCAATGGATACTTTTGGTGTGGACACCCTGATCGTCGGAAGAGGCGGGGGATCCATAGAGGATCTCTGGGCATTTAATGAGGAGGATGTGGCAAGAGCTATTTTTGAATGTTCTGTGCCTGTGATCTCCGCGGTAGGCCATGAAACGGATGTTACAATCGCGGATTATGTGGCTGACATGCGCGCACCGACTCCGTCAGCAGCAGCCGAACTTGCAGTTGACGATGTACGTGCAGTAATCGCGCGTATGATGGAGTACAAAAAGCGCCTCAGCATCAATATGACGGGAAGGATTACGCTGACGAAACAGCATCTGCTCAGGCTGAAAACTCAATTTGGTTATCTCAGCCCTCATCAGCAGATCATTGAAAAGCGCCAGTTTCTGGCAGACGCGGAAGAGAAACTGCGCAGTGCGATGGGACAGCGTATCCTGGAAAAGCGCCATCTTCTGCAGCTGCATATACAGAGGCTAAAGGGTCTGTCTCCGCTTGATAAACTGAACCAGGGTTTTTCCTATGTGGAAGGCAGGGACGGGAAAGCAGTGACCAGTGTATCACAGGCGGGAACTGGCGACGCGCTTAAGATTCATGTCAGCGACGGATATATCCGGGCGGATGTGACAGAGATATCGGAGGACAGGGTGAATGCAGAAAAAAGACAAAACAGAGAAGACTCTGGAAGAGTCATTTGAGATATTGGATAATATAGTAGCAAAGCTGGAATCGGGGAAACTGTCACTGGAGGATTCTTTTGGCATGTACCAGTCAGGAATGGAACTGTTAAAGGAGTGCAGCAGGAAAGTGGACCTCGTGGAAAAAAAGGTACTGCAGATGGATGCAGAGGGTGAACTTCGTGAATTTTAAAGAGGAACTGAAAAAACGGACAGAAGAGGCAAGGGATATGATTTTCCGCTTCCTGCCGGAGGAGGCCGGATTTACAGCGCCGCTCGCAGAAGCGATCAACTATAATATGAAGGCTCCCGGAAAAAGACTGCGGCCGATACTGATGCGGGAGACGTGCCGTATGTATGGCGGCAGTGACAAAGTGGTGGGACCATTTATGGCAGCGATAGAGATGATACATACACATTCCCTGATCCATGATGACCTGCCTGCGCTTGACAACGATGATTACAGGAGAGGGCGGAAAACCACGCACGTGGTTTACGGTGAAGCTATGGCGGTACTCAGCGGAGATGCCCTGCTCAACTATGCGTATGAGACGGCGCTGCTGACATTTCAGATTCCGGGAGCAGAAGTACAGGCTGCGAAGGCACTTGCAATTCTGGCAGGTAAGACAGGAATCCGGGGCATGCTCGGCGGTCAGAGTGTGGATGTACTGAATGAAGGCAAACCGGTATCGGCGGAAATGCTGTCTTATATCTATGAGAACAAGACTTCGGCACTTATTGAAGCTTCCATGATGATCGGATCAGTTCTGGCCGGAGCACCGGATCATGAGGTGGCCCGCCTGGAAGAGGCGGGACGCTATATCGGTCTGGCTTTTCAGATTCAGGATGATATTCTGGATGTGACAGGGACACAGGAAGAACTGGGCAAACCTTTGCACAGTGATGAAAAAAATGAAAAGACGACGTATGTGACATTGACGGGACTTGACGATGCAGGAGAAGAAGTGGCGCGGCTGTCACTAAAAGCGATCATGCTGCTGGAAGAGAACAGAAAAGAATGCGGGTTTCTGAAGGCATTGATTGAGTATCTGGTAACCCGTACAAAGTAGAAGGTTGCGATATGGTATTAGAGAGAATAAAGAAACCAAACGATGTGAAAAATCTGAATAAAGAAGAGCTTTATACCCTTGCGGAAGAGATCCGGGAATTCCTGATCAGTAACCTGAGCAGGACAGGCGGTCATCTTGCCTCCAATCTGGGTGTGGTCGAGCTGACGATCGCACTCCATCTGGTTTTGAATCTGCCGGAAGATAAGCTGATATGGGATGTCGGTCATCAGTGCTATACACATAAGATACTGACCGGGCGGGCAGATGGATTTCAAAATCTGCGAAAGGCAGACGGAATGAGCGGTTTTCCAAAACGGTGCGAGAGCGATTGCGATTCCTTCGATACCGGCCACAGCTCGACTTCCATCTCGGCGGGGCTTGGATACGTGCGTTCCCGGGATCTGCTCGGCGGATCTTACCGTGTAATGTCTGTGATCGGAGACGGGGCACTCACCGGCGGCATGGCATATGAGGCGTTGAATAATGTTGCGGAGCTGAAAAAGAACTTTATCATCATTCTGAATGATAATAATATGTCGATTTCAGATAACGTCGGCGGTATGTCGCGTTATCTCGGGAATATACGGACTGCTGAGTCCTATACAGAGCTGAAAATGAACGTGACGAATACGCTGAAAAAATTGCCGAAGATCGGGGAGGGGATGGTAAATGCCATTCACAGAACCAAGAATGGAATCAAGCAGTTTATCATTCCGGGGATGCTGTTTGAAAATATGGGTCTGACATATCTGGGACCGGTGGACGGCCACAATGTTCCTCAGATGGTAAAACTGTTTCAGGAGGCGCTTCGCGTGGAAGGCCCGGTGATCGTTCACGTGCTGACCAAAAAGGGAAAAGGCTATGAACCGGCTATGCGTCATCCGGCACGTTTTCATGGGACAGCTCCATTTGAGATTGAGACGGGGATTCCTGTAAGCCGTTCCGGAAAAGCTGCATATTCTGATATTTTTTCAACAGTCATGAGGAAATTTGGCGACCGGGATGAAAAAGTAGTGGCGGTAACCGCAGCGATGCCGACAGGGACGGGGCTGAAGCGGTTTGCACATATGTTCCCGGATCGTTTCTTTGATGTGGGGATTGCGGAAGAACATGCAGTGACATTTGCGGCAGGACTTGCACTTGGCGGTCTGAAGCCCGTGTTTGCCGTATATTCGTCATTTTTACAGCGTGCGTTCGATCAGGTTCTTCACGATGTCTGTATGCAGAAACTGCATGTGGTTTTTGCCATCGACCGGGCCGGTCTCGTAGGAAGCGACGGTGAAACTCATCACGGTTGTTTTGACCTGACGTATTTGTCAATGATGCCGAACATGACAGTGATGGCACCCAAAAACAAATGGGAACTCTCTGATATGATGAAATTTGCCGTAAACTTTGACGGTCCCGTGGCTCTGCGCTATCCGAGAGGTGACGCGTATGAGGGGTTGCAGGAAAACAGGGAGCCCGTCGTCCACGGAAAATCCGAAGTGCTGCAGTGGGGAAAAGACGTTGCGGTTCTGGCTGTAGGCAGTATGGTAAAAACTGCTCATCAGGTGAGTGAACGCCTGAAAGAAAAGGGGATCAAAGTGACTCTGGTAAATGTAAGGTTTGTAAAACCATTGGATTATGCACTGCTTGAGAAACTGGGTGATACACACAGACGGATCGTGACACTCGAAGAAAATGTAGTAACCGGGGGGTTCGGACAGCAGGTGAGTGCATGGTTTCATGAACATCACCGGGAAACTGCTGTCGACATTTTTGCGATACCGGATCAGTTTGTCGGTCATGGCAGTGTAGAACAGCAGTACAGGGAACTGGGAATGGATGAAGAATCCGTTTTTAATAGAATTCTGAAATCCTGAAGTGGAGGAATATGAAAGAACGATTAGATATTCTGGTGGTGAGGAGAGGGTTTGCACCGTCCAGAGAAAAGGCAAAAGCTGTTATAATGTCCGGCAATGTGTTCGTGGACGGACAGAGAGAGGATAAAGCCGGCTCCATGTTTCAGGACAGCGTGGAGATTACAGTGAAGGAAAATGTACTGCCATATGTCAGCCGTGGGGGATTGAAGCTGGAGAAGGCGATGAAACACTTCGGCGTGGTGCCTGACGGAAAAGTCTGTATGGATGTGGGATCCTCTACAGGCGGATTCACAGACTGTATGCTGCAGAATGGGGCACAGAAAGTCTATGCTGTTGATGTGGGACACGGCCAGCTGGACTGGAAGCTGCGTCAGGATAAGCGCGTTGTGTGTATGGAGAGGACAAACATCCGTTATGTGGTTCCCGCGGACATCGGAGAACCGGCACAGTTTGCGTCGATCGATGTATCCTTTATTTCGCTGCTGAAAGTGCTTCTTCCGGTGAGAAACCTGTTGACAGAAGACGGGCAGATTGTCTGTCTCATCAAACCTCAGTTCGAGGCCGGAAGAGAAAAAGTTGGAAAAAAAGGTGTTGTCAGAGACCCTGAGGTTCATATGGAAGTCATTCGAAAAGTGGCGGATTATGCACGCAGCATTTCTTTCGCGGTGTGTCACCTGGATTTTTCACCGATTAAAGGACCGGAGGGAAATATTGAATATCTGATGCATCTGCAGAAACTTCCTGCGGGAACTGTGCCACAGTGTACGGATATTGATGTCGAAGCTGTGGTAAAAAAAGCACACGCTGATCTGGATAAAGGGGTCTGATATGGATTGTTTTTATATCATTACGAACAGTGTCAAAGACAAAGAACTGCTGGTGACACATAAAATTTCCAATTATCTGAAAGAACATGGAAAATCCTGTGTGGTTCAGCAGTCAGATCATGGGAACAATGACGGTTCATTTCATTATACAGATGTCAGCCAGATACCGGAAAATGTTGACTGTGTTATCGTGCTCGGAGGGGACGGCACCCTTCTTCAGGCGGCAAGAGATGTGGTTGACAGACAGCTGCCTCTGTTTGGCATCAATCTTGGGACGCTGGGATATCTGGCGGAGATTGACCAGTATTCTGTCTATCCGGCTCTGGATCACCTGATGGGAGATGACTACGAAATTGAGCGCAGAATGATGCTGTGCGGCAGTGTCTACCACAACGGGGAACTTCTGGAACAGGATATCGCACTGAATGATATTGTGATCAGCCGTGAGCGGTCGCTCTGCGTGGTGAAATTTCACAATTATGTCAATGATGAATTCCTGAACTCCTATAATGCGGACGGTATCATCATAGCGACACCTACCGGTTCGACGGGCTACAGCCTTTCGGCGGGGGGACCGATTATTTCTCCGGATGCATCGATGATCCTGATGACTCCACTGGCACCGCATACTCTCAATACCAGAAGCATCGTCTTTTCGGACAATGATAAGATCACTGTGGAGATCGGTCCGGGAAGGGATGAGATGATTGAACGCGGTATGGCAGCATTTGACGGAGATACAACGGTACCGATGGTCACAGGCGACCGAATCGTGATTGAAAAATCGACAAAAGATACCCGTATCATAAAAATTAATAATGTCAGTTTCCTTGAAACATTACGTAAAAAGATGAATAACAGTTAACTTGAACCATTGGCTATGATTTTCGGCAGGAGGGAATACGAATGAAGATTGCCAGGCATACTCAGATAATAAAGCTGATTAATCAGTATGACATTGAAACACAGGAAGAACTGGCGGAACGGCTGAATGAGAGCGGATTTCGCGTGACGCAGGCGACGGTATCCAGAGATATCAGGGAATTAAGGCTGACGAAAATTGCTTTGGAAAACGGACATTCCAAGTATGCGGTTTTTCAGAATCATGATAAAGAACTTGCAACAAAGTATATCCATGTCCTGAAGACGGCATTTGTGTCCATGGATCTGGCGCAGAATATCCTTGTGATTAAGACCGTATCCGGGATGGCTATGGCGGCAGCTGCGGCACTGGACGAGATGCAGTGGAATGAGATTGTGGGATGTATTGCCGGAGACAACACGATTATGTGTGCGATTCGCAGTGCCGATGAAGCACTTCTTGTCATGGATAAACTCAAAAGGATGTTGGGCAGTATCCTCTGATAACAGCCGGGAGGTAGTCATGTTAACCAATTTACATGTAAAGAATATTGCACTGATCGATGAAGTGGAAGTGGATTTTGAACGGGGGCTTAACATTCTCACTGGAGAAACAGGAGCCGGAAAATCAATCCTTCTTGGTTCGGTCAATCTGGCACTTGGTAAAAAAATGGCCAGTGACAGCATAGGAAAATTTGGGAATTCTGCACTGGTGGAACTGATTTTTACGATTGAGAATCCGAGAATCACGGAAGAACTGCGGAAGCTTTCTGTCATTCCGGAAGACGGACAGGTGATCTTAAGCCGGAAGATCATGGAAGGACGCAGTATCAGCCGAATCAATGGGGAGACCTGCACAGTCAGTCAGATGAAAGCGGTGGCATCCCTGCTACTTGATATCCATGGACAGCATGAGCATCAGTCGCTGCTGTACCCGGAAAAACAGCTGGAGATTCTGGATGGGTTTGCCGGTGAACTGCTCAGGGAGCAAAAACAGAAGGTAGAAGATAGCTATCATGCCTACCAACAGCTGTCACGGGAACTGAAAGCCTGCAGTATCGATGAAGAGCAGCGCCAGAGAGAGGTTTCTTTTCTGGAGTTTGAGATACGTGAGATTGAGGAAGCCGGCATCAGGCCGGGAGAAGATGAAGAACTGGAAAGCCTGTATCGGAAACTTTCCAATTCGAGAAAAATTGTAGAGACACTTCAGGAAGTGCATGGAATGACAGGGTATGACAACCCTGCCTCAGCGGGTGAGCTGACAGGGCGTGTGGTAAGGGAGCTTGCGGCACTGAATGATTTTGATGAGGAACTTTCGCGTATTTATTCTCAGGCGCTGGATATAGAAGGTATGCTCAATGATCTGAACAGAGACATTTCCGGATATCTCGAGGATATGACTTTTTCGGAGGAACTATTTGCACAGACGGAGACACGTCTGGATGAGATCAATCATTTAAAAGGGAAATATGGAGAAAGTGTAGAGAAAATTCTAAACTACCAAAATGAACAGCAGAAAAAGCTGGAAGAACTGCTTAATCTTGAGGAGCACAGAGCCGGACTTGTCAGAGAACAGAACGCTGCACGCGGAAAACTGCAGAAATTGTGTGATAAGTTGTGTGAACTACGAAAAAATGCTGCGAAAGATTTGGAAAAAAGAATTGTTGATTCCCTGCGGGAACTGAATTTTCTTCAGGTGGAATTTGAAATTGCATTTGAAAAACTGCATGATTTTTCAAAAAACGGATACGATAAAATTGAGTTTTTGATTTCTACGAATCCGGGGGAAGAAAAGCGCGCGCTTTCGAAGGTGGTGTCAGGAGGAGAGCTTTCACGTATCATGCTTGCAGTCAAAACGTTGATGGCAGATAAAGATGATACTGAGGTTTTAATATTTGATGAGATTGATACCGGAATCAGCGGCCGTACTGCTCAGAAAGTTGCCGAAAAAATGGCGGAAATTTCTGGAGAGCGACAGGTTTTATGCATTACACATCTGCCTCAGATAGCGGCGATGGCTGATGCACATTTTGAAATTGAAAAAAATGTGCAGGATACAATTACCGTAACAAGGATAAGAAGGCTTGACGAAGAAGGATCCATACATGAAATTGCCCGTATGCTGGGCGGAACCAGGATTACTCAGAGTGTTCTTTCAAATGCCTGTGAGATGAAAGAATTGGCACAGGTACATAAAAATACAAGACTGAAAAACTGAAATCATCGCATACTAAAAAAGGATATACAACACGGTATATCCTTTTTTGCAGCTTTTAAAAGAAAAGGATGTGATGAAGTGAGCAACAGTCAGAAATATAGAAGATTTTTGTGGGTGATGCTTTGCCTGTCACTGATGTTGTGTGCCGGTTACTTCTATTATACGGTGCAGTCATCCATACCGGATGAGATCAGCGTCTATGAGGGACAGGAAGAGCAGCTGGATGAAATATTTCCATCGACATTTGTCACATATGATGATAGCCTGGAGGTTGTGGGAAGCGATTCATACCGAATTACCTGCCGGTTATTCGGAGTCGTGCCGGTTAAGACGGTAACGGTACAGAATGTTGCACAGCGGACAGTCTGTGTCAGCGGAGATACCATCGGCCTGTATATGGAGACCGACGGAGTCATGATCATTGATACCGGGGAAGTAGATGCGCAGGATGCAATGCTTAACGATCCGGCCAAAAATATAGCGAAAGCCGGAGACTATATTATGGAAGTAAATGGTAAAAAACTGGAAGATAAACAGGAATTAATGCAGATGGTGGAAGATAGCCAGGGAGATGAAATGCAGCTGCTGGTGAAAAGAGGGGAAGAAGAAATCATGCTGGCGCTGCAGCCTGTTCTGACAACTGATGGCTCCTATAAACTGGGCATCTGGGTAAGGGATAATATTCAGGGTATCGGAACACTGACATATATGGAGGAAGATGGTACGTATGGGGCACTTGGCCATGGCATCAGTGATATGGATACCGGGGAGCTATTGAGTCTGGAACAGGGTGAGCTGTACAGCGCAAAGATTCTTTCCATATCTAAAGGTGTCAAGGGAAATCCGGGTGAATTAAAAGGTGTTATCACTTATCAGGAGACAGAAAAGCTTGGAGATATCACTGATAATCAGGCGAACGGCATCAGCGGGACGCTGAATGATAACGGGAGACAGCGTCTGTCACTGACACCGAAAGAAATTGGACTGAAACAGGAAATCCAGGAAGGACCAGCCAGCATCCTGAGCAATGTTGACGGTACTGTGGAAGAGTATGGGATTGAAATTTCGGATATCGATTATAATGAAAAAAACACAAATAAAAGTTTTGTCATTCATGTGACCGATCAGCGACTGCTCGGTGCCACCGGCGGGATCGTCCAGGGTATGAGCGGAAGCCCGATTCTGCAGAATGGCAAACTAATCGGAGCTGTGACACATGTATTTATCAAGGATCCATCCCGGGGATTTGGGATTTTTATCGAAAATATGCTAAAAGACTGATTTACGGCATTATATATTAAAATCCGATAATTCCCTTCTTTAGCAGTCAAAACAGGAGTGTATTTTCCAGCGTCTGGCTTTTTTCGGCAATTCTCTCATGGAAAGTGTCGAACGAAACTTACCAATTTATGGCAGTTTAACTTGATTTGGTAAGGAAACATCTCTATAATTGAGTCATGGCAGAGAAAAAAAGTATCTGTTAGGGGCGCCCTGCCGAGAAAAGTAAATGTGCAGGAGGAGAGATATGGAAAAGTTAAATATTGCCATTGCAGATGATAATGAGCGGATCGTGAATCTGCTGGGGGAGATCATAAAAGAAGACAGTGATCTGGAACTGGTAGGTCAGGCAGACAACGGTAATGATATCTACAATATCATTAAGGAAAAGGAACCGGATGTGGTATTATTAGATATTATTATGCCGAAGGTTGACGGACTTACTGTAATGGAAAAAGTGAATCAGGACAATTCAATGAAAAAGCATCCTGCTTTTATTGTGGTATCCGCTGTAGGGCAGGAAAGAATTACAGAAGATGCTTTTAATCTGGGTGCGTATTATTACATTATGAAACCGTTTGACAATGATATGATTATCAATCGGATCAAACATGTAAGAAATCAGGCGATGAGCAGAATACGAGATATCAGGAAGATGAGTACCTGTGACAACAAGAACGAATATATGGAAAAAAATCTGGAAGTGGATGTAACCAATATTATCCATGAAATTGGTGTTCCGGCGCATATTAAGGGATACCAGTATCTGAGAGATGCGATTATTATGTCTGTGCAGGACATGGATATGCTGAATTCCATCACAAAGATCCTGTATCCGACAATTGCCAAAAAACATCAGACGACGCCGAGCCGTGTAGAACGTGCGATTCGTCACGCAATTGAAGTCGCATGGAGCAGAGGAAAGATGGATACTATCGATGAACTGTTCGGGTACACCGTGAGCACGGGAAAAGGAAAACCGACAAATTCCGAATTTATTGCACTAATTGCTGATAAAATAAGACTGGAATACAAAAATATTTAGTGGAATCGTATATTAAGCTTTCCTTAATATTAAAAATACGATATAATGAGTGTTAGTGAGGAAAGCGTGCTTGCACGTTTGACGAACGGCGAATGTCGATCATGAATTGAAGATTCATGATATAATATTCATAGAATGTCGCATCTAATATTAGGGAGGTTCTAACATGAAAAATGTATTGTTCGTTGCGTCGGAAGCTGTACCGTTTATAAAAACAGGAGGACTTGCGGATGTAGTAGGTTCCCTGCCGAAATATTTTGATAATGAGAAATACGATGTACGTGTGATTATTCCTAAGTATTCCTGTATGAAAGAGGAGTTCAAAGGAAAACTTAAGTTTGTGACCAGTTTCTATCTGGACCTGAACTGGAGACAGCAGTATGTCGGAATCCTGGAGACAGAGTATGAAGGGATTAAATTTTATTTTATCGATAATGAAGAACACTTCAGCGGGGATAAACCGTATTCCGGAATGCCATGGGATCTCGAGAAATATGCATTTTTTTCAAAAGCAGCGTTATCTATGCTTCCTGTCATAGGTTTCCGCCCGGACATCATTCATTGCCACGACTGGCAGACGGGGCTTGTGCCTGTTTATCTGAAAGAACGTTTTCAGGGCAATGATTTCTATTGGGGAATAAAATCGGTTATGACGATACATAACCTGAAATTTCAGGGGGTATGGGATCTTCGGACGGTTAAAAATATTACCGGCCTTTCGGATTATTACTTTACGCCGGATAAGCTGGAGCATAACCGGGATGCAAATTATTTAAAAGGCGGGATTGTTTACGCAGACGCTATCACGACCGTGAGCGAGACATATGCGGAAGAAATAAAAGTACCTTTTTATGGTGAAGGGCTGGACGGTCTGATGAGGGCAAGAAGTAACAGCCTGAGAGGAATTGTCAACGGTATTGACTACGATGAATATAACCCGGAGACAGATCCAGCCATTTTCAAACATTATAACGCAAAGAATTTCAGAAAAGAAAAGATAAAAAATAAAACAGCCTTACAGGAGGAACTGGGCCTGGAAGTGAACCCGAAGATTATGATGATCGGGATGTGTTCACGGCTTACGGATCAGAAAGGACTTGACCTCGTATCGTATGTGATGGATGAATTATGCCAGGATGCGATACAACTGGTGGTTCTTGGCACCGGAGACGCCCAGTATGAAAATATGTTCCGGCATCTTGCATGGAAATATGGCAACAAGGTTTCAGCGAATATCTATTATTCAGAGCCTATGTCACATAAAGTCTATGCTTCCAGCGATGCATTTTTGATGCCTTCGCTGTTTGAACCGTGTGGTTTGAGCCAATTAATGAGCCTTCGTTACGGTACGGTACCGATTGTTCGCGAAACAGGAGGATTGAAGGATACTGTACAGCCTTATAACGAGTTTGAAAGCACTGGAACAGGATTTAGTTTTACAAATTACAACGCGCATGAAATGTTAAATACGATTCGCTATGCGGAACGTGTTTACTATGATAAAAAGAGGGAGTGGAATAAAATAATTGACCGGGGGATGGCACAAGACTTTTCCTGGAATCATTCAGCAGCAAAATATGAAGAAATGTATCATTGGCTGGCACCGTAAGTGTCAGTGGCAGACCGCATCAGAGATGGTGTGGTCTTTCTTCATTTACAGAAAATCACACTGCTCTGCTTGCATGGGATGCCTGTGTTTAGTATACTGGTATCAGCATTCAAATCTCATGATTTCTGAAGTCCGGAAAACTCCCATGGCACAAAATGATATTGACAAAACGGAAAATATGTACTACTATATTAAACAGGAAGCGAACATAAGTTCGCATCATAACTGGAGGTAAGCATGGTAAAAGAAGATAAATTAAAAGCATTGGACGCTGCACTCGTACAGATAGAAAAAAATTACGGAAAAGGTGCGGTGATGAAACTGGGAGACTCAGGCATCAATATGAATGTGGAGACGATACCAACAGGTTCACTGAGCCTTGATGTGGCACTGGGGCTTGGCGGCATACCAAAAGGACGCGTGGTGGAGATCTACGGGCCGGAATCCAGCGGTAAGACTACCGTTGCACTCCATATGGTGGCTGAAGTACAAAAAAGAGGCGGGATCGCAGGCTTTATTGACGCAGAGCACGCACTTGACCCGGTATATGCGAAAAATATTGGAGTTGATATTGACAACCTTTATATCTCGCAGCCGGACAGCGGTGAACAGGCGCTTGAGATCACAGAGACGATGGTGCGTTCAGGTGCGGTAGATATTGTGATCGTGGATTCTGTCGCGGCCCTCGTTCCGAGAGCTGAGATTGACGGTGAGATGGGGGATTCTCATGTGGGTCTTCAGGCCCGTCTGATGTCACAGGCACTCAGAAAATTGACTTCCGTTATCGGAAAATCAGGATGTGTTGTTATTTTTATTAATCAGCTGCGCGAGAAGGTCGGAGTAATGTACGGCAGTCCGGAAGTCACCACAGGCGGACGTGCGCTGAAGTTCTATTCCTCCATCCGTATGGATGTGCGCCGGATAGAAGCGATCAAACAGAGCGGTGAGGTCATCGGAAACCGTACGCGTATCAAAGTCGTTAAGAATAAAATTGCCCCTCCGTTTAAAGAGGCTGAATTTGATATTATGTTTGGAAAAGGAATCTCCAGGGAGGCGGATATCCTGGAACTGGCTGCAAGCAGCGGAGTAATCCAGAAGAGCGGTGCATGGTTTGCCTACGATAATGCAAAGATCGGGCAGGGGCGTGAAAATGCGAAGACCTATCTGACGGAACATCCGGAGGTCATGCAGGAAGTGGAGCAGAAGGTAAGAGAGTACTATGGCCTGAATGGCTCAGAAACATCAGAGACACCTCAGGAATCGAAAACACCGGAGACCGGAAAGGCAACTGCCGGGATTGAGACAGAATGACAGTTACAGATATCCGACCCGTGACGAAGCGGAAATACCGTGTGGAAATTGAAGGACAGCTTGCTTTTATTCTGTATAAAGGCGAGCTGTCTCGTTACCGTATTGTCTGCGGTGAGGAGATACGGGAACAGGATTTTTCGGAGATTATGAATGAGGTTCTGCCGCTTCGCGCCAAACGATATGCGATGAATCTTCTGGTTAAGATGGACCGGACCGAGCAGGAGATCAGAGAAAAGCTGAAAAAGAGCGGATACCCGGCGGAAGTGGCCCGGAAAGCGGTTGACTATGTAAAATCTTACGGTTACATAGATGATGAGCGATACGCCGTTCATTATTTTGAACGCTATAAGGACAGTTTAAGTGTCAGGCAGATTTCATGGAAACTGAGACAGAAGGGTGTCGATGCGGGACTTATCGAAAAAGCGGCAGAAAAGGCAGAGCCGGACGATCATGAACAGGTCATCCGTGCGCTGGTCGAAAAGCGATTGAGGAACAGAGCCGAAGTAACAGAGAAAGATATCAGGAAACTGGAAGCTTATCTGGCAAGGCGGGGATTCTACGGGGAAGAGATCTGGAAGGTCTTAAAAGACTGCCGGTTTAGCGCGGGGGAAAAAACGATAGAATAAATCAGCCGCCGTGCTTGACATAATTACCAAAATAATATAAAATTGAAGTGTTGTATTTGTACAATGAAAACTAAATAAGGAGGTGCTCCTGTGGGAACAATTATTATCAGTGTAATTGTTGCTATAGTAATCACGCTGCTTATTGCGGTTCCTATTACTTGCAAGGTTGCGGTTTCCAACAAGGTGAAGCAAGATGCCGAAAAAGTTGGTACAGCAGAAGAAAAGGCAAGAAGCATAATAGATGAGGCATTAAAAACGGCTGAGACTAAAAAACGCGAAGCCCTTTTGGAAGCTAAGGAAGAATCTCTCAGAACGAGAAACGAACTGGAGAAAGAAACCAAAGAACGAAGAGCCGAACTGCAAAAGTATGAAAAGCGCGTCCTGTCAAAAGAGGAATCTGTTGACAGAAAATCTGACGCACTCGAACGGCGTGAAGCAGAATACGCAAACAAGGAAGAGCAATTAAGAAAGAAAGAAAAGAAAGTCGACGAATTACATGCACAGGGAGTACAGGAACTGGAACGAATTTCAGGTCTTACCTCCGAACAGGCAAAAGATTATCTTTTAAAAGCTGTTGAAGATGAAGTGAAAATTGACACGGCCAAGCTCTACAAGGAACTGGAGAGCAAAGCAAAAGAAGAAGCCAACAGAAAAGCGAAAGACTACGTGGTGACAGCGATTCAGAAATGTGCTGTTGATCATGTGGCAGAATCTACCATATCAGTAGTTCAGCTCCCCAACGATGAGATGAAAGGTCGTATCATCGGAAGGGAAGGACGTAATATCCGTACACTGGAAACATTGACAGGTATTGATCTGATCATTGATGATACTCCGGAAGCGGTTGTATTGTCAGGCTTTGATCCGATCAGACGAGAAGTCGCACGTATTGCGCTGGAGAAATTGATAGTCGATGGCCGTATCCATCCTGCGAGAATCGAAGAAATGGTTGAGAAAGCCCGCAAAGAGGTAGAGACCATGATCCGCGAGGAGGGAGAAGCTGCTACCCTGGAAGTGGGAGTTCACGGTATTCATCCGGAATTGATTCGCTTGCTGGGAAGGATGCAATTCCGTTCAAGTTATGGACAAAATGCATTGAAGCATTCCATCGAAGTCGCACAGCTCGCCGGGCTGTTAGCGGCAGAAGTTGGAGCGGACATACGTACTGCAAAACGTGCAGGGTTATTACATGACATAGGAAAATCCATCGACCATGAAGTGGAAGGATCCCATATTCAGATTGGTGTTGATTTATGTAGAAAATACAAAGAATCCTCGCTTATCATCAATGCGGTAGAGGCACACCACGGAGACGTGGAGCCGGAATCATTGATCGCATGTCTTGTTCAGGCTGCAGATGCAATCTCAGCAGCAAGACCGGGAGCGAGAAGGGAAACATTGGAAACATATACCAACAGATTGAAACAGCTTGAAGATATCACAAACTCCTTCAAAGGGGTAGACAAGTCTTTTGCCATTCAGGCAGGACGAGAAGTTCGGGTGATGGTATTGCCAGATCACGTAAATGATACGGATATGGTATTACTTGCCAGGGATATTTCTAAACAGATTGAGTCTGAGCTGGAATATCCGGGACAGATCAAAGTGAATGTAATAAGAGAAAGCCGCGTTGTCGACTACGCGAAATAAAATTTCAGGCAATTTAAAAGAATCCTCAAACCACGTAAATAAGCTGATTGTTAAAGTTTATAGGGGTTTGAGGATTTTTTGGTTTCGTTATATCTTCATGTAAATTCATGCAAATTTATGCTTCTATGGTGTACATTGTGGAGTGAAGAGAAAAAAATCGTGGTGTAAAAGAGACTGTTTCAGATTCTGTGTAAATGCAATAAAACTGACATAAGAAATGTTGATAGTTACGTTGGGCAAAGCCGATTTTTCGGGCTTTGCCCTTTGTTTGTATTATAGCTCCATTATAGAGCATGTCAATAAAGCCGATGATGCAGTGCTGCACTTCAGTATTCGGAAACACCGCTTCAATGGCTTGCGGAAAACCAGTCAGACCATCCATATTTGTCATAGATTATGGAGTAAAGTGTAAAATTTACATGTATACATTTTCCAGACATTGAGAGCAAATAGTAATTTTAATAATTAAATTCAACCAATAATGTAAAAGAATATTGATACTATATGGTAATTATGAAATAATAATTTTTATAAAACACAGTAAGGAGGTAAGTCCGATGGTTTAGACAAAATAAGAAAACAAGATAAGGAAGTGTTGTTATGATAAATAAAAAGAAAAGATTCTTACTATTCTCCATAGTACTTAATATTATCCTATTTGGTATAATTGTTTATAATGGTGTGAAAATACACTATTATAATTATACCAGTGATATAACAAGTAATGTTGATTGTAATATAGTACAGAAAAATCAGGACGAAATTATTTTTAAAAGGCTTTTATCAACGGATGAATATGGAGAAAATGTATATTTTGTGGCAACTCATAAATTTATATATGAATTTGATGTAATTACAGCAGACAAAGACATTAATTTAGATGAAAAAATATGTATTGTTGTACAGTATAATACATCGGCGGATGTCAAAAAAAAGAATGGTGATACATATATTTACATTCGGGGATTAGTTGATGTTAAAGATTCAAAGTACCCAGGAACATCCTTATAAATCAATTGTTAAATATAAAGATAAATCAAGAGTTTTGATTACGATTAAGGACTGGAATTTCCAATTCAATGGAGTTCCAGTCCTTTCTGATGTCGAATTCAAATTTGTAATTACTGAGATCTTCCTTCGTGTTCCTTTTATCCTACGTGATTTCTGAATGTCTGCGCAACTCTGCCATCACCTTCTGATATGTTCCTGCCTTTAAGGAGTCAAACCTGTCGTTTCCTGACAGGTTTGTGATAAAGTCTGGAAAGACCCTCAAAAAAGAGGTCATTTCTGCTTCGTCAATGTTTTTAAGATAGGAAATGAAGAATTCAATATCATCTGCCAATAGAAAGTTTTTGAGTATAGTATTAATATTTGTTAATTTTTTCAATATTTTCGCCTTTCAATGCCGTTGTATTTTATACTGCTTAGTAACTATTTGGTTACCATTATGAATACATTATGACACCAAATGGTAACATAATCAAGAGGTGATCATTTTGTATTTTGAACGACTTGAAAATATGCGAGTAGATCGCGACTTAACACAACAAAAAATAGCAGATGTCCTCAATTGTCATAGAATTGTATATCACAGATATGAAAAAGGAATACGCGAAATACCAGTGTGGGCATTGATACAACTGGCGGAGTATTACGACTGTACCGTAGATTATCTGCTGGGTATATCAAATTCTAAACGTCACTTTGGAGAATGAAACTGTAGTACAGATGAATAACGAGATAGAACAGGCATACCAGAAATCATATTCGATATGCTTTTAGTTGCATGCGCCAAGGTAAATCAACTTTTCTTCGTAAGTCCGCTGTCCAGCGCTTTGTATAAAAATCTGGCAGCGTAAGATGAATAGGGGCTCCATTTCCTGCACCGTTCCTTAACGTCTTTCGGACTGCATTCCTGCGTGTGATAAAGCCAGCAGTAAGACTGTAAAAACGCACCGTCCTCGAACGGTAATATATCAGATCGGTCCAGAACAAAGATCAGATACATTTTTGCTGTCCACATACCGATTCCTTTTATTGAGGTCAGCGTCTTGATAACCGCCTCATCTGTCAGAGTGGAGAGTTTGTCCAGATCGAGATCGCGTGAGATCACAGCCTGCGTTAGTTCTGATATTGTATTGGATTTTCTGTATGAAATTCCAATTTTTCTTAGCTGTTCGGCATCAATATTACACATAATTTCCGGTGATACGCTCCCACACATATCAATGACTCTCCGGAATAACACATCCGCTACTTTGTTTGACAGCATTTGACCGATAATCGTACTGACGAGAAATGAGTAACCGTCTTCATAAGGCTGATATTTAATTTCACCGATCAGATCAATCAGTCTGTAAAGGCTGCTGTCCTTTTGAGCGAGATACTGTATTGCCGGTGTTTGCCGGTTCATGACGATAAGTTTTTCCATAGAAGACCTCCCATTTCAGATTGTCTGTTTCACTCATTTGACACGGTTGGCTATACACATCATTTTAATATCAGTATGGTGGATTCAGTACTATATTACTGTAAGCAAGTTGTGTTTCGATGGTGTTGTCCTGGTAATATACTGTGATGATATTTTCAGTCTGGTATCTGCCTTTGAGGGTTGGAACGTGATACGTTACTTCATACAGTGTTTGACTGTTCGTTTCTGAAAAATTCCATGTCTCCTGTAATACCCACCCCGAAGTATCGGTTGGCTGGCAGCGAAGCCTGCACTCAACAGTGATTCTTTTTACCGGTTTTGTATATTCCACGACGGAAACCTCCGCACGCAGTTTGACACCATCGTGAAGGAGGCGTTCCTGATGTTCAAAACTGGCAGCTGCAAATACAGATGTTGTTATACTTAACGCCATAGCAAGGGTGAGTAGGGTACATAATAATTTCCTGAAATAAGATTTTTTCATAGTAACTCCTTACCCGATGTGTATAGCCGTTAATCATATTATACCATAGATATTTGCATCTGGTCTGTATAACTTTTGCCTTCCGGTCAATGCTTAAAAATAAGAAACGTCTCCGAACCATTCTCTGACGGGGGCGTATGATAATGACGTATGGAGGTGATAGATATGCCCAAATATTCAATTGGCTTTCACAATACAAAAGAAATGTTGGATTTTGTAAATCTGGCAAATAAATTTGAGGGAGAGATCGACTTAAAAAGCGGCGTTCAGGTGGTAGATGGAAAATCACTGATGGGAGTACTTGCAATTGCAGAGAGAGACAGAATGGAAATGACGATCTACGGAGAAGATTCCCAGGCACTGCTTGGAGAAATGAGAAATATAGCTGATATCAGAGAGATTGGGTTTTAGGCAGCAAGGTTTTTAGAAAGCTGAAAACGGTAATATGGATAAACACATCTGAGAGAAGTAACAGGTGTGTTTTTCTATTGTTGTAAAACTGCAGACTGATAAAAAGCAGAAAATAAATATTTGTGCTATCATTATCTGAAATAATAAACTGAAATCAGAAAGGGGAGAACCAGGTGAAATAGGAACATATCATAAATGCTTGCAGTGGGAAATATGTTGATGTATTGACAGGACGAAATAAGTTCCATGCTAAAATGAGGCTCCCGTCAATCAGAAGTCCGGACAAATACATATCTTTCACCGGAAGATAAAGATGGCTGGAACCTATAATTAAGACCATGGAAATTTTTGATGCCGTCGGGACTGGTAATATTATTTTCAGCCAGAAAACGGATCATCTCACCGCGGGCCATCTTAGCCAGGGTTCCCTTTGTGATCAGCCGTCCATTCACCGTCTCTTTGAAATCACAGGTAATACAGGAGATTTGTCCGGGCAAGTGGGGAATTACAGCTTTGCTGTATTCGTGAGAGGCGAGGTTTAATATCAGATCATCGTCTGCGCATATGGTTTCTGCTATAGAACTCCCCCAGTATTCATACAGGTTTGCACTGTGTTCGACAGCAAGAGGCGCCTGCATCTCAAGCCGGTATGGTACAACCCCGTCAAATGGCTTTAAAACACCGTAAAATCCGGACAGGATGCGCAGGTTATGTATTACGTACTCCCATTGGCTCACGGTAAATACTTGTGGAGCCATATACTGATACTGAAGACCTTCATATGTCAGAAGTGCGGGGGAGAGACTTTTGTACAGATTCATTGTCTGGTGCCGTTCATAATTGTTCAGAGCCAGTTTCCGGCTGCAGTGCCAGAGTTTTTCCAGTTGTTCCAAGGTCATTTCCTTCATAACATGGCAGATTCGAGAGGTTTTATCAAGCAGTGCAGGCTGTGTGAGTATTCCTTCAAAATCCCGGGTGATATTCATTTTTTTGGCAGGAGATAGGATGATCTTCATTCGTAAGAACCTTTCCGTTGTTGTTTTCGTTTTCTGACTGACAGGATAAGAAAAAACATACTGAAAATCAGAAGAATTGCTACGATCAGTGCAGCGCAGTTAAAGAAAAACTGTTCCGGCATGATTTTGATGATTTCATCTGTTCCCGAATCCAGAATCCAGTTATCTTTCCCGGGGAAGAGCAGCATGTGGAATACACGAAAAAAGGAGTCGAATGATGTAAGCCCCCAGACTGTGATCGTTATCAGCAGTGTGATATTCAGAATACCGCTGTAGAACAGAGGATGCAGCTGACAGAAACGGTGCATCCTGATTTTCTTCCGGGATTCCAGGATAAGCAGGATCAGCAGCAGCAGGATGGAGATTCCCAGAATCATAAAATCCAGATAAAATAATTTCTGACAGTCTTCGAAATGGGCACGCCCGGATGTGGACCATGCCAGACTTCCGGTACTGAATTCACCGCCGAACAGAAGATAGTCAAGAACGGAATCATATGCATGCCGGATCGTATCGTAGGAATAGCCACTGCTCTCCATGATGCCCAGCAGTCCTATCTGAAGATAATAAAACGGGCGAAAAAGGATTGGAACGGCAATGGCAAAAGCAAGAGAACCGAGAAAACCAGTCAATGTCGTCAGCAGGGAGTATATTTTTGTACGTATCATAAAGTCCTCCTCATTGGTAAGAAAATACAGCAGGATAACGTTATCAGGACTTGTGACGGCAGATAAAACAGCCACATCCCGAAGCCGGCAAAATTCTGTATCGTGTGTATTCCGAAGGTTATATTGTGGACGGCAACACAGATATCGCAACATAAAAACAACCATAAGCCAATACAGAACAGCCGTTGTGAGAGTCCAAAACCTGTAAACGATATGCTTCGCACTGCATTTATGATAAGATTGACGCCGTAAAATGAAGCAGCAGCCGTCAGAAGTGTCAGGCCATTCAGGACATACAGGAACAAAAAGCAGAGCACAGGCAGCAGTATACGAAGCAGCCACTCAAGCTGAGAAGGTTTCTGATTCCAATTGTGAAGCCTGATCCCATATAATACCTGAACCACACAGAACAGCAGAACACCAGCCGTATACCAGCGGCCGATCACGAGCAGAAATAAATCTGCACCTGCAGTGAAAAGCAGCGCGGTAAAGATCAGCAGACTGTCATCGGTATGCCTGCACACCAGCAGAAAAATAAGGCAGAGCAGAACACCGGCATATTTAATCAAAGTGCTGTCCCCGGTGCCCGTAAGATCCATGAACAGAAAGCAGAGATAGAGTAGCGTTTCCAGGGACAGATATATCAAGATTTGTCTTTTCAAAATTACCTCCTGCAAGTAGAAATAGGTTTTATTCTTTGCTTACCGGGACAGTCTGCAAATTGCATCTGCATACATGTGGGCTGCCAGCATCAGATGGTCGATTGAGACACACTCATCTGTCTGGTGGCACAGGTCCGGTTCACCTGGAAACAGTGGGCCAAACGCAAGAGTGTTGGGTATGGCACGTGCATACGTGGCGCCGGCGGTCGCAGCAGGCGGTGTCCTGGTATCGCCCGTATGCCGGCGATATACATCCATCAGAACTGTAACCAGAGGATCGTCGGCAGCGGCATAGAGGGGAGGCAGATGATCCAGACGGGTTACGGATAATCCTGCATGCGAGGCGACCTCCTCCAGTGGCGTATAAATTATATTTTCATCCACAGTAACAGGGTACCTGATATTCAGGGTCAGCCGAAAACAGGAATCAGTCCATTCGATCATTCCGACATTCAGCACCAGTTTTCCTGAGACTTCATCAGAAAATCCACAGCCAATGCGCTCACCGTGAAGATCGAAACCGATATGCTCATTGTAAAACTGAATCATTTCCGAAACTTCACGGTGAAAAAAGGCAAGTCCTGACAGTATGTCAAAACCTGTACTGATGGCATTTAATCCTTTGTCCGGAGTGGCCCCGTGAGCGGCCTTTCCCCTGACTGTTATCGAGATGGATGTTTTGGCTGCGGCAATCGTAAAATATTTATCCGGATGAGCATTTTTCCAGGCGGTGAGATATTCCGTGACATAAGCTGTATGACTGCCGCATTCTATGGTTATGGAAGCGGTGTCTGCAGTCACGTTGGGAGCACTGCCTCCCGTAAATGACAACAGCTGTATCTGATCGGGGTTCCGGTCTGCAGTGGGAGGCCTGTGGAAAGCTTTGTCGAGACTGCACACGAGAAGCCCCATCTCCGCGTGGATGACCGGGAAATCGGCATCAGGGGAGAAGCCGCAGACAGGAGCACGCTCTTGTTTCAGATAGTATTCCATACCCTTCCAGTCAGTCTCTTCATCGCATCCGATGATGAGTCTGATCGTTTTTGCTGGTGAGAACCCACAGTCTCTGAGCGCTTTCATTGCGTAGTAACAGGCCAGCAGAGGGCCCTTGTCATCGATGACTCCGCGTCCGAAAATGCAGCCGCAGCGGATAGCCGGAGCAAAGGGAGGGGTGGTCCACTCAGATAAATCACCTTCCGGGACGACATCGAGATGTCCCGCAATACCGACAATCTCATCAGTTAGTCCGGGGAATTCAATATGACCTCCATATCCATCCGTGTCTCTGACAGAGAAGCCATCGTCTCTGGCAAGATCCAGGATATAGGTAAGTGCTTCCCGTACGCCGGTTCCAAAGGGGGCATTTGGGGCGGCAGGACCTTCCACGCTTCGGATACTTACAAATTCTTTTAATGTTTTCAATAACACAGGTTTGAGTGATTCAAGTTTTTCCGTGAAAATCATACGCACCTCGTTTGGGTTTTCTTCTATTGTAACATGAAAGTTTTCCATTGCAAGAAAAAGGAATCGCTGATACAATGAAAGCAGTATAAGGGGGGAAGACATCCTATGAAAAGACTGATCATTTATCTGGCGGGGCTGTTTATTATGGCATTCGGTGTATCTGCTTCAATTGTGTCGAATCTTGGAGTATCTCCGATAGATACCATACCGTATGTCACGAGTGAAATATTGAAGATTGATATGGGGATCTGTACCACTGTTATTTTTACCTGTTATGTGCTGCTTCAGATTTTGCTTCTGGGCAGACAGTTTCCAAAGAGGAATATACTTCAGATTGTAGTATCGGCAGTTTCAGGAGGGTTTATCAGCATTACAAACCGACTGGCGGCTGTGATCCTTCCTGAAGCTTCCGGATATGGAATGCAGTTGTTTTACGTTGTTCTCAGTATGGCACTTTTGGGATTTGGCATATTCCTGTACGTGGAGACGGATATTATGTCGCTGCCTGCAGAGGGTGTTGCCCAGGCGCTGGCGATCCGGACGAAACGCCCGATGTCCACGATGAAAATTTTTTTCGACTGGTCTGTCGTAGCAGTTTCTGCGATCTTATCAATCTGCTTTTTGAAAGAATTCAGGGGAATTCGGGAGGGAACACTGATCGCCGCGTTTGGTGTCGGACTGTTCATCAAACTGTATACACGTTGTTTCCAAAAACCGCTGCAGAGATTTCTTGGAAAAGAAATACACAGCGCTCAGCCGGACCCGGAGATTTCTCAGCCGGACTAAAAGATATATCGCCCGCAGTTTAAAATTGCGGGCGATATTTTTATTTGTATTCAGTTTTCCAGAAGCCATGGAGATTACAGTATGCATATGCCGCCGCCGGTTCGTCATTTTCGTTTAATACGAATTCGGCGACTGGTTCACACAGTCCGTCCAGATAAACGCGCTGACAGCATCCGGCTTTTGTAAACAGATAGACCCACGCAATGCTGTGTTCCTCAGTCATCGGATGAAAGACGCTTCCGACTTTTACAGTCACATGCTGACCGTTCACTTCGATGACCGGCAGATGCTTTTCAGCAGCTCCCTCAGAAGTGTTGGGCACGAGTTCTTCCAGAGAGTTGCAGTCACAGGACAGTGCCTGATCACCGCATCCAAGGATCGCGTCAAAAATTACGGTTTTCTCTTTGTTCATAAAGAATTTTGGTTCTTTTACCATCGTTTTTACCTCCTGTTCAGTTTTCAAATGGTGCCAGTTCCAGGCGGATGTAATATCCCTTGTCATGGTGGCAGACAGGACACTGTTCCGGAACTTCTGTGCCGTAATAAATATTACCGCATTCGAGGCACATCCACGCTGTTTCCGCCTCAGCGACAAAGAGTTTGCCCTGTTCCAGCATATCGGCAAAACGTCCGAACCGGTCTCCGTGTGTTTTTTCGATGTTTGCGATCATACGGAAAGATCCGGCCACATTCTGAAATCCCTCTTCCTGAGCTGTTTCGGCAAAGTGTTTATAGACATCATCATGCTCTTCATATTCATTGTGCTGTGCATAGCGCAGCAGCTGTGCAACATCGGAAGCGATATCTACCGGATATGCACCGTCGATGGAAATGGATTCTCCTGCCAGCTCAGTCAGATGCTTGTAAAATATTTCTGCATGCTCCTTTTCCTGATCAGCGGTAAATGTAAAAATTGCCTCAATGACATGCAGGTGCTCTTTTTTTGCCTGAGATGCAGCCATCGTATAACGGTTCCTGGCCTGACTTTCACCGGCAAATGCACGCATCAGGTTATCTTTTGTCACACTGTTTTTAAAATCTACTGCCATATTTATACCAATCCTTTCTTGAACGATATCCTAAGTATTACCGGAGAAATGAAAAATTATCCAGAAAAAAACAGAAACAAATGACGATGTTGTCTTGAAGAAATTCCGCTAAATTGATATAATTTAATAAATAGTATGAAGGAATGAAAAAGGTATGATGATTTTTCTGGAATTGCTGGGAATATTCTTAATATTTACTGCGGGATCATGTTTTTATTCTTTCCTGAACGTTGTGATATACCGGCTTCCGAGGGGGATTTCGATATTAAGGGAGCATAACCAGTGCATGGTCTGCGGACATGTATTGACGATGTATGATATGATTCCGGTCGTCAGCTGGCTCCGGCTTGGCGGAAGATGCCGATATTGTGACACGGTCATACCGATTCGATATTCAAGGGTTGAACTGCTGGGCGGTATCACTGCATTGGCCAGTGTCTGCCGCATGGGCTGGACGTTTCGTGCCTGCCTGATGTTTGTCTTTCTGGCACTTATTACGGTGACAGGGCTCACAGAGTGGGACACCGGAAAAATTCCGGCTGTATTGCTGAAGCTGATTACAGTCCCTGCCGTCCTTCAGCTTCTTTTTTTGAATCAGCCGCCGTACTTGGAATATGCAGTGGGTTGTCTCTGCATAAGTCTGCCGCTGTACGGTGTCAAATTCAGAATTCCATCGGCATTTACGATGGATGAGATTTTTCTGATGGCTGTCTGCGGCATGTTTAACGGGTGGAAAGTAATGCTGTTATCTTTTACGTTTGCAGTATTTTGCGGCGGAATTTATGCATTAAAAAAACTGCTGGGTGACGATGAACGGAATGATAAAAATTTTTTATATGGACCGTTTCTGTGTATTGGCGTGTATTTTGGTCAGATGTTCGGGGAGCCCCTGATCAGAGGATATCTCAGTTTTTTTGGCTTATGAAGGATGATTTGTAAAATACCCGGATTTGCAGTATAATAGAGTAAAATTTGTTGGACATGACAGGAGGGATTTCATATGACGATTAATGAAGTGATTGAAGTGCTTGAAATGCAGGAAGAGATTCTTCAGTTTTCTCATTTTACGAATGCAGATGCGTGGACGCTGGGCAATATGCTCGTGGCAGAGGCGCAGAGAAGAGGGGTGTTTCCTGCGATCAGTATTCGGCTGAACAATGGATTTACCGTGTTTCAATATGCATTTGACGGTACAAACCTGTGCAATGAAATGTGGCTGTCTAAGAAACAAAAAACGGTTATGATGACAGAGCGGAGCAGCCTGCATCTGGCGATGGTGCTCAGAGAATCCGGTGAGACCTTGGAAGAGAGATTCCCGGACTGCAAAGATTTTGCAGCAAGCGGAGGTGGATTTCCGATACGGATCGAGGAAGTGGGTGTGATAGGAACCATTCTTGTATCCGGCATGGACCCGGTGTCAGAACATGACCTGATCATTAAATGTGTAAGTAAATATCTGCATATTGATGAAGTGCCGCGCATTCGTGCGGTTTAGAATACCGCTGTGCGGCAGGACGGGGCAGAGTGCGTCATCTTATTTTGACGGCTCTGCCCTGCCTTCGTGAAGGCGGATGTATTCCTGCATATCCCGGGGAAGAGGGGCATGAAATAAAAGTTCACGGCCTGTGATTGGGTGTATGAACTGCAGAGTATGGGAGTGCAGTGCCTGACGTGGAAGGGAGGTATCCTGCGGATTGTAAAGAAAGTCCCCGAGCAGCGGGTGCCCGATATGTTTCATGTGCACCCGGATCTGGTGTGTGCGTCCTGTTTCCAGATGCAGTTCAACGAGTGCAGAAGATAATAGCTGTCTGCAAACGTGATAGTGCGTGACAGCCGCTGCACCGTCCCCGCTGACGCATCGTTCCAGCACGGAATCGGGGACGCGCGCGATCGGTGCGTTGATCGTGCCGGAATCCGGTTCCGGGTTGCCCCTGACGAGAGCCAGGTAAGTGCGGGAGATGCCGCGCTCTTTCATTTGCCGGGAGAGAATGGCAGCGCTCAGCATGTTTTTGGCGAGGATTAAAAGCCCCGTTGTATCACGGTCCAGCCGGTTCATACAGCGGAAGACGAATGGGAGATTCTGACATTGGTAGTAATATGCAACGGCGTTTGCAAGGGTATTTTCATAGTTGCCTGAAGAAGGATGCACCGGCATGTCTGCCGGTTTATTCAGTATAATCAGATCGTCATCCTCATAGACGACTGACAGCGGAAGGTCTGAGGGCGGTATCTTTTCAGATGAATATTCCTCGATGATCTGTACAGTCAGGATTTCTCCTGTGGATAACCGGTGAGAAGTCAAAACTTTCCGGCCGTCGATGTGTATGCCAAGGGGAGTCTGTTTAAGACGGATGATAATATGGCGGGAATATCCTCTGGACTGCAGATATTCACCGACGGACATACCGGCATCGGCTGCAGTAATATGATAAGTCAGTATTCGGTTCATGACGGACCCTCTTTCGTGATGTGATGATATGTATTATAAACAAAGAGGAGAAAGTGTCAAGAAAATCTGCTGAATCTTTTGGTGTACAGAAAGAAAAAAGCATGATAAAATAATCCATATACAGGAAAAAGTTTGAAAGGACGGGCTTTTGCATGAACCAGGAAAAATATGTAGCGTATGTGGGTACTTATACACACGGAAGCAGTATCGGCATCCATCTGTATGACGTCGATGTGGAAGAGGGAACGCTCACGGAACGTAAAGTAGTTCCGGTTAACAATTCTTCCTATCTGGCGCGTTCGAAAAACGGAAAATACCTTTATTCGATTGCGGATGAAGGAGTCGCGGTTTTCGCGATTCATCCGGACGGAGATTTGGAATATATTAATAAAGTTGACATTGACGGTATGAGAGGGTGTTATCTCTCGGTTGATGTCACCGGAAAATATTTGTTTGTGGCGGGATATCACGATGGTAAGGTGACGGTGGTGCATACACACCGCGACGGAAGGCTGGGGAGTGTCATGGACGGCATCTTTCACAAGGGAACCGGCAGTGTGGCAGAACGGAGTTTCCGCCCGCATGTAAGCTGTGTCGTTCCGACCCCGGATGACAATTATGTGTGTGCGGTTGACAATGGAATCGACCAGGTGAAGGTATACGGAATAGATAAAAGAAAAGACAAGCTGAACCTGCAGGATATTATCAGATGCCGCAGAGAATCCGGTCCGAGAGAAATGAAATTTTCTAACAACGGTAAATTTGCTTATCTTGTCTATGAACTGAGCAATGATATCGACGTGTTTTCTTACCATGAGGGCAGTAAGGGACCGGTATTTGAAAAGATTCAGAATATCAGTATTCTGGATACGGAACTTGATCCGATGCATGACGCCGCGGAGGCTCTTGCAATCTCGCCTGACGGCAATTACCTGTTTGCGTCGACAGCGGGGGATAATTCCATTACGATGTTTAAAATCGACCAGGAGACGGGCATGCTGAGCAGCCAGTTCTCACTTCCGATCAGCGGAGAATATCCAAAAAGTATGCGTCTGTTCCCGGATGGAAAGCATATCGCTATCGTAAATCATGAGTCGGACAGCATTACGACATTTACCATTGACTATGAAAGAAAACTTTTGATGATGAAAGGAAAACCTATGAAGGTGGAGACGCCGAACTGTATACTGATAGAGAAAGTAGGACAGCAGTTTGAATAGATGAGGGAAATGAAAGCCGGGCGAAGAAGAGGGCAGCAGTGCTCTGACTCTGCCCGGTTTTCGGCGTTTTAATATTTATGATTCGGATTTCCAGATGAGCTTAAGATGTTCCATGCGTGCTCCCATGCCGCACAGCAGAGCATCGACCAGTGTTATGGCCGTCATGGACTCTACGACGACGACTGCGCGTGGGACGATGATGGGATCATGGCGTCCTTTAATGTTGATATCTATCGATTCGCCCTGACGGTTAACCGTCTGCTGGGTGGAAAAAATGGAAGGGGTTGGTTTGAAAGCCGCACGTATTATGATATCACTTCCGTCGCTGATACCTCCGAGGATACCACCGGAATGGTTTGTTGATTTGCCGATATGTCCATCCGCGCTGCAGCAGAATCCGTCGTTGTTGATAAGCCCGGTTGCTGTTGCTGCGGCAAACCCGTCACCGATCTCAACTGCTTTTACGGCCCCGATGGAAAAGACTGCCTTGCCAAGGTTGGCATCCAGCTTCTCAAATACCGGAGTTCCTGCACCCGCAGGAAAATGGCTGACGATGCATTCAACGACACCTCCGGATGAATCGTGATGCTTCATGCAGTCATCGAGATATGCCTGTGCCCTTTCACTGGCATCTGTGTCCGGCATGTACAGCGGGTTATCGGCGATCAGTTCCGGGTGGAAGTGTTCGGCAGTGACCGGACCAATTGCTTTGGTGTAAGTACAGATGGAAACGCCGAGGCTGTTCAGGATTTTTACGGCGATAGCGCCGGCAGCGACACGGCCGATCGTCTCACGGCCGGAAGATCGTCCTCCTCCGCGGTAGTCCCGGAAGCCATATTTCTGATCGAAGGTATAATCTGCGTGTCCGGGGCGATAATAAGAAGCGATCTCCCCATAGTCGCCGGAACGCTGGCTGGTATTGCGGACGACCATGGAAATCGGTGTCCCGGTGGTCCGGCCTTCAAAAATACCGGAGAGGATTTCAACCTCGTCTGCTTCTTTTCTGGGTGTTGCATATTTATTCTGACCCGGCTTTCTGCGGTTTAAAAATGCCTGGATATCTGACTCCTGAAGTAAAAGGCCTGACGGACATCCGTCTACGACGACGCCGACGCCCTTTCCATGAGATTCGCCCCATGTGGTAACGGTAAAAAGTGTACCGAATGATGATCCTGCCATACTGTTATCCTTTCTGTTTTCTGTCATTAGTACCAGTTTGTATTATAGCTGACCAAAAGACGTTTGTAAATGTAAATAAGCTGTAAACACGAGCAAAAAAATTGACAAAGGGTGGGGCACAGCGTATAATAAAATCTGATTTTCTATTGATATGGAACTAAAAATTAAAGAGGAGATCTTATGAACTGGATCAACAAAATGGAACGGAAATTTGGAAAATATGCAATTCCAAACCTGACACTGTATATTATCATAACGTATGTTGTCGGATATCTGTTGATGTACCTGGCGCCAAATGTGATGAACTACTGTCTGCTGGAGCCTGGACTGATTTTACGGGGACAGGTGTGGAGGATTGTAAGCTGGCTTTTGATACCTCCCGGCAATCTTGATATCTTTACGATTATCATGTTGTTTTTTTACTATTCCATCGGTACGACGCTGGAAAAGACCTGGGGGGCTTTCCGCTACAACTTTTACATTTTTGGCGGAATCATTCTGACCGTAATCGGATCATTTATCATGTATTTTGTTCTGGGAGGAGAAACCCTTCTTATAATGCGGGGTGGTTTTTTCAGCACGTATTATATTTCACTCTCAATTTTCCTGGGTTTTGCGGCGACCTATCCGGATATGCAGGTACTTTTGTACTTTATCATTCCGATCAAGATCAAATGGCTGGCATGGCTGGATGTGATCTTTCTTGCATGGCAGATGTTCCAAAGCGGGTGGACGACACGTGTGGCTATCATATGTAGTCTGATGAATTTTATTATTTATTTTTTTGCCACCAGGAACCTGGCACGCTATTCACCGCATGAGGTAAAACGTAAACGGACGTACGCCAAAGCAGTACACAAGAGTCAGAATCCGAACGTCACAAAGCATAAGTGTGCGGTCTGCGGAAGAACGGAAAAAGACGGGGATGATCTCGAATTTCGTTTTTGTTCAAAATGCAGGGGCAATTATGAGTATTGCCAGGATCATTTATTTACACATAAACATATACAATAAGGAGTTAAACAAATATGAAAAAAACAAAAATAGTCTGTACTATGGGCCCGAATACTGATAAACGTGAAATGATGAAACAGCTGATTGAGGCGGGAATGGATATCGCCAGATTCAATTTTTCACACGGGTCTCATGAGGAGCAGAAAGCCCGCATGGACATGCTGAAGGAAGTCCGTGCGGAGATGAAAAAACCGATTGCGATCCTGCTGGACACGAAAGGACCCGAGATCAGGACGGGACTGCTCGAGGAACATACGCCGGTAACTCTGAATACCGGAGATACCTTTACGCTCACGACAAATAAAATCTCCGGGAATAAAGATATCTGCTATCAGACTTATGAAGGCCTTCCGATGGACGTAAAGCGTGGCGCACGTATTCTTGTGGATGACGGGCTGATCGAGCTGAAGGTGGAATCCACAACGCATACGGATGTTGTATGTACCGTTGTAAACGGCGGAGAACTCGGGGAACGAAAAGGCATCAACATTCCGGGAACCAGTACAAACCTGCCGAATATTACGGAACAGGATATAAAAGATATCCTGTTTGGGATTGAGCAGGGTGTTGATTTCATTGCTGCATCGTTTGTACGAAATGCGGATGCGATCAAAGAGATCCGAAGTCTGCTGAAGGAGCACGGCGGTGAGCATATTGATATCATTGCCAAGATCGAGAGTATTGAAGGTGTAGCGAATATTGACCGTATTATTCAGCATTCAGACGGTATCATGGTTGCCAGAGGTGACCTTGGGGTGGAAATTCCGGCATGGGAAGTACCGCATATTCAGAAAGAAATCATCAGAAAATGCAATGAGCGTTATAAACCGGTAATCACCGCGACGCAGATGCTGGATTCCATGATACGAAATCCGCGTCCGACAAGAGCTGAAGTGACGGATGTTGCGAATGCGATTTATGACGGAACAGATGCAATCATGCTTTCAGGAGAAACGGCAGTTGGCAAATATCCGATCGAATCCGTACATATGATGGTGGAGATCGCGAATTCAACAGAGCCATACATTGACTATGAACATTTTCTGGATTACCGTGCACTGCGCGGGAACAGCAATGTATCCAGCACTGTCGGTGTGGCAGCGGTACAGTCCAGTATTTATCTGCACGCAAAGTGTATCGTGACACCTACTGTATCGGGCCAGACGGCACGCCTGATTTCCAATTTCCGGCCGAAAGTGCCGATTTATGCGGTGACACCGAATGACTGGGTACAGCGTAAGATGCAGATTTTCTGGGGTGTAAGGCCGCTCAGCGGATATGAAGAAGACAGTACGGAAAATATTATATCTCATGCGATGTACGTCGTGGAACGTGAAAAGTTTATAAAAACCGGGGATCTTGTTGTATTTACGGCGGGGGATCCGGCAACTAATATTGTAACGGGTGAAGGTGCCGTGACGAACATGCTGCATATTATCCAGGCTAAATAAGGAGTGACTAATGAGGAGGAATATGAAATGACCAAGAAACCATTTGTGACAAAACAAAAGCTGGAAGAGATCCGACAGACAATACCGACTCCTTTTCATTTGTATGATGAGAAAGGAATTCGTGAAAATGCCCAGGCACTGAAGGAGGCATTTGCATGGAATAAGGGATACCGCGAATATTATGCGGTAAAAGCCTGCCCGAATCCGTTTCTGATCGATATTCTGCGGGAATACGACTGTGGCTGTGACTGTTCTTCCATGACAGAGCTGATGCTCTCGGATGCACTGGGCTGCAGCGGGGATGATATCATGTTCTCCTCAAATGCAACACCGGCTTCTGAATATCAATATGCCAATAAGATTAATGCCATCATTAATCTGGATGACATTACACATATTGATTTTCTGGAAAAATCAATCGGATATATCCCGAAAAAGATCAGCTGCCGCTACAATCCCGGCGGACTGTTCAAAATCAGTAATGATATCATGGATAATCCTGGTGATGCGAAATACGGTATGACGACGGATCAGCTGTTTGAAGCATTTAAAATTTTAAAAGAAAAGGGCGCGGAAGAATTCGGAATTCATGCGTTTTTAGCCAGCAATACTGTCACAAATGAGTATTATCCGATGCTGGCAAAAGTATTGTTTGAAGTGGCTGTCCGTCTGAAAGAAGAGACAGGTGCAGATATTCGCTTTATCAATCTTTCGGGAGGAATTGGTATTCCTTACCGTCCTGACCAGGAGCCAAATGATATCCGGTTGATCGGAGAAGGTGTGCGAAAAGTCTACGAAGAAATTCTGGTGCCTGCAGGAATGGGGGATGTTGCGCTGTATACTGAGCTTGGACGGTTTATGACAGGACCGTATGGCTGTCTTGTCACAGAGGCCATTCATGAAAAACATACACATAAAGAGTATATCGGCTGCGATGCCTGCGCGGTAAACCTCATGCGGCCGGCAATGTACGGCGCATATCATCATATCACGGTGATGGGAAAAGAGGATGCCCCATGTGACCATATGTATGATGTAACCGGGTCACTCTGTGAGAATAATGATAAATTTGCAGTGGACAGGATGCTTCCGAAGATTGATATGGGAGATCTTCTGGTTATCCATGACACGGGAGCCCATGGATTTGCAATGGGATATAACTATAATGGGAAATTGAAATCAGCCGAGGTGCTGCTGAAAGAAGACGGAAGTTTTGAAATGATCCGGCGTGCGGAGACACCGAGAGATTATTTTGCTACCTTTGACTGCTTTCCGATCTATAAGAAGATATTTGAAACCGAGTAACAATCAGAGGGGTGTCGGTTAATACCAGGTTTTAACCAGTTCACCCCTGAATTAGAACATTCCCACCTGAACCAATGTTATGACGGCATTGAGATTTCCGGTGGGAATGTTTTTGTCTCTCGCTTTTTCCGAAACTCCTTATCGATTCAGGTAACTGTACGATGTTCTCATTACCGGACAGAATTGTTTCCATGCATAAGCCGCTTCAGGACAAAAAAAGATCCGGTATCTCTTAGAAATACTGGATCTGATACTGCCGGCGGTGGGACTTGAACCCACACGTGGTTACCCACAACAGATTTTGAGTCTGCCTCGTCTGCCATTCCGACACGCCGGCCTGCTTTACACGCAGACATTATAATACCATGTCTGTATGTAAAGCGCAAGTAATATTTCCACAAAATTCATTGTTTGTTTCACAGTTAATGCACGGTTGCTGTCAGAATGTGATGACTCTTGGTTCTTCAGTAAATGAAGAGAAGGTTGCTGTCACATCTTTCAGATAGAAAACCTGTGTATTGCCGTCACCCGGCTGATACATGTTCTGCAGAGACGGATACGCGTCCAGCATATGTTTCTGTGCTTCCATATTATCATCTTCCACAGCAATGCCGGCAACACGAAGCCATTTGCCATTCAGAAAACCACAGATCTCGACTTTCGGGTTTGATTTCATCTGCTTTGAAACATTTTTTACTTTACCGGTTTGAATATAAAGTTTGCCATCGTAAATGTCGATTGTTCCAAACGGACGTACCCGAGGCTGATCTCCTTCCATGGTTGCCAGATAATAAGTTTCACATGCTTTTAAAAAATCATAAACTTCATTCATTATTAGCTCCTCCTTTGTATTTTGGGCGAACACTCTTTGCTGCCTTTATTATATACCTTTCTCGGAACGGATTCCAACAGTTTCTATCATAAAAAAGATGTTTGATGCCATAAGTATTACCATGTCATTCTTATTAAACAAAGCGGAAAAATTTCAATTAAGAAAAGCGACGGGCATGACGCAGGAGAAACTTGCAGACAGGCTCAATGAATCTTTCCAGGCGTATAGCATAATTTAATATTTTATGAAATGGATTCCAATATTTTCTTTTTCCTACACAAAAAAATCATAATTCTCTGCTATGATTAGATACAACTAAGATCAGGAGGTGAAACATCCTTTGTCAACAAAAACAGCAGGAATAGAAGAATACCAGACCATGATAAAGCCGTATCAGGAAGCCATGTCAAGTCTTCTGGTGCATATTGATGCTTTAAATGAGGAATACCGGATGCGATACAGGGATTATCCGATACACAATATACAGTCACGGATAAAAAATTCAGAGAGTATTCAGGCTAAATTAAAACGGAAAGGGCATCCACCCGCTCTGGAGTCTGCTAAAGATTATCTGACAGATATTGCGGGAATCAGGATCATATGCTATTTCGAACAGGATATCGTCCCCATTGCCGCTCATCTAAAAAAATATTCAGATACGGTGATCGTAAAGGAGTGTGATTATGTGACACAGCCAAAGCCTAACGGGTACCGCAGTTATCATCTGGTACTGGGAACTCCGGTCTATCGCACGGACTGTAAACAGTATTATCCTGTTGAGATCCAGATACGCTCCCTTGCCATGGATTTGTGGGCGAGCATGGAGCACCGCATGCTGTATAAAGCAAAAGAAGCGAATCAGGAGCGCATCAGGGAACGCTTTAAGGGCTTTGCCTCAGAATTAAAAGAAATGGAAAATCAATTATATGAACTGGAATTTTAGATTTTGTTAAGAAAGTAAACACTGTTTCATAAGAAAAAACTCATACATTAAACACTGAATGGTCACATTTTCCAGCTATGATATATTTATTCCTAAGCGAAGGGAGGACGAGTCAAAAATAGTAAACGGAAAAGAATCATTACAACAATACAGGTTATGACTTGAAAGGAGTGTTTAAAAAAAATGAAACGTAAATTTGCTTTAAAACTTTTAGCACTGACATGTGTAGCAGCTCTGTCGATTGGTGTTTTCACAGGCTGCGGATCTGACGATGATAAATCCAGCACTACCAACAGCTCTTCAACAGAGAGTGACAGCCAGGCGGGAAGCAGCTCAAAAGACAGCAGCACTTCCAAAGACAGTGAATCGAAAGACAGCAGCGCAACAGGAAGCGAATCGAAAGACAGCAACAGTACGACGGGAAGTGAGTCAAAAGACAGCAACAGTACGACAGGAAGCGATGCAGCAGACAGTGACAGCCAGGCAGGAAGCGGCGCGGGAGAAAGCAACAGCCAGACAGGAAGCAGTGCAGCAGACAGTGACAGCACTACAGGCGGCAGCTCGACAGACAGTGACAGTGCTGCGGGAAGTTCCTCAGGAAGCGGTACAACAGACAGCGCATCTTCAGAATCATAAAGCAGAAGCTATTATATAGAACATATTACTTTTAACAATCACCTTCTCCATTATTAACAGGCCGGCAGGCTTTTAATAATCGGAAGGTGATTTTTTGCTGCAAAAACGCTCCGCGTGCTCACGCAGCGGCGGAATCTCTCTTACAAAGTCTTTCACATCTGAAGATTCAGGACATTCTGAATTGTGATGGCAACTGACATCCTGTATAATATGACATGAAATATGTTACATACAGTTGCAGGGAACGATATTATAAAATTGAGGTAGAGGATGCAGAAGATATTAGTAGTTGAGGACGACTGGCAATTGAACCAGGGGATTTGTTATGCGCTGCAGAGCGAGGGGTATCGTACAGAGTGTGCACATTCACTTGAGGAGGCGAAAAAGGCCTGTTTAAAAGAAAGTGCAGCACTTATATTGCTGGATGTGAACCTTCCGGATGGAGACGGGTTTTCTTTCTGCAATTGGGTCCGGAGCCGGAAAAGGACTCCGGTACTGTTCCTCACAGCCAGGGATCTCGAGGAGGATGTTCTGAGAGGTTATGAACTGGGAGCGGAGGATTACGTCATAAAACCGTTTTCCATGAAAGTCTTATTAAAAAAAATAAATGTAATTATGAAAAGAGAACCTGTCTTCGGGCAGAATATTTTTGATGACGGTTATTTATACATGAATTTTGAAACGGCAAATGTAACTGTTGACGGAAAAGAATGTACGGTGACACCTACAGAATTCCGCCTGCTCAGATATCTGTCAGGACACAGCGGGCAGCTTCTGACGTATTCGGTATTGTTGGAGCATCTGTGGGACATCGACGGCCGGTTTGTGGATAAGCACGCGCTTGCAGTGAACGTCAACCGTCTGAGGGGCAAGATAGAAGATGGAGAGCACAAATATATATCAAACGTTTACGGGATGGGATATCAATGGCTGGGCTGATTGTGGTTATCATCGGCATGTGCTGTGTGATTGCCTTTATGGGATGGAAGATGCGATGTCTGAAACGGGATATTTATTCGTTTGAGAACCTGTTGGAGAGGCATCTGGATGATATGGCCTCAGGACGAGATCTGCCGGATTCAGATGTGGACAGGGATACACTGTGGAGTAAGGTATATGAGGAACTACAGAGGGTGCAGCATATCTGGAAACAGAAAGACAGGGAAGGGACTGAGGAAAAACGTAAAATTCAGGAATTGATATCCGATATTTCACACCAGACAAAAACGCCCATCGCCAATATGAAAATGTATCTGGAATTGTTTGCCGCGGAACGGAATCTGTTAGAAAAAGAGCGGGAATTTCTTACAAGAATAACAGGGCAGACGGAGAAGCTTGATTTTTTACTGCAGAGCATGGTAAAGATGTCCAGGCTGGAGACGGGCATTATCAAGATCTGTCAGCGCAAAGATTACCTGCTTGAAACATTGGGTGGTGCTGTCGCTGCCGTTGTTCCAAAGGCGGAGAAGAAACAAATTAGAATATATGTATCGTGCGATGAAAGTGTTCAGATCTGCCATGACAGAAAATGGACGGAGGAAGCCATCTTTAATATTCTGGACAATGCCGTTAAGTATACGTATACAGGAGGGTGTATCCGTATATCCGTGGATATTCAGGAAATTTTCACGAAGATCAGTATCAGGGATTCCGGAAAAGGAATTGCACTGGAACGTCAGGCGGAGATATTTACCAGGTTTTATCGCGAACCGGAGGTGCACAGTGAGGAAGGGATAGGTGTCGGACTATATCTGGCAAGAGAAATACTGACGCTGCAAAAAGGATATATTCAGGTATACTCTGAAGCAGGAAAAGGCTCAGATTTTCAAATATATCTTCCGAACGGCTGATGTGTGATTATCACAGTTTTGTGATAATCACGGATTGTGAGCAGTTTGTGATTTTTATGAGATATGCTTGGTCTGTAAAGGAGGGACATAAAAGAATGGAATCATGGATGATAGAAACACGGGCATTGAAAAAATATTACAAGCTGGGTGAAACTGTTGTAAAAGCTCTGGACGGTGTGGATTTTGCTGTGCGGGAGAGAGAATTTGTGGCAATTATCGGGAAGTCGGGAAGTGGAAAGAGCACCCTGCTCCACATGATCGGCGGTCTTGATGTGCCGACGGAAGGTGAGGTATATATTGACCACAGAAAAATTACAAATCTGAATAAAGAACAGCTGGCAATCTTTCGGAGGAGAAAGGTGGGATTTGTTTTCCAGAACTATAATCTGGTGCCTGACTTAAATGTATATGAAAATATAACACTGCCTGTAGAACTGGATGGAAAACAGGCAGACAGTGATTATATCGGGCATATACTCAAGATCCTGAAACTGCAGGATAGAGCAGAGGCATTGCCGGGGACACTGTCAGGCGGACAGCAGCAGCGGGTGGCTATTGCAAGGGCAATCGCTTCCAAGCCATCCATTATACTGGCGGATGAGCCGACAGGAAATCTCGATACGGCTGCCAGTCATGATGTTATGGGACTTCTGAGAATAGCAGCGAAGCAGTTTCAGCAGACCATCGTACTGATTACACATGACCATGACATCGCACAGATGGCGGACCGTATAGTACGCATTGAAGATGGCAGAATTGTGGAAGGAAGTGCTGCAAATGTTAGCTAATAATAACCAGAATATTCTTGTTAAAATGTGCAGGCGCTCGCTCGTCAGGAATAAACAGAGGTTTGGAATCATCACTGCGGCGATCATGTTGTCGGCTTTTATGCTGTTCAGTGTCCTGACTGTGGGAACCACATATTTTAAAATGCAGCATCAGCAGGAGATGCGCCTGCAGGGCGGGGACTATGATGCCCTGCTGGTCAATGGATTTACGGAGGGGCAAAAAGAGATATGCGGGCGGGATGAAAATATACTGTATGCCGGCACGGAAGCCTATGCCGGATATGCGATGGAGACAGATGTGGATGATACCATGTATTCAGGCATGCTGTGGTGTGATGAAGTCCAATGGGAAAATATTCTGGCTCCCGCACGGGAATGGGTGAAAGGGGAGTACCCGGAAAAAGATCATGAACTGATGGCCACCAGGGAAGCACTTCAAAACTGCGGAAAAGGAAATCTCGGTGTTGGGGACCGTTTTATTCTGACTTATTCCGATAAAAAAGGAACACATACCAGGGAGTTTTTGATATCCGGAATATGGGAGGGATATGGTACGAAAGACGCGTTCTATGTATCGGAGTCGTTTTATAAACAGTCCGGGTATCAATTGCGTTATAACGGTGTGCTTAATCTGAAGTTCAGAGGTTCTCTTATACGGCAGAAGACGTTGTCTGATCTGGAGAAGAGTCTTTGTCTGTCAAACCGGCAGTATTTTATGCCCACCGTCACGATGGAGAAAACGGCAGGTGTTCTCGCAGGAATGGCAGGACTGGTCATTATCACATGTATAAGTGCTTATCTGCTCATCTATAATATCCTGTACTTATCGGTATCCGGCAATATCAGGTATTATGGACTCATGCAGACGGTGGGCATGACGGAAAGACAGATATACTGTCTGATACAGAAACAGATGCTCTGCGTCACCATTATCGGAACAGGCGCCGGGCTTCTGGCAGGTTTTGCCGTCTCATACCTGCTGATTCCGGCAGTGGTAAGGGCGCTCGGTATTCATAAACTGGCAGTAGAGATTTCTTTTCATCCTGCGGTTTTTCTCGGAACCATACTGTTCGTGGGAATCACAGTCTTTCTTTGCAGCCGCCGACCTGCGAAAATTGCTGCCTCGGTATCACCGGTAGAAGCCATGAGATATCGCGCGGGTTCGCCGCGCAGACTCTCCCGCAGAACAGGCAGACTGCATGTTTTGTGGAGGATGGCAGGGGAGCAGCTTCAAAAGGACTGGAAAAAGACCGGGATCGTCATGCTTTCGCTGGCGGCAAGCCTGTCTGTGTTTCTGTGCCTGGTCACACTGATTCAAAGCCAGAGTGCCAAAACAGTGATGTCAAATAACATGGATACGGATCTGATACTTCAAAATGATACACTTCAAAAGGAAAATACAGAAGACTGGATTCATATCATGGACGATGCATTTCTTAATGATCTTGAGGGAATTACAGGTATCAGGGAGATACGTCCGCTGTGGAGTGCCAGGATCATCGTGCCGTGGGAACCGGAATTCTCCGATGTCTGGATGAGAGAGTTTTATGAGGTATGGAAGGATTATCCGTATGATACAGATGTTGAAGCGTATAAAAGGAATCCTGAAAAATTTTATTCGTTCTTAAAAGGAATTGATGAGGATGGACTGAAAACTCTGAATGACGAACTGGGAGGCGATGTCGATAAAGAGGCTTTTATGCGCGGAGAAACCTGTATTCTTTACCGGGGCGGACTGTCGCTTGATATGAAACGATTAGAGGGAAAAGGTGTAGTGTATTCACCGGACGGCAGCACAGACACACAGTATCGGCTGAACATAGCGGGGCTGACAGATGACCCGTATTATGGAAGTTCGACAGGGGGTGCCCCGATCGTCATTGTAAGTGATACGTACCTGAAACAATGCGCCCAAAATCCGTACATTGCGAAAATCGATATTCAATATGAGAAAGAGTATGATGAGGATACCGAGAGGAAAGTGAAACGATTAATAGACATCAGTCCTTATGCAAGAGATTTTTCCTGGGAGTCCAGGCTGGAAGATATGAAAGAACTGGAAAGAGCGCAGGGAAATATGATGGAGATCGGCATCGGGATATCTCTGATTCTGGCATGGATTGGGCTTATGAACTATATCAACACTGTGTTGGGCAGCATTCAGAACCGCCGGACTTCGCTGGCTATTATGGAAAGTATCGGAATGACGGATAAACAGATGAGAGGCATGCTGATGCGTGAGGGACTGTTGTATGCATTCGGTTCCGTGCTGCTGACGGCTACCGTCGGACTTGGGATAACATACGGATGCTACCGTGCATTAAATTACACAGAGACCGCATTTAAAATACCTTTGGTACCCGTCATAATTGGGGTGGTCCTGATTGTGCTGGCATGCATGCTGATTCCGACCGCCGCATATCATCGTCTGGCGGGAGGCAATACGATTGCAGAGAGGATCAAAGAATTTGAATAGCATAAAAGGCAGAACATGGGAAAAGCAGTTCTGCCTTTTGGCTGCTGGCCGGCAGTTACATGCCGGTTTATATTTCACCGCGGGATTCCCGCAGTTTTAAATCACTCATGATATCAGGATAACGTTTATCCAGCTGGTACAGGAGCAGTACGATCACTGCAATCACCCAGATCAGAAGTGTTCCGTATTCGTAGATGTTCATAATCATCGTCCTTGCAGATTCCGGCTGAACGGCACCTCCTGTTTCGGAACTGACATATCCGCTTCGCATCAGCAGCGAGCTGATAACGGCGCTGGTTGCACCGACTCCCATTTTAAATCCCAGAGAGCCACCGCCAAATACAAGACTTTCCTGACGGATATGGCTTTTCCACTGGCCGAATTCAATCACATCACCCATCATTCCGAAAATAACAGCTGTGACAGGAGCCTGTCCCAGCGCTCTCAGTATTGAAGTTACAAGAGCCCATTCGTAACTGTGGGGATTCAGCAGAAATGCTGCCTGTGCTGCAACAGCGACAATACAGCCGAGCAGAGACAGGCTCCTCTTTCCAAAGCGTTTCAGCAGCACCGGGCACAGGAGAGCTCCTGCGATCAGCGTTACAGACTCAGCCATATACAGAGTACTGTACATCCAGCTGTCATTTCCGAAGATATATTTGCAGTAATACGGCAGGACAGTTCCGACTAAGGTCTGGTGGATACAGGTGATCATCCAGAGTATCAGAGTTGCCCAGAAATACTGGTTTGTCAGAAGAGCTTTGATATTTTTCCGGAACGATGCTTTTTGATGTTTTTCGGCGGTTTTGATCATAACCTCTTCCTCACAGTATTTAAAACAGATCAAAAGCAGAAAAAATGCGAGAACGCACCACATCATCATTGCTTTCATCCATGCAGACTGAGTATCTCCGAACAGTTTTACGATCGGCATTGTCAGCGTGACCGCGATAAGCCTTCCAAGCGGTGCCATCGTCATACGGATGATAGATAGTAAGTCCCGCTCATGTGACGAACGTGTCATCAAAGCGGACAGTGTGCCGTAGGGGACGTTAATTGCCGTATAGCAAATGGTTGTACAAAGATTATAGGTGATCAGTATATACCAGAATTGCAGCGTTGTGCTCGTCTGTGGTATGATAAACATCGCCACTGCACATATTACGTAGGGGATTGCCATCCACAGAATCCAGGGCCTGGCCTTTCCCCATCTTGATTTTGTTTTGCTGACGATTACACCCATGATCAAATCGGATGTCCCGTCAAAGATACGTGATATCAGCATGACCAGACCTACGGTTGCGATCGGAATACCTGCATAGTCCGTATAAAATAACGTGAGCAGTGCACTTGTCATTCCAAAGACGATGTTGCATGCGGTGTCTCCGCAGCCATAAGCAATACGCTTTTTCCAGGACAGATCCGGTACGCCTGCTTTCTGACAGCTTCCAGCTGTTGTAATTGCTTCATTACTCATAGTTAGTTTTACCTCTCAATACCTCTCAATTGTTGTGAGTTTTGCGCAAAACTCCTATATAAAATTTTTTCATTATACTTGTTATTCGATTTTATCTGTGGCTGTTCATGAACAATGACTGGTATTATATTATCATTTTTATGAAAATCTTGTTATAGCATTCTTGTTGGATTTTTGGCGTTTTTTTTATTTTATTTCATTGCCGGTTATAAAATCTTGCAGTGATCATATGCCTGAAGATGTGTGTCACGGTTTTGTGGCACTAAATAGGGTCTTGACATAATATGGTTGCAGGCATATACTTAGTAATGCTAATTAATAGTAATGTAAAATGTTAGCAATACAAAAACAGAAAGGCAGGGAGAGTATGCTGCGATGAAAAATGATGAGTTGAGGGTGCGGCTGTTTCAGGCTTCTCATGAATTCCGCAGACTTCGCGTACAGAGAATGTTTCCGGATATTTCCAGGCAGGAGTTCATGGCGATGGAAATTATTCAGAGGGAAGAAGACAGAAACAGTGGTGGTGTAACGGTTTCCGGCCTGGCAAAGATCATGAGATTTTCTGCGCCTACGGCTTCCAGGCTGTTACGCTGTGCAGAAGGAAAAGGCCTGATAGCCAGAAGTGAAAAAGATGAGGACCGAAGGAACACTTACGTCTGTCTTACTGAGTATGGCAGAAAAAGACACTGTGAGATTCTGGAACTTCTCAGAGATTTCACAGATACAGTCATAATGAGGCTGGGAGAAGAGCGTATGGAGGCTATTCTTGCATATATTGAAGATCTTACGGATATCATGGAAGATGAGATCAGTAAACGTGAAACAGGAGGAAAAGAATGAAATATATGTTCAAATATCTGGCAGAGCATAAGCGTATGATTCTGTGCATTATTGTTCTGCTTGTCATCCAGGCATATTGTGACCTTTCGCTGCCTGCATATACATCAGATATTGTCGATGTTGGTATCCAGCAAAAAGGTATTGAGGGGGCAGTACCGGATGAGATGCGTCCGGACACACTGGAATCCCTGACGCTTTTTATGACGGATAAGGAAGAACAAGAGGTGCGGAAAGCATATGCATTAAATGCAGATGGAAATATGGAACTGACAAAGGACGGAGAAAAGGAAAGAGAGTCTTTGGACCCGGCCTTCGGAAGAGCCATGCTTATGATGTCAACGATGGAAGAATCCGGAAAGATTGACGCCGCACAACTGGGAGCTCTTGTAGACAGCGGTCAGGTGACCAGAGAGCAGCTTCAGCAGGCTGAGGCGCAGGCGATGGATAAATTCGGTGATTACAGCGAATCCCTGATCGCACAGAAAGCGGTATTGTTTATTCAGAAGGAATACCAGGAGATGGGAATCAATCTGGATGATTATCAGATGAACTATCTTTTAAGAAACGGCGGTATCATGCTTGCGCTAGCAGTACTTGCGATGGCGGCTTCTGTGGCAGCAGCCATGCTTGCATCTTATACGGCGGCAAAGGTGGGCATGACGCTCCGGAACCGGGTATTTAAAAAAGTACTGCACTTTACACATGCTGAGATGGATCAGTTCTCGACAGCATCACTGATTACCAGGAGTACGAATGATATCCAGCAGATTCAGATGGTTTCTGTCATGCTGCTGAGAATGGTCATGTATGCGCCGATCATCGGTATCGGAGGTATCATCAAGGTTGCCAATACCAGGACTGGGCTGGGATGGATCATCGCTGTTGCAGTGGTTGCCATTGTAGTCGTAGTGGGCATTCTGATGTCAGTTACAATGCCCAAATTTAAAATCATGCAGACACTGGTCGACCGTCTGAACCTGGTGTCCAGGGAGATTTTAACAGGACTTCCGGTCATTCGTGCATTCAGCAGAGAGAAATATGAGGAAAAAAGATTTGCTGCAGCAAATCAGGACCTGAAATCAACGCAGCTGTTCACCAATCGTATCATGACATTTATGATGCCTGCAATGATGCTGATTATGAACTGTATTACTGTCCTGATCGTCTGGGTAGGCGGCAAAGGCATTGACCTGGGAAATCTGCAGGTGGGTGATATGATGGCATTCATCACATACACGATGCAGATCGTCATGGCATTCCTGATGCTGACAATGATATCCATTATGCTGCCGCGTGCCGGTGTGGCTGCTGCACGTATCAATGAGGTTTCTGAGACCACGATCAGTATTACGGATAAAGAAAATACGAAGGATGATTCCCGGGAAAACTGGGATGGATGTCTCTCATTTGAGCATGTTTCCTTTAAATATCCGGGAGCTGATGAAAATGCTCTGGAGGATTTGAATTTTACGGCGGAACCGGGAAAGACGACTGCGATCATCGGAAGTACAGGGTGTGGGAAGACAACACTGTTGAATCTGATCCCGCGGTTTTACGATGTAACGGACGGGCGCATAACAATGGACGGTGTGGACATCAGAGACCTGTCCATGCATAAACTGAGGGAGCTTCTCGGCATGGTACCCCAGAAAGGGGTACTGTTTTCAGGAACCATTGAATCCAACATTAAATTTGCGGGTGATATGGTGAGTGATGACCTGATGAAAGAGGCAGCAGAGATTTCTCAGGCGACCGAGTTCATTGATGAAAAGCCGAAAAAGTATCAAAGCAGTATCTCACAGGGCGGAAACAATGTGTCCGGCGGACAGAAACAGAGACTCTCGATCGCCCGGGCAATCGCTAAAAGACCGAAGGTTCTGTTGTTTGATGACAGCTTTTCTGCACTGGATTACAAGACGGATGCGGTACTTAGAAGGACACTGAATGAAAGGGTGAAAGATGCTACGGTTATCATAGTGGCACAGCGCATCAGCACCATCCTTCATGCAGACCAGATTCTTGTGCTGGATGATGGAAAGATCGTCGGAAAGGGCACACATCAGGAACTAATGGAACAGTGTGAATCCTATCAGGAGATTGCAAAATCGCAGCTTTCAGAGGCTGAATTGAAAGGGGGCTGTGCATAATGAGTGAGACACAGGGAAGATCCCAGAGACCGGGGCGCATGCATGGACCGGGAGGAGGAATGGTACCCGGAGAGAAGGCTCAGGACTTTAAGGGAACCATCAGAAAACTGCTGGCATCTATGGGGCGCTATAAATTTGCACTGATTGGTGTGTTCATATTTGCAGTAGGCGGAACAGCTTTTAATATTGTAGGGCCCAAGATCCTTGGAAAGGCGACAACGGAGATCTTTAACGGACTTGTAGGAAAGATTACCGGAAACGGGGGTATCGACTTTGAGAAAATCGGAAGGATACTGCTGATATTGATCGCGCTTTATCTGATCAGTGCGCTGCTTACATTTATCCAGGGATTTATCATGACCGGTATTTCGCAGAAGCTCTGTTACAGGTTCAGAGAAGAGATTTCTCAAAAGATCAACAAAATGCCGATGAAATACTTTGAGTCCAGAACAGTCGGAGAAGTCCTCTCAAGGATTACAAATGACGTTGATACTCTGGGACAGAGCCTGAATCAGAGTGTTACCCAGCTGATTACCTCAGTTACCATGATTATCGGAATTCTGATTATGATGCTTTCCATCAGTCCACTGATGACTGTGATCGCACTTGTGATCCTGCCGGTATCGCTGGGGCTGATTGCGATTGTTGTGAAATTTTCGCAGAAATACTTTGTTGCACAGCAGAAATATCTGGGTAAGATCAACGGGCAGGTGGAGGAAGTCTACAGCGGTCATACGATTGTTCAGGCATTCAATAAAGAGGATGAGATGGAGCAGGAATTTGACGAGACAAATAATGTATTGTTTCAGTCAGCCTGGAAATCGCAGTTCCTGTCCGGTATGATGCAGCCGATCATGAACTTTGTTGGTAACCTCGGATACGTTGCAGTTGCAGTGGTCGGAGCACTTCTCACCGTTAAGAATATGATTGAAGTCGGTGATATCCAGTCTTTCATTCAGTATGTGAGAAGCTTTACACAGCCGATCACACAGGTTGCACAGGTATCCAATATGCTGCAGTCAACGGCTGCTGCAGCGGAACGGGTATTTGAATTCCTGGGTGAGGAGGAAGAAGACCAGACAGTGGAACATCCGGTACACCTCGAACATGTAGAGGGTGAGGTGGATTTCAACCATGTACAGTTTGGTTATCAGCCGGATAAAGTGATCATTCATGATTTCAGCTGTCATGTGGAACCCGGGCAGACTGTGGCAATTGTAGGTCCCACGGGCGCCGGAAAGACAACAATGGTAAAACTGCTGATGCGTTTTTACGATGTCAACAAAGGAGATATCAGGGTAGATGGCCATGATCTGCGCAGCTTTAACCGAAGCGAGCTCAGGGAGAGTTTTGGTATGGTACTGCAGGATACCTGGCTGTTCAAGGGTACAATTATGGAAAATATCCGCTATGGCCGGTTGGATGCTACGGATGATCAAGTCATAGCCGCAGCAAAGGCGGCACATGCTCATCATTTCATTCAGACTTTGCCGGGCGGATACCAGATGGAACTCAATGAAGATGCAAGTAATGTGTCACAGGGACAGAAACAGCTGCTGACGATCGCGCGGGCTATTCTGGCGGATAATCCGGTCATGATACTGGATGAGGCGACCAGCTCTGTTGATACGAGAACAGAAGCCAGAATACAGAAAGCGATGAATAATCTGATGAAAGGCCGTACCAGCTTTGTGATCGCACACCGGCTTTCTACCATTAAAGATGCAGATGTCATTCTGGTAATGAAAGACGGCGACATAATTGAGCAGGGTGATCATGAAAGTCTTTTGGAAAAGAATGGATTCTACGCCCAGCTGTATAACTCTCAGTTTGAGGTTGTAACTGCATAAAATGCAATGTGTATTATTGGGAGCTGCCGGATGGCAGCTTCCTTTTTATGCCGGCTGTTTTCTTTTTATTTGCTTTCTTAACATGGCAGGGCTATAATGGAACGTAGTTAATCCACAGGAGAAACTATTTTCAAGGGTAAATAAAAATTAAAAAAGAGGGAAAAGTATGCTTAAGATTGAAGGCCTGACCAAAATGTACGGCAGCAAAAAAGCGGTAGATCATCTGTCACTCCATATCCATCCGGGTGAGATTTACGGATTTATCGGGCATAACGGTGCCGGTAAGACAACGACTATTAAATGTTGCTGTGGAATTCTTAATTTTGAAGAGGGGGAAATCCTGATAGACGGGAAATCTATCCGGTCGCAGCCATTGGACTGTAAAAAAGCTCTGGCATATATACCGGATAACCCGGATCTCTATGAATTTATGAGCGGCATTAAATACCTGAATTTTATTGCCGATATCTACGGTGTATCAGGAAAGGACCGCGAAGAACGGATTCACCGGTATGCCCGTCAGTTTGAACTGATGGATGACCTGGCGTCCCCTGTCAACACTTATTCTCACGGAATGAAACAGAAACTAGCCATAATATCCGCGCTGATCCACGAACCAAAGCTGTTAATCATGGACGAGCCTTTTGTCGGTCTCGATCCCAAAGCGGCATTTGAGGTAAAGGAACTGATGCGGACGCTGTGCGATAACGGCGGGGCGATTTTCTTTTCCACACATGTGCTGGAGGTGGCGGAGAAACTCTGTGACCGGATAGCGATCATCAAAAATGGCACACTGATAAAGAGCGGAAAAACAGACGAAGTGATCGGGGATGAGTCGCTGGAAGATGTATTTCTGGAATTGGAGGGAGAACATGTTCAAAGCGCTGATTAAAATGAATCTCCGGCAGATGTTTTCGGCGATGTTTCAGAGATCCCGGAATAAGAAAAGCAGTGCCCTTCTGACAGTCGGCATCGTATTGCTGGCAATCTATGTTGTAGGATGCCTGTTTCTGCTGTTTGGCATGCTGTTCGGTGCTCTCTGCCTGCCGCTTACCAAAGCCGGGCTTGACTGGCTGTATTTTGCGGTCATGGGGATTGTCGGGATACTGCTGAGCTTTATCGGCAGTGTCATGATGACCAAGTCGCAGCTCTATGACGCGAAAGATAATGAACTGCTTCTCTCCATGCCTATCGCACCGGGAAATATACTGGCGGGGCGGCTGTTATCCCTGCTGCTGCTTAATTATGTCTATCAGAGTTTTGTTATGATCCCGGCGGGTGTAATATATGGGATTATGGTGGGATTTTCGGTCACACAGGAGATAAGTTTTATTGTTGTATTTCTGCTGCTTCCGTTTATCAGCCTGACTTTATCCTGCATTCTCGGATGGGTGCTTGCAGTTGTGAGCAGCAGGATACCGATGCGGCATATTGTGAGTCTGATTATTTTTGTGGCCTTTATGGGCGGTTACTTTTATGTATACAGTAAAATCACAGTCTATATGCAGTGGCTGTTAAATCACGGAGCAGATCTGGCGGAGGCGGTCAGAAAAAGCCTGTTTCCCATTTATCATCTGGGGGTGGCTGTCGGTGAGGGCAATCTGCTCAGTCTGCTTCTGTTCATGCTGTGTACGATCATTCCGGCCGTAGTGGTGGCGGTAGTTCTCACAAAAAGCTTTATCCACATTGCGACGACGAAGCACAGTCAGGCGAAAGTAAAATATAAGGAAGGGGCACTGAAAACAGGAGGTATCAGGAACGCACTCTTTAAAAAAGAGCTGTCCAGGTTCGGGACGAATTCCATGTATATGATGAATGCAGCGATTGGCTCCATTTTTACGCTGCTGCTGACAGCTGCCGCGGTTATCAAATGGAAAGATATCATGCCGTATGTTCAGAAAATTCCTGAGCAATACTATGGGGTGGCCGGAGCTATGGTACTGGCAGGCCTTTTGTCAATGAATTTCATATCGGCACCGAGTATATCGGTGGAGGGAAAAAATCTGTGGATTGCCAAGACCCTCCCGGTACCGACGATTGAGCTGCTGCTGGCGAAAGTGAAACTTCATGTAGTGGTTGGAGAAGTTCCGTCTATAGCAGCCGGTATTCTGCTGAATGTTCTGCTGCCGATGGATATCCTGTCCAGGATTATGATTTTTCTGCTGCCGTTTTGCTTTAACGTGACGATAGGTTTTTTGGGAATTGTTTTGAATCTGAGATTTCCAAAGCTGGACTGGGTGAATGAAACAGCCGCCGTTAAACAGGGGCTGAGTCCGTTTTTATCGATGATACTTGCAATGGTATTTATCGCGGCGCCTGCCGCAGGCTATATTGCACTGTTCGTAATGGGCATGTCATGTGGTTTCTTTATGGCAGTCCACTGTATGATTCTGGCAGCGGCCTCCGCCGGTATGTATTTTTATCTGAAAGAAAACGGAAGCCGCAGATTTATGGAACTATAGGAAAAATTACTCTCCCATGACCTGAAACACGATCTCCCTGTGGCGGTCTCTCGTATCACATTCAACCAGGGTTAAATTCTGCCAGGGACCGATCGTGATACGGCCTTCCACGAACGGGATCGTGATGAACGGTGAGAGAAGCGCTGATTTGATGTGGCTGGAGCCGTTGTCATCGTGCCAGGTATCGTGGTGCTTATAATGGATGACGCGTCCATCCTTATCGCGGTAAGGGGAAAATACATCCATAGCTTCCTTTAAATCTTTTGTCACCATTCCGGGTTCAAATTCAAGCGTTGTCAGGCCGGCGACACCTCCGGTTGTGAAGCCTGTGATGGTTCCTGCGCTGATATGGTGTTTTTCGCAGGCCTCACTGACTGCTGCCTGGAAATCGTTTGTGACATCGATCATACCCATATGGGCTTTGGTGTGATAATCTTTTGTTTTCGTATAAACTGCCATGTGTAGTTACCTCCTTGTGAATCCTGATTTATGATCATCGGTATTATAGCATAAAACAGAGAAAATAAAAAGAAAGCAGATGGGAAAGACATGATAAAAGAACGTATGAAACAGCTTAGAAATGAGATGAAAAGACAGGAAATTGATTACTATATCGTTCCCTCTGATGACTTTCATGGTTCGGAGTATGTTGGGGAATATTTTAAATGCCGTCAGTTTATCACGGGATTTACGGGTTCTTCAGGGACGGCAGTCATATGGAAAGACGGTGCCGGGTTGTGGACAGACGGCCGCTATTTTCTTCAGGCAGAGGAACAGCTTTCAGGGAGCGGGATTACACTTTTTAAAATGGGGGAAGCCGGTGTTCCTGCGGTTCCTGAATTTCTGGAACAGCGGATGGGGGCGGGAGAATGTGCAGGTGTGGATGGCCGGACAGTGAGCGCTTCCTGGATCAGGCGTCTGTCGGAAATGCTTGAAAAAAAAGGAGCATCGGTCAGGACGGACGTGGAGCTGATCGGAAAAATCTGGAATGACAGGCCGCCTCGTTCCTGCAGTCCTGTCTGGATGCTGCCGGAAATTCAGGGTGAGAGCTGTGAGGACAAAACCGAACTTATTCGCTGTGATATGAAAAGAGAGGGATGTGATCTTTTGATTCTGTCATCCCTTGACGAGATTGCATGGCTCTTTAACATGAGGGGGAATGACACCGCCTGCTGTCCGGTAGCGCTGGCATATGCAGTAGTCGGTATGCAGGAGATTGCTGTCTATATGCAGGAGAAAGCACTCACAAAGGAGACAAGATCAGTGCTTCAAAAGCGCGGAGTCTGCATTCATGATTATGAGCAGATCTATGAGGAACTTTCTGCAGCCGTACAGGATAAAACGGTATGGGCAGATCATGACCAGCTGAACGCAGCGCTGGCAGGCAGGCTGAAAGGAGCGGCATCTGTTTTGGAGCAGGAATCTCCCATTCTGAAAAGAAAAGCTGTCAAAAGCAGAAGCCAGCTGCAAAGGATCCGGGACGCGCATGTAAAAGACGGTGTTGCCGTTACACGCTTTCTTTGCTGGCTGAAAGATCATATTGGACATGAGAGGATTACAGAGATCAGTGCAGCCAAAAAGCTGGAAGAATTCCGGCGCGCACAGGAGGGGTATTTAATGCCCAGTTTTGAACCGATCATGGCATACAGGGAACACGGTGCGATCGTGCACTATGCTGCAGACATGGCTTCGGATATGGAACTGGCTCCCGAAGGGCTGCTTCTGATGGATACAGGAGCGCATTACAGGGAAGGCACAACAGATATTACAAGAACAGTATCGCTGGGACAGCCGGATGCACAACAGAAGATGCATTATACCATGGTGCTGAAAGGTAATCTGCGTCTCGCCGCCGCAAAGTTCCAATACGGATGCAGCGGTGAAAATCTGGATATTCTGGCAAGACAGCCGCTGTGGAATGCGGGACTTGATTATCGTCATGGGACAGGTCACGGGGTTGGTGACCTGCTGAGTGTCCACGAAGGTCCACAGGCAATCCGCTGGCGCCACATCAGGGGGAAGGAGGCGGTCGTGCTGGAAGAAGGCATGGTGATTTCGGATGAACCGGGTCTTTATCTGCATGGAAAGTACGGAATCCGTCTGGAGAATCTGATGGTGTGTGAAAAAAGAGAGAAAAATGCGTATGGACAGTTCATGGGATTTGAGGTTCTGACGATGGTGCCGTTTGACAGGGAGGCTATAGCTTTGGAGCTTCTCGATGGTACCGACAGGAAACTGTTGAATGATTATCACCGGCATGTGTACGAAACACTGGTTCCATATCTGGATAAGCGGGAAGCGGCATGGCTGAAGGAGATTACAAAAGAAATATAAAATACGATGAGGGGGAAATATGAGAAATGGAAGCGTACAGTGTATTTAAAGATCTGGCAATTATCGTTATCGCAGCGAAGGCGTGTGGAATCCTGGCAAGAAAGCTGAAGGCACCACAGGTTGTCGGAGAGATTGTGGCGGGGCTTTTAATTGGACCAAGCCTTCTGGGATGGGTGCAGCAGACCGATTTTTTGATGGTGATGGCAGAAGTCGGAGTGGTTCTGCTGATGTTTTCGGCAGGATTGGAGACGAACCTGAAAGAACTGATGAAGACAGGGCCGATCGCACTTGTGATTGCCTGCGCAGGAGTCTTTATTCCTCTCGGAGCGGGAACCATCCTTTACATGGCTATGTACGGGGCTGCTCCGTGGGGAAGCGAGGGATTTCTGAAAGCGGTATTCGTTGGGACGATTATGACAGCCACTTCCGTCAGTATTACAGTCCAGACTCTGCGGGAGATGGGCCGTCTGAAAGGGCGCGTCGGGACTACCATTCTGAGTGCGGCTATCATCGATGACGTCATTGGGATTATCGTACTGACAGTTGTGATCGGGTTTAAAGATGAAAACTCCAGGGCATCTACAACGATCATCAGTACAGCCCTGTTTTTTGTGTTTGCACTGGTGATCGGCTATGTACTTTACCGGGTGTTTAAAAAAATCGACAGTATGTATCCGCATACGCGAAGGATTCCGATCGCAGGACTGGCTCTCTGTCTCGGTCTTGCGTACATAGCAGAACGGTATTTTGGGATTGCCGATATTACAGGGGCATACGTTGCAGGAATTATTCTGTGCAACATACAGGATTCGGAATATATCGCAAGAAAGATGGATATCAATTCTTACATGCTGTTTGGCCCGATATTTTTTGCCAGTATCGGTCTGAAAACGGACATCAAGAATTTCAGCATGACGCTGCTCGTCTTTTCCATAGGATTTGTTCTGGTTGCGCTGGTTTCCAAGATCATCGGATGCGGACTTGTCGCAAAATTGTGCCGATTTTCGGGCAAAGATTCCCTGAAGATCGGCGTTGGAATGATGACAAGGGGAGAGGTGGCGCTGATCGTGGCACAGAAAGGTCTGTCAGCAGGTTTTCTCGAGTCGGAATACTTTACAGCCGTAATCCTGCTGATCATCGTGTCCTCGGTGGTGACACCGATTCTGCTTAAGGTTTTATACCACGGGGAACCGGCGGACGTGCAGGAAGTATCCTGAATCCGGATACAGGCTTTATAGAAAAACAGGAACGATTCACAACAGTGAGTCGTTCCTGTTTTTTTACAGCAATTTCCAGCGTTTGCCAAAACGCACTTTTGCTACAATGTGATGAAGATCACCGCACCCTGAGCACTGCTGAGAATAATAATAATACAGACAGTCTTTTTTCTTCAGCTTCAGGGAATACTTTTTATTCAGGCATTCCCGGCAGAGATTCGCATCGTAGATTTCTCTGTTAGTAACCATGTCAAGCTCCTTTTCCGATAAAAATGGGATTACGAACAGTTAAAATATAACATATTAGGTTTATAAAAGCAACACCTAAAGCCTTGTGTATGGAACCTTTCGTATAGGGTAAAATATCCGGTATAAGGATGGTGAGATATGCAAAACTACAAAGTGGAAATGGGGATGCGGCTGAAAGAAAAACGTAAGAACCATCATTTAACACAGGAGCAGATGGCAGACCGCCTGAACATCTCGATCAAGCATTACAGTGAAGTTGAAAGAGGAATCGCGGGACTGTCTATAGAAAATATCATTAATGTCTGCGATATTCTGGGAATCAGTATTGATTACTTACTGCAGGGAAGAGAGGCTGAGACAGAAGTGCCGGAACAAATACTGGAAATGTACCGTGCATGTCCGGAAGAAAAGCAGTATTTACTGCTTGAGATCATGGAAACTATATCAAAATTGTACGATAAATGACAATGGTGCCTGAGTGTAAAATCCCACTCCGATAAGGCGGACTGTTCATAGGTGACGCCGCTTACGGGGTGGGATGCTTTTTGATTATGATTAATCAGTCATGAACAGAATGCCAAGCGTATTTGGGCCGCAGTGGCATGAAATGGTACAACTTGCCTTTGTTACATGAATTTCGGAGAAATCCATTGTTTCCTTTATCGTATTTTTTACGGCTTCGATGCAGGAACTGTCGATGCCGGAGTGGGTGATGAAAATATGGTCAGTCCGTATATTATGGTACCGTTTCAGCTCATCCTGTGTATAGCGGGTTAGTACTTTCTGCAGGCTTCCCCGATATTTGCGGCCGACTTTCATGCTTCCGTCCGAATTGTCAACTTCGATACAGGGCTTCAGATTCAAAAGACTTGCACCGAGTGCGACTACGGAAGAACAGCGTCCTCCTGCATGCATGAAATCAAGAGTATCCAGAATAAAACTGGCGTGGCAGTGGCTGCGAAGTTCTTTGATGCGTCTGACAATTTCTGCTGCAGGAAGACCCTGGCGGATCATATCACCGGCGGCTATAACCAGAAGGGATATTCCTGTAGACAGGTTCTGGCTGTCAATTGGATAGACACCCGGAAGTTCTTCGGCGGCCAGCATACAGTTTTGATGAGCGCTTGAGAGAGCACCGCCGAGATTCAGGTGGATAATTTCGTATCCGGCATCAGTCCATGGGCGAAAATAATCAATGTATTCGCTGACATTGATAGCAGCTGTCCTGGGAAGAGTTTTGTCTTCGTAATAGGCCTGATAAATATCTTCTGTTGTGATCGTAACATTATCCTGATAGTCTGATCCTCTCAGTATAACATGAAACGGATAGTAGTGTACGTCATAGCGGTCTTTGAGTTCCTGGCCTAAATCACAGGTACTGTCTGCGCTTAAGATGATTTTTCGAGTTTCCATAATGAATTTTCTTTCCTCCTATTCTGTTTCGATTATAACATTGTAAATTCGGGTTGACAAACGAATAATCAGAGGGTAAGGTAAAATTGACTTTTATCTGGCAAAACAGATAAAGAACCCGCAGGGGGAGGCATGAATGAAGGGAGAGGCACAGTGAAAGAGAGAATTACACAGCTTCTGGAAGAAAAAAAGCTGGCAGAATTAAGGGAAGAGCTTCAGAAGATTAATCCTGCTGACCTGGCAATTCTTTTGGAGGACATGGATGAAAAAGAGCGTCTCCTCGTATACCGGCTGCTTCCGAAAGAACTGGCGGCAGATACATTTGCGTTTATGGAAAGTGATATGCAGGAAGGTCTGATCAATGGATTCACGGACCGTGAGCTCCGTGATGTTCTGGAACAGACATTTGTGGATGATGCGGTTGACATGATTGAGGAAATGCCTGCGAACGTGATCAATCGTATTCTGCGCAGCACTGACCGGGAAACGCGCGATGCGATCAATCAGATTCTGAATTATCCGAAAGACAGTGCCGGAAGCATCATGACGATCGAATACGTCAAACTTTCCCGCTATCTGACAGTCGCTGACGCCATTTCCAGAATCCGGCGTGTAGGAACGGATAAAGAGACGATATATACGTGTTATGTGACGGAATACCGAAAACTGATCGGGATGGTTACAGTTAAGGATCTGCTTCTCGCTGAAGATGATGAACTGGTAGAAGATATCATGGAAACAAATGTCATCACTGTGAACACTCATGATGATAAAGAAGATGTTGCAAAGCAGATGAGTAAATATGATTTCATGGCAATGCCAGTTGTAGATGATGAAGGGCGTCTTGTCGGTATTGTAACCTTCGACGATGCGCTTGATGTTCTGGAAGAAGAGACAACGGAAGACTTCTCGAAACTGGCAGCTATGAGCCCTAACGAAGATTCATATTTTAAGACTTCGGTTCCCGTACATGCCAAAAACCGTATCGGGTGGCTTCTGGTCCTCATGCTCTCCGCAACACTGTCCGGATCTGTCCTAAGGCATTATGAAGCGGCCTTTCAGGCAATTCCGCTGCTGGTTTCATTTATCCCCATGCTGATGGGAATTGGCGGAAACTGCGGATCTCAGACCTCGACCCTTGTGATCCGCGGACTTGCGCTGGATGAGATCCATATCGGAGATTTCTTCCGCATCATCTGGAAGGAACTCAGGATTGCGTTGATCGTCAGCGTTGTGCTTGCGATTGTCAACGGTATCAGGATTCAGCTTACGTATCATGATATGACGATTTCTCTGATCATAGCGCTGTCTATGGTGGGGATTGTCATTCTTGGAAAACTGGTGGGAGGCATGCTTCCGATCGTCGCCAAAAGTCTGAAACTGGACCCGGCGTTGATGGCGACGCCGCTGATCACGACAATTTTGGACACGTGTTCGATTTTAATATATTTTGGGATTGCCACGCACTTTCTGGCGCTGACATGATGACCGGAATCCCGGAAATGATACTGGAGGAATTATATGAACTGTCAGAAGGCACAGGCCTGCATCGACCAATATTTAAACGGGACCATATCAGACAATGATCTGGAGGAATTCGTCTACCACATCAGAAACTGCCAGGCGTGTTATGAGGATCTGGAAATTTACTATATTGTGGATATGGCTCAGAAGTATCTGGATGAAGATCAGGAGGAATCCTATAATATCAGCCAGCTGCTGGAGGAAGATATACACGATAAACTGACGAGAATGCACAAGCGCCAGCATCTGCGCACGTTTGTGTTTATCGTGGGCTGCCTGATGCTGGGACTTGCGGTTACCGGAGTCTGTATCATCATGGGATATCTGTAAGAGGAGACATAAATGGAGAAAATAGTTTTAGTTGACGGACACAGTATTATCAACCGTGCGTTTTACGGCATACCGGATCTGACAAATGCGGATGGGAAGCATACGAATGCCGTGTATGGTTTTTTGAATATTTTATTTAAGACGTTGGAAGAGGAGCAGCCGCAGTATCTGTCGGTTGCTTTTGATGTGCATGCACCGACGTTCCGGCATGAGAAGTACGAGGCGTACAAGGGAACGAGAAAACCGATGCCGCAGGAGCTTAAAGAGCAGGTCCCACTGCTGAAGGAGGTGCTGGCGGCTATGGGAGTCTGCCTGATCTCCATGGAGGGGTATGAGGCGGACGACCTGCTGGGAACTGTGGCGAAAAAAAGCGAAGCACAGGGCATGGAGGTGACCATCGTATCAGGAGACCGTGACCTGCTGCAGCTTGCGACAGAAAAGATCAAGATACGTATTCCGAAGACGAAGGGTGGCAAGACGGTCACCGAAGATTATCATGCAGCAGATGTCCTGGAGAGATACCAAGTGACACCTGCTCAGATCATTGAACTGAAAGGTCTGATGGGAGACAGCTCTGACAATATACCGGGAATTCCCGGAGTTGGCGAAAAGACGGCGACAAAGCTGATCGCAGAATATGGGAGTATCGAGAACGCCCATGAACATCTGGAGGAGGTTAAACCCAATAAAGCCCGGGAATCACTGCGGGATCATTATGACCTTGCAGTGCTGAGCAGAGAACTTGCTACCATCAACACGGAGAGTCCGGTTGCATTTGAACCTGAATCTGCCAGATTAAAAGATCTGTTTACTCCGGAGGCTTACCAGTATTTCAAAGAACTGGAGTTTAAAAATCTTCTGTCACGCTTTTCCTGTGAATCACCGGTTCCGGATGTGGAAGATTCGTTTCAAACGGCCTCTGAGCTGACGGAAGTGGAGTCGGTGTTTTCCAGATTTTCGGAATCAGCAGATATCGGTATGTATCTGCTGATCCAGGATGGGGAACTGCTGGGAGCCGCGCTGGCTGAGTCGGCGGATGCTATTTGCTTTCTGCCGGTACAGGGTTTTGTCACCGCGGATTACCTGAAAGATAAAATCGGTTCGCTGATTGACTGCAACAACGTAACTGCGATGCTGGACATTAAGCAGGCGCTTGCTGTTGCAGAACCGAAAAATAAAAACAGCGTGTTTGACATCGGGGTTGCCGCTTACCTGAATAATCCTCTGAAGTCTGCCTATACGTATGATGATATTGCGAAAGAAATTCTGGGTCTGATGTTTCCCTCGAAAGAAGATTTGCTGGGAAAGCTTTCGCTGCGGGATGCGCTGGTTCAGAGACCAGAAGCCGTGATGCGTTTTGCGTGTTATATGAGCTACACAGCATTTGCGGCTAAACAACCGCTTGAAAAGCTTCTGGAAGATAAGGGCATGCTGGGATTGTACCGGGAGATTGAACTGCCCCTTGTCTTTGTCTTGCATGATATGGAAAAAGAAGGTATCCGTGCAGCAAAAGATGAACTGAAAGTATACGGGGATCAGCTGCAGGTGCGGATATTGGAGCTGGAAGAGCTCATTTATGAAAAGGCAGGCGAGAAGTTTAATATCAACTCTCCGAAACAGTTGGGTGTGATTCTGTTTGAGAAACTGAAACTTCCGGGTGCCAAAAAGACAAAAACAGGGTATTCAACAGCCGCAGACGTACTTGATAAACTGGCACCCGATCATGAAATCGTGACAGATATTTTAGAATACCGGCAGCTGACAAAATTAAAATCCACCTACGCCGACGGGCTTGCAGGATATATTGGCGAGGACGGCAGGATTCATTCGAACTTTAATCAGACGATCACGGCTACGGGAAGGATCAGCAGCACCGAACCCAACCTGCAGAATATTCCGATACGGATGGAACTTGGAAGACTGATCCGCAAGGTTTTTATCCCGAAGGAGGACTGTGTGTTCCTGGATGCGGATTACTCTCAGATCGAGCTGCGCGTGCTGGCGCATTGCTCCGGGGATGAGACATTGATCGAGGCATACCGCGAGGCAAGGGATATTCACAGAATCACCGCTTCCCAGGTGTTCCACACTCCGTTTTCAGAAGTGACGGACCTGCAGCGAAGAAATGCAAAGGCAGTTAACTTTGGAATTGTCTATGGCATCAGTTCATTCGGACTCAGTCAGGACTTAAGCATCACCAGAAAAGAAGCCGCGGATTATATTGAAAAATATTTTGAGACATATCCAAAGATCAAACAGTATCTGGACGGTCTTGTTGCGGATGCAAAAAAGAAGGGATATGCCGAAACGCTGTTCGGCAGAAGACGGCCGATCCCGGAATTGTCGTCCAGCAATTTTATGCAGCGATCTTTTGGAGAACGTGTTGCGATGAATTCCCCGATTCAGGGAACGGCGGCAGATATTATTAAAATTGCGATGATTCGTGTCAATGAACGGCTGAAAGAACGCAATCTGCGTTCGCGCCTGATCCTGCAGGTGCACGATGAACTGTTAATCGAAGCATACCGGGAGGAGACAGATGAGGTCTCGGAAATCCTCCGTACGGAAATGCAGGGGGCTGCTGATCTTGCAGTGCCGCTGGAAGTAGATATGCACCAGGGAGAGAACTGGTATGAGGCAAAATAAACGCATGAAGATGATCGGGGTCACCGGCGGGGTCGGCTCGGGAAAAAGCGAAGTGATGAAATATATTGCCGGAAACTATGATGCGGCTGTCCTGCTTGCGGATCATGCAGGACATCTGCTGATGAAATCCGGGCAGGCATGCTATGAACCGGTCCGCCGGCTTTTTGGGGACGGGGTACTGGATGAAGACGGTGAACTCGACCGCTCCCGGATTGCGCGGATCGTGTATCAGGATCATGCGCAGCTGGAAGCGCTCAGCCGTATCATTCATCCGGCCGTCCGCAAATATATATCTGAGCAGATAGAAGCTGCAGCAGAACAGGGGAAGACGTACTTTTTTCTGGAAGCTGCTCTGCTTCTGGAAGAACATTATGATGAAATTTGTGACGAAGTGTGGTATATTTATGCCCATCAGAGTGTGCGCCGGGAAAGATTGAAAAAAAGCCGGAATTACAGCGATGCCAAGATCACTCAGATGATCGCGAATCAGCTGGATGAAGAGGAATTTAAGAAACGCTGCGATATTACAATTGATAACAGCGGAACATTTGAAAATACGGCAAGACAGATAGAAGCCAGGATGAAACAATGGAGGACACCATGAGATTATGTAGTATAGCGAGCGGAAGCAGCGGTAACTGTATTTTTGCAGGGAGTGAAAATACCAGCCTGCTTGTGGATGTCGGAATCAGCGGAAAGAGGATAGAGTTTGGGCTGAATGAAATTGACCGGACGACTTCCGATATTGACGGCATTTTGATCACGCACGAACATTCCGACCATATTAAAGGACTGGGAGTTATCGCAAGAAAGCATCGGATTCCGATCTATGCAACAGCCGGGACGATTGGTGCCATGGAACAGATGAGTACGCTTGGCAGACTGCCGGAAGGAATTTTCCATGAGATCCGTGCAGATGAACCATATCAGATCAAAGATATGATGGTCCATCCATTTTCCATTTCCCATGATGCGGCGCAGCCGGTTGGATACAGACTGGAACATGGGGAACAGACCATTGGTATTGCGACGGATATGGGTGAATATTCAGATTATATTATTTCCAATCTTCAGAATCTGGATGCGCTTCTTCTGGAAGCAAATCATGATGTAAACATGCTGCAGGTGGGGAAATACCCATATTATCTGAAGCGCAGAATCCTGGGGAACAGAGGACATCTGTCAAATGAATCTGCCGGCAAACTGCTGTGCAGCCTGCTTCACGACAACCTGAAGAAAATACTTCTGGGTCATTTGAGCAGAGAGAATAATTATGAGGCACTTGCATATGAGACTGTGTGTTCGGAAGTGACGATGGGAGATAATCCTTACAGAGCATGTGATTTTGATATTTCGGTAGCGAGCCGTGAGAGTATTTCAAAGATGGCTGAGATTTGATACATATCAAAAAATATAAAGAAAAACCGCAGCCGTTGCGGTACAGGAGGATGAGATGGAAAAAACGATTATTACTGTGGTGGGAAAAGATACTGTAGGAATCATAGCGAGGGTATGTGCGTATCTGGCTGATCATCGGATCAACATTCTGGATATTTCGCAGACGATCGTAGACGGATACTTTAATATGATGATGGTGACGGACACTTCAGCATGCGGCAAGGGCACGGGAGAACTGGCAGAAGAGATGAAAGAACTGGGAGAAGAGATCGGAGTTGTCATCCGCTGCCAGCACGAAGATATATTTAACAGAATGCACCGCATCTAAATACGAGGAGACGTTATAATGATCAATATATTTGAAGTCAATGAAACGAACAAGATGATTGAACAGGAGAATCTGGATGTCCGTACGATCACAATGGGAATCAGTCTTCTGGACTGCATCGATGATGATCTTCTGACGGTCAGCAGCCGGATTTATGATAAGATCACCGCAACGGCGAAGGAACTTGTAAAAACAGGGGAAGACATTTCTGCAGAATATGGCATTCCGATCGTCAATAAAAGAATTTCCATTACACCGATGGCGCTTGTGGGCGGCGCGGCATGCACAAGGCCGGAGGATTTTGTGACCCTGGCAAAAACGCTTGACAGGGCGGCAAAGGAAGTCGGGGTCAACTTTATCGGCGGATACTCTGCGCTGGTCTCGAAGGGAATGACGAAAGCAGATGAACTTTTAATCCGTTCGATCCCGGATGCTCTGGCGTGTACAGAACGTGTATGCAGTTCCGTCAACCTCGGCTCTACTAAAACGGGAATCAATATGGATGCAGTGCGTCTGATGGGGGATATTGTACTGCAGACAGCAAATTGCAGCAAAGAGAATGATTCCCTTGGCTGTGCAAAGCTGGTGGTATTCTGCAACGCGCCGGACGATAATCCGTTTATGGCGGGTGCTTTTCACGGCGTGACGGAGGCCGATGCGATCATCAATGTGGGCGTCAGCGGACCGGGTGTTGTGAAATATGCGCTGGAACAGGTACGAGGGCAAAATTTTGAGGTGCTGTGTGAGACGATCAAGAAGACGGCATTTAAGATTACACGTGTCGGACAGCTGGTAGCTCAGGAGGCATCAAAGAGGCTGGGCATACCTTTTGGGATTATCGATCTGTCCCTGGCACCGACGCCGGCGATCGGCGACAGTGTCGCAGAGATCCTGCAGGAGATCGGACTGGAAGCAGCCGGTGCTCCGGGTACAACGGCGGCGCTTGCCATGCTGAATGACCAGGTAAAGAAAGGCGGCATCATGGCTTCCTCTTATGTGGGAGGATTGAGCGGGGCGTTTATTCCGGTCAGCGAGGACCAGGGAATGATTGATGCGGTGATCGCGGGGGCGCTGACACTCGAGAAGCTGGAAGCTATGACATGTGTCTGCTCCGTCGGACTTGATATGATTGCTATACCGGGGGATACAAAGGCAACGACGATCGCTGGAATTATCGCGGACGAGATGGCGATCGGTATGATTAATCAGAAGACAACGGCTGTACGTATTATCCCTGTGATAGGAAAGGGCGTCGGGGAAACGGTGGAATTCGGCGGCCTGCTGGGTTACGCCCCGGTTATGCCGGTCAATACCTTTGGATGTGATGCGTTTGTAAACAGAGGGGGAAGGATACCGGCTCCGGTTCACAGTTTTAAAAACTAACATTTATAACTGGCGTTATAAATGTTAAAATACGTGAGGGATGAAAGACCGATTTGCTCGTGTAAGGGCTGAATGGGGAAGTCCTTATACCTGCATGTGAGACACCCGCACTCTGGTCAGATGATGACCGGGGTGCGGGTGTACTCGTGTTGGAAGGGGGTATGATAGGCGTCAGTCATGAGGGTTTCGTAGATGTGGGCGGCGCGGATGTCCTGTTCGAATGTTTTTAGCGCGGATACATTGAGATAGCCGGCTGCATCTGAGGGTTTTGTGATGATGGGCACAGTACTTTTCAGTTTCAGTTCTTTTAAAAGTGCAGCGGCATCTTTCCGGAAGCCGAGAATGCGCAGGTAACTGCTCTCCTGCCGGAGAGAACGTGCAAGGTCCTCACCGGTAAGTTTCAGCAGCACATGCAGAAGGGCACGAGAGATGCGGGAATACGTCAGTTCCCGGGTTTTCAGCAGTGAAATAAAGGAGCTGATTTCCATAAAATCATTTAGACGGTTCAGTATGCGGTTTGCGAGAGCCTCTGTCATATCCTGATAACGGCACAGGGAAGTGGTACTTTCTGACAGCAGGGTATATTTAAGCAGTGCCGAGAAACTGTCGATATTAAGACTCCCACGGTTCTCAAGATGCTGTTTCAGGATCGCGGCCGCCTGTGGAGGAATCTTTTCCAACGCTGAAGCGGAAATCTGCTGCTCATGGATCTCTCTGCGGACAGCCGTGGCTGAACTGTAAGTGCCGGTCAGAGTCTCGTCGTGATAGCTGCTACCGATGCGCTGTATGGGGAATGGAGCGATTGTATTGTGCTCCTGATTCAGAGCCCTGATGTATTCCAGTCCCAGAATATTATTTGGGGACTTAAGAAACGTATCTATCCTGAGTTCAGGCAGACAGGCGGACAGAGCCTGCTGGCGGGCAGCAGGATATGACTGTCCCTGTGAGAGTTCTGATCTTAAGACACGCCGGTACGTCTCTGGCTCTTCCGTTAAAACAGAGGATATTTCATGAAAGAGCTGAAGGTTGGCATGTTCGCATCCGAAACAGATGTAATCTGTTACATTGGTCTGGCTGAGGATGCGGACTGCCCCACGGGCAAAAAATTCAGCGCTCCCTGTTGCGAAACAAACCGGGAGTTCCAGGACGAGGGAGGCTCCTTCGGAGAGTGCCATGGCAGCCCGGGTATATTTGTCTGTGACAGCGCAGGAACCGCGCTGCACAAAATTTCCGCTCATAACGGCAATCACGTAGTCAGCGCCTGTGACTTCCCTGGCTTTTTCAATATGATATTTATGACCGTTGTGAAACGGATTATATTCTGTGATAAGTCCCGTTGTTTTCATGATTACCTCCTATACCACATTTGCAGCGGTTTTGGTCAGGAATAGGCGAAAGTTTTTATTCAGTTCTTGCACCTCAAAAAATACATTGAATTATCCAGTATTCTACCATTGAAATGCTTGAAATACAAGGGTATTGGGGGTATAATGAAATGAATTAAAACAGTTCAGACGGGGCATCTTCCTGTCCGGCGTAACCGGACAGGAAGCATCGGATGTTCATCCAATGTGAAAATCTGTATAGAATCAGTCTTATAAACAAGTATAACGCTTGATTCTGTACAAATTTTCTCGCCGTCTGAACTGTTAAAATGAATTAGTATAAAACGAAAGGAGTCAAAAAAATCATGGGATTTATTGACGTAATTAAAGACAGGGCGAGAGCTGACAAAAAAACAATCGTACTTCCGGAGACAGAAGACAGAAGAACGTATGAGGCAGTTGCACAGATCTTAAAAGAAGATATTGCAAATGTAGTTCTGGTGGGAAGCGAAGACGCTGTAAAAGCGGGAAGCGAAGGACTGGATATCACAGGAGCAGTCGTAGTGGACCCGGCAACTTCTGATAAGACACAGTCTTATATTGACAAACTGGTTGAATTAAGAGGCAGCAAAGGCATGACAGAAGATAAAGCAAAAGAGATCATGCTCAACCAGTATCTGTACTACGGAGTTATGATGGTAAAAATGGGCGATGCTGACGGAATGGTTTCCGGTGCATGCCACTCTACAGCAGACACTCTGCGTCCATGCCTGCAGATTCTGAAAACGAAACCAGGTACAAAACTTGTATCTGCATTTTTCCTGATGTCCGTTCCGAACTGTGAGTATGGTGCTAATGGTACTTTCGTATTTGCTGACTGCGGGCTGAACCAGAATCCAAATCCGGAAGAACTGGCTGCAATCGCAGAATCCTCAGCAGAATCCTTTAAACTTCTGGTTGGCGAAGAACCGAAAATTGCATTCCTGTCACACTCAACAATGGGAAGTGCAAAACACGCCGATATTGATAAAGTAACAGAAGCAGTAAAAATCGCAAAAGAAAACTATCCGGATCTGAAACTGGACGGGGAACTGCAGCTTGACGCAGCGATCGTTCCCAGTGTAGGCGCTTCCAAAGCTCCGAACAGCCCGGTAGCAGGACAGGCCAACACGCTGATCTTCCCGGACCTTGATGCAGGAAATATCGGATACAAACTGGTTCAGAGACTGGCTAAGGCAGAAGCATACGGACCGGTTACCCAGGGTATTGCAGCTCCGGTCAACGATCTTTCCAGAGGATGCTCTGCAGAAGATATCGTAGGAGTAGTAGCCATCACAGCGGTACAGTGCCAAAACTGAGCACTTAGCGAGGTCTTTACGAGCTTAGTGCGAAGTTTGTTCGATGAGCGAAGCGAATCGAAGATACCCGTTAACTTAGCGAGGTCTTTTCGAGCTTAGTGCGAAGTTTGTTCGATGAGCGAAAGCTGAGCCCTTAGCGAGGCATTTACGAGCTTAGTGCGAAGCTTGTTCGATGAGCGAAAGCTGAGCCCTTAGCAAGGCATTTACGAGCTTAGTGCGAAGCTTGTTCGATGAGCGAAGCGAATTCGAACTTCCTTAAAAGTGCGGAAACCCATCTATTCGTATAAAGCTCACTAAAATAAGTAATAAATATTACATAAAACCAATAAAGCGAGGTAATACCGATGAATGTATTAGTAATTAACTGCGGCAGTTCTTCACTGAAGTTCCAGCTGATCAACTCTGACACAGAACACGTTCTGGCAAAGGGACTCTGTGAGAGAATTGGAATTGACGGAAGACTGGTTTATCAGCCTGACGGCGGCGAAAAAGAAGTAACCGAGGCAGCTATGCCGACACACAAACAGGCGATACAGATGGTTCTGGATGCGCTGATGAATCCAAAGACAGGAGTTATCAAAAGCCTTGAAGAAGTCGATGCTGTCGGACATCGTGTCGTACACGGCGGTGAAAAATTTGCATCATCTGTTGTGATCAATGATGAAGTGATGGCTGCAATTGAAGAGTGCAACGATCTTGCACCGCTTCACAATCCGGCAAACCTTATCGGAATCCGCGCATGCCAGGAGCTGATGCCTACTGCACCGATGGTAGCTGTATTTGATACTGCATTCCATCAGACAATGCCGGAAAAGGCTTACATGTATGGTCTTCCATATGAATATTATGAGAAATACAAAGTGAGAAGATATGGATTCCACGGAACATCACACAGCTTTGTTTCCAAACATACGGCAGAATTTCTTGGGATGGACCTGAATAATTCCAAGATTATTGTAGCACATCTTGGTAACGGCGCATCTATCAGTGCTGTAGTAAACGGAAAATGCGTTGATACATCCATGGGACTGACACCACTTGAAGGTCTCGTGATGGGAACACGTTCCGGTGACATTGATCCGGCTATCATCGAATTCATTGCGAAGAAAGAGAATCTGGATCTGGCAGGCGTTATGAATGTGCTGAATAAGAAATCCGGCGTTCAGGGTCTTTCCGATGGACTTTCCAGCGATTTCCGTGATCTGGAAGAAGCGATGGAAGACGGCAATAAACTGGCTGCCAATGCACTGGAAGTATTCTGCTACCATGTAGCGAAATATATCGGATCTTACGTTGCTGTAATGAATGGTGTGGATGCGATCGCATTTACCGCAGGTATCGGCGAGAATGCATCTATCGTACGTGAGAAGGTCGTATCTTACCTGGGATACCTTGGAATCACACTGGATGAGAAAGCGAACTCCGGAAGAGGAGAAGACTGCGTTATTTCCACACCGGATTCCAAAGTAAAAGTATGTGTCATTCCTACGAATGAAGAGCTTGCGATCTGCAGAGAGACAGTAGCACTTGTGTAAAGGCTGTATTTCAGTATATCTGTAGAATTCCCGCCGCGGCAAAAAGCCGCGGCGGTTTTTATGCGATGATAACATGGTTTCCTGTTAAGATCTGCCGAAACAGTGTTGTGGGTAAAAGAAATTAAGGGTATACTGTTAATAAGTGTGTTTGGCGGGTGTCGGGATAAAATCAATCTTAAAAGTCAAGTAAAAAGAGTTGACAAATTCCGCACTCATATGTATAATTAACAAAGTGTGATTAGGAGACTATTATGCGAATTGATCTGACAGATATTTTAGCCCGGGAGGGGAAAACGGAAGAACTGGAAACAGCTTTGGAAATTAGTGTGTTTAAAACCAGGGCAGGAGAATATCCAATAATTGGGAAATCCCCTGTGCACCTGTGCATTACGCACAATGCCGGTCAGGTTCTGGAGATTGCTGCAGATTGCGATGCAGTGATCGAGATTCCGTGCGCCCGTTGTCTGGAGCCGGTCAGGACTTTATTTGAGCTTCACGCAGTGCGCGAAGTGGATATGAAGCTGACGGATGCGGAGCGGGAAGAAATGCTGGATGATGGCGGATATATTGAGGGGAAAACACTTGATGTGGATGCGCTGATGCATAATGAGATTTTATTCGATTGGCCGATGCAGGTACTGTGCAGTGAAGACTGTAAGGGCATCTGTATAAAATGCGGGGCTAATCTGAACCAGACATCATGCGATTGTGATACTGCCAGTCTTGACCCAAGGATGGCGGCAATCAGTGATATATTTAGAAAGTTTAAGGAGGTGTAATAATGTCCATCTGTCCAAAAAATAAAACATCAAAAGCCAGAAGAGATAAGAGAAGAGCAAACTGGAAAATGAGTGCTCCGAACCTGGTGAAATGCAGCAAATGCGGAGAACTGATGATGCCTCATCGTGTATGTAAGGCATGCGGGTCCTATAATAAAAAAGAAATCATTACTATGGACTAAGTTATTAAAAGGCTTTCCGATGCTTCGGAAAGCCTTTTGTCATATGTGCAGACAAGGAAACAACAGGATCGGGGGATTTGTTATGAAACAGTACGAAGAAATGGAACAGCATTGTATGGAGTGCGGTGCTTTTAAGGCGAAAGTTATCGATACAGGGAAGATTCCGTTCGATGAAGAACTTCGCAAAGCCTGTGAGGCTAATATTTGCGGGCACTATGGAAGGAATTATGCCTGCCCTCCGAATGTGGGGGCGCCCGGAGAGCTGATCGCTGAGGCGAAATCTTACCATAAGGCTCTGGTTTTTCAGACAGTTACAGAAATTGAGGATTCCTATGATATCGAGGGGATGATGGATGCGCAGAACCGCCACACGGAGGTTGCAGAATCCATAGAAGAGATGGTCAGGAAGTACTATGAGAAATTTCTGAGACTGGAGGCGGGCGGCTGCACACGGTGTAAAGTCTGCGGACAAATTACAGGGGAGCCATGCAGAATGCCGGATAAAGCAACTGCATCGGTAGAAGCTTACTGCATGAACTGTTCGCAGCTTGCAGAAGTAAGTGGAATGAAGTATATTAATGGGGTGAATACAGTTACATACTTCGGCATGTTTTTGCTGCCGGCTTCAGAGATTGACTTTTGATTCATAGTTATGCTATACTGTGAAACAGGAAATATACAAAACTGAAAAGATTTTGTAACAATTAGATAAGGGGTAACGAGTATGAAGTTTAAAAAAGGGATATTAGCAGTAATGCTGGTCGGATGCATGACATTTTTATCGGGCTGTTCCCTGGGAGAGACCTGGGAACTGCTGTGGGGGAACCATAAGAGTGAAGCTGAGGATGGGAGTACGGCACAGGATGTTTTTGACCCGAATGCCATTAAGGTGGATGAAAATGTTGAAGTACCGAAGTTCAGCAAGAATCTCGAAGGAAAGGCTACATATGCTGTAGGTGATAAAGCCAAGGAACTTGCCGTGGAAGCCAAGGTAGAAGGAGATGGCAAGATCAGTTACCAATGGTATAAGAATACCGTAGATTCAAACGGCGGCGGCATGAAAATTGAAGGCGCCACCGAGGCTAAATATACACCGGATACCTCCGAAGAAGGATACTGGTATTATTTTGTTGTCGCAACAAACACGGTAGATAAGGCTGTCAACATGGTGACGAGCGATATCGTTGAGATCTATGTGGATCCGAATAAAGATCCGGCGCCTAAAGAGGGAGAAGAAAAACCTGGATGGGCAAAGGACAAAACCGGAAAGTACTATGTAGCGGATGATGGAAACCGCGTCAAAGGCAAATGGAAAGAAATAAAGGGCAAGTGGTATCTGTTTGACAAGAATGGATATATGCTGACTGGATGGCAGAAGGTCAAAGATATCTGGTACTATTTAAATGAGAACGGGTCAATGGCGACAGGGTTTATTACTGTTGACGGAAAGAAATATTATCTGAACGATAAGGGTCAGATGAATGTCGGCTGGCTGGATGGGAGCGGCAGCTGGTTCTATTCCGGATCAGATGGAGCGCTGAAGCTTTCCGAGTGGGTGGAAATTGATGACAGCTGGTATTACTTTAATGAAGACGGCATTATGCTCACAAACTGTGAGGTAGACGGCAAGTGGCTGAATCCAGACGGCAAGCTCGCAGAATAATTGTAAATGGTAAAAGGGGGGATACTGCGCATGCGGTATCCCCTTTCTTATACTTGCATTTTATAAGGATGTTTAGTATATTATTCTTAGTGTTATTTTTGGGAACGAAAAAAATGAAGGTTTGGAGATGAATAAATGGAACAGTTGGTAAAGGTGGCAGTAGATGCGATGGGAGGCGATTACGCACCGGAAGAGCCGGTTAAGGGAGCTGTGGAGGCCGTCAGAGCGGATAAGCGTATCTTTGTATATCTGACAGGAAAAAAAGATCTTATTGAGAAAGAACTTGAGAAATATACTTATCCGAAAGAAAGAATTGAAGTGGTCCATGCATCTGAGGTGATTGAAACAGCAGAACCGCCGGTAAATGCGATTCGTGGAAAAAAAGATTCTTCTATTGTAGTGGCATTGACGCTGGTACGAAAAGGTGAGGCAGATGCATTCGTCTCTTCAGGCAGCACCGGTGCAGTTCTGGTTGGCGGGCAGGTACTGGTGGGCAGGATTAAGGGAGTTGAGCGTGCACCGCTTGCGCCGATGATTCCGACTGCCAGGGGTGCTTCTCTTCTGATCGACTGCGGCGCGAATGTAGATGCAAGGGCGTCTCATCTGGTACAGTTCGCGCAGATGGGTTCCATATATATGGAGAGTGTAATGGGAATCGAAAACCCGAGGGTCGCCATCGTAAATATTGGGGCGGAAGAAGAAAAGGGAAATGCGCTTGTGAAGGAGACGTTTCCGCTGCTGAAGGACTGCCGGCATATCAATTTTATTGGAAGTATTGAGGCGCGGGACATTCCGGCGGGATATGCAGATGTTATTGTCTGCGAAGCATTTGTCGGCAACGTGATCCTGAAACTGTATGAAGGTGTGGGAGCGACGTTGATTTCGAAGGTGAAAGAAGGCATGATGACTACCCTGAGAAGCAAGATAGGAGCACTTCTTGTAAAACCGGCATTGAAAACGACGTTGAAGGCATTTGATGCCAGCCAGTATGGCGGAGCACCTCTGCTGGGATTAAAAGGTCTGGTCGTAAAAACGCATGGCAGCTCCAAATCAATGGAATTTTGTAACTCTATTCTTCAATGTATCCAGTTTAAGTCTGAGAATATAAGCGGAAAAATTCAGGAGCATATCGCGGAAGTGTAAAGGATGAGGGAGGAGAAGGGTATGGAATACGAAAAACTTCAGGAAATCATTGCTGACGTTCTGAATGTGGATAAAGCGGAAGTAAAGATGGATACAACATTTGTCGATGATCTCTGTGCGGATTCTCTGGATATTTTCCAGATCATCATGGCGTTGGAGGAAGAATTTGATATTGAGATCTCGAACGAAGAGACAGAAAAGATTGTATCTGTCGGTGATGCGGTAGAGGCAATCAGGCGCGCGATCGGATGAGAAAATAAGGTTTGGTTATAGAAAGACTGTCTTGGGAAAAATCTGTTCAGGTGAGACAGTCTTTTTGATTGGAGAAGAGATGAAGACGGAAAAACAACAATGTAATTTGGAAACAAAACTGGATTATCAATTTAAGAACCGGAAGCTTCTGGAAATGGCGCTCCGCCACAGTTCGTACACAAACGAGCACCGGATGCCGAGGGTGGAGTGCAATGAGCGTCTGGAATTTTTAGGGGATGCGGTGCTGGAACTTGTCTCGAGCGAATTTCTTTATCAGACGTATCCTGATTATCCGGAGGGAGAACTGACAAAATTCAGGGCGAGCCTGGTGTGTGAACCGACGCTTGCATACGATGCGCGGCAGATCTGTCTGGGAGAGTATCTGCTGCTCGGAAAGGGAGAAGACAATTCAGGCGGACGCAGGAGAGATTCCATAGTATCTGATGCATTGGAGGCGATCATCGGAGCCATTTATCTTGACGGCGGGCTGGAATGTGCAAAAACATTTATTATCAGGCATGTACTGAATGATATCCAGCATAAGCAGCTGTTTTATGACAGCAAGACAATCCTGCAGGAGATCGTACAGGGAAGTATGCAGGGAGATATTGTATACCAGCTGGTGGGAGAAGACGGACCTGATCATGACAAGACATTTACAACAGAGGTACAGGTGAACGGTCAGATGCTGGGCACCGGTAAAGGACGGACAAAAAAGGCAGCGGAGCAGGCGGCCGCGTATCATGCGATCTGTGAGCTGAAGAAAAAACAGGTGAGTCATGTATTTAAAGAGCATTGAAATCCAGGGATTTAAGTCGTTTGCAAATAAAATATGTTTTGAATTTCACAACGGAATCACAGGAATCGTGGGTCCGAATGGAAGTGGAAAAAGTAATGTCGGAGATGCGGTTCGCTGGGTGCTGGGAGAGCAGAGTGCAAAGCAGCTTCGCGGCGGGAATATGCAGGATGTGATTTTTTCAGGAACAGAAAACAGGAAACCGCTCGGTTTTGCGTCGGTTGCGATCACGCTGGACAATTCCGATCATAAGCTTGATATAGAATATGAAGAGGTTACGGTCACAAGAAGGCTGTACCGGTCAGGCGAGAGTGAATATCTGCTGAATGGTGCTGCGTGCAGGCTGAAAGATATCAATGAGCTGTTTTATGACACAGGTATTGGAAAAGAAGGGTATTCCATCATCGGCCAGGGCCAGATCGATAAGATCTTAAGCGGAAAACCTGAGGAGCGCAGGGAATTATTTGATGAGGCTGCAGGCATTGTAAAGTTTAAGCGCAGGAAAAATACAGCTTTAAAAAAACTGGCAGAAGAACAGCAGAATCTTGTCCGTGTCAATGATATCTTAAGTGAGCTGACCAGGCAGCTGGGACCGTTGTCCAGACAATCTGAGACGGCGCGTATTTATATCAAAAAGAGAGAAGAACTGAAAAATTTTGAGGTCAGCATGTTTCTCTCGGAGCTGGAACACAGCGGTGAACAGCTGAACCAGATCGATAATAAGTATCGTATTGCGGATGAAGAACTGAAGGCGGCGGCGCGTGAATTTGAACAGACCAAGACTGAATATGAGACATTGGAACACGAGATGGAGGTTCTCGACGAAAAGATCGAACAGACCAGAGAGGCATCGGGAAGCAGCGCACTTTTAAAACAGCAGCTGGAGGGTCAGCGCAATGTATTAAAAGAACAGATCAATACGGCACGTCTGAACGATGAACACCATCAGAACCGTGTGGATGCCATCGAGAGTGAGCTTTGCAGGCATGAAGAGGAAGCCGGGAAATGTCTGAAGGAGAAAGATGATGTTCTGGCTGAAAAAATGAAATCTGAGTGCCGGCAGAAGGAAAAAGAAGAAGCGTTAAAAAGCCTGCAGGAGGAGATTGAGGCTGTCAGCAGAAATGTGGAAGACGGCAAGGGCAGGATCATTGAGATGCTGAACAAAAGAGCGTCCACCAAAGGCAAGGTGCAGCGCTATGATGCCATGCTGGAACAGATCCAGATCCGAAAATCAGAATTGAACCAGCGTTACATACAGACGAAAAGTGAAGAGAGCCAACAGAAGGAACTGGAAGTCACGTATCAGACGCAGTATGAGAAAATCACAGCGGGAGTCGAGGAGATGAGCCGCGAACAGAAACGTCTGGAACAGGAAGTTGCGTCAATCCAACAGCAGCTGGCCGAACAGAACCGCCAGATGGAGGTCGGCCAGACAGCGTACCACAGAGAAGCTTCGCGTCTGGAGTCCCTGAAAAATCTAACCGAACGGTATGACGGCTACGGCAACAGTATCCGCAGGGTGATGGAACAAAAACAAAAACATCCGGGAATCCGCGGAGTTGTGGCTGACCTGATCCAGACGGAGAAGAAATATGAGACTGCAGTGGAGACTGCTCTTGGCGGCAGTATTCAAAATATCGTCACGGATGATGAGCACACTGCGAAGTCCATGATTGACTTTTTGAAAAAGAACAGATACGGACGCGCGACATTCCTCCCGCTGACAACAGTAAGAGGAGGCGCCTCTTTTCCAAAGCCGGAAGCGCTCCGTGAAGAGGGGGTCATAGGGCTTGCGCATACGCTGGTAAAGACGGAGTCCAGATATGAATCGCTGATCGAGTATCTGCTCGGCAGGACGCTGGTTGTGGACCATATCGATCATGCGATCGCGCTGGGGAAAAAATACAGGCATTCTCTCAGAATGGTGACCCTGGAGGGAGAATCCTTTAGTCCGGGCGGTTCCATGACAGGCGGGGCTTTTAAAAACAGCAGCAACCTGCTTGGACGACGCCGTGAGCTGGAAGAGCTTGAACATAATGTGAAAACCCTCAGGCGTGAGATGGATGAGATGCAGCAGGTGATCGAGGAGAACCGCAGCAAAAGAAATGTTCTGCGCGACACTATCATGGAAATGTCGGAACGCATCCAGGAACAGTGCATTCTTCAGAATACAGCAAGAATGAATCTGGAACAGACACGGGAAAAACTGACACAGACGGAAACGGGATATGCTCAGCTGAAAAACGAACAGTCTGAGCTGAGTGCACAGATTAAGGAAATCAATGACAGCAGTGCTGCAATCGGACGTGAACTGGACGACCTGAAAATTCTGGAAGAACGCATTCAGGAAGAAATATCTGCAGGTCAGGAACAGGCAGATGCCCTGCGGAGAACAGAAGAACAGGCTGTCGGGGAACTTGAAACCGCCCACCTTGAATACGCACAGCTGAAACAAAAAGAAGAATTTCTGGATCAGACACTTGGTAGGATTCATCGGGAAGAGGTTACACTCAGGGAAGAGCTGACAAAGATTCGTGAGACCATGAATCAGGGAAGCGGGCAGATGGCTGAGATAGAACAGCGGATCGCCAAAATGGAGCAGGAGATCGAAGAGGCTGCCTGCAAGACAGAACTGTTTGAACAGAAGACGAAAAATTATAATATAGAAAAAGAGAAGATGAGCAGGAGTCATAAAGCGTTCTTTGAAAAGCGGGATGAACTTTCGCAGAAAATGAACCTTCTGGATAAAGAGTGTTTTCGTCTGAATAACCAGAAAGAAAAGCTTGAAGAATCCCGTGAGGCCAGGATCAATTATATGTGGGAAGAATATGAAGTCACTCCGGGAACAGCGGCATCACTTGTCACCGGGGAAATACCGGAACGGGGAGACCTGCGAAAGGATATAGCTGCCTGCAAGGAAGAGATCCGAAAGCTGGGACCTGTGAATGTAAATGCGATCGAAGACTATAAAGAGCTGAAAGAACGGCACGAGTTTCTGGAATCACAGCACCATGACCTGGTGGAAGCGGAAGCGACGCTGCTCAATATCATAGATGAGCTGGAAGCAGGCATGCGAAAGCAGTTTGCGGAAAAATTTGAAGAAATCAGGAAAGAATTTGACAGGGTCTTCAAGCAGCTGTTCGGCGGAGGCAAGGGAACACTTGAACTGATGGATGATGAGGATGTGCTGGAAGCAGGTATCAGGATCATATCACAGCCTCCTGGAAAGAAGCTGCAGAATATGATGCAGCTGTCGGGAGGAGAGAAAGCGCTCACGGCAATCGCGCTGCTGTTTGCGATTCAGAATCTGAAACCATCCCCGTTCTGTCTGCTGGATGAAATTGAGGCCGCGCTGGACGATTCCAACGTCACACGCTTTGCCCAGTATCTTCATAAGTTGACAAAGAATACACAATTCATTATTATTACACATAGGAGAGGCACCATGACGGCCGCAGACCGCCTGTATGGAATTACGATGCAGGAGAAGGGCGTCTCGACCCTGGTGTCTGTCAATCTCATAGAAAATGATCTGGATAAGTAGGGGGCTTTAGACATGGCAGGAGAAAAACAAGGATTTTTCAAACGTCTGGTGAGTGGATTATCCAAAACCAGAGACAATATTGTATCCGGGATTGATTCTATTTTCAGTGGCTTTTCCAGTATTGATGAGGATTTTTATGAAGAGATCGAAGAAATTCTCGTGCTGGGAGACATTGGTATCAATACCACAAATGCGATCATTGAAAACCTGAAACAGCAGGTTAAGGAAAAAAAGATCAAGGAACCATCGGAATGTAAGCAACTGCTGATCGACAGTATCAAACAGCAGATGGATGTAGGCGAGACGGCATATGAATTTGAAAGCAGAAAGTCGGTGGTGCTGGTCATCGGAGTAAACGGTGTTGGCAAAACGACCTCCGTCGGAAAACTGGCCGGAAAATTAAAGGATCAGAATAAAAAAGTTGTTCTGGCTGCGGCGGATACCTTCCGGGCTGCAGCGGGAGAGCAGCTGACGGAATGGGCGCACCGCGCGGGTGTTGAGATCATCGGTGGACAGCAGGGTGCGGACCCGGCTGCCGTTGTGTTCGATGCCGTACAGGCAGCAAAGGCGAGAGATGCGGATATTCTGCTGTGTGATACGGCAGGCCGCCTGCACAATAAAAAGAATCTGATGGAAGAATTGAAAAAAATATACCGGATTCTGGAGCGTGAATACCCGGAGGCCTTTCTGGAGACCCTGGTTGTGCTGGATGGTACAACGGGTCAGAACGCGCTTGCGCAGGCGAAGCAGTTTGCGGAGGTGGCAAATGTCACAGGAATTATTCTGACGAAGCTGGACGGGACCGCCAAAGGCGGGATCGCTGTTGCGATTCAGTCAGAACTTGATATTCCGGTGAAATATATCGGTGTGGGCGAAACGATTGATGATCTTCAGAAGTTTGATTCTTCAGAATTTGTCAATGCACTGTTTCACAAAAATGATGATAATTAGCGGATATACAGCATGTGCCGGGGTATGTGCAGATGGAGGAGACTATGTTAACGTTAGAAAAATTTGAGGAAGCATCAGAAGTCGTAAAACAAGTGACACAGGAGACGAAACTGGTCTACAGTGAGTATTTCAGTGCCAATACCGGTAACAGGGTTTATTTAAAACCGGAAAATATGCAGGTCACCGGGGCATACAAGATCAGAGGGGCTTACTATAAGATCAGCACGCTTAGCGATGAGGAGCGTTCCAAGGGGCTGATTACGGCGTCTGCCGGCAACCATGCGCAGGGAGTGGCGTACGCGGCGAAGAAATTTGGTGTAAAGGCAGTGATCGTGATGCCGACGACGACTCCTCTTATCAAGGTAGAGCGCACGAAGAGCTATGGAGCTGAAGTCGTGCTGGAAGGCGATGTCTATGATGAGGCATGCGAACATGCATATAAACTGGCGGAGGAACACGGCTATACCTTCATTCACCCGTTCGATGATCCTGCGGTGGCTACCGGTCAGGGAACAATTGCAATGGAGATCGTGAAAGAGCTGCCTCTGGTGGACTACATCCTGGTTCCGATCGGAGGAGGAGGCCTTGCGACGGGGGTCTCCACACTTGCGAAACTTCTGAATCCGAATATCAGGGTGATCGGAGTAGAACCGGCAGGTGCAAACTGTATGCAGGCATCCCTGGAAAAAGGGGAAGTCACAACACTTCCGCACATCGATACGATCGCCGACGGTACGGCAGTAAAGACGCCGGGGGAAGTTATTTTCCCGTATATCCAGAAGAACCTGGACGATATCATCACGGTGGAGGACGAGGAACTGATCGTGTCCTTCCTGGATATGGTGGAAAACCATAAGATGATCGTGGAGAATTCAGGTCTGCTGACTGTTGCGGCGCTGAAGCATCTGAATATGAAAAACAAAAAAATCGTCTCCATCTTAAGCGGCGGCAATATGGATGTGATCACCATGTCATCCGTTGTGCAGAATGGTCTGATCCAGAGAGACCGTATCTTTACGATCTCCGTACTGCTTCCGGATAAACCGGGTGAACTCGTCAGGGTATCGCAGGTGATCGCTGAGGAGCAGGGAAATGTTATCCGTCTTGATCATAATCAGTTTTTCAGTACGAACCGGAACGCGGCTGTTGAGCTGAAGATCACGCTGGAAGCATTCGGAACCCAGCACAAAGGACAGATTGTCCGGGCGCTTGAGGAGCACGGATACCGCCCGAAGCTGATCCGTCCGAATCTGTAAGTAATGACTAACAACAGAAACAGAAGAGGAAGACACTGATTCACATCTGCTGAATCAGCGTCTTCCTCTTTGTGGATTATTTCACTTCAATCAACTCATATTCCTTACTTCCAAGACCCAGCTTCACCGCATGGTCGATGCAGACCATCCAGTTGGTCTCCGGGCTGATGGCGCTGAAGTGATCGTGGCCTTCGTGGTCGGATTCGTCGAGCAGGCTTCCCGGTGTGACGGGCTGAGCGTTGACGGCATCGGCACATGCGACATCGAGCGCTACCGGGTCAAAGGAGGCGAACATTCCGACATCCGGGATGACAGACAGGTCGTTGTCCGGATGACAGTCGCAGAAAGGTGCGACATCGATCACGAGGCTGATATGGAAATTCGGCCGTCCGTCGAGGACTGCCTTTGAATACTCTGCGATCTTCTTGTTCAGGATGTCATTGGATTCATCCGAGGCCTCACGGATTGCATCCTGCGGACAGGCTCCGATACAGCGGCCGCAGCCGACACATTTGTTGTGATCGATGGACGCTTTTTTATCCGTGATCGTAATCGCCTCATGTGCACAGTTTTTGGTGCAGAGAGTGCAGCCCACACATTTGCGTTCTTTCACAAACGGTTTTCCGGCATTGTGCATCTCCATCTTTCCGGCGCGGGAACCGCAGCCCATGCCAATGTTCTTTAAGGCTCCGCCAAATCCGGTGAATTCATGACCTTTAAAATGATTCAGGGAGATAAAAATATCCGCATCCATGATAGCCTGTCCGATTTTGGCTTCCCTGATGTGTTCGCCGCCTGCAACAGGGACGAGTGCCTCGTCTGTTCCCTTCAGACCGTCGCCGATGATGACATGGCAGCCTGTTGAAAATGGAGAAAATCCGTTCTCATACGCACTGTTCAGATGATCGAGTGCGTTTTTTCGTCCGCCGATATAGAGTGTGTTGCAGTCTGTCAGGAAGGGACGGCCGCCCAGTTCGCGGACAACGTCAACGACGGTTTTGGCATAATTGGGACGAAGATAGGCCAGATTTCCAGGCTCACCGAAATGCATCTTGATAGCGGTATAACGTCTGTCAAAGTGAATATTATCGATGCCGGCCGCTTTGATCAGCTTTGCGAGCTTTTGCTGGCGATTGGATTTCATGGTTGTGCGAAGATTGGTATAGTAGACTTTTGAAGCTTCCATTTGATACCTCCGTATGTAATTGAATTTGCATGATGCCAGGGCTAAAGACGTTTTGACCCTGGTATCTTTACATAATTGTATCATAGATGCTATAATATCGAAAGATGAAAAAGAGGGTTGAACATATGGATACATATAAATTATTGGAACAGGTTAAAAATGGAGAGCTTTCCATCGCGGAAGCCGAAGAGCAGCTGAAGAAGCTTCCTTATGAAGATATCGGCTGTGCCAAGATCGATCATCACCGAAGCCTTCGAAGCGGGTTCGGGGAAGTGATCTACAGTGCCGGAAAGTCAGTGGAACAGATGCGGGCAATCTACCGCAGCTTTTATGAGCGGCGGGAAAATGTGATGGGTACGAGAGCCAGCCGGGATCAGTATCTCGCGCTGAGCGGGGAATTTCCAGAGATAGAATACGATGAGACCGCGCGGATCCTGGGACTGTATTTCAACCGTCCCAGGCAGACCGGATGTGTAGCGGTGTGTACCGGAGGTACATCGGATATTCCGGTGGCTGAGGAGGCGGCACAGACAGCCGAATATTTCGGGTGTCGGGTAAACCGGATCTATGATGTGGGTGTGGCGGGAATCCATCGTCTGATCTCCAAACTGGATGACATTCGCGAGGCTAACTGCGTGATCGCGGTCGCAGGTATGGAAGGCGCGCTTCCCGGTGTGGTCGCCGGACTCGTGGAACGCCCGGTGATCGCAGTACCGACATCGATCGGATACGGCGCAAACTTTCAGGGGATCGCGCCGCTGTTGACAATGCTTAATTCCTGTGCGGAGGGGATCGCAACCGTGAATATAGACAATGGTTTCGGAGCCGGCTATCTGGCGGCACAGATGAACCGCCTGGCGGGATCAAAATCATAGAGATGGGAGCTAATACAATGGAAGACAGAATATTATACCTGGAAGGATCGTCCGGGATCAGCGGCGATATGACAGTGGGCGCCCTGTTGGACCTGGGTGCGGATGAATCTCATCTGAGGAATGAACTGTCCAAACTGCCGCTTTCACATTATGAGATTGAGGTTGGACGAATTAAAAAGAATGGCATTGACAGCTGTGCATTCCGGGTCGCGGTGGCGGAGGAACATCAGCCGCATCGTTCCTATGGGGACATCGAACAGATGATCATGGAGTCGGAGCTTGAGGAAAAGGTAAAGAGACTGGCGGTAAAAATATTTTATGTGCTGGCGAAGGCCGAGGCGAAGGTTCACGGCGTCACTACGGATACGGTACATTTTCATGAAGTCGGTGCCGTGGATTCCATTATCGATATCGTTGCCGCTGCAATCTGCATCTGTGATCTTGGAATCACACAGACGGCAGTGGGAACGCTCCGGGAAGGCTGCGGGACGACGTGGTGCCAGCACGGGGAGATCCCCGTTCCGGTACCTGCGACTGCTGAACTGATCGCTCAGTATGGCCTGCCGGTATCACTCACAGATACGAAAGGTGAGATGATCACGCCGACCGGTGCGGCGATAGCGGCAGCGCTTCGCAGCAGAGAACTGCTTCCGGAAGAGATGGTGATCAGAGACATAGGAATCGGTGCGGGTACAAAGGAGTTCCCACATGCGAACATTCTGCGTGCGATGATCGTGTCGGAAATCAGAAAACCGGAGGATGTGTGGGTGCTGGAAACCAACGTCGATGACTGCAGCGGAGAACAGCTTGGCTTTCTGCAGGAAGAGCTTTTGAATCTGGGGGTGAAGGATGTGGTATATCTTCCGGTTTATATGAAGAAAAACAGACCGGCATATCTGCTGCAGGTTCTCTGTCAGGATGAAATGGCGGAGGCAGCGGAGGATATGATTTTCAGGGAATCTACGAGCATCGGCATCCGCAGGTACCGGGCGGGAAGAAATGTGCTGGAACGGAGAATGGAGAGGATACCGACAAAATACGGGGAAATCCGTATGAAAATCTGTTACCGAAGCAATCATGTATACACCTATCCTGAATATGAAGACATCAGACGCGCGGCAACAAAGGAAGGGATCGGCTACCGGGAGGTGTATGAGGCAGCGGTCCGGGAAGCAGGTGAGCTGTTTGACAGAGAATAGGAAAAAGGTCCGTGAACTGCTGGCTGATATCACCAGAAAAGATGTGTGCATTGCGTTTTCGGGAGGCGTGGACAGCAGCCTTCTGCTGAAGCTGGCACTGGCGGAGGCAAAAAGGCATGATACCACAGTGTATGCCGTAACTTTTGATACACAGCTGCATCCATCCTGTGATATACAGATTGCCCGTGCGGTTGCGGGAGAGATGGGGGCCAGGCATCAGGTGATAGAGGTGGATGAACTTGCAAATCCTGCGATATTAAAGAATCCGGTCGACCGTTGTTATCTCTGCAAAAAAGAATTGTTTGCGAGGCTGCTGGAGTTTGCTGACAGTAAAAATATCCGGACTGTGCTGGAAGGGACGAACCGGGACGATGATTTTCAATACCGCCCGGGAATCCGGGCCGTGGAGGAACTGGGGGTGTTGAGCCCGCTGCGTGTCTGCGGACTGTCGAAGAGGGAGATCCGCACATGGGCAAAAGAACTGGGGATAGCGGTTGCGGACAGGCCATCGACTCCGTGTATGGCAACACGGCTTCCGTATGGAACCGTTATCACCGCAGAGATTCTGAAACGTATTGAGAGCGGTGAAGAATTTTTAAAAACATTCGGCTTTCAGAATGTGAGGCTTCGTGTGCACGGAGATATTGCAAGGGTGGAGCTGGACAGGGGAGCATTTATTGAGGCGGTGGACCGGTCGGAGGAGATTCTGACGGAGCTGAAAAAGCTCGGATTTACTTATGTTACTCTGGATCTGGAAGGCTTCAGGTCAGGCAGTATGGATAAAAATCGTAACAGTTCAGACGGCGCATCTTCTTGCCCGCCGTCTGAATTGTTACGAAAAAAGCTGTGATGTCAAGAAAAAGTACTTGACAGCATCACTTTTCTATTGTATGATTGCAAAGGTGATTTGAATGGAAAAGATAGTAGAACAGGCATTATTATATGACTTTTATGGTGAATTGCTGACGGATCACCAGAGACAGATCTATGAAGCAGTCGCATTAAATGACTATTCACTCAGTGAAGTCGCACAGGACCTGGGCATCAGCCGTCAGGGGGTGCATGATATGATCAAACGCTGCAGCAGGATTCTCGCAGAGTATGAGGAAAAGCTCCATCTGGTACAGAAGTTTTTGAGTATCAGAGATAAAGTGAATCGTATTCACGCGTTGACCAAAAACTGTGAGGGTGAGACGAAAGAGTCTCTGATGAAGCAGATTGAAGAGATATCGGTAGGTATTCTGGAGGAATTATAATTCATGGCATTTGAGAGTTTATCTGAAAAACTGCAGAATGTATTTAAAAAGCTGAGAAGTAAGGGAAAACTTACAGAAGAAGATGTTAAGACTGCCCTGAAAGAAGTCAAGATGGCACTGCTCGAAGCGGATGTCAGTTTTAAAGTAGTCAAACAGTTTATTAAGTCTGTACAGGAACGGGCAGTCGGACAGGATGTCATGAACGGTCTGAATCCGGGACAGATGGTGATAAAAATTGTAAATGAAGAGTTGATCGCACTGATGGGCAGTGAGACCACGGAGCTTCCCATGAAGCAGGGAAATGCGGTTACAGTATTCATGATGGCCGGTCTTCAGGGAGCCGGTAAGACGACGACAGTGGCAAAGCTTGCCGGAAAGCTGAAGTCAAAAGGAAAACGTCCGCTGCTGGTGGCATGTGATGTATACCGCCCGGCTGCCATCAAACAGCTGGAAATGAACGGCGAAAAGCAGGGCGTGGAAGTATTCTCGATGGGGGATAAGCAAAAGCCGGTCAATATCGCAAAAGCTGCGATGGAGCATGCGAAAAACAACGGACATAACGTTGTGCTGCTGGATACGGCGGGAAGGCTTCACATAGACGAGGATATGATGGCAGAACTGGCAGAGATTAAAGGCGCAGTGGAGATAGACGCCACGGTGCTGGTAGTTGACGCCATGACAGGACAGGATGCGGTCAATGTAGCGCAGATGTTCCATGATAAAATCGGTATTGACGGAGTCATCCTGACGAAGATGGACGGCGATACAAGAGGCGGAGCGGCGCTTTCAATAAAAGCAGTCTGCGGAAAGCCGATTCTGTATGTCGGTATGGGAGAAAAGCTTTCGGATCTGGAACAGTTTTATCCGGACCGTATGGCTTCCAGAATCCTTGGGATGGGAGATGTGATGAGCCTTATCGAGAAGGCACAGGAGAGCATCGACGAAGAAAAAGCCAGGGAAATGGAACAGAAGCTGAAAAAAGCACAGTTTGGATTTGATGATTATCTCGAAAGTATGAATCAGATGAAAAACATGGGCGGACTTTCCAGTGTACTCTCCATGATGCCGGGTATCGGCGGCAAGATGAAAGATCTGGAGGGAATGGTTGACGAGAAAGATATGGCCAGAAAAGAGGCGATGATTCTTTCTATGACGCCGAAGGAACGCTCGAATCCGGATATCCTGAATGTATCCAGAAAACAGAGGATAGCCAGAGGAGCCGGAGTGGACATCAGCGAGGTAAACCGTCTGGTCAAACAGTTTGAACAGGCACGTAAAATGATGAAACAGATGCCCGGTATGATGGGCGGAAAAAGTGGTAAAAGAGGAGGCTTTAAACTTCCTTTTTAACATAAATGCATTTCATTATGAGGAGGTGAAATCAAATGGCAGTAAAGATCAGATTAAGAAGAATGGGACAGAAAAAAGCTCCTTTCTATAGAATCGTTGTAGCTGATTCCAGATCCCCGAGAGATGGAAGGTTCATCGAAGAGATCGGCACATATGATCCGACTCGGGATCCGAGCGTATACAAAATCGATGAAGAAGCAGCTAAAAAATGGCTGGCAAACGGTGCTCAGCCGACAGAAGTAGTTGGAAAACTCTTCAAATTAGCTGGAATCGAAAAATAAGATGTTATTTGCTACGCTGCTTCCTGCACTCATGCGGGAATGGAGGTATGTGATGAAAGAATTAGTGGAAGTGATTGCAAAGGCTCTGGTGGAACATCCTGAGGAAGTTGCAGTGACAGAGAGAGAAGAAGAACGTACCATCGTAGTAGAGCTGAAAGTGGCTCCTTCTGATATGGGAAAAGTGATCGGACGTCAGGGACGCATCGCAAAAGCGATCCGTACCGTTGTAAAATCAGCTTCTTCTAAATGTGACAAAAAAGTGATCGTAGATATCATGTAATGCACATACGGCGCAGTGGACAGGTTCCGGGATGAACGGAACCGGCCGCTGCGTTTCTTTTTGACTTTCACGGCAGTGCGTGAACGTTAATGATTGAAAGAATGGAGTATGAGATATGGAAAATATGCTGCAGGTGGGCGTCATTACTTCCACACATGGCCTGCGCGGTGAGGTCAAGGTGTTTCCGACGACGGATGACGCAGAGCGGTTTAAAAAATTAAAAGAAGTGATCCTGGATACCGGAAAAGAGCATAAGATTATGAAGATTCAGGGAGTGAAATTCTTCAAACAGTTCGTTATCGTGAAATTTGAGGGGCTGGATTGCATTGAGGATGTGGAAATCTACCGCCAGAGACCACTGTTTGTAACCAGGGAACATGCTGTGAAATTAAAGAAAAATGAGTATTTTATCGCGGATTTGATCGGGATGAATGTCTGTACGGAAGATGGAAACGCATTCGGTGTGATCAGAGACGTACTTCAGACGGGTGCAAATGATGTGTATGTTATAGATTCACCGGACCACGGTGAAGTTCTGATACCGGCGATCCGACAGTGCATCCTGGAAGTCAACGTGAAAGCACAGAATATGAAGATCCATCTGATGGATGGACTGGTTTAGGAGGCGCTGATGAATTATCATGTACTGACGCTCTTTCCGGAGATGGTGGAACAGGGGCTTCACACCAGCATCATCGGAAGGGCCATAGAACAGCAGCTGCTCAGCCTTTCCTGCGTGAATATCCGTGATTATGCCGGAAACAAGCACATGAAGGTGGACGATTATCCGTATGGAGGCGGAGCCGGCATGGTGATGCAGGCGGAGCCTGTGTATGCCTCGTATCAGGCGGTAAAAGAAAAGATCGGGTATCCCCCGCGTGTCGTCTACCTGACGCCGCAGGGCGGTGTTTTCAACCAGAAAATGGCACAGGAGCTGGCGCAGGAAAAAGACCTTGTGTTCCTGTGCGGGCATTACGAAGGCATCGATGAACGTGTGCTGGAGGAAATCGTGACGGATTATGTTTCCATAGGGGATTACGTGCTGACAGGCGGAGAGCTTCCGGCTATGGTGATGATCGATACGATCTCCAGGATGGTTCCGGGAGTTCTGAGCAATGAGGAGTCGGCAATGACAGAATCATTTTCAGACAATCTGCTGGAATATCCGCAGTATTCCCGCCCGGCAGTGTGGCGCGGAAAAGAAGTTCCGGAAGTGCTGCTGTCCGGACATCACGCCAACATTGAAAAGTGGCGGCATGAGCAGTCTCTGAAACGGACACGGGAGCGCCGCCCGGATCTGCTGGAGAACGGTGTAGAATGACAATTAATACCCAATATGATAACCTTTCGGAATGATATGTTCCGGAAGGTTTTTTTGTATGTTTTGTATATTGTTTTTATGTACGGAGGGTGCAAAATATTACAAATGGGATGTTGTTTTTGCGCGAATGGGCAATCAAATAGAAATATTTGTTATAATTTGGTGTAAAATGAATGATGAAGGAGACCGATGAGAGTGATAGAGGATGAAAAAAAGAAGAAACATAACAAACTGTATTTCTCTTTGATTGGCAAAGGCGAAGTCGTATTGATGCCCGGGGATATTTACTATTTTGAGCGAGTAAAACGAGTGACGATCATACATACGGTCTGGGGGGAGTATGAGACTTGGGATAAACTGGATGATATTTATAAAAAGGTGTCCGGTATGGATTTTATCAGATGCCACAACAGTTACATTGTCTATCTGCCGGCGATCAGGGAAAAACAGAAAAACACGTTTGTTCTCAGGAATGATACGAGAATCGGTATCAGCCGGGGATTTGCAAAGGCCACGAGAATTACATTTATGGAATGGGTGGGGGCGCAGACATTGTGACGAATGATGAATGCGCCTCCTGAACTGCGCAGTGATGTCCAAAAGAGATATGCCAGTTTGTATATATCACTTTACGCGGGGCAGTTGGGGTGATATAATAGAAAAAGTGAATTGTGATTAAAAAACAGCATCTGGGGAGGTCAAGAACGATGAAGAAGATGATGAAAAAAGTAATGTCGTATATGCTGATTACGGCTGTGATGATGACGAATCTGGCATTGGTACCGGTGGCAGCGTCACAGGAGGATGCGACGGGAAAGTCAGATGAGGTCCAGGAAACATCAACAGAAAATGCTGGTGCTGCGGACGTGGACAAGGCGGAAAAGAAAAATGTGGAAGATAATTCCAACACTGCGCCGGGAGCTAAGAACGGAACGGTTGAAAAGCCGACCGCTACACCGGAATCAGCCACATATAAAGGTGAGCAGACCATTAAACTCGAATGCAATACGCAGGGTGCGGAAATTTATTATACAACGGATGGCGCTGAGCCAAGCAATGACCCTGCGAATACTTCCGCTAAGAAATACGACGCGGAGTTTAAAGTGACAGCAAATACGGCAGTGAATCCGGCTGTTGCGGCAACGACTACGGTTAAGGCAATTGCCTACGTTGGAGAAGACAAAAGCGACACAGAGACGTTTCAATACACAATCGACCCGAATTTTACGATTGCAAAACCGACGGCGTCTGTTGCCTCGGGTACATATAAGGCGGCACAGACAGTAACACTTACCTGCGATACTCCGGATGTTGATATCTATTATACGACAGATGGACGGGATCCTGACCGTGAGGGAAAAGTGGGCGAGAAATATGACCCGGCGAAACCAATCACTATTGATAAAAATATGACGTTGAAAGTCAAGGCGTTTGAAGGCGATGTGAAGAGTGAACTGGCGGCGTATGAATATAAGATTGATCCAAATTTTACAGTTGCAGCGCCGACAGCTGATCCGGCAGCAGGAACTTATCAGGAATCTCAGGCTGTGAAGCTTTCCTGTGCTACACCAAATGCTGAAATTTACTATACAACAGATGGTAAAACGCCGGATAAAACTCAGAATATCGGAACAAAATATGATGGTTCCGGGATTACAGTGGCTACTTCTATGACAGTCAAAGCGATCGCATATGCGGGTGATGCCAGCAGTGAGGTTGCCGAGTATAGATATGAGATTAATGTACCGGTTACCACAGAAAATATAGAAACTGTCACAGTAAATAAACTGACTGCTGCAAAACGTGGAGAAAAGCCGGATACAGATGCTGAATCGGCAGAGCCGGCAAAGTACACCGTAGAAAAAGTTGAGTGGAAAGATGACGAAGGAAAAGCAGCTGGCGGACGTTTTGAAGCAGATTCTACGTATTATGCATATATAACTTTGACAGCGGTTAAAGGATATGAGTTTGACGGCAGCATTTTTGTTCAGAACAAGACCTGTGCTGCGGTAAAGGTTGACGGATATTCAGGAACTCCTGTCGTGACATCTTATGGTAAAGATACAATTACGGTGGCAACAGGATATAAGACGTCCAATGTAGAAACTGCCAGCGCCGACAGCAACAAAATCACCGGTATAAAATCATCCTACACGAAAAATGCTACCGTGACATTCAGTGCAATCGGTGCAGGTTCGACGAATGAAGAAGTTCACGGCAACGAAAGATATGTTCCGGTAGAATATCAGGTTGGTTCCAAATCGGTCGAGATTACAGATAATAAAGCATCCGTAACAAAGTCTTATAAAGTAGCATCTGCTGGAACCTATAAAATGCAGGTGACATTCCAGAAACAGGTATACGATGCGGATGCAGAAGAATGGAAAGATGTTGCGGATGACACAGATGTGAAAGAGGTATCTTTCAAAGTGACATCAACTGGATCTACCAGAAAGTCGGGAACGACAACTCGTAAACCTACAGCTAAGACAACCAGCACCAGGGCAAAGAACGCCAGGACGGCGGATGAGACTCCGCTCGGTGCCATGGCCGCTGTATGTGTGCTTGCGGGAACTGCCGCAGTTGTGATGACGGTCCGCAGAAGAAAGAACGGCTAAGTACCCGCGTGTAAAAGAAAAATACTTGCAAGATTCATGATTATATAGTATAATCTAATTCGTTGTGAGAAAACGAGATGGTCCTCTGTTACAGAAAGTATTAAGAACATCCAGAGAATCAAAGGAGAAGAAATATCATGAACGAAATTATCAAGAACATTGAAGCAGCACAGATGAAAGCTGAAGTTCCGGAATTCCACGTAGGTGACACCGTGAGAGTACATGGTAAGATCAAAGAGGGAAACCGTGAAAGGATTCAGATTTTCGAAGGTGTTGTACTGAAACGTCAGGGCGGAAGCAGCCGTGAGACTTTCACTGTAAGAAAGAATTCTAACGGAATCGGCGTAGAAAAAACATGGCCTCTGCATTCACCGAACGTAGAAAAGATCGAAGTCGTAAGACGCGGTAAAGTAAGACGTGCAAAACTGTACTACTTAAGAGGACGTATCGGTAAAGCTGCAAAGGTTAAAGAGTTAGTAAAATAATGGAAGTAAGACAGGGACAATTACAGTTGTAGTTTGTCCCTGTTTCCGCATACAAGAGGAAAAGATTTAATGGAAGTCAATTTAAGGTACGTAAGAGATTATTTTGCGCAGACGAAATTAAAAAGAGTTCTTGTCTGGATTCTTGAGATTGTGCTTACGATCGGTCTGGCGGCGTTGCTGTCCATGATGTTTTGCCAGACGGTTGCGATGCAGGAAGGCTCCATGGACCCGACATTTTCGGCGGGGGACAAGTTTCTTGTAAATAAGGCGGTTTACAGGGTGAGTACGCCAAAAAGAGGAGACGTGATTGCCTTTCGAACGAGCGGTGACGTAAAGGCGAGTACCCATATTAAGCGGGTGATCGGTGTTCCGGGAGATACGATACAGATTAAGGACGGGACGATTCTGATCAACGGCGAAACGTATGTAGAACAGAGAAATCTTCCTGCGATAACGAATCCGGGACTGGCAGAAGAAGGGATCAAACTTGCCAGTGATGAGTACTTTGTTCTTGGGGATAACAGAAACAGCAGTGTGGACAGCCGGTTTGCAGATATGGGTAATGTAAAACGAGAAAATATTATTGGAGAACTCTGGTTTGTGATATCACCGATGAGCAAGCTGGGTTTTGTATAGAACTGAGGTAACGATATGAATTTACAGTGGTATCCGGGGCATATGACGAAAGCAAAACGTATGATGCAGGAAGATATTAAACTGATCGACCTGATCATAGAGCTTGTAGATGCACGAATTCCGCTTTCGAGCCGAAATCCGGACATTGATGAACTTGGGAAAAATAAAGCGCGTCTGATACTTTTAAACAAGTCGGATCTGGCGGATGAACGTTATAATGAAAAGTGGTCTGCGTATTTTAAAGAGAAAGGTTACTATGCCGTAAAAGTGAACTCCAGAAGCGGCGGCGGTCTCAAGTCCATCAATGGAGTGATTCAGGACGCCTGCAGGGAAAAGATTGAACGGGACAGAAGAAGAGGGATAAAAAATCGTCCGATCCGGGCGATGGTGGTGGGAATCCCAAATGTGGGGAAATCCACATTTATTAACTCTTTTGCGGGCAAAGCCTGCACGAAAACCGGAAACAAGCCTGGAGTTACCAAGGGGAAACAGTGGATACGCCTGAATAAGAGCGTGGAGCTTCTGGATACACCCGGAATTCTCTGGCCTAAATTCGAAGATCAGAGTGTCGGTGTTAAGCTTGCGATGATAGGCTCGATTAAGGATGAAGTTGTCAATGTGGAAGAACTTGCACTGGAACTTTTGAAAAGCCTGCACAAACATTACGAAAGTATTCTGTCAAAACGTTACGATATTGAGGAGACAGAGGATTCCGTGAAGATGCTGGAACAGATCGCAGTTAAGCGCCAGTGTCTGTTGAAGGGACAGGAGCTTGATTATGAGAAGGCAGCCAGAATTGTACTGGAAGAATTCCGCAATGGAAAAATAGGACGAATTACGCTGGAGTATCCCGATGGAGCGAAAGATGAAGACGATCAGTGAGATAAAAAGAGAACTGGAAGCGGCGGCGCCCGAAGAGCGGGAGCCGCTTCTTCAAAAATATGGACAGGATAAGCGTGCGGGTGTACAGGCACTTCTGACACGTATCCGCAGACAGCAGGAAAAGTATAATAAAGAGCTTGCAAGAACTGAGCAGATGAAAGTATACGAGCGTAAATATGAACAACATGGTCATGTGTGCGGGATTGATGAGGTCGGCAGAGGTCCGCTGGCCGGCCCGGTGGTAGCGGCTGCGGTCATACTGCCCCGGGATTGCCAGATACTGTATATCAATGATTCCAAGCAGCTGACAGCGGCAAAACGTGAGGAACTCTATGAAGTGATCATGCGAGAGGCGGTGGCTGTCGGAATTGGATATGATTCGCCGGCTCGGATTGACGAGATCAATATCCTGCAGGCTACCTATGAGGCGATGCGGGGAGCGATAGGTAAATTATCTGTTGTTCCCGGGATATTGCTGAACGATGCGGTGACGATACCCGGGATAGAATTGCAGCAGGTCCCCATCATAAAAGGAGATGCCAGGAGTATATCCATAGCGGCGGCGAGTATTGTTGCCAAAGTTACAAGAGACAGGCTGATGACGGAGTATGACGAGGTACTGCCCGGATATGATTTTGCATCTAATAAAGGCTATGGATCCGCTGTACATATTAAGGCACTGAAAGAACTCGGACCCACGCCGATTCACAGAAAATCATTCATTAAGAATTTTATATGATCTTTATATAACCGAAGCCGGGGGAACGGACGGAGGGAATATGAACAGACGGATGCTGGGCAGCTGGTATGAAGAGAAAGCTGCAGAGGAACTGAAACTGCGGGGTTATAAGATTCTGGAAAAAAATTACCGCTGCAGGACGGGGGAGATCGACCTGGTTGCATGGAAGGATGGCATTCTGATCTTTGCTGAGGTTAAGTACCGGACAACGGCACACAGTGGCTATCCGGAAGAAGCAGTGGGATTACAGAAACAGCGGAGAATATCGAAGGCTGCCGCATGGTATATGTCTGAACGGCGGCTGCGCCCGGAGACACCGTGCCGGTTTGATGTGGTAGCCATCCTGGGAGAAGAAGTCAGAATATATGAGAATGCATTTGAATATCAGAGGTGAAAAAAGTGCTGAAAATAAAGTGGCATCATTCAGAAGAAGAAAAAATGGCAGTCAATCATAAGGGAGAGCTTTGCTATCTGACATGGCCGATGCTCTCTTCCATCCCGTTTGTAAAACATGCGTTTACGACGCGGTTCGGAGGGGTCAGTGAGGGTGTGCTCAGCTCTATGAACCTGAGTTTTACGCGGGGGGACCGGGAAGGCAATGTAAGAGAGAATTTCCGGAGAATCGCAGAGGCTGTCGGATTTCATGTGGAAGACATTGTCTGCTCTGACCAGACGCATACAGCAAATGTCCGGATTGTTACGGAGCAGGATCGGGGAAAAGGGGTCATAAGAGACAGAGATTATGCAGATGTGGACGGACTTGTCACGAATGTGCCGGGAATCATGCTGGCAACGTTTTATGCGGACTGTGTGCCGCTCTATCTTGTAGACCCTGTGAATCAGGCAGTGGGGCTGTCACATTCCGGATGGAAGGGGACGGTGTCCAATATTGCAAAAGCGACGCTTAAGGCTATGAAACATGCTTACGGGACAAACCCCAAAGACGTTATTGCGGCTATCGGGCCGTCAATCTGTCAGGACTGTTATGAGATTAGTGAAGATGTCGCGGCCATGTTTAAGAACGCGTATCCTGCAGCCAACTACCGTGATATGATTGTGGATAAAAAGAACGGAAAGTATCAGCTGGATCTGTGGAAAGCATGCAGCTACAATTTTATGCAGGCCGGGGTGATGAAAGATCATATTGTCGGGCCGAATCTGTGTACCTGCTGTAATCCCGAAATATTGTTTTCGCACCGTGCATCGAATGGAAAACGCGGCAATCTGGCTGCTTTTCTGGGAATCAGCCATTAATGTCCCGCAAATTTAAAATTCCGGGGACACTTCAGATTTCTGAAGTGTCCCCGGATATTATTATTTTGCTGACTGATGGCTTTCAAGCAGCTGCGTGATCTTGGAAGTAGTGGACCGCACTTTTTCGACAGACACATCGTGGTTCAGAATATCAATGATACTCGCCAGATATTTACCCATGCGTGCTTCCTCGTAATAAGAACGGGAGAGCAGTTCCGGCGGACGGTAAGTCAGATCGGTAGTGATCACTTTTTCGATCCAGCCCTGTCTGTGGTATTCATCAAATTTCCCCAGGCCTTCCGTGAACAGTCCGAAGGTGGTGCAGATAAAGACACGGTTTGCTTTTCTTTGCTTTACCTGTTTGGCAACGTCGAGCATACTCTCACCGGAAGAGATCATATCATCGATAATAATAACATCTTTCCCTTCGATGGAATCGCCGAGAAACTCATGGGCGACGATAGGATTTTTGCCATTTACCACCGTTGAATAATCACGTCGTTTATAGAACATGCCCATATCAACGCCGAGTACATTTGAAAAATATACAGCCCTGCTCATGGCACCTTCGTCGGGACTGATGATCATCAGATGTTCGTTATCAAGCAGCAGGTCGGGCACGGAACTGACGAGTGCCTGAAGGAACTGGTACGTTGGCATATAGTTGTCGAAACCCTTTAACGGGATCGCGTTCTGGACTCTGGGATCGTGTGCATCAAACGTTATGATATTGGATACACCCATATCGGAGAGCTCTTTCAGGGCCAGTGCGCAGTCCAGGGACTCACGCTGGGAGCGCTTGTGCTGACGGCTCTCATACAGGAACGGCATGATGACGTTGATGCGGTGTGCCTTTCCTGTTGCGGCGGAAATGATACGTTTCAGGTTCTGGAAATGGTCGTCCGGTGACATATGATTTTCATATCCGCAGACCGTATATGTCATGCTGTAGTTCAGAACATCGCACATGATGAATAAATCGGTTCCGCGGACAGAGTCCTTAATGCGGCCTTTCGCCTCTCCGGTTCCGAAACGGGGACATTCGCATTCGATTAAAAAGGAATCTTCAATATAACCGGCGAAAGGAAGTCCTGATTTTTCTTTTGCGAGAATCTGGCGGTATTCTGCCAGATGTTTATCAACGGTTTCGGATAAACGCTCACAGCCTGGAAGGGCAGCGATTTTCAGCGGCGCGACCGGAATGGATTTTTTCAGTAAATCTAAGTTTACCATGAGTTACCTCCATCTATCTATGTAAACATTTTTCGGTACGTACGTGTACTTTATATTTATATCACCTGCTGTGTATCACCGTCAAGGAATTTGAAGAATTATGTAAAAACAAAGTAAAAAAGGCACAGGCAGGCATCACAGCCGGATTGACAGATAAACAATTGGTCTCTATAATGAGAGAGCGGCAGTGCGACGGGAACAGTATGTGCCGTATGGAGGAAACTATGAAAAAAACACGTCACATGATCAGTGGGGTTGTAAAAGACAGTATCGCGTGGGAACTGCAGATTGAACAGGGAGACGAGCTTCTGGAGATCAGCGGGCAGCCGGTGAAGGATGTCTTTGATTACCATTATCTGACAAATGAAGAATGTCTGGAGCTTCTGATCCGAAAGCCGGATGGTGAGGAATGGGAACTGGAAATAGAAAAAGAATATGAGGATGACCTGGGTATCATATTTGAAAATGAATTCATGGATCAGTATCGTTCATGCAGTAACCGCTGTGTGTTCTGTTTCATCGATCAGATGCCTCCGGGAATGAGGGAGACACTGTATTTTAAAGACGATGATTCCAGACTGTCATTCCTGCAGGGGAATTACGTGACGCTTACCAATATGTCCGGAGAGGATATTGACCGCGTGATCCGGTATCATCTTTCTCCGATCAACATTTCATTTCACACAACAAATCCGGGTCTGCGCTGTCAGATGCTGAACAATCGTTTCGCGGGCGACATTTTTGAAAAGGTTCAGCGGCTGTATGATGCAGGGATCACGATGAATGGGCAGATTGTGCTCTGCAAAGGGCTGAATGATGGTGATGAGCTGGAGCGGAGTATTCGTGATCTGACACGATTTCTTCCCCTTCTTGAGAGTGTATCTGTCGTGCCGGTAGGGCTGACCAAATACAGAGACGGGCTGTATCCCCTTGAGTCATTTGAAAAGGAAGATGCGGCAGAGGTATTGAGAACGGTACATGCCTGGCAGGAAAGGCTCTGGACAGAGCATGGCACACATTTCGTGCACTGCAGTGATGAATGGTATATCCTCGCGGGGGAAGAGCTGCCGGATGCAGAGAGATACGACGGATATCTGCAGCTTGAGAATGGTGTCGGGATGCTGCGGCTTCTGAAGGAAGAAATAGAAGAGGCGCTGTGTGTTCGGGAAAAAAGCGGAAAAAAACGAAAAATTTCAATTGCAACCGGACAATTACCGTATGAATTTCTGAAAAAATATATTATAATGATACAAGACAAATATACTGGAATACAGGTGCAGATATATCCTGTGCGAAATGATTTTTTTGGAGAAAAGATTACGGTATCCGGACTTTTGACGGGGCAGGATCTGATGGCACAGCTTGCGGGGAAAGATCTGGGAGAAGAGCTGTTGATTCCGTGTAATATGCTGCGCGCCGGAGAACACGTATTTCTGGATAATGTGACCGTACCGCAGCTTGGGGAAAAGCTGGGAGTACCTGTGCGTATTGTGGAGGAAAGCGGAGAGGCGTTCGTGAGAGCAGTGCTGGGCGAGGCGCCGGATGGTGATATGAAAGGAAGACAAATATATGAGCAAACCGATTGTAGCAATTGTGGGCAGGCCGAATGTGGGGAAATCAACCCTGTTTAATTCGCTGGCAGGCGAAAATATTTCTATCGTGAAGGATACGCCCGGCGTTACGAGGGACAGGATCTACGCAGATGTGGACTGGCTGAATTTTCATTTCACGCTGATCGATACCGGCGGTATAGAGCCGGAGAGCAGCGATATTATTCTGTCTCAGATGAGGGAACAGGCGCAGATCGCGATTGATACGGCGGATGTGATTATCTTCATCACAGATGTACGCCAGGGACTTGTTGATTCTGACGCAAAAGTGGCAGATATGCTGCGGCGCAGTGCAAAGCCGGTGGTGCTGGCAGTCAATAAGGTGGACAATTTTGATAAATACATGATGGATGTCTATGAGTTCTATAACCTGGGAATCGGGGACCCGATGCCGATCTCTGCAGCATCAAAGCTGGGGATAGGAGATCTTCTGGATGTTGTGACACAGTACTTTGACAAGGAAAGCCTGAAGGAAGAAGAGGATGACATCCCGCATATTGCAATCGTGGGAAAACCAAACGTGGGAAAATCATCCATAGTCAACAAGCTCCTGGGACAGAACCGTGTGATCGTATCAGACGTTGCGGGGACAACAAGGGACGCGATCGATACAAGCGTGATCTGGAACAAAAGAGAGTATATTTTCATTGATACGGCAGGGCTTCGGAGAAAGAATAAAATCAGGGAAGAACTGGAACGTTACAGTATTATCCGGACTGTTACGGCTGTGGAACGGGCGGATGTTGTCATCGTTGTGATCGACGCGCAGGAAGGCGTGACAGAGCAGGATGCAAAAATAGCCGGTATTGCACATGAGCGTGGCAAGGGCATTATCATAGCAGTCAATAAGTGGGATGCTATAGAAAAAGACGATAAAACAATTTATAAGTATACGAACAAGGTAAGAGAAGTTCTGGCTTATATGCCGTATGCGGAACTGATGTTTATCTCTGCCGAGACGGGACAGAGGCTTCCGAAACTGTTTGAAACCATTGATATGGTACTTGAAAATCAGACACTCCGGGTTCAGACCGGTGTGTTGAATGAGATCATGACAGAAGCGGTCGCACTGCAGCAGCCTCCTTCAGATAAAGGAAAACGGCTGAAGCTTTATTATATCACACAGGTTTCTGTGAAACCGCCGACATTTGTGATCTTTGTCAATGATAAGGAACTCATGCATTTTTCATATACGAGATACCTCGAAAACAGAATCAGGGATGCATTTGGATTCCGGGGGACTTCACTAAAATTTATTATCAGAGAACGAAAGAATAAGGAGTAGGGGAAATGGTACGGTTATTATGTCTGGCGATAGGCTATCTGTTTGGGTTGTTTCAGACGTCTTATATTTATGGAAGGCTGCACGGAATTGATATCCGGGAACATGGAAGCGGCAATGCCGGTACGACGAATGCGCTGCGTACGCTTGGCCTGAAGGCGGGACTGATCACCTTCGCCGGAGACTGTCTGAAGTGTATACTGGCTGTAGTGACTGTAAGGCTGCTGTTTGGGCAAAGCCATGCAGAGTATATTCGTTTGCTGGGGCTTTATGCAGCTGCGGGAACGATACTGGGACATAATTTTCCGTGCTATCTGAAATTTCGCGGGGGAAAGGGAATCGCGGCGACGGCAGGTCTTATCATATCATTTGACTGGAGACTTCTGATCGCCGGGATCGTCGTTTTTTTTACTACGTTTTTCATTACCCACTATGTTTCACTTGGTTCCATGCTGGTGTACGTTATGTTTATGGGCGGAACGGTGCTTCTCGGGCAGCTCGGATACTTTGAGATGGAGCCCGGGTATCTGTATGAAATGTATGCGGTCGCTGCATTTCTGACAGCTATGGCAGTATACCGCCACCGCGCCAATATCGTAAGACTTGTACATGGAAATGAGAATAAAACATATTTAAGCAGCAAGCATAAAAAGTAACGGAACAGTTAAATAATAAAATGCGCAGGAGGAATTAGAATGGCTAAAGTAAGTGTTGTGGGAGCTGGCAGCTGGGGAACAGCCCTGGCGCTGCTGCTGCATAAAAATGGACATGAGGTGATTCTCTGGTCCGTCATCAAAGAAGAAGTAGAAATGCTCCGCATGAAAAGGGAACACGAGAGCAAACTGCCCGGGGTCAGGATCCCGGAGGAGGTTATTGTAACGGATGACCTTCAGGTGACCCTGACAGACAGGGACCTTGTCGTGCTGGCAGTGCCTTCGCCGTTTACACGCAGCACTGCACATTCTATGAAGGAGATGGTAAAGGACGGACAGATTATCGTAAATGTGGCGAAAGGGATTGAAGAAAATACGCTGATGACGCTAAGTGAGATCATTGAGGAAGAGATTCCGCAGGCGAATGTTGCGGTGCTTTCGGGTCCGAGTCATGCGGAGGAAGTGGGAAGAGGACTTCCGACCACGTGTGTCGTTGGTGCCAGGACAAGAGAGACGGCAGAATATATTCAGGGATTATTCATGTGTCCTGTATTCCGTGTGTATACAAGCCCGGATATCCTCGGGATCGAATTGGGCGGTTCCCTGAAAAATGTAATCGCACTTGCGGCGGGCATTGCTGACGGACTGGGCTGTGGAGATAATACAAAAGCGGCACTGATTACCCGCGGCATTGCAGAGATAAAACGCCTCGGAATTGCCATGGGTGCACATGCGGAGACTTTGACCGGGCTTTCCGGGATCGGAGACCTGATCGTGACCTGTGCAAGCCAGCACAGCCGAAACCGCAAGGCGGGATATCTGATGGGACAGGGATACACCATGCAGGAAGCCATGGATGAAGTTAAAATGGTTGTTGAAGGGGTATATTCCGCGAAAGCGGCGCTGACACTGTCAGAGAAATATCAGATAGATATGCCGATCGTAACAGAAGTCAATAAAGTACTGTTTGAGAACAAAAAACCTGTAGATGCACTTTCAGAACTTATGATGCGTGTGAAAAAAGATGAGGCAGGGGAGAATCTCTGGAAATAAAACGGCATTACCCGTATATAAAAGCATCCCTGCGGGCAGCATGAACATCAGGCTGCCCGCAGGGATCTTCTGTTTGATAAAAAATACGTGATAAAACTACCAGCCGAAAAGATTAAAGAAGATCCGGCGGAACCGAAGCGCTTCGAAATTTCTCGTCCATACTGTCTATAGCCCTCATCTCGTCATCGGTCAGTGAAAAATCAAAAATCTGGGCATTGGCTTCGATGCGTTCTTTCTTTGTGGATTTTGGAATAACAGAAATATTTTTCTGGACAGACCAGCGCAGGCCGACCTGTGATACACTTTTTCCGTGATTCAGGGCTATTTCAACGAGTTCCGGACGATCAAGATAAGCTCCGCGTGCTAAAGGCGCATATGCCTGAACTGCAATTCCCCTGGACTGGCAGTAGGAGATGAGTTCTGACTGGTTCCAGAGAGGGTGCACCTCGATCTGATTGACAGCCGGAACGATATCAGAAATTTTTGCCAGTTCTTCCAGCTGATAAATATCAAAATTGCTGACTCCGATGGAACGGGCTTTACCCGCTGCATAGAGCTTTTCCATCTGCCGCCAGGTCTCAAGGTAACAGCCCGGTACCGGCCAGTGGATCAGATACAGATCTACGTAGTCCAGCTGAAGACGTTCAAGACTTCTGTGAAAAGCACCTTCAATATCTCCGATACGCTGCGCGTTATTCCAGATTTTAGTGGTGACAAACAGTTTCTTCCTGGGGATGGAACTGTCTTTGAGTGCACGGCCCACACCATCTTCATTTTTATAGGCAGAAGCGGTATCGAACAGCCGGTATCCGATGTCAAGAGCGGCTGCAATGGCATCTTCCACCTCGTGTTCCCCTGTAGCTTTGTAAACGCCTAGCCCCAGGAGCGGCATTTTGGCTCCGCTGTTCAGGTCAAGGCATGATATATCAGTCATAAGGATCAATACCTCCTTTTTAAGCATACTGAATATGGTAAATTACAGTATTTTCTTCATCCCAATCGTTCCTATTATACCATATAAACGTAAAAAAGATATTAAGAAAGTAATAAAAATCGCTTTTGGTACTTTATAATGCTTTTTCGTCATTTTTTACAATTTTTCGAATTGGATAAAAAAAAATACATGATTTTGGACGATAAAACTGGATGATATCTATTGAATATTCAGTGATTATAGGATATAATAAAACATAATTGACAAATAAATGTCATATCGTTTTTTGATATGCCGGAAAGGAGCAAAAATCATGCATTTAGTACAAGATGAAAACGGTAATTCAGTAGCGCATGCCCATGGCAGTGAACATTCTCATTGTCATGAGCATTCTCATGAATGCGGACATTCCCATGAGCACGGACATGAATGTTCTTCCTGCGGCGGTGACTGCAAAAATGAGACAGTTGCGCTTTTAACTTATATGCTGCAGCATAATGAGCAGCACGCTGCAGAGTTGGAACAGATGGCGGAAAATCTGAAAAAGCTGGGGATGGATGACGCAGCAAAACAGATTTCCGAAGGCGTTTCTGAATTTCAGAAAGGAAATATGCGCCTCAGCCTGGCGCTGACACTTGTGAAAGAGCAGTTAAAGGAGGCATAAATATGTGTTTAGCTACTGTTTTTAAAGAAAGTGACAATACAGTGATCTGTAAAAATGTCAGCAGACTTGATGTGGACGGTGACAAGATCATTATTCGGGATATCATGGGCGATGAGCGCGTGGTAGAAGGTAAGATCCTCATGGTGGACCTGGCCAACAGCGTGGTAAAGCTTGAATGTAACTGAGAAAGTCCCCTGCTTTGCAGGAGAAGTAACATAGAGATACCAAATATAAGAAAGTGGAGGTTGCTGCATGAGCAAGAGATTAAGTGAAATTATGGAGGAACGGACAATACTGTCATTTGAGGTATTTCCGCCAAAGACAGACAAAGGAATGGAGAAACTGCCGGATACACTGAATCATCTTTACAAATACAATCCGGAATATGTTTCCTGTACATATGGCGCCGGTGGAACAAATGTAGGCAAGAATATGGAAGTCTGCAAATTGATCGCTGACGCTGATAACGATACAATTCCGGTAACTCATTTCACATGTATCGGTAATACCCGTGAAGGAGTTAAGGAACAGCTCCAGAATTACCTGGACAACGGAGTAGACCATATGCTGGCACTGCGCGGTGACCTTCCTTTTGGCTGGACAGGCACAGGCGGTGATTTTGCTTATGCAACAGACCTTGTGGCATATGCCCGCAAAGAATTCGGGGATAAATTTGAGATTGCGGTAGCGGGATCTCCTGAAGGCCATATCGCATGCCGCTCACTGGAAGCGGATATCACATTCCTGAAACAAAAACAGGATAATGGGGCAGACTATATCATGACGCAGCTCTGCTGGGATATGGAACAGTTCAAGTACTGGCTGGATGCGATCCGCGAGGCAGGCATCACGATGCCGGTAGATGTGGGAATCATGCCGATCCTGGATATGGCGGCTACAATCAACATGGCACTTTCACGCAACGGCTGTGTAATGCCGCGTGAACTGTGTGAGATCATTTCAAAGAACTGGATTTTCCCGAATCCGTTTGATAAAGAGCCGTTTGATGCAGCTGCAGACGAAAAGAAGGCTGCATTCAAAGAGGCGGGCAAAGAGTATACGATTCGTCAGATTGATGAGTACCGCGCATGTGGAGTAAACGGTATCCATCTGTATGCACTGAACAAATGGGAAGATGTATCTGAAATTATTGACAGATCCGGTATCTGTACACTGGTCTAAACTGTAAAGACTAACATTGTAATGATTAGGAGGCAGCATAAATGGCACATGTAATTGCAATGGCAGGAAAAGGCGGAGTCGGGAAAACTACACTCACGGGACTTCTGATCCAGGAACTCTGCAGAGAGAAAAAGGGTCCGGTCCTTGCGGTTGACGCTGACGCTAATTCTAATCTGAATGAGGTTCTCGGAGTGGAAGTGGATTATACACTTGGAGATATCAGGGAAGAAGTTGCACAGGCTGAAATGGCAGTGAAAAGTCCGATACCTCCGAGTATGAGTAAGGCGGATTATACAGAGATCAAATTCAACTCTGCTCTGATCGAGGAGGATGATTTTGATATGCTGGTCATGGGAAGAACGCAGGGAAAAGGCTGCTACTGCTTTGTGAATGGCCTTCTGCAGGCACAGCTTGCAAAGCTGCAGAATCACTATCCGTATATTGTTGTTGATAATGAAGCAGGAATGGAACATATCAGCCGCGGTATCCTGCCGAGTATGCAGACGGCCATTCTGGTAAGCGACTGTTCCAGAAGAGGCGTGCAGGCGGCTGGCAGAATCGCTGAACTGATCAGGGAATGTAATATGAAGCCGAAGACGGTCGGGCTGATTGTAAACCGGGCGCCTAAAGGAGAATTGAATGAAGGCACGAAAGAAGAGATTGAGAAACAGGGCCTTACTCTTCTGGGAATAGTGCCGCAGGACGAGACCGTTTATCAGTATGACTGTGATGGGAAACCAACGGTTGAACTTCCGGAAGATTCACCGGTCAAGCAGGCGATGAGAGACATTATTAAAAAACTTGATTTGTAAGATAATACTTGATACCAGGCTCAAAAAAACTTTTGAGCCCAACATCATAACACAGTGTTTTATCCCCTTTTAATTAAAAAAAGGGGAAAAAATAAATCATTCAAGAACCCATGGGGGCGGATGGGATGTCACCCCGTGGGGGAAGAAGCAAAAAACTATAAGGAGGCTTATAATGAGTGAATTCAAATTAACAACGGTAGAAGAATTCGAAGCAGCGACTGACCGACTGCTTGAGACAGGTGCAAAGGTAGGTGCGGATTCCTGGCAGCTGCGTGTGAAAAATCAGACACCGCATTGTAAGTTCGGTGAGCAGGGTATCTGCTGCCGTATCTGTTCTATGGGACCTTGCCGTATTACACCAAAGGCTCCACGTGGAATCTGCGGATGTGATGCACATGGTATCGTAGGCAGGAATTACCTGAAATTCACTGCAGGCGGAGCTGCTACACATTCAGATCATGGCCGTGAAATCTGCCACACTCTGTATGAATCAGCAGCAGACGGAAACTACAAGGTAAAAGATCCGGACAAACTGATCCGTATCGCAAAAGAATGGGGCATTGAGACAGAAGGAAAAGATATCTATGATCTGGCTCACGAAGTTGCTGAAACCGGTCTTATGGAATACGGTAAACCATTCGGTACACAGAGATTTTTAAAGAGAGCACCTCAGTCAACGCAGGATATCTGGGAAAGAGAAGAAGTTGCTCCAAGAGCAATCGACCGCGAAGTTGCAACTTCCTTACATATGTCACACATGGGATGTTCTTCTCTGCCGGAAGCACTGGTTCGCCAGTCTCTGCGAGCAGGTCTTTCTGATGGCTGGGGCGGTTCCATGATGGGAACAGAGTTCTCTGACGTACTGTTCGGAACTCCGAAGCCAATTGACACAGAAGCTAACCTTGGCGTTATGGTAGAGGAAAATGTCAACATCGTTGTACACGGACATGATCCTTCACTGTCAGAGATGATCTGTGAATATGCAGATGATCCTGAAATGATCGCTTATGCAAAAGAGATCGGAGCAAAGGGAATCACAGTATCCGGTGTATGCTGTACTTCTAATGAAGTGGCTATGCGCCGCGGCATTCCGATGGCAGGTAACTTCCTGCAGCAGGAAAACGTGGTTCTGACAGGTGCGTGTGAAGCAATCGTCGTAGACGTACAGTGTATCTTCCCGGCACTTGGCCCGCTCTCCAAATGTTTCCATACAAAATTCATCACAACTTCTCCGATCGCTCAGATGCCAGATTCTGAATTCATCAGATTCAACGCAAAAACAGCTGGTGAGAATGCAAAAGCTATCGTAAAAGCTGCAATCGACAACTTCAAAAACAGAAAACCGGAACTTGTTCATATCCCGGATATGAAACAGAAAGCAACGGTTGGTTACTCTGTGGAAGCGCTCGTAAAAGTTCTGGATGGCGTTACCAATACACAGGTTGATGAGACAGGGACAACAAAGCCGTTGCTGGAATGTATCACATCAGGTGTTATCCGCGGTGCAGTGGCAATGGTTGGATGTAATAACCCGAAAATCAGACCGGATACCGCTCATATCGAACTGATGAAGAAATGTATTGCAAATGATATCGTTATCATCGCATCCGGATGTTCTGCACAGGCAGCTGCAAAAGCGGGTCTGATGGACAAACGTGCGAAAGACCTCTGCGGCGCAGGCTTAAAGAGAGTTTGCGAACTGGCAGATATTCCTCCGGTACTTCATATGGGATCATGCGTTGATATCAGCCGTATGATGATCCTGGCGGCAGAACTGGCAAAAGATTCAGGTCTGAAGATCTCTCAGCTTCCGGTAGTCGGATGTGCTCCTGAGTGGATGTCAGAAAAAGCGGTATCAATCGGTAACTACGTTGTATCTACCGGTATCGACACATTCCTTGGAGTTGACCCGTATGTTGCCGGTTCTTCCGAAATGGCAGAACTGCTGACAGGCGGAATCAGGGATTGGGTAGAAGCTGCTTATACAGTAGAAACAGATATCGAAAAACTCGTTGATCTGATGATCGAAAGAATTGAAGAAAAACGTGAGGCACTTGGAATCTAGTAACACACAGAGTGTGTTACACGCGGGCAGTCGCCAAATGGGCATGCAAGCATGCCCGCTTGTCTCGTTGCCATCGCGCAATTTAGTTAAAAGGTGGATGAAATAGCATGAAAATTGCAGTAACAGGAAAAGGCGGCGTTGGAAAGACAACATTTTCTGCGACACTCGCCAGATTATATGCAGATGAAGGAAGAAACGTTTTGGCTGCAGATGTCGATCCCGATGCAAACCTGGGGCTTGCCCTTGGTTTCTCGGAGGAGGAACTGGCCGAGATCGTACCGATCAGCAGAATGCGTAAACTGGTGGAGGAGAGGACGGGAGCAACTCCGGATAATCAGTTTTATAAACTGAATCCCAGGGTTGATGATATTCCGGAAAAATATGGACGGGTATGCAATGGAGTGAGGCTTCTGGTGCTGGGAACAGTGGAAACCGGCGGCGGCGGATGTGTCTGCCCGGAACATGTGATGCTCAAGAGAATCATCAGCAACCTTGTGCTCAGGCGGGAGGATGTCGTAATCCTGGATATGGAAGCAGGACTCGAACATCTTGGACGGGGGACGACGGAAGGTGTGGACTGTTTTGTCGTTGTCATTGAACCGGGAGCGAGAAGTGTTCAGACGTACCGGAATGTGAAGCGCCTGGCTGAAGACCTCGGCGTAGCGCAGGTACGTGTCGTTGCCAATAAAGTACGGGACGAAGAAGATGAGGCATTCATCAGAGAACGTATCCCGGAAGAAGACCTGTTAGGTTTTGTTCATTATAATACCGAAATAATTGATGCAGACCGCAAAGGATGCTCACCGTATGACTTCAGTGAGTCTGCAACAGATGAAATCAGAAAAATTAAAGAGACAATTGATTCGACAATTGCCTAAAGGAGGAAAAAACAGTGACATTATTTGATCGAGTATTTGGTGGAAATGATGCTGTATATGGCTTGACAGAAGGCGCAATCGATGGTGCCATCGCTCAGTACGGCGAAGACAAAGCGGTAAGCTTTCCTAATACCGCATACAGCCTGCCATGTTACTATTCAGTGACAGGTACAAAAGTAACCAATTTAAAAGAACTGAAAGAAGCCCTTGGTGTGGTAAAAACTCTGATGACAAGAAATAAACGTCTGAACGACGCTTTCATGTCAGGTGTTGCAACAGCACTCTGTGCAGAATTCATTGAAGTTCTGAAATATATCGACGGAGCAGAACCGTACGCAGAGCCTTGCTACGGACATCTTGGAGATGCTGTGATCCGTGAACTCGGCGTACCGCTTGTAACAGGCGATATCCCGGGCGTAGCCGTAATCCTCGGCGCAGCTCCTTCTGTTGAAGAAGGCGTAGAACTCGTTAAGAGCTATCAGGCACAGGGTATCCTGGTAACACTTGTCGGCGGCATCATCGACCAGTGTGAAGAGGCAGGATACAAGACAGGTGCAAACGTGCGTGTGATCCCGCTTGGAAAAGACGTGACAAGCGTAATCCATGTCGTATCTGTTGCATTGCGTGCAGCCCTCATCTTCGGTAACATTGCACCTGGAGATGCAGGCAACCTGATGAAATATACATTTGAGCGTGTACCGGCATTCGTAAACGCATTCAAACCTCTGGACGACGTAATCGTTGCATGCGGAGCAGGTGCGATTGCACTTGGATTCCCGGTAGTCACAAATGAGACAGAGAATATCTTCCGCGTACCGAAGAGTCTGATCGTGCAGGAAGATGTCAGCAAATTCAATGCAACTTCTCTTGAAGCACGCGATATCAAAATCAAGATCACGAAGATCGATATCCCGGTAGCATTCGGTAGTGCGTTCGAAGGCGAGATCATCCGTAAAGGTGATATGCAGGTGGAATTCGACGGTTCCAGAGTGGACTGCTGCGAGCTGGTGCAGACCAAAGAGCTGGCTGAAGTGGAAGACCATCACTTTGAGCTGATCGGTAAAGACTTCGATGAATTTGAAGTGGGAAGCAAGCACAGCATCGCATACGTAGTGGAAGTTGCCGGAAAAAATATGCAGCCTGACTTTGAGCCTGTATTCGAGCGTAAATTCCATAACTATGTAAACTGTATCGAGGGCGTTATGCATACAGGACAGAGAGATATGATCCGTGTCCGTGTCAGCAAAGATGCATTCAATGCAGGATTCCGTGCGAAAGACCTCGCAGAGGTTCTGTATGCAAGAATCAAAAGCGAATTTGATGCCGTTGTTGATAAATGCCAGGTTAAGATCTACACGAATGACGAAGACTGTACAAGAATCCGTCACGAAGTTGCAATCCCTGCATTTGACAAACGTGATGAGAGAATCGGTAACATGACAGATGAATCCGTAGGCGTATACTACAGCTGTATCATGTGCCAGGCATTCTCACCATCTCACGTATGTGTGGTAACTCCGGAGAGACTGGGACTTTGCGGTGCTGTTTCATGGCTGGATGCGAAAGCAACCAACGAGCTGGATCCGGCAGGACCATGCCAGGTTATCACGAAAGAAAAAGTGATTGATGAGCGTATCGGTGAGTACGAAGATGTCAATGAAGCAGTACGTAAGTTCTCCCAGGGTGCGCTGCAGGATGTATCCCTGTACTCCATCATGGAAAAACCGATGACATCCTGTGGATGTTTCGAGTGTATCTGTGGTATCGAGCCATTCTCCAACGGTGTATGTATCGCGAACCGTGAGTATGCAGGCATGACCCCTCTTGGAATGACATTCCCTGAGCTGGCATCCATGACAGGCGGCGGTGTTCAGACACCAGGCTTCATGGGACATGGTAAACAGTTCATCTCTTCCAAGAAATTCATGAAGGCAGAGGGTGGAATCGAGAGGATTGTTTGGATGCCGAAAGAGCTGAAGGATCAGGTTGCGGAGAAACTGAATGCGACAGCGAAAGAGGTTTATGGAATTGAGAACTTCACAGATATGATCGGTGACGAGACAATTGCAGAAGATCCGGAAACATTGGTTGCATTTTTGACAGAAAAAGGCCATCCAGCCTTGTCAATGGACCCAATGATGTAGTATAATCAGTGTCAGAAATGCGCATGTACCTAATACGTGCATGCGCATATAAAATTTAAAAGGAGGCTAATGAGAATGCCGTTTAATTCTAAACCACAAAAGTTTAATGCATCTATCAAGACCGTTGAGATCGGATGCGGAGACAAAGCAATCACATTAGGAGGAGAAAGTGTATTTCCTTTCTACACATTTGATGGACCAATCGATAATGCACCGAAAGTTGGTGTTGAAATCACAGATATGGGCCTGATTAATGCAACACCGGAGTTAATTACATACTATGGTGAAAATGCATCCATGGCAGATATGGCAGCGAAAGCTACCGCTATGGAAGGTGCTGATTTTATTTACCTGAGCCTGGAAGGCGGAGATCCGAACGGGGAAAACAAGTCTGTTGAAGAACTCGTTGCAGTCGTGAATGAAGTTGCAGGTGCAACAGATCTTCCGTTGGTAGTTGCAGGATGTAAGAACGTTGAAAAAGATGCAGAACTGCTTCCGAAGGTAGCAGAAGCCCTGCAGGGTAAAAACGTTGTCATCATGCCTGCAAAAGAAGAAAACTACAAAGCAATTGGTGCTGCGGCAGGACTTGCTTACAACCAGAAACTGGGTGCTGAGTCTGCAGTAGATATCAACCTTGCAAAACAGCTGAACGTTGTTACAACACAGCTGGGCGTAAAAGCTGACAGCATCATCATGAATGTTGGTACTGCAACAGCAGGTTACGGTTATGAATATGTAGTTTCTACAATGGACAGAATCAAAGCAGCAGCTTTGTCACAGGATGATGCTATGCTCCAGATGCCAATTCTTACACCGGTTGCTTCCGAGACATGGAATGTTAAAGAATCCATGGCGACAGAAGAAGATATGCCGGAATGGGGTTCTAGAGAGGAAAGAGGAATCTCCATGGAAATTATGACAGCAGCAGCTGACTTAGTATCCGGATCCAATGCTGTAGTTTTACAACATCCTCAATCCGTTGCAACCATTTCAAAAATGATTAAAGAATTAGTGTAATCATATAAGAACAGGAGGATAAAAAACATGGCATTATCAGGTATTCAAATATTTAAAATGACACCAAAGAAAAACTGTAAGGAGTGCGGCAGCCCAACTTGTATGGCTTTCTCCATGAAAGTTGCTCAGGGTGCGGTTGACATTTCTGCATGCCCTTACATGTCGGAAGAAGCGCTTGCTTCCTTATCAGCAGCTACTGCACCGCCTATGAAGACGATCAAGGTTGGTACAGGAGAAGGCGAATATACACTTGGCGGAGAGACAGTTCTCTACAGACATGAAAAAACTTTTGTGAGCAAGACAAGATATGCAGTTGCTCTCTGCAGCTGCATGGATGACGCTGAAATTGATGCTAAGATTGCAGCAATTCCGGTTGTTGATTACGAACGTATCAGTGAAAGAATGCAGGTTGAAATGGTTTATGTAAACTATGATGCTGCTTCAGGCGCTGACAAATACGTTGCTCTTGTTAAAAAAGCGGCAGCTACAGGAAAAACTCTCGTTCTGGGATGTGATGATGTAGAAGTTGCAAAAGCTGCTCTTGCAGAATGTAAGGACGGCAAACCGGTATTAAACGGTGCAAATGCTTCCAACTATGAAGCTATGAGTGCAGTTGCCAAAGAGGCAGGTGTTGTTCTCGGTGTATCCGGAGCGGACTTAAATGAATTGTATGACACAGTTGCAGCCCTTGAAAAACTGGATAACAAAGATCTTGTTCTGGATGTGACAGGTGCAAGCATTAAAGAGGCTTTTGCAAACGCAGTTCAGGTAAGACGTGCAGCTCTGAAAGATGAAGACAGAACCTTCGGATATCCGTCTATCGTAAACACTGTAAAACTTGCAAAAGGTGATAAATACATGCAGGAAGCTCTGTCTTCTGTATTTACACTGAAATATGGTTCCATCGTTGTTATGGAAGAACTGGGATATGCGGAAGCACTTCCGCTGTTTGGTCTGCGTCAGAACGTATTCACAGATCCTCAGAAACCAATGAAAGTTGAACCGGGCATTTATCCGCTGAACGGCGCAGATGAGAATTCTATCTGCCTGACAACAGTTGACTTTGCTCTTACATATTTCATCGTTTCCGGTGAGCTGGAGAGATCCGGTGTTCCGATTAACATGCTGATCAGCGACGCGGGCGGACTTTCCGTACTGACTGCATGGGCTGCTGGAAAACTTTCTTCTGCTTCTGTAGCAAAATTCATCACAGAGAACGTAGAGGACAAGATCAAATCCAGAAAACTTATTATTCCTGGTAAAGTTGCTGTATTGAAGGGCGATATCGAATCCAAGTTACCTGACTGGGAAGTTATCGTTGCACCGAACGAGGCAGTACAGCTGGTTAAATTCCTGAAAGACATGCAGGAGAACGGCCAGTTATAAAATGTGAAAAAGGGGGTTTTTAAAGCCCCCTTTACTACAATGCCGGACGCCTGGCGCCCGTCTGCCCGAAGGGCATGGATTACGGGATGCCCGCAGGGTATTGAATATTGTATTGAGAGAAAAGGAGAAAAAGTATGGCAAAATTTGTAACTATTGGGGAAAGAATTCATTGTATTTCACCTGCAATAAAAGAAGCAATGGCTACACGTAATCCTGAAGCGATCTTAAAACGTGCAAAAGAGCAGCTGGAAGCAGGTGCTACATATCTTGACGTTAACATTGGACCTGCAGAGAGTGACGGACCGGAACTGATGCAGTGGGCTGTTAAAACAATTCAGGAAAACTTTGACAATGTTCCGCTGGCACTTGATACAGCTAATAAAGCTGCTATCGAAGCTGGTATCGCTGTATATAACAGATCCAAGGGAAAACCAATCGTTAACTCTGCGGATGCAGGTGACAGAATCAGCTATATCGATCTTGCAGCAGCAAACGATGCAATCGTAGTTGCACTCTGCTCTGACGGACCAATCGCTGCTGATAATGACGAGCGTATGGTACACTGCCAGACAATGCTGGAGCACGGTATGATGCTGGGAATGGAGCCTACAGATCTGTGGTTTGACCCGCTGTTTATCGTTGTAAAAGGTATGCAGGACAAACAGATGGAAGTTCTGGAAGCAATCAAAATGTTCAGTGATATGGGACTGAATTCTACAGGCGGACTTTCCAATAACTCCAATGGTATGCCGAAAGATATCAGACCGATCATGGATTCAGCTCTGGTTGCTATGTGTATGATGCAGGGTCTTACTTCTGCTATCGTTAACCCATGTGATAAGAGACTTATGGAAACAATCAAATCCTGTGATGTTTTCAAAAACAACACACTGTATGCAGATTCTTATCTGGAACTGTAATTAAAACAGAATTTAAAGAGGCTGAATCTATATGTACAAAGTAACTTTTCAGTTTGAGAGTGGCGAAGTGGTTGAAACCTTCGCCACTTCCGGTGAAAACCTTCTGGAGGTAGCCAGAAAAACGAATGTAGCTATCGACGCCCCATGCTCCGGCAATGCATCCTGTGGGAAGTGCCGTGTTAAGCTGGTGGGCGGGGAACTGGATTCCAAAAAAACACGTCATATTTCAGAGGAAGAGTATGAACAGGGATGGCGTCTGGCTTGTGTCAGCACCATCGAGGCAGATGTTGTGGTGATGGTTCCTGATATTGCTTCGGCTTATCGAAGCAGAATGAAAGTTGCGGATTTAAGTTCACAGGATGAGGTCGCTATTTTTGAAAAGACAAAAGCTGGTATCGAGGAGGCTGGTATTGCACTGCATAACAGCCTGAGAACCATATCCATTACGATGGATATTCCAACGCTGGACGATACAATGCCTGATAATGAAAGGCTGGTTCGTGCGCTGAAGAAAGCGACCGGTGCCGAGCGCGTGCAGCTGCCGTATACCGTAATGTGCAAACTGCCGGATGTGCTTCGCGCCAGTGACTTTACGGTTCAGTGTGTGCTCCGTACAGCTGCAAATGGTCATATCTTTGTCTATGATGTTTATGAAAAGGATGAAGATGTGGTAATTGGCGGTCTGGCGATTGATATCGGAACGACGACAGTATCCGGTCTGATCATTAACATGGAGACCGGTGAAATTATCGGGAAAGCGTCGAGCGGGAATGGGCAGATCCGGTATGGTGCCGATGTGATCAACCGGATTATCGAATCACTCAAGCCAGGCGGAAAAGAACGCCTGCAGAATGCAGTGATCCAGGAAACCATCAATCCGATGATTGAGCAGATGTGCCGTGCGAATGGATTTGATCCGAAGCATATTTACCGTATGTGTGTGGCCGGCAACACAACCATGAATCATCTGTTTGCCGGAATCAATGCGGATCCGCTCAGAATGGAACCGTATATTCCTGCATTTTTTAAGACAAACGCATTCTATGCATCCGATCTTAATATAAATATTAACCCGGATGCACATCTTATCATAGCGCCAAATATCGGAAGCTATGTGGGCGGCGATATTACTGCAGGTACGTTAGTCAGTATGATCTGGAATAAACCGGAATTTTCTCTTTTCATTGACCTTGGCACGAACGGTGAGCTTGTATTCGGAAATTCCGATTTCCTCATGAGCTGTGCGTGTTCCGCCGGGCCTGCCTTTGAGGGCGGCGACATCAGCTGCGGTATGCGTGCGACAGATGGAGCCATCGAAGCGTGCGTCATCGATAAAGACACGATGGAACCGACATTTGAGATTATCGGAGCATCGGATGAGAAACCGATCGGCCTGTGCGGTTCCGGCATTATCGATGTGATCAGTGAATTGTACCGGTGCGGTATCATCAATCCAAAAGGGAAATTTGCCCGAGAAGGAAAAAGAATCCGCCATGATAAATACGGAATGGGAAGCTATGTCCTGGCATTTCAGGAAGAGGCGGCATCGGTGAAAGATATCGAGATCACTGAAGTGGACATCGATAATTTTATCCGGGCAAAGGGAGCTATTTTCTCGGCTATCCGTACCATGCTGTCTTCTCTGGACTTTGATATCTCTATGGTAGAAGAAGTCTATGTAGCGGGCGGTATTGGAAGTGGAATCAATATGGAAAATGCGGTGAATATCGGTATGCTGCCGGATATTCCGCTGGACAAATTCCACTATATCGGTAATTCCTCTCTCTCCGGAGCATACGCGATGCTGCTTTCGACGGAGGCGGAAAAGAAGACGTACGAGGTGGCTTCCAACATGACATATCTGGAACTCAGTGCGGTGCCGACTTATATGGACGAGTTTGTTGCATCCTGCTTTATTCCGCATACAGATAACTCCATGTTTCCGTCTGTGACATTGAAGTAGGCAGCAGAGGTGACTATGAATTTTGATTATGAAAAAGACAACAAGGAACGGATTCCCTATGAGCATTATCTGGAGCGATTCCAGCAGGAGGATCCACTTGTGATCAGTGGCAGAACACAGATTCCATATGATGAAGTGAGAAAGATTTTTACACTCCGACTGATGGGAAGTACGTATGAGATTTCCTGGCCGGAGTATGAGGTTCATGCAACAGAAGACTCCATCGGATACTATCCGCTGGAACAGGCATCCAACGCCAGAATACTGGTACTGCGTTACCTGCTGGAGGGCAGTGCGGCCCCTTCCTCAGGAAATTTCCTGACATATCGGGAAATTCCATGGGGTGAAGTGTATTTTAAACAGTTTCAGGGACGCTGTATCTTTCGGCTGGCATTTGGATTTGGAAGTAAGATTCCAAAATTCCAGGAGGTTATGGAACGTCTGGGAGCAGCGAAAATCAGTTATGGTGACTGCTCGTATGAATTTGAATTTATGAATAATCTTTATCTGAGATTTATTCTCTGGGAAGGGGACGATGAGTTCCCGCCGTCGGCGCAGATTTTGTTTTCGGACAATTTTCCGGTGGCATTTCACGGGGAGGATATGGCTGTGGTGGGTGACATATCGATCGGTATGATCAAAGCACTCTCTGTCATGCAACAATAAATACGGACATGATAAAAGGACAAGGCAAATCAGAGGCCATGTCCTTTTGTTTTTTCAGGGATACAATATGTAAAAAATTATAAAATATTGAAAAAAGAAAAATCTGATGGAAATTAGAAAAATCTATAGATAAATAGAAAAATCTAATGGATTTTTAGTGCAAAACGTATTATTATTGAAGAGATGATTAATTTAAGAAGGAATAAATTGAAAAAGGAGATTATCTATGGGATTTTCTAGTCTGCAGTGTGATGAATTTGTAGAGATACTTGCTTCCAAATCAGCAGTACCGGGCGGAGGCGGAGCATCTGCACTTGTGGCCGCGATCGGTACGGCGCTTGGCAATATGGTAGGATCTCTGACGGTTGGAAAGAAAAAATATATTGATATCGAAGAAGAAATGCTGGCTCTGAAGGCGCGCTGTGATATCATGCAGAATGAGCTTTTGAATCTGGTAGAGAGAGATGCGGAATTCTTTGAGCCTCTTTCCAAGGCGTACGGTATGCCAAAGGACACAGAAGAGCAGAAGGCTGAAAAAGAACGGGTGATGGAGAACGCACTGAAAGTAGCCTGCAGCGTACCGATGGAAATTATGGCAGCATGCTGTGAGGCGATCGATATTATTGCAGACTTCGCAGGCAAAGGCTCTTCTCTGGCGGTCAGCGATGCAGGAGTAGGCATTGAATTCTGTAAAGCTGCGCTGAAAGGTGCAAGTTTAAATGTTTATATCAACACGAAAGCAATGAAAGACCGTGAATATGCGGAAGCTTTGAATGCGAAGTGTGATGCAATGCTGGATTACTATCCAAAAAAGGCAGAAAAGATTTATAACAGTATCTTAAATCGCTTGAAATGAAGAGAACACGGTGATCAGACCGCATCCACTGGAAAGGAGAACGGCATGGCTAGACAGCTGCTGGGAAAAGAAGTGACAGCTGCTTTGAATGAACGAATCAAAGCGGATGTAAAAAAACTGGAAGAAAAAGGGGTGACTCCAACACTCGGTATTATCCGGGTGGGAGAGCGTCCGGATGATGTATCATATGAGCGCGGGGCGGTAAAACGCTGTGAGACACTTGGAGTAGCTTATGAGAAGTTTCTGCTTCCTGCAGACGTGACGCAGGAAGAGCTGATGAAGACAATCGATAAAGTAAACCATAACGACGGCATTCACGGAGTGTTGATCTTCCGTCCGCTCCCGAAGCACCTGGATGAGGAAGCCGTTGTCAAAGCGCTGGCCCCGGAGAAAGATGTTGACGGCATCACAGACGGATCAATGGTTGGGGTGTTTACGAGCACACCGCAGGGATTTCCGCCATGTACACCGCAGGCGTGCATGGAGATTCTGGACCATTACGGGATCGACTGTACAGGGAAAAAGGCTGTCGTAGTCGGACGAAGCCTTGTTGTGGGAAAACCTGCAGCGATGATGCTGCTAAAGAAAAATGCCACGGTTACAATCTGTCATACGAGGACGAAGGACATGCCTTCTGTTGTAAAAGAAGCGGAGATTGTTATTGTCGCAGCCGGACGCGCGGGAGTGGTGGATGATACCTATCTTTCACCGGGCCAGATCGTGATCGATGTGGGTATCAATGTGAATGAAGAGGGCAAACTGTGCGGGGATGTTGATTTTGAAAAGGCTGAACCTGTTGTAGAAGCGATTACGCCTGTTCCGGGCGGTGTGGGCAGTGTTACCACATCTGTTCTGGTCGGACATGTTGTGGAAGCGGCTATGCGTAAAATGTACTGAGATATTTGAAAAAGCTGCAGAATGTGAAAATATTTCATGAATCCTGCAGCTTTTTAGACAGTTTTGCGGTATCAGCTTGTGCAAGTTGACGAATTAAGATACAATATTAACAGAGGGCGAAAATGTGCCCTGAGTGAAAACGAGAATACAAGGAGGAATCATTATGCTGGATCAGTCTTATTATGACGTGGCAGATGAGGTGATTGGGCGCTATGGCAAAAAAGCCGGTTCGCTGATCCCGATCATGCAGGACATCCAGGGGGTATACCGTTACCTGCCGGGGGAACTGCTGACGTATGTGGCGAAGGAAATTGGGATAAAAGAAGCAAAGGCTTACAGTGTTGCAACCTTTTATGAAAATTTCTCATTTGAGCCAAAAGGAAAATACATTATTAAGGTTTGTGACGGTACTGCCTGTCACGTGAGGAAATCCATGCCGGTTCTGGAAGCATTGTACAAAGAGCTGGGACTAAGCAAAAAGAAACGCACCACAGACGATATGTTGTTTACGGTAGAAACAGTATCCTGCCTCGGGGCATGTGGGCTGGCGCCGGCGATGACAGTCAATGACGAAGTGCATCCCAAGATGACACCGGAGAAAGCAGTGGCGGTGGTTCGTGAATTGAGAGGTGATGGCAAATGATTCTGAAAAATAAAAATGATTTGGAACAGGTCCGCCAGGCGGCACGGAAAGAAATGGAGGCGTTTGACTGCAGAATCCTCGTCTGTTCAGGGACAGGATGCGTTGCTTCCGGTGCAGAAAAGATCTATCAGACATTTCAGGATATCGTAAAAGATGCTCCAGGTGTTACACTGGAATTTGCTCCCCATGATGAAAAGGAACACGTGGGCATCAAGAAGACCGGATGCCAGGGATTCTGTGAACTTGGCCCGCTGGTGCGTATCCAGAAGGGCGACAATGTCATTCAGTACATAAAAGTGCAGCCGGACGACTGTGCAGCGATCTTTGATAAGAGTGTCAGACATGATGAGGTGATTGAAGAACTGCTGTATAAGCAGAAAGAGAAAGTTTACAGACATCCGGATGAGATTCCGTTTATCGCAAAACAGACACGGATTGTGCTGGAAAACTGCGGCAGGTATGACGCGGTATCCCTGAATGAATATATCGCGTCAGGCGGATTTTCAGCATTTGCCAGGGCGTTGTTTGAGATGAAGCCGGAGGACGTTGTCGAGGAGATCGACAAATCAGGACTTCGGGGACGCGGAGGCGGAGGATTTCCGGCTGGAAGGAAATGGAAACAGGTTGCCGGTCAGGCGGAACAGACACGCTACGTTGTGTGTAACGGAGATGAGGGAGACCCGGGTGCGTTTATGGATGGCTCTGTGATGGAAGGCGATCCCTACAAACTGCTGGAAGGCATGATGATAGCAGGATATGCAGTTTCTTCGCAGGAGGGATATATCTATGTGCGTGCAGAGTACCCGCTGTCTGTGGCTCGGCTGCGCCATGCGATTTCCGAACTGGAGTCATGCGGGCTGCTCGGCGACAATATTCTGGGAAGTGATTTTTCCTTCCATATGCATATCAACCGCGGAGCGGGCGCATTTGTCTGCGGTGAGGGAAGTGCTCTGACGGCATCCATAGAGGGCAACCGCGGAATGCCGAGAACGAAGCCGCCGAGAACCGTAGATCAGGGTCTGTGGGCAAAACCAACTGTTTTGAATAATGTTGAGACATATGCAAATGTACCGAAGATCGTATTAAACGGTGCTGACTGGTTCCGTACGATTGGCTCCGAGAAAAGCCCGGGAACGAAAACGTTTTCTATCACTGGTGCTATCGAAAATACCGGGCTGATTGAGGTTCCGATGGGCAGCACACTCCGTGAGATCATTTATGATATCGGCGGCGGGATAAAAGACGGCGCAGAATTCAAAGGCGTTCAGATCGGCGGGCCGTCGGGAGGATGCCTGACGAAGGAACATCTCGATGTAGGACTGGATTTTGATTCGGTGAAAAAATACAATGCCATTGTTGGGTCCGGCGGACTCGTTGTGATGGATGAGAATACCTGTATGGTCGAGGTGGCAAGATTCTTTATGAGCTTTACGCAGCGGGAATCCTGTGGTAAATGTACGCCGTGCCGCATCGGTACGAAGCGTATGCTGGAGATTCTGGAGCGGATTGTAGAGGGAAAAGGCAGGATGGAAGATCTGGACCGTCTGGAAGAGATCGCCGATTTTGTTAAGACGAATTCGCTTTGCGGACTCGGCAAGAGCGCACCGCTTCCGGTTATCAGCACATTAAAAACTTTCCGGGATGAGTATGTGGAACATATCGTCGATAAGAAATGCAAATCCCATACATGCCAGGCGATGAAGGTTTATAAGATTGATGCTGAGAAATGTATCGGATGTACGAAATGTGCGAAGAACTGTCCGGCTGGTGCGATCACCGGAGAAAAGAAGAAAGCACATACGATCGATATGACGAAATGTATCCGCTGTGGTGCCTGTGTAGAGGGCTGTAATTTTGATGCGGTCTGCGTTGAGTAAGGAGGAGAAACTATGATTCATGCAATAATCGATGGGATTCCTGTAGAGGTCGGGAAAGGTACGACGATCCTGCAGGCTGCCGAGGCGGCGGGTATCACAATTCCTACGTTATGTTATATCAAGGGACTGATGCCGGATGGTTCCTGCCGTATGTGTATGGTAGAAATCGAGAACCGCGGATGGAGCAAACTGGATACCGCCTGTTCCGCGCACGTGTCGGAAGGCGATGTGATCCAGACAAAGAGTGAGAAAGTCATTGCATCAAGAAGAGGGGTTTTGGATCTGCTGCTATCCAATCATAAGACAGATTGCTTTTCCTGTCCGTCAAACGGTGTCTGCAAGCTGCAGGATTACTGCTATGAGTACGGAGTGGAGAAGACATCATATGAAGGCGAGATGACGGAATTCCCGATAGACGATTCCAATCCGTTCTTCACATACAATCCGAACCTCTGTATTTTATGCCATCGCTGCGTCAATACCTGTAATAAGATCGTGGGCAGAGGTGCGATTGATACTGCAGAGCGCGGCTTTAATTCCGTGATCTCCACGCCGTTCGGTGTGGATTGGAGGAACAGCTCCTGTGAGTCCTGCGGAAACTGTGTGGCAGCCTGTCCGACGGGGGCACTGACGATGAAGCGCAGAAAAGAATACCGTCCGTGGCAGGTAGAGAAAAAAGTACTGACCACATGCCCTCACTGCGCAACGGGATGCCAGTACTATCTGGTCGTAAAGGATGGAAAAGTAGTGGATACAGAGGCGGCAGACGGTCCGTCCAACCGCGGTCTGCTCTGCGTCAAAGGCCGTTCCGGGTCCTTTGACTTCGTACATTCGCCGGAACGTCTGAAATACCCGCTGATCAAAAATAAAGAGACGGGTGAATTTGAGCGAGCAACCTGGGATGAGGCGCTCGACCTGGTGGCATCCAAGTTCATGGAGATTAAGAAAAAATACGGTCCCGACGCTCTGGCAGGATTTGCCTGCTCGCGTTCCCCGAATGAAGATATCTATATGATGCAGAAGCTGGTTCGCTGTGCCTTTGGCACCAACAATGTGGATAACTGTGCACGCGTGTGCCATTCGGCGTCGGTGGCAGGTCTTGCGATGACACTGGGATCCGGAGCCATGACCAATCCGATCGCTGATATTACGCAGAATCCCGATGTCATCATGCTGGTAGGATCCAATCCGGAGGAAGCACATCCGGTAGTGGGAATGCAGATCCGCCAGGCCGTACAGCGCGGATGCAAAATCATCGTAGCAGACCCGCGTGATATAGGGCTTGCACAGAATGCGGATATTCATCTGAAACTCCGTCCGGGAACAAACGTTGCGTTTGCAAACGGTATCATGCACGTGATCATCGAAGAGGGACTTCAGGATATGAAGTTTATCGAGGAGCGGACAGAAGGCTATGAAAAGATTAAGGAAATCGTAAAAGACTATACACCGGAAAAAGTAGGAGAGATCTGCCATATTGATCCGGAAGACTTAAGAAAAGCGGCGATCATGTATGCGAAGGCTGATAAAGCACCGATTATCTACTGTCTCGGTGTTACTGAGCATTCCACCGGTACAGAAGGGGTTATGTCCATGTCCAACATGGCGCTGCTCGTGGGCAAACTCGGCAGAGAGGGATGCGGTGTAAATCCGCTGCGCGGACAGAACAACGTACAGGGGGCCTGCGATATGGGTGCACTGCCGGGTGACTTCCCAGGCTACCAGAAAGTTAAAAATCCAGAAGTCATTGAGAAGTTCGAGAAGGCATGGGGGACAAAACTCAGCACGGAGCCGGGACTTCATGCGACAGATGTGTGGCCTAAGGCGATCCAGGGTGAGGTAAAAGGGCTGTATATCTTCGGGGAGGACCCGATCGTAACAGATCCGGATACAAGCCACATCATCAAGGCGCTGGAAACACTGGATTTTGTCGTGATGAACGAGTTGTTTATGACAGAGACGGCACAGTATGCCGACGTGATCCTGCCGGGTGTGAGCTACGCAGAAAAAGAAGGAACATTTACGAATACGGAGCGTCGCGTACAGAGAGTCAGAAAAGCCGTGACGCTGCCGGGAGAGGCAAGGCTGGATACCGATATTTTTATCGATATCATGAACCGTATGGGATATCCGCAGCCATATCTGACATCGGCCGAGATCATGGATGAGATCGCATCCGTGACACCGAGCTTTGGAGGAATCAGCCATGCCAGGCTGGATGCCGGTGAGACGCTGCAGTGGCCATGTCTTTCCAAAGATCATCCGGGAACACCGATCATGCATGTGGGCAAATTTTCCAGAGGGCTCGGCTGGTTCTATCCGGCAGAGTATGTGCCTTCCGCAGAGCTTCCGGATGAAGATTATCCGATCATCCTGATGACAGGACGTATTCTGTATCACTATACGACAAGAGCGATGACCGGAAAAACACCGGGGCTGATGGAGATTGAAGGTAAGTCCTTTATTGAAATGAATTTTAAAGATGCAGATGCACTTGGCATTAAAAACGGAGATAAAGTAAAAGTATCTTCCAGACGAGGCCAGATCGAATCGACGGCACGCGTCGGAAGAAAAGTGTCACAGGGTGAATCCTGGATGCCGTTCCACTTTCCGGATGGAAACTGTAACTGGCTGACCAACCCGGCACTGGACAAATACGCCAGAATTCCGGAGTATAAGGTCTGTGCAGTTAAAATTGAGAAGGCATAATAATGGAGGCAGAACATGAGTACGTATCCTGAAAAGGTGACATTGGAAGAAGGGATCGGGCTTTTGCTTCCCTGGGGAAATCCGGTCGAAACTGAATGGGTTCCGGTGGATAAGACGGACGGACGGGTGCTGGCCCTGGATGTGATTTCAAAGGAGAATATCCCGCCGTTTAGGCGTTCACCCTATGATGGATATGCACTGCGAGCGGCAGATACCGTGAGCGCTTCCAGAGAAACTCCGGTCCAGCTGGCGGTGACTGAAGAGGTGCCGGCGGGCAGCACTGCTGCAAGAGCGATCAGGGATGGAGAGGCGGTCAAAATTCTGACCGGCGCTCCGGTACCCGAGGGTGCTGATGCGATCGTTAAATTTGAAGATACATCATTTACCGCTGATACGGTTAAGATATTCGCCCCGTCCAAAGAGGGCAGCAATATCGTTCCGGTTGGTGAAGATGTAAAAGAGGGTGAACTGGTGCTGGAGAAGGGACGGCTGATATCGCCTGCCCTTGTCGGCCTGCTTGCGGGACTCGGATATGAGAACGTAAAGGTGCACCGGAAGGTCACAGCGGCACTGCTGAGCACCGGTGATGAGCTGATTGCCATCGGAGAGAAACTTTCGCCGGGAAAAATTCGCAACAGCAGTATCTATGCGATACATGCCTATCTGGAACAGTGGAATGTGAATACACGGGTTCTGGGTATCGAGAAGGACAACGCACAGCGCATTGCGGACCGGATGCTGGAAGGTCTGGCGGATAGTGATATGCTGATAACCACCGGTGGGGTGTCTGTCGGAGACTATGATATGGTCAAAGAAGCGCTCACGCGGATCGGAGCGAATATTTTATTCTGGAAAGTGAAAATGAAGCCTGGAATGGCATTTATTGCCGCGGTGTATCAGGGCAAGCCCATACTGGCACTTTCCGGCAATCCGTCGGCAGCAGCCGTTTCACTCTTTATGCTGGGAAGACCTCTGATACGTAAAATGTCAGGGATGAAAGAGTATCAGACGAAAGAGCTGAAGGTGAAGATGGCCGATGCATTCCCGAAAAAAAGCCCGTCCCGCAGGATGATACCGGGAACGCTGGAAATTCTCGATGGTGAGGCGTGGATTGTGTTTGCCAAAAAGCAGGGGAACGGGATGCTCAATCCGATGCGTGACTGTGAGATCCTCGGAGAGATTGAAGCCGGAAGCCCTCCGCTTCCGAAAGGAAGTATCATCAAAGCGTATCGTTTTTTCGACCGCTGATAGCAAAATGTGGAAAATTTATAACTGCTGCAAACTCTATGGCTGCTATGCCCTGGGGGTTGCAGCTGTTAACGTTCAAAGATCCTGAGGAGGCAATTATGCAGATACCAGTCAGCGCCGGCATTCTGGCGGGAGGAAAGAGTACCCGTATGGGGGAAAACAAAGCGTACCTTGAAATCAAAGATGAGTCGTTTCTGTATCACACGATCCGCATCTGCAGCTGCTGTGATGACATCTGGATATCCGTAGATGATCCGGCAAAATATCCGGCTTTGCCATATCCGATGGCGACGGATGAAATACAGGGGTATGGGCCAGTGGAAGGTATCTATCAGCTGCTTGGCCATGTCAAACACCCGTACTGCCTGATTCTGGCAACAGATATGCCGCTGCTTGCGGGCGAGCTTCTGGAAGCTCTTGTGAATCGCCTGACCGGCGATGAGGAATGCCTGATTCTGCGTGCGGACGGGAGACTTCATCCGCTGTGCGGGATTTACAGAAAAACCGTGCTACCCGTACTTGAGCAGATGCGTGAGCAGAAGGTTCACAAAATCCGGTCGTTATTTGACCGGGTAAAGACCACATATATCGATTTGGAAGAGATGGGATTTTCAGTGGACATGGTGGAAAATGTAAATACACAGCAGGAATACGAGACCCTGAAAGAGCGAAATAAGGTGAGCCAATGAAAATGTTGAATGATTTTTTTGCGAAAATGAAAGAATGCCTGATTCAGGGACCTCTGCTTGTCTGGTATCTGGATGGCTTTGGGTATCGGATGTATGAGTATGCCAGAGATGCCGGTTGTATACCGTATATTACCGGTACATTTTCTGTCAGTCCGGTATCCAGTGTCAGTCCGTCGCTTACAAACCCGGCACTGGCAACGATACTGACCGGTATGTTGCCGCAGGAGCACGGTGTTACTGACCGCAGTGTAAGGAAGCTCACGTATCCGACGATCTTTGATGTTGCTTCTGTATCGGCTGCATGGTTGGAGGGGGACAGCGTGCTCCTGAAAACTTCGTTTCGCCCAAAACTCCATACAGACTGTGATGGAGAGGGCTGTGATGCAGGGATCTGCAGGTCTGTACAGTACGAGATTGCCGCCAAAACAGAATTTATCTTTGCTCATTTGCACCAGATCGATGACTGCGGGCACACCTGCGGTCCGTATGACGGGCGGACCTTACATCAGTTACAGGAGACGGACAGCAGGATGGCCCGGATCAGCAAAGACTTTTCGGGAAATATGCTGATCATCAGTGATCACGGCATGCACGCAGGAGCCGGCGGCGGGGAACACGGAACGGACTGTGAGGAGGATATGCTGGCAGTATGGGGGGAATACCATTGGAGATAGCCGGGACATTACCGCGGGTTACTGTTACCGTGAAGAGAATGAAACACGGGGAACAACTGAAGGAGCAGTATTCCGGATATGAGGTGCGCCGGTTCAGGGAAAGCTGGGATGGCGTACAGCAGGTGGAATTCGAGTCGGAGGACGGTATGGTGACCGCGGTGCCGGTCAGAGAAATTCTGTCGGATGAGCCGGGAGAGCGGATGATACTGGCGGATAGCAGGAATAACGTACTGATGTGTGCCAGGGACGGAAGTGTGCGGTACCGGCTTGTGGCTGAGGGAGATGATACTGGCAGGCGCTGGTGCAGAGACATTATTGAAGTGGAATTCGTGGAGGAGTAAGAGTGAAAATATGCAGCATCGTAGGTATCCGCAAGTCCGGCAAAACGACAGTGGTTACTGAACTGACTAAAGAACTGAAAAAACGCGGATATCGGGTGGGAACGGTAAAAACAGTGTTTTGTCCGAATTTCAGTCTGGATGAGGAGGGCAGCAATACCGATCGTCACAAAAAAGCAGGAGCTGATATCATCGGAGTCAGGGGGAAACGTGAGATGAGCCTGATCTATCCGTATGGTATGGATGATAATGTTTTTTTTCCGATGTTTGATGTGGATATTTTACTGGCAGAAGGCGATTACGAGGCCGGGGTCCCACGGATCGTCTGTGCGCACCGCAGAGAAGACGCCGAAGAACGCATGAATCCTTACACCTTTTTGATCAGCGGCCGTATCGGGGAGAGCGAGGAGCGGTTCGGAGAAATTCCGGCGGTAAATATACTGAGGGAAGCAAACAAAGCTGCAGACCTGATCGAGGAGCTTCCTGATGTACAGTTTCCTGTCCAGATCCTCAAGACACCGGATGCGGTATCGACGTTTTGTCAATGCGGTTGTCACAAGACGGAAGCAAAGTGCAGAACGAAAAATCAGGAAACAAAGAAACGAATGACTGTCAATGCAACAAAGTTACAGTCTGAGGGAAAAATGCATATTTTCCTGACGGGTGAGAAGCAGGTTGGAAAGTCTACGATCTTAAACCGCGTGTTCGAGAAGATGGCTGTAAGGCCTACCGGATATCAGACGTTCCCGCTTTTCATTAACAGTCAGCGGAAAGGCAATTATCTTCATGGTCTGAATGGAATCCCGCCTTACGAAAATGACAGCCCGATATCCATACGTGTGGAAGAACGAAAAAGCGTTCCGCTGACGGAAACGTTTGAAACACTGGGAGTAAAAATACTGGAAGAGGCTTTGGAGTCGGATGCATGGATGCTGGCGGATGAGGTCGGGAAACTGGAACGGGACGCGAACGAGTTTCAGAAAGCGTTCTTCCGGTGTCTTGATGAGAAACCGGTTGTGCTGGGGGTGTTGCAGAAGACAGATATGCCGTTTGTAAAAGCAATTATAGAGCGGGAGGATGTATCGGTGCTGGAGGTGACGGTGGAGAACCGGGAAGCCGTTTTCAGGAAAATCTTGAATATACTACAATCAAAGGATTGATTTTACCATGCCAAGTGAGAGATGAAAATCTCTCATTTTGTTGTTTGGCAGAGGGGTATATGCATGTTCTGCCCATCCTGTGCATATAGTATATCAGTATAGGTAAGGGGGTACGCAATGGACACATTTTCTGTTTACAAAGATATACAAGCCCGTACTGGCGGACAGTTTTTAGTTGGCGTTGTAGGGCCGGTGCGCACAGGAAAATCAACATTCATCCGTCGCTTTATGGAGGTGCTCGCACTTCCGGGAACGGAAGAAGGAAAACAGTCAGAGATTAAAGATACACTACCGGTAAGCGGTTCCGGAAAACTGATCACGACAGTGGAACCGAAGTTTGTACCTAAAGAAGCGATTGACGTGACACTCGGAGAGGATGTCCATGTGAAGCTGCGTCTGATCGACTGTGTCGGATACCTCGTATCAGATGCGGTTGGAAACATGGAAGAGGGAAAAGAACGCATGGTGAAGACACCATGGTACGATTATGAGATACCGTTCCATCAGGCGGCGGAGATGGGGACTCAGAAAGTAATCCGTGATCATTCCACGATCGGACTGCTTGTGACGTGTGACGGTTCTTTCGGAGAGATTCCGAGGGAGAATTTTGTGCAGAGTGAGGAACGCACGGTGGCGGAACTCAAGGCATGTAAAAAACCATTTCTTATCATTTTAAATTCACAGATGCCATACAAAGAAGAAACGAAACAGATGGTAGCTGCAATGCAGGAGAAGTATCAGACTTCCGTAGTGGCAGTGAACTGTGAGCAGCTCAAAAAAGATGATATTATCCGGATACTGGAAAAAATCCTGTATGAATTTCCAATCCGTCAGATGGAGTTTTACATACCGAAGTGGGTAGAACTGCTTCCTGTCACACATCATCTGAAGGCTGATCTTCTGGAACACATCCGGAGTATCATGAAAAATTTCCGGTATATCCGGGACATCTATCAGAATGCAGTCACAATCGACAGTGAGTATGTGAGCGGTCTGGAAATGGCGAACGTTGACCTGGCAACGGGGATCATCAGGCTTCGTGTGGATATTGATGAAAAATACTATTATCAGATCATCAGCGAGATGACAGGTGTGGAGATTGAGGGTGAATATCAGCTGATCCACATTCTGAAAGAAATGTCACAGATGAAAAAGGAATATATGAAAGTACAGCACGCGATCGAATCCGTCCGCGGCTGCGGCTACGGTGTTGTGATTCCGGAAAAAGACGAGATTGAGCTGGAAGAACCGGCGATTATTCGTCAGGGCAGTAAGTTCGGAGTCAAGATCAAGTCAGCAAGCCCGTCTATTCATATGATCAAGGCGAATATCGAGACAGAGATCGCTCCGATCGTGGGAAGCGAGCAGCAGGCGAAAGACCTGATCGCTTATATCAAAGACAGTGCCAATCAGGAGGAAGGAATCTGGCAGACAAACATTTTTGGAAAATCGATCGAACAGCTGGTGGAGGATGGAATCCGGACGAAAATTGCACAGATCAGCGATGAAAGCCAGGTGAAGCTTCAGGATACCATGCAGAAAATTGTGAACGACAGCAAAGGCGGTCTGGTCTGCATTATTATCTGACCGAATAGATGGAATAAAAATAAAAGGCTGAATCTCTCAGGAATCCAGAGAGATTCAGCCTTTTTATGGGAAAAAATGGCATATATGACGATGTTTATAAGAAAAAAACAGATATTGTCTAGAAATAATTAAAAACAATATTGTAAAAGAAATGTAATAAATGTATAATAACGTTGAACTTAATCAAAGTACGCAGACGGATGAAATATTTTGCAGATTGAAGGCTGCAAAATAGAAAGGGAGAACATGAAACAGCATCATATGAGAAAAGGAAAACGATTACTGGCGACAGCACTGATCTGCTGCATGGCATTTTTGATGGTTCCCGGGCAGACATTCGGGGAGGATCTGAATTCTAAGACAGGGGAAGAAGCAGAAGGGCAAACTATAACAGGGGAACCAGAAATCACCGGAGAACCAACGGTCTCAGAAGAGCCGGAAACAACGGAAGAACCTGAGGTGACGGAAGAACCGGACATAACGGGAGAGACAGAGATCACAGAGTCACCGGAAATCCAGCCGGAAGGGTCAGAGATCTCCCGGGAGCCGGAAGATCTGATGATGGCTAAAGTGAAAGCCGGATGGGTAACAGCAGCAGACGGACGAATCTGGTACCAGAATCCAGACGGAAGCTATCCATCCAACGGGTGGAAGCTGATTGATTCTAAATGGTATTATTTTGATGCGGCAGGCTGGATGAAAACAGGCTGGATCACGATCAAAAGCGGTACATATTATCTGACGGAGACGGGAGCTTCGGGTATCAAAGGGGCGATGAAGACCGGCTGGCAGACCTTGAACAATCGTGTCTATTATTTCCAGAAGGGAAATGCGGATGGAAATATGGGCAAGCTGTATACCGGCTGGCGGCTGATGAATGGCAGGAAATACTATTTTCAGATCGGCGGAGGTCCCTCTGAGCGTGGGATGATGTATACTGGATGGAGGAATCTTAATGGAAACACCTATTATTTCCAGATGGGAGGAAATGAAGGTGAGAAAGGAAGGATGTATACCGGGTGGCGGACCATGAACAACAGGGTCTATTACTTCCAGAAGGGAAACGCGGATGGAAATATGGGCAAACTGTATACCGGCTGGCGGCTGATGAATGGAAAAAAATACTATTTCCAGATCGGCGGAGGCCCCTCTGAGCGTGGGATGATGTATACTGGATGGAGGACACTCGGCGAGAATACCTACTATTTCCAGATGGGAGGAAATGCGGGAGAGAAAGGTCAGATGTATAGCGGCTGGAGACACATTGCGGGGCAGGAATATCTGTTTAACGCAGAGGGTGTTCTGCAGAGCCGGAAGATGACAGATGCAGAATTTGTCGCATATATCGGTCCGATCGCGCATAAAGATATGCAAAAGACGGGCATTTTGGCCTCTGTAACAACGGCACAGGCGATACTGGAGAGCGGTTATGGATCTACGGAGCTTGCCATGCAGGCAAACAATCTGTTCGGGATGAAAGCCTCTTTGTCTGGTAATACATGGAGTTCGGACTGGAAGGGGACGACATATAATAAAAAGACGATCGAGTATGATAAGGATGGCAACATATATACCGAGGTTGCCATATTTCGGAAATATGGGACTCATGCAGCGAGCGTGAAAGATCATTCTGATTATCTGGCTGGTGCGAAGAATGGAAGCCGGCTCCGCTATCAGGGGGTCGTCGGCAATAAAAATTATAAAAAAACTATAGAATTAATAAAAAAAGGCGGTTATGCGACGGATCCAAAATATGTAGACAAGCTGTGTGATATCATAGAAAGGTGGAATCTGACGCAGTACGACTGAATGAAATACATTCGAGTCTGAAGATATTGAAACGATATTGTAAAAGAAATGAAATAATTGTATAATAACGTTGAACTTAATTAAAATACGCAGACTGATGAAATATTTTACAGATTGAAGGCTGTAAAATAGAAAGGGGAGAACATGAAACAGCATCATTTAAGAAAAGGAAAACAAATACTGGCGGCAGTACTGATCTGCTGCATGGCATTTTTGATGGTTCCCGAGCAGACGTTCGGCGCACAAAATGGTGATCAGAATTCTGAGGTGACAGCAGAACCTGAGGTGCCTGTCACAGAAGAAGCGGAAGATCCGGATATGACAGAAGAACCAGATGTTACGGAGGAGCCTCCGGCCTCTGAAGAACCAGAAGTAACGGAAGAACCAGAAGTGACGGAAGAACCTGAAGTGACAGCAGAACCTGACCTCACAGGAGAGCCGGAAGCCACCGTGACGCCGGAAAGCCAGGAGACGGAGCCGGAAGATCTAATGACCGCACGGGTGAAAGCCGGATGGGTTACAGAGGCGAATGGTGATCTCAGATATCGGTTTTCTAATGGAAGTTACTCATCTCCGGGATGGGAGAAAATCGGTAAATACTGGTACTACTTTGATTCCAGGGGCAGGCTTGAAACGGGCTGGATCACGATCCCAAGCGGCACCTATTATCTGACGGAGACAGGGGCCGCAGGCGTCAGGGGCGCAATGAAGACCGGCTGGCAGATGATTGACGGCAGTACATATTATTTCAGGGAGTCAGGCTCGGCAGAAGGCGCGGTGACGACCGGCTGGCAGACATTGAATAACCGGGTCTTTTATTTCCAGAAAAATAATACGGGCGGTCATGTTGGCAAACTAAAGACCGGCTGGCAGGAAATTGACGGCAGGAGGTATTATTTCCAGATGGGCGGCGGTCTTGGAGACCGTGGAAAGCTGTATACCGGCTGGCGGACGCTCGGTGAAAATACATATTATTTTCAGATGGGAGGGAATACAGGGGCGAAAGGCCAGATGTACACCGGCTGGCGGACGATGAATAACAGAGTCTATTATTTCCAGAAGGGAAACAGTGATGGAAATATCGGAAAACTGTATACGGGCCGCAGGACAATGAACGGTAAAATCTACTATTTCCAGATCGGTGGAGAAGCCGGAGACCGCGGAATGATGTACACCGGCTGGCGGACCCTCGGGGAAAATACATACTATTTCCAGATGGGTGGTAAAGAAGGAGAAAAGGGCCAGATGTATACCGGCTGGCGAACCATGAACAACAGAGTCTATTACTTCCAGATGGGGAACAGTGACGGAAATATCGGAAAACTGAATACTGGCTGGAGGCTGATGAACGGCAAAAGATATTATTTTCAGATCGGCGGAGGAGCCGGAGACCGGGGAATGCTGTACACCGGCTGGCGGACCCTCGGCGGAAATATCTACTATTTCCAGATGGGTGGAAATACAGGGGCGAAAGGCCAGATGTATACCGGCTGGAGGACAATGAACGGCAGAGTCTACTACTTCCAGAAGGGAAACGCCGACGGGAATATCGGCAAAATGTATACCGGCTGGCGTACAATAGACGGAAACAAGTACTTCTTTGAACGCACCGGCGCGTACGGTGTGAAAGGAATGAGATACTCCGGCGGCTACAAGACAATCGACGGCAAAAAATATTATTTTGACAGCGATGGCATCTATCGGGACATCGCCGGCAAAGATTACGTCTATGCCACGGATCCGCTCAATAATAAGACATATAAAGTGGAACCGCAGTTCTATCTGGACCCGCAGATCGGAAATGGTTCTGATCAGGTGACACAGATGGAATTCCTGGCAGCTGTTCTGTATACAGAAGCCGGGAATCAGGGACTGGAAGGCCAGATCATGGTGGCGCTCACCATCTACAACCGGATGTTGAGCAGCTCATTCCCGTCGAGCATGAATTTTGTCGTGTATGCCAATCAGCAGTTTGAAGTGGCCAGAAACGGCAGCCTGACGGATCTTCTGGAAGGGATTCGCGATAATGACAGTGAGGCACTGGGGAAAATCAACAATTACACCAGCATGAAAGCGGCAAAACAGGCGACGACGATTTACAATAACTACAAGAATGGGATAACTAAAAAACGTATCGTTCCGGGAGTTGACGAATTTGAGAATAAAGACTTCGACTGTCTGTTCTTTATGACCCATACATCGTTTGAAAAATTAAATCTGGACGAGAAGGCCTGTGGCGCCTTCAAATATAAGGGACATACATTTTTCAGAGAGTGGAAATACAAATAAACCGTTCTGAAATGTTACAGACAAATTGTTGACAGTATTCGCGAAAACCACTATAATGAATTTTGGAAAACTTAACTTTTGTGGATTATGGGGAAGCAGTTGAAACTACTGCGCAAGTCCGTTACTGTATAGCCAGATACCCATTCCATAGAGTAACATATATGTTTGCGGCCACCGAAGATATATGAAGAAACAACACAACCGTTGTCTTTTCGTAGACAACGGTTGTTTTTCGATGACACAAAGGAGAAGTGATGAGTCACAGGACAGGACTGGAAGAGCATGTTATCGTCAAGGACAACAAAACACTGCGTCTGGGGTATACCACAGGATCCTGTGCAGCGGCTGCGGGGAAGGCTGCTGCCATGATGCTGCTGACCGGGAAGATGGTGGAAGAGGTTTCGCTGATGACACCGAAAGGGATCCTTCTGCATCTTCTGATCGAGGATATCCATGTCGAAGATGCGCGGGTAAGCTGTGCGGTCAGAAAAGACGGCGGGGATGATCCGGATGCAACGAACGGAGCGCTGGTCTATGCGGCAGTTACCAGGGCAGAAGAGCCGGGTATCCATATTGACGGCGGAACGGGAGTCGGGCGTGTGACCAGACCGGGGCTGCAGCAGCCGGTAGGCGAGGCGGCGATCAACCGGGTTCCACGCAGCATGATTGCGAAAGAAGCAGCGGCAGTGTGCAGGGAACAGGGCTATCGGGGCGGACTGAACATTGTGATATCGGTTCCGAAAGGGGAAGAGATCGCAGTTCGGACCTTTAATCCGAGGCTGGGGATCGTCGGAGGCATTTCCATACTCGGCACGAGCGGGATCGTCATACCGATGAGTGAAGCAGCACTGATCGAGAGCATCCGTGTGGAGATGAAAATGCTCTGCGAAGCGGGGGCACGTTATCTCGTGATGACACCGGGAAATTATGGGGAAGTCTTTTCCAGAGAACGGATGGAGCTGGACCTGACATACAGCATGAAATGCAGCAATTATATCGGGGAGACACTGGAGATGGCGGCGGCACTGGGCGTAAAGGGCATCCTGTTTATCTCTCATATCGGAAAGTTCATCAAAGTATCCGGCGGTATCATGAATACCCATTCTCACCATGCGGACAGCCGTGCAGAGTTGATGGCGGCGCAGGCGGTTCGGGCAGGGGCAGATATCGCGTGTGTGAAACGCCTGCTGGAGACGATAACGACGGAGGAAGCGCTGGACATTCTGGCAGAGTATCAGATTCTGGAGGAGACGATGCGCATCACGATCGAAAAGATACAGTATTATCTGCGGCATCAGAAAAAGACGGATCTTGAAATTGCAACGATCATATTCTCCAATGTACACGGAACCCTTGCAAAGTCCGGGAATGCAGAGGAAATGATGGAAAAGATCAACAGACAACGTTCATAGTCGCGCATGGGCGCACCATGACTTAAAGCACGAAAAGGAGAAAGAAATGGCAGGAAAATTGTATGGTTTGGGAGTTGGACCGGGAGATCCGGAACTTCTGACTCTGAAAGCTCTTAGAATAATTCAGGAGAGTGATGTGATCGCAGTGCCGGGCAAGGTACCACAGGAGACGATCGCCTATAAGATTGTGATAAAGGCATTTCCGGAACTGGCAAAAAAAGAACTTCTTCCAATTGAGATGCCGATGACGAAAGATGCGGTTCTTCTTGAGCAGAGTCACCAGGAGGGAGCGGAAAAAATTGCAGCACTGCTGGATAAAGGAAAACAGGTTGCATTTTTGACACTTGGTGATACAACCGTATATTCTACATACCTGTATGTACACTCACGTGTGCAGGATATGGGATATGAAGTGGAGATTGTAAGCGGTATCACATCATTCTGTGCTGTTGCGGCACGTTTGAACATGGGGCTGGTTGAAAAGGCGGAACCGCTTCACGTCATCCCGGCTTCCTACCAGATTGAGGAGGCACTGAAACTGCCGGGTACCAAGGTTCTGATGAAGGCCGGGAAACAGATGCATGAGGTTAAAAAGCAGTTAAAAGAACTGAATGCCAATGTTGTGATGATTGAGAACTGCGGCATGGAGAATGAAAAGATTTTCAGGGGAGCAGATGAGATACCGGAAGACGCCGGATATTATTCCCTGATCATAGTAAAGGAGAAAAACTAAAGAGATGATACATTTTGTTGGAGCGGGCTCAGGTGCCCCTGATTTAATTACGATTCGCGGTAAAAAATATCTGGAAGAGGCAGACGTTGTGATCTATGCAGGGTCGCTGGTTAATCCACAGCTGCTGGATTACGCCAAAGAAGGCTGTGAGATTTACAACAGTGCGAAAATGACACTGGAGGAAGTACTGGATGTTATGTATGCGGCAGAGGAAAAAGGTCTTGTGACGGTGCGTCTGCATACGGGGGACCCATGTCTTTACGGGGCGATCAGGGAACAGATGGATGTCCTGGATGAGAAACAGATTGCCTATGACTCCTGTCCCGGAGTCAGCTCTTTCTGCGGTGCGGCTTCCGCGCTGAATCTGGAATACACGCTGCCTGACGTCTCACAGAGTGTCATCATCACAAGGATGGCGGGCCGCACACCGGTACCGGAAAAGGAGAGCATCGAATCATTTGCGTCACATCACGCCACGATGGTTGTGTTTTTGAGCACGGGTATGCTGGAAGAACTGAGCAGCCGCCTCATTGAGGGCGGATATACTGCGGATACTCCGGCGGCGATCGTCTATAAGGCAACCTGGGAAGATGAAAAGACGGCAGTCTGTACGGTCGGTACACTCGCGGAGACTGCCAGAAGAGAGAATATCACGAAGACGGCACTGATGATCATTGGGGATGTGGTGACACACAGCCATTATCAGCGCTCTGAACTGTATAATCCGGCGTTTACCACCGAGTTTCGCCAGGCAAGTAAATAAATAGGAGAGAAATGGACACAGGAATTATCTGTTTTACGATGAACGGATTTGTCCTTGCGGAGAAGATCGCCCGTCTTCTTGTCAGGCAGGGACATAACGTCTCTGTATTTACAAAGAGCCGTTATCTGAAGGATGTATCTGCACAGCAGGTGAAAGAACCCCTTCAGCAATGGGCAAAGAAGATGTTTGAAACCAGGGAAGCGGTTGTCTTTATTGGTGCCAGCGGCATTGCAGTGCGGGCGATTGCGCCGTGGGTGGAGGACAAAAAATATGATCCGGCTGTCCTTGTGCTGGATGAGCAGGGGGAATTCTGTATTCCACTGCTGTCCGGGCATCTGGGCGGTGCAAACGAGCTTGCCTGCCAGATCAGTGCAGGGCTCGGCGCGACACCGGTACTGACAACCGCGACAGATGTGAATCAGCGGTTTGCAGTTGACGTCTTTGCAAAGAAGAATAAGTTGTATATTTCGAATATGACACTTGCGAAAGAAATTTCAGCGAAACTTTTAAGCGGAGGTTCGATTGGATTTATCAGCGAGCTGCCGGTGGAGGGCGAGCTCCCGGAAGGACTGTATATGGACAGGGAGTCGCTGCCCCTCGGCATCTATGTTGGCGTGCATTACGACCGGCAGCCGTTTGAACAGACGCTGTGGCTGATTCCCAGATGTATAACGGCTGGGATCGGGTGCAGGAAAGGCACACAGCGGGAGCAGATTGAAGAGTTGTTTGAAGAAGTCTGCCAGATCAACGGCATTTTTCATGAGGCAGTTACACAGGTGGCAACCATTGATTTAAAGAAAGAAGAAGAAGGGCTGGCTGCATTCTGCAGAGAGATGGATCTGCCGCTCATTACGTATTCCGCGCAGGAACTGGAGCAGACGGAAGGGGAGTTCTCCCCGTCAGATTTCGTGAAATCCGTGACGGGTGTCGACAACGTGTGTGAGCGCAGCGCAGTCCGCGCAGTGACCAGCGGCAGCCTGATACAGAAAAAAATCAGAAAAAATGGCGTAACCATCGCGTTCGCCATGGAAGAATGGAGAGTTGGATTTGAATAAATTATATGTGGTGGGGATTGGACCCGGAGAGTACGAACAGATGACGATAAAGGCGGCTGAGGCACTTCGCGCCAGCGATACCATTATCGGCTATACGGTATACGTCGATCTGGTGAAACATCATTTTCCGGGCAAGGACTTTAAGACAACGCCGATGACCAGGGAAGTGGAACGATGTGAACTGGCATTTCAGGAAGCAATGAAAGGAAAAACGGTGTCCATGATCTGCAGCGGAGATGCCGGTGTGTATGGGATGTCCGGACTTATGTATGAAGTCGGAGTGAATTATCCGGAAGTTGAGCTGGAGATCATCCCCGGGGTAACAGCTGCGACAGGCGGTGCCGCTGTGCTGGGAGCACCGCTGATCCATGATTTCTGTCTGATCAGCCTGAGTGATCTGCTGACACCGTGGGAGAAGATAGAAAAACGTCTTTTGAATGCCGCGGAGGCTGATTTTGTGATCTGTCTGTACAACCCGTCCAGCAAAAAGAGACATGATTACCTGCAGAAAGCGTGCGACCTGATGATGCGCTTCAAGAAAGAAGACACGGTCTGCGGAATCGTTGGCAATATCGGACGCGACGGGGAAGAGATGAAAGTGATGTCGTTGAAAGAACTCAGGGATACGAGTGTCGATATGTTTACGACGGTATTTATCGGGAATTTACAGACGAAGGAACTGGGCGGGAAAATGGTGACTCCAAGAGGGTATCGGAATGTCTGAAGTCCTGATTTTTGCAGGTACCCTGGAAGGGCGTACCATTGCGGAGTTCTTAAGTGAATATCATATTGAGACATATGTCTGCGTGGCAACACAGTATGGTGAGAGCCTGCTTCCGAAGGGCGGAAGTCTGAGAATTTCCCATGACCGGCTGGATCAGGATCAGATGACAGCACTAATGGTGCGGGAAAACCCCAAAGCAGTCATAGATGCGACACATCCGTACGCGGCAGAAGTGACTGCAAATATCCGCTCTGCATGTGAGGCGTCCGGGAAGTCTTATCTGCGCCTGCTGCGCAGCGGTTTTCAGGTGGATGACAAAGATGTTGTGTATGTGGACAGTATTGCGGATGCCGTTGCCTACCTGCGGACAACACAGGGAAATGTTCTTGCCACGACAGGAAGTAAAGAACTGGCTGAATATACGAAGCTCGAAGATTACCGGGAACGTGTTTATGCGAGAGTACTGTCATTGCCGGAGGTTGCAGCATCGTGTGCACGGCTTGGCTTTGAAGGAAAACATCTGATCTGTATGCAGGGACCTTTTTCGAAAGAACTGAATATCGCAATGCTCAGGCAGCTGGACTGCAGATATCTTGTGACAAAAGAATCCGGAAATACCGGGGGCTTTCTGGAAAAGTATGATGCTGCCCTTCAGACGGGGGCGACACTGGTGCTGATCGGACGTCCGGTCCGTGAAGAGGGAATGACGCTCGCGCAGTGCAGGCATCATCTGAGAGAACTGTTCCATCTGCCGGTGAAGCGAAAGATAACGCTTGTGGGGATTGGAATGGGTTCTGCGGACAATATGACGAAGGAAGCTTATGAAGCGTGCAGGGAAGCCGAGCTGCTGATCGGTGCCAGGCGTATGACACAGGAAATCTCAGAAGCATCACAGGAAGTACTGCATGCATATCGGCCGCAGGAGATTGCGGACTATATTGAGGCACATCCGGAATTTGAAAAGATCGCCATCGCGCTGTCCGGTGATGTAGGTTTTTACAGCGGTGCGAAGAAACTTCTGGAGGTATTGCCGGATGGCTGTGAACTGGTTCCGGGGATATCTTCGATGATTTATTTTCTGGCACAGCTTAAAAAACCCTGGGAAGACGTGACTCCGTGCAGCATGCACGGACGGTCTGCCAATATCATCAGCATGGTGAAAGAATGCCCGAAGGTGTTTGCCATCGTCGGAGATGAGACAGGAATCGGCGGGCTGTGCAGCAGACTGTGTGCTTATGGCCTGGGGAGCGTCAGAGTCTCTGTCGGAGAACGGCTTGCATATCCGGATGAACAGATCCGGACAGGCACGGCGGAGGCATTCTCAGGCTGTAAGACAGATGCACTCAGCGTTGTTCTGATCGAGAATGAGAATGCAGCTGATCATATTGTCACGCATGGAATTCCGGACGGTGAATTCCTGCGAGACAAAGCACCTATGACGAAAGAAGAGATCCGTGATATTTCACTGTCCAAACTCAGGCTGAAAAAAGATTCAGTGATCTATGATGTGGGAGCCGGTACGGGATCTGTATCTGTGGAAATGGCATTGAAAGCCGCTTACGGCCGCGTTTATGCGATTGAAAAAAAACCGGAGGCGGTAGCGCTTCTTTATAGAAATAAAGAGAAGTTTGCGGTGGATCATCTGGAGATCATAGAGGGTCTGGCTCCTGAAGCCTGCGAAAAGCTTCCGGCACCGACACACGCATTTATCGGAGGATCTTCCGGCAACCTGAAAGAGATCATGCAGCAGCTGCTTTCCAAAAATCCGTCTGTGCGAATGGTCATCAACTGCATTACACTTGAGACGGTTGCGGAGGCACTCGATGCAGTCAAAACACTTCCGGTGACGGATGTTGACATCGCATCTGTCAGTATCGGAAAGTCCAAAAGCGTTGGCAGGTATCATATGATGATGGGACAGAATCCTGTCTACGTCATTTCCTGCGAAGGAGGCGAGGCATCATGAAACTTCCCAGATTCCTGATTACGGCGGCGGCAAGCGGGAGTGGAAAGACGCTGATTACCTGCGGGATCCTGCAGCTTTTAAAAAATCGCGGATATCAGGTGACTTCTTTCAAGTGTGGACCGGACTATATCGATCCGATGTTTCACAGCAAGGTCATCGGGATGAAGAGCCGGAATCTGGATCCCTTTTTCGCGGACCGCATAACGCTGCGGGGGCTGATGGAGAAAAATGCACAGGGAAGCGATATCGCAGTGGTGGAAGGCGTGATGGGTTATTACGACGGCCTTGCCGGGATTTCGGCCAGAGGGAGTGCCTGGAACGTAGCGGATGAGACGGATACTCCTGCCGTATTTCTTGTGAACTGCAAGGGGATGAGTCTGTCAGTCATTCCGTATATCAAGGGATTTCTGGAGTATCAGCAGGACAGCCATATCAAGGGTGTGATCCTAAACCAGCTTTCACCCATGATGTATGAGCGTCTGAAGCATCAGATCGAAGAGGAACTTCCTGTAACCGTGTGCGGCTATGTGCCGTATGTAAAAGGCTGTACGCTGGAAAGCCGTCATCTCGGTCTTGTGATGCCGGATGAGATCGGCGATCTCAGACAGAACCTGAATGAGCTGGCAGTGGTTCTTGAGAAAAGTCTCGATGTCAATGCGCTGCTCTCAATTGCAGAGGAAGCTCCGCAGATTTCGGGGAAGGATCTCAGACCGGCACGGAAATTTGCAGAACCGGTCAGAATCGGTCTTGCAGCGGATGAGGCGTTTTGCTTTTTCTATGAAGATAACCTGCAGCTTCTTCGGGAGATGGGCGCCGAGCTCGTCCCGTTTTCTCCGCTTCATGATGAGAAACTGCCGGAAGACATCTGCGGACTGCTTCTGCACGGAGGGTATCCGGAACTTTTTGCGAAAGAGCTTTCCGAGAATAAGAGTATGCGTCTGCAGATACGGGATGCCGTGAAAAATGGCCTTCCGTGTATGGCGGAGTGCGGAGGCTTTATGTATCTGCATGACAGGATGCAGGGTCAGGATGGCAGTTACCATGATATGGCAGGCGTCATAGAGGGAATTGTACATAAAACACCACGTCTACGCAGATTTGGATACATCACGCTGTCAGAGGGGACTGTATTCGGAAAAGATATCGGGACTCTTCGTTCTCACGAATTTCATTACTACGATTCTGAAAACTGCGGGGAAGCATTTTTGGCAGAGAAACCGTTGTCTGACAGAAGCTGGAGGTGCCTGCACAGCACAGATACCATGCTTGCCGGCTATCCCCATATGTATTACTACGGCAATATGAAACTGCCGGAAGTATTTCTTGCAACGTGCATGGAAAGGAAGTACAGAGGATGAATTTAAAAGAAGCACTGTGTGCTGTCGGCACACTTGATAAAACGGCGATGGAAGCTGCCGAAAAGAGGTGGTACAGCATCGCGATTCCGCTCCACAGTCTGGGCAGGCTGCAGGATGCAGTCGTTCAGATGGCGGGAATCAAACAGACATCCGATGTGAGACTGGATAAAAAAGCGCTGGTCGTGATGTGTGCGGACAACGGCGTGGTTGAAGAGGGCGTGACACAGAGCGGTCAGGATGTCACGCTGATCATTTCGGAAAACTTTTTGAAAGAGAAAGCGACTGCCAGCATTATGTGCAAAACAGTGGGGGCAGAAATTTTTCCTGTTGACATTGGAATTGCGGTGGATTCCAGGCTGATCAACCATAAGGTAATGTACGGAACACGCAACATGGCGAAAGAACCGGCCATGACGAGAGAGGAAACCATAAAGGCTGTTGAAGTCGGGATTCATATGGTGGAAGAGCTGAAAGAAAAAGGATATCAGATCATATCAACCGGAGAAATGGGAATCGGAAATACGACGACAAGCAGTGCGATCACATCGGTACTGCTTGGACAGAGCCCCGAAAAAGTAACAGGAAGAGGAGCTGGGCTTTCGAGTGCGGGGCTGGAGAAAAAAATCCAGACGATCCGTCATGCGATCGAACTCCACAGACCGGATGCGGAGGATGTGATTGATGTGCTCTCCAAGGTGGGTGGGCTTGACATCGCGGGTCTTGTCGGTGTCTTCATAGGCGGAGCTGCCTGCAGGGTGCCAATCGTCATCGATGGGTTTATCTCCGGAGTGGCTGCACTCTGCGCCGCACGCCTGGAACCCAGGACGAAAGATTTTATGATGGCGTCCCATCTGTCCCGGGAACCGGCATCTGCCATGGTGCTGGAGGCACTCGGGCTTTCCGGATGTCTGATGTGTGATATGCGTCTGGGTGAAGGTACGGGAGCGGTCACACTGTATCCGATCCTGGATATCGCGCTTGCAGTATATAACGGGATGAGTACGTTTGAAGAGAATTCCATGGAGACCTACGTTCCGCTGTCATGACGGACGTTTACGAAAAAGAAAGGGGGCGGCGTGCGATGCTGCATTTGATCACGGGAGGAAGCGGCAGCGGCAAGTCTGTATACGCGGAAAACTGTATCCTGAAGCTGGGTCTTAAGGAGCGCATCTATATCGCCACCATGTACCCTTTTGATGAGGAGAGCCACCGGCGGATCGCGCGTCACCGCGAGATGAGGAAGGAAAAGAACTTTCAGACGATAGAATGTTTTACAGGACTCAAATCCCTTGAACTTCCTCCGGACAGCAACGTGCTGCTGGAGTGTATGTCCAACCTGACGGCAAATGAGATCTATCAGCAGGATGGAGCCGGAGAGCATACGGTGCGTGAAATACTGGAGGGGGTCAGGCATCTGAGAGATCACTGTGCAAACCTTGTGATTGTGTCAAATGAGATCTTTTCAGACGGCATGGATTACGATGCGGAGACGATGCGTTACCAGAGGTATCTTGGAGACATCAATTGTCAGATCGCTGCATGGGCAGACTGCGTGACGGAAGTTGTCTATGGAATACCAATTACGATAAAAGGAGAGTCACTGCAATATGAAACGACTGATTAACAGCTTTATCATAGCATTTTCCATGTATTCGAAGATTCCGATGCCGCGCTGTGACTGGAGTGAGAAAAATATGGCGTATGCCATGTGCTTCTGGCCTTGGGTGGGTGCTGTTATCGGCGGCCTGTGCTGGCTGTGGGGAGTGATCGGCCTTCATGCATCCATGAACCCGGTCTTTTTTACGGTTATATTGCTTCTGATCTCAGTGTTTGTCACCGGGGGTATCCATCTGGACGGGCTTCTGGATACGGCGGATGCGATGAGCTCTTACCAGGAGAGGGAACGCAGGCTGGAAATACTGAAGGATTCACATGCGGGTGCCTTCGCGGTGATCACGTGTGTGGTATATTTTGCTCTGATGTTCGGTATTTACAGCCAGATGAACATGGAGGCGCTGAAAGTCATAGCACCGGGTTTTATGCTGTCACGCTCCATGAGTGCGCTGGCGATCGTAACTTTTCCGAAAGCCAGAAAAGACGGATCGGTCGCAACACTGTCCAGAGGTGCACGCACGAGGAGAGTGCGGTTCACAATGGCAGTTTACATCCTCGTACTTGCAGGCGTCCTGCTCTGGATCGATCTGATTCTGGGGACGGCGGCGCTTGCCGGTGCAGTACTTGTATACGGGTATTATCATCATATGGCGATGAAACATTTCGGAGGTACAACAGGAGATCTGGCGGGCTGGTTTTTATCAGTCTGTGAACTGGTGATGCCGCTGGCAGTTGTGGCGGTACAGATTGTGATGGGAGCACGGTTATGAAGTTGGTTATAGGTGGAACTTTTCAGGGAAAACTGTCATATGCAAAAGAACACTATCAGGTTTCGGAATGGGTGGATGGAAACACCTGCGATTTTGAGGAATTATATTCATGCCAGGGTATGAATCATTTTCACGAATATATCCGCAGGATGCTGGTCAACGGGCAGGAGGTCAGTTGCCTCCCAGCAAGGATACAGTCTGAGAATCCGGAGGTTGTGATCATTACGAACGAACTGGGGTATGGAGTTGTACCTGTTGACGCATTTGACCGGAATTACCGGGAAGCGACGGGGCGTGTCTGTACGCAGCTTGCCGAGTCGGCTGATGAGGTCTGCCGGGTGGTATGCGGGATCGGGCAGGTGATCAAGGGATGAGACTGTATCTGATTCGGCACAGTATCACGTATGGAAATACCCTGGGGCGTTATATCGGAACGACGGATGAACCGCTCTGCCAGGAGGGGATTGAACTGCTTCAGAAAAAAATATACCCTGGAGCGGATGCAGTCTATGCAAGTCCGCTGAAACGCTGCACGCAGACAGCAGAGATCATTTATCCTGAGAAACCGATTCATATCATCGAGGATCTGGCGGAATGCGACTTCGGAATATTCGAAAATAAAAACTATCTGGAGCTCGACGGAAATGAAGACTATCAGCGCTGGATTGACAGCGGAGGAACACTGCCGTTTCCCTGCGGAGAAAGTCAGGAGACATTTCGAAGCCGCTGTCTTCGGGGATTTGAACGTGTTGCGGCTGACTGTATCCGTGAGGAGAAGAGATCGGCGGCGCTGGTTGTTCATGGGGGCACGATCATGTCGATTCTGGACGGGCTTGCAGTGCCTCATGAAGACTTCTATTTCTGGCAGGTAAAAAATGCCAGGGGATATGAAATCGAGCTGGATGAGCAGCAGTGGAATAAAGGGAAAAGAGAGGTGAGCGTCTGCGGCAAACTAAAAGTGCTGACGGCAGACGCACTAAAACAACTATGATTAAATGGACATTGGCGGCCGTTATCATCGGCTTTCTCATAGATCTTGCCGTGGGAGATCCACGGTGGCTTTATCATCCGGTCCGGGTGATCGGAAATATGATCACGTTGTTTGAAAAAGTACTGCGGAAATGCTTTCCCAATAGCCAGACGGGGGAGAGGGCTGCGGGCGTGATACTGGTGATACTTACGGTTACGGTTTCGACTGCTGTTCCGTTTTTTATCCTGAGTCTTGCCTTTAGAATCCATGAATGGCTGGGATTTGTGCTGGAGACGCTGATGTGCTATCAGCTTCTTGCAACGCGGGCACTGAAAGATGAAAGTATGAAAGTCTACGATGCACTGAAGACAGGAGATATTGAGGAGTCCCGCTATGCCGTTTCCATGATTGTTGGAAGAGATACGAAAGAGCTGACAAAAGAGGGTGTGACCAAAGCGACTGTTGAGACCGTTGCGGAAAATGCATCGGACGGCGTGATCGCTCCTCTTTTCTATATGATGATCGGCGGGGCGGTTCTGGGATTTACATACAAATCCATCAATACGATGGACTCCATGGTGGGATATAAAAATGAACGGTACCGGTATTTCGGCACGTGTGCGGCTCTGCTTGACGATGTTGTAAACTTCATTCCCGCACGTCTGTCGGGACTTTTGATGGTGGTGGCCTCGGCTGTCTTTGGATTTGACGGCAGGCAGGCATTTCGGATTTTTAAACGGGACCGCAGAAATCACGCAAGTCCGAACTCTGCACAGACGGAGGCGGTCATGGCGGGGGCGTTGAATATTCAGCTGGCAGGAAATGCATGTTATTTTGGCAAACTGTATGAAAAACCGACAATCGGGGATGCCGTGCGTCCCGTGGAGATCGAGGATATCAAAAAGGCAAACCGTCTGCTGTACAGCACGGCGGTATTGTCTGTGATCGTATTCGGACTGATCCGGCTCGCCTGGATGCAGGCATTTATTATTTGAGGAGGGGCATGCTATGAAACAGATACATGGAGGAGACGTATACCGTCATCCGGATGCACTGGATTTTTCGTCCAATATCAATCCTCTGGGTACTCCGAAAGCTGTAATTGCAGCAGCAGCAGAAAGCCTCGAAAAGCTGGAACATTATCCGGATGTTTTTTATACAGAACTCAGGGAAGCGATTGCCTCTTATGAAGAGGTTGTACAGGAGTCTGTGATCTGCGGCAATGGGGCAGCGGAACTGATCTTCTCGCTGGTGCGTGCAGTGAATCCGAAAAAAGCAATGCTGCCGGCGCCAACATTTGCGGAGTACAGGCAGGCGTTGGAGGCGGTGGACTGCGGAATCTGTACATACTTCATGGAAGATTTCCGGGTGGGAGAAGATATTCTGGAAAAGCTGGATGAAAATCTTGATATGCTGTTTCTGTGTAATCCGAATAATCCTACTGGATTTCTGATTGAGCCGCAGCTTATGTGCTGTATTATGGAAAAATGCCGCAGATGCGGTATCTTCCTGATGATCGATGAATGCTTTCTGGATTTTGCAGAGCACGGCGAAGCGTATACCATGAAAGGTGAGCTGTCAAAAAACCCGGAATTTTTTATATTGAAAGCATTTACGAAACGGTATGCGATGGCGGGGATTCGTCTTGGCTACGGTTTGAGCGGCAGCCCGGGACTGCTGGAAAAGATGGAGAGGATGACGCAGCCGTGGAATGTCTCCATACCGGCACAGGCGGCAGGCTGTGCGGCGCTGAAAGAAAAGGAATACGTAAGGCAGGCGCAGCGGCTGGTAAATGAGCAGCGGGAATTTCTGAAGCGCGAGATGGGAAAGCTTCCGCTTTCGGTTTACGACTCGAAGGCAAATTATATATTTTTTAAGGGACCGGTGGATTTATATGAGCGATGTCTGGAAAAGGGAATCCTGATTCGTGACTGCAGTAACTATCCGGGGCTTGAGAGTGGTTTTTTCCGGATCGCAGTTCGGATGCCGGAGGAAAATGAACGATTACTGTCAGTGCTTGGCGAAGTGCTGTAGACAAGGAGGAAAAGACATGGCAAAGGCGATTATGGTGCAGGGCACGATGTCGAATGCGGGGAAAAGCCTGCTGACAGCAGGATTGTGCCGTATTTTTAAACAGGACGGATACCGGGTGGCGCCGTTTAAATCACAGAATATGGCACTGAATTCTTTTATCACCGAGGAAGGCCTGGAGATGGGGCGTGCACAGGTCATGCAGGCGGAGGCTGCGGGAATCAGGCCCTCCGTTCTGATGAACCCGATTCTGCTGAAACCTACGAATGAAACAGGATCACAGGTGATTGTAAACGGAGAGGTAATCGGGAATATGAATGCCCGCGATTATTTTGCATATAAGCACGAACTTGTTCCGAGAGTGATGGAGGCATTTGAGACACTTGCCTCTGAAAATGATATCATCGTGATCGAGGGGGCGGGGAGCCCGGCGGAGATCAATCTGAAGGATGACGACATCGTTAATATGGGAATGGCCAGGAGGGCCGGGGCTCCGGTGCTGCTCGTGGGTGACATTGACCGGGGCGGTGTGTTTGCGCAGCTGATCGGGACAACCATACTGCTCGATGAGGAGGAACGTTCCATGGTTAAGGGATTGATCGTCAATAAGTTCCGTGGGGATAAGACAATCCTGGAGCCGGGGCTTGCCATGCTGGAAGAGAAAGCAGGTATTCCGGTTGTCGGGGTTGCGCCGTATCTCAATATTGAAGTGGAAGACGAAGACAGCCTGACGGAACGGTTTGATGGAAATCAGGAGGTCGGTGTGATCGACATTGCAGTGATCCGGGTTCCGAGGATTTCTAACTTTACGGATTTTAACCCGTTTGAGAGCATGCCGGGCGTTTCCCTGCGTTATGTTCAGCATGTTTCGGAGCTGAAGAAACCGGATATGATCATCCTTCCGGGAACGAAAAATACGATGGAAGATCTTCTCTGGATGCGTCAGTCCGGGATGGAAGCGCTGGTGCTTAAGGCAGCGGCTACGGGGACCGTGATTTTCGGGGTCTGTGGCGGTTATCAGATGCTGGGTGAGAGCCTGAGTGATCCGAACGGCGTGGAGGCGGGCGGTTCCATGAAAGGCATGGGGCTGCTTCCGATGGATACGGTGTTCGAGGAAGAAAAGACGAGAACGCGTGTGACCGGAACGTTTGGCACTGTCAAAGGTGCCCTGCAGAAGCTAAGCGGTACCGAGCTTGCGGGATATGAGATCCATATGGGAATCTCAACGTTGAAGGACGGTGCACATCCGATGACGGATATCGAAGATTTTGTTGAACGCGACGGCGTGAAAAGGGACGGAGCGTATGCGGGAAATGTATATGGAACGTATGTACACGGAGTGTTTGACAAAGAGGGCGTTGCACGTGCGGTTGTCACAGCCCTGGGAGAGAAAAAAGGAATCGATACCTCTGATATTACCGGTGTGGATTTCCAGGAATTCAAGGAGACACAGTATGATATTCTTGCAGAGGCGCTGCGGGAACACCTCGATATGAAAAAAATTTATGATATTTTAGAGCAGGGATTGTGAGGTAGAGACGATGAAGATTGAATTGGAAAATGTAAAACCGAGAGAAATAGAGAGCCGCAGCTTCGAGATCATCACGGAGGAGCTTGGCAGCAGAGTATTTGTAAAGGATCAGGAACTGATCATCAAGAGATGCATCCACACGAGTGCAGATTTCGATTATGCAGATAATCTCTGCTTCTCGGAGGATGCAGCTTTGAAGGCCATGGAAGCCATCAAAGCGGGAGCATGTATCGTGACAGATACACAGATGGCGAAATCGGGGATTAATAAACGGGTACTGGCGAGGTACGGCGGAGAAGTCTTTTGTTTTATGTCGGATGAAGATGTCGCCGAGGTCGCAAAAAAGAACGGAACGACAAGAGCCACAGCCAGCATGGAAAAGGCAGCTGCCATGGACCGTCCGCTGATCTTTGCCATCGGAAATGCACCCACCGCACTGGTACGCCTGTATGAGCTGATCGAAGAAGGCGTTTTGAAACCGGAGCTGATCATCGGAGTTCCGGTCGGCTTTGTAAATGTGGTACAGTCCAAGGAACTCATCATGCAGACAGATGTGCCGTATATCGTAGCGCGCGGCAGAAAAGGCGGAAGTAATATTGCTGCCTGCATTGTGAATGCACTGCTGTATATGATTGACGATAACAGGGAGTGATGTTATATGCGGTGTGACTGTCATGTACATGTGTTTATGGACGGGCTGGATTACCGAAAGGCGGCCGGCCGGCACAGAGACGGCGTGGATGAATCGGTGATACGCAGTCATCTGGGAGAATATCAGAAACATCATATTACATATTTGAGAGACGGCGGCGATGCACTTTTCGTATCGCTGCGGGCCAGGGCGATCGCTCCGGAGTATGGCATCACTTACCGTACTCCGGTTTTTGCCATTCACAAAAACGGTCATTACGGGAGCATCGTCGGCAGAGGGTTTGATACGATGGAAGAGTATGCCCAGCTGGTGCGGGAAGTCCGAAGGCTTGGAGGAGATTTTATCAAGATCATGACGACCGGGATCATGGATTTTACCTGTGCAGGCAAGATTACGGGTGAAGCGCTTTCGTATGCCGATGTGAAAGAGATGGTGCATATTGCCCACGAGGAAGGATTTGCAGTCATGGCACACACGAACAGCGCCGATGCGGTGCGCACGGCTGCGCTGTGCGGTGTGGATTCCATTGAACATGGGAATTATCAGGATGAGGACAGTATCGCGGCGATGGCGGACAGCGGGACTGTCTGGGTACCGACGCTTGTGACGGTCCGTAATCTTCTGGGGAAAGGGCGCTTTACAGACGAAGTCCTCCATCAGATCGCCGATACGCAGACGCGAGGGGTGCAAATGGCCTTGGAGAAAGGCGTGCAGCTGGCAACGGGCACCGATGCGGGGGCATGGATGGTGATGCATGGTACATCGCTGGACCAGGAGTATGCGTCGTTCTATAAGATTCTGGGTGAGACGGAGGATGTGAAGCGAAAGCTTGGGGAAGGGAATCAGGACATTTTTGAAAAGTTTAAAATCAGTTAAAAACAGGCAGATTGTTTCCGGGATATCCAGAAAACAATCTGCCTGTTACTCTTCATGTTCAGCCGATCACTGTGCGGATATGATCCACAAACAGAGAACGGATCTCAGGGTACTCACCCAACCCTTTCAATATGCATTCCACCTCAAAGCCGGCGTCTTTGAACTGTGTGAACCAGGAATCCTCCTCATCACTTGCCATGTCATTTGTGGCATGGTCACCGGCGACGATCATGAACGGTGCCAGAATGACTTTTGATGCCCTGGTTTTTCTGACGGCCTTAAGCAGGGAATCCATGGTTGGATATGCCTCGACAGTTCCAAGGAATATATTCGGGAAGCCCTCATCCTGGAACTTGAAGTTTAATGCCGCATATATGGCATTGGAAAAATGTGTAGTGCCGTGCCCCATCAGTACGAGAGCTTCGTGATCCTCACGAAGATGGGAAAAATGCGCTGCGATGGTATGCACTACATGATGATTATCCTCCTCGGTTGTGAGCAGCGGATTGCCGAAGGTGATGGATGAGAAGGAAGACTGATACATCAGTGCATCTTCTGTCATCAATTCATTTTCGATACCGTTGATCACGTGAGTCGGCTGAACGATGACATCTGTAATACCGTCATCACGCATTTTCTCCATTGCTTCTCTGACATTCAGAATCTTGATTCCGTCACGTTTTAGCAGCTTTGCCATGATCATTTTACTGGTCCAGGCGCGGTAAATCAGATAGTCAGGAAAAGCGTCTGCAATTTCTTTTTCAATAGCGTCAATTGTTTTTTCTCTCGTCTCGGCAAAACTGGTACCAAAGCTGACAACCAGAATTGCTTTTTTGGATGCGTCCGGCATGGGGCGTTTTCCTCCTGTGTTTTCTACTTAGATTCGTGTTTTTTTCTCTCTACCAGACGTCCCATGACGAAGCCGAAGACTCCGGCACCAAGGCCGGCCTGAAGGCAGAAGAGAAGACTTTCAATTTCTCCGCTGGCAGGTTCCATGATAGGATCAGCCCAGGTTTCATAGCCTGGCTGAATCTCCTCGATCATTTCAGAAGCTGCACCGTCGGCACCGCCGAATTCAGCACCACTTTTCAGGAAAAGCGGTACAACAGCGATCACAACGACAAGCAGCAGAAGTATCAGTACAGTTTTAGCGTTTTTAGTCATTATGCGTTCCTCCCTCTTAAAAATCCAAGATCTGTGAGCTCAGACTTAGCGTAAGATTCCAGGCCGATGATTACGATGGCGGTCAGGATACCTTCAATGATGGCAAGCGGTACCTGAGTTGCTGCGAAAATAGCCAGGAATTTCCCAAGGGAAGCGCCGAATCCGCCGTCAGCGGATGGATAAGCGATTGCCAGCTGGATGCTGGTGATCACGTATGTAAACAGATCTCCGAGGCAGGCTGCCAGAAATACGGAAACAAGCTTCGGTACCTTCAGTTTATTACAGAGCCTGTAGATTCCATAGGATACCAGCGGTCCGGCGATTGCCATGGAAAATGTATTTGCGCCCAGAGTGGTAAGCCCTCCGTGAGCGAGCAGGATTGCCTGAAAGACCAGGACGATCAGTCCGACGATACTGACAGCAGCGGGACCAAACAGGATCGCGCCGAGACCGGTTCCTGTCATGTGGGAACAGCTTCCCGTGACAGACGGAATCTTAAGTGAGGACAGGACAAATGCATACGCACCCACCATAGCCAGGATCATGATCAGTTTCCGGTTTCCGGAAAGTGTTTTCTTTATGGAGAAGAAACCTGCGATTAAAAAAGGTACGCAGACAACACCCCAGGCAATACAGAACTTGGCCGGGAGATAACCCTCCATAATGTGCATCGCGTTTGCAGCCGGCAGGATTCCAAATGAAAGAGCAAAAACTGCGGCTATCAAAACGATTGTTCTTTGTGACTTTGTCATAACTTTCTCCTTTCTCATTCAAAAAAATAACGCCATATCTAAGGAATCCCACTTCACATAGACAGGCGCACCGAAACGGCAGCATATAAGAATTTGCCGTTTCCTTACACCAGGCCATCGTTCGTAACCGGGGTGTAAATCGCTTATGAAGGGCAGGCTTTCTGACTCAGGCGTCATCACTGTATCTTGCCTTCCCAGTTTTCACCAGTGACATCATAAGATACAGCTCTTCCATTACAGCGGCGGGACCGTGTGAGAGTTACACTCACTTTCCTCTTACCCTGCGGAGAAATACGCAGGCTCCACTTCATATTCAATTCTATGATAAATTTTATCGCGTAGTCAGGCTAATGTCAAATAGAATTTAAAAAAAGTAGAAAATAGATTTTGCATTTTCAAAAGTATGTGCTATGATGGGGAGGAATAAATTTTCGGAGGAACAAATGATGAGTATTTGTATGGTGGGTATCGATCATAACAAAGCATCGGTGGATGTACGGGCATTATTCTCCTTTACGAAGAAGAATGCGGCTGCTGCCATGGAAGAGCTGAAAAGCAGGGATGGCATATTGGGATGTATCATACTCTCAACCTGTAATCGTATGGAAATCTGGGCCAGTGTGGAAGAGGAATGGGAAGGCTCACTTGTGGAAGAACTGTGTATCATCAAGGAAGTGGATCCGACGCAGTTCGGACAGTATTTTGTCATGCGTGAGAGAAACGAAGCGGTGAACCATCTGTTCCATTTAACCTGCGGACTGAAATCCCAGATCCTCGGAGAGGATCAGATTATTACCCAGGTAAAAGATGCACTGTCACTTGCACGTGAGAATTATATGACTGACAGTGTCCTGGAAGTGCTGTTCCGCATGGCGGTGACAGCGGCAAAAAAAGTAAAAACGGATGTTACCTTCTCAAGAGCAAATTTTACCGCAATGGACCGTGCGGTTTCCATGCTCAAAGAGCAGGGGTATGAGATACAGGGAAAGACATGCATGGTGATCGGTAATGGAGAGATGGGAAAGCTGGCTGCGCAGACGATGCAGAAAGCAGGCGCCGTGGTGACTGTAACAGTCCGGCAGTACCGGAGCGGTATGGTAACGATCCCGAAGGGATGTGCCCGGATTAATTACGGAGAACGTATGGACTTGCTGCCCAAATGCCATGTGGTAGTCAGTGCGACTGCAAGTCCCAATTTTACACTCACCCGGGAACTGCTCGAAGAAGCGGACCTTACACATGATATTATTTTCATCGATCTTGCTGTGCCCAGGGATATCGAACCGGCAATCGGGGAGATGGAACATGTGACGCTGTATGACATCGATGATTTTCAGGTCACGGCAGTCGGCGATTATCTGAAAGATTCCTTTGACCAGGCTGAGGCGATTCTTCAGGAACAGCAGAAAGAATTCTATGACTGGTATGACGGAAGAGATCTGATCCCCCGTATTCAGGAAATCCAGGAGGATGCGGTGACAGATCTGGAGCTGCGTATACATAAGATCCTGGGGAAACTTCCTCTGGACGACAGGGAGAGGGAGTCACTCAGACAGTCAATTGAACTGGCGGCAGGAAAAGTAGTCGGCAAAATGATCTTCGGACTGCGGGATTCGCTGGAAAAAGAAACATTTTTAGCCTGTGTGGAAGGATTGGAAAAACTGTATGAAGAATAGTGGACAGGCGTACTTTCCGCTTTTTGTTGATATATCGGGTAAGAAAACAGTTGTTGTCGGAGCCGGAAAGATTGCATCACGGAGAATTCAGACTCTGGCGGAATTCACAGAGAATATCACCGTCATTGCGCCGCATTTCGAAGACAGTGTGCTGGATCTGGCAGAAAAAGGAAGAATACAGATACGGGAAAAGCGGTATGAGAGGGAAGATATTTACGGAGCCGATATCGTGATTGCGGGGACTGACGATGCGGGGCTTAATGAAGAAATTCACAGTGTATGCAAATGTCTGGGTATCCTTGTGAATGTTATCAGTGACGGGACGAAATGTGATTTTCATTTTCCGGGGATTGTTAAAAGAGATGTCCTTGTAGCGGGGGTCAATGCCGGAGGAAGGGACCACAGCAGGGCGAAACGTGCCAGGCAGGCGATAGAAAAAGCATTTGACGATATGATATGATACAACATCGTGCGGAGAAATCCGAGGGTATAATAATTTTACAGGAGGACGAATGATGATGGCAGCACCCCAGAAATTTTGTGTTGGCAGCCGGGAGAGTAAACTGGCGGTTATACAGAGCGAGATGGTGATCTCATACATAAAAGATACGTGTCCAAAGACCGAAGTTTCACTTTTGACGATGAAAACGACAGGTGATATCATCCTGGACCGGACGCTCGATAAAGTCGGAGGAAAAGGGTTGTTCGTGAAAGAGCTGGACAGAGCGCTGATCGACGGACGAAGTGACCTGTCTGTGCACAGTTTAAAGGATATGCCGATGGAAGTTCCGGATGAACTTCCGGTCGTTGCATTTTCGAAGCGGGAAGATCCGAGAGATGTTCTTGTATTGCCGCAGGGGGTGAAGGATATTGATTTTACGAAACCTGTCGGCTGTTCCAGCCTGAGAAGAATCCTGCAGCTTCGGGAGCTGTTTCCGAAGGCAGAATTCAAAAGTGTGCGCGGAAATGTAATCACCCGTCTGGCAAAACTCGACAGCGGGGAGTACTCTGCGCTTGTTCTGGCGGCTGCAGGCCTTAAACGGCTTGGACTCGCGGAAAGGATCAGCAGATATTTTGAACCGGAAGAGATCATTCCTTCAGCAGGACAGGGAATCCTGGCACTTCAGGGCAGAGCGGGCGAGGATTATTCGTTTCTGAAAGGATTTTCAGATCAGAACGGGACGTATGCGGCATTGGCGGAACGAGCATTTGTGCGGTATCTGGATGGTGGATGCTCTTCACCGGTAGCGGCACACGCGGTGATAGAAGACGGAACGATTCGCCTGACGGGACTCTATTATAAAGAGGAGACGGGGGAATACATAAAAGGCAGCAGACAGGGAGCCGCAGAGGAAGCAGAATCGCTCGGCGAAGAGCTTGCCAGAGAATTAAAAGAAAAGCTGGAAGGGTAGGAGAGACATGCAGACAGGAAAAGTTTGGCTGGTGGGTGCCGGCCCAGGAGATATCGGATTATTTACATTAAAGGGACAGAAAGTGCTGAAACAGGCGGAAGTTGTGGTATATGACAGCCTCGTAGGAGACGGTGTTCTTGCCATGATACCGGATACAGCACGGACGATCGATGTCGGAAAACGTGCGGGCAATCATACGATGCCCCAGGAGCAGATCAACCAGGTACTGCTTGAGGAGGCGAAAAAGGGATATCGTGTAGTGCGTCTGAAGGGCGGAGATCCTTTTCTGTTTGGCAGGGGCGGCGAGGAACTGGAGCTGTTAAGCGACGAGAATATTCCCTATGAGGTAGTGCCTGGAGTGACTTCACCGATGGCGGTTCCAGCGTATAACGGGATCCCGGTAACGCACCGCGATTACTGTTCTTCCATGCATATTATCACCGGTCATAAAAGGGCAGGAGAAGAGTATAATATTAACTTCAGAGCGCTTGTCGAGACACAGGGTACGCTGGTATTCCTGATGGGCGTGACAGCCCTGCCTGATATCTGCAGAAACCTGATGGAAGCAGGGATGGATGCGTCCATGCCGGCGGCGATTCTTCAGAAGGGGACGACTGCCGGACAGAAAAGGATCGTTGCGACCGTTTCCACGCTGGAGGCGGAGGTAAAGCGCCAGGGAATTGAGACGCCGGCGATCATCGTCGTGGGGAAGGTGTGTGAACTTTCCGACCGTTTTGCGTGGTATGAGAAGCTGCCGCTCGCGGGAAGAAAGATACTTGTGACGAGACCGCGTGACCTGATTTCAAAAATGGCTGAAAAGCTGAGGGTACAGGGGGCGGAAGTGCTGGAACTTCCTGCGATCACAACCTCTGCGATCGAAGAAAATGACAGGCTGCGGGACAGCCTTCGGAGACTGCATGAATACCAGTGGATTGCATTTACCAGTCCGACCGGTGTGCGCGTGTTCTTTGAAGAAATGGAGAAGTGTTCTGTCGATATCCGTAAAATGGCCGGGATTAAGATTGCAGCCATCGGCGAAGGCACAAAAAAAGAGCTGAAAAACCATGGATTATTCGCCGATCTTGTTCCGGAAATCAATGACGGAAAGGCACTCGGAGAACAGATGGCAAGGATATGTGAGAAGGATGCCAATCTATTGATTCCGCGCGCGGCGATCGGGAATCAGGAGATCATCCAGGCACTTTCCGGCCGGCAGGACCTGAGAGTAGATGACGTTGCCACGTATGATACGGCGTATACACAGCAGATGGTTGTGGATGAGACAGGAAAATTCATGAAGCAGGAGATCGACTGCGCGGTATTTACCAGTGCATCGACGGTTCGCGGATTTGTGGAGTCCACACCGGGACTGGATTATACGAAAGTGACGGCAGCCTGCATCGGAAAGCAGACGAAAGCAGCAGCCGATTCATACGGTATGAGGACATATATGGCGGAAAAAGCCACAATTGACAGTGTTGTGGAACTTGTAATCAAGATGTATGATACCAGGGGTTAAAAGTTGGGCAGGACAATTCGCGGTATCATACATGATCAATGACATGGACAAAAATAAAGAAGGAGAGAGGAACATGGAACTGATAAAAAGACCGAGAAGACTTCGCGGAGGAGAGACCATCAGAAGGATGGTGCGCGAGACGAGGATGGACAAGTCATCGCTGATCTATCCGTTGTTTGCGATTGACGGGGAGAATATTGAAGAAGAAATCCCGTCTATGGAAGGACAGTACCGCTACAGTGTTGACCGGCTGCCGTACGAACTGGAGCGTCTTTCAAAGGCCGGTGTATCGAGTGTCATGCTGTTTGGGATACCGGAGCATAAAGACGAAGTGGGAAGCCAGGCGTATGCCCGGGACGGAATCGTACAGCGTGCGCTTCGCGAGGCGAGAAAACAGTTCCCGGACCTCTATTACATCACAGATGTCTGTATGTGTGAATACACGTCACACGGGCATTGCGGTGTGCTGTGCGGTCATGACGTGGAAAATGACAGTACTCTGGAGCTCTTAAGCAAAACAGCACTGTCCCATGTACAGGCGGGAGCAGATATGGTTGCTCCATCCGATATGATGGACGGCAGAGTTGCGGCAATCCGTCAGATTCTCGATAAGAACGGATACAAGGAAACACCGATCATGTCATACGCCGTAAAATATGCATCCGCATTTTACGGACCGTTCCGTGACGCTGCAGGTTCTGCACCGTCCTTCGGAGACCGGAAATCCTACCAGATGGATCCGCATAATTCTCGGGAAGGCATCAAAGAGGCAGTTATGGATGTGGAAGAGGGGGCCGACATCATCATGGTAAAACCGGCGATGTCTTATCTGGACCTCGTTACGAGAGTAAAAGAGGCGACCAACGTACCGGTGGCGGCGTACAGCGTGAGTGGAGAGTATGCGATGGTAAAGGCTGCAGCGAAGATGGACTGGATCGATGAAGAGCGCATCATGTGTGAGATGGCAGTGAGTGCCTACCGTGCGGGGGCACAGATCTACCTGACATATTATGCGAAAGAGCTGGCAAAATGTATGGATGAAGGGAGAATCGGGTAATGACGAGATCGGAAACGTTATTTCAGGAAGCGGTGCAGTACATTCCGGGAGGTGTGAACAGTCCGGTGCGCGCTTATGGTTCTGTCGGTATGACGCCGCGTTTTATCAGGCAGGCTGAGGGTCCGTACGTGACAGATGTGGATGAGAACCGCTATATTGACTATATCGGTTCCTGGGGACCGATGATCCTGGGACATAACCATCCTTCGGTGCTGGAAGCCGTGACGAAGACTGCGATGGACGGATTGAGCTTCGGTGCGGCTACTGAGATCGAAGTGGAGATGGCGGAATATATCTGCAGGAATGTGCCGTCTGTCGATATGGTGCGTATGGTCAACTCCGGTACCGAGGCGGTGATGAGCGCCATCCGTGTGGCGAGAGGTTATACCGGGAAAAACAAAATCGTTAAATTTGCCGGCTGCTATCACGGACACTGTGATGCCATGCTTGTAAAAGCCGGTTCTGGTGTGATGACGGCAGGAATCCCGGACAGCGCAGGGGTTCCCGCGGGCTGTACACAGGATACACTGACGGCAGTCTACAATGATATTGAAAGTGTGAAAGCCATATTTGCAGAGTTTGACGGCCAGGTTGCCGCAGTGATCGTGGAAGCGGTCGCTGCAAATATGGGAGTGGTTCTGCCAAAAGCAGATTTTTTGCAGGAGCTGCGCAGTCTCTGTACAGAGCACGGTGCACTGCTGGTCTTTGATGAGGTGATCACCGGATTCCGCCTGGCATTCGGCGGAGCACAGGAGTATTTTGGGATTTCTGCTGATCTTGTGACATATGGCAAGATCATCGGGGCGGGGATGCCGGTAGGTGCGTACGGCGGCAGAAGAGATATCATGCAGCAGGTGGCCCCTGTCGGTCCTGTCTATCAGGCAGGTACACTTTCCGGCAATCCGGTCGCAATGGCAGCGGGACTCACTCAGCTGAAGATACTGAAGGAAAATCCGGATATTTACAGCCATATGGCATCGATGGGCGAGCGTCTGTTCGGTGGTATGAGAGCACTGCTTCGGTCATATGGCAAGGAGCAGCCGCTGAATCATACGGCATCGCTCGGATGTATGTACTTTACGGATCAGGAAGTCTGTAATTATGAAACGGCAAAGACGTCCGATACGGAGAAATTTGCGGACTATTTCCGGTTCATGCTGGAGCATGGGATTCATCTGGGGCCATCCCAGTTTGAAGCAATGTTTGTCTCAAATGCACATACAGAAGAGGTCATTGACCAGACATTGGATGTTGTGAAACAATATTTGGAAAGCAGAGTGTAAATTATGTTGGTAAAAATTTATACAGATGGTTCAGCGAGGGGGAACCCTGACGGACCCGGTGGCTACGGCTGTGTTCTGCATTATACGGACGGACAGGGGAAGCTGCATACACGGGAGTACAGTGCCGGTTATGAAAAGACAACGAATAACCGTATGGAGCTGATGGCGGCGATCGCCGGTCTGGAAGCGCTGACTCGTCCATGCCAGGTGGAGCTGTATTCGGATTCCAAATATCTCGTGGATGCCTTTAATCAGCACTGGATCGACAGCTGGCTGAAAAAAGGGTGGAAACGTGGAAAAAATGAGCCGGTGAAAAATGTAGACCTCTGGAAACGGCTGCTGAAGGCGAAAGAAATGCATCAGGTTACGTTTCACTGGGTAAAAGGACATGACGGCCATCCGGAAAATGAGCGCTGTGATGAGCTCGCGACATCAGCTGCGGACGGTGGCAACCTGCTGGTGGATGTGGTGGAAGACATTTCATAAACAGGGTTGAACGAAAAATTACAAAATGCTGAAAACAGCTTGACAAATGAAACTGCCATTTGTATACTAGGCATCAATGAATGAAATAATACAGGCTATGACGGGAACAAGTAGAACTTATACGATGTAGACAGAGAGCTGCCGGGTGGTGAGAGGCGCATACGGACATAGGATTCGAATACATCCCTGAGCTTCACACCGAATAAGAGTAGGCTGTGACGTGCTGACAGACGTTATCCATGTCAAAGTATTGAAAGCAGTACTTATGAAGGCAGACGGTGCGAGCCGGCTGTGAACAAAGGTGGTAACACGGGAATCAGCTCTCGTCCTTTCAGGAGAAATCCGGGAAGGATGGGAGCTTTTTTGTATACCAGGAAAGTACTCCAATTTGTTCTATGCGCAAAGCTATAACTTTCCTGGTATACAAAAACCCTCCGGGGGATGCACACAATGTGTATAGGAAGGCTGCTTTGCAGCTGCACATTGGCGCACAAAGTGTACAAGTCCCTCATGAGTGAGGGATTTAGGGAGTTGAAGTGGACTTGTCCACTTTGTTGTTCAGTATAAACAGCTGGCGCTATTTTTACCAGGCACGGAAGGAAGAAAGAGTGATTTGCTCGTGCAAGGGCTTGGCAGCCCCTACAAATCACTCTTTCTGCACTGCGGCGGAAGTGAATTCCGCCTGTGTGACTGGAGTTCGAGGGGGATCCCCTCGAGCACCCCCTGTTAAACAAAAAAATAAGAATAAAAGGAGAATGATGGTATGAAGATTTATGAGGAACTTAAGGCCAGAGGGCTGATTGCACAGGTTACGGATGAGGAAGAGATCCGTGAGCTTGTGAATAACGGGAAGGCAACATTTTACATCGGTTTTGATCCGACGGCGGACAGTCTGCATGTCGGACACTTTATGGCACTCTGTCTGATGAAACGACTGCAGATGGCAGGCAATAAGCCGATCGCACTGCTTGGCGGAGGGACCGGTATGATCGGGGATCCATCCGGCAGAAGTGATATGCGGCAGATGATGACAGTGGAGACCATTCAGCATAACTGCGACTGTTTTAAACAGCAGATGAGCCGTTTTATTGATTTTTCAGATGATAAGGCACTCATGGTCAACAATGCGGACTGGCTGATGGATCTGAATTATGTGGAGTTACTGCGCGAAGTGGGCCCCCACTTTTCCGTGAACCGTATGCTGGCAGCTGAATGTTACAAACAGCGGATGGAAAAAGGCTTAAGTTTCCTGGAATTTAACTACATGATCATGCAGAGTTACGATTTCTATGCACTGTATCAGAAATACGGCTGCAACATGCAGTTTGGAGGCGATGACCAGTGGAGCAACATGCTGGGCGGGACGGAGCTGATCCGCAGAAAACTTGGAAAAGATGCGTATGCGATGACAATCACCCTGCTGATGAATTCAGAGGGAAAGAAAATGGGCAAGACACAGTCGGGTGCTGTGTGGCTGGATCCGAACAAGACGTCGCCGTTTGACTTCTACCAGTACTGGAGAAATGTCGGGGATGCGGATGTGCTGAAATGCCTGCGCATGCTGACCTTCCTGCCGATCGGACAGATCGATGAGATGGACAGGTGGGAAGGCAGCCAGCTGAACCAGGCGAAGGAAATACTGGCTTACGAACTGACGGAACTGGTCCACGGAGAAGAGGAGGCGAAAAAAGCCCAGGAAGGCGCAAGGGCACTTTTCTCCAGTGGAAATGCTGAAAATATGCCGGTTGCCGAGCTGACAGAGGAAGATTTAAAAGAAGACTCGATCGATGTGATTTCCATGCTTGTTAAAGCTGAGCTTGTCACAAGCCGTTCGGAGGGAAGACGCGCCATTGAACAGGGCGGAGTATCTGTGGATGGTGAGAAGATCACGGATATCCATCACGAGATAGCAAAAGGTGCACTCGCAGGTAATGGAGTCGTGCTTAAACGCGGCAAGAAGAAATTTAAAAAAGTTTGCCTGAAGTAAGGAAATGTGATAAAATTATTATCCATGTAAATGACTGTAAAAGTCCCGGACAGCGCCTGCGTGAGCAGGGGGTAATCGACTTTTATGATTGGTGATATCTGCGTCAGCAGATACGCCGTTTAGTATGTCAGGAGCAAACGCTCCGACATCCCAGATTATAGGCCGCAGCAAGTGCGGCAAAGGAGGAACGCCTGAAAGTAAACTTTCATGCATCCCAGATTATAGGCCGCAGCAAGTGCGGCAAAGGAGGAACGCCTGAAAGTAAACTTTCATGCATCCCAGATTATAGGCCGCAGCAAGTGCGGCAAAGGAGGAAATGGAAACGTGAAGAAATATGGAGTAAATGAACTTCGCCAGATGTTCCTGGACTTTTTCGAGAGCAAGGGTCATCTGGTAATGAAGAGTTTTTCTCTGGTTCCGCTAAATGATAAGAGTCTTCTGCTTATCAATGCGGGAATGGCGCCGCTTAAGCCATATTTTACGGGTGCGGAGATTCCGCCGTGTAAACGGGTGGCAACGTGTCAGAAATGTATCCGCACCGGAGATATCGAGAATGTTGGTAAAACAGCACGTCATGGCACATTTTTTGAGATGCTCGGAAACTTTTCGTTCGGAGATTATTTTAAGAAAGAGTCCCTGGCATGGTCCTGGGAATTCCTGACAGAGGTTGTGGGCCTGGACCCGGACCGCCTTTATCCGTCCGTTTATCTCGATGACGATGAAGCGTTTGATATCTGGAATAAGGAGATCGGCATTGCGCCTGAGAGGATCTACAGATTTGGAAAAGAGGATAATTTCTGGGAACACGGGGCAGGTCCGTGCGGTCCGTGTTCGGAAGTCTATTATGACAGAGGAGAACAGTACGGCTGCGGCAGTCCGGACTGTACGGTCGGATGTGAATGTGACAGGTATATTGAAATATGGAATAATGTATTTACCCAGTTTGAAAATGACGGAAACGGAAATTATGTGACATTGGAGCATAAGAATATTGACACCGGTATGGGGCTGGAACGTCTCGCGGTTGTTGTGCAGGAAGTGGACTCGATCTTTGATGTCGATACAATCCGTGCACTCCGTGAAAAGGTCTGTGAAATTGCAGGAAAGAAATACAAAGAGGATGCGGATGATGACGTATCCATCCGCCTGATAACCGATCATATACGCTCAGCAACGTTTATGATCTCGGATGGCATCATGCCGACGAATGAAGGCAGGGGTTATGTGCTGCGCCGTCTGATCCGCCGTGCTGCAAGACATGGACGTCTGCTGGGCATCAGGGGCCAGTTCCTGGCAACCTTAAGCGCCACAGTGATCGAGGGCTCAAAAGACGGTTATCCGGAACTGGAGGAAAAGAAAGACTTTATCTTCAATGTACTGACAAACGAGGAAAGCCAGTTCAATAAGACGATCGACCAGGGACTCTTAATTCTTGCGGATATGGAACATGAGATGCAGGAAAAGGGTGAAAAAGTGCTGGATGGACAGCAGGCTTTCAAACTGTATGATACGTATGGTTTCCCGATGGATCTGACGAAAGAAATCTTGGAGGAAAAGGGATACACCATAGATGAAGACGGCTTTCATAAAGAAATGGAAGAACAGCGCGAGCGTGCAAGAAAGAGCCGGGAAGTGACAAATTATATGGGTGCGGACGCGACAGTGTACGACAGCATTGATCCGTCGGTCACGACAGAATTTGACGGTTATGGAACACTTGTACTGGACTCAGTGATCTCTGTGATGACTACGGAGACGGATATTGTGGACAGCCTGATGGAAGGGCAGAAGGGTACGATTATCGTAGAAAAGACCCCTTTTTACGGAACTATGGGAGGTCAGCAGGGTGATGTCGGAGTAATCGGGAGTCCGGACGGAGAGTTCCGGGTGGAAGATACCATTCACCTGCGCGGCGGTAAAGTCGGACATGTCGGTGAGATGGTTTCCGGTATGCTGAAAACGGGTAAAACGGTAACGCTGAAGGTAGATGATAAAAAACGCTGCGATACGGAAAAGAATCACAGTGCTACACATCTGCTGCAGAAGGCGCTGAAAACAGTGCTGGGCGCTCATGTAGAGCAGAAAGGGTCACTTGTGACACCGGGACGTCTTCGCTTTGACTTTGCTCATTTCCAGGCGATGACAACGGAAGAGCTGGAGAAGACCGAAAAACTGGTGAATCAGGAAATTCAGGCGAATCTCCCCGTTGAAACGAATGTAATGACGATTGAAGAAGCTAAGAAATCGGGGGCTATGGCACTGTTTGGAGAAAAATACGGTGAAGAGGTGCGCGTGGTTTCCATGGGAGACTTTTCCAAAGAACTCTGTGGCGGTACACACGTGAAGAACACAGCGTCGATTTCCCTGTTTAAAATTGTGTCAGAGGCGGGAATTGCTGCCGGTGTGCGCAGGATTGAGGCGCTGACAGGCGATGGAGTCCTTGCATATTATAAAGAGCTGGAAGAAAAAATTTCGTTCATCGCAAAGGCATTAAAAACTTCTACTGCCGAGATCCCTGATAAGATTGCACATCTGCAGGCGGAGATAAAAACGCTTCAGAGTGAAAACGAGTCCCTGAAAAGTAAAATGGCCCGCGAATCTCTCGGTGACGTCATGGATCAGGTCGTGGAAGTCAAAGGTGTTAAAGTTCTTGCGAGTGCGCTTGATGATGTCGATATGAATGGGCTGCGCGACCTCGGAGACCAGCTGAAAGAGAAGCTGGGAGAGGGTGTTGTTGTGCTGGCATCTGCATGCGGGGGCAAAGTCAGTCTGATGGCAATGGTGACTCCGGAGGCAATGAAAAAGGGAGCACATGCAGGTAATCTGATTAAGGCTGTGGCTGCAGTTGTCGGAGGAGGCGGAGGCGGCCGCCCGAACATGGCTCAGGCGGGAGGAAAAGATGCATCCAGGATCCCACAGGCGATCGAAACCGTAGTGTCTGTCGTGGAAGAGCAGATAAAGTAAATATCAGGTAATTTTTTTCTGAAAATGTGCAAAAGCAGTTGACGTATGGAAAAAATCTGTTATAATTACTATTAGTGCAGTAAAATATACCCAAACAGTTGTGTATGCACAATCTACAACTGGAGGGAGGTTAGGTGTGAGTCTATGTCAAACGTTATCGTAAAAGAGAACGAAACTCTGGACAGCGCTTTACGCAGATTTAAACGTAGTTGCGCAAAGGCTGGAATTCAGCAGGAGATCCGTAAAAGAGAGCATTACGAGAAACCAAGTGTTCGTCGTAAGAAAAAATCGGAAGCTGCCAGAAAACGTAAATATAATTAATGTGCCAAAAAATCCTTGACGTTTCGTCAGGGATTTTTTAGTATAGAGAGTGGGAGATAAATAACAGAGAAGGAGGGAAAAGATACGATGTGGACGATACCAATGTTCGGAACCGATTTATATCACATCATTCATTGGTTTCTGATATACAGCCTGATGGGGTGGATCGTAGAATCTATCTATATGTCACTGTGTAACCGCAAGCTGACGAACAGGGGATTCATGAGCAGCCCGATCTGTCCAATTTATGGAGTCGGAGCATTGGCGGTTTATTTTATTCTGAGACCCCTGGAGGGAAATTACATAGCCCTGTATTTTGCAGGGTGTATACTGGCCACTCTGCTGGAACTGGTAACAGGCTATCTGATGCGCTACCTGTTCGGTTCTGTATGGTGGGACTACCATGATAAACCGTTAAATTACGATGGATTGATCTGCCTGGAAAGTACTCTTGCATGGGGGCTTTATACAGTATTAATGTTTGCTTTCCTGCAGAAATTTGTTGTTCGGATCGTGGACAGCTACTCGTATAATACGGGTGCGATTGTCGGCACGGTTGCGATCATAGTATTTGGATTTGATTTTCTGGTACACCTGTATTCTGCGAAAAAGGGATCTCTGAGTGAGGGAATTGCTGAGATCAAGGAAATGATCAGGAGCATCCGGTAAATATAAAGAACTTTTTATACAATACTAACCGCGGGTCTGGACACCGCGGTTTTTTGTTTCAATGGAATCATATTTATCCGTCCTGCATCGTACATTAGAGAAAGAACAGATGTGGGGGGACAAAGATGAGAAGAAAAATAGGGATCATTCTGATCTGTATGCTGATGCTGATACAGCTGCTGTCCGGAAAATATGTGGCATGGGCAGAACCGGTATCAGAAGAAGAGCAGAATACACAGGAGGAAGGGACACAGCCGGGAAGTGAAGCGGTTGCAGTAGATGCACCTTCTGTTATTTTGATGGAATCGTCTACCGGCCAGGTTCTTTATGAAAAGAATGCAGACGAGCAGAGAAGCCCGGCCAGCATCACGAAGATCATGACGCTGTTATTGATTTTCGATGAGCTGGAGAAAGGAACCATAAAACTTACGGATGAAGCAGTCACGAGTGCCCATGCTAAAAGTATGGGAGGTTCACAGGTGTTTCTGGAAGAGGGAGAGAAGCAGACAGTTGAGACACTGATCAAATGCATTGTTATAGCGTCTGGAAATGATGCATCCGTTGTGATGGCAGAGCATATTGCAGGGAGTGAAGAAGAATTTGTCAAGAGGATGAATCAGAAGGCGGAAGAACTGGGACTGAAAGACACGCATTTTGAAGACTGCTGCGGTCTGACAGATTCAGCGGGACATTATACGACAGCCCACGATGTTGCGGTCATGTCGAAAGAGCTTATCACGAATCATCCGGAAATTCTTACATATTCTTCAATCTGGATGGAGAACATTACTCATGTGACCAGACAGGGGAGTAAAGAATTCGGCCTGACAAATACAAACAAGCTGATCAGGGGATATGACGGATGCGTAGGACTCAAGACAGGAAGTACATCTGTCGCTAAGTACTGTGTATCTGCAGTTGCTTCCAGAAATGATATAACTTTGATATCTGTAGTGATGGGTGCACCGGATGTAAAGGCGAGATTTCGCGATGCAGCCACCATGCTGAACTACGGTTTTGGTATCTGCAGCCTGTATGTCGACGACAATCAGGATAAACTTCCAAAGGTTCCTGTGGCATTCTCAATCGAGAAAGAGGGAGCCTGTGCATATGAAGAGGAGTTCAGGTATCTGGATACGGAAGGTGTGAATACAGAAAATATTGAAAAAGAAACACAGTTTAAAACGGATGCCGAAGCACCTGTACAAAAGGGTGATGTCGCCGGACGTGCGGTGTATTACCTGGATGGAAAAGAGATTGGCAGTGTCAATCTTGTGTTTACGGAAGATATTGAAAAAGCAACCTATCCGGATTATCTTTACCAGGCATGGATGCGCTTCTTAAATGGAGGAAAAACTTGAACTTGACAGAAATTTATTGTAGTATAGAGAAGATGTGAAAAGAGGAATAAAACAACCATGACAAAATGCGTGATAAAATACTATGGGGTTCACAGCAGGAAGGCAGTATCAGCAGAAGGAAGGATACGGCTGGTTTTTGTGAGTGACCTGCACAATGTATCTTACGGTCAAGAAAACCGGGAACTGGCGGAAAAAATACTGGCGTTGCATCCGGATGCTGTATTGATCGGGGGCGATCTGATCGTAGGAAAGCCGGAACAGCCGATGGATGCCGCGCTGGCATTTCTGCGGAAACTTTCCGGCCGGCTCCCCGTCTATGCGGCAAATGGGAATCACGAGTATCGTCTGCGCATTTATCCTGAAATTTACGGTGATATGTACGATACGTACCGCAGGGGATTGCTCGAGAATCATGTGACGCTGCTGGAAAATGAAAGCAGTACATTTTCAGTCAGAGGTATGAAGATCACACTCTACGGGTATGAGCTGAAGCGGGAATATTATGACCGCTTCGCACATATGGAGCTGCCGCTGTCTGAGATAACAGAAGTTTTTTCGCCGCCTGCTGAGGAGGCGTATAATATTCTGCTTGCTCATTATCCGAAATATTTTTCCACATATGTGAAGTGGAAGCCAGATCTGATTCTTTCCGGGCATTATCACGGGGGAGTCATACGGATGGGAAAAAGATGGCCGCTGATCGGAAATGATCTGACACTTTTTCCAAAATACGGGTATGGATGCCATGTAGAAGGGGACACAACGATGATCGTGAGCTCGGGGCTTGGTGATCATACGATACCTTTTCGGCTGCATAATCCAAGAGAGCTTGTTGTAGTAGACATCAGAAAGTAAGAAACAGAGGTTTGAGTATGGGGATACCCGTAAAACTGCAGGTATTTGAAGGTCCGCTGGATCTTCTGCTGCATTTGATCGATAAGAATAAAATAGATATTTATGACATACCGATTGTGGAGATCACCAATCAGTATCTGGAGTACATTCGCCAGATGCAGCGACAGGACCTGAATATTATGAGTGAGTTCATGGTAATGGCGGCAACACTGATTGATATCAAATGCCGTATGCTTCTCCCGAAAGAAGTTAATGAGGAGGGAGAAGAGGAGGATCCTCGGGATGAACTCGTACAGCAGCTGCTTGAGTATAAGATGTACAAGTATATGTCGTATGAACTGAGAGAGCGGATGGCGGCCGCTTCCAGGAGTATCTACCGTAAAAACACAATGCCTGCAGAGGTGATTTCCTACCGTCCTCCGATAGACACAAGGGAGCTTGTGGGTGATATGAACCTGGAAAAGCTTCATGCTGTCTTTTTGTCTGTGATGCGGCGTCAGGAGGACAAGCTGGATCCTATTCGAAGTAAATTTGGGAAAATTGAACAGGAGGAAGTAAGTCTTCCTGATAAAATGACATATGTGGAGACGTTTGCACGCGACCGGAAAAAGTTTTCATTCCGTGAACTCCTGGAGCGGCAGTGCAGCAAAACACAGGTTGTCGTTACATTTCTGGCAATACTGGAGCTGATGAAGACTGGACTGATCAGGATCAGCCAGGAATATATATTTGACGAGATACAGATTGAAACAGTGGGGATTGGTGAATCATGAATATAAAAAATACGGAAGCTGCCATTGAAGCAATTCTGTTTGCAATGGGTGAGTCTGTAGAGCTTTCTAAGATTGCGAAGGCGATCGAATGTGATGCGGCAACCACGCAGAAACTTATTCACGATATGATGCTTCGATATGAGCAGGAAGACCGGGGAATCAAAATCATTGAACTGGAAAATGCGTATCAGCTGTGTACGAAACAGGAGTATTACGATAACCTGGTACAGATAGCCCTGCAGCCGAAGAAAGCAGTGCTGACGGATGTAATGCTGGAAACACTCTCCATTATTGCGTATAAACAGCCCGTCACTCGGCTGGAAATAGAGAAAATCCGCGGTGTGAAGTGTGATCATGCCGTTAATAAACTGGTAGAGTATAATCTGGTACAGGAGGTCGGACGGCTTGACGCTCCCGGCCGTCCGATTCTGCTGGGGACTACAGAAGAATTTTTGAGGAGTTTCGGGGTGGAATCGACAGAGGAACTGCCTTCTATCAGTCCGGTACAGCTGGAAGACTTTAAAGCGGAGGCGGAAGAAGAGGTCCAGCTGAAACTGGATATTTAGGATACCGTCTGATCAAATCATCGGGGATATACGTTCAAAAGAGTCCGGCTTGCCGGACTCTTTCTTATATCTGATAATAAATTATATTTTTTCTCATAGAATAAAAGGAGGACATACACAAAACGGATGAGTTAATCGCATGAAAAAATGGATTGTTTTGATGGGAGTTCTTTTGACGGTCATGTGGGGCGGGCAGACCGTCTATGCCCAGGAGGAGCCGGCGGAGAGTGAACTGTATGCCCGTTCGGCATGTCTGATGGATGCTGAGTCCGGGCGGGTGCTGTATGAAAAAGACGGGGAGGAAAAACGACCCAATGCCAGTACAACAAAGATTATGACCTGCATCCTGGCTCTTGAGAACGGGAATCCTGATGATACGGTGACGGCAACAAAACGGGCGGCGGGGCAGCCCAAGGTGCATCTCGGTGTACATGAGGGCGACACATTCAGACTGAATGATCTTCTCTACTCCCTGATGCTGGAATCGCACAATGACAGTGCAGTGATGATAGCGGAGCATATTGCAGGGAGCGTGGAAGAATTTGCGGGTATGATGAATCAGAAGGCACAGGAGATCGGATGTGAGGATACTTACTTTATAACTCCGAACGGTCTGGATGATCAGAATGAACAGGGAGTACACGGGACAACGGCGCAGGATCTGGCCAGAATCATGAGATATTGTATTATGCAGTCGCCGAAGCGGGAGGAATTTCTGGCAATCACACAGACGGCGTCATACACTTTCTGGAATATGGAAGAGACGGTCATTTACAACTGTTATAATCACAACGCGTTTTTGTCAATGATGGAAGGAGCACTAAGCGGCAAGACGGGATTTACCGCTGATGCCGGATACTGTTATGTGGGAGCCCTTGAGCAGGATGGCAAAACGTTCATTGTTTCACTTCTGGCCTGCGGATGGCCCAATAACAAGAGTTATAAATGGTCAGATACGAAGAAGCTGATGACATACGGTCTCGAACATTATTCCATACAGGATGTTTTGGTGCGCGAACTTCCGGCTGCACAGCTGGAGGTACTGGAAGGACAGCACGGCGGAAGGCTCTCTGAAAAAGCTGTAGTGCCTCTGAGTTACCGCTGCGATATGGAACAGCAGTCTCTGAAGGTACTGCTGGGTGCAGATGAGGAGGTTCAGGTAGAGGAGAGCCTGCCGGATGCGCTCAGAGCGCCGGTCAAAGCCGGTACGACAGTGGGAAAAGTGTCGTATCTTCTGGATGGGGAAGTTCTGAAAACATATCCTGTCTATGCCGATGAAAGTGTAAAGAAGATTGATTTTATCTGGTGTTTTGATATAATAAAACAAAAGTATATGATGAGGGGGTGACGTCATGCAACAACGGCTGATGCCGGGGAAGCTTCTGGATGGAAACGGATGTCTGCTGGAAGCCGGCTACGCTACGCGTCCCATGAAAGAATACAGGAGAGATGCAGTTCGCCAGGGAGCACTGCGCATCAAAGAATGGGACTATTATCTCATCTGCAACGAGCATTTTGGAATTGCTCTCACGGTAGCGGACAACAGCTATATGGGACTGGTAAGTATCTCGTTCCTTGATTTTGATCAGAGAAAGGAGACCACGGTGAGCCCCATGACGCTGCTCCCGATGGGCAGGACGGGGATGCCGTCCTCCTCGGATAATGGTGACGTCAGGTTTGGCAGCCGCCGTTGTCAGTTTTCTTTTGAGAAAGAAGAAGACCGTCGAATTCTGACCGCAGGGATGAAAAACTTTAAAGACGGACAGCCGATCCGCATGAAAATCCATCTGACCCGGGAACCGGAGGACAGTATGGTGATCGCTGTTCCGTTCCGGGAGAATCCACGGGCATTTTATTATAATCAAAAGATCATCGGGATGCGTGCAAAAGGGATTGTGGAAATTGGCAGACAGCGTTTTTATTTTAAGCCGGAGGACAGTTTTGGACTGCTGGACTGGGGACGCGGCGTTTGGCCATATGATAATACCTGGTACTGGAGTGCGGCGCAGACGCTCTTGGGAGACCAGGTATTCGGTTTCAATCTGGGTTACGGTTTTGGTGACAACAGCCGTGCTACAGAAAATATGTTGTTTTTTGAGGGGCGCGCCCACAAACTGGAACATGTCCGTTTCCTGATTCCGGGAGAAAAAGAAGGTCACGCAAAGTACCTGAAAAAGTGGCAGATTGTGTCTGATGACGGACGTCTCGCGCTTACATTTACCCCGATTCTGGACAGGAGTGCACGAACTTCGGCAGGAGTTATCCTGAGTGACCAGCACCAGGTGTTCGGGCATTTTGATGGAATCGCAGTACTCGACGACGGCACGGAGGTGGTTGTAGAACACATGCAGGGATTTGCAGAAAAAGTACATAATAAATGGTAAGGACAAAGGAGGATAGGTCTGTGTATGATGCCGTAATCATCGGCGCAGGTGTGACTGGATGTGCGGCGGCGCGTGAGCTGTCACGGTACAGACTGAACATCTGTGTACTGGAAAAGGAAGAAGATATCTGTGCAGGCACTTCAAAAGCCAACAGCGGTCTGGTCCATGCAGGTTTTGATGCTGAGCCGGGGACTTTAAAAGCCAGGATGAATGTTCTGGGAAACAGAAAGATAGATGCTCTGTCAGGGGAGCTTGATATACCGTTTCGGAGGAACGGTGCAGTGGTGCTGTGCCGGGAAGGACAGGATGAAGCAGGGCTTGTACGGCTCATGGAGCAGGGCCATAAAAATGGTGTGCCGGACCTTCGGCTGCTGAGAGGGGAGGAGCTGCACAGGATGATTCCCGCTGCTGCAGACGACGTAAAAGCAGCGCTGCTGGCGCCGGGAGCCGGAATCGTCTGTCCATTTCGGATGACAGCGGGCCTCGCGGAGAATGCCTGCACCAATGGTGTGGAGTTTTGGATGGACTGTCCGGTTAAGAGGATCGAAAAACATGAGGATGGGTACTGCCTTGATACCGGGAAAGGGAAGGTATTCACCCGCTGTGTGATCAATGCGGCGGGGGTATATGCGGATGTGTTTAACAATATGGTGAGTGAAGAACTGCTTCGTATTACGCCGCGCCGGGGGGAATATCTTCTTTTGGATAAACGGGCGGGATCGTTCACACAGCGCACAATCTTCCAGATGCCCGGTCCGATGGGGAAGGGAGTGCTGATCACGCCCACTATCCACGGGAATCTGCTGGTGGGCCCAACTGCACAGGATACGGAAGACAGAGAGGCTGTCTGTACGACGGCAGAGGGACTCCTGAAGGTGCAGAAAAAGGGCATGGACGGCATCAGAGATCTGCCGCTTCACGAAACCATCACATCCTTTGCAGGACTTCGTGCCCATGAGGATGGAGGGGATTTTGTGATCGGCGAGGCAAAGGGGGCGCCGGGATTTTTTAATGCTGCAGGAATCGAATCACCGGGATTATCAGCTGCTCCGGCTATAGGATGCGAACTGGCTGAGATGACAGCGACTTATCTGAAGGCACGTAAAAACCAGGAGTTTACAGCAGTTCAAAAAAATATCTTTTCAGCTGCGCAGGCAAGTGCGGAAGAACTCAGTTTAAAGATCAGAGAGAATCCGGCGTATGGCAATGTGATCTGCCGGTGCGAGACAGTGACTGAGGGAGAGATCATCGAGGCGATCCGGAGGAAACCGGGGGCGCGTTCCCTTGACGGTGTAAAACGGCGGACGAGAGCGGGAATGGGCAGATGCCAGTCTGGATTTTGTATGCCGAAGGTGATGGAGATTCTCTGCAGAGAGCTTGACCTGGATCCTTTAAAGGTGACAAAAGCCGGAGGTACTTCTTATTTGCTGAATGGATACAGTGGGAAGGCAGGCGGGCAATGAGACCAGATGAAACAGTGAACTATGATGCAGTGATCATCGGAGGGGGCCCTGCGGGCATGGCGGCTGCAGCTGCTATGAAACGGGAGGGCATTGATAAGCTTTTGATACTGGACCGGGAGGCTGAACTTGGGGGTATTTTGAACCAGTGTATTCACAGCGGCTTTGGCCTGCATACCTTCCGGGAAGAGCTGACCGGACCGGAATATGCAGCACGTTATGTTGAAATGATTGACAGGCTTGGTATCGAATATGAGATGGAGAGTATGGTCACAGATATCTCACGGGAACGGGTTGTAACAGTTATGAGCAGGGGAAAAGGACTCCGGCGGATTGCAGGGAGGACTGTGGTCCTGGCAATGGGGTGCAGGGAACGTCCGCGCGGGTCTCTTGGCATTCCAGGATACCGGCCTGCCGGTATCTACACGGCTGGTACAGCACAGAGACTTGTAAACCGGGAAGGGCTGATTCCAGGCAGGGAAGTTGTGATCCTGGGATCGGGGGATATCGGACTTATCATGGCGCGGCGCATGACGCTCGAGGGAGCACGGGTTAAAATGGTGGTGGAAATGAAGGACAGGCCGGGAGGACTCCAGCGGAATATTGTTCAGTGCCTGGATGATTTTGAAATACCTCTGAGGCTTAAAAGCACCGTCACGGAGATACACGGCAGACAACGAATCTCCGGTGTGACAGTAGCCGGGATCGATCAGAACGGGCAGAGAATGGGAGATACAGAAGAATACGTTTCCTGTGATACACTGCTGCTGTCTGTGGGACTGATACCGGAAAATGAGCTGACAGAAAAACTTGGGGCCAGAATGGATGAGACGACACGCGGACCTAAAACGGATAAAAACTGCCGTACCAGCATAGAAGGAGTATATGCATGCGGAAATGTACGCCATGTTCATGATCTGGTCGATCATGTGAGCCGCGAAGCCGAAAGGGCGGGGAGGGCTGCGGCAGCTTACCTGAAAGGACACAGTATATGAAAAAAACATTGATATGTATCTGCTGTCCGAAAGGATGTACGCTGCATGTGACCGTTGATGAAGACAGACAGGTGTCTGATATTAACGGATACGGATGTGAAAATGGCAGAGAATATGGAATAAGGGAATGTACACAGCCTTCCAGGACGGTGACATCCACGGTGCCGGTTACAGGCGGAGTGGTTACGCGGGTTCCTGTGAAAACGGCACGGGAGATTCCAAAGGAACTCGTCCCAAAATGCATGGAGGAAATCCATCAGACCGTGGCGCGGGCACCGGTAAGGATCGGGGATATCCTGATCCGGCGCACGGCAGGGACAGATATTGATGTGATTGCGACCGGAAATGCAGCCGGGAAAGAGACAGGGGGATGACATATGGAACAGTACATGATGGCACTGGATCAGGGTACGACAAGTTCACGCTGTATTTTATTTGACAGAGCGGGAACGATGAAGAGTGTGGCACAGAAGGAATTTACACAGTATTATCCGAAGCCGGGGTGGGTGGAGCATGATCCAATGGAAATCTGGTCTTCACAGCTGAGTGTGGCGACGGAGGCTATGGGAAAAATCGGGATTGACGCCAGAAGCATTGCAGCGATCGGCATCACGAATCAGCGTGAAACTACGATCGTCTGGGACAGAAATACCGGAAAACCGGTTTATCCGGCTATTGTCTGGCAGTGCCGGAGAACAGCGGAGATGATAGACGCCGTGAAAGCGGAGGGAAAAGAAGCTTATATCCGGGAACATACAGGACTGATCCCGGACGCTTATTTTTCAGGAAGTAAGCTGGCATGGATACTGGATCACGTGGAAGGTGCAAGGCAGCGGGCGGCAAATGGTGAACTGCTGTTTGGAACGGTTGATACCTGGCTGATCTGGCAGCTGACGCAGGGCAGGGTACATGTGACGGATGTGACGAATGCATCACGGACGATGTTATATGACATTCACAGGATGCAGTGGGACGACGAGATCCTGGAACTGTTTGGGATTCCGGTCTGTATGCTGCCGCAGGTAAAGCCGAGCAGCTGTGTCTATGGTCATACCGACAGAAATGTGCTGGGCGGCGAGATTCCCATCGCGGGGGCGGCCGGTGACCAGCAGTCCGCACTGTTCGGACAGTGTTGTTTTGAGGCCGGGGATATTAAAAACACGTATGGAACAGGCTGCTTCCTGCTGATGAATACAGGGGAACAGGCTGTACGGTCAGAGTCGGGACTTTTGACCACTGTGGCGGCTAGTGCGGGCGATACGGTACAATACGCACTGGAAGGAAGCGTTTTTGTGGCGGGTGCTGCGATACAGTGGCTGCGGGATGAATTAAAGATACTGGACAGTGCCCCGCAGTCTGAGGAATACTGCAGAGCGGTGGAGGATACAGGGGGCGTCTATGTGGTGCCCGCATTTACCGGACTTGGTGCGCCTTACTGGGATCCGTATGCCCGCGGAACCATCGTCGGACTGACACGCGGGACGGGACGCGCGCATCTGATCCGTGCCACAGTGGAATCTCTGGCTTACCAGGTATCGGATGTGATCGAGGCGATGCAGAAAGACTCCGGTATCAGGACCAGAACGATAAAAGTTGACGGCGGTGCATGTGCAAATGACTTTCTGATGCAGTTTCAGTCTGACTTGCTCAACGCGGAAGTGGAAAGACCATGCTGTATTGAGACGACGGCGCTCGGGGCTTCTTATCTGGCCGGACTGGCGGTGGGGTATTGGAGTGACCGGGATGATATCAGGAAAAACTGGGCGCTGGAGCATACGTTTGTGCCGGTGATGAAGGAAGCAGAACGAAAGAAAAAACTGAAAAACTGGAAACGGGCAGTCCGATGCTCCCTGAACTGGGAGAAAGAAGAGGACTGACACAGGAGGAAAATGCATGAATAAGGCACTGCAGGTGCTGCTGAAGGCGCTGTCAGAACCGGAAGCCGATATGAACCTGAGAAGAACCAGGTATCTGATGAATTTGAAGTCCATTGATGTGTTTAAACGGTTTTACCGCACGATCGACTATAAGATATACAATAATGGGGTGGAGGTTCCGCTGCGCATTTATTTTCCGGATGAAGATTCCTTTGATACGGTGGATATTGATGCCTACTGCAGAAAACATAAAGATATTGACAGGAGAAAAATGGTAGACAACACGTATCCCGTCCTGTTGTTCTTTCACGGGGGAGGATTCGTGACGGAGAGTGTGGAAACGTATAACCGGATCTGCTGGAACATGTCCAGAAATACGCAGCACGTAGTTGTCTCCGTAGATTACAGGCTGGCGCCGGAACACCGTTTTCCCACGCCGTTTGATGACTGTTATGCGGTGGCAAAGGCTATTTTTAAAGATCAGACCATACTCCATGTGAAACCGGAGCGTATTACGATCATCGGCGACAGTGCGGGAGGAAATCTTACCGCTGCGGTCTGCCAGAAAGCCAGGGATACAGGTGATTTTAAAGTACACGGCCAGATCCTGATCTATCCGTGTACAGGTAACGACTATTCGGACAGCACACCGTTTGCATCGGTGAAGGAAAACGGTTTTGATTATCTGCTGACGCAGAAAAACCTGCAGGATTATATGAATCTCTATCAGAGCAGGGAAGAGGATCGCTTAAGTCCATACTTTTCGCCTCTGCAGGCGGAGGATTACAGTGATCTTCCAGCGGCGCTTGTGATCACAGGGGAATACGATCCCCTGCGCGATGAGGGTGAAGAATATGCCAGGCGAATGCGATCTGCGGGTGTGCCTGTCAGTTTGCACCGGATCAAGGATGCGGTCCATGGATTTTTCCTGCTGACGACGCTGTATCCGGCGGTTAAAGAAACGTATGAATATATCAACGATTTTTTGAAAGAGGTAGATAACGGTGTTCCAGGAAAAGAAAACGCGGTGGAGGAGTCTGGAGAATACGGCCAAGATCTTTCCTGCTACGAGCGGTAAAAAAGATGAACGGGTGTTTCGCTTTGCCTGTGTGCTGAAAGAGCCTGTGATAGGGGAAACACTGCAGGAGGCGCTGGACCTGGCACTTGAGGAATTTTCGATGTTCCGGTGTGTGCTGCGCAAGGGTTTCTTCTGGAATTACCTGGAAGAATCCGAAGAAAATGCAATCGTCCGTAAGGAGTACAGGCAGCCGTGCAGCCAGATTTATGTCAGAGACCAGAAAAGTCTGCTGTTCGAAGTAACCTATTATAAAAACAGAATAAATTTTGAGACTTATCACGCCCTCACGGATGGGACGGGGGCCCTCCATTTCCTGCGTGCGCTTGTCTATCACTATCTTGCGCTGCTGTATCCGGGGCAGATTGATTATGATGCCGGAAAACTGCAGCTGATCCAGACGGATGAGGATAAAGAAGAAGACAGCTTCTGGAAGTACTATGACCGTGATACCAAGCGCCAGAAAATTAAAAAATATAAGGCCTGCCAGCTGCACGGCAGAAAAATGGATTATGGACAGATGCAGCTGACGGAGGGAATCGTGTCCACGAAACAGCTGCTTACGGAAGCAAGGAAACGGGGGACAACAGTGACAGTACTGCTGACAGCCCTGTATTTGAAGGCGATTTCACAGGACATGACGGTCAGACAGAAGAAAAAACCAGTGGTCCTTATGATTCCGGTGAACCTCAGAAATTACTATCCGTCAGAATCCATGCGCAACTTTTTCGGATGGATTGATATCGGTTATTCGTTTTCAGAATCCAGTGATGAACTGGGGGATGTGATCAAAGCAGTGGATGAAATGTTTAAAAAGGAACTGCAGCCTGATAAGATTGCCGCCCGTATGTACGGGCTGATGGATTTTGAGATGAATCCGTTTGTGCGTGCACTTCCGCTGGAATTAAAGCTCTATTCCATGCAGGTTGGGGCATTTGCCAGCAAAAACACGGTGACGGCAATTTTTTCGAATGTCGGAAAAGTGGATATGCCCAGGGAGTGCATGCCACATATTGATTTCTTCGATGTGTTTACCAGTACGCCCAAACAGGAGCTTGCGATGTGTTCCTACGGGGACAAGATGGTATTCAGTTTCACGTCCGCATACGCGAATCAGAGAGTGGAAACATGTTTTTTTAAAGGCCTGGAGGCTCTGGGAGTACCCGTCAGCGTGATTGACGAGAGGGAGAGCTTTCCGGATTTAAAAAAGGAAAATTCCAGGCAGGACCTGCTTTTGAAGTGCTTCCATTTTGTCTGCGTTGCGGCAGCGGTGATCTGCGGAGTCCTGAACGGAATTATAAATCCTGACACTGAATGGAGTCTGTATGTATTCGGTGCATTGCTGTGCGGCTGGGTATTGACGACAGTTGCAGTGCACAAGCGGCGGGATATGATGAAAAATATTGTGTGGCAGACGGTACTTATTTCAATCGGACTGCTTATCTGGGATTTTGCGACGGGTTGGAGAGGCTGGTCAGTCAATATAGGATTTCCCGCCGCAGTGGGAGCAGCACTGGTTGCTATGCTGATTGTAACGGCAGTTTTCAGGCTTCCGTCGCCGCGTTATATGATTTATTTCTTTATGATATGTCTGCTGGGTATGCTGCCGTTTATTCTGCTGGCTGCCGGAATTCTTACGCTGCGCATACCGGCTATGATTTGCAGCGGAGCAAGTCTTCTGGTCCTGCTGGCGCTTCTGATCTTTCAGAGGGAAGCATTATTTAATGAACTTGCTAAAAAATTTCACATAAACCGCATGAAAGGATGAATCTTTTGATCAAATACCAGGATATTAAAAGCAATGAGACAGTCAGGACTTACATCACGAAAGCCGATGAATCACTGATTGCACTTGGTTTTACTGAACACAGCTTTGCACATGTCACGAAAGTTGCGCAGACTGCTTCCTATATACTGGAAACGCTGGGATTTAGTGAACGAGACTGTGAACTTGCAAAAATTGCGGGATTTCTACACGATATCGGCAATCTGGTGAATCGGACCGACCATGCCCAGAGCGGGGCGCTGATCGCATTCAGGCTGCTGGATCATATGGGAATGGAGGCGCAGGAGATTGCGACGATCGTCACCGCGATCGGCAATCACGATGAAGGGACGGCGGAAGCGGTGAATCCGATCGCTGCAGCACTGATACTGGCGGATAAAACAGATGTAAGGCGCAGCCGTGTAAGGAATAAGGACAAGACGACGTTTGATATACATGACAGGGTCAATTACTCTGTGAAGCGGTCGGTGGTTAAGATCAATGAAGACAGGACGCTGATTAAATTGAAACTGACGGTTGATCTTCACTACGGTTCGATTATGGATTACTTTGAGATCTTTATGGTGCGCATGCTGCTCTGCCGGAAGGCAGCGGAATCGCTTGGAATGGGATTCCGTCTGATAATTAACGAACAGCAGGTGGTCTAAGGGTGAATTTTTCAGATTCATCCTTTTTTTAAATCGAATTTAAAGGTTTTAGTTTAACATGATATTGAAATAAAGTAAAATTTGCAGTACAATTATCTACAGTGGATCTGCGGTTAACTGCAGACAATTTTATAGAAAACGGAGGGGCTTATCATGAGTGACACTACAGTGAGCGCTGCGATGGACAGAATTAATGCGCTGCTCGATGCAAACAGCTTTGTGGAAATCGGCGGGCAGATTACGGCACGCAGCACAGATTTCAACTTATCTGAAACAGAAACGCCTTCCGACGGCGTCATCACGGGATACGGTGTGATTGAGGGAAGCCTGGTCTATGTCTACAGCCAGGATGCGTCGGTATTAAAAGGAACCATCGGTGAAATGCATGCCGGAAAGATCGTGCGATTATATGAACTTGCGATGAAGACCGGAGCTCCTGTCCTTGGATTTCTGGATTGTGCGGGTATGCGCCTCCAGGAAGCGACGGATGCGCTGCATGCGCTTGGAGAAATTTACAGAAGCCAGGTCATGGCGTCCGGAGTGATCCCGCAGATCACAGGCATTTTTGGCAGCTGCGGAGGTGGTCTGGCAATAGTCCCGGGGCTTACCGATTTTACTTTTATGGAAAAAGAAGCGGGGCACCTGTTTGTCAATTCGCCGAATGCCGTTGACGGAAATGAAAAATCAAAGTGTGATACATCATCCGCTGTATTTCAGTGTGAAGAGACAGGACTTGTGGACGGTGCCGGGACAGAGGAAGAAATCCTAAGCGCGATGAGACGGCTCGTCGTAATGCTTCCGGAAAATAATGAAGATGATTCTTCTTACATCGAGTGTACGGATGATCTGAACCGGGTCTGTGAGCAGTTGGAAAACAGTGCCGGCGATGCAGTACTGATGCTCACACAGCTGGCAGATGCTCAGGAGTTTCTGGAGCTGAAGAAAGATTATGGCAGGGAAATGACAGTCGGTTTTCTGCGTCTTAACGGTATGACAGTCGGGGCTGTTGCAAACAGAAGTGAAGAGTATGATGCTGACGGAAACCTGAAAGCGTCTTATGACACTGTTCTCTCTGCGAGGGGGGCCAGAAAAGCGGCGGACTTTATAAGGTTCTGTGATGCATTCCAGATACCGCTTCTGACGATGACGAATGTGAGCGGGTTCAGGGCGACGAAGTGTGCGGAAACAAATATGGCGAAATCTGTTGCAGAGATGACGTATGCATTTGCCGAGGCAACAGTCCCGAAAGTCAACGTGATCACCAGAAAGGCATACGGAAGTGCGTACGTTGCAATGAACAGCAAGGCGCTTGGAGCAGATATGGTATTTGCGTGGAGAGAGGCAAAGATCGGTATGATGGATGCCATGGCAGCAGCTAAACTGATGTATATCGATGAGGGGATCGAGGTCATGAAACAAAAAGCGGCAGAATATGAGGCTCTTCAGGACAGTGCTGCTTCAGCGGCAAGGCGGGGATATGTAGATACGATCATTGAGCCAAAAGACACACGGAAACATGTGATCGCCGCGTTTGAGATGCTGTTCACAAAACGGGAAGACCGGCCGGGAAAAAAACATGGAACGGTTTAAGAGAGGTGAACGTATGAAACGGACATTAAAAAGAGTTACAAGTGTACTGTTGCTATTGCTCTGCACAGGCATTCTGTGTGCCTGCGGGTCTCGAAACAATACATCCGGACTCACCGATGAGGAAGCAGAAAACTGGGAGAACCAGACCGTTAATTTCGTAAGTGAACTGGCACAGATGTCCGATGAAGATCTGGATAGCCTTCTGCAGTATGGTGACTTTTATGAGAGTGCAGTCACGGCATGGAAAGATAACAGGGAGGTTCTTGGTGCTTACCAGACGACGGGAGAGACAACCTGTAAGCTGGACGGAGGTATCCTGACGGTAACCTCAGATATGCAGTTTGAAAAGAAAGCGGCGACAGTTACCCTGACGATCAACCAGGAAGAAAATACACCGACCTATCTGGCGATGGAAGTACAGCGTACGATGGGCGAAAAAATGAAAGAGGCCGGAAGCAATACGGTGCTTGGTATTCTGGTGGTGTTTGTCGTACTGATCTTCTTAAGCTTTTTGATCTACCTGTTTAAATACATCAATCTCTGGGCTATGAAACAGGAGCAGAAAAAAAGCGGACAGGTACAGCAGGTGCCTGCAGCTGTACCGCAGGCGGGAGTACAGGAAGAGGATATGACAGATGATGAGGAGCTTATCGCGGTGATCGCAGCGGCGGTTGCAGCGGCGGAGCAGACTTCCACAGACAGTTTTGTAGTGCGTTCTGTAAAAAAAGTTCATAGAAATAACTGGAAAAGAGCATAGGAGGATTCGATATGAAAAGCTATACCATCACCGTAAACGGAAATGTATATGAGGTCACTGTGGAGGAAAATACGGGCGGACCGGCAGCTGCCCCGAAGCCGACACCGGCAGCAGCACCAAAAGCTCCGGTTTCAAAACCGGCAGCGAAGCCGGCAGGCGGATCTGCCGGTGCAGTTCAGGTCACAGCCTCAGTTCCGGGAAAAGTATTCAAAGTGGAAGCTAGTACCGGTCAGAGTGTGAAAACGGGGGACACCATCGTGATCCTGGAGGCAATGAAAATGGAAATACCGGTTGTCGCTCCGCAGGACGGGACGATCGTAAGTATTGATGTAGCTGTAGGCGATACGGTAGAATCTGGAGATGCACTGGCATCCATGGATTAAGACAGGGGGTCATGAAATGTTAGAAACATTATCAAACCTGCTGCACCAGACGGCGTTTTTCAACCTGACAGGAGGGAACCTGGTGATGATCTTTATTGCCTGCGTGTTCCTGTTCCTGGCGATAAAGAAGGGTTTCGAGCCGCTTCTGCTGGTTCCGATCGCCTTTGGTATGCTGCTCGTCAATATCTATCCGGATATTATGGCGGGACCATACGTAGATGCACAGGGTGTAGAGCACGCGGCAGGTCTTCTGCATTATTTTTATAAGCTGGATGAATGGAGCATTCTGCCTTCACTGATCTTTATGGGAGTCGGCGCGATGACAGATTTTGGTCCTCTGATTGCAAACCCAAAGAGTTTCATCATGGGAGCCGCAGCTCAGCTGGGGATTTATGTTGCGTATTTCCTTGCCATTTTTCTTGGCTTCGGACCGGCAGCAGCAGCGGCGATCTCGATCATCGGAGGCGCGGACGGACCGACTTCCATCTTCCTTGCAGGAAAGCTTGGGCAGACTGCACTGCTCGGACCGATAGCGGTGGCGGCATACTCTTATATGTCCCTGGTACCGATCATACAGCCGCCGATCATGAAGCTGCTGACGACGGAAAAAGAGCGGAAAATCAAGATGGAACAGCTTCGTCCGGTATCAAAACTGGAAAAAATCCTGTTCCCGATCATTATCACGATCGTTGTGTGTATGATTCTTCCGACCACTGCGCCCCTTGTCGGAATGCTGATGCTGGGGAACCTGTTCAGAGAGTGCGGCGTTGTGAAACAGCTGACAGAGACGGCATCGAATGCACTGATGTACATCGTGGTCATACTGCTTGGAACATCTGTGGGGGCGACGACAAGTGCAGAGCGTTTTCTGAACTGGGATACGATTAAGATTGTTGCACTGGGACTCATAGCCTTTATATTCGGAACGGCGGGCGGTGTTCTGCTGGGCAAACTGATGTGCAAACTGACAAAAGGAAAAATCAATCCGCTGATTGGATCGGCTGGTGTGTCAGCAGTACCGATGGCGGCGCGTGTGTCTCAAAAAGTAGGGGCAGAGGCAGATCCGACGAATTTCCTGCTGATGCATGCCATGGGACCGAATGTGGCCGGGGTGATCGGAACGGCTGTTGCAGCGGGAACTTTTATGGCGATATTTGGAGTATAGGAGGGATAACATGGCGGATATAGAAAAGAAACCAATCAAAATAACAGAAACGATCCTGCGTGATGCACATCAGTCTCTGATTGCGACAAGAATGACAACGGAGCAGATGCTTCCTGTCGTTGATAAATTAGACAAAGTTGGTTACCATTCAGTGGAATGCTGGGGAGGTGCGACGTTTGACGCATCGCTTCGTTTTCTGAAGGAAGACCCGTGGGACCGGCTCCGCAAATTCCGGGACGGATTTAAAAATACGAAACTTCAGATGCTCTTCCGCGGACAGAATATTCTGGGGTACCGTCCGTATGCGGATGATGTAGTGGAATATTTTGTTCAGAAATCAATTGCTAACGGCATTGATATCATCCGTATCTTTGACTGTATGAATGATCTGAGGAACCTTCAGACAGCTGTGAGTGCGGCAAACAAAGAGAAAGGACATGCACAGGTTGCACTGTCTTATACCATCGGGGATGCATATACACTGGAATATTGGACCGAGATGGCGAAGAAGGTGGAAGCGATGGGGGCAAATTCGATCTGCATTAAGGATATGGCAGGACTTCTGCTTCCATATCAGGCGACAAAGCTGGTTACAGCCCTTAAAGAAGCTACCTCCATTCCTATCCAGCTTCATACGCATTACACATCAGGTGTTGCATCCATGACATATATGAAGGCGATTGAGGCGGGCGTCGATGTGATTGACACTGCAATGTCACCGTTCGCACTCGGCACTTCCCAGCCGGCGACGGAGGTTATGGTGGAGACATTTAAGGGAACACCTTATGATACCGGATTTGACCAGAATCTTCTGGCAGAAATTGCTGATTATTTTCGCCCGATCCGCGACGAAGCGCTGGACAGCGGTCTCCTGAATCCAAAGAATCTGGGTGTCAATATCAAGACACTGCTGTATCAGGTACCTGGCGGCATGCTTTCGAATCTCACATCGCAGCTGAAAGAACAGCATGCGGAAGATAAATACTATGAGGTTCTGGAGGAGGTGCCGCGTGTCAGGAAAGATCTGGGGGAATGTCCGCTTGTTACACCTTCCTCACAGATTGTGGGAACACAGGCGGTGTTTAATGTGATCATGGGAGAGCGGTATAAGATGGTCACAAAGGAGACGAAGGCAGTTTTATCCGGTCAGTATGGGGCGACCATCAAACCGTTCAATCCCGAGGTTCAGAAAAAATGCATCGGAGATACGGAACCGATCACCTGCAGGCCTGCAGATTTGATTGATGATGAACTGGATACTTTGGAAAAAGAAGTGGCACCATGGAAAGAACAGGATGAAGATGTGCTGACCTACGCACTGTTCCCGCAGGTTGCGACTGATTTTTTCAAGTACAGGGAGGCCCAGGAAAAAAAGATAGACGCGACGGCAGCTGATAAGGAAAATAAAGCTTACCCGGTATAAGAAGGATTGTTGCACGAAGTGCATGTTATTGCGCAGAAGATTCCAGAGGAATTTCCTGTGCAGATAAAAAACGGAATATGTCCATGATACGTTTGCGGCGTATTGTGGACGTATTCTTTTTTACCGTGGTTTGCGGCATGGAGGTAAACATGAAAAAGAGTGTGAAATGGATGATGGCAGCGGCAGTCTGTGCAGCGGGGGCGGTTCTTCTGACTTATCGTTTTACGGGGAACCGCGAAGCGGAAGCAGAAAACACACCGGATCAGAATGTGGAAAAGGCAGCGGAGGAAGAAAACGAAAGACAGGAAGTACAGGAAGATATACAGGAAATACGGGAAAAAGATGAGGAAACATCGGAGACTGTGTCAGCGGGTGATATCCGGCAGATGGCTGCGGAAACGGTACTGACAGAGGAACAGATTGCTTCTGTCGGGGAGGATTCATTGTTTTACCAGGAAGAGATATCAGATGTTATATTTGAACGAATGTATGGGAAATCTTTTAAAGGGGACTGTACCGTACCGAGAGAAGAACTGAGGTATGTAAGGGTTCTGCATAATGGATTTGACGGTGAGGCACATATAGGCGAACTGGTCGTCAATCAGGCGATCGCAGATGACGTGACATCGATTTTCAGGGAGCTTTACCAGTCCGGGTATCCGATTGAAAAAATCCGGCTGATCGACGACTATGACGCAGACGATGAGCAGTCTATGGCAGATAACAACAGTTCTGCATTTAATTTCCGCTTTATCTCTCACAGTACAACACTGTCTAATCATGCCAGGGGCATGGCAGTTGATATTAATCCGAAATACAATCCTTATGTGAAAATTGTGAACGGAAAGGAAAACTGTGAGCCTGCAAATGCCCGTGAATATGCCGACCGTACCGCGGAATTTTTATACAAAATAGACACCGGGGATCTGTGTTATCAGGTGTTTACAAAATACGGATTTTCATGGGGAGGAAGCTGGACGAGTGCGAAGGATTATCAGCATTTTGAAAAAGCATGAAGTCAAAAACCTTTGGGAGATTGCGTCTTGACGCAAGCTGTTCTTGTGTTATACTGAACAGATGAAAGTATACAGGAGGGGTATGACTCCTTTATGATGCATACCGCTTAGGAGAAAATAAAAGTATGGAACAATCAGAAAATTTATTGACCAGAATCAACCAGCAGTATGGAAAACTCAGCAAAGGGCAGAAACGCCTGGCAGCGTATATTACGGACAATTATGACAAGGCTGTGTTTCTGACGGCGGCAAAACTTGGAAGCGAAGTCGGGGTAAGTGAATCCACTACGGTCCGGTTCGCAGCACAGCTGGGATACCAGGGGTTTCCTGAATTTCACCGTGCGCTTGAAGAGCTGGTTATCAACAAGCTGAACTCTATCCAGAGGATGGAAGTGACCTACGGCAGGGTACCACAGGCGGAAATCCTGGATAAAGTACTTCAGGCTGATATTGACAAAATCAAGCTGACAATGGAACATCTGGATCACGAGATCTTTGACCAGGCGGTAGAGACGATCCTGCAGGCAAAGACGATCTATATCATAGGGATCAGAAGCTGTGCACCGCTTGCACATTTTCTGAGCTTTTATCTGAACCTTGTTGTGGATGATGTCCGACTGATTCAGACGAATTCGGCAAGTGAGATTTTTGAGCAGATGATACGAATCAACGAGAAGGATGTGATCATCGGAATCAGTTTTCCCCGGTATTCCATGCATACCCTCAAGGCAATGGAATTTGCAAACAACCGGAATGCAAAGGTGATCACGCTTACAGACAGTATTCATTCGCCGATGAACCTTTATTCTTCCTGCAATCTGATTGCGAGGAGTGATATGGCGTCGATCGTGGATTCACTGGTCGCACCTTTAAGCGTTATCAATGCGCTGGTAGTCGCACTCTGTATGAAAAAGCAGCAGGAAGTCGTTGATACGCTGGAGTCCATGGAGAAAATCTGGGATGAATATAAAGTTTACAGCAACGATGAGATCAATTCAATTGATGATTCGGTGAAACTTAGTTTTGCAGGTCTGGGGGAAGATGATGTCTAAGGTATTGATCATAGGGGGAGGAGCTGCCGGTATGGCCGCAGCGGTGTTTGCCGCTGAGGCAGGGCACCTCGTGCACCTTTTTGAAAAAAACGAAAAGCTGGGGAAAAAAGTCTATATCACGGGGAAAGGCCGCTGTAATTTTACGAATGCCTGTTCCATGGAGGAATTATTTGACAGTGTGATTCGCAATCCAAAATTTTTATACAGTGCATTTTATGGGTATAATAATTTTGATGCCATAGAGTTTTTTGAGCGCCTTGGGGTCAGAACGAAAATAGAACGCGGAAACCGTGCGTTTCCAGTCTCAGATCATGCGTCGGACATCATCCTCGGCATGGAACGGAGAATGAAAGAGCTGGATGTGAAGATTCATCTGCGAAGCAGTGTGAAAAAAGTGCTGACGGATGAAAAAGGTGCCGCGGGTATTCTGCTGGAAAATGATGCCGTTATCGCAGGGGATGCCGTGCTTGTTGCTACAGGAGGCCTGTCTTACCCGACGACAGGGTCAACAGGTGACGGATACCGGTTTGCCAGAGAATGCGGGCATGCTGTGACCGGGCTCAGGCCTTCCCTCGTACCCATGGAAACAGATGAGGATTATATTGCCAGGATGCAGGGACTTTCGCTGCGGAATGTAACGCTTCGGATGTATGCAGACGGGAAATGCTGTTTTGAAGACTTTGGTGAGATGCTGTTTACACATTTCGGCATTACAGGACCGTTGGTTCTTACGGCAAGTGCACGGACAGGAGAATATCTGCAGCAGGGATCTCTTTCGTGTGAAATCGACTGGAAGCCGGCACTATCAGAGGAACAGCTCGATGACCGAATTCTTCGGGATTTCACAAAAAATCAAAATAAACAGTTCAAAACGGTGGCTCAGGGACTGCTGCCGTCGAAAGCCATGTCAGTGCTCCTGGAATTGTGGGGGAGTTCTCCTGAGAAGAAGATCCATGAGATATCGAGGGAAGAGCGCCTTACCTTTGTAAAGCTTTTAAAGCATTTTCCTTTCACTGTTACCGGGCTTCGTGGATACAATGAAGCAGTCGTGACAACCGGGGGAGTTGCTGTCAAAGAAATCAACCCTAAGACAATGGAATCAAAGAAAGTAAAAGGACTCTATTTTATTGGAGAGGTGCTGGATACGGATGCGCTTACCGGCGGATTCAATCTGCAGATTGCGTGGTCAACTGCGTATGCCGCTGCCAGTGCAGTGATATAAGATCAGGATTATTACAACGGGAGGAAAACCATGAGTTTTAATATAGCAATTGACGGACCGGCAGGAGCGGGAAAAAGCACGATCGCGCGGCAGGTGGCAAAAAAGCTGGGATATATTTACGTGGATACCGGGGCAATGTACCGTGCCATGGCGTATTATCTGCTGAGGCAGGGGGTGGCGCCGGATGATGCCGGTGCGACAGAGCGGGTATGTGAATTTGCAGATATTTCAATTGCCTATGAGAATGGAGAACAGCAGGTGATACTGAACGGGGAAAATGTGACGGAGTTCCTTAGAACGGAAGAAGTGGGAAATATGGCATCAGTGAGTTCCGCCAATCCTGCAGTGCGCAGAAAACTTGTAGAACTGCAGCAGAGGATGGCCTCTGTCACTGATGTTGTGATGGACGGGCGAGACATCGGTACTCAGGTGCTTCCAGGAGCCCAGGTCAAAATTTACCTGACAGCGGGAGCCGGGATAAGAGCAATCAGGAGATATGAAGAACTGAAGGAAAAAGGGATTTTGGGGGACCTGGAACAGATACAAAGAGACATTGAACAGAGGGATTACCGGGATATGCACCGGGAGATTTCACCGCTTGTACAGGCAGAGGATGCTGTTTATCTGGATACTTCCCATATGGGTATTCAGGAAGTCGTGGAGGCGGTTCTTAAATTGTGCAAAGAGAGGCAGAACGGATAGAAGATGAAAGTGACAGTGGCAAAATCTGCAGGATTCTGTTTTGGCGTGAAACGGGCTGTGGAACAGGTTTACGAACAGGTAGCGTGCTCAAGAGATAAAGTATATACGTACGGACCCATTATACATAACGAACAGGTTGTGTCCGATCTTGAATCCAGAGGTGTCTGCGTGATAGAAACTGCAGAAGAACTTTCACAGCTGACGGAAGGCACTGTAGTCATACGGTCCCACGGGGTGCCGAAAGAGATCTATCGGATCATGGAACAGAAGGGACTGAACTGTGTTGATGCAACCTGTCCGTTTGTAAAAAAAATCCATGATATTGTGGAGCGGGAAAGCCGGGATGGTAAACAGATTGTGATCGTCGGAAATGACCGGCATCCTGAAGTGGAAGGCATCAAAGGCTGGTGTGAGACACCGGCGATTGTTATCAATACTGAACAGGAAGCGGAAAAACTGTCCGTTAAACCTGACACAAAATTATGCATTGTATCCCAAACGACATTTAATTACAACAAATTTAAAGATTTAGTTGAAATTCTTGCCAAAAAGGGTTATGATAGAATTGTTTTAAATACGATTTGCAATGCCACCCAGGAGAGACAGGAGGAAGCAAGGCTCCTGGCACGCGAGGTGGACGCTATGATTGTCATTGGTGGCAGGCATAGCTCGAATACGCAAAAACTGTATGATATATGCAGAAATGAATGTAAAAATACTTACTATATACAGACACTCGTTGATTTGGAAACCAAGCCTTTTCAATCTATCAGTCATGTAGGTATTACAGCAGGGGCATCGACCCCAAATAATATAATTGAGGAGGTTCAAAAACATGTCAGAATTAAGTTTTGAACAAATGCTGGAAGAATCATTTAAAACTATCAGAAACGGAGAAGTGGTTGAAGGTACAGTCATCGACGTTAAGCCGGATGAAATTATCTTGAACATTGGCTATAAAGCAGATGGTATCCTTACAAGAAGCGAATACACGAACGAACCAAACGTTGATCTTACGACCATCGCCCAGCCGGGTGATACCATGGAAGTAAAGGTTCTGAAAGTAAACGACGGAGAGGGACAGGTTCTGCTTACCTACAAGAGACTGGCAGCAGAAAAAGGAAACAAGAGACTGGAAGAGGCTTATGAAAATCATGAGATTCTCAAAGCAAAAGTTGCACAGGTGCTGAATGGCGGCCTGAGCGTTGTTATCGATGAAGCCAGAATCTTTATTCCTGCAAGTCTTGTTTCCGATTCTTATGAGAAAGATCTTTCCAAGTATGCGGATCAGGAAATTGAGTTTGTAATCAGCGAGTTCAATCCGAGAAGAAGACGTGTCATTGGTGACAGAAAACAGCTTCTGGTAGCTGAGAAGGCAGAGAAACAAAAAGAACTGTTTGAGAGAATCCATGCAGGTGATGTGGTAGAAGGTACGATCAAAAACGTTACAGATTTTGGTGCATTTATCGATCTCGGAGGCGCTGACGGTCTGCTCCACATTTCTGAAATGTCATGGGGAAGAGTGGAAAACCCGAAAAAAGTTTTCAAGGTTGGTGAAGCGATCACTGTTCTCATCAAAGAGATCAATGGGGATAAGATTGCACTCAGCCTGAAATTTGAAGATCAGAATCCATGGCTTGCAGCAGCTGAAAATTATGCGGTTGGAAATGTTGTGACAGGCAGGATTGCCCGCATGACAGACTTTGGTGCATTTGTTGAATTGGAGCCGGGTGTTGATGCACTGCTTCATGTTTCCCAGATTTCCAAAGAGCATGTAGAAAAACCGTCGGATGTTCTGAATGTTGGAATGGAGATTACTGCTAAAGTTGTTGATTTTAACGGCGAAGAGAGAAAAATCAGCCTGAGCATGAAGGCAATGGAACAGACAGAAGACATGGCTGAAGAGACAGAAGAATAAAATAACGTAACAGTTCAGGACGGCGGGGGAATTGGTGCAGAAAGCTGCATCAAGCTTGCTTGAAAGTCGCTTTCTGCACCAATTTCCACATCGGATGAACATCCGATGATTCTTGACCGGTTTTTTCGGTCAGGAAGATGCGCCGTCCTGAACTGTTACAAAATAACAATAAGTATTAAAAAAATGGACGGACATTTCATATGTCTGTCCATTTTTTAGATGCCTCCTGTTTCCCGGTGCGCACATATTGCAGCGCAGCATGCGCATATGATTTAAAGTCTGAGATTTCGGAAAAATCATCATAGAGGCACCATGACGGCTCCATCCTGTGATTCTGTCCAAAAACAGGGAGGGAGCAGGCATATCCCGGGGGAAGCAGTACATAGCTTCCGCTTTTTTTCTGATAACAGTTTTTCTGTGTGGCCTGGATTCTGTGTCCGCGTTCTACATAACGTCCGATACTTTTGTGGACCGCAGTGTCCTCATCCGGCAGATAATAGTAATTCCTGTAATCTGGAAAAAAGTATTTCAATGTGCCGTCAAATCTTTCAGCCGACAGAGTCAGACTGTCCGCTCTGACGGAAAGGCAGAAGCCGCTTTGTGAACAGGAAAAAGACACCGGAAGCGGATGATCCGTCTGCAGTGACAAGGTGACCGTCTTTTCCTGCTTTGTCATGTCGAGTACTTTGAATTCACCCTGGAATAAGCGGTCAAGGGTAAGAAGAGGCAGGATCCATGCCATGCCGGCCACATCTTCCCGGTTATGCCGAAGCAGCATTTCCAGAAAACGGTTATCGGCGGTACGGAGGTACTCACGGTAAACCCCGATCAGCTCTTTTCCGGATTTGTCATCTGTGCGGGGGCTTCCTGCAAGCTGCTCCAGATCCTGCTGCTTCATGGAAGATACGGAAAGCAGGGAGCGGTATGGGCGCAGCACGGAGTAGAGATCCAGTTCCGGTATCAGTGACAGAAAATCGGCAATGCCGTAGTACACACATTTATGTTTAAGGTACGGAAGGTCAAATGATCTTCCATTAAAATGTATAAGGCAGGAGGCTTCCGGGAGAGCGTCGGCGAATGAGCCGATGGCATGTTTCTCATCGAGAGGAGATTCACAGAACCACTGTGTCAGCTGCCAGGAGCCGCACTCTTTTTTCAGCATGCCGATCAGATAAAGGTAGCTTCTGCCGGGAGAGAGACCGGTGGTCTCAATGTCGAACAGGCAGAATCCTTCGGGCAGCGTATTGGCTATTTTGTCAAAAGAAGGTGGGGTTTCTACGGGGAATTTGTGTATTTGCATCATTGATTGCTCCTTTCCTCGAATTGCATTTAATTATATACTTCTTTTTTGAAAAAAAATAGTGATTTTTATAAAAATTTAGTTTATAGTATAAGTTATGATTTTATGCCTGAGGCAGTTTTACTGTGACAGGCATTTATGATGAAGGAGGTTTAGGAATGGGAATTTTAACATTTAAGGGTGGCGTTCATCCTTATGATGGGAAAGAATTGTCGAAAGACAAACCGATCCAGACGTTGAATCCAACGGGGGACCTGGTTTATCCATTATCGCAGCATATCGGCGCGCCGGCAAGACCCATCGTACAAAAGGGTGATCATGTTCTGATGGGACAGAAGATCGCAGAAGCGGGCGGTTTCGTTTCAGCGCCGATCTATGCCAGTGTTTCAGGAACTGTTAAAGGAATTGAACCGCATCTGACAACCGTTGGTTCTGTTGTAGACGCGATTGTAGTGGAAAATGATGAGAAATATGAGACCGTAGAGTTCCAGGGAATTGCATCACTGGATGAACTTTCAAAGGAAGACATACTGAAGCGCATTTCTGAAGGCGGTGTTGTGGGAATGGGCGGAGCCGGCTTTCCGACACACGTGAAGCTTGCACCTAAGGAACCGGATAAGATTGAGTATGTACTTGTCAACGGAGCAGAATGTGAGCCTTATCTGACGAGTGATTACCGCAGAATGCTGGAGGAACCTGACAAAGTGATCGGTGGTCTGAAGGTGATTCTGAAATTATTTGATCATGCAAAGGGGTACATATGCATCGAGGACAACAAACCGGACTGTATCGCTAAAATGAGCGAGATGGTGAAAGATGAACCGCGAATTGAAGTAAAAGCATTAAAAACGAAATATCCGCAGGGTGCGGAGCGTATGCTGATCTATGCGACGACAAAACGGAAGATCAATTCTTCCATGCTGCCGGCTGATGCGGGCTGTGTTGTGGACAATATTGATACCGTCGTAGCCATCTATAAATCGGTGATGCTCGGAACGCCGCTGATGCACAGAATCGTCACGGTTACCGGAGATGCGATTGCAAATCCGCAGAACTACTATGTGGCAATCGGAACAAACTACCAGGAGCTTGTGGACGCTTCAGGCGGTTTTAAAACGGAGCCGAAAAAACTGATCTCGGGAGGTCCGATGATGGGATTTTCCATGTTTGATATGAATGTTCCGGTGACAAAGACGACATCATCGCTTTTATGTCTGGTAAAAGATGATATTGCTGACAGCCCGACAACGGCATGTATTAACTGCGGACGGTGTGTCTCTGACTGCCCTGAGAACCTGGTGCCGTCAAGGCTAGCGACGGCCGCGGATCATCATGATATGGTAAAATTCGAAAAAATGAACGGCGCGGAGTGTTGTGAATGCGGCTGCTGCAGTTATGTCTGTCCGGCAAAACGTCCGCTCGCCCAGTCGATCAAGTCAATGCGCAAGGAAGTATTGGCAAGCCGCAGGAAGAAATAATAGGAGAGGGATAAGAATATGAGTGAATTATTACATGTGTCGTCATCACCGCATGCGCGTTCCAGGGTAAAGACAGATTATATCATGCTGATGGTAGTGATTGCATTGCTGCCGGCAAGTATTTTCGGTATTTACAATTTTGGTTTCCGTGCGCTGATGCTTATCTGTGTCAGTATAGCAGCCTGCGTGCTGACGGAGTTTATCTACGAGAAACTGATGAAGCAGCCGGTTACGATCGGAGACTTCAGTGCCGTTCTGACCGGGTTGTTGCTGGCGCTGAATCTTCCGGCCAGTGTATCCTGGTGGATTCCCGTTCTCGGAGGGGTATTTGCAATCCTTATCGTAAAACAGCTGTTCGGAGGCCTGGGACAGAATTTTATGAATCCGGCGCTCGCAGCGAGATGTTTTCTGCTGATTTCCTTTGCGGGACAGATGACAAACTATGCCGTACCGGGCGGCGCGTTTGGAAATATTGCGGTGGACACTGTATCGGGAGCAACCCCGCTGCTGGCTCTGAAAACAGGCGGAAGTGTTGATCTGATGAGCATGTTTGTCGGCAATGTACAGGGAACGATTGGTGAGACATCCGTGATTGCACTCTTGATCGGCGCGATTTTCCTGGTTTGCCTGCGCATCATTGATCTTCGGATTCCGCTTACATATATTGTTACGCTTCTGATTTTTGCAGCAATCTTCGGAGGTCACGGACTGGACCCGACCTACCTTCTCGGGCAGCTGTTCGGAGGCGGACTGATGCTTGGTGCATGGTTCATGGCAACCGATTACGTGACTTCACCGATCACGAAAAAAGGAAAGATTGTCTACGGTATCATACTTGGTATTCTGACAGGTATTTTCCGGCTTTTCGGAGGTACAGCGGAGGGCGTATCTTATGCGATCATCTTTGGCAACCTTCTTGTTCCGCTGATTGAGCGTGTGACGATGCCTGTTGCATTCGGTCTGGAAAAAGGAGGGAAGCGTAATGGGTAAAATTATCAAAGATGCCGCGGCACTGCTGGCGATCACACTTGTTGCGGGATTTCTGCTGGGACTTGTGTATGATGTGACACTGGAACCAATCCAGGTACAGGAAGAACTTGCCAAAAAAGAGGCATGTCAGGAAGTATTTGCAGATGCGGCTGATTTTAAAGAGAGCGATGTGGATCTCAAGGCGATCGCTTCCCATAACATCGAAAACGGCTGGGATAAACAGACAGTCGATGAGGTCATGGAAGCTCAGGGTGCAGACGGTGAGACAATCGGATACGTCATTACCGTGACGGATTCTGAAGGTTACGGCGGAGATATCCAGTTTTCCATGGGTGTAAAAATGGACGGGACGATGAATGGTATTTCAATCCTCAGTATCAATGAGACCGCGGGTCTCGGCATGAAGGCGGATACAGATGAATTCAAAAACCAGTTCAAAGATAAAAATGTAGAGAAATTCGAGTATACAAAAACCGGCGCAGCAAGTGATGCACAGATCGATGCACTCAGCGGTGCCACGATCACGACGAATGCCGTTACAAACGGCGTGAATGCCGGTCTTTCGGCATTCCAGTATCTGAAGGGAGGTAACTAGGATGAAAGTGAATTCACCGATGGAACGTCTGTATAATGGTATAATCAGGGAAAACCCGACCTTCGTACTGATGCTGGGTATGTGTCCGACACTTGCAGTTACCACTTCCGCCATAAATGGTCTGGGAATGGGACTGACAACTGCTGTCATTCTTACACTGTCGAATCTGATGATCTCACTGCTGAGAAAGGTGATACCGGACGGTGTCCGCATGCCGGCTTACATTGTCGTGGTTGCGTCTTTTGTGACAATTGTAGAATTGCTGCTGGAAGGATTTATTCCGAGCCTTTATTCTGCTCTCGGTATCTATATTCCTTTGATCGTAGTAAACTGTATTATCCTTGGCCGTGCTGAATCCTACGCATCCAAGAATAAAGTTGTGTCATCGATTTTCGATGGTCTTGGAATGGGATTTGGATTTACGATCGCTCTGACACTGATCGGATTATTCCGGGAGGTGCTGGGCGCGGGACAGATTTTCGGATTCCAGATTATGCCTGCTTCCTATCAGCCGATCACAATCTTCATTCTGGCACCGGGAGCATTCTTCGTGCTTGCAATGCTGGTAGCCTTCCAGAACAAATTCAAGATCGGAAGCGCACGCGTAAAAGAAGACGGAACGAAAGCATGTTCCAAAGACAGCTGTATGAACTGTACAAATACGATGTGCGGTGGAAAAGCACTGGCTGATTCAGCGCGGGACAAAGAATAGGAGGTAGTGCAAAATGAAAGAATTATTGATTATTGCTATCGGCGCTGCCATGGTGAATAACGTTGTGTTAAGTCAGTTCCTGGGACTGTGTCCGTTTCTGGGGGTATCCAAGAAGACGGATACGGCTGCCGGAATGGGCGGTGCAGTTATTTTCGTTATCACGATCGCATCACTGTGCACCAGCCTGATCTATAAATTCATACTGGTGCCGCTGGATATGACATATCTGAAGACAATCGCATTCATTCTTGTGATCGCAGCACTCGTTCAGCTTGTGGAGATGATCCTGAAGAAAACCATGCCGTCCCTGTATCAGGCGCTCGGTGTGTATCTTCCGCTGATTACGACAAACTGTGCGGTTCTGGGTGTCGCATTGACCAACGTTCAGAATGATTATAACGTACTCGAGGGGACCATCTGCGGACTGGCGACGGCAGTCGGCTTTACGATCGCGATCGTACTGATGGCCGGTCTTCGGGAAAAAATTGAATACAATGATATTCCGGAAGCTTTCCAGGGAATGCCGATCGTTCTTCTGACGGCGGGGCTGATGTCCATCGCATTCTTTGGATTCGCCGGACTGGTATAAGGAGGTTCGGGTGATATGGAAATTATTTTAATATCGGCAGTCATCATCGGCGGCATCGGCCTCGTGATCGGTCTGCTGCTGGGACTTGCGGGAAAAAAATTTGCGGTTGAGGTAGACGAAAGAGAAGTAGCTGTGCGGGATGCACTTCCGGGAAATAACTGCGGAGGCTGTGGTTATCCGGGATGTGACGGTCTGGCTGCGGCAATTGTAAAGGGTGAAGCCGCTGTGAATGCATGTCCGGTGGGCGGAGCAGAATCAGCTGCCGTCATTGGAAAAGTTATGGGGCAGGAAGTCTCCGAAACTGCGAGACAGGTTGCCTTTGTACGCTGCGGTGGAAGCTGCTCCAAAGCAAAGAATGAATATGAATATTACGGTGTGGAAGACTGTAATATGATGATCTATGTGCCGAACGGAGGAGCGAAAATCTGTAATGAGGGATGCCTCGGTTTTGGAAGCTGTGTGAAGGCGTGTGCTTTTGACGCGCTTCATATTGAGGATGGAATCGCAGTCGTAGACCGTGAGAAATGTAAGGCATGCGGTAAATGCATCAGTGCATGTCCGCAGCATCTGATCGACCTTGTACCTTATGAGCAGAAGACACTTGTGAAATGTAAATGTGAGCAAAAAGGCAAAGCAGTCATCACGGGATGTGATGCAGGATGTATCAGCTGTATGAAATGCGTGAAAAACTGTCCTGCTGATGCGATCACGATGGAGAACAACGTTGCAAAAATTGATTTTGAAAAATGCACGAACTGTGGCACATGTCAGGAAGTCTGCCCGCGCCACTGTATTGTCAGTGAATTTTAAAACAATCATAAAAACCGGAGTACTGGCGGCATTGCTGCTGGTACCTGGCTTTTTCATTTCCGGCTGCGGCAGTAAGCAGCCGGAAATGGTTTCTAAACAGGGATTTTACTTTGACACCGTTATCGGTATTGAAGCATATGGGAACCCGGACGACGCAAAGGATGCGATCGAGCATGCGTTTGCGCTATGCCAGGATATGGAAAAGACGTTCAGCCGCACGCGCAGTGACAGTGAACTCTATGCACTGAATCACCGCACAGAACAGTCTGTTGAAGTGTCAGATGAGCTTGCAGAGGTCATCAGTGCCGGACTTTCTTATTATGAACTCTCGGAAGGCAGATTTGACATTACGATCGCTCCGGTCAGCGAACTCTGGGATTTTAAAAGTGAAAACCCCAGGGTGCCGGATGATGATTCGATTGCGGAAGCGGTGGCAAAGGTAGATGCGCGGAAAGTCCATGTACAGGGGAATACCATAACATTTGACAGTCCCGACACGATGATTGATCTCGGAGCTATTGTTAAAGGATATGCGGCTGACAGGCTGAAGGAACGTATGGAGGAAGACGGCATCACATCCGGCATGATTAACCTCGGAGGAAATGTCATGACCATCGGCAGTAAACCGGACGGAACAGACTGGGGAGTCGGAATCCAGAAACCATTTGCAGAACGGAATGAGACCATTGCCACGGTCCGGGCTTCAGACTGTTCTGTCGTCAGCTCCGGAGTATATGAACGTTATTTTGAGACGGATGGCATACGGTATTCGCATATTCTGGACGCATCGACGGGTTATCCCGCAGACACGGACCTGTGGCAGGCTACGGTAGTGACAGATTCCTCCATGCAGGGAGATGTACTCAGCACGGTATGCATGCTGCTGGGCTATGAGAAGGCAAGGCAGCTGACGGGGCAGCTGGATGGAATACGGCAGGTATTGTTTGTAGGAGACGGCGGCGTGCTTTTAGAACCGTAGCTTATCAGATGGGAGAAGGAGAGGCCAGAACAATGGACGTCTCCTTTTTTGCGGTCCTGCTGCGATAACCGAATAGGTGTTTGCATTTTAAGGGTCCCTATGATATGATAGAACAAGTTCCTGAAACTGGAGTACATAATCTGCACTGCAGGGAGGTTACGATGAAAAAAAGAGACATGATCTTAATCGGAGCTGTTCTGGCGGCGGCACTTATATTCTGGGTGGTTTCACGGGCGCTGATACCGGCCGAGGGCAGTATGCTCCGTATCACGGTGGACAATAAAGTGTACGGCGAATACCCGCTTGACCAGGATCAGACGATTACGATCAATGATACGAATATATGTGAGATAAAAGATGGAAGAGTAAAGATGACCAGGGCCGACTGCCCGGATCATCTCTGCATAAAAACAGCGGCTGTAACGAAAAATGGCGGAACGATCGTATGCCTGCCGAACCGGGTGTTCCTGGAGGTTGTACATCCTGCGGATTCGGATGAAGTTCCGGATGCAGTCGCATCCTGATGGAGAAGGGTTATGAAAAATAAAACGGCAGTACTCGGACTGTTCGCAGCTCTTGCGATTCTACTTGGATATGTGGAGTCTCTGATTCCGTTTTTTGCCGGAGTGTATGGCGTAAAGATTGGTCTGTCCAACCTGATGATTGTTTTTCTGCTGTATCTGTACGGATGGAGGGAGGCGATCCTGATTTCCGTCATTCGGATTCTTGTGATCGGTTTTTTATTTGGCAATCTGTTCAGTATTCTGTTCAGTCTCGCGGGTGCATCCTTAAGCCTGCTTGTCATGGGACTGCTGAAAAAAGCTCCGGGATTTACAGTGATCGGTGTGAGCGTCGCCGGAGGTGTGGCGCATAATACCGCGCAGATGGCAGTGGCGGTATGTCTTGTCAGTACGTTTAAACTGATGTATTATTTTCCCGTTCTTCTGGTATCAGGTGTGGTGACCGGAGCAGTGATCGGGATTGTGAGCAGGGAGATGATCCGGCGCCTGGAGCCGGTGTTTCAGAAGAATAAGAGGACATAAAGTATGATCGTGTTTGTAAGAGGCGAAGTTGCAGAGCTCGCCGAAAACCATGTGGTGATTGATAATAACGGAATCGGCTATGAAATTTTCATGCCGTCCTCCATGCTGGCATGCCTGCGGCAGGGAGAAGAAGTCCGGATCCATACATACCAGCATGTGAAGGAAGATGCCATGCAGCTGTTCGGATTTCTGACAAAAGGGGATATGCAGGTCTTTCAGCTGCTGATCGGCGTGAACGGTGTGGGACCGAAGGCGGGACTTGGGATATTGTCTGCGCTGTCTACGGACGAACTGCGGTTTGCAGTTCTCTCCGATGACGCAGCTGCGATCTCCCGGGCGCCCGGAATTGGGAAAAAAACGGCACAGAAGATTATACTGGAATTGAAAGATAAGATGGATCTTCAGGATGCGTTTGAACAGAAGCTGATGCACCAGCAGGATGCACAGGCAGACGCGGGTGCCGATCTTGCAGTACACGAGGCGGTACAGGCTCTGACGGCACTTGGCTACTCGAATTCAGATGCCCTGCGCGCAGTAAAACAGCTTGGCGGCATGGATGATATGGATGCCGAAGCGATCCTGAAAGCGGCACTGAAGAAACTGATTTAATGAAATCATCAATGAATGGAATGAAGGCGGATGGATAAGAGGATCATTACAACAGAATTTACTGAGGAAGATGTGAAGATCGAGGGCAGTCTGCGGCCGCAGACACTGGATGACTATATCGGACAGGAGAAAACGAAAGAAAATCTGCGGATTTATATTGAGGCTGCCAGACGGCGGGGAGATGCACTGGATCATGTGCTGTTCTACGGTCCTCCCGGCCTGGGGAAGACGACACTTGCAGGCATCATTGCAAATGAGATGGGAGTGAACATGAAAGTCACCTCAGGACCTGCGATCGAAAAACCGGGGGAGATGGCTGCCATCCTGAATAATCTTCAGGAAGGGGATGTACTGTTTGTCGATGAGATCCATCGTCTGAACCGCCAGGTGGAGGAAGTCCTGTACCCCGCCATGGAGGATTTTGCCATTGACATCATGATCGGCAAGGGGGCAACAGCCCGTTCGATCCGGCTCGATCTTCCGAGATTTACACTGGTGGGAGCGACAACGAGGGCGGGGCTTTTGACAGCACCGCTGAGAGATCGTTTTGGAGTGATCCATCATCTGGAATTTTATCAGGAAGAGGAGCTTGAGACGATCATCCAGCATTCCGCCCAGGTACTTGGTGTTAAAATTGATACGAAGGGTGCCGCCGCTCTCGCAAGACGCGCGAGGGGAACGCCGCGCCTGGCAAACCGTCTCCTGAAAAGAGTGAGAGATTTTGCTCAGGTAAAATATGACGGTATCATAACAGAAGAGGTAGCGGTATATGCACTGGATCTTCTGGAAGTTGACCAGTACGGACTGGACAGCTGTGACCGGATGATCCTGACTACGCTGATTGAAAAGTTTGCGGGTGGTCCTGCAGGGCTTGATACACTGGCAGCTGCCATAGGAGAAGATTCCGGGACGATCGAAGATGTCTATGAACCATATTTGCTGAAACACGGTTTTTTGAACCGTACCCCCCGGGGCAGATGTGCAACAGTAAAGGCATATGAACATCTGGGAATCGCTGTTCCGGAGACGGAAAACTGACGGTGCGAAAAAGTAAAGGTTGTTTTTCTGGCATTTTCTATTATAATAGTAGTATAATGTTGGGGTCAAAAGCTTTTTTGACCCCATGATACCACGGATTGTTCCGCACTATGTGCTCCCACAATCCTGAAAACATTCGAAATCCGCCCTGCTCGGGCTATTTTCTCATGTTTTGCGGGTCCCAAAGTCATGCTTTTTCATGCAAGCATGAAGCGCACGACCTTTTGACCCTGGTATCGTAGTATAAAAGGATGGAGGTAAGCTGTTAATGCCTACAAAAAATACAACACAGGTCTTGATCGGCGGAAAAATCATTAAGCTGAGCGGATATGAGAGTGAGGAATATCTGCAGAAGGTGGCTGCATATCTGAATAATAAAATTGCAGAGCTGGGCGAACTTCCAGGATACAACCGTCAGCCTGTTGAGACAAAGAGCACACTTTTAAGCCTGAATATTGCAGACGATTATTTTAAGGCAAAAAAGCAGGCGGAAGTGTTTGAAGAGGATTCTCAGGGAAAAGATAAAGAAGTATATGATTTAAAGCATGAGCTGATAGCAGTACAGATTCAGCTTGAAAATGCATTAAAAGAGCTGGAGGCAGTCAGGGCGGAGAAGCAGTCTCTGTCACAGCAGGTGTCAAAACTGCAGAGTGATATGGAAGAACTTTTAAAATAGGAAAACGGGGGATTGCTGGACGGGTAATCTCCTTATTTTTTGAAAAGAGGAACGTTATGAGAGCAGAATTGCTGGCACCTGCCGGATCTTATGAAGCGATGACGGCAGCTTACCTTGCGGGGGCTGATGCAGTCTATATTGGCGGTGAAAAATTTGGAGCAAGGGCCTACGCAGACAATCTGGACAGCGTGCATATGCTGGGAGCGATAGACTATGCACATCTGCATGGAAAGCAGTTATATCTTACGGTCAACACAATGCTCAAAGAATCGGAGCTGGAGAATGAATTATATGAATATCTGCTTCCATACTATAAACGGGGGCTGGACGCGGTTATAGTACAGGACTCAGGTGTTTTTTCTTTTATAAAAAAAGAATTTCCCGGACTTCCCATACACTGCAGCACACAGATGACAATCACTGGAGCAGCCGGCGCACGACTTTTGGAACAGCTGGGTGCAAGCCGTATTGTGACAGCAAGGGAATTGTCGCTGCAGGAGATACAGGATATCAGGAAACAGACAGAACTCGAGATTGAAAGTTTTGTTCACGGTGCATTATGCTATTGTTATTCAGGTCAGTGCCTGTTCAGCAGCATGCTGGGAGGCCGCAGCGGAAACCGCGGAAAATGTGCACAGCCATGCCGGCTTCCATATCAGGTAAATGAGGGCAGAATAACGTTAAATGATGAAAAAACAGCGTATGTGCTGAGTCCAAAAGACATGTGCACGATAGATCTGCTGCCGGAGATACTGGAAGCGGGTGTGACTTCTCTGAAGATCGAAGGACGGATGAAAAAGCCGGAATATACGGCAGGCGTTGTCCGCATTTACCGAAAGTATCTGGATCTGGCGACTGAAGGTGAAACTTATGAGGTGGCGCGGGAGGACAGGCAGGAATTATTTGACCTGTATAACCGCGACGGCTTTCACCAGGGATATTACAGGCAGAGAAACGGACGCAGAATGATGGCGCTTCGAAATGAAAAAACGTTGAAAAAGAAGGACGGCCAGGTCCGCAATGAGGCGTTGTTTGAGAGAATCTCGCAGGAGTATGTGAAGCCGGAAGATCAGATCAAAGTCAGGGCGGAGGTATCACTGAAAGCCGGGGAGAAATCCAGGATCAGACTTTCTGCCTGCGGGCATGAGGCAGTCTGTCAGGGTGCGGATGTTCAGCGGGCTGTGAAACAGCCGCTGTCGAAAGAGCGCGTGGAGAGACAGCTGCGTAAGACCGGGGCTACCTTATTTCATATCGAAGCATTATCTCTGGAGATGACAGATGATATCTTCATGCCGATGCAGGATCTGAATGAGCTGCGCCGCGGCGCACTTGCATCACTGGAACAGGAGATTTTAAAAAAGTTTTTCAGGGAAGAATTCAGAAGTTTGAATGAATCTGATAAAACGGTGAAAAATTCACATAAAGAGACTGATATACCGGTCTGGGCTTCGGCAGAAACGAAGGAACAGATAAGCGCTCTGCTGAACTCGGGTGCAGTAAAGAGAATTTATGCATTGTGTTCCGTGTTTTACGGAAAACGGTTTTTAGAGAATGTGGGTATGTATGTGAAGGAGTGCACGAGACAGGGAATTGAACCGTTTCTTATGCTTCCGTATATGCTGCGTGAAGAGAAGACGGAAGAGCTTTTTGCATATCTGTCTGAGTTGAAGCTGACAGGAATCCGAGGCTTTCTCGTGCATAACCTGGAACAGTATGCACGGATGAGGGAAGCCGGAATGCAGGAGTGCACGGTGCAAAATGCGTCGATGTCCGCGTGGAACCACAGGGGGAAATTATTATTTGATCAGCTCGGTATGGAGGGTGATACTGTTCCGGCAGAATTAAATTCCAAGGAGATTAAAAAACGCTGCAATACAGACAGCGAGATGGTGGTCTACGGATATACGGTTCTTATGATATCTGCACAGTGTGTAAAGAAAAATCTGGATGCCTGCAGAAAGGAAGATTCTGTTCTTTATCTGAGGGACCGCTATAAAAAGCAATTTGCGGTAAAATGTGACTGCAGTTTCTGTTATAATACCATATATAACAGTATACCCACGGGACTTTTACGGGAATATCAGGAGGTAAAAGAACTCGGTGTAAGAGCCGTAAGGCTTAACTTTACGATAGAGGATTCAAAACGCACTGCGGCGATTGCCCGGTTATTTTCGGAAGCTTACGGGATGGGAAAACTTCCGCAATATTCCGGAGAGTTTACGAAAGGGCATTTCAGACGGGGCGTATAGACAGGTGAATGTATGATCAATATCATAGTTGAATTATCAAAGTATTTAATCATAATCCTGATGACGCTGTTTACCTTTCAGTGTTTCCGGATATTCAAAAAAAAGGATGAAGACGACAAGAAATATGTGCTTCGCAAGCAGGTGATTCTGATTCTTTTTCTGAATCTGATTGCCTTTCTTGTGATGTATCTCCAGACCATGGAAGTTAAAATGCTGATCATGTATCTGCAGGTGGCAGCATATATCGTGGTTCTGCAGGTTATATACCGCATTTTTTATAAGAAGGCGTCCATGCTGGTGGTGAATAATATGTGCATGCTGCTGAGCTGCGGATTTATCATGCTCAGCCGTCTCGATTTCGAGAAAGCGGAGAAGCAGTTTTTTATCGTGGTGGCGGGAACTGCTATTTCACTGCTGGTACCGGTCATCATCCGGAAGGTGAAACTTCTGAAGGACCTGACATGGCTTTACGGGATCCTGGGTATCATTTTGCTGCTCGCAGTGCTGGCGCTGTCAAGAGTGACGGGAGGTGCCAATCTGGCGCTGGAGATCGGCGGGATCAGTTTTCAGTTTTCAGAGCTGGTAAAAATAACGTTTGTATTTTTTGTTGCGGGAATCCTGAGAGGGGACCCCAGTTTTAAAAAGGTTGTAACTGCTACGGCAGTGGCGGGAATTCATGTAATGATCCTGGTATTATCTACAGATCTCGGAAGTGCACTTGTATTTTTTATGACTTACGTTGTAATGGTTTACGTCGCCACGAAAAAACCATTATATGCGCTTGCAGGACTTGCGGGAGGAAGTCTTGCAGCTGTGGCTGCCTATTTCCTGTTCGGCCATGTGCGGCAGCGTGTTGTGGCATGGAAAGCCCCGTTTTCCGTATACGAGACAAATGGATATCAGATCGTTCAGTCGCTGTTTGCGATCGGTGCAGGGGGATGGTTTGGTGTCGGGCTTTTTGCGGGTTCTCCAAAATCAATTCCCGTTGTGACGCAGGACTTTATTTTCGCAGCGATCTGTGAGGAGATGGGAGCAATCTTCGCGATATGCCTTCTGCTTGTGTGTATGAGCTGTTTCCTCATGATCTTAAATATTTCAATGAGGATGAGCAATAAGTTTTATAAGTTGATTGCCCTTGGACTTGGGACAGAATATGCGTTTCAGGTATTTCTGACAGTCGGCGGCACGACAAAATTTATACCAATGACCGGAATCACACTTCCACTTGTGAGTTACGGAGGAAGTTCGGTCATCTGTACGATCGTCATGCTGGCGATCATCCAGGGACTTTACATTTTGAGAGAAGACGAAGGAGCAGAACTTGAGAAACAAAAACAGGAACGAAACCGGAAACCAGGAGCGCAGTATGAGCAGAAAAGAAGAAAAGGCACTGAGCAGACAAGAGAAAAAAGCCTTGAAGAAAAAATCGAAGAGGAAACAGAAAAAAGCCTCCGGTGGTAAAGAATATGTGGTGGTGGCTTATACGTTTGTCGTGATCTTTCTGTCTCTGATCGGCTATATGGTTTATTTTAACGTGAAATTGAGTGAGGAATTTCTGAACAGCCCGTATAATAAAAGGCAGAGCTCTTATGAAGAGCGGGTTGTGCGCGGGGATATTATGGCTTCCGGCGGTGAGATACTGGCACAGACGGAGACAGATGAAGAGGGTAATGAATACAGGACATATCCGTATAACAATCTGTTCGCACATGTAGTGGGCTACACGAGTAATGGCAACAGCGGACTGGAATCAACTGAGAATTATCATCTTCTGACTTCGCACGCGGGTGCGGTTGAACAGGTGACAAATGAATTCAAAGAAGAAAAAAATATGGGAGATACGATCGTTACAACACTCGATGTCAGGCTGCAGCAGGTTGCCTATGATGCACTCGGAGGATACAACGGAGCTGTGGTTGTGATGGAACCTGACACCGGAAAAGTACTGGCGATGGTCAGCAAACCGGATTTTGATCCAAATACGCTGAGCTCTATCTGGGATGAACTTGTCAGTGACGACAGTAACACAAATCTTCTGAATCGCGCGACACAGGGTCTTTATCCGCCGGGGTCAACATTTAAAATAGTGACAACTCTGGCGTACCTGAGATCCGGGGAGCGTCTGAGTGACTTTTCTTTTGACTGCCAGGGTGAAGTGACAAATGGGGGGTATACGATCCACTGTTATAATAACAACGTGCATGGTCACGAGGATTTTGCGGCGGCGTTTGCGAAATCCTGCAACAGTGCATTTGCACAGATCGGTGTAGATCTTGGCAGAGGTACCTTCGCACAGACAGCGGAGGATGTATTGTTTAACAAAAAGCTTCCCATCGAGATTCCTTACAGCAAGGGGAAATTCACGCTCGATGGCAGTACACCGGATGCACTTGCCATGCAGACGGCGATCGGGCAGGGGAATACGGTCACATCACCGATGCACATGGCAATGATAACAGCCGCTGTTGCTAACGGCGGGAATCTTATGGAGCCGTATTTTGTGGACCGGATTGAAAACTACACCGGAGCCAGCGTGAAGAAATATTCACCGTCGGTCTATGAAAGACTGATGACATCCGAGGAGGCACAGACGATCAAGGAACTGATGGAGGGGGTTGTACAGAGCGGCACCGCATCCATGCTTTCCGGTCAGAGCTACACGGCAGCCGGAAAGACAGGAACAGCCGAACACGGTGATATGAGCGGATCTCCACATGCATGGTTCGTCGGATTTTCAAACGTTGACAATCCGGATATTGTCGTCAGTGTGATCGCGGAAAGTTCCGGGACAGGCAGTGATGTCGCAGTCCCCATAGCAAAACAAATATTCGATGCATATTACAATTAAGGTTGCACACCCTGTTAAAAAGAGGTATACTTATTACAAGTAACACTACGCATAACAGGAGGAATTGCAATGATTGAGGCAACGAGCTGTGGCGGGGTGGTAATATATCGGGGGAAGATCCTGACCTTATATAAAAGCTATAAAAACAAGTATGAGGGATGGGTATTGCCGAAGGGAACTGTTGAAAGAGGAGAGGACTATAAGGATACCGCAATGCGGGAGGTTCTGGAAGAAGCGGGGGTACAAGCTTCCATTATCAAATACATTGGAAAAAGTCAATATAGTTTTACTGTTCCGGAAGACACGGTGGAAAAAGATGTTCACTGGTATCTGATGATGGCGAACAGTTATCACAGCAAACCTCAGAGAGAGGAATATTTTGTTGATTCGGGATATTATAAGTTCCATGAAGCTTACCACCTGTTAAAATTTTCAAATGAACGGCAGATTTTGGAAATGGCCTATCAGGAATATCTGGATTTGAAAAAATCCAACCTGTGGGGAAATCGCAAATACTATTAATGATTCTTGTAGAAAAGGGAGGGATACCAGTATCTCTCCCTTATTCTAAAATAAAAAGGAGGGATTCTATGCTGGAACAGATTAATCTGACAAAAAAGCTCGGAAAAGGTGAGTACAAGAAACGGATGGAACGGCTGGAACCTCAGCTGGCACTGCTGCAGAGAGAGTGCAAAGAGCTGCAGATACCGGTGATGATCGTCTTTGAGGGATTTGGTGCTGCCGGTAAAGGAGTACAGATCAGCAATCTGATACATGCGCTGGATCCCAGAGGATTTTCCGTATATGCTACGGGAAGTGAGACTGAGGAAGAGCGCATGCGTCCGTTTCTGTGGAGATTCTGGACAAAGACCCCTCCGAACGGAAGAATCGCGATATTTGACAGGAGCTGGTACCGGAAAGTTCAGGTGGACCGGTTTGATAAGATCACAACAGACTATGAACTTCAGTACGCGTACGATGAGATCAATGCCTTTGAGCAGCAGCTTTCGGACGGCGGGACGGCGATTCTGAAACTCTTCCTCTGCATTGGAAAGAAAGAGCAGAAAAAGCGTTTCGAAAAACTGATGAGCGATTCGGCGAGTGCATGGCGTGTCAGCAAGGGAGATCTGAAACGGAATGAACAGTATGAGGAGTATAAGCGCATTAATGATGAGATGTTGCAGAAGACAGATACGGACTGTGCGCCGTGGACAATCATTGAGTCCGTGGACCGGGAATTTGCTACAGTAAAAATTTATATGTCGGTTATCCGGTGTCTGACAGAGGCGATTGAAGCTAAAAAGAAAAAGCTGGAACAAAAGGAGCTCCAGAGAGAAGAGAATGCCGGCGGGGAGCCGGTGGAAGTACAGACAGCGCCTGAAGAGCTGCTTTACGACAGCGTGATGCGGACTTCAAGTCTGCACAGTGTGGATCTGAGCCTGACATATAAAAAAGACGAGTATAAGAAGTACCTGGAAGATCTGCAGTCACAGATCGAGCACCTGCACGGAGAGTTGTACCGCAGGAGAATTCCTGTTATCATCGGATTTGAAGGCTGGGATGCAGGCGGAAAAGGCGGTGCCATCAAACGCCTGACAGAACGCATGGACCCGCGGGGATATCAGGTAAACCCGACGGCAGCGCCGAATGACCTGGAGCGTTCCCATCATTATCTGTGGCGTTTCTGGAATCAGGTGCCAAAAGACGGCCATGTAGCAATCTACGACAGAACCTGGTACGGCAGGGTCATGGTAGAGAGAATCGAGGGATTCTGTTCAGAGACTGAATGGAAACGCGCATACAAAGAGATTAATGACATGGAGGCAAGCTGGGCCCATGACGGTGCGATTGTTCTGAAGTTCTGGATGCAGATTGACAAGGATGAGCAGGAGAGGCGTTTTAAAGAGCGTATGGAAGATCCGTCCAAACAGTGGAAAATTACGGACGAGGACTGGCGAAACCGGGAAAAATGGGATCTGTACGAACAGGCAGTTGATGAGATGCTGATCCACACCTCCACGACCTACGCACCATGGATCATTGTGGAAGGCAACTGTAAATATTATGCACGCATTAAAGTGCTGCGGACGGTAATTGATGCCATTTTAAAGAGATTGGAAGACAAAAAATAAAGGACAGATTTATGTTAAACTGGTATAAGAACCTTTATGTGGGCGATACTGCAAAAAAGAAAGAAAAAAAAATCCGAAGGAAGATCGACAATGGATCCGGTATGATCGGTGTATATGTGATTACGCTTGCTGCCAATCCGGCTGATCATCTGGAGATCATTTCTTCAAATTATCTTCTTCAGAAACCATTGCGGGCCAGATGCCCGATGATCGTGGGTATATCAGAGGGATATGAAGAGGCACTGGAACTTGTGGAGGAGATCACCAGAGAAGTCTGGGAGAAGACGGGAGATGTCCAGATCCGGGCATTTCTGGAAAATAATCAGAAAGCGTAATAAAAGGTGGAGTCATGTTACATATTATTTTCATAATCTTAAAAATAATAGGTGTGCTGCTGCTGGTCATACTGGGACTTGTGCTGCTGGCGATTCTCTGTCTGCTGTTTGTCCCGGTATGCTACCGGCTGGAAGGCATCAGGACTCCGGAGGAATTATCCGGGAATATCCGCGTATCCTGGCTGGGTGGGCTGTTGTCTGTCAGGGCGGGCATGTCGGATAAAGGGACATCTCTTGTGATACGGATTTTCGGCATCTCGCTGGACCGGCTGAATAGAATATTCTCCGGCATAAAACAGATGTTCAGGAAAAGAGCTGAAAAGACCGTTTCGACAGGGACGGCTGTTCTTCCAGCAACGCCGGTGAAAGAGACAGAAACCAAAAAAACCGAAATCTCTGAGCTGAATGACAAGAGAGAGCATAATGTTCCGGATAAAACGATGGATCTTTACCGCGAAAAAAAACGGGAACGTCCGGGCAGCGGAATCTTTGGGAAAATACGGAAGATCTGGCAGCGGATACTGGGGTTTCCGACAAAGATACGCAGTATTTTCCGGAAATTTAAGTTAACATTAACAGAAATCTATGCTAAAATAAAAAAATGGAAATCGTTTCTTGCAGATGAGACCACAAAAGAGACAATTCGGTTTTTATGGACGACATCGAAATCACTGCTGCGGCAGCTGATTCCGAGAAGAGCAAAGGGATATATTAAATTTGGATTTGATGATCCGGCACTGACCGGGCAGGCTCTGGGAATATGTGGAATTATCGTTCCCCTGTATAAGACAAAACTGCAGGTCATTCCAGTTTTTGATCAGGAAATCCTGGAGGGCAGGGTAGTGCTTAGCGGACATATACTGGGAGTGGTTCTGCTTCGTCTGGGATGGCGGGTATACCGCAGTAAATCTGTTAAGAAAACATTCAGAAGATTTCAGCACAAGGAGGCATAAAAAAATATGGCAGACAATTCATTTCACAATACGGTTGAGGCATTATTCAAAGGTATGGAGAGTTTTATTACGACCAAGACAGTCGTCGGTGATGCGATCCATATCGGTGATACGATCATACTGCCGCTGGTAGATGTTTCATTCGGTGTTGGCGCGGGAGCATTTGCCGAAAATGCGAAAAATAATGGTTACGGCGGCATGGGAGGTAAAATTTCTCCGTCAGCTGTTCTGGTTATCAATAAAAACGGCACAAAGCTTGTCAACGTGAAGAACCAGGATGCGATCACCAAGATTCTGGATATGGTTCCGGACATTGCGGATAAATTTACAAAAAAGGACAAAACAGATGAGTATACACAGGAGGATATTGAGCATATACTGAATCAAGAAGAGGAAAAATAGGAGAGTTCATGATCCGAATTATCGGTTTTGTTATGTTTTTTATCGGAATCGGCGTCATGATCGCATTGATCATACCGTCGTCTCTCTGTGAGGTCATAGTAGCATTGATATGTCTTATGATCGGTTATAATTTATTCTGTTGTTCATAAAAAGACTCTGATTACGTTGATCAGAGTCTTTTTTCTGATTGAAGGGGGTTGAAAAAGATAGTCAATTCGCTATTCTGATAATAAGGAATGACCAGGAGAGTCAAACCATAAGAGTCAGCACAATGTGCGGCAGAAAGGACAGGTGAGGGTATGAATGAAAAATTCTTTTCACTCCCGGAAGATAAGCAGCAAAATATCATCAATGCAGCAATGGAAGTCTTTGCACGAAATGAGTACAAGCGTGCTTCGACGGACTTGATGGCGGCAAGGGCGGGTGTATCAAAAGGATTGCTGTTTTACTATTTTCACAATAAAAAAGAACTGTATCTGTTTTTGTATAACTATGTGGTGGAGATCATGAAAAGCCAGATCGGAAACCAGAGGATGAACCAGATTACAGACTTCTATGATATGTTGAGCTACTGTACGGAAGAAAAAATCAAAATTCTGGGCAAAAATCCGTATATCATGGAATTTTCCATGAGGGCGTTTTATTCCGAAAAAGAGGAAGTTTCTGACAGTTTGAAGTCGATGAATACATCGCTGATCAAAGTGCTGTATCAACAGTACTTCTCTCATATTGATACCTCCAGGTTCAAGGAAACGGCAGATCCATATAAAGTGTTTAAGATGCTGCAGTGGATGGCGGACGGTTATATCCATGAGCTTCAGATGGAGAAAACGGGGTTCGACGTTGACCTTCTGGCACAGGAATTTGAGGACTGGATGGACATGATGAAAAAACTGACCTATAAGGAGGAGTATCTGGATGAGTGTCATTGAGATTAACCATATCACAAAGGATTACGGCGAGGGACGGGGAGTTTTTGACGTCAGCTTCGGGGTTTGGCGGGGGGAAGTCCTGGGGTTTCTGGGACCGAACGGTGCCGGCAAAACGACGACGATCCGTCAGCTGATGGGATTTATGAAACCGGACAGCGGATCTCTCACCATCGGAGGCAGGGACTGTTTTGAAAAAGCGGATGAGATTCAGAAATATCTCGGGTATCTGCCGGGGGAGATTGCATTTATTGATTCTATGAATGGAATGGAGTTCATACGCTTTATTGCACATATGAAAAAGATGAAAGATCTGGGACGTGCTCCCGAGCTGATGGATATGTTTGATCTGAATCCATCTGGAAAACTGAAAAAGATGTCAAAGGGAATGAAACAGAAGATCGGAATCGTATGTGCCTTTATGCAGGATCCGAAGCTGCTCATTCTGGATGAACCGACGAGCGGCCTGGACCCGCTGATGCAGAATAAGTTTGTGGATCTTATTCTCCGGGAAAAGAAAAGAGGAAAGACGATCCTGATGTCCTCTCACAGCTTTGAAGAGGTGGAAAAGACGTGTGACCGTGCTGCTATCATCAGAGGCGGGAAACTGGCCGCTGTGGAGAAGATGGAGAAGCTGCGCACGGGACGAAAAAAAATCGTACAGATGGAACTGGAAACTGCAGCGATGGCTGCAGATATGGCTGCGCAGTTTTCCGGAGCAGAGTTACAGAATCGCACGGTGACTGTAAAAGTCGGAAAAGATGTTGATTTACTGATTAAAAAAGCGTCACAGTACAAGGTTTTGGATATGGACATTCGTACCCAGAGTCTGGAAGAGTTTTTTATGCACTTTTATGGAGGGGAAGAAGATGCTTAGTACGACACTGTTTCGGAAAGAATTAAAATCTAATTACATACTGCTTGTGATTTTCCTGGGAGTCCTGACAATGTATGCAGTAATGATTGTTATGATGTTTGACCCAAAGACCGGGGACAGCCTGAGGGCCATGGCAGAGAGTATGCCCCAGATCTTCGCAGCATTCGGTATGGGAGAAGTCGGCACGACACTGCTGGAATTCATCACCGGGTATCTGTACGGCATGTTGTTTGTGATATTTCCTGCGGTCTTTATTATCATCCTGGCAAACCGGCTGGTGGCGAAGTATGTAGACAACGGCTCGATGGCATGTCTTTTGTCAGCACCGCACAAGAGGAGAAAGATCGTCACAACGCAGGCTGTATTTTTAACAGTTTGTCTTGTATTTCTGGTAGCCTTTGTAACGGTACTGGTTGCGGCTGTATCCGGTATCTTGTTTCCCGGCGAGCTGGAAGTGCCTGCGTTTCTCAGAGTGAATGTGGGTCTGCTTGGACTTCTTATCTTTTTTGGAGGCGCGTGCTTTTTGTCCTCATGCCTGTTTAATGATTCGAGAAGGGCAACCGGAATCGGAGCCGGGATTGTGGTCTGCTCTGTGCTCGTTCAGATGATATCACAGACAGGAGAAAAATTCCGGAATATAAGGTATGTAACGCCGCTTACGCTCTTTGACATCAATGGGCTGACTGCGGCTGACGGGGATGCATGGCTGGCATGTGCCGCGCTGTATGCATCAGGAATCCTATTGATGGCAGCGGGAGTCGCTGCTTTCAGCAGAAGGAATCTGCCGCTTTAACGGGAAAACGAAAGTGGTCTGGTCGAAAATGATAAAACTGGATATTTTAATAATGCCAATTTTCCTGTAAGATAGATTCCAGGATGTACGCGACATTCAATCATGACAGAAAAGAGGAGAATCATTATGAATCAATCGACACAGACTGCAGTTCGTGAGACGAACCATATCAAAAGCCTGACGCTCACAGCTGTCTTTATTGCCCTGACATATGTGTTCACGGCATTTGTCAATATCCGTCTGCCAATCGCGGCGAACGGAGGGCTGATCCATCTTGGAAATGTACCGTTGTTTATCGGCGCCATGATATTTGGAAAACGCACGGGTGCCATCGCAGGCGGTGTCGGGATGGCAATGTTCGATCTGCTGTCCGGGTGGACTGCATGGGCTCCATTTACCCTGGTGATCGTCGGCCTGATGGGCTTCACTGTCGGCCTGATCGCAGAGAAACACAGAGGACTCGGCTGGTATGCGCTGGCGGTCATTGTGGCTTGCGTGATCAAGGTGGCCGGCTATTATCTTGCGGAAGTCATTCTTTACGGCAACTGGCTGACTCCGGCAGGCTCCATCCCCGGAAATCTGGTGCAGATTGGAACAGCTGCCGTTCTGACACTTCCGATTGTCGGAAGGCTTCGCACTGCAGCTGAGAAATTCGGACCCGGCAGGAGGACATGCTGATGTACGAGATCATGACACCTGGACCGACTGAAGTTGCAGAGAATGTGAGGATGGCAAGAAGCAGAGTATGTACAAATCCGGATCTGGATCCGTGGTTTTATGATTTTTACAGAGATACCTGCCGCATGTTCAGTGAATTGGTCCGCACAGAGAATGAGACACTGATCCTGGGGGGTGAGGGAATCCTTGGACTCGAAGCCGCGTGCGCATCGCTGACGGAGGCAGGGGACCGTGTTCTGGTGCTTGACAACGGGGTGTTTGGGAAGGGATTCCAGGATTTTGTCTCGATGTACGGAGGAGATGCGGTGCTCTATTCGACGGATTACCGCAAGCCCATCGATCCTGCTGCATTGAAAACATATCTGGAACAGGATTCAGATTTTAAGTATGCCACTGTGGTACACTGTGATACGCCAAGCGGCATGTGCAATGATGTTTCGGCAATCTGTCCCCTGCTGAAGTCTTACGGCATACTGACTGTCGTGGATTCTGTCTCGGCGATGTTTGGCGAACAGATGGATGCAGACGATTTTCAGATCGATGTATTGCTGGGAGGATCACAGAAAGCAATCTCGGCGCCTCCGGGCCTGACTCTCGTCACTTTAAGTCAGGACGCGAAGTCCGCCGTAAAAAACAGAAGGACGCCGGTCGCTTCTTTCTATGCGAATCTGCTCACCTTTGAAGACTATTACGAAAACCAGTGGTTCCCGTACACGATGCCGGTCAGCGATATCTGCGGACTGAGAGCAGCGCTTGAGAACATCAGGCGGGAACCTGATATTGTGGCGCGTCATCAGAAGATTGCGGCACGGGTCCGCCGGGCGCTGGTCTCCTGCGGACTGAAACTTTACCAGGAGGACGGCTTCTGTGGGACGGTGACGGTATTTGAGGTGCCAAAGCCCGCTCAAGCTGCGGAGATCCTGGAGAAGATGAAGAAGGAGCACAATATTCTGATCGCCGGATCTTTTGACGTCATGGCGGGACAGGTGATCCGGATTGGTCATATGGGAGAGAACTGCCGGGAAGAAAAAGTCCGGCGGACGCTTGCTGCATTGGATCAGGTGCTTGCTGATATTGGGATTGAGATGAAGGGGAGTATGGCTCAGGCTTTTTAAAGGCGCACCAGACAAAGGGGCACGAACAGGTGCCGGTTAATATACAGGGACGTATGAGCATAGTATCGAAAAGATACTATGCTACTTTTTTGTGCGTACTTATCAAGGATAATAATTTCAATTATGCTATAATAAGAATAGGAAACGGGAAGATTAGGAGGGAAAAGGTTGAACGCACAAGATTGTCTACAGATTTTAAGGGAGATAAAAGATGTTGCTTTTGCTACCGCAGACCGCGAGGGAAAACCGAAAGTGAGGATCATTGATGTGATGCTGGTGGAACAGGAAAGACTGATTTTCTGCACAGCCAGAGGCAAGGCATTTTACAGGCAGTTGTTGGACAGACCGGAAGTTGCGGTTACCGGGATGAACCGTCAGTTTCAGATGGTTCGGCTGGAAGGCCGGGTAAAAAAACTGGATCGCCACAGGGACTGGATTGACCGGATTTTTGAGGAAAATCCGGCGATGCGGGATGTGTATCCGGGGAATGCCAGATATATTCTGGAACCGTTCCGTATAGAAGATGCGGTGTTAGAGTTCTTTGACCTGGGCAGACAACCCATTTACCGGGAAAGTTTTTCACTCGGTGGGATATCTGAAGAGGAGAAGGGATTTATGATTTCAGAGTCCTGTATACAGTGCGGCAGCTGCTTAAGCATCTGTCCCCAGCGATGTATCCAAAAAGGGACACCGTACCGCATACAGCAGGAACACTGTCTGCACTGCGGTCTTTGCGCTGAGAACTGTCCTGCGGAGGCAATCAAAAGAAGGAGATCCATATGTTAAACGATATTTGCACTCTGGTGCTGGAACGAAGAGGATTTTTCCTGCAGCTTCTGTGGGAACATCTGGAAATATCCTTTATATCCATAGTGATTGCGGTTCTGGCTGGCGGGCTGGCGGGAATCCTGATCAGCGAATATGAAAAGGCTGCAAAACCCACACTGGCAGCGATAAATTTTTTATATACCATACCATCGATTTCCATGCTTGGATTTCTGATCCCATTTTCGGGGGTGGGCAATACGACTGCTGTCATAGCATTGACAGTCTATGCGCTGCTTCCCATGGTACGCGCGGTGCACACGGGAATTCGAAATGTGGACAGGGGGATTCTGGAAGCGGCAAGAGGCATGGGAAGCACAGATGTTCAGATCCTGTACAAGATCAAGATACCGCTGGCGTTGCCAGTGATCATGTCAGGCATCCGCAACATGGTGACGATGACGATTGCACTGGCTGGTATCGCCTCATTTATCGGTGCGGGCGGTCTGGGTGTCGCCATTTATCGCGGTATTACAACGAACAACGCGGCGATGACAATAGCAGGGAGTCTTTTTATAGCGCTTCTGGCCCTGCTCATGGATTTACTGCTTGGGATACTGGAGAAATCCATGGAGCGAAAGAACAGCGGGATAAAGAGGAGAAACCTGGCAGCGAAATTTGTAATCGGGATTTCCTGTGCGGCTGTTCTTGGAGGGATACTCTGGAACACGCATCAGGAAGATGTCATACGCATTGCCACAAAGCCGATGACAGAACAATATATTCTTGGGGAAATGCTGGACATCTTAATAGAACAGGACACAGACCTGAAAGTGGAACTGACTCAGGGAGTGGGCGGGGGCACATCAAATATTTGGCCCGCCATGGAAAGCGGGGAGTTTGATATTTATCCGGAATATACGGGAACTGCCTGGAACATGGTGCTGAAAGAAGAGGGAGGGTATTCAGAAGATATGTTTGGAGAGCTGGAGGATGCCTATAAAGAAACGTATGATATGAATTGGAAAGGGATGTATGGTTTTAACAACACTTACGGACTGGCAGTGAGAAAAGAGATCGCCGATCAGTATAGCCTGAAAACGTACTCTGATTTAGAAGAGATGGCTGATCAGCTGGTATTCGGTGCGGAATATGACTTTTTCGAACGGGAAGACGGGTATGATGCCCTGTGTGATGCGTATGGGCTGAAGTTTAAAAGTACGATGGATCTGGATATCGGATTAAAATATAAAGCGATCCAGGAAGGAAAAATTGACGTGATGGTTATCTTTACTACTGACGGACAGCTGAGTGCATCAGATGTGGCAGTACTTACAGATGACCAGGGGTTCTATCCGTCCTATATGTGCGGAAATATAGTGCGCAGTGAAGTGATGGAAGATTATCCGGAACTGGAAGCAGTCTTTGAGAAGCTGACTGGTGTGTTGAATGATGCACAGGTGTCACATTTGAACTATGAAGTGGAAGCGGAAGGAAAGGAACCGCGTGATGCCGCAATAGAGTTTTTAGAGGAAACGGGACTTCTGAAAGGGGTGGGTGCATGAGTGCGGTAATTGAATTTCAAAATATTTCCAAAATATATGGTGAGCAGAAAGTGATCGACTCTCTGAATCTTGAGATTGCAGATGGGGAGTTTGTGACAGTCATCGGATCTTCCGGATGTGGAAAAACGACACTGCTGAAAATGATCAACGGACTGATCACCCAGACCAGCGGAGATGTGGTGGTTCATGGTAAAAATATCAAGGATATGGATATGATACAGCTTCGCAGAAATATCGGATATGCCATTCAGGGAAGTGTCCTGTTTCCTCACCTGACAGTGGAACAAAATATTGCATATGTCCCGAACCTGCTGAATAAAAGGGAAAAGGAGAAAACCAGGCGGGCAGTAAAAAAATGGATGGAGATCGTAGGTCTGGAAGAAGAACTCCTCTCCCGTTATCCGTCCGAATTATCCGGCGGACAGCAGCAGAGAGTAGGGATAGCCAGAGCGCTGGCTGCGTCTCCGGATATCCTGCTTATGGACGAACCGTTCGGTGCAGTAGACGAGATCACGCGGAAACAGCTGCAGGATGAACTGAAAAAGATACATCAAAAGACTAAAATTACGATCCTGTTTGTAACACATGATATTACAGAAGCGATGAAGCTGGGGACCAGGGTACTGGTGATGGACAGGGGAACCATTCTGCAGTATGATTCCCCTGAACGGATACAGCAGCAGCCGGCAACGGAGTTCGTTCGCAGGCTGATTGGGGGATGATCACTTTTCAAAACCGTTGAGTGCTTCGACAGCGACACTTCCTCCGCGTATGATCTCAATCCGGTTTAAAAAGTATTTGCCAAACATGGCGGCCAGATCGTTGTTTTGCTTTTCAGTCTGAATACTCTGAAGCAGAGCGGTTGTTGGGGTGTAGTCGATCACTTTCACCTCAAAGACCTGTGAAAGCCTGAAGATCTCAGCCATGTCCCTGGCAGTGCAGCAATTGACCCTTATGAACATGAGTTCTTTCAGATGTATGGCAACATCTGTATAATCTACAACCTTGATAACCTCGACAGCCCGGTTGAGCTGTTTTTTTACCTGTTCAAACGTCCTGTCATCACTGGTCAGGCTGATCGTCATCCGGGATACGGTTTCATCCTCGGTCGCCCCGACCGTCAGGCTGTTCAGGTTATATGATTTTCCCGAAAACAGTCCGGAGATTCTGGCGAGCACCCCGACATCATTTTCTACAAACAGACAGATCCATCTCTTTTTCATGATTCCTGCTCCTCCTTTTCCAGTATCATATCGCTCAGCGGATTTCCCGGCGGTACCATCGGCAGGACATTCGCTTCACGCTCAATGATAAACTCAATGACCGTCGGTACAGTACGGGTGTTTTTAGCCTCCACCAAAGCAGTGGCGATATCTTCAGCTTTTGTCACACGAATTCCTTTTGCACCGTAGCTTTCCGCCAGTTTCACAAAATCGGGAGTATACTCAGGACACTCTTTATGCATGTTTCCGCATGCTGCCAGACAGCTCTTTCTGCGGCGCATGCAGGTGGAAGAATAACGCTTATCAAAAAACATTTCCTGCCACTGCCGCACATTGCCCAGGTATCCGTTGTTCAGTATACAGATGATGACGGGCAGTTCGTAAACTACAGCCGTCGCCATTTCCTGAATATTCATCTGCATGCCTCCGTCACCGGATATGACAATGACGTCTTTGTCAGGATTCCCAAGTTTTGCACCGAGTGCTGCAGGAAACCCGTATCCCATTGTGCCAAGCCCCCCGGAAGTCATCAGCTGCCTGTGTTCGTCGAGAGAGAGATACTGTGTCGCCCACAGTTGATTTTGTCCTACGTCGGTGGCTATGACTGAGTTATCAAACGTCTGGTTAATGGCGCTTATAATCGCCTCAGGTGTAAGTCCCGCAGCCTTCGACCTCAACGGGAACTGCTGATCCCAGGTATTGATCTCATCGCGCCACGCGTCGATTTTCAGGGGTACTGCCCTGTCAAGCAGCGCCAGGATCGCCTGTCTGGCATCAGCGACGATGGGGACATCGACGGCAATATTTCTGGAAATGGAAGCAGAATCAATATCGATGTGAACGATGGCTGCGTCTTTTGCAAATTCTTCGATCTTTCCGGTGATCCGGTCGTTGAATCTGGTGCCAATCGAGAACAGCAGATCACAGTTGCTGATCGCCGAGTTGGCGGCATAGCTGCCGTGAATCCCGATGTTTCCAATATAGAGGGGATGGGAGGTGGGGACCGACCCCTTTCCCATGATCGTCGTGACAACAGGGCAGCCCGTCAACTCTGCCAGCTTCGTCATTTCCTTTCCCGCATGTGTGATATTGACGCCACCACCGACTAAAAAGACGGGGCGTTTTGCGTGTTTTAACAGTCCCAGCGCCTTTTTCAGCTGTCCGATATGTACTGATGTACTGGGTTTGTATCCGCGGATATCGATCGTTTCGGGATACAGGTCGCTGCCGGGTGCCCGCTGGATATCCTTTGGAATATCGACGACCACGACTCCGGGTTTACCGCTTCTGGCAATATAGAATGCCTTTTTGATGGTACTGTTGAGGTCTTCACGGTTTCTGACTGTCACTGCATATTTACAGATGCTTCTGGTGATACCGACGATATCGACTTCCTGGAAGGCGTCATTCCCGATCAGACTGGTCGGAACCTGGCCGGTAAAGCAGACAAGCGGGACACTGTCATAATTTGCCGTGGCGATGCCGGTGACGAGATTGGTAGCTCCGGGACCGCTTGTCACAAGGCATACCCCTGTCTTTCCGGTTGAACGGGCATAACCGTCCGCGGCGTGAATCAATCCCTGCTCATGACGCGGAAGAATGACATCGATATCCGGTTTCTGGTACAGGGCATCAAATAAATCAATGGCCTGGCCGCCGGGATAGGCGAACAGAGTGTCAACCTGTTCTGCCTTTAAAGCGTTTACAAACAGTTCAGCTCCTGATATTAACATAGATTACTCTCCTTTTTGCAGTATTAAAGTTCATCACAGCTGTGGAATACCGCTGATAAACAATTCCACACTCCGTTTGATAAAATCTGTCCGGCTCACAGATGAAAGCTTTTCTTCAAAAGAAGCTTTCAGGAATGTATAACCGAAAGTCGCAGAAAATATGGTCAGAGCAAGGCACTCACAGTCCAGCGGGGGAAGTTTTCCAAGTTCCTCCATGTTGCTGAAGTATTCAGTAAGAGAAGAGATAAATGCCTGCGGTATCTTCATGATAAAAGGCGCGGCATCCTCATACAGCTGCGGAGCGCGAAGACCAATGGAAAGATTTACGAAATCAGGTGTTATTCTTTCCATATAAGCGTTCATGAACATTTCAAGGTCCGGCTGCAGTTCCCAGACTATGTCGTGAAAAATATCAGATGTAATATTGCCGCGCCATTTTTCCTGTTCGATACCGCTTAGTGCAATATCCTTTTTGTTCCTGAACTTCCTGAAAAGTGTGCATTCATTGACGCCGGCGAGGTTAGCGATATCTTTTGTAGTAGTAGCGACGTATCCTTTGTCGCGAATCAGGCGCATCGTCGCGTCAATGATCTTTTGACTGGTTTCATCCATAATGACACCTCCATGCAAGTACTTGCTTTCGTTCCATTTTATAAAGATATGATGTATTTGTCAATAGTATGATAAAAAAAGGATGTCCCTTCAGGACACCCTTTTCGCAGTATTCATAATCGATGATTCATGAAGAACTAAGCACGCTCAACTCTGCCGGATTTCAGACATGAAGTACATACATACATCTTTCTGGCCGCTCCGTTTACATTAACCTTTACAGATTTGATGTTGGATTTCCACATTTTGTTAGATCTTCTATGAGAATGGCTCACATTGTTTCCGAAATGAGCGCCTTTTTCACAAATTGCACATTTTGCCATGATTGCACCTCCTTGAACATATAATAAGTCCGGAAAGCACATCCAGACTTGCAACAATAGTTATTTTATCAGAAGTCGCCTTGATTTGCAAGAGAAAAATAAAAAATTCAAATTAAATATTTCATTTTCCTGTAAAAAAGGTTATAATACAAACATAAAATAAGGGTCATTATGAAACAGAGACTTAAGAACCAGAAATGGAGGAATCCGAATGAAGGGCCGAATCAATACAGAACTAGGAGAAATATCCATAAATCCGGACGTTATCGCTATGTATGCCGGAAGCGTTGCCGTGGAATGTTTTGGCATCGTAGGTATGGCTGCGGTAAATATGAAAGATGGTCTGGTAAAACTGTTGAAAAGAGAAAGTTTAAAACATGGGATCAATGTTGCGCTGAATGACAATAAAATCTCCTTGGACTTCCATGTGATCGTATCATATGGAGTCAGCATTCTTGCAGTGGCTGATAATCTGATCAGCAGTGTCAGGTATAAAGTAGAAGAATTCACAGGACTGGAAATTGAACACATCAATATCCTGGTCGAAGGCGTGAGAGTAATAGATTGATTAAGGAGGAACTTATTGTGGCAACAAATACAGTAGATGCCGGAATGCTGAAAAAGATGTTTCTGGCTGGTGCTAAAAATCTGGAAGTGAAAAAGGAATGGATCAATGAACTGAATGTATTTCCGGTTCCGGATGGAGATACGGGTACGAATATGACGCTGACAATCATGTCTGCTGTCAAAGAGGTCAATGGACTTTCCGAAGTCACGACAGAAACACTGGCAAAAGCAATTTCATCCGGTTCTCTGCGCGGAGCGCGGGGGAATTCCGGTGTTATTCTGTCACAGCTTCTCAGAGGCTTTACAAAGGGAATACGGGATTACAGGAAACTGGACGCCCCGATTTTTGCGGCTGCCTTTGAAAAAGGCGTGGAGACAGCGTATAAGGCGGTCATGAAGCCGAAAGAAGGTACAATATTGACAGTGGCGCGTGGCGCAGCAAAAAAAGCAGTGCAGCTTGCGGAAGAATGCGATGATCTTCAGGCGTTTTTTGAAGATGTCCTGGCAGAGGCTGAGAGTGTTCTGGCCAGAACTCCTGACATGCTGCCTGTCCTGAAAGAGGCGGGGGTCGTCGACTCAGGCGGTCAGGGCCTTGTGGAAGTTATGCGCGGTGCGTATGACGCATTCATGGGTAAGGAGATCGATCTTACGTTTGATGTTCCCGTGGCGACGGGGGGCAGTACTGTGGTCAGAAAAGAGACAGAGGCTGACATCAAATTCGGTTACTGTACGGAATTTATTATCATGACAGACGATCACGTGTTCAATAATAAGGATGAGAATGAATTCAAATCCTACCTGAGTTCTATCGGTGATTCTATTGTGTGTGTTGCAGACGACGATATCGTCAAAGTGCATGTACATACGAATGATCCGGGGCTGGCGATTCAGAAAGCCCTGACGTATGGTGCACTTTCCAGAATGAAGATCGATAATATGAGAGAAGAACATCAGGAAAAACTGATCAAGGATGCTGAAAAAGCGGCGGCAGAGCAGAAAAGCCAGGAGCCTTTGAAGGAGGTTGGATTTATTTCAGTATCCATCGGAAAGGGGATCGGCGAGATCTTCAGAGGACTCGGTGTGGACTACCTGATTGAGGGCGGCCAGACGATGAATCCGAGTACGGAAGATATGCTCAACGCGATTGCCTGTGTGAATGCAAAGACGATCTATATCCTTCCGAATAATAAAAATATTATTCTGGCTGCAAACCAGGCACAGAATCTGACGAAGGATAAGGAAATCATTGTAATCCCGACGAAGACAGTGCCGCAGGGTATCACAGCTGTGATTAACTATGTACCGGAAAAAACGCCGCAGGAGAATGCACAGGCTATGACAGAGGGCATCGACAATGTGAAAACAGGACAGATCACATATGCAGTCCGCGATACACATATTGATGACAAGGAAATCAAACAGGGCGACATCATGGGAATCGGAGACCACGGAATTCTGGCGGTCGGTGAAGATGTCATGAGTGTGACGAAAGAAACCGTGTCGGCGATGGTGAATGGAGATTCGGAACTGATCAGCGTATATTACGGAGAAGACGTGACGGAAGAAGTGGCTGAGAAGTTAGGGGAAGATCTGGAAGCGGCATACCCGGACTGTGACGTAGAGGTAAATTATGGCGGCCAGCCGATTTATTACTGTATCGTTTCAGTAGAATAGAGCATGGGCATTGCAGGGGAAGAAAAATTCTTTGCAATGCCTTTTTTTACTATGAAGGTCCCGGGAGTGCCAACGGCACAGAGCAACTGGCTTTCACTTTAATTAGTAAGAGGATATATGGCATGAAGACAGAACACACAATCAAATCTATCAGGGGAGTCGGGGAAAAAACAGAAAAACTGTTTGCAAAGCTTGGAATCTGCTCAACAGACGACCTGATCCATTACTATCCGCGAGACTATGATACCTATGAACCACCCGTGCAGCTATGTCAGCTTATTCCGGGAAAAAAATGGTCTGTGACGGGGATGCTGATGCATGCACCTGATGTCAAAAAAATGGGAATACGGACCGTTGTCACGACAAGGATCAGGGAAGGAGATTTTTATCTGACTCTGACCTGGTTTAATATGCCGTTTTTAAGAAGTATACTGAAACGCGGAGCTGTTTTTGTTTTCCGTGGGAAAGTAACAGAGAAAAACGGGCGTCTGACAATGGAACAGCCGGAATATTTTACTCCTGCCGCATACGAACAGATACAAAATGCCATGCAGCCGCTTTATGGACTGACAGCAGGGCTTTCTAATAAAGTAATTGTCAAAGCGGTCAGACAGCTGCTGCTGCAGAAAGAGAATCTTCAGGAATATCTTCCTGCTGCACTGCGCACGCAGTATCATCTGGCAGAATATTCGTTTGCTGTGGAACAGATTCATTTTCCGAAAAACTTTGAATCTCTGAAGGAAGCCAGGAAACGGCTGGTTTTTGATGAGTTTTTACTGTTTATACTTACGGTAGCAGGATTTAAAGAAAAATCAGAGACAACGCCGGCTTCGTTTCCGCTGAAGGAGGTCTGGAAGACGGAGGAGATCATGGAGCGCCTGCCCTATGAGCTGACTGCCGCACAGAAACAGGTCTGGTTTGAGATCGAACGCGATATGAGGAGCAGTACGGCCATGGCACGTCTGGTGCAGGGGGATGTGGGAAGCGGAAAAACCGTTGTGGCTTTTCTGGCAATGGCTATGGCGGCAGAAAACGGTTGTCAGTCAGCGATGATGGTGCCCACAGAAGTACTTGCCAGGCAGCATTATGAATCCCTGAGGCAGCTCCTCAGTGCAGAGGAGTGGGAACAGTATGCACCGGTCCTGCTGACTGGTTCCAACACTGCAAGAGAAAAGCGGGAGCGGTACGGGTTGATCAGAAATGGGTCCTGCCGCATGATCATAGGAACGCATGCACTGATACAGGAGAAGGTGGAGTATCACAGCCTTGCTCTTGTCATAACGGATGAGCAGCACCGTTTTGGCGTACGTCAGAGAGAGCACTTTTCTGAAAAAGGAGGCGTGCCAAATGTACTCGTGATGAGTGCAACGCCGATACCGCGCACACTGGCGATCATACTGTACGGGGATCTGGATATCTCTGTGATCGATGAGCTTCCGGCGAGAAGGCTGCCCATCAAAAACTGTGTTGTAAATCAGGGATACCGCAGGACGGCTTACCGTTTTATCGAACAGCAGATTCAGGAGGGGCATCAGGCGTATATTATCTGTCCGATGGTTGAGGAGAGTGAAGAACTCGACGCGGAGAATGTTACGGATTACCCGAAGAAACTTGCCGGATATCTGTCGCCGGATACCGCGGTGGCAGTTCTGCACGGCAAGATGAAGCCTTCGGAGAAAAATGAAGTGATGGAAAGATTTGCAGCAAACGACGTTCAGGTGCTTGTCAGTACGACCGTTGTGGAAGTCGGTGTAAATGTGCCGAATGCTACCGTTATGATGGTTGAAAACGCAGAGAGTTTCGGGCTGGCACAGCTGCATCAGCTGCGCGGACGCGTGGGCCGCGGGGATGCACAGTCCTATTGCATTTTCATACAGGGAAATGAGGATGAAAATACGGCAAAGCGTCTTGATATCCTGAATCGTTCCAACGACGGCTTTCATATTGCGGGAGAAGATCTGAAGCTGAGAGGGCCGGGGGATATCCTGGGGATCCGTCAGAGCGGAATGATGGAATTTCGGATCGCGGATATTTTTCAGGATGCAGAAATTTTGAAAACAGCCAGTGAGGCCGCGGCCATGCTGAGGGCTGACAACGAAAAACTTCTGGATACTCAGGAATACAGCGGGATTCGAAAAAAACTGGAGGCGTATTTGAAATATCAGACAGAAGGCATCAGCCTGTGAGAAGAGAAATGAGGTGTAATATGCAGCCGATCGTTATCATGGAAGGAATCAGAAAATATTATCGCATGGGTGAAGTCACTATACAGGCAGTTGACGGTATCTGCCTGACGATTGAAAAAGGGGAATTCGCTGTAATCGTAGGGCCAAGCGGTGCCGGAAAAACAACAGTACTGAATATTCTGGGCGGTATGGATACTGCTGATGAGGGGACGATACTGGTTGACGGAAACGATATCAGCCGGTACCGGGAACGGCAGCTGACGACATACCGCAGAAATGATATCGGCTTTGTGTTTCAGTTCTATAATCTGGTTCAGAATCTGACGGCACTGGAGAACGTGGAGCTCGCGTCGCAGATCTGTCAGAATCCGCTGGACGCAGAGACCGTGCTGGCGGATGTCGGACTCGAAGAGCGGATGCACAATTTTCCGGCGCAGCTGTCGGGGGGAGAGCAGCAGAGGGTTGCCATTGCCCGGGCACTGGCAAAGAATCCGAAGCTTCTGTTGTGTGATGAGCCGACCGGTGCACTTGATTATCAGACGGGAAAAGCGATTCTGAAACTGCTGCAGGAGACCTGCAGGGAGAGAGGGATGACGGTTGTTGTGATCACGCATAATCTGGCGATCGCACCGATCGCCGACCGGGTCATTCGTATAAAAAATGGAAAAGTGAGTGACATGACTGTAAACCCGGAACCGAAATCTGTAGATGTGATCGAATGGTAGGGAATGCCCATGAAAAAACATATGCTGCGCAAAGATTTTCTGATGGAAATCAAAAAAAGTAAAAACCGGTTTTTGTCGATACTCATCATTGTCGTGCTGGGAGTCGCTTTTTTTGCCGGGATACGTGCGTCAGGTCCGGATATGAAATTGTCGGCTGACGCTTATTATGATGCGCAGAATCTGATGGATATCCGTGTGCTGGGGACACTGGGGATGACAGAAGAGGATGTCAGTGAGATCCGCAGTCTGCCCGGCGTGCGGCGTGTGATTCCGTCTTACTCTTCGGATGTATTTATGAACGGCGGAGATAATCAGTACGTAGTGAAACTCATGTCTTTGACGGAAGGCATGAATGAGGCAGAGGTAGTCTCGGGAAGACTTCCCGAACACAGCGGGGAGGTGCTGCTGGACGCGAACATGCGGGAAAAGTATGACTATGATATCGGTGATAAGATCAAGGTAGCCTCCGGGGCAGACACTGACCTGAAAGACATCCTGCAGATTGACACGCTTACGGTCTGCGGGTTTGGCAACAGTCCGTTTTATCTGAGCCTGGAGCGCGGGACCAGCAGTCTGGGAAGCGGTGTCGTCGAGGGATTCGGTGTGATTTTGCCGGAAGACTTTTCGATGGAAGCGTACAGCGAACTGTACGTGGAGACGGACGGGACAAAGGATCTGCTCTGTTACAGCGATGAATACAGAGATGCCGTTGAACCGGTCATGGATGAGATCGCGGCGATCGAAGATGAGCGCTGCGATGCCCGGTATTCTTCCCTGCAGGAGGAAGGCCGTCAGGAAATTGACGACGCCAGGGCCAAGATAACGGATGCCAGGCAACAGCTTGATGACGCACAGCGGAAACTGGATGACGCTGATCAAAAGCTGGCGGATGCTGACCAAAAGCTTCAGGAAAAACAGACAGAGCTGGAAGACGGAAAGCGCGAGATCGATGAAAATGAAGAGAAACTCGCCGACGGGCATCAGCAGCTGGAGGATGGATACGGACAGCTGAACGACGGCGTCGAAGAATATAACCGGTCTGTCGATGCATACATAGAACAGGAGCAGGAATTCTTTGAACAGGAACAGCTGCTGTCTGAAAAGGAGGCTGAATTTACTGCACAGGAAGAAGAATTCAACCGGAGTCAGGAAGCGTTCAACCAAAATGAAGAACAGCTGAGACAAAGCACTGCGAGTCTGGAAGAGGGAAAAAATAAGTTGGCTCAGGGGAAGGCGGAGCTGGACGATGGGGATACCGTGCTCTCCGAACAGGAGGACCTGCTGGAGAGGGCGCTTCAAAACCCAGCGTTGGCACCGGAGGAGCGCGCCGCCCTGGAGGAACAGATGCAGCAGCTGGCTGCCCGGAGGAGCGAACTCGAAGCCGGAAGGCAGGAGATTGCCGCCCAGGAGGCTGCGTTGGAAGAGAACGAGAAGGCTCTGGAGGCCGGATGGAATGAGCTGGAAGCGGCAAGGCAGCAGCTTGCGGCGGGGAGAGGGCAGCTGGAAGAAGGAAGAAGGCAGCTCGAAGAAGCGCGGCAGCAACTGGAGGCAGGCAGACAACAGCTGGATGCAGGTGCACAGGAACTGGATAATGCCTGCAATGAGATAGAATCAAACAAAGTGACGCTTGCCGATAACGAGCAGGAACTACTCGACGGTGACAGGCAGCTTGCGGATGCGAAACAGGAATACGAGGATGGGGCAGAAAAACTGCAGGAAGCACAGGATACGCTGACGGAGAAGGAGACAGAGCTTGCGGATGCGAAACAGGAATATGAGGATGAAAAGACAAAGGCGGATAAGGAGATCGCTGACGCAGAGCAGAAGATAGAGGATGGGGAGAGAGAACTGGATGATATGGAAGTTCCGTCCTGGTACGTCCTGGACCGGAATTCGATTCAGACTTATGTGGAATATGAACAGGACGCGGAGCGTATCGAAGCGATCGGCACGGTGTTTCCGGTCATCTTTTTTCTGGTCGCCGCACTGATCTGCCTGACCACGATGACAAGAATGGTGGAGGAAGGAAGGCAGCAGATCGGCACGCTGAAGGCGCTTGGGTATCAAAAAGGCGCGATCATGATGAAATATATCATGTATGCGTTTCTGGCAACGCTGTTCGGCAGCGCGATCGGAGTTGTATTTGGGCAGAAATTCCTGCCTGTCGTCATTATACGTGCGTATGCAATATTGTATGATACCCTGCCCAGGGTGCTGAATCCGCTTCACACTGGTTATACGGTGACGTCAGCACTGCTTGCAATCCTGTGCACAACTGCTGCGACGCTCGGTGCGTGCTATAATGAGCTTCGCGAGGTCCCGGCACAGCTGATGCGTCCGGAGGCGCCGAAGGCGGGGAAACGGATACTTCTGGAGCGTGTTGCGATCATATGGAATCATTTGAGTTTCACCCGGAAATCGACGATGCGTAATCTGTTTCGGTATAAGAAACGCTTCCTGATGACTATATTTGGAATCGGGGGCTGCATGGGGCTTCTGCTCGTTGGATTCGGGCTGAAAGATTCGATCATGGCGATTGGAGACCGGCAGTTTGGGGAGGTACGCATTTTTTCCGGTACGCTTGCGATGGAGGACGATATTACACAGGAACAGATGAATACCGTACTGGATGCCGTGCAGTCGGACAGCCGGGTGACGGATACAATGACTGCGCAGGAATCCACCGTGGATGCCGGCTACGGCAAGACAGAAAAATCTGCTTATCTGGTAGTGGTGGAGCAGAAAGAAAAGCTGGAAGATTTTATTTTGCTGAAAGACCGGGTAACCGGTGAAAAGTATCAGCTTACAGATGACGGTGTTGTTATTACAGAGAAACTTGCCAAACTCCTTGGTGTGAAAGCGGGTGATACCATCTATCTGAAAGATGATGACGAAAAGCACCTGGAGGCAACAGTGACGGCAGTCACCGAGAATTATTTTTTTCATTATATCTATATGACTTCAGCGTACTATGAAAAACTGTATGGAGAGCCCGCTGAGATTCAGGAACTTTTCTTTAAGACGAGTACGGAGACAGAAGAGGGAGAAGACAGAATACAAAAAGATTATATGGATATGGATGGTGTGGCTTCCGTTACATTTACAAGTTCGACCAGTGAGCGGATCGCCGATATGCTGAAAAGTATGGATACCGTGATATATGTACTTGTGATTGCAGCGGGACTGCTGGCGTTCGTGGTGCTGTACAATCTGAATAATATCAATATCAGTGAGAGGAAACGGGAACTTGCCACGCTGAAGGTGCTCGGGTTCTATGAGATGGAAGTTTCCGGATATGTGTTCAGGGAAAATATCTGGCTTACTTTATTTGGATGTATTCTCGGGGTTGGCTTTGGCATGATTCTGCATCGCTATGTGATACTGACAGCTGAAATTGACATGATGATGTTTGGCAGGAATATCAGGCCCATGAGTTATCTGTACAGCATTTTGCTTACCTGGGTCTTCTCATTTTTCGTCAATGTGGTGATGCATTTCCGTTTGAAACGGATTAATATGGTAGAATCCCTGAAAAGCATAGAATAATCTTGCATTTTTGTGAGTTTAGGAGTATCATGTATAAAAATGCAATGAGGATATATCAAGGAGGGAATTTCATGGCAGTGAAAAAAACAGAAGTAACGGAAGTGAAAGAGACACCCGCAGTTGAGACTAAGACAGTTCCGGCAACCGTAAAGGAAACCGTAAAAACAGAAGTAAAGGAAACTGCTGAACCGGCGGTTAAAACAACGCCTGCTGCAGCAGAAAAAACTGTAAAAGAAGAAGTTAAAGATACAGTAAAAGCACCGGCAGCAGCAAAGGCTCCGGCTAAGAAACCGGCTGCAAAAAGAGCAGCAGCTAAAAAACCGGCTGCAAAAAAGACAACAGCCAAAACAGAAGCGAAACAGGAGATGGCAGCAGCTGTTATCCTTCAGTTCGGAGGAAAGGAAATCGATACAACGGCTTTGACAGCCCGTGTGAAAGAAATCTGGACCAAAGAGCTTGGAAATAAAGAGAAGGATCTCAAAGACGTAAAGCTTTATGTGAAACCGGAAGAATTTGCCGCATACTATGTAATCAACGGCAATGTGACCGGAAGCATCGAATTATAAGAACAGAAAAAAAGCAGCTCAGATGAGTCCCATCTGAGCTGCTTTCACGAACGGAAGTTTTATTATAACTGTCCGCTCTGTCCGCCAGTCATCTGTCCGCCCTGTGCGCCAGACATCTGTCTTTCCTGTGCTTCGATCATTTTTTTAACCATATAACCACCAACAGAACCATTCTGTTTGGAAGTCAGGTTTCCGTTATAACCATCAGAAAGCGGTACTCCCAGCTCATTGGCTACTTCAAATTTAAAACGGTCCAGTGCGCCTTTTGCTTCCGGTACTGCAGCAGTATTAGAAGAACGATTTGACATAATGTTGCCTCCTTAAAATTGAAAAGTTTTTTTTTGTTTTTGGTTACGATGGTAGTATATGAAATAAAAAAGATATTACACTAGAAGTTTCTTCAAGTATTGACAAATTCTGAAGAATTTAGAAGACATGTATAATTTGTGAAAAATATTTGCAGTTTATTTAGTTATTTGTTATAATGAGCCTATAAAATGCTGAAGGGGCCTTAAGAATGAATATAGGAATTATAGCACATAACAGTAAAAAAAGCTTGATTGAAGATTTTTGCATTGCATACAAAGGGATTCTTTCCAAGCATGAAGTGTATGCAACAGGAACGACAGGAAGAAGGATTGAAGAGGTAACAAGTCTTCACGTACACAAGTTTCTGGCAGGTTCCGTCGGAGGAGACAAACAGTTTACAGAGATGATCGAGCGGGGTGATATGGACCTTGTGATCCTGTTTTACAATCCGGTAATGATGTCAGCCAAGGAGCCTGATATCCAGGCGATATCAAAGTGCTGTGACCAGTACAATATTCCGGTTGCAACGAACATTGCCACAGCTGAGTGCCTGATTCTCGGACTGGCAAGAGGAGATCTCGACTGGCGTGAACAGATCAAGTATTAAATGATGAGAGTGATAGCAGGAAAAGCGAGAAGCATTCCGCTTCAGACACCGAAGGGAATGCTCACCAGGCCAACAACAGACAGAATCAAAGAGACATTGTTTAATATTCTGCAGACAGGCATTGCGGGATGTAATTTTCTGGATCTGTTCTCAGGAAGCGGAGCGATCGGTATCGAGGCGTTAAGCCGCGGAGCGGCACATTGTGTGTTCGTGGAACAGGACAGGGAAGCTGTAAGATGTATCAAGGATAATCTGCAGAAGACAAAACTGCAGGATGAAAGTGAAATTCTGGTGATGGATGTTCTGTCGGCAATCGGCAGAATGGATGAAAAGATTCGGTTTGACTACATTTTCATGGATCCACCCTATCAGAAGGGAGTGGAAGAGAGAGTTCTTCTGACACTGGCGGATTCGGCACTGATTACGGAAGACACTGTGATTATAATAGAAGCGGCGCTTGATACGGATTTTTCATTTCTGGAGAAGCTGCCGTTTATCGTTGTGCGTGAAAAAAGATATAAGACGAACAGGCATCTGTTTCTGCAGATGGAAAAAAGCAATCATAAAAATATGATATCCGGGTCAGAAGGGATAAAATGCCTCTCGACCCCAACATCAAAAATATAAAGATACAGGAGAAATCCACTTATGACAACAGCAGTATATCCGGGCACTTTTGACCCGGTAACAAACGGGCACCTCGACGTGATCACTCGCGCTGCTAAATTATTTGACAGCGTTATCGTGGGGGTTCTGCACAATTCTGCAAAAAGTCCGTTGTTTTCTGTCGAAGAACGTGTTAATATACTAACTAAGGTAACGGAATCAGTCCCGAATATAAAAGTGGCTTCTTTTTCCGGCCTCTCTATTGACTTTGCCAGAGAAAATAAGGCCAACGCTATTGTGCGGGGGCTGCGTGCGATCACAGACTTTGATTTTGAGCTGCAGATGGCGCAGACAAACCGGGTTCTGGCACCCGATATCGATACCATGTTCCTGACTACAAGCCTGGAATATGCATATTTGAGTTCGACAACTGTAAAAGAGGTAGCCGTCTTCGGCGGCGATATCACGAAATTTGTTCCACCTTATGTTGTGGAAGAAATTTATAAGAAACTTCATGGGGAACAGAAGAATAATGGATAAGGAGAAGAGCTATGAGCAGTAGAATTGAACAGATTATTGAAGAGATTGAGGAATATGTAGACAGCTGTAAATATCAGCCCCTGTCCACGACTAAGATTGTCGTTAATAAAGAAGAGCTGGAAGAAATGCTGCGTGAACTCCGAATGAAAACACCGGATGAGGTGAAGCGATATCAGAAAATCATCAGCAATAAAGATGCAATCCTTGCAGATGCGCAGTCAAAGGCTGACAGCATTATTGCGGATGCACAGGCGAAGGCTCAGGAGCTTGTCAGCCAGCATGAGGTCATGCAGCAGGCTTATGCGCAGGCAAATGAGACGATTACGAATGCCAACAAACAGGCACAGGGGATTCTGGATGATGCTACACAGGATGCAAATAATATCCGCGTCAGTGCCATTGCCTACACAGACGATATGCTGGCAAATCTCGGGCAGATCATGGGCAGTACGCTGCAGGATGCCGGGGAAAAATATAAAACCTTTATCACTTCTCTGCAGAGCTGTTATGATGTGGTGAATAAGAACAGAAGTGAGCTGGCGCCGCAGACGGGTGCCATGGCTCAGCAGGTTCAGCTTCCGGATGAAGATGAATTTGATGACTTATCCATGGAAGAAGGCGAAGAATAACCAGCACAGAAAAAAGGTAAGTGCGCCGTTCAGTACTTTGGCAGCCAGATACATCCGTATGGAGAGTCCTGTTTTTCGTATCATACTGTGTGTCTGCAGTACACAGGAGAGGCCGCCGAATGCGGTTGCTGCAAGTATGATACTGTATCGAAGCGAAAAGTCCCAGGGCAACTGCGCAATTTTTGCAGCTCCGCTGGTAAGTTCGGTCACCGCTGCGATCAGAGAACCGATCACCGATCCGGACGGCAGTATTTTTTCAATCATCGCAGCCAGAAGGTTAAAGAGCAGAACATATCCGCCGAGTCTGGTTATGGATTCAAAACCGTTCATGATTGAGGTATCAAGAAGTTCCGGAAGCGGAACTTGGGATACCTCTTTTTTTATGGAACTGACACCGGAGCAGGAAGAGCCGAAACGGTGGTAAACTGTCCGGAAAACCAAACAGCACAGGAAATCTGAAACGTATATTAATGCAAAAGACAGAATAACCATGCGCTGGGTGTTTAACAGCTGATTCAGGATATATGCCATGAGAAACATGGGACTTGCATTGTTGGATATCGTGAGCAGATAATCAGCCTCATTTTTGGTAATACAGTTTTCTCTCAGCAGGTCGGCGGTGAGTTTGGCACCCATCGGATAGCCGCAGAATACGCCGAGCACGAATGCATAGGCGCCGTATGGCGATAAGCCGAAGACGGTACGCCAGAATGACGGAAAGATTCCGAACAGAAAGGGAATAAAATTTGTATGGATCAACAGTCCGGAGAGTATAATAAAGGGCAGAAGCGCAGGCAGCAGTGTGCGGAACCACAGGTTAATGCCCTGAACGGAAGCGTTCAGGGATTCTGCGGGAAATAATAGCATATATCCGAGGAGCAGTGTGATAAAAAGGATAAATCCTGTACGTTTCATGGCTGTTCACCTCAAGGTGTTTTCCTATATATATGCCTTGATTTTTCATATTATATATGACACAATGAAGTTTGTGAAAGGAAGGTGCAAATATGGCGGTATTAGAAGGCTTAAAACCTGAACGCGTATTTTATTATTTTGAAAAATGGTGTCAGATTCCTCACGGATCCGGTCATACAGAGGATGTATGCAGATTCCTGACGGATTTTGCCCGTGAGCACGGACTCACCTGCCATGTGGACGATTCTGACAATGTATTGATAGAAAAAGCTGCAGCGCCGGGATATGAATCGGCAGTTCCGGTGATCATCCAGGGCCATACGGACATGGTTGCAGAGAAAACCCTGCAGTCGAAACACGATTTTGAGAAAGATGGACTGAAGCTTTCAGTAAACGGAGACTACATCTGTGCCGAGGAAACGACGCTGGGCGCGGATGACGGTATCGCGGTGGCATATGCACTGGCACTTCTGGAAGACAGCAAGCTTAAGCATCCGGCACTTGAAGTTCTGCTCACATCAAATGAAGAAGTCGGTCTTCTGGGAGCCGGACAGTTTGATGCTGCCAGGCTAAAAGGAAAGTACCTGATCAATATCGATTCGGAAGAAGAAGGGTACCTGCTCGTCGGCTGTGCAGGCGGTGTGAGCGTAAAGTGTTCCATTCCCGTGCGTTATGTTGAGGATACTAATATCCGGTATGAAATCCGCGTTGCGGGGCTAAAAGGCGGCCACTCTGGAATGGAGATCGACAAACAGCGTGCAAATGCCAATATTCTTATGGGAAGGATCTTATTTACCCTGAAGCAGCAGATGCCGTTTTTGATAGCGGAGTTTGAAGGCGGAAAAAAGCATAATGTGATCCCGAATGAAGCCAGAGCGCTGGTGCTGGCGGATGAAGAAAACCAGGAGATTCTGAAGGATACGGTAAGCCTGCTGCAGAAAGAGCTTCGCAGAGAGTATGCGGGCAGTGACGGAGACATCACACTGACAGTCACAAATCTGGGAATTGGTACGGAACCTGTTCTTCATCCGGTCAGTATGGAGAAATTACTGTTTTTCCTGATGAATCAGCAAAACGGTGTGATTCATATGAGCGGCCTGGTACAGGGGATGCCTCAGACCTCGACGAATACCGCAGTAACAGTACTCACACCGGAAACGTTTGATGTGCTTGTAAGTATCCGAAGTTCCGTTGAGAGTGAAAAATATCATGTAGCGTCCAGGAGCTGTTATCTGACAGAATTTCTTGGCGGTGAGTGTGAACTGGAGGGAGAATATCCGGCGTGGGAATATCAGGAAGAATCAATGCTCCGGGAGATTATGTGCCGGACATATGAAGCGTTATTTGGAAAGCAGCCGGCTGTGACTACGGTACATGCCGGACTGGAATGCGGATTGTTTAAGGGGAAAATTGATGCGCTTGACTGCATATCTTTTGGACCGGATATCCTGGATATCCACAGTGTAAATGAGCGTATCAGTATCTCTTCTGTCGGCCGTATGTGGGAATATCTGCTGCATGTCCTGAAAAATATAAAATAACTGGTCTAATTTCCGGATTCATTCATATAATGGATGATGGGTAAGTCGAAATAAAGGAGAGATTGGTATATGGAAATACAGTTGTGGCGTGAAATATTAAACCCTTATGAACTGGCAGTCAGGGAGCTGACAGATAAATTTAATCATCTGATCAAAGAGCATAAAGTAAAAAATCTTTATTCTCCGATAGAGGAAGTGTCCGGACGGGTAAAGAGTGTGACCAGCATTCTGGAAAAGCTTCAGAAAAAACAGATTCCGATCGAACAGATGGAAGAGCAGATCGAGGATATCGCCGGTATCCGGATCATCTGTCAGTTCGTGGAAGATATTGAGCGGGTGGCTCAGCTGATCAGGAACAGAAGTGATATCACGGTCAAATACGAGAAAGATTATATTACACATATGAAAGACAGCGGTTACAGGAGCTTTCATATGATCATTTACTATATGGTTGAGACACTGAACGGACCGAAGCGAATTCAGGCGGAGATTCAGATACGCACGATGGCGATGGATTTCTGGGCGACAATCGAGCATTCCCTGCAGTACAAATATAAATCCAAGATGCCGGAACATATCCGCATCCGGCTGAGTAAGGCTGCAGATGCAATTATTGCGCTGGACAATGAGATGTCCACAGTGCGAAATGAGATCATGGACGCACAGAATTCCTCGCTGCTTCAGATGAATCTGGTCTCAGATATACTGAACAACATTGAAAATCTGTTTAAGCTTTCCAATCAGCGGGAAGCAGTAAAAATACAGGATGAATTTTATCGCATCTACGCGACGAATGATCTTCAGCAGCTGAAACGGTTCCATAAGCAGCTTGACATTATAGCAGAGGGATACCGCGCACAGGCTGTAACGATGGATTCGCTGGAAGGTTAGAAAATGGAGATGAATTTACCAAAGAAGTTTCTGGAACAGATGCAAGAGCTGCTTGGAACTCAGTACGATTCGTACATACAGAGTCTGACACAGCCGGCTGCCTGCGGGCTGCGAGTCAATACACTGAAATTGTCACCGGAGGAGTTCAGGAACAGAACATCGATCCTGACGGAAGAGGTCCCATGGATCGCTGACGGCTTTTTTTATAAAGAGTCAGAACAGCCATCAAAAGATCCGTATTATGCGGCGGGACTTTATTACCTGCAGGAGCCGAGCGCAATGACGCCTGCAGACCGCCTGCCGGTGGAACCGGGAGACAGGGTGCTGGACCTGTGTGCGGCACCCGGCGGAAAAGCGACGAAACTCGGTGCACGGCTGCAGGGAAAGGGACTCCTGTTTGCGAATGATATCAGCAGTTCCAGAGCAAAAGCACTTCTCAAAAATCTGGAATTATTCGGGATTCCGAATATCTGTGTGACGAGTGAAAATCCGCAGAAGCTGCTTGCATTCTATCCGGAATACTTTGATAAGATACTGATCGATGCACCCTGCTCAGGGGAAGGCATGTTCCGAAAAGAGCCGCGTATGACTGCCGGCTGGGAATCTCGGGGACCGGGGGAATACGCCGTGATACAGAAAGAGCTGCTTGGACAGGCTTACAGAATGCTAAAACCCGGTGGGATGATGCTCTATTCCACATGTACTTTTTCAAAAGAAGAGAATGAAGATAATATAGAATGGCTGCTGCATGAATATCCGGACCTTGAGCTTGTACAGATCGCACCGTACGAGGGATTTTCAGAAGGCTGCGGCGGGCTTGTGCAGTGTGTCCGCATTTTTCCATATAAAATGCGCGGGGAGGGGCACTTCCTTGCACTGTTAAAAAAACAGGGTGAACTGTGTGCAAACCGTGCCGGAAGAACAGGAAAAGGCCGGGTTCCCAAAGAGGCGGAAGATTTTTTAAAGGATGTGTCTGCGGAAATTCTGGATGACATGGAAGTTCGGGTAATAGGAGGGAAACTGTACGCACTTCCCGGCGGTTATGAACCGGAAAAACCGATACGTTACCTTCGTACAGGCTGGTATCTGGGAGATATAAAGAACGGGCGTTTTGAACCTTCGCAGGCCTTTGCGATGGGACTGAGACCCACAGAATACCGCAGAGTTCTTTCACTGCCGCATGACGATTACCGGGTCATTAAATATCTGAAAGGCGAGACCCTCGATATCACAGATCTGGACGGTGATCATGGATGGTATCTCGTCTGTGTCGAGGAATTTCCGCTTGGCTGGGGGAAGGTCCAGAATCATTCACTGAAGAACAAATATTACAGCGGCTGGAGATGGCAGTGATGGCAGACAGGAGAAGCGCAACAAAAATAATGCGGCTGGACCGTTACCTGGCGGAGATGGGTATTGGCTCCCGGTCTGCTGTAAAAGAAATGATCCGCAAAAAACAGGTCTGTGTGAACGGCATCGTTGTGTGCAGACCGGAACAGAAAGTATGTCCGGGAAAGGACTGCATCACGGTGTCAGGGAGACAGGTGGACTTTGTAAGCAAAGAATACTTTATGCTGTACAAGCCTGCAGGTGTAGTCTCCGCTGTGAAAGATGGGAAAGACAGGACGGTCCTTGATCTGATTACGAAACACAGCAGGAGTGACCTGTTTCCTGTCGGAAGGCTGGATAAAGATACGGAAGGCCTGCTGCTTATCACAAATGACGGAGCGCTTTCGCACGAACTGCTTTCGCCGAAAAAACACGTGGACAAGGTTTATTATGCCAGGATTTCCGGAGCTGTGACGGATGAGGATGTGAAATGTTTTCAGAGCGGGCTGGATATCGGAGATGAAAAACGGACACTGCCCGCCCAGCTGTCTGTTATAAAAAGCGGAGAAATCTCTGAGGTGGAGATAACGATACGGGAGGGCAGGTTTCATCAGATTAAACGGATGTTTGAGGCTGTAAATAAGCGTGTGCTGTATCTGAAACGGCTGTCTATGGGAACCCTTACACTTGATGAAACGCTTCGCCCGGGGGAATACCGGGCGCTTACATCAGATGAGACAGAAAGGCTGGTAAAAACACATGTTAAAGAATAAAAAAGCAATGCTGTTCGACCTGGACGGCACGCTTGTGGATTCCATGTGGATGTGGAAGAACATCGATATGGTATATCTGAGCCGTCACGGAAAGGAACTTCCGGAGACATTGCAGCATGAGATTGAGGGGATGAGTTTTACTGAAACTGCAGGATATTTTAAGAAGAGATTCAGTCTGAACGATTCCGTTGAAACGATCAAAGATGAATGGCTTTTTATGGCGCGCGATAAGTACCTGCACGAGACACCTCTGAAAGACGGGGTGTTTGAATTTATTATGGAGATGCAGAAAAAAGATATCCGTATGGGCATCGCTTCCAGCAACAGCAGGGAACTGGTGGAAGCAATTCTGAAAGTCCATGGGCTGGAGGAATGTTTTTCATCCGTTCATACGTGCTGTGATGTGAAAAGAGGAAAACCGGAGCCGGATATCTATCTGCTGGTGGCAGAAGAGCTGGATGCGGACCCGGCACAGTGCCTCGTGTTTGAAGATATACCGGCGGGTATTCTGGCGGGAAAGAGAGCGGGCATGCAGACATGTGCGGTCTGGGATGCCTACAGCGTGAATCAGGATGAACAGAAGAAAAGTCTTGCGGATTATTATATCCATACATACCGGGACATACTGGAAGGAAATTATGAGGTGCTTAACACATGCCTGTAAAATTTTTACCGACAACAAAGCGGGAACTCGATGCTGCGGGCATCAGCAGACCTGATTTTGTTTATATTTGCGGGGACGCCTACATTGACCATTCTTCGTTTGGAAGCGCGATCATCACACGTCTGCTGGAGAGCAGGGGATATTCTGTCGGGATCATTTCACAGCCGGACTGGACGAAACCAGAGAGCATACAGGTTTTTGGAGAACCGCGCCTTGCGTTCCTCGTCTCATCGGGCAATATGGACTCCATGGTGAACCACTATACGGTCGCAAAAAAACACAGAAGCACGGATGCGTATTCGCCCGGCGGAAAGATGGGATGCAGGCCCGACCGCGCGGTGATCGTCTACGGCAATCTGATCAGGCAGACATATAAGCACACCCCTGTCATACTGGGAGGAATAGAGGCAAGCCTGCGCCGTCTCGGTCATTACGACTACTGGTCTGACCGGGTGAAACGCTCCGTGCTTCTGGATTCCGGGGCGGATATGATCTCCTACGGAATGGGAGAGCATTCCATTATTGACATTGCAGAGGCACTTGATGCCGGTATTCCGATTTCTGAGATCACTTATATACCCGGGACTGTTTACCGGACAAAGAATAAAAACCGCGTGAGCGGTGCGGTAGTCCTCCCGTCCTATGAAACGATCTGCAGGGATAAGAAAAGCTATGCCGAGAGTTTTGCCGTTCAGTACCGCAATACGGATCCGTTTACCGGAGATACGCTGGCAGAGCCGTATGAAGGGCAGGGATACATCGTGCAGAATCCGCCCGCAAAGCCTCTCAGCATGCAGGAGCTGGATGATATCTACGACCTGCCGTATGCGAACACATATCATCCCAGGTATGAAAAGGACGGCGGAGTTCCGGCAATCGATGAAGTGAGGTTCAGCCTGACGAGCTGCCGGGGATGCTTTGGAGCGTGCAATTTCTGTGCGCTGACGTTCCACCAGGGACGTATTGTGCAGGCGAGGAGTCATGAATCACTGGAGCGGGAGGCCGTTTCGCTTACGGAAGATCCCGGATTTAAAGGATATATCCATGATGTGGGGGGACCGACCGCTGATTTCAGGCAGCCTTCGTGCCAAAAGCAGATGGAAAAGGGAGTATGCAAAGACAGGCAGTGTCTGTTTCCTTCTCCGTGCCCCCGCCTGAATGCCGATCACAGTGATTATACGAAGCTGCTGCGCCGCCTGCGCCAGCTTCCGAAAGTAAAAAAGGTATTCGTCAGATCCGGCATCCGCTTTGACTATGTGATAAAGGACAGTAATGATGAATTTATGAAGGAACTTGTCGAACACCATATCAGCGGGCAGCTGAGAGTAGCACCGGAACACGTATCTGATGCAGTACTGGAGTGCATGGGGAAACCGAAGCATGAAGTATATGAAGAATTTCTGCGCAGATATCAGGGATGGAACCAGCGGCTGAAGAAGCAGCAGTATGCAGTTCCGTATTTTATGTCTTCACATCCGGGCTGCGGACTCGGCGATGCGGTAAAGCTGGCTGAATACGTGCGGGATATGGGTTTTATGCCGGAACAGGTTCAGGACTTCTATCCGACGCCGTCCACAGTTTCGACGTGTATGTATTATACGGGGCTGGATCCCAGAAACATGAAACCGGTCTATGTACCGCGGTCTTTTCATGAAAAAGCAATGCAGCGGGCGCTAATGCAGTATCGTCTGCCGCAGAACCGGTCACTCGTGGAGGAAGCGCTGAGAAAAACAGGAAGGACGGATCTGATCGGTTACGATAAAAAATGCCTGATCCGCCCTGCAGGAAAATTACGGGACGCAGGACCCCGGAACGGGAACAAAATAAGGAAAACAACCGGGAGAAAGACGATACGAAACGTACATAAAAAGAAATCGGGGAACTAAAATGAAAGTGCAAAAAGGAGAGACCGGTTATATAGCGGCCCAGAAAAAGAGAAGACTGCTGATCACGGCAGGACTTTTTGCTTTGCCAGTGGCAGTATTTGTGCTGGGTCTGCTGTACTTTGGAAAGAGAGAAAATGTTCTGACGGTGGTGGCAGTTGTCGGCTGTCTGCCGGGATGCAGGTCCATGGTAGGACTGATCATGATGATGATGCAAAAGCCTGGTCCAGGAGAGATGACAAGCAGGATTCAGGCACATGCAGGAGAACTTATCATGGCATATGAGCTGTTTTTTACCACATATGAAAAAAGTGTTTACGTGGATGCGGCTGCTGTCTGCGGGAACACGGTTGTGTGCTATACAAAAAATGAGTCCAGGGATCGTGCAGATTTCATTCAGGAACATTTGCAGAAAATGATCAGGCATAACGGCTATCCTGTCTCTGTCAGAGTGATGACGGGGACGATCGACAAATTCCTGGAACGGCTGGACGGAATGAATAAAAACCGGGACAGTCTGCAGGAGGGAATCATATTTTCACCGGACCCGAAGTATCCGGGAATGTCGAGGGATGAGATGGTCAGGCATATCATGCTGACCCTGGCCCTGTAAAGATTAGGAGTTTTTACCCATGCAGGTTTTACACATATCATCAAAAGAGTCAGGTCAGAGACTGGATAAATTTTTGCAGAAGTATCTGAATCAGGCACCGAAGAGTTTTATCTATAAAATGCTTCGGAAAAAGAATATTGTGCTGAATAAAAAGAGGGCGGACGGAAGTGAAAAAGTCACTGAGAACGATGAAATCACACTGTTTCTTTCTGATGAGACGGTCGAAAAGTTTACGAAACGTGAAGCAGTGGCAGAGCAGGTGCCTCTTGAGATCGTCTATGAGGATGCACATGTTCTGATCATGGACAAACCGGCCGGTATGCTGTCGCAGAAAGCCAGAGCCGAAGATATTTCCGCCAATGAATATATGATCAGCTACCTCATACACAGCCATCAGCTTTCCAGGGAGGACCTGCGCACCTTCAGGCCAGGCGTATGCAACCGCCTGGACCGCAATACGAGTGGTCTCCTGCTGGCAGGCAAGACGGTGACAGGACTGCAGGAAATGTCACGTCTTTTAAAAGAACGGACAATTCAGAAATACTATCTCTGTCTCGTGCAGGGAGAAGTACGAAATGCAGAACATATCAGCGGATATTTGCATAAAAATGAAAAATGTAATAAAGTAGAGATATATCAGACGCCGCGGCCGGGGGCATCCCGGATTGAGACGGCTTATGAGCCCCTGGACACCAATGGAAGAATTACGCTGCTGAAAGTAGAGCTGCTTACCGGGAAAACGCATCAGATCCGCAGTCATCTTGCAGGATGCGGTCATGGGATCATAGGAGATGCCAAATACGGCGATCCGGTCTGGAATGAAAAGTATAGAAGAAAATATGGACTGCGGCACCAGCTTCTGCATGCATGGAGACTCTGTTTTCCAAGGATGCAGGAACCTTTCAAAGATTTAAGCGAACGGGTCGCAGAAGCCGAACTTCCGGATCTTTTTAAAAAGATATTGGTTGAAGAACATCTTAAGGAGTAAAGCATGAGCAAATCTATGAAGAATGAACTCTGGGACTATGTAAAAATGATTATTTTTGTCGTCGTATTCGTGCTGGTCGTCAATAATTTTCTGATCATCAACGCCAAGATACCGTCGGAATCGATGGAGAATACGATCATGACAGGGGACCAGATCTTCGGGAACCGTCTGGCCTATCTTACACACGACCCGGAGCGCTATGACATCGTGATCTTTAAATATCCGGACAATGAATCCAAACTTTTTATCAAGCGTATTATTGGGCTCCCGGGTGAGACTGTCACCATAAAAGATGGGAAGGTTTATATCAATGACAGTACCGAACCGCTTGACGACAGCTTCATTCCGGAACCGATGGAAGGAGATTTCGGACCTTATGAGGTGCCGGAGGATTCGTATTTTATGCTGGGAGACAACCGCAACTGGTCCAAGGATTCCAGATTCTGGAATAATACATATGTAAAAAGGGATGCAATTCTGGGAAAAGCTGTTCTGCGTTATTTCCCGTTTAACAAAATCGGCTTTATCGAATAGGGGGCGGGGACTGTAATGGGCACATGGAATTCCAGAGGCCTTCGCGGTTCTACGCTGGAAGAGCTGATCAACAGGACAAATGAACAGTACCGGGAAAAAGGGCTGGCGCTGATCCAGAAAATTCCGACTCCAATCACCCCCATCAAAATCGACAAGGAACACAGGCATATCACGCTTGCGTATTTTGAAAAGAAGAGTACCGTTGACTATATCGGTGCGGTGCAGGGGATTCCGGTCTGCTTTGACGCGAAGGAGTGCGCGGCTGATACTTTTCCGCTGGCGAATATTCATGAGCATCAGGTTATGTTCATGGAGGAATTTGAGAAACAGGGAGGCATCGCTTTTTTAATTCTCTATTTTACAGGACGAAATGAATTTTACTACCTGCGCCTGTGTGATGTCCTCCGTTTTCGAAAACGTGCGGATGACGGCGGCAGGAAACGGTTTTCTTACGAAGAACTTGACCGGGAGTATTTTCTGAATCAGAAAAACGGACTGCTGGTCTCTTACCTGGACGGACTGCAGAAAGACCTTTTATCCAGGGATTGACATTTTATTCAGAATGGACTATAATCGAAAAGATTCACATGGTAATATGCTACCATGGTAGCACTTTAATACGATAAAGCAGAGGGAGAATACGAAAATGGTACAAAGAATGTTCCACACGCCGGAGGGCGTACGTGATGTTTACAATGGAGAATGCGAGAGAAAACAGTTTCTTCAGGAGAAGCTGCATCGTATGGTCCATCGTTACGGCTACCAGGATATTGAGACGCCGACATTTGAATTCTTCGATGTATTCAGCAGGGAAGTGGGCACCACTCCTTCAAAAGATCTGTACAAATTTTTTGACCGCGAGGGAAATACGCTTGTACTGCGCCCGGACTTTACGCCTTCTGTGGCAAGGGCTGCTGCAAAGTATTTTCTGGAAGACGGTATGCCGGTGCGTCTCTGCTATCAGGGCAGCACGTTTATCAATAACTCCAGCTATCAGGGACGATTAAAGGAATCTACAGAGATGGGTGTTGAACTGATGGGAGATGCATCAATCGACGCGGATGCAGAGATCCTCACTCTGATGGTAGATCTGCTCAGAGAGACCGGACTGTCAGAATTTCAGATCAGTGTAGGTCAGGTAGATTTTTTTAAATCGCTCATTGAGGAGGCGGGAATGAATGAGGAGACTGTTGCGCGTCTGCGTGAACTGATCTCCAATAAAAACCATTTCGGCGTGGAAGAGCTGATCTCCGAGCAGAAGCTCAGCAGAGAGCTTGAACATGCATTTCTGCGCCTTCCGCATATGTTTGGCTCTGTGGAGATCATGGAGGAGGCAAAGAACCTGACGAACAATAAAGAAGCGCGTGCTGCGATTGAGCGTCTGGAGAAGATATATGAGATCTTAAAATTATACGGTGTCGAGAAATACATTTCATTTGATCTGGGTATGCTCAGCAAGTACAAATATTATACCGGTATTATTTTTCAGGGATATACGTATGGTTCCGGGGAGCCTCTCGTCAAAGGAGGCCGTTACAACAGTCTTCTGGAACATTTTCTGCGCCCGTCACCGGCAATCGGCTTTGCGCTTGTGATGGAACAGGTGATGAATGCACTGGAACGCCAGAATATCGAGATTCCGGTGTCGAGCCAGAAGACGATGATTGTTTATCCGGAATATCTGCGCAGCACCGCAGTCAGACTCGCCAAAAAAGACAGAAGCCGCGGAATGAAAATGGCATGCATGGTGCAGGATAAGGACAAAACGCCGGAGGATTACAGCGTTTATGCGAAAAAACAGGGGTTTGATTCTGTTGTGTATGTGGAGAGTGAACATGCGGCGAGCACGGTGGACCTGAACACGGACAGTGTAAAGAAGGTCGATTTATAGCAGAAAAAATGAAAGGGAATACACGAATATGAGATATTTGACTTTTGCGCTCGGCAAGGGAAGACTTGCCAGGACGACACTGGAGCTGTTTGAAAAAATCGGCATTACGTGTGAAGAAATGAAAGATAAAGATTCCAGGAAACTGATTTTTGTAAATGAAGAACTCAGGCTGAAGTTCTTTCTCGCGAAAGGACCGGATGTACCCACATATGTGGAATATGGTGCGGCGGATATCGGGATTGTCGGAAGGGATACGATTCTGGAAGAGGGGAGAAAGCTGTACGAGGTGATGGATCTGGGCTTTGGAAAATGCAGAATGTGTGTCTGCGGCCCGGAATCGGCACTGGAGCTGCTGCAGCACAACCAGCTGATCCGGGTTGCGACAAAATATCCGAATATCGCAAAGGACTATTTTTATAATAAAAAGCATCAGACGGTTGAGATCATCAAGCTGAACGGCTCCATCGAGCTTGCGCCGATCGTCGGACTGTCCGAGGTCATCGTCGATATCGTCGAGACGGGGTCAACGCTTAGAGAAAACGGCCTGCGTGTTCTGGAGGAAGTATGCCCCCTGTCAGCTCGGATGGTGGTCAACCAGGTCAGTATGAAGATGGAAAATGAACGAATCACAAAGATTATCCGGGATCTGAGAGAGGTTCTTTGATTAAGGAGAATAGTATGAGGATTGTAACATTAACAGAAGAGGCGACACAGGATATCCTGGTCAATATGCTGAAACGTTCCCCGTCGCAGTACGGTGCATACGAGGATACGGTAAAAGACATTCTTGAAGATGTGAAGAAAAGAGGGGATGAAGCAGTCTTTGCGTATACGGAGAAATTCGACCATGCAAAACTGACGCCGGACAATGTACGCGTAACGGAGGCGGAGATTGAGGCTGCTTATCACGAAGTCGATGCGGGCCTGACTGCCGTGATTAAAAAGGCATTGTTTAACATCCGGACATATCACGAAAAACAAAAACGCACCAGTTGGTTTGATACGCAGGAAAATGGTACACTCCTGGGACAAAAAGTCACGCCACTGGAGGTGGCCGGAGTCTATGTGCCGGGGGGGAAAGCGGCGTATCCGTCCTCGGTGCTGATGAATATTGTGCCGGCGAAAGTGGCGGGTGTCGGGAAGATTATTATGACGACACCATGCGGGGCAGACGGCAGAGTGAATCCGGTCGTTCTGGCGGCAGCCAGAGAGGCGGGAGTCGATGAAATCTATAAAATCGGAGGCGCTCAGGCGATCGCTGCCATGGCGTATGGGACGCAGACCATTCCGAAAGTTGATAAAATTGTAGGACCAGGCAATATCTATGTTGCACTGGCAAAAAAAGCAGTATACGGTCATGTCAGCATCGATTCCATTGCAGGACCGAGTGAGATCCTTGTGCTTGCAGATCAGACGGCAAATCCAAGATTCGTGGCGGCAGACCTGCTGTCTCAGGCGGAACATGATGAGCTTGCATCGGCAATACTGATCACGACCAGCGAAGAACTGGCTCAGAAGGTCAATGAAGAAGTGGAAACATTTGCAGCAAAACTTTCCAGAAAAGAAATCATAAGGAAATCCCTGGACAATTTCGGATACCTGCTGGTGGCGGAGAATACACAGCAGGCGATCGATGCGGCGAATCAGATCGCATCAGAGCACCTGGAGATCATGATGGAACATCCGTTTGAAGTGATGACGAAGATCCAAAATGCAGGAGCTATCTTTATCGGGGATTACAGCAGTGAGCCCCTTGGGGATTATTTCGCAGGACCGAACCATATCCTGCCGACCAACGGAACAGCAAAATTCTTCTCGCCGCTGTCTGTCGATGATTTTGTCAAAAAGTCCAGTATCATCTACTATGGAAAAGAGGCACTGGAACCGATTCACCGGGATATTATCACGTTTGCAGAGTCAGAACAGCTGACGGCACACGCGAATTCTATCCGTGTGCGTTTTGAAGAAGAATCATAAGGGGGAGAGCATATGACGAGAAAAGCCGTTGTAAAGAGAAATACAAAAGAAACTCAGATTTCCATGGACCTGTCACTTGACGGGAGCGGTAAGGCGAGGATAGAGACCGGCATCGGTTTTTTTGACCATATGCTGGATGGATTTGCGCGACACGGACTTTTTGACATGAAACTTGAGACGACGGGTGATCTGGAGGTGGACTGTCATCATACGATCGAGGATACAGGCATCGTACTGGGAAATGCCATTCGGGAGGCTGTCGGAGATAAAAAGGGCATCAGACGTTATGGAAGTATGATTCTGCCAATGGACGAGGCACTTGTGCTCTGTGCGGTCGATCTGTGCGGCCGTCCGTATTTTTCTTTTGACTATGATTTTAAATGTGACAGCGTCGGAGATATGGATACGGAGATGGTGCGGGAATTTTTCTATGCCGTGTCCTATGCGGGCGAGATGAACCTGCATCTGAAGGTGCTGGACGGACAGAATACGCACCATATCATCGAAGCGCTGTTCAAGGCATTTGCGAAAGCTCTTGACGAGGCAACTCTGTCTGACGGGCGGATCACGGATGTGATGTCCACAAAAGGTACTTTATAAAGACGGGAGAAGAAAGCGATGGGAATGAAGACGATTGTGCCGTGTATCTATCTGTTTTCAGGACAGGCAGTTGCCGGCTTTAAGGAAACAAATGTATTTGAATGCAAGGATGTAAAAGAACTGGCAGGATTCTACAGTGACAATGGCGCGGATGAAATTCTGGTATTTGACCTGTCTTCCGATGATACATCACATGAGGAAGCCATCAGCAATATCAAGAATATCTGTACAACAGCAGAAGTTCCGGTGATGGCGGCGGGGAATATCAAGCGTATGGAGGATGTGAAAAAACTGATCTATGCGGGATGTGCCAAAGCGGTACTGAATTTCAGCAAACCATCCAATGTGGAGCTTCTGGAAGAGGTATCCAAAAAATTCGGAAGAGAGAAGATCGCTGTCTGCATTGCAAAAAAGGAAGAGTTTACAGACCATCAGGCCATGATCGAAGAGTATGCAAGTCAGGTGATCTGTTTAAAGGAGATTCTGCAGGAAGAAGTGAGAAGCGTATCCGGCATTTCTATTCTTCTGCTCTGCGACCGCATGGAAGAGGAACAGGTCATTGCCGCACTTCAAAGCGAAGCAGTGGACGGAGTGACGGGGGCATGGGTGAGTGCCCTGGATGCACAGCTGATGCAGCTGAAACGCACCTGTAAAGAGAATGGGATTTCAGTCAATACATTTGAAAGCGAAATTCCATGGTCACAGTTTAAGACCAACAGTGACGGGATGGTGCCGGTCATTGTACAGGACTACAGGACGGAAGAGGTACTGATGCTCGCCTATATGAATGAAGAGGCGTTTGATACCACACTGGCGACGGGGAAAATGACATACTGGAGCCGCAGCAGAGACGAGCTCTGGACAAAAGGGCTGACCAGCGGACACGTACAGTATGTCAAGTCGCTGACAATCGACTGTGACAGGGATACGATCCTGGCCAGGGTTTCACAGGTGGGTGCTGCATGCCATACCGGGAACCGCACCTGTTTCTTCCAGGAACTTGTAAAGAAAGAATACGATGATACGAATCCGCTTCGCGTGTTCCAGAATGTATACGATGTCATCATGGACCGGAAGATTCATCCGAAAGACGGATCTTATACGAATTATCTCTTTGACAAGGGTGTCGATAAGATATTGAAAAAAGTCGGAGAAGAGTGTACGGAGATTGTTATCGCGGCTAAAAATCCTGATAAAGAGGAGATTAAATATGAAATCTCAGATTTCCTGTACCATGTGATGGTGCTGATGGCTGAGAAAGGCGTTACATGGGAGGACATTACAGCAGAGCTGGCACACCGGTCATGAATCCTCGAATCATGATATAAGATACAGAAATTCCGCCTGTTCAAATGAACGGGCGGAATTTTTTTGTCATATAATAAAAAGAATATTTTTAAAATCAAGGCGTTGTAATAGGAAGTCGGGAGTTTTACATTCTGTCAGATATGAAACAGATCGTTCAGCGCTTCACTCATCGTGGGATGTGTATAAATATTATCACGCAGTACGGTATACGGGATGCCTGAATCGATTGCAAGTTTAATAATATTGATCATTTCATAGCTCTCTTCACAGAAAAGGTGGGCTCCGAGAATCCGCCCGGTCTTTTCGTCGATTACGGCTTTCAGCAATCCGGTCGGCTGCTGTAGAATCTGGGCTTTGGGGATCGCAGACGCCGGAAGTTTTGCGATTCGTATGTCATAACCCTTTTCTCTTGCTTCGGATTCTGTCATCCCCACACGGGAGAAGGGCGGATCCAGGAATACACTGTAAGGGACTGCCCCACGGTTGGAAGCTGTGCGTGAGCCGTCGCCAAGAACCTGGGATTTTATGATGCGGTAATCATCCAGGGAAATATAGGTGAACTGGAGTCCACCTGCCACATCACCCATAGCCCAGATGTTTGACGCCGTGGTGCGCAGGTGCTCATCTGTTTTTATGGCGCCGCGCGAAGTCAGTTCAACACCTGCAGCGTCCAGGTTCAGACCTTCCACATTGGGGCGCCGGCCGGTTGCAACAAGAATGGCGTCTGCCTGCAGCTTAAGTCTGCCGGAACCCGTGGAGACAGTGATCACAGCGCACTCATCCGTGTCCAGTATCTGTTCGGTTCTGGCGGAACGCAGGATATGAACGCCCCTGCTTTCCAGACTGTCCAGGACTGCCCGGGCTATTTCGGCATCTTCGCGGGGAAGAAAGGTTTCGCCGTCCTGAATGACCGTAATCTGTGAACCAAAGTTGGCATACATGGAGGCAAATTCCATGCCGATGTAGCCACCGCCAATGATGACCATACGGCGGGGAAGTGTTTTTAAATCCAGAAGGCTTTCGCTGAGATAGAAATATTTACTGTCCTTCAGTCCCGGAATTTGGGGGACAAATGGACGTGCACCGGTATTGATAAAAATCTGCTCTGCTTCTATTTCCTCACGCCTGTCTCCTGATTCTACAGCAATGCGGTTCGGGCTGATAAATGAGCCATATCCGTCTATGACAGTGATATTGGGATTGTCTGCGAGTTTATGATAATTTTTGCCGCGCAGCATGGATGTTAACAGGTCTTTTGCTTCAACAGCCTGTTGGTAACGGTGTGCTTTTTCCACAAATGTGCCGCCCTCGGCTGCAGAGAGTGCAGCACTGTGTACGAGTGATTTGGTGGGGATACAGGCTTTATTAATGCAGGTCCCTCCGTACATCTGTTCTGACTGTTCGACTACTGCAGCAGATTTACCGGCCGCGGCTAATGCGCCTGCCAGGGTCTTTCCACCTTTTCCAAATCCAATGATAATTGCATCAAACTTCCTCATGGATAACGCTCCTTTCGATTTTGTTCCTTTTGTTTTGGATATGTAATAAATTCCATTACAGTTCTATACTGTTATATTACCAGTTACAGTTTGAAAAGTCAACAGGAATATGGAAAGGTTTTATTCGATGTCTGGCATACCATAAGTTCGTTGAGTTTTTTCAGTGTATGTGCTATGATTTAAGAAAATATTTATGAACAAAGTGGCATATTTGAACAGACATTGCAGCGAGACAGTGCGGTCTATGGAAAGTGAGGAAGTATATGATACGACCAGGTGAAGCAGCCGGTACAGTCCGGACATTTTTCGATTCATATCTGGTGCAGCGGGATTTAGAACACACCTTAGCCTGCCTGACAGAGGAGATCCAATGGGTAGGAACCGGCATGTCGGAAATGGTCTGCGGCCGGGGCCAGGCGGAGCTGGCGCTGCGCAGAGAGTTTGTCCAGGCGCCCTGGCCATGCAGGATTGAATATGCCAGGATCGAAGAGACTGTCTGCACCGGCAACTGCGCTGTAGTGCTGCTGACTGCAGCGGTATATCCCGGTTCAGACGCTGCAGATTACCTGATAATGCGTGTTACAGCTGCATGTACAAAAGAGAATGAAGGAACCTGCAGGATTGCGTCCATTCATGCGTCAACTCCGGACGATCAGCAGGCAGATGGGGAGTTTTTTCCTGCTGCCAGTTCAAACCGATCTGAGATGGAACAGCGTTTAGAGGCAAAGGCGCTTGACATTTTAGGCAGAAGCATATCCGGCGGCATGATGGGCGGGTATCTGGAACCTGATTTTCCTCTTTACTATGTCAATGATCTCATGCTTTCTCATCTGGGGTATACATACGATGAGTTTGTGTCAGATATTGATGGAAAAGTTATCAACTGTATGCATCCGGAAGACAGGGAAGATGTAGAACGTCTGGTATCGGAAGCTTTCAGGCGTGGCATGGACTATGAAGTGCAGTATCGTATGCTGAAAAAAGACGGCAGTTACATATGGGTCAATGATATTGGAAAAAAGGGCATGTCCGAGGAGGGGCGGGAAGTCTGTGTAAGCGTCATACGGGATATCTCAAAAGAAGTTGAAACCAGAGAGCGGCTGAAAGAACAGGCAGCTGAACAAAAGAGACTGGCAGTTCATTATGATCATCTGTTTCAGTCTGTACTGTGCGGCATTGTTCAGTATCGCCTGAGGGGAAATGACGTTGTATTCAAGAATGCCAATCAGGAAGCCATACGTATATTTGGTTACACACCGGGGGAGTTCTGGGCAAAGAAACATTGGGAACTGAATGCACTGATAGTCCCGGAGGACCGGGAATATCTCATGAGGGCGGTCACAAGGCTGAAGAAGCCGGGGGACAAGGCAAATTATGAATATCGGCTGCTCCAGAAAGACGGGACACCCTGCTGGATCATCGGGAGTGCAGAAGTCCTCCTGGACAGTGAAGGGGAAGAGATAATTCAGAGTGTGTATCTGGATATCAATGACAGGAAAAAAGCGGAACAACGAAATCAGCGTCTGTCTGAGCAGCTGGAAGCAAGCAACGAGATTCTGCATCTCGCACTGGAAAACACAACAACATGTGAATTTTATTATTATCCCCAGACGGGTGAATGTATCGTTCCGGAACGTACCCGTATGATGTATAACTGCCGTGACCGGTATGAAAATATGCCCGCAAGTTTTGCACAGGAAAATGTAGACAGAGAGTTTTATTCTGATTTTTATGAAATGTATGAGCGCATTCAGCGGGGAGAGAGAACTGCCTCATGTGAGTTCCGGGGTGCAGGAAAAGAATTCTGGTGCAGGGAAACGATGTCTGTGATACTGTCCGATGAAAACGGGATGCCTCAGCTTGTGATCGGGATTGTGGAGAATATCACACGCCAGCGGGAAGTAGAGGATGAACTGTTAGAAGCACGCTCCAGAGACAGCCTGACCGGACTTTACAACAAGGAAAGGGGAATCAGGCTGATCCAGGATTACCTGAGTCAGAAGGAACCGAAAGAACACGGTGTTTTGATGCTGCTGGATATGGATGACTTTGAGGATATCAACCAGAAAGAAGGCAATGTATTTGCCGATGCCATTCTTCAGGAGGTGGCTGACTTACTCATCGCCGAGACCGGGGCAGATGATATTCAGGTCCGCATAGGCGGCGACGAATTTATGCTTTTCTTTAAAAACAGCAACAAGAGGGAGGCGACTGTTATCGGTCCCAGGATCTCGGGAATGGTTCAGAACATTCTCGTCAACGCGGAAAAGGATATTCATGTATCAGTCAGCATCGGGATGTGCAGCACAGAGGTGGTGCAAGACTATAATGCTCTTTACAGATGCGCGGAGAGTACACTTAAATACATCAAAGAACACGGCAAGGGGCAGGCAGCCTGTTATCTGGACACTTCAAATGAGCTGGGGGTGTTCCTTACGCAACTATACACAGAGGAACATCCAGTCAATGATATTAAGATGGGAAATGCAAGACTGAACGATGACCTGATCTCATTTGCACTGGATCTGCTGGGAAAATCAAAAAATCTGGATGATGCGGTTTTTTTATTACTGGCCAGGGTCGGGAGAACTTTTCAGTTTGACCGTGTCTCTATCATAGAAGCTGACAAGGACTATCTGAGTTATCATTTCTCATATCAGTGGGCGAGAAACCGCAGTGACTTACAGCTGGGACAGGACTTTTACGCATCGGCAGAGGATTTTGAAATCTGTGCCAATATGTATGATGAGGATGGTCTGGCTGACCACAATGTGCGGGAAGGAATCTCCCGTATTGCGTCATGTCTTCATGCAGGTATCTGGAATTATGGAGAGTATGTGGGCTCTATGAGTTTTGAAGTGGATCAGGACAATTACAAATGGACCAGGGAACAACGGAAGCTTTTGAAGGAGCTGGTCAAGATCGTACCGTCTTTTATTATGAAATCAAAGGCGGATGCCGTTAGCCAGGCGAAAACAGACTTTTTGTCAAGGATGAGTCATGAGATCCGCACGCCAATGAATGCAATCAGTGGCATGACAACGATTGCGAAGGGTGTCCTGGATGACAGTGAGCGGATGCTGGACTGTCTTGAAAAGATTGAGTCGGCAAATGCATATCTGCTGAGCCTCATCAATGATATCCTGGATATGTCACGTATTGAAAGCGGGAAACTGGAGCTCAGCTACGAATCCGTAGACCTTGCGCAGCAACTGTCCAATCTGGAATCATTATTCCGTGCTCAGGCGGCAGAAAAACATCTTGATCTGTGTTTTGAAAACGGGTATCTTGAAAACAGGCCTCTTCATGCGGACAGTCTGCGACTCAATCAGGTTTTAATCAATATTATAGGTAATGCAGTCAAGTTTACGAAACAGGGCAGTATTCTGGTGCGCGTGGAATGTGTGGAGACATCTCCGCGGGCAGTGCTTTGCTTCTCTGTTACGGATACGGGCATCGGGATAGAACCTGAGGTCTTGTCGCGTATTTTTAATGCCTTTGAGCAGGCGGACGCACGAACTTCTGCACGTTATGGCGGTACCGGACTGGGGCTGACAATCTCGAGCCGGCTGGTGCAGATGATGGGAGGGACACTGGAGGTCAAAAGTGAAGTGGGAAAAGGGTCAGAGTTTTTCTTTACACTGAATTTCGAGTATGAAGGAAAGGAAGTGCAGGACGTTTCAGTGCAAAAAGAAATTACTCCCATGAGGGACTTTCATGGCTGCCGTATCCTGCTTGCTGAGGACAATGAACTGAACAGCGAGATTGCCCGGACGATTCTGGAGATGAATGGCTTTGCTGTAACTTGTGCCGCTGATGGCAGTGAAGCAGTGAAACGTTTCTGTGAAAGCGCCACCGGGGAGTTTGATGCTGTGCTGATGGATATCAGGATGCCGGTGATGGATGGACTGGAAGCTGCCCGGCGTATACGGACTTCCGGAAGACCGGATGCGAGGACTGTTCCTGTCATTGCGCTGACAGCCAATGCGTTTAATGAAGATACCCAAAAATCTCTGGACAGCGGTATGGACGGACACCTGTCTAAGCCGATTCAGGTAGAACAGATGCTGGCAATGCTGAGTGAATGCATAAATAAAAAGTGAAAAGGGAAATCAGAATGTCTGAAAAACAATCGGAATTTTGCAGCAGGGCAATAGAAAAGGTGAGGAATCTGTGGTATCTGTATATCATCAATCAGGAGCCGGACCAGCTGGAGAGAGGGTTGTACGGCCTGCCTGACAATCTGCTGATGATCGGTACCGGACGCCATGAATTTTATAAAAACAGAGAAACGTTTCTGCAGGGAATGACAGCTGACCAGCTGGAGGCACGGAATATTCAGTTCGAATTGCAGGATGAATGGTACGAAGCGCAGGAGATAACCGGGGATGTCTGTGTCGTATATGGAAGCATCTGGGTGCGGGAAAAATCCGCACCGGGCAAATCAGTGCTGGTGGACATGGAGGGCAGCAGGTTTACGGTGGTATGCCGGGATACCCCTGATGGGGTACAGATCTGCAGCCTCCATCACTCCATGCCCTATCTGGAACAGGGAGAAGATGAATACTATCCTCAGACACTTGCGTCCCTTGCCAATGAGGCGATCCAGAGAAGCAAGACGTTGGAACAGAGGGTTGAGCTCGATCATATGACCGGACTTTATAACAGGGTATACCTGGAGCACCATGTGAAATTGAGACTTGAAAAGGAGACGGGATATTTTTTTTCCATAGATCTGGATAACTTCAAAAGCGTAAATGACTCGATGGGACATCTGACGGGAGATAAGGTGATCCGGGAATTTGCACAGCTTCTCCGAAGAGTATTTGGTACTTCAGCGGTCTTCGGCAGGATGGGCGGAGACGAGTTTGCAGTGTGGGACGGTGATCTTCGAGGGAAGAGTATGGCGGGAATGCGCTTTTGGGCACTTACAGAGGGATGCCGTATACTATCAGAGAGGATGGAGGTCCCGGTCAGCTGTTCGGCAGGGATCGCTTATAGTGAGGGGCACGGGGAAGATTTTACTGCACTTTACCAGAGGGCGGATAAGGCGATGTACAGTGCAAAGGAAAAAGGTAAAAACCGTTACTGCTGGGCGTGAAAGGCCGAACTGTCAGGTGAGACTGGATTGTTAGTTCTGAATGCAGTATAATGATGCGGAGAGGATTTGGCTATTTATGAAAAAGAATGTATTACTGCGCACGAACCTTCTGGTCTGTGTCATCATTATTATTGGATTCTTTATAACCGCAGTTATCAGCTATCAGACTAACTGGGATGTTTATGAAAAGGATATAGAACAGGTTTCCAATTTAACAATGGAAAGCATTTCCCATCAGATAGATTCTAATTTTACGAAACCGGTGAACATTTCTCTGACAATGGCAAATGACAGTCTTTTGAAGAATTTTCTAAATGATGAAAATGAGCATCTGGAAGATCAGGATTTTATTCATACGATGCGTGAGTATCTGGAAACATACCGTGTGAAATATGACTACGATTCAGTATTTCTCGTCTCAACGCAGACTCAGCGGTATTATCATTTCAATGGACTTGACCGTACACTGACCCCCGACAATCCGGAAAATGACTGGTATTATACATTTTTGGAAACAAAGGATGATTATTCCCTGAATATAGACAATGATGAGGCAGCTCAAAACGAGATCACTGTGTTTATCAATGCCAAAATATATGATCAGGCCGGAGAGACCATGGGGATCGTGGGCGTTGGATTCCGCGTGGATACTCTTCAGCAGCTGCTGCTGGAGTATGAAAATGAGTTTGAGGTCAGGGCTTATCTTGTGGATCCCAAGGGAACGATTGAGATCTCTACAGACCGGACCGGATATGAGGATTCTGATCTGTTTACGGCTTTACGTTACTCAAAGCTTGAGGAAAATATCCTGGGAAACACGGAAGACCGGCAGGAGTTCTGGTATGGCAGTCAAAATATAAAAGGATATTTAGTTTCTCAGTTTATACCGAATCTCGGATGGTTCCTGCTTGTCGATCATGATACTTCTGCGCTCAGCCGGCAGCTCATGATTCAGCTGATAAGGGCTGTGGTGGTTATATTTGCAGTGATTGTATCTGTGCTGCTGACGATCACCGGCATTATCAGAAAATATAACCGGCAGGTGATTAAACTTACGGTAGCCAGAGAGCAGGAGCATCAGGCTGCATTTATGAAAGCCACGGAACAGATGTATGAAAATATATACGAACTGGATATCACACATAACCGGGCGGCCAGTGAGGCAACAGAACAATATTTCGAAAGTCTTGGAGCACCCAGGGGAACTCCCTACGATGAGGCGCTTAAAATCATTGCACAAAAGCAGATCAAAGAGGAATACCGTCTGGGGTATATCACCACATTTTCCTCTGGGCATGTACTTGAGGCGTATCAGAGGGGTACAGAAAACCTGTGTTATGATTTTATGATCAGTACGGATGGTGAGGAGTATTACTGGATGAGGATCAATGCCCATATCTTCACATGGCAGGAAGACAACTCAGTACGGATGCTGACTTACCGCCAGAATATCGATGCGGAGAAACGCAGGGAACACGTTATGTTTGATAAAATGCAGAGGGATTCTTTGACCTGGCTTTATAATAAAGCCGCCACCCAGGAACATATCCGCTCCCTGCTGGAGGAGTCATGTGAACAATTTGCGTTCTTTATTCTGGATGTCGATGAATTTAAGCTGGTCAATGACAGGTTTGGCCATGCTGCCGGAGATAAAGTCCTGATCGATTTCGCTCAGACTGTGAAGTCCCAGTTCGGAGACGGCGATGTCGTAGGACGTATAGGCGGTGATGAATTTGTGGCTTTCTCACAGATAAGAGATCATGAAGCGGCAGAAAAAAAAGCAGGAGCCCTTACAGAGGTTCTGCGCCGTGAAGTAGATACTGATTCAGGCATTTGCAGAATTACGTCAAGCATCGGGGTGGCTGTTACCTCGGATGGCGGCAGTGATTTTGAGACACTTTACAGGAATGCGGATATGGCTCTTTATCAGGCGAAGAACAGAGGAAAAAACGGCTTTGTCATTTACGGTACAGAGAAGAATACGGATGATTCAGGGTCGTAAATCATGTATGAGGCTGTTGCACTGAATACGGACAGTGTGACAGCTTTCCTATTACACAGGAAATCCCACTGGATACTTCTGTGCAATGAGATACACTTTGTGTAAAGATACGCAGCCCGCGGAAGGGAATTTACAGCTTCGCAGGAATCAACTAAAGAGGGAGAAGTTTAAGAATGGAAAACAAGATTTCAGCTAAGGAGACGCTGCAGTTATTCTGTCATAAATGGTTTGAACAGCGCGATGCGAAAGGGGCGGCCCGCTATATAGCAGATGATGTTGACTTTGTGGGCACCGGGGGAAATGAGGCTGCACAGGGAAGAACGGAAATGGAGGCATATTTATACCAGGATATTGAAGAAATGACAGAGCCGTTTGCCTGCGACTGGTCTGTCATCCATGAGCAGCCGCTCACGGAGGGTTTCCATAATCTGTCCATGAACATGACGTTAAAAAACTCGAAATATACTTGGTATTTACGGGGGTTTTTCACCCTGGCACGGCAGGAAGGGAAAGAATGGCTGATAAAAAGCTTTCACTTTGCGGAACCGGCAAACAGTCAGCAGGGTTCGGAACATTATCCGCACACGCTGGTTGTTGAGGAGATCGCCATGCAGCGGCAGGAGATGCTGAATGATTCCGTGTCGGGAGGCATGATGGGCGGTTACCTGGAGGAGGGATTCCCATTCTATTTTGTCAACTGGCAGATGCTGAAATATCTGGGCTACAGAAATGAAGAAGAATTTGTGGCTGATATCGAAGGACTGATCGCTAACTGTATGCACCTGGATGACCGCGGGATGGTAGACCGGGAAGTGATGGAACAGCTGAAAGAAAAGGGCGAATATGTGGTGGAATACCGGATGAAAAAGAAAGACAGTTCCTACATCTGGGTCCGCGACCTGGGCAGGAGGATGACAGCGGAGGACGGAAGGCCTGCCATTACATCTGTCTGTATAGACATTACCCATCTGAAAGAAGCGCAGGAAGAGATTCTGTATCTTTATAATAATATTCCAGGTGCGGTTTTCCGCTGCCGATATGATGAATCTTTTTCAGTGATTGATGCGAACGAAGGTCTGTATGAATTTTTGGAATACACAAGAGAGGAGTTTGCAGAGATAGGAAATTCCATGGCACGTGTTACTCACCCGGAAGATATGCAGTTCATCAGAGAAAGAATCTTCAGTCAGCTGCAGATAGGAAATACGTTTCATTTTGAGAGACGGCTGATATGCAAGAGCGGCACTGTAAAGTGGATTTCTTTAAAAGGACAGCTCCTGACAGAAAAGACAAATGAACCGTTTCTTTACTGTGTGTGTGTGGACATTACAGAAGAAAAGCAGCTGAGAGAGCGCGTCAAAGAACTCTACGACAAGGAGCTGGCGTATTTTGCAGAGTTGTCCGCCACTGAGGGATATCTTCAGGGACGTCTGAATGTTACCAGAAACCAGGTCGAGAGTTTTATTTCCAGCGCTGAAGTAGAAATAGCCGATTCCGGTGACTCGTTTGATGAGGTTGTGAAGAGTCTGGCGGATTCGGCCATTGATGCAGAGTATGGGGAAGGAATAAGGCTTACCCTTAACAGGAAAAAGGTGTTGGCAGACTATGCAGCCGGAAGGACAGATTACCATTTTGAGTTCCTCCGAAAAAATAAAAATGGGGGAACCTTCTGGGGAAGCACCGGATTCCGTTCCTGTCTGCAGCCGGAAACCAGGGATATTATCGTGTTTTTTTACACAAAAGATGTTACTGAGAGTAAAATTCAGGAGCAGCTTCTCAACAAGATCACAGCGCTGGACTACGACAGCATAATTGAAATCGATATGCTTCATGGCAGTCACCGTATCATAAACTTCGACTCAGGGGATGAACATCAATCATGCCGTCAGGGAATGTTCCGTAGAGCAATGCGGGAGACGGCAGATTACTGCGCGGATGAAACTGCGAGGAAAGAATATCTGGAAAAGCTGGATCTTGGGTACATGAGAGAACACCTGACGTGGCAGGATTCCTACAGCTTTACGGTAGATATGATTGATAAAGACGGGGCCGTCAGGGTCAAAAAGTACCAGATTTTTTATATCAGCAAGGACCTGGGGCGTGCATGCGTAGTGTGCACGGACGTGACAGATGTGGTTCATCAGGAACAGCGTCAAAAGGAGGAGCTGGCGTCTGCCTTAGTAGCGGCAGAGCAGGCAAATGTTGCCAAGACAGATTTTCTGTCACGGATGAGTCATGAAATACGTACACCGATGAACGCGATCATAGGGATGAGTGCCATCGCGGCCCAGGCGGTCGGAGATGATGAGCGGGTAGCGGAATGTATATCCAAGATCGGCATTTCTTCCAGATTTCTGCTCTCTCTCATTAATGACATTCTGGATATGAGCCGGATCGAGAGTGGAAAAATGCTGCTGAAAAACGAAAAGATTCCGCTGGAGGAATTTATTAACGGACTGAATTCTATTTGTTATACGCAGGCCGCTGCTAAGGGCGTTGAATATGAATGTATTGTGGATCCGGTGCTGGACGACTATTACGTGGGGGATGCCATGAAACTTCAGCAGGTGCTGATCAACATTCTCAGCAATGCCATCAAATTTACGAGAGAAGCGGGTAAGGTCACATTTTCCACGATTCTGCACAGGAAGACCAAGAACGGTGCCGTCCTGCGTTTTATCATCAATGATACCGGAATCGGGATGGACGAAGAATATCTTCCTCATATCTTTGAGCCTTTTTCGCAGGAATCAACAGGGACCACGGCTCTGTTCGGTGGAACCGGACTTGGGCTTTCCATATCAAAGAGTATTGTAGACATGATGGATGGCAGGATCACAGTGCGGTCTATCAAAGGTATCGGTACGGAATTTATGGTGGATGTAAAGCTTGGAATCTCAGAGGAAGAAAAACTCCGTCACCATCAGAAGAAGCACGAATATCACTTCTCCTATCTTAAAACCTTAGTAGTGGATGACGATGTAGCTGTCTGTGAGAGTGCCGTTGTGACGCTGAAGGAGATGGGGGTGACTGCTGAATGGGTGGACAGCGGAAGAAAAGCTGTTGACCGGGTAAAAGAACTCTGGGAAAAAGGTACGCATTATGATATGATTCTGATCGACTGGAAAATGCCTGATATGGATGGTATAGAAACTGCCAGATGTATCCGGGCCATTGTCGGACCGGAGGTTACGATCATCATAGTGACAGCTTATGAATGGAGCGGCATCGAACACGAGGCGAAACTGGCAGGTGTTAATCTGCTGATGAGCAAACCGATGTTCAAGTCTTCTCTTATTTCTGCTTTTACCAGGGCACTGGGAGAAAAAGAAGAGACGGAACACCGGGAGGAAGAAAAAGCAGATTACAATTTTGCCGGCAAACGTGTACTGCTGGCGGAGGATAATGCTATCAATACGGAGGTCGCCGTGATGATCCTGGAGAGTAAAGGATTCCTGGTCGATAAGGCGGAGAATGGACTGCGTGCCATGGAACTGTTCAGCAAGTCCGGTTCGGGGTATTATGATGCGATTCTTATGGATATCCGGATGCCACTGATGGATGGACTGGCTGCTTCAGCGAATATCCGTCATCTCAGTAATGAAGATGCAGCAAGCATCCCGATCATCGCGATGACTGCGAACGCTTTTGATGATGATATGGAAAAGAGCAAAGCGGCCGGAATGAATGTCCATCTTGCGAAACCAATCGATCCGGACAGGCTGTACCAGACACTGTATCATTTTATCTTTGAGAAGGATGAGTAACAGAATACTCAGATGGAATGGTAAGAAAGGAGAACGTCGGGTATGAATGCTCATCAGCGGATATCGGTGAGACAAAGATTCTGAAATTTAAAACTTACACAGAACAATGCAGGGAGATTCTTTGGATTTTTTCTAATACAGAAGACGAGGCAAATCCAGATTATTGATAAAGGATATCTACTTGAAGTTCTTACGCAAAATGTATATAATAGGGAAGATTAAACCAACAGAAGGATGCGATCACTCTAAAAGAGGGATTGTGGTGGAAATTATAAAGATTATAAAATTATACAGGTGTTACCAAAAAACGAGAGGGGAAATATGAGAAAACTTGCTTTAAGTGATGAAATATTACTAAAAATTGAGAAGCCGGCCCGCTATATTGGGAATGAGATAAACTCGGTAAATAAAGACCCCGAAAAGGTTGATGTGCGTTTTTGCATGTGTTTTCCGGACGTGTATGAAATCGGGATGTCACATCTTGGAATTCAGATTCTGTATGATATGTTTAACCAGAAAGAGAACATCTGGTGTGAACGGGTTTATTCACCGTGGCCGGATCTGGACCGTATGATGCGGGAGAAGAATATCCCTCTTTTTGCACTGGAATCACAGGATCCGGTCAAAAAGTTTGATTTTCTGGGAATAACCATACAGTATGAAATGTGTTACACGAATATTCTGCAGATACTGGATCTGAGCGGTATTCCGCTCGGGGCAAAGGAGAGAACCTGGGATGACCCGATCGTTATCGGAGGAGGTCCGTGTACGTATAATCCGGAGCCTCTGGCCCCGTTTTTTGACTTGTTTTATATTGGGGAAGGAGAAACTGTTTATTTCCCGCTGCTGGATATTTACCAGACCTGCAGGAAAAATGGTGAGTCAAGAGAGGAATTCCTGAAAAAGGCAGCCTCGGTGCCGGGCATCTATGTCCCTTCGATGTATGAAGTTTCGTATCAGGAAGATGGTACACTGGCAGCTTTTACGCCGCTGTATGACGGAATTCCGGAGATTGTGGAAAAACAGGTTGTCATGGAGCTTTCAGACACCTATTATCCTAAAGCGCCCGTTGTACCGTTCATTAAAGCTACCCAGGATCGTATTGTACTTGAAATACAGCGGGGATGTATCCGTGGATGCCGTTTCTGCCAGGCGGGCATGATATACCGGCCAACCAGGGAACGGGATGTTGAATATCTGAAAAATCTCGCCAAAGAACTGCTGAAAAATACAGGACATGAAGAAATATCTCTGAGTTCACTGAGCTCCAGTGATTACTCAAAACTGCAGGAACTTCTGGAATTCCTGATCGAGGAGTGCAGCAGGACGAATGTCAATATTTCGCTTCCTTCTTTGAGAATTGATGAATTCTCACTTCAGGTCATGGAAAAAGTTCAGGATGTAAAGAAAAGTTCGCTTACTTTCGCACCGGAGGCAGGAACACAGCGTCTGCGTGATGTTATCAACAAGGGACTGACAGAAGAGGACATTCTGGATGGAGCAGCTACCGCATTTAAGGGTGGCTGGAATAAGGTAAAGCTGTATTTTATGCTGGGACTTCCGACCGAGACGGAGGAAGATCAGAAAGGAATCGCACATCTCTCAGAAAAGATAGCGGAGCGGTATTATGAGATTCCGAAAGACAGAAGAAATGGGAAATGCCAGATAAATGTCAGCACATCTTTTTTTGTGCCAAAACCATTTACCCCGTTTCAGTGGGCGGCGATGTGTCCGCAGGAAGAATACCTGAACCGGGCAAAGACAGTGCGGGAAGAGATCCGCGCACAGCTCAATCAGAAGAGTATAAAATACAACTGGCATGAGGCGGATGTGACGGTATTGGAAGGACTGCTTGCGCGTGGAGACAGACGCTGTGCAAAAGTCATACAGAAAGCTTATGAGAAAGGCTGCATTTTTGACGCCTGGAGCGAATTCTTTAATTACGGAAACTGGCAGGAGGCTTTTAAAGAGACAGGCCTGGATCCTGATTTTTATACAATGAGGGAACGGTCAGAGGATGAAGTATTCCCCTGGGATTTTATTGATGCAGGTGTTTCCAGGGAGTTCCTGCTGAGAGAATGGAATCTGGCACTGTCAGAAAAAGTGACGCCAAACTGCAGAATACAGTGTTCGGGATGCGGTGCGAATGTTTATCAGGGAGGAGTCTGCATTGAAAGTAAGGGTTAAATTTGAGAAAAAGGGTGCGATGAAGTTTATAGGACATCTGGATATGATGCGTTATTTTCAGAAGGCGATCCGGCGTGCAGGGATAGATGTCGCTTATTCAGAGGGCTTCAGCCCGCATATGATCATGTCATTTGCTGCACCGCTCGGTGTTGGAGTGACCAGCAGCGGGGAATACTTTGATATGGAAGTGAGGACGCCAATGTCAACTGCAGACTTTGGACGGTGTTTCAATGCCGTGATGGCAGAAGGTATCAGGGTGATGAGTGTCCGTGAGATTCCGGACCAGAAAGCCAGCAAGGCAATGTCGCTGGTGGCTGCCGCAGATTATTATGTGGATTTCCGGGAAGGCCGGGAACCAAAACAAAATTACAGAGAACTGATCTCCGGATTTATGGCACAGCCTTCCATCATAGTGATGAAAAAAACAAAGCGCAGTGAGCAGGAGACGGATATTCGTCCCTTGATTTACCGGTTTGAATTGATAGACGGACGCATATTCATGCAGCTTGCAACCGGAAGTGTTCATAATCTGAAACCTGAGCTGGTGATGGAAACATTCTATCATTATATTGGTGAAGAAGTTATACCGTTTGCGTGGATGGTCCACCGGGATGAAGTCTATGCAAACACAGGAGACGATCAGCATTTGAAACTGGTAACTCTGGAAAGTCTGGGTAAGATCATTGGGTAAGAAACTGATACTGACCGGCTTTTCCATTTACGATACGAAATGCCGGGTTATGGCGGTTCTGGATGAAACCGGAGTTTTGGAGCTTCAGGTTCATCCACTGGAGGACGATACCATTCTGGGCAATATTTACATTGGAAAAGTAAACAAGGTGATGCCGGAAATCAAAGGTGCTTTTATTGATATCAAACCTAATTTCCCGTGTTATCTTTCACTGGATGAGTGTGAAACCAGGGGCCTGAAGGCAGGAGATGAACTTTTAGTGCAGGTGGAGCAGGAGGCATTAAAATCAAAGGTGCCAAAAGTTACAGTCAATCTGAATCTGGCTGGAAAATTCATGGTAGTTACGCTCGGAAGAAAAGAGCTGGGGATCTCTTCCAGGCTGGACAGGGATGTACGCCGCAGTCTGAAAAAATGGATGGAGCCATATAAAAGAGAGGACTGTGGTATTATCATGCGCACCAATGCCGCAGGTGCTTCTGAAGAAGAGATACTGAAAGAGTTATCCGAACTGTACCAGAGGCTGGATACTGTATTGTTAAAAGGCCGGACACGGACCTGCTACTCACTGGTAGAACAGGCAGTCCCATATTACATCCAGGAACTGAAAAATCTAAAAGATGGAGAACTCGAAAAGTTTATCACAGATATTCCGGAAATATATGAAAGTATTAACAGTTATCTGACTGAATATCAGCCTGGAAGTTCACGAATGCTGCAGTTCTATGAAGACAGGCTGCTTCCTCTGCATAAGCTTTTTTCGCTGGAAAGAGAAGTCTCGAATGCCCTGAGGCAGAAAATCTGGCTTAGGAGCGGGGGCTTTCTGGTGATTCAGCAGACGGAGGCATTTGTTGCCATCGATGTAAACAGCGGAAAATACAGCGGGAAAAAGAAGGCTTCTGAAACTTACCGGAAAATCAATCTGGAAGCAGCCAGAGAGATTGCCAGGCAATTGCGTATTCGTAATTTATATGGTATTATTTTAGTTGATTTTATTAATATGGATAATCCGGATCATCAGGATGAGCTGCTGCATGTGCTGTCAGCCTGCTGCAAAAAAGATCCGGTCAAGACGAATGTCATAGATATGACACGTCTGCAGATAGTAGAGATCACGAGAAAAAAGACCAGGAAATCCCTGCACGAACAAATCAGTACATTAAGAGGTGCCAAGGAGGGCGACGTATGAACAAAGTTGCGGTTGTTACGGACAGCAACAGCGGTATAACACAGAAGGAAGCGAAGGTACTGGGGATCAGTGTCATTGCCATGCCTTTTTTTATCAATGGACAGATTCACTATGAGGACATCGATCTGACACAGGAACAGTTTTATGAACACCTTGCAGATGACATTGATGTATCAACATCACAGCCGTCACCGGGAGAAGTGATGGAACTGTGGGACAAACTGCTGAGAGAATATCATGAGATTGTTCATATCCCAATGTCGAGCGGACTCAGCGCGACCTGTGCGACGGCGACAGCGCTTGCGTTGGAGGATACTTACGCGGGGAAAGTGCATGTTGTTGATAACCAGAGGATATCAGTGACACAGCGCCAGTCTGTCATGGATGCACTTGAACTGGCTGAGGCGGGTATGACCGGCGCGCAGATTAAAGAAATTCTGGAAAATGAGAAGTTTCAGTCAAGTATCTATATTATGGTTGATACGCTGAAATATTTGAAAAAAGGCGGACGCATCACCCCGGCTGCAGCTATGATCGGCACAGTTCTGAATCTGAAACCGGTGCTGCAGATTCAGGGAGAAAAGCTGGACGCATATGCAAAAGTGCGCGGCCAGAAGCAGGCAAAAAAGACCATGCTGGATGCCATGAAAAAAGATTTTGACACCCGCTTTCTGGATGCAGCAGTCAGAAAAGAGATGCACCTGGCTGTTGCTCACACGGCAAATGAAGACGAAGCCATACGTTTTAAGCAGGAAATTGAAGAAGCATTTCCTGACATTGATGTGATCGTTAATCCTCTTTCTCTGAGCGTTGCCTGTCATATAGGCCCTGGATCACTGGCGATTGCCTCCTCTAAAAAAATGGACCGGGGTTTTAAATGCTGAAAAAGAAAATCCCGGATATGGATCTGAAGCAGATTGCGAAGTCAGGACAATGTTTCCGGATGGAGGAAAAACAGGAGAAAATTTATTCTCTTGTGGCTTCAGGGCGGTATCTGGAAATCGGGCAGGAAGGAGATCTGTTTTCTTTTTCGTGTTCTGAGAGGGATTTTCAGGAGGTCTGGGAAAAATATCTGGATCTGCATACGGACTATGGGATAATAAAAGCATCTGTTGACCCCGGGGATCCTTACCTTACTGAAGCCGTAAGGTTTGGATGGGGGATAAGAATACTGAGGCAGGACTTATGGGAAATGATCGTTACTTTCCTGATATCCCAGAACAACAATATCACCAGAATCAGAAGAAGCGTAGATCTTCTGTGCAGAAAACTGGGGGAGGACCGGACTGCGGAGAACGGAACACAGTATTACACCTTTCCGGGCCCGGAGGCCATTGTGCAGGGCAATATGGCGGTTTTGAAAACACTGGGACTTGGATACCGCGACAAATATATTTACCGTACAGCCAGGGCTGTCCTGGAAGGAAGCCTGAACCTTGAAGATCTGAAGCCTGCGGATTATGAAACCGCGCACAAAAAGCTGACAGAGCAGTATGGTATTGGCAGTAAGGTGGCGGACTGTATTTGTCTGTTTGGCCTTTATCATATCGATGCGTTCCCGATTGACACCCATATAAAAAAAATTCTGGAGGTTCATTATCCACAGGGATTCCCCCATGATAAATATAGCGGATACGGGGGAATCCTGCAGCAGTACATGTTCTACTATGATCTTAACGAAAAACTGCGCAGAATTGAGAGGATCGTTGTTTAAAAAGGGTGAAAAAATGAAAATATCAGGAAGAATTTCTTGACGAAAAGACACGCCTGTGGTATTATCATAGAGTATGCCGCACAGAGAGGTTATAAGTGTTTTGTTTCAGAAACCACCATATCTGGCGAGTAATGATAATAGGAGGTGCCATATGTACGCAATTATTGCAACAGGTGGTAAACAGTACAAAGTAGCCGAAGGCGATATCATTAGAGTGGAAAAACTTGGTGCACAAGCGGGTGAAACTGTTACATTTGATGATGTACTTGCAGTGAACAACGATGGTTTAAAAGTTGGTTCCGATGTAGCAAATGCAAGCGTAACTGCTTCTGTCGTTGAGAACGGAAAAGCTAAAAAAGTCGTAATCTATAAGTACAAAAGAAAAACTGGTTATCACAAGAAAAACGGTCACAGACAGCAGTTTACAAAAGTTAAGATTGAAAAAATCAACGCTTAATTTTTGAATTGTTATGATTGAGATTACGGTTTTTGTGAACAATAACAAGTGTATCGGTATTGAATCTAAAGGACATGCAGGCTTCGGCGCATATGGCAATGACATTGTATGTGCAGCGGTTTCGGCATTGACGATCAATACGCTGAATTCCATCGAGACGTTTACGGAAGATCATTTCGAAGGCGGGCAGGATGATGGATATCTGGAATTTCATCTGACACAGCCGGTGAGTGACAGAGCACAGCTGCTGCTTGATTCTCTGGTGTTGGGTCTGGAAGAAATCCAGAAGAATTATGGAAATAAGTTTATAGAGATAACAACGAAGGAGGTGTAAGGACATGTTGAAAATGAACCTTCAGTTATTCGCACATAAAAAAGGTGTTGGTTCTACCAAGAACGGCAGAGATTCTGAATCCAAGAGGTTAGGTGCAAAAAGAGCCGATGGACAGTTTGTAAAAGCAGGGAATATCCTTTACAGACAGCGCGGAACAAGAATTCATCCAGGTGTGAATGTAGGACGCGGTAAAGATGATACACTGTTTGCATTGACAGACGGTGTTGTAAGATTCGAAAGAAAAGGAAGAGATAAGAAACAGGTTTCTATCGTTCCAGTATCAGAGTAATGCTTAAGGCTTCAAATCACATCGGTTTGAAGCCTTTTTATCTATTCCCACAGAAGTGGAGGAAAATATGTTTGCAGACAGAGCGAAAATAATCATCCGGTCAGGAAAGGGCGGAGACGGTCACGTGAGTTTCCGCAGGGAGCTTTATGTACCGAACGGAGGACCGGACGGCGGTGACGGAGGAAAGGGCGGAGACGTCATTTTCGAAGTTGACGAAGGTCTGAATACCCTGACGGATTATCGACATAAAAGAAAATTCTCTGCACAGAGCGGAGAAGAGGGCGGCAAACGCCGCTGCCATGGAAAAGATGGCGCCGATATTGTATTAAAAGTTCCGGAAGGAACAGTGATTATGGAAGCAGAGGGCGGAAAAGTCATTGCGGATATGTCAGGAGATAACAGACGTCAGGTGGTACTGCGCGGAGGCAGGGGCGGAAAGGGTAATATGCATTATGCAACAGCCACGATGCAGGCACCGAAGTATGCACAGCCGGGTCAGGATGCACAGGAACTTGAGGTGCGTCTGGAGCTTAAGGTCATTGCGGATGTCGGGCTGATCGGATTTCCAAATGTGGGTAAGTCCACACTGTTGTCACGCGTGACGAACGCACGCCCTAAAATAGCAAATTATCATTTTACAACGATTAACCCGAATCTCGGTGTGGTGGATCTGGATGGATGCAGCGGTTTTGTCATAGCTGATATTCCGGGGCTGATCGAGGGAGCGTCGGAGGGTGTCGGACTCGGGCATGAATTTCTCAGGCATATTGAGCGCACGCGCGTTATGATTCATGTGGTGGATGCAGCATCTACGGAAGGACGGGATCCCGTAGATGATATTTATAAGATTAACGAAGAGCTCAGAGCTTATAATCCGGAAATTGCTGAACGTCCTCAGGTTATTGCAGCCAATAAAACAGATGTGATCTATGCGGATGATGAGAATCCGCTGGAACGCCTGAAGAAAGAATTTGAACCACAGGGTATTTCAGTCTTTCCGATATCCGCTGTCAGCGGACAGGGAATATCGGAACTTTTGTATCATGTACAGCATATGCTGGATAACATTGAGAAAAAACCGGTAGTATTTGAACAGGAATTTTTCCCGGAGGATGTGCTTATTACAGAGAACCTGCCGTTTACCGTGGAAAAAGCTGAAGACGATGCACATACTTTCATTGTGGAAGGGCCAAAGATTGAAAAAATGCTTGGTTACACGAATCTGGATTCTGAAAAAGGTTTTGCATTTTTCCAGAAGTTCCTGAAAGACGGAGGAATCCTGAAAGAACTGGAAGCTGCCGGAATTGAGGAAGGCGACACTGTTCGGATGTATGGTTTTGAGTTTGATTATTACAAATAGGAGTAAGTATGACAAGTAAACAAAGAGCTTATTTAAAGGGCCTTGCCATGACGATGGATCCAATCCTGCAGATCGGAAAGTCAACCCTGACACCCGAAAATACTTCATCTGTGGCTGAAGCTTTGGAAGCACGGGAACTGATCAAGATCAACGTGCTGAAAAACTGTATGGATGATCCGAAAGCGATCGCTCAGGTACTGGCGGAACGCACACAGTCAGAAGTTGTTCAGGTGATTGGCAGAAAAATCGTACTTTACAAAGAGGGTAAGGATGACAGGAAAAAGATTGAGCTGCCCCGGAGATAAAGAATATGCAAAAAGAACAAAAAATCGGTATCATGGGAGGAACCTTTGATCCGATTCACGTTGGACATTTGATTCTGGGTGAAACTGCATACGAACAGTTTGGTCTGGAAAAAGTTCTTTTTTTGCCGGCAGGTAATCCGCCGCATAAGAAGAACCGCAGAGGCCGTGCGACTGACGAGCAGCGGGTGGAGATGGTTGCACGTGCGATCTCGGATAATCCTCATTTTGAATTATCGCTTGTGGAGATGAATGAGGATGGCTACACGTATACTTTTAGAACACTTGAACGGCTGAATGAAGAATACCCGGAAAATGAGTATTATTTCATCATTGGTGCGGACTCGCTGTTTAATTTTGAGACCTGGAAAGAACCAGAAAGAATCTGTGCGGCGGCTAAAATTGTTGTTGCGACGCGGGACCACACAATGGATGAAAAAATAGTTGCTGAGATGAAACGTCTTTCGCAGAAGTACAGCGGCAGTTTTCTGAAGCTGGACAGCCTGAACATTGATGTTTCATCTCAGATGCTGCGCTCATGGATTGAGGAAGAACGTACGATAAAGTATTATGTACCGAACCGGGTAATTGATTATATCTATGAAAACCGGATTTACCGGTAGGTAATAAGAGGTGACATCGTGGCAGAACAAAAGTATGATTTAATAAAGCTGGAAAGAAAATTGAAAAACCATCTGGACCGCCAGCGTTTTCAACATACGACAGGCGTTATGTACACGGCCGTATGTATGGGCATGGTTCACGGCGGAGATCCTGTTAAGCTGCAGCTCGCGGGGCTTTTGCACGACTGTGCAAAGTGTATACCGGATGAAAAAAAACTGCGGTTATGCGGAAAATACGGAATTACGGCATCTCACTATGAGATGACGCATCCATACATGCTGCATGCAAAACTTGGCGCACATCTTGCGAAAAAAAAGTTTGACATCCGAGACCCGGAAGTACTTTCCGCTATTACGTGGCATACTACGGGAAAAGCGGCTATGACGGTACTGGAAAAAATCATTTATATTGCAGATTACATTGAACCCGGGCGATATAAGGCCCCGCGGCTTGATGAAATCCGAAAAATGGCGTTCAGAGATTTGGATGAATGTATGTATATGATACTTCATGACACGCTGGCGTATCTGAAAACAGTTGAAAAAGAAATCGATACTGTTACAGAAAGTGCATATGAGTATTATTGCAATCTGCATAATCAGGGATAAAGGAGAAAATTAAATGACGGGAAAAGATATGGCAAGAACAGCCTGCCTGGCATTGGAAGATAAGAAAGCAGTGGATATCAAAGTGATCGACATTGAACAGGTGTCTACACTTGCTGATTATTTCATTATTGCAAGCGGTACGAACCGCAGTCAGGTTCAGGCACTGGCTGAAAATGTAGAAGAGATGCTGGAGAAAGCCGGAAGTCGTCCGAAACAGATCGAAGGTTACCAGAATGCAAACTGGATTTTAATGGATTACGGTGACCTGGTGATACACATTTTTGATGAGGAAAACCGTTTATTCTATGACCTGGAAAGAATCTGGAGAGACGGAACTTCTGTATCTGTAGCTTCTCTGGAAGATTGATGAAGAGAAGCTGTTTTGTAAAACGAGCATAAAACGAAAACACAGGAACAATGTATGCGGATCCTTCGAAGATGTCCGTTCACTTTGCACCTGTGTTTTTATTTTTTATCAGGATTTCATAAATCTCATCACGCCGACTACTTTTCCAAGGATTTCAAGACCTTCTTCTACGATGATAGGCTCCATATCATCATTCTCAGGCTGCAGGCGGTAATATCCGTTTTCTTTATAAAATGTTTTGACGGTTGCTGAATCGTCGATCAGAGCGACAACCATGTTTCCGTTGTCAGCTGTGTGCTGGCTCTGCACCAGCACGTAATCTCCGTCGAGGATACCTGCGTTAATCATACTTTCACCATGAATTTCCAGAATAAATGCGTCAGATTTCGGCATATGTTCTGCAGGAATCGGAAAATAATTCTCAATATTTTCAACCGCAAGAATAGGTTCACCGGCAGCCACACGCCCTACGACAGGGACATTGACCATTTCACAGCGTGCTGTGTTGAAATTATCGTCCAGAATCTCGATTGCACGTGGTTTGGTAGGGTCTCTGCGGATATAACCGTTCTTTTCCAGTGTTTCCAGATGGGAGTGAACGGAGGATGTTGACTTCAGATTGACGGCCTCGCAGATTTCACGGACCGCAGGCGGAAATCCGCGGTTGATAATCTCACTTTTTATGTAATCGAGGATTTCCTGTTGTTTTTTGCTTATCTTACCATAGGCCATATACACTGCCCTCCATGTTTTTTATTACTTTTATCATAGCATATAAGCTCACATATTGCAAACAGATATTCGGAATGTTTGTTCGAAAAACGCCTTGACAAACATTTGTTCTGGGTAGTATAATAACCATACAGAACAAATGTTTGCGAAAATATGTTCGCATGAACTCGTACAAATGAGGGAGGCCATCACATGAAGAGGAGAAGGCGTACAAGAAACAGAAGAAGAATCCAGTTGACCGTGACAGCGGTATCCTTCCTGATACTAAGTGCGGTACTGATTCAATTCAGCGCAGATAAAATTGGTGCGCAGAGTGATATTTCCAAGATTACTTATAAATATTATACCAGTCACTATGTTGAGCGCGGGGAAAGTCTGTGGAGTATTGCACAGGAGTATATGACAGATGAATATAGATCAGTTGAGGCGTACATTTCTGAAATTCAGGACATCAATGGACTTCACGGGACAAAACTTCAGCAGGGAAGTCATATTTGCGTACCCTATTATTCATTGAAACATAACTGATTTTTCTGTTTATCTCACATTAATAATCCGGACATGGCGCATGGGTTGCATAATAAAATTATGTGAACTTGCAGGCGAGTGTCCGGGTTATCTTTATAAGATAAACTTTAGGATCAAAAAGAATATGACTGGTACCAGCAGAGCCGGAAGCATATTCAGCGTCTTGCAGTCTTTGATTTTAAGGATCCCCAGACCTGACGCGGCAATTAAAAACCCTCCAACGATTGTAACCTCCGCCATAAGGGAATCAGTAAGAAAATTCTGTAGGTATGTGGCACACAGATAGATCAGACCCTGCCAGCAGAATAAAACAGGCGCTGCAAGTGCCATGCCGATTCCGTATGTGGAAGCGAGCACTGTGGAAGTGACAAAATCAAGAGTTGCATTCGTAAAAAGAAACGTGTGATCCCCGTACAGGGCGCTCTGTATTGGACCCAGAATAGAAAGACTGCCAATGCAGTAGAGCAGGATTCCGGTAGAAAGACCCTGGCTGAGTTCGGATTTTCCGAGACGTCCGACCAGCTGGTTGAATTTACCATCGATATTGAGAACCGTACCAGCCAGACAGCCGAGCGCAAGGCTTACGATAAAAAGAACAGGGTAGCTGCTGTCTGACATATTTCCAACAATGGAATTGATACCAAGCCCTACGGCGGCAAGCCCCATGGCATTGTACAGAGCCCCCTGGTATTTTTCGTGGATTCCTTTTTTCAGCGCACTTCCGAGAACACTGCCAAGGAGGATAGTTCCTGTGTTTACGATTGTACCTATCATAGTGATTCCTTTCTTTCGCGTGATATATCTGTCTGTTAAAAGAATAAACCTTCCAGCAAGGGGAGAGTCAACAATGATTGCACAATTTCTTAAAGTTTTCAGTCGCTTTGCATAGCATGCCTGTTATTCGGAAGGTATAACGGGAATCTGAATTTCTGTGACAAACTGATCTACGTCATCGGTCATTCCGTCATCAATCAGGGTGATCTCAACGGAATTGCCGAAGATGCTGAGATTGCAGTTTTTCATGTGTTCCAACAGCTTCGAATAGTATAACGAAGATTGTGTGTGTGTTCCGGGAAAACGGATAGTAAGATACATTCCAGCGGGCAGAGATGCATCCGGATGTCTGTGGTCTTCCGGTTCCAGCATCAGAAAGATGCCGGAAAAATTCGAGAAGTCAGAGCTGCGGATGGATGTTTCTGAGATGGAAACACCAATTTTTCCAAGGAATATACCAGATTGTATCCGGCAGGCTTTTTCAAGTTCGCGTATGGGATATTCCAGATCATCTGTCACGGGGAATTCTTTTTTGAGGAAAAAAACAGGACGCTCAGGATACGATTTCAGCAGTATACTGTCCAGAGTGCAGTTTTTCGCATCTTCAATCTGGCTGATCCTGGATGATAATTTTTTCTCTATAGTCTGCAGTCTGTGCATCTGTATCTGAATCTCTTTCTGCTGAGATCTCAGGATCTGTATCATTGTATCTGTGTCTTTGCACTGAAAGAAATAGGAAATTCGCTCCAGAGGTATCTGCAGTGCTCTCAGGTATAAAATCGTGTTAAGGCGTTCAAACTGCCGGGTAGAATAATAGCGGTAACCGGTTTCTGCGTTGATTTTTTCCGGTTTTAAAAGTCCGGTTTCGTCATAATATCGCAGAGTTTTTGCATTTATATCAAACATTCGTGCAACTTCACCGATACTGAATAGATCTTTCATACGTGTGCTCCTGTTGCGGTAAAAAGAGTACCGGCTTTGCCGCCTTTGATGATCTCGTACATTGAAGCCGGATTTTTACCATTGGTTACTATTGTATCAATTCCCTGAGAGGTTGCAAGTGCTGCTGCCTGAAGCTTTGTTTTCATGCCACCGGTTCCGCGCCGTGATCCGGCTCCACCGGCTAAAGAGTGTACATTCTCATCGATTTCAGTAATAGATTCGATCAGTTTTGCATCTGGGTAAAGGCGAGGATCCCTGTCATAGAATCCATCGATATCGGAAAGTATAATGAGCTTGGATGCTCTGCATAAAACAGCAACAACGGCGGACAGCATATCGTTGTCACCAAACAGCCGCTCTTCCGATTCAATTTCGGTATAACTGACCGAATCATTTTCATTGACGACCGGGATAATTCCCATGTCAAGAAGGGTGTCAAAAGTACTTATCAGGTTTTCTTTCTTTTCTTCGATTTCGATATCTTCTGCGTTCAGTAAAATCTGAGCAATGGTTTTATCGTAGTCATTGAAAAATTTATCATACAGATACATAATACTGCACTGTCCGACAGCGGCTGCCGCCTGCTTCATACGCATGGTGCCAGGCTGTGCTTTCATACGCAGCTTGTTTTTACCTGCCGCAATCGCGCCTGAAGAAACAAGGATGATCTCATAGCCCATATTTTGAACGTCAGATAATACGCAGGAAAGGCGGTCAAAAGACCGCAGGTCATTTTGTCCCAGATCATTAGTCAGAGTTGAAGTTCCAACCTTAACAACGATTCTGTTATGATACAGTCCCATAGGATACCTCCATAATGATCGGAATATGCCCGGTGAAAGGCAAAAATTCCTGAATGATTTGTGAAGTTTTCAGTTTCATATATCCGGTTGTCGTGCCGTCGCTGCACTTTTGTACCCAGCATTTCTTCCATGCAGTCTGCCGGTGTAACTGAAACACGTGATATATGAAATTTCGTTTATATAAAACATATTTCGCTGAGTCCTTTCCTGTCAAATTGTAAAAAAGTCCTTGTAAATGAGATGTATATAATGTAGCATAAATACAAGGATTACAAAAGCGAATATTTATCATGAATAGCATGACAAAATAAGATGGATTGGAGGATAGATTTTGGAACTCAATATACAAAAGCATTTGGCGTTCATAAAAACAGTGGAATACGGGAGTTTCACGAAGGCGGCAGAGATCCTGAGTTATTCTCAGTCGGGTATCAGCCGTATGATACATGATCTGGAGCGTGAGTGGAACGTTTTACTGTTGGAGAGAGGGCGGTCCGGGGTCCGGCTGACTTCTGACGGAATGAAGCTTCTGCCGTTTGCAAAAAGTGTATGTGAGGAGTATCAGAAGCTGCAGGTTCAGGTCAGCAGATTAAATGGTCTGCAGTCCGGTCTGATCAGGATAGGAACATTTTCCAGTGTAGCTACACATTGGATTCCAAAGATTATCAGGGAATTTCAAAAAGACTATCCTGATATCGATTATGAATTGTTGTTGGGCGATTATACGGAAATTGAGAACTGGATCGCGGAGGGGAGAGTAGACTGTGGATTTGTCAGGCTTCCTACACTTCCGGAGTTTGAGACTGTTTTTTTGGATCAGGACAAGCTGCTTGTGGTATTGCCTGAAGATCATCCGCTGGCAGACTGTGATTATTTTCCGGTGGGGGCGCTGTGCGGGGATCCCTTTATGCTGTTGGAAAAAGGTGCAAAGACTGAAGTATCAGAAATATTTGAGCGTTGTGGGATAACCCCGAAAGTTCGTTTTACAACCTGGGACGACTATGCGATTATGTCTATGGTAGAGAGCGGACTGGGTATCAGTATTCTGCCGCAATTGGTCTTGCAGCGTGTCCCGTACAGGATCGTAATAAAAGAACTGGAGATACCTGCCTATCGAAAGATTGGACTTGCGATGCGGGATAAAAAAAGTGCACCGCTTGCAGTGAAACGGTTCCTGGATTATATTGACTGCCGGCTTTAAAATCAGTTTATTACTATCCGGAAGGTGTCAGTGATCCGGACTGTTGGGTACTGCGTTTTACTGCCGGCAGGGGTTGGTTCTACAGTAATTTTAGTCAGTAGATTTTGAGATAGAATAGAGGATTGAGGTATGGAGTGGAAAGATAAGAAATGCCGCTGCCGTTGGGCAAACCCGAAGAATGAGCGCTACATAAGATATCACGATGATGAATGGGGTGTTCCGGTCTATGATGACCAAAGGCTGTTTGAGATGCTGGTTCTGGAATCCTTTCAGGCAGGGCTGACGTGGGAGTGTGTTCTCAATAAACAGGACGCTTTTCGGAAGGCGTTTGATGATTTTGATTTAGAAAAGGTCTGCACTTATGATGAGGCAAAAATGGTTTCCCTGCAGAATAATTCTGATATCATCCGAAACAAACTGAAAATTAAGGCAGCAGTGAATAATGCCAATGTATTCAAAGAGATACAAAATGAGTATGGAAGCTTTTCAAATTACCTCTGGCACTGGACAGAGGGAGAGGTAATCTATGAGAAAGGGTTGGCGAATTCCAGTCTGTCAGATGCTGTTTCCAGTGACTTGAAAAAGCGTGGCATGAAGTTTGTGGGAACAACAATCATTTACGCGTACATGCAGGCGGTCGGGATCATCTATTCCCATGAGGAGGGCTGTTTTCTGGAACACAAAGAATGTTACAAAAAAAGATAGAAAACGATTGAAAAACCGGCAGTTTTCAATCGTTTTCATAACTGCATAACACCGTTTTACATATGATTTATCATTTACAATTTACATAAACTTTGCGGTATAGCCGCATCCCGATCTTTTCAGTTCCTCTGGCGTTCCCTCAAAGATGATATAACCGCCCCTGTCACCTCCTGCCGGACCCAGATCGATGACCCAGTCGCTGTTGCGGATCATCTGCTGGTTGTGTTCAACCACGACTACTGTGTTACCGTTGTCTGCCAGACGGTTGAGCAGTACAAGAAAATGCTCAACATCCTTTGGGTGAAGTCCGGTGGTTGGCTCGTCCATCAGGTACAGACTGTGTTTTCCAAGGCGGCTGCCAGTCAGCTCTCTGGCAAGCTTCAGACGCTGACATTCGCCGCCCGATAAGGTGGTAAGGGGTTGTCCCAGCAGCAGGTAACCCAGTCCGACATCCTGAAGCAGTGTCAGGGTGTCAGCGATTTTGGGATGTTCTGTAAAAATTTCACGAGCTTCATCGACAGAGAGGTCCAGGACATCTTTGATCGAGACACCTCTGTACTTTACGGCCAGAACAGAGGACTGAAACTGCATTCCGCCGCAGACAGGACATACGACGTCTGTATTTGCGAAAAACAGCATGTTGTTGTCCACATAGCCAAGACCTTCACAGTTTTCGCATCTGCCGCCGGGAGTGTTGAAGGAAAAATGTTTTGCACTGAGACCTGCTTTCCGGGCAGCCTGCGTATTTGCAAAAACGGATCGTATGTCAGTGTAAACTTCTGAATAAGTTGCCGTATTGGAGCGCTTCATTTTGGCGATCGCAGACTGTTCAATCTTAATGATTCTGTCAAATTGATTCGTGCCGGATACACGGTTATTTTCAAAATCCGGCAGACCCTTCGCGAGGACTTCAAAGACCAGTGTCGACTTTCCAGAACCGGAGGGACCGGTGACAGAAGTGAGACATCCGATGGGAAGAGAGACGGAGACCTGTTTTAAATTGAATTTGTCGGCATTCTCTATTTGAATACTTCCTGCTGCTTTTCGAAAGACTGTTTTACCGGGCACGGGGGAGCGCAGATAACTGCCAGTCACGGAATCTTTTTGCTGTTTTAAGTCTTCAAGTGTACCGGCTGCGATGATTTCACCGCCATATCTGCCGGAGCCAGGTCCCATATCTATGATATAGTCTGCTGACTCCATGACATCTACATCATGCTCGATGACAAGTACTGTATTTCCAAGGTCCCGCAGCTTCTTTAGAATGGTCATCAGTCCCGCCGTATCCTGGGGATGCAGTCCCGCGGTAGGCTCATCCAGGATATAGATTACACCGGAAAGATCAGAATCCAGTGCGGCGGCCAGACGCAGCCTTTGTAATTCCCCGCCGGACAAAGAGATTGTCTGCCGGTCGAGAGACAGATATCCGAGTCCTACATTGATCAGACGGCCAAGTTTGGTCTTGATATCCAGAAGATATGCGTTTACAGATGCTAACTGCTGTTCGGAGAGGGAATCTGTCAGTTCGGTAATCCATCGGTGCAGTTTTTCCAGAGAAAAGAATGACAGCTCTGGAAGGCGTGTTCCGTTTACTGTGATAGAACGGCTTAGCTTACAGAGTCTTTCACCTTTACAGTCCGGACATTCCGTCACATCAAAGTAAGCCGAAAGCTTAGAGACATCACCGCCTTTTTCGGACAGCCGCCGCCACAGTATGGGCAATACACCCTCAAATTTTCCGGAAGCAGCGTTCTCAGGAGCATTCAGGTCCGGATATGCCTGTTTTACAGTGTCACCTTCCACTCCCTCATATAAAATTGTCTTTTGCATACTGCTAAACTGATGTACTGGAATATCGATGGGAATCGGGAGGCTGTAGTGTGCAAACGCCTTATAAAGGACGGAGGTCTGGTACCTTCCGTATTGCTTTTCCCAGTAGCGTACTGCGCCGTCTTCCAGAGTCAGAGTCTCATCGACTGCATAATCTCTTTTTATCATATGCATTTTTCCAAGTCCATCACAGGTGGGGCAGGCACCCTCTTTTGTATTAAAGGAAAAGTAAGTACGCGTGATCTTGTCCATCCGTCTGCCGCATTCGCTGCAGTACATATAGACATGGAAATCACTCCCATTCTTCTCTGTTTCCTCCTTACAGTCTGCTGAGGATATGATGGCACTACAGTGCGGACAACTTCGGACCCCCAGCTTCTCAAAGATCATTCTCAGGTCTGTATAGAGATCTGTCTGGGTTCCAACAGTTGAGCGTATATTTTTGTTTGCATCTGTCTGGGAAATCACAATTGCCGGAGAAGCACCCTGTATGCGTTCTACCTTTGGCTTTTGAATACCCTGAAAGGACATTGCCTCCAGGTACTGCCGCTGACACTCCTGAAAGAGAACATCAACCAGCAGTGTTGATTTGCCGGAACCGGAGAGTCCTGTAAAAACTACAAGTTTATGTTTCGGTATTTCCAGTGAAATGTTCTTCAGGCAGCCTTCGTGAGCGCCGGTAATCTTGATGTGATCCATGCTATACCTCCACTTGGGTAATCCACCGCTTAGGGCCATTGCGGCAGGTTTTTTTGAGTTTTATTTATTATACAATATTTTGTTTACATACGGTATAAGAAGTTATATTTTGTACTCTACGGAGCGTTTGTTGAAATCAGAGTAAAAAAGCGTTGTCAGCGCAGCCGATGATGAATATTACATCACACTGCGGCATGATATGACAAAACAGCATTACATTTCTTTTGTGGCTTATGCGGCGTACGACAGGGTGATGTTTCTAAAGCTGTATCCCGAGCAGGCTGCAGAGGTTCGTTTTCCGAAAATGTATGGCGGAGATCTCTACTTTTTCTGCAGTGAACATGGTCTTTTTAAGAGGGCAGGGCATTAAAAAAACGGTTGAGGAGCAAATTGCTTCTCAACCGCCCGGGTAAATTATGCCAATCCCTTCTTTTCCATAAAATCCAGGATGCATTTTTTGCCTGCCCTGATTCGCCTGGTGCGGAACTGGAAGATCAGTACCGTACATATGGTAAAGATAAGCAGCAGCGCGAGCAGGATTAAGCATTCTTTTGTGATTGATGTTCCTCCCGCTATCGTACTTCTGAATCCATCGACCGTGTAGGTGAACGGAAGAAATTTATGGATGGATGCCACAAATGAGCCTGAGATTTCAACAGGGTAGGTACCGGCTGATCCGGCAAGCTGAACAACCATGAAGATCAGCATTGCAAAGCTGCCGACCTTGCCGAAGCATATGTTGAAAAAGTACATAATGGACATAAAGGTCATGGAGGCAAGGCACGCCAGTAATATCGTTTTCCCCATTTCAACAGGGGAAAAGCCATTGAATACATGAAGCAGAGAGATCATGGCCAGTGCCTGCGCCACGGCTATGACCGTAACGACGGTTGCCTTGCTCAGCCACCATGAGACGCCGGACTTCAGACGTCCGTTATAATCTGTCAGCGGGTACATGATGCAGAATGCGATACATCCCACCCAGAGTGCGACAGACATCATATACGGTGCCATGGCGTGGCCGTTGTTTGCCACCTCAGTCAGTTCAGTTTTTTCTGTGATGACAGGGCTTGAGAACATATCAAATGTGCCGTCACCGGCTGAGTTTTCTTTTACCTGGTCAGCACCGTCTTTCAGACTGGTCTTCAGCGTATTGCTGCCTTCCTCCAGCTGCTCCATGCCGCTTCCCAGAGTTTTGGAACCGTCGTATAACTGGCCGGCACCATCGCTGATCTGTGCGGCACCGCTGTTGAGCTGACCGGACCCGGATATCAGAGAACTGCTGTTTGAGCACAGTTCCTGAGTGCCCGAATACAGACTGCCGGTACCGTCTTTCAGCTGCTCCACACCGGCAGACAGCCCGCTCGCCAGTTCAGAAACGCCTGATTTGAGATCACCCGAACCTGATTTCAGAGTTTCGGAGTTTGAACTCAGCTCTTTTAATCCTTTATTTACCTCGGAGACACCATCAGTATAGGCGGTGATTCCATTCGCCAGATCAGAATCCACACCGTTTTGAACTTCTTCCAGTCCTGAATCAATAGCTGTAACCCCGGGTATGATCTGCTCATCCAGCGCGCCTTTCACAGTGGAGAGTCCCTGATACATTCCGGACACGGCTGTTATGCTCCCGCCGAGTACCGCGTCTGCGTTTTCATTTAATGCAGATACGCCTGCCTTCAATTCGTTCAGTGCGCCGAGACTTCCTTGGAGGGAACCGAGAGCATTGCTGACAGACTGGGCTGCACTGCCTGCATCTGTCAGATGCTGACTCAGATTCCCTGCGTTTTGCGCGAGTGCACCGACGGCCTGCTGCTGTTCAGGCGTAAGGTTCGACATATCAGCGGTAAGTGTTGCAAGGGCTGCTGCAATATTACCGGTATCGGCACCTGCATTGGAAAGGGCATCCTGGAGAATGGCACCCGCCTGCGCCACTTCGGATGTATCCGGTATGGTAAAGTTCTGAAGCCCGGCGTTGATCTGCCCAATACTCTGCTGGTATGTTGTGAGTCCGCCGCTCAGGGCATCAATGGTATTCTGATCTGGCAGTGTATCGCCGATCTCCCGGCTCATACTGCTGACACCGGTGAGAAGTGTGTCTGCCCCCGTCTTTAATTCTGAAACGCCCGAAGATATCTGAGAGACACCGCTCTTCAGCGCATTGCTCTGATCGTTCAAGGTATCTGCACCGTCTGCAGCCCGGGAAACACCGTCGGTATACGCAGTTATTCCATTGGAGAGTTCTGAGGCACCGTCTGCAAGCTGCGAAGTGCCCGAGGAGGCAGAATGGGACAGGGTATCGACACCCTCATGCAGCTGTCTGGCTCCGTCATCCACTTTGGAGACGCCGTCAGTGTATTGCAAAATACCCTCATTCAGCTCATCACTGCCGCTTTTGAAAGTCAGGGAGCTGTCTGCAAGTGTTTTCAGGTTGATGCTGATCGTAGCGTTTCCGTCCTTGGCAGTTTTGATACCGTCTTCGAGTTCTCCGGCGCCGTCCGCCGCCTCGGCTATGCCGTCTCCGGATTCGGAAATCTGCTCAAAGACTGTTCTGGTATATTCCTTTGTCACTTCTTTTGAAATGCTTTCCTCGATCTTTTGCAGTGCGGTATCACTCATTTTGGAGGCGATATAGTTGGTACCGGGATTTGTCTCGTAATCCAGATGCATTTTTTCCGGGGTCTGATCCATCAGCGTTGTGGCTTTCTGTGAGAAATCTTCCGGAATCGTAATTACCATATAGAAGGTTCCGTTTTTCAACCCCTGCACTGCAGTCTCAGAATCGACAAAATTAAACGCAAGGGAAGAATCCTCTTTGAGATTTTCTACCAGATTTGTGCCGATATCCATGGTTTTTCCGTTATACTGTGCCGGCTGGTCATTATTAACCACAGCTACAGGAAGTTTATCCAGATTACCATACGGATCCCACATTGATCCGAGAAACAGGGTCGTGTAAATCGTGGGGATCGCAATAATAGCAATCAGCACTATCAGAAGTATTTTGTTGTGCAGTAACTTTTTCCATTCTCTCTTGATCATGAATTTCACTCCTTTATGTCACATGGTGTAGAGAAATAGATTTGCTATTCATTAATAGACTATGTGTTGTTTTTCTTTGCTGACTGTATTATAATAAACTTAATTAGCAGATACAACCATCAATAATACTCGTAATGGCGACTAAACAACATATGATAAATATATGTCGATTATACGCTGAATCTTTGAAAGCTGTAGATTGAGAACCCTGATTTAAGCCGCAGAGTGTGGCATAGGAGGAAAGAATGGAAAGGACAGACCGGAGAGTCAGAAAAACAAAGGCGCAGCTGAATGCAGGTCTTGCAAAACTGATGAAAACAAAAAATATTAATGAGATTACGGTAAAAGAACTGGTTGATGAGGTGGATATTAACCGATCAACTTTTTATCTGCATTATACAGATATTCATAATCTGCTGGACAGTATCGAACAGGACCTCCTGATGCGGATACAGCAGGTCATAGAAGCCCATCCGGTTCTGCCTCATAACAAGAATACATTTCCTTTTATTGCAGATATGTTTACCATTCTGGAAGAAAACAAGGAAATCTGCTGCGCTTTGCTTGGGCAGCACGGAGATATGCATTTTATCCGGCAGATTGAAGAGATCATTGCGGAGAACAGCATTAAATCTATCAGTCATTTATATCCAGCAGGAAAGAATGATCTGAAATATTACTATGATTTCTGTCTGTCGGGTTGTCTGGGATTACTGAAAAGCTGGATGGAGCAGGACAATCCGGAATCACCGGAACACATGGCGCAGCTCACCTATAAGATGGTGACGCATGCGATGGATGTATTCTATGAGTCTGTTGAGTAACTGCTGTGAAAATGATCCAGTCCGGGTTTACACGGGAAATTCCCTGAATTCACTCGGAGCGATTCCTACCCGCTGGGTGAATGCGTGTGAGAAGCGTGAGGCACTGTTGAAGCCTACGGCGTCTGCAATCTCTCCGACCGACATATCGGTGTCCATTAAAAGATGCTTGGCACGGTTAATCCTGGTTTTCATCAGATAATCATAGGGTGATGAACCGAGATGTTTCTTGAACATTCTGGAAAAATAGTAGGGGCTGAGATGTGCCATATCTGCAAGGTCCCGGAGTGATATCCGTTCCGACAGATGGCCATGGATATATTGAATCACACTGTTTAATGCGGGCTCAGCGATGGAGGCAATCCTTCCGTTATAAGTTTTTGGGAACAGATGAAATACCATCTGGTACAGCAGCATGGAGCATTCCGTTTCACTGACAAACTGTTCGTTGCGAAAGCGGAGGATCATGGCGTTCAGAAACTTTGCAGCTTCTCTGTGCTCAACATTTTGAAAAATACAGCCATAAGTGCGGTAAAGATAAGGATAGACTGCACGGATATCTTTACCGCCAAAATGTGCGAATGAAAATTCACAGTGATCTGCCGTAAAATAATGCTGGGGAGTCTGGCAGTCGATCAGCGCTGTGGTACCGGCAATTAGTCTGTATTCTTTTCCTCCATATCTCAGCATCATGGTCCCGCTTATAATACACATGATCAGCATATCCGGGTAATAGTCTCTCTTTTTTGCATATCCATAGTATGTGTGCATATGGCCGCACATCGTCAGATAATAGAAATATGATTTCGCTACTTCTGAAGGCGTCATGACGTAATAGTCACTTCCGCCGTATACTCCACTGTCTTTCTCTAACATTTTCATCCTCCATTATAAGAGCAATATGTAACATGTATGGGGCAAATTGCGGCATTTACTAAGCCGTTTTTTAAATTTATAATAATGATATCACAAAAAACAATTAAAAACCAGCGCGCAGACAGGTATACCGGGTAAAGTGAAAGAGAGGACAACACGTTTATGACCAGAAGTCAAACAGTATTAAATGTAATAGCAAAAAAGAACACGTCATATCTGCCAAGCCAGATTACTTTCTCGCATCGTGATAAAAAAATGGAAATGGCAGAGCGACTGGGACTCGATGAGGACGGGGTGGACAGCTATCTTGGTAACCACTACCGCTTTACGGCCCACCTGGATGAGATCGTCAATGTGGACAAGAATGATCCGTACAGGATGGGGATCGCAAGAGACCACAACCGTGTACTTCCGGACTCCGAAAATCCGCATATGGTCTATGATCTGTGGGGGATGAAATTTGATCTGTCAGACGGTGGATATTTTAATTACGCCAATCCGCTTGCCGGGTGTATCGATGAAGACGAGATCCTGGAAACATTTCATGCACCGCCGCTTGAAAACCTGGATATTTTGTTTTCTGTAGCAGAGGAAGACCTGAAAAAATACGGGGATGAATATCTGGTTGTAGTGAGCGGATATACAGGAATCTGGGAACGGTCCTGGAATCTTGTCGGGATTGAAGAATTTATGTGCATGCTATCAGAGGATCCCGAAAGAGCGTGCAAAATCATGGATATCATAACCGAATATAAAATGATCATGGCAGAGCAGGTAGTAAAGCGCGGATTTCCGATCGGGCATTACGGGGATGATCTCGGCACGCAGATCAGTACATTTTTCTCGGAGGATATGTTTGTCAGATACCTGCTGCCGCGGATCAGAAAGATTTTTCGTGTTTTTAAAGACGGAGGAATCCCGGTCCAGATGCATTCATGCGGAAAAATTACACCGTTTATCCCGCACCTGATTGACGCCGGTCTGGATGTGCTGGAACCGGTGCAGGCCTGCATGGACTTTGAATTCCTGAAGAGGGAATATGGGAAGGATCTGACGTTCTATGGAGGTGTGGATACACAGGATCTTCTCACATTCCGATCGGCGGAGGATGTTTATGAGGGAACAATGCGGACGATTGACATACTTGGCAGGAATGGGGGACTGATTATCGGGCCGTCACAGGAGATCATGAACAATGTGCCTGTTGAAAATGTTCTGGCGATGATGAGAGCGATAAAAAGAGCCAAAGGCGAGGCGTAGACAAAAGATCATAGTGCGGAGGGAATAACATGAGGAAGGCAATTTCTGTTTTAATAGCGGGGACAATACTGGTTACAACATTACTTGGGGGATGCGCATCGAAATCATCCGGGCAGCAGGATTGGGCAGCTGAAACTGTTCGGAATAAGGATACTGCCCAAGCTCCTGCGGAGGATGCGTATATCTATCGTGTAGGAGTAAGCAATCTTGCCGATTCGGATGAAAGCTGCTATACAGCCTGCAAAACCATGGCAGACATCATTGAGTCAGAGGAGTTCGCAGATGCGGTGGGAAATAAAGTCGAGGTAGAATGGGTGGATTCAGACAACAACATTGACAAACAGACGAGCAATGTTGAATTGCTGCTGGCAAAGGGCATCGATGCCATGTTCATCATCGGTGTGGATACAGCGGGAAATGCCGCATCCGTAAAAGCCTGCAATGCCGCCGGTGTTCCGGTATTCATGGTGGCAACGGAATCATCTGCTGGAGAATACAAATTTGTCGGTTTCAACGAATATGACTGCGGATACGCACAGGGAAAATATATTGCCGAACATGCCGGAGAAGGAGAAAATATTTGCTATATTGAGGGGACTGCAGGGAGAGAGGCGACGATACTGAGAGGACAGGGGTTTGAAGAAGCTCTTGCGGGGCGGAGTGACCTTACTATTTTGTCCAGACAAAGCGGTGACTGGACAACGGAAGGCGCGATGCAGATCACGGAAGACTGGATTCAGGCGTATGGAGACGATATTGACTGGATTGCAACACAGGATAATAAAATGGCGCAGGGTGCAATCGAGGTTTTGAAGGCTGCCGATATGACAGATAAGATTAAAGTGAATGGATGGATTGTATCCGGGACCTGGGATGTGGAGCTGATGACAGGCGGATATGAAGAGTACGCTGTCTATGTGAGTTTTAAGGTGTTGGGAGAAAAAATGGCAGAAGTATGCCGGCAGTTCTTTACAGAGGGATATGAGGCGTGTGAAGAGAAATCTTACATGGATATTTATGATGTGACGATGGATAATGTTTCTGAAATCTTTGATTTAAACTGATTGTCAATTTTTTATTAACCTGCCGGTGTGAAAAATACCGGCAGGTTCTTTTAATCTTATATGCCGCATTGATATTTAATTCGAAAGATGATATACTGTTGTCAATGATTAATTCTGAGAGGGTGTAAAAGATAGAAAGTCGTTTTCGGACGGTTGTTTTTTAGCTCTTATGTGTCTCTATATGAGACAAATGCAGAATTTATGAAATCACATTCCATGACAGGCAAACAGAACAGAATAAGCAGGCAGGTGGCACTATGAAAGAAATCTGTATGATAAAAATAGAAAAACTACTTAAGCTGATTGAGGATTTTAAATTAATCTATGACGTTGTTAGGATTGTTGACCCTCACGATACGTCTGTGATCAGTTACCGGGATGGAAGAATGCAGAAAATACAGTTGGAACCCTGTTTTGCTGTCTGGGAAAAAGGTTCACGCTGTGATAATTGTGTAAGTTTACGTGCCTGCATGGAGAAAAAAAGAATCAGTAAATTTGAATTTCGAAAAGACGATGTCTACAGTGTTGTTTCCATGCCGTTTATCGTGACAGATGCCGGACAGCAATATTTGGCTGCTTTGGAATTAGTGAATAATGTCTCAGATGACATGGTACTCCATGCGCACGGACAGAGCACAATGGCAGATGAAGTGAAGAAAATGAATCAGAAAGTTTATGAGGATTCTCTCACAGGAGTATTTAACAGAAGATACTATGATGAACGCCGGTATATCTACGAAATGACAAATGAAGTACCGAGAGAAATTGGTTATCTGGCAATAGATGTTAACCATTTTAAGTATGTAAATGATGCTTTTGGACATGACCGGGGTGATGAACTTCTTGTGCTTATTGCTGATATACTGAAGAAAAATGTTCGACAGTCCGATAGAATCATGAGGGTGGGCGGAGATGAATTTCTGGTTGTATTGAGAAACTGCAGTCAGGTATATGTTGAAAAAATCATGGAAAAGATACAAAAAGCCGTTTCTGGTCTTTCCATAGACGGGACAAAAAGATACAGACCTTCTATAGCTATAGGGATGGCTTACACAGAGCATTTTGATGGAAATCCGGGACAGCTTCGAAAATTATTTCAGAAGGCTGACACCAACATGTATCATAACAAAAAAATGATTTCAGGTAATGCAAAAAACATGTTGGTGGTAGATCATGTCCGGGAAGACCGAAAACTGTTACAAGAATATTTGCAGACTGAAATTCAGATCTATGAAGCGGAAGATGCCGTACAGGCCCTTGAAATTTTAAAAAACAGGGTGATTGAGATTGTGGTTGTGGATATCGATACATCAAATGGAGATGGATTTCTCCTGATTAAAAAAATACGAAATATTCTTCACATGAATGATTTGATCGTCGTAGCCGTTACAGAAAGAGGACAGGGGTCTCAAATAGAGGCATTGGGAGCAGGAGCAGATGATTTTCTCATTAAACCCTTTAGTTGTGAATTAGTGAGACACAGGATAAAAGCAGTTCTTTTGCGGTGAGCGACGTATGGCTGAACTTGTATTTCTAATTGAAAAATAGTATAATCAACGCATATAATGATCTTGTATTTAATACATAAGAAGACAGGGGGGGAAATGGTCTATGCCTACTGCGGAGGACAGAGAACGTAATATGGAAGCGGCACTCAGTGCAACCATCTCATGTTTTGAGACCGTGGGAGTCTCAAATTGTACACGTGAATTGATTGCAGAAAAAGCGGGGTTAAGTACCCGGTCACTGCAACGGTATTTCGGTACACTCAATAATCTTATTCGCAGAGCGACTCAGCAATATATGAAGACTTTTAATGAGCAGTATGAGAAGCTGTTTCACTCTTATAGTGTAGACGGTTTAACGACTAAACAGCAGCTGGAATTCGCCTTGCGCATGCATGTCTATCTCTTCCAGCCTGATATGCCATCGGTAACCGTGATGCAGGAGCTTGAGGCATACTGGAAGCGGCAGGGAGAGGTACCATACGAATTGTTTGCGCCGAGACTGGAAATACAGCGGCATGGCTATACGAAAAGAAGATATGGTTTTATCAGAGATTTGCTGGAGAGGGGAATAGAAGATGGATCTTTTCGGAGTGATCTGGACCTGAATTTGACACATACATGGATATCCGTATCTTTTTCAGGTATGTTATTTCGAATAGCAGCGAATCCGGAATCATATGATCATTCTGAGAACGGTATATCTGTCAAACGGGTAATAAACGCTTATGTTGAAGCTGTACTTACTGCGATAAATGCATAACTGTCAGCCATCTTTTGGGATGGCTTTTAAAAAAAAATCTGTGTCTCATAATAGGACTTAGTATAAAAGCAATACATTTTTAATGGTGTATATAGTTTTTGCTTCTTTATGTCTCAACATAAGACAAAAAAATCCTGGTCTGGTTATTCTATGAATATTAATAAAAAGGAGATGAGTGTTTTGAAAAAACAAATCTGGCTAAGAGGGGGAGTGCTTCTGACAGATATTTTTCCGGATAGGATGTATACGAACCCGAAGCAGTTTCTTGTCATTACAGGGGCCGTTGCGCTGTCATTGATTTTGGCGGTGCTATTTCTGCTATTTTATCTGGCTAACCGGAAAATGAACCAAAAGCTTAAAAATGCCCTGACAGCTAAAAATGATTTTCTTTCCAGAATGAGTCATGATATGCGTACACCGCTTAACGCCATCATAGGATTGTCGAGGATGGGGTTGGATTCCAAGTCGAGGCAGGAGAGACAGGATTGCCTGCAAAAAATCAATCACTCTGGCAGCTATCTTTTAGGCCTGATCAATAATACGCTGGATATGAGTAAAATGGGTAACAATAAGATGAAATTGATATTGGAGCCTTGGGGTACTGACGAATTTCTGCAATCCATCTGTGATTTAATTGGACCGGTGGCACAGGAGAAGGGGGTTGGCTTTACGCTGGAAAAATCCCCCATGGATAATTATATCCTGATGGTTGACAAGCTCAGGATACAACAGGTAGTCATAAATATGCTTACAAATGCCGTTAAATTTACTCCATCCGGCGGGTGGGTACATATGTGTGCAGAAACATTGGATGAATATGAAGGCCAGCGGGAGTATCGAATCACAATACAGGATAATGGTATTGGAATGAGCCAGGAATTTCAGAGGAGAATGTTTGAACCGTTTGAGCAGGAGGACGCAAGTAAGACTTCCGGAGACAGCGGAACCGGACTTGGTCTGGCTATAGTTAAACAATTAGTTGAGTTGATGGAAGGTACGATTACCTGCTCCAGTGACAGAGGCAAAGGCACAACCTTTATCGTGTCGATGAAGGCACGAGAGGTGAAGGCGGAAGAAAACGGGCAAAAAGATGATAATCATCTTATTTTGCAGGGGAAGAGGATCTTGATAGCAGAAGATCATCCGCTGAATATGGAGATTGCTTCTTATATCCTCAGCCAGCAGGGAATATTGACTGAACCTGCTGAAAACGGCCGGATCGCTGTAGATCTGTTTGAAAAGTCCCCGGAAGGATACTATGATGCTATTTTGATGGATTTGAGAATGCCGGTTCTTGACGGTCTGGAGGCTGCAAAAAAAATACGGGAAAGCCGGCGTCAGGATGCTGTAACCATCCCGATTATAGCTATGACGGCAAATGTATTTGACGAGGATAAAGAAAAATCACAGAAATCCGGTATGAATGTACATCTGGCAAAACCGATCAATCCACAGGAGCTCTATCAGGTGCTGACTGATCTGATATCGGCGCATATGTATCATTAACGCTGAAGAGTGATGACGGGAATCAGCCCGTCATCACTCTTTGAACAGCAGGTGTTTTGATACATATTCTTAAATTATTGTGACTGTTTCATTCTGCCCCACAATCCCCCTCATCTTTGCAGGCAGCGCAGATATCGCATGATGATACACCGAGGCAATCTACATAGGTATCACCAACTGTTGCTGTCGCACCAAAATATACAGGTACTTCAATACATAATGTCTGGCTGATCGTGAAGGTACATTCACCATTTAACTCACCGGGACATATGCTCTCACCGGGTATAACTTTTGGATCACCGCAGAATTTGGTTTTTGTGTATCCTGCATGAGCATAAGGTGTTACTGTCACAGGCACACAGACATTGACCTGTTGATATCCGACTCCCGGACAGGTTTCATTTAATGCTTCAGAAGACTCGATAGAATTTATTGAGCTGTCATAATTCGTTTTTTCTGACATATTTATGCCTACTTTCCTAAATGATACAATATATCATATGGAATAAATGTAACTTTGTGCCTGAGAGTGTGTGAGGTGTAAGAAAATTAAAAGTTAAAGAGTTAAAGTTGGAGGCGTATAGGTACGTGCGCCAAGTTCCTGGTCAAGCATATAAAGGCCTTTTGCCTCAGAACCGAACAGTTCCATTTTTTTGATCAGATCTCCCGCAATCGTCTCTTCCTCTCCCTGTTCTTTAATAAACCAGTCCAGAAACTGCAGAGTACGGTAATCTTTTGCTTCAGAAGCCGCCTCACAGATTGACCCGATCAGCGCAGTCACATATTTTTCGTGCTGGAGCGCAGCATGCAGCGGTGCTGAAAGACTGTCCAGTATATCATCCGGCTTGTCGATTGCGTAAAAAGTTATCTCCGCATCATTATTCTGCATGTATTGGACAAAGAGCATGGCGTGGTCACGTTCCTCCTGTGCCTGGACCTGATACCAATTGGCAAAACCGTCAAGACCTCTATCTGAATAAAAATTAGAATAGTACAGATACAGGTATGCGGAATAAAACTCTTTATTTACCTGTCGGTTTAAAAGCTGAGATACTTTTTCGTTTAACATACGCACAACTCCTTCGGATATATAATATTAAAGTATCTATGCCCATGTTTTCATCATATTATACGACATTGGTTATTCACTGCAGCGCAAATTTGCGGTAAAATAGAATAAAAAACAGGAGGATAAAAATGAGTTTTACAGGTGAAGGTATCAAAAAACTGGGATTCGGTTTAATGCGTCTGCCCCAGAAGGATAATGCGATTGATGTTGAACAGGTAAAAGTTATGGTTGACAAATTCATAGCGGCCGGATTTACTTATTTTGACACAGCATGGGCGTATGCCGGGAGTGAAGATGCGATACGGAAGGCGCTGGTAGAGCGTTATCCAAGAGAGAAATTTCAGCTGGCGACTAAAAATGCAGCCTGGATTGACTGTAAGAGCCGGGAAGAAGCTGCGGCACAGTTTGAGACATCATTAAAACAGACAGGGGCGGGATATTTTGATTTTTATCTGCTCCATAATCTGGGTGAGGGCAGAACAAAATATTTTGATGAGTATGACATGTGGAGCTGGATGCAGAGTAAGAAAAAAGAAGGCCTGATCAAACATGCCGGCTTTTCTTTCCATTCAACACCGGAAGAACTGGAAGCAATACTGACAGCACATCCTGAAATGGAATTTGTTCAGCTTCAGATCAATTATGCAGACTGGGAAAATCCGGCTGTTCAGTCCAGAGCCTGTTATGAAGTGGCACGAAAACATGGTAAACCGATTGTCATCATGGAACCGGTAAAAGGAGGCATGCTCGCAACACCTCCCGGACCGGTGGAAGAGATCCTCAAAGCAGCAGATCCAAAAGCCTCCAATGCATCCTGGGCAATCCGGTTTGCAGCCGATCTGGAGGGGGTTATCACTGTTTTGTCCGGCATGAGCAATGTGGAACAGATGGAAGACAATCTTTTCTTCATGAGACAATTTTCCGGCCTGACAGCGAGTGAAAAAGAAACAGTAAAAAAGGCACAGGAAGCGCTGAACAAAATATCGTTGATTCCGTGTACGACATGCAACTACTGTGCAAAAGTCTGTCCGCAGGATATTGGGATTTCAGGGGCGTTTACGGCCATGAATTACCTCACACTTTATGGAGATAAGGCTGCTGCGGCACATCAGGAAAACTGGCTGGTGGGCGGGCATGGAAAAGAACGTGCGGATAAGTGCATCAAGTGCGGAAAATGTGAGGAAGTCTGTCCCCAGCATATTTCGATCCGTGAAGAACTGGAGAAAGTACAGACTGATTTGTATTGAAAGAGGTTCTGCCTATTTATCTCTTTACAGTGCCGTCCCATTCTTAGGGATAAATAAATGTTTCATATCGACATTTTCAAGGGTGAGCAGCCGGACCTTCTTATCAATGCCGCCCGCATATCCGGTCAGGCTGCCATTACTCCCGACAACCCTGTGGCATGGTATGATAATAGAAATTGGATTGTGGCCAACAGCTCCTCCGACCGCCTGTGCAGAGATGTTTTTCATTCCTCTTTGACGGGCCATGATGTCAGCGATGGCACCGTAAGTCATAACCTTTCCATATGGAATCTGTTTCAACATCTCCCATACCTCAAGCCGGAATGGGGAGCTGTGCAGATACAGCGGAGGTGTAAACGCGGGATCAACTCCCCGAAAATAACAATCCAGCCAGGATCTGGTCTGGTTAAACACGGGCAGATCTTTTTCTTCATGTTCTGCGGACAGGGTATCAGCATAATATTTTTGACCGGCAAACCACAGGCCGGTGAGGCTTTCGCCATTGCTTGCGATTGTAATACTGCCCAACGGTGATTGATATGTATTTGTATATTGCATCATACTTCCTCCCTAAAAGTTACTTATTATTATTTACAAAGATTTTCTTCGTAAGTATATACTACTGATTTTATCACAGCTGGCAGCGAAATCATATTTAAATATTTTAGAATAAATGAAATCGTATTGACGAATACTGGTTAAAATGATAAGATACAACTGGAGTTAGACAAGACTAATCACTGTATTGACAAGAACAGCGGGAGGTGATGTAACATGGTAACGGCAATTATCTGTATGATTCTGATAATTATCTGCATATTTGGTGTCAGAAGCTATATGAAGAAACTGAGTCATGGATGCTGTGGATCCGGTGGTGATTCCGAAAAGCGCATCAGGCCGGCTGACAGAGACATTTCACACTATCCCTTTGTTTATAAGATGGGTATTGATGGGATGACATGCCAGAATTGTGCTGTAAAGATTGAAAATGCATTCCATGAACGGGAAGGATTCCTGGCAAAAGTCAATTTGCAGCGTGCTGAGGTTATTGTACGAACCAGGGAAATTGTTCAGGAGGAACAATTGAGGCAGATCATGAAAGAAAAAGGCTACTATGTCCGTTCTGTAGAAATTGAAAAATCAAACGTATAGAGAAAAGGGTTTCATTCCGGGTATAATCCGGAATGAAACCTTTTTAGCATCATTGACAAATTCCTGGAAAACCTCTAAACTATATAAGATTTATTATGAGAGGAAGAGCGATATGAACGATAAAGAACAGTTTCAGATAAAATTACGTTCCCTGATGGAAACAGGCGGCGATATGACGGAAGAAATAATCCGGCAACACTTTCATGGGATTGAGCTGACAGACGGACAGCTGGCCATGATTATGGGATACGTTTCCGAACAGCGAAAGGAGACTGCGCTGGCCGAAGAGGAGGAAGCGTATCTGAGTGAATATCAGGAGATGCTGGAGTCAGTAAAGCCGGTATCGGAAGACGCAAAACAGGAACTTTTAAAACAGGCTGCTGCTGGAGATACACTGGCGAGGGAAAATTTAACAGGATTCTATCTCCGTGAAGTGATCAGGTCTGCACGGAATCTGCACCGGGAAGGTATTTTTATCGGTGATTTAATACAGGAAGGAAATATCGGACTGACGATCGGGCTTGGCAGCCTTAAATCAGCAGATGGTGCAGATGAATTCATCCGGTCCTGCATTGAAAGAGAAATGCGGGGTCTGCTGCTGGAGACGGAGAGTAAGACAGTGGGGGACCATAAGGTGATTGCCCGGGTAAGTGCGTTGGAGGAGAGTATCACAAAACTGGAACAAGAACTGGGAAGAAAAGTATATCTCGAGGAGATCGCATATGATATGGGAATTTCAGAAGAAGAGGTGCGCAGTATTCTGAAACTGACCGGTGAACTGCCCGATGAGGCGATGCTGAAAGATGAAAATATTGACATTTGAGCAAGTGCTCAATTATAATCTGATATAAAAATATATGACAAAAGAATATATCAAAAGAGGAGGCTTTGGTATGCTGGAATTAAAAGGAATCAGCTGGACGCTTCCGGGCGGAGAGGAAATCCTTAAGGATATCAACTTGACGGTGCCGGAGGGAAAACTGACGGTTATCACCGGACCTAACGGTGGAGGGAAAACATCCCTGGCAAAATTGATTGCGGGACTGGTTACCCCTACTTCCGGAAAAATCCTACTGGACGGCGAGGATATCACAGACTGGGATATTACCAGGAGAGCGCAGAATGGAGTCAGCTATGCGTTTCAGCAGCCTGTCAGGTTTAAGGCACTGACTGTGAGGGACCTGCTGGAGCTTTCTGCTGAAGAACCGCTGGATGAAGCCAGGCTCTGCGGTGTGCTCGGTGACGTGGGGCTGTGTGCGCAGGAATATATTGACCGTGAGGTGGATGCAAACCTTTCAGGCGGAGAGAGCAAACGAATTGAAATAGCAACGGTACTGGCAAGAAAAAATGCGAAAATCATGGTGTTTGATGAACCGGAGGCAGGCATTGATCTGTGGAGCTTTACGAATCTGATCGATGCGTTCCAAAATCTGAAAAAGAAGCACGGAGAAGCGCTTCTTATCATTTCGCATCAGGAGCGTATCCTGGACATTGCGGACCGAATTGTCGTTGTTGCAGATGGAAAACTGAGGATGGAGGGAACCAAAGAAGAAGTTCTTCCGGGGTTGCTGGATGGTGAAAAGGGCGGACTGTGTCCGCTCGGAAGATAGAACAGGGGGGTCTTCAAGTATGAATAAGATTACCAGGAAACTGCTGAAGGCAGTATCTGATTTTACCGGAGAGTTTAAAGGTGCTTTTAATATTCGTGAGGACGGACAGTGTGCAGGACGCCAGTCTTCAGAACACATCAGAATAGAGAGCAAGGAGGATGCACCGGGTCTGGTGATCCGGATTGATGAGAACGCGCAACAGGAGACGGTTTATATTCCTGCCTGTGTGACCCATGGGAACGTTGATGATCTTGTATACAACGATTTCTATGTTGCGTCTGGTGCTGATGTGACGATCGTTGCAGGATGTGGGGTACATTCAGACGGAGAGGAAGATGCACGCCACAACGGCATTCACCGGTTTTTTCTCGAAAGGGGAGCACATGTCCTGTACCAGGAAAAGCATATCGGAACAGGTGACGGTGAGGGCACCAGAAGGATAGATCCGGTTACGGATATCGTACTGGGGGAGGACGCTGTTCTTGAGATGGACACGGTTCAGCTCGGGGGTGTGGACAGCAGCACACGGAAGACTTCAGCCGTACTTGGGGCGAGGGCTAGGCTGATCATCCATGAGAGGATACTGACAGACGGGGAAGAGACTGCAAAAACTGAATTTGAGGTATCCATGGATGGGGAGGACAGCGCCGTTGACCTGGTTTCACGTTCCGTGGCAAAGGGAAATTCCAGCCAGGATTATCATTCCAGAATCAGAGGCAACTGCCGCTGCACCGGACACTCGGAATGTGATGCGATACTTGTCGGCAACGGAACAGTAAACGCAGCGCCGGAATTGTATGCAGGAGACATCGACGCTTCCCTGATCCATGAGGCGGCAATCGGAAAGATTGCGGGTGAGCAGATTATCAAACTGCGCACACTCGGTCTCACCGAAGAACAGGCAGAGGAAAAAATCATTCAGGGATTTTTGAAAGCATAAATGCAAAAAGAGACGGGAGAAAATCTGATCTGGATTTTCTCCCGTCTCTTTTTGCGCCTGTTTTACACTTGCAGATATTTCATATCCCGATAAAATCCGGGATATGAAATATCGACACAGTGAGCATCTTTTATTGTTGTGGTCCCGTCCGCAGCCATTCCTGCGACAGTAAATGACATCGCTATGCGATGATCAAGATGGCTGTCGATCGAAGCACCGTGCAGTGGTCGGCCACCTTCGATGATCAGTCCGTCGTCCGTACCTGTAACGGAAGCTCCCATCTTGGAAAGCTCTCTCACCATAACGTCCAGTCTGTTAGATTCTTTAACTTTCAATTCTTCAGCATTTCGGATGACAGTTGTACCCTCCGCGAATGCAGCGAGAACCGCGAGAACAGGTATTTCATCGATCAGGGATGGGATAATTGCACCCTCAATCTTGACTCCCTTTAACGTACTGCTCTTAACAAGCAGATCTGCAACAGGCTCACCGCCCTCACTGCGCTTATTTAAAAGCTCTATACAGGCTCCCATTTCGCGGCAGACACGCAGGATGCCGTCACGTGTAGGGTTGATGCCGACACTTTTTATCAGGACTTCTGAACCTGGTATGATGAGTGCCGCGGCGATAAAGTATGCGGCGGAGGAGATATCACCCGGAACACTGATTCTGCAGCCGTGAAGCAGTGGATCAGGCAAAACCGACGCTGTTGTTCCTTCGGAAGTAATGGAAGCGCCGAAATGGGAGAGCATCAGTTCCGTATGATTTCGTGACAGATACGGTTCCGTCACACTCGTTTTACCGTCGGCGTACAGGCCTGCAAGCAGGACGCACGATTTTACCTGAGCAGATGCAACCGGTGACTGATAGTGGATGCCGCGGAGCGGACGTCCGCTGATTGCGAGCGGAGCGCAGTCATTCCCGTTCAGACTGCTGATGTCGGCACCCATCATTTTCAGCGGTTTCAGAATCCTGCCCATCGGCCGTTTCTGAATGGAAGCGTCGCCGGTAAGTTCACAGGTAAAGTCCTGACCGGCGAGGATGCCGGAGATAAGCCGGGTAGTAGTACCGCTGTTTCCGGCGTCGAGTACTGTATTCGGGGCACAGAGACCATGAAGTCCGTTTCCGTTTATCAGTACGCTGTTTCCGGTGTTCTCGATATTAACGCCCATTTTCTGAAAGCAGGAGATCGTAGAGAGGCAGTCGGCGCCATGCAGAAAATTTGAAATCTCGGTCAGTCCGTGCGAGAGAGCGCCAAACATCACTCCCCGGTGTGAGATCGATTTGTCTCCGGGAATTGAAAGTTCACCTGTCAGGCTTTTGCATTTTGTTATCTCCATAACCAAACTCCTATCTTTTGTGCAAAGTATAATTACGTTCCATGAGAGCACGCTCAGCATGGTCGCAGGCATTCTTATCATAAAATTCGATGCGGAGTACGCCCTCACCAAATTCACGGTTATGTGTGATGCCAATATTCTTAATGTTGATATTATTCATAGCCAGCAGCGTTGCGATCGTTGCGATACCACCTGCTTCATCATAGATATCACAATAGATTTCATACCTCTTTTTAAGCGGTCCGCTTGAAGCATCCGGAAGAGCATCTCTGTAGTCGCGTGCCGTTTCAAACATACGGTAGATATCCGTGCCTTCCGCCTGATCTATCCAGCAGCGTGCCTGAACAAGCAGCCGGATGAATTCATCCAGCACCCTGGAAATCTGTGTGCGGTTTTCGAGACAGATTGGCTGCCACATGTCCGGCGATGAAGAGGCAATCCTGGTGATGTCTTTAAAGCCGCCTGCAGCGACGGTTTTCATGTGTTCATCCTGAGTGTCCAGATTATGTACGAGATTCACCAGCGATGCCGCGACGATATGCGGGAGATGGCTGACTGCCGCTGTAATATAATCGTGTTCCTCATGAGTCAGGACCATGGGGATAGCTCCGATTGACTGGACCAGTTCCAGAAAATTGCCGAGCTTTAATACGTCGATTTCCCCGCCCGGTGTGATGATGTAATATGCATTCTCGATCAGATAATCGGTTGCATTCTTTAAACCGGTCTTTTCGGAACCGGCCATGGGATGACCGCCGATAAAATTTGTATCCAGGCCGGCGGCAGTGACGGCTTCATGAATTTCACCTTTTACGGAACCAACATCGGTTACGATACAGTCCGGTTTAATGACATCTCTTAAAAAAGGAAGGTATTCTATATTCGTCGATACAGGAGCACATAAGAAGATATAATCACATAATCCAAAACGCTCATCCTGTTTTGCGAGGGCTTCATCAATAATGTGCTCCGATAGCGCCAGCTGTAGAGTGGTCTCTGTTGCCGAGTATGCCAGGATACGGTAATCCGGATGGAATTTTTTCAGAGACTTGGCGATAGAGCCGCCGATAAGACCCAGCCCGATAAAGCCGATGGTAATTGTACTCATCTACAGTTTCCTTTCCGCAAGTCTGATGTAGTCCGTCAGATCATTCATCAGACGGTCAAAATTATCAAAAGTCAGAGACTGAGGGCCATCTGAGAGTGCATGTGCGGGATCGTTGTGTACCTCGATCATTAATCCGTCTGCACCGCAGGCTACAGCGGCTTTTGCAAGCGGTCCGACATAAGAGTAAACACCTGTTGCATGGCTTGGGTCTACAATGACAGGAAGGTGGGATTTCTCTTTAATGACAGGAACTGCACTCAGATCAAGCGTATTTCTGGTTGCTGTCTCAAAAGTCCGGATTCCACGCTCACAGAGCACAACATCAGGATTGCCTTCGGATATAATGTATTCTGCAGCATTCAGCCATTCATCAATTGTTGCGGCGAGTCCGCGTTTTAAAAGAACAGGAAGTCCGGATTTCCCGGCTTCACGCAGAAGCTGGAAATTCTGCATATTGCGTGCACCGATCTGAATCATATCGACATACTTTACAGCTGCATTGATAGCATCTGCACTGATAACTTCACAGATGGTCTTGAGTCCGGTCTCTTCGCGGGCGGCGGCCATGTATTTCAGGCCTTCTTCTTCCAGACCCTGGAAAGAATACGGAGAAGTCCTCGGCTTATAGGCGCCGCCGCGGACAAACTGAGCGCCTGCTTTTTTTACGGCACGTGCGATCGTCATCAGCTGTTCCTCAGTTTCAACTGCGCAGGGTCCAGCCATGACTGTGAGTGTGTCGGGTCCGATCTCCACATCGCCAACCTGAACACGGGAAGGAGATGGATGAAACTTTTTATTTGTCAGTTTGTAGCTCTCGGTGATAGGCACGATTTTATCAACAAAAGGCATAAGCTCGATATTTTCGTTACATAAAAGATTCTTGTTGCCGACTACGCCGATGATCGTGACTTCTTTTCCCTGGGAGAGATGGGTCTCAAGGCCTTTTTCTGCCACGGCATGTTTGACGCTATCCACGGCACTTTGCGGTGCACCTGGTTTCATTACGATGATCATGTTTTGCTATCCTTTCTTTCTATATATTAATATGTATTTTTATTATAAGACGACGGTTTTATTGTAAAGTATCCGGATATAAAAGTCAATACTTTATGGCTTTAAAGTTTAACGGTTTAAAGCGGAAGTGCATTTGCGGGAAAATGTGAGAAGAAAATAAAAAAAACACCGGAAAATTGTTGAAATTATATAAATAGCTTGAAATTATCGTTCGTTTTTAGTAAAATATAACCATACTAAAATTTGGGAGGTATTTTTATGGACATTTACAGAACAGACCGAATCAGAAATGTTGTCCTGCTGGGACATGGAGGCGCTGGTAAAACAACTTTAGTAGAAGCAATGGCTTACTTATCCGGCATGACAAACCGACTGGGAAAAGTGTCTGACGGAAATACAGTCAGCGATTTTGATAAAGAAGAGATTAAACGCGGATTTTCAATTTCTACATCAGTAGTTCCGATACAGTGGGATAAAATGAAACTTAATATTCTGGACACTCCCGGCTTTTTTGATTTTGTCGGGGAGGCAGAGGAAGCTGTTGCGGCAGCGGATGCTGCCGTTATCGTAGTATCCGGTAAATCAGGTGTACAGGTGGGAACACAGAAAGCGTGGGATCTGTGTGAAAAATATAAACTCCCCAGAATGATTTTTGTAACGGAGATGGATATTGACAATGTCAGCTACCGTGAGGTTGTAGAAAGCCTGACAGAGTTATACGGCAAGAGGATTGCTCCGCTGCATATGCCGATCCGTGAAAACGAAAAATTTGTCGGCTATATCAATATCGTGAAAAATAAAGGCCGCAGATATATTGAAAAGGATAAAAAAGAAGAGTGTGAGATTCCGGAATACTCCCAGGAATATCTGGAAAAATATCGTGAAATCCTTCTGGAATCGGTTGCTGAAACAAGCGAAGAGTTTATGGACCGCTATTTTGGCGGTGAAGAATTCTCAGTTGCAGAGATTTCTGCCGCGCTGGCAATGAATGTTCATGAAGGAAGCCTCGTTCCGGTATGTATGGGTTCACCGGTCAATCTTCAGGGGGTATCTAACCTTCTTGATGATATCTGCGGATACTTCCCGAGCCCGAAAGAAAGAGAACGTGCCGGTATCATTAAGAATACCAGTGAGATATATGAAGCAAATTATGACTTTACCAAGGCTAAATCAGCGACCATCTTCAAAACGATTGTCGATCCGTTCATTGGTAAATATTCTATGATCAAAGTCTGCTCCGGTGTCATTAAATCGAATGATGTCCTCTATAATGTAGATGAAGAAATAGAAGAAAAACTAAACAAACTATACGTTCTTGAAGGCAATAAACCGATCGAAGTACCGGAGCTGCATGCAGGAGATATAGGAGCGATCGGAAAACTGAATTCTAAAACAGGGGATTCACTGGCGACAAAAGCCACGCCTGTCATGTATGGAAAACCTGAAATGTCGGTACCATATACATACAAAAGATATAAGACACCTAATAAAGGTGATGTGGATAAGATATCACAGGCATTGTCCAAAATGATGCAGGAAGACCTGACGATTCGTTCTGAAAACGATTCTCTGAATCATCAGACACTGCTATATGGAATGGGTGATCAGCATCTGGACATCATCGTGAGCAAACTCAAAGAACGCTATAAGGTCGATATTGAACTGTCAAAACCAAAAGTTGCGTTCCGCGAGACAATCCGAAAATCTTCTGACGTAGAAGGCAAATACAAAAAACAATCCGGTGGACATGGACAGTACGGACATGTTAAAATGAAATTTGAACCGTCAGGTGATCTTGAGACTCCGTGTGTATTTGAGCAGATCGTAGTCGGAGGAGCTGTTCCGAAGAATTACTTCCCGGCAGTAGAAAAAGGACTGCAGGAATCCGTATTGAAAGGGCCGCTTGCAGCATATCCTGTGGTCGGTGTGAAAGCAGTACTTTATGATGGATCTTACCATCCTGTCGACTCATCAGAAATGGCATTTAAGATGGCGACGATCATGGCCTTCAAAAAAGGTTTTATGGATGCATCACCAGTGCTTCTGGAGCCGATTGTAACCATGAAAGTGTCTGTTCCCGACAAATATACCGGAGACGTTATGGGCGACCTGAATAAGCGCAGGGGACGTGTGCTTGGGATGAATCCTGATCACAACGGCAACCAGGTGATCGAAGCAGACGTACCGATGCTGGAGATCTACGGATATTCAACTGTCCTGCGTTCCATGACCGGTGGAAGCGGAGACTTCTCTTATGAATTTGCACGTTATGAGCAGGCACCTTCCGATGTTCAGGCACGTGAGATTGAAGCAAGAGCTGTCAAGGAGAGTGATTCCGAAGACTGAACAAGATGATATCTATTAATTAAAATGGGGGATGTTGCGGTTCTGCAGATGAATTCTGCAGCCGCGGCATCCCTTGTGTGTAGGAGAAAACATTATGAAAAGAAAAGGCAAAATAATCATTGCAATCATCATTATTCTTTTGGCCGGTATTTATTACTATGTGACACTGCCGGCTGTCAATATTCATGCGTCTGGATTCTGGCTGTTTATTATCCTTCTGGCGGTGATCGTGCTGGCAGCATATATCCTTCGGAAACGGATGTATACACCCCAGGAGCTAAAGCACAGTGGTATTGTGAAAATACTGGGAGGCATTGCCCTGGTGATCGTAGCTGCATATCTGATCGGCAGTATCCTGTCGTCACCGATCATTAATGCAAATAAATATCAGAAGCTGGTATCACCGGAAACACGTAACTTTACCGAGGATATCGAACAGATCAGCTATAATCAGATTCCCCTTCTTGATAAGGACAGCGCGGAACTTCTTGGAAACAGGAAAATGGGAAATATGGTGGATATGGTTTCTCAGTTTGAAGTCAGCAGCATTTATTCACAGATTAATTATAACGGTGATCCGGTGCGCGTAAGTCCTCTGGAATATGCAAGTCCGATCAAATGGCTGACGAATCAGTCGGAAGGAATCCCGGCGTATATTAAAATTGATATGGCGACTCAGGATACGGAGCTCGTACGTCTGGATAAACCGATCAGATATTCTGAATCTGAATATTTTAACCGGAACATATACCGGCACCTGCGTTTTAAATTTCCAACGTATATCTTTGACCAGCTCAGCTTTGAGATTGATGATGATGGCGTCCCGTACTGGGTGTGTCCGGTGAAAAAATACAATATCGGTCTCTTCGGCGGTCAGACAATCGGTCGTGTTGTTCTGTGTAATGCACAGACCGGTGAGACGATCGATTACGCGATCGAAGACTGTCCGAGCTGGATTGACCGTGCATATCCCGCCGACCTGCTGATCGAACTTTACAATTATCACGGAAAGCTGGTAAATGGTTTCTTTAACAGTATCTTTGGACAGAAAGGATGTCTTAAGACAACTGACGGATACAACTATCTGGCGATGGATGATGATGTCTGGGTCTATACCGGCATTACGTCTGTCAGCAGTGACCAGTCCAATGTAGGATTTGTTCTGATGAATCAGAGGACCATGGAAACCAGGTACTATGAGGTGAACGGGGCGGAAGAATATTCTGCAATGGCATCGGCGGAAGGACAGGTACAGAATCTGGGTTATCATGCGGCATTTCCGCTTCTGCTCAACACCCACAATGAGCCGACGTACCTGATCGCGCTGAAGGACGATGCAGGTCTGGTGAAAAAATATGCGATGGTTAATATTCAGAAGTATCAGATCGTAGCTATCGGAGACACGGTTTCCGCGTGTGAAGAGAATTATATCAGACTCCTCGGAAGCAGCGGAATCACCGCTGACGAAGACGGCACGTATGAGTCTGAGACCGTCAAGGGGACCATCAGCCGGATGGCGCAGAGTGTCATAGATGGTAATTCACACTTCTATGTGGTGCTTGAGAATGACGGCAAGATCTATGATGTGCCGGTTGTGGATTTCATGGAGATTGTCGGTTACGACGTGGGTGATTCGATCGAACTGGAATATGTGGAAGGCGATCCCGTGTGCACGGTCATGAATATCCTTTCGTAACTGCTTGACAAACACGATGGACCTGAGTAAAATTATTTACAGATTTTACCCTCAGCTGGCAAAGATGCATGCGTCTTTGCCAGCTGAGGGTGTACGAATATTGTGGGCAAACCCCGGGAGGAAAAAATAAATGGCAGTACCTTATAACCACAGAGCGATCGAGACAAAGTGGCGCGAAAACTGGGAGAAACATCCCGTGAATGTTGATGACGGAAAAAAAGAAAAGTATTATTGTCTGGATATGTTTCCGTATCCGTCCGGAAACGGGCTTCATGTCGGACATTGGAGAGGATATGTAATTTCCGATGTGTGGAGCCGTTACAAGATACTGAACGGCTACTACCTGATTCATCCGATGGGATGGGATGCATTCGGACTGCCGGCAGAGAATTATGCCATTAAGATGGGCGTTCATCCGGCCAGGTCCACGGCAGAGAATGTCAGCAATATCAAAAAGCAGATCAATGACATTGCTGCGATCTATGACTGGGATATGGAAGTCAACACGACGGACCCTGAATTCTATAAATGGACCCAGTGGATTTTCGTGAAAATGTTCAAAGAAGGACTGGCATACGAAAAAGAGTTTCCGATCAACTGGTGTCCGTCCTGCAAGACAGGCCTTGCCAACGAAGAAGTGGTAAACGGCAGGTGTGAACGCTGCGGGGAAGAGGTGACGAAGAAAAATCTGCGCCAGTGGATGCTGAAGATTACCGCATATGCGGACCGTCTGCTGAATGACCTGGATAAGCTTGACTGGCCGGAAAAAGTTAAGAAGATGCAGTCTGACTGGATCGGCAAATCCTACGGCGCGGAAGTTGATTTCCCGGTTGACGGACGCGACGAGAAGATCACGGTGTATACGACAAGACCGGATACACTTTACGGTGCGACCTTTATGGTACTGGCTCCGGAACATTCGCTGGCGGCTTCGCTGGCGACAGAAGATCAGAGGGCGAAAGTAGAAAAATACATCTGCGATGCGTCCATGAAATCAAACGTTGACAGGCTTCAGGATAAAGAAAAGACAGGCGTATTTACCGGAAGCTATGCCATCAATCCGCTGAACGGTGAAAAGACTCCGATCTGGCTGTCTGATTACGTATTGGCAGACTACGGTACCGGTGCGATTATGTGTGTTCCGGCACATGACGACCGTGACTTTGAGTTTGCGAAGAAATTTGACATTCCGATCGTTCAGGTTATCGCAAAGGACGGCGTGGAGATCGAAAACATGACGGAGGCTTACACGGAGGCCGCGGGAACCATGATCAATTCCGGTGAATGGAATGGCATGGAGTCCGCAGTGCTGAAAAAAGAGGCACCACATATTATCGAAGAGCGTGGTCTTGGAAAAGCCACTGTGAATTACAAGCTGCGTGACTGGGTATTCTCCAGACAGCGTTACTGGGGAGAACCGATTCCGATCATTCACTGCCCGAAGTGCGGCAATGTGCCGGTTCCGGAAGAAGAACTCCCGCTTCGCCTGCCGGAGGTAGATTCCTATGAGCCGACAGGAACAGGAGAGTCACCGCTAGCCGGCATCGATGAATGGGTGAACTGCAAATGTCCGGTCTGCGGCGCAGATGCAAAACGCGAGACAAATACCATGCCTCAGTGGGCAGGTTCCTCCTGGTACTTCCTGCGCTATGTGGACAGCAAAAACACAGAAGAACTCGTATCCAAAGAAAAGGCACATAAATACCTGCCGGTTGATATGTATATCGGCGGTGTGGAACACGCTGTTCTTCATCTGCTGTATTCCAGGTTCTATACAAAATTCCTGTATGACATCGGGGCTGTTGATTTTGAAGAACCGTTCACAAAACTGTTTAACCAGGGCATGATCACCGGAAAAAATGGTATTAAGATGAGCAAGTCCAAGGGAAATGTCGTATCACCGGATGATCTTGTGCGTGATTACGGATGTGATTCCCTGCGTATGTATGAACTGTTTGTAGGTCCGCCTGAACTTGATGCCGAGTGGGATGACCGTGGAATCGACGGTGTCTACCGTTTCCTGAACCGTTTCTGGAAGCTGGCAGCCGACAGTTTTGAAGCCGGTGTTGCCGAGACGAAGGAGATGGTAAAACTGCGCCATAAGCTGGTATTTGACATTACGCAGCGTCTGGAGAGCTTCAGCCTGAATACGGTAATCTCCGGTTTCATGGAATATAACAATAAGTTTATCGAACTGGCAAAGAAGACAGGCGGTATTGATAAAGAAACGATGGAGACATTCATCGTCCTGCTCGCTCCATTTGCACCGCATATCACAGAAGAGCTGTGGGAAGTGTACGGGCATGCGGAATCTGTATTTGAGAGCCGCTGGCCGAAGCACGATGAAGAAGCCATGAAGGACGATGAGATCGAAATTCCGGTTCAGATCAACGGAAAGACCAGAGGCGTGGTATCCGTTCCTGCTGATGTCTCAAAAGAAGACGCCATCGCCGCCGGCAAGGAAGTGATTGCGGACAAGCTGACCGGGAATATCGTGAAAGAGATCTATGTTCCCGGTAAGATCATTAACATCGTGCAGAAATAAGAACAAAAAAGTCTGCTATTTTTGAATATATGACGCATGGTCAATTAACATCATGTTTAAAAGGCTCGAAGTTTTATTTACTTCGGGCCTTTCAGTATGTTCATATTTTATTCAATATCCAATTCAATGGGTTCATCTAAATGCTCAGATACATATTTTCCGTTCTTTTTCCGCTGACGTACACATTCTGTAAGCAAATACTCGATCTGTCCATTCACGGAACGGAAGTCATCTTCTGCCCAGGCTGCGAGGGCATCATACAACTTTACCGAAAGTCTCAGCGGTATCTGTTTTTTCTTTGCATCTGCCATGTTAATACAGACTGCCCGAATTCACGATGGGCTGTGCATCATGGCTGCCACAGAGCACAACCAGAAGATTAGATACCATTGCAGCCTTTCTCTCTTCATCTAAATCTACCACTTGATTTTCATTCAGGCGTTCCAGCGCCATTTCTACCATGCCGACAGCACCGTCGACGATCATCTTTCGGGCATCAATGATCGCAGAAGCCTGCTGCCTTTGAAGCATTACAGCAGCGATCTCAGGGGCATAAGCCAGATAAGTAATACGGGCTTCGATCACTTCAAGACCTGCATCCGTTACTTTTTTCTGTATCTCATCCCGGATGCGCGAAGCCACGATCTCGCTGGAACCTCTGAGACTTCCCTCATCCGCGATGCCATCTCCTGTGGTATCGACATTCGGCGCTACATCGTAAGGATAATTACGTACGATATTTCTGAGAGCCCCGTCACACTGCAGAGAAAGATATTCTTTATAATTGTCGACATTAAAAACTGCCTGTGCAGTATCCACTACTCTCCACGTCACAGCGATGCCGATTTCAACAGGGTTGCCGAGACAGTCATTGATTTTCTGACGGTTGTTATTCAGAGTCATGATTTTCAGTGAGAGTTTCTTATTAACACTTTCGGTATTTATTGCACTGCCATTGATTGATAATGAAAGCGGATGTTTTTCTCCGTTGTCAACATCGCCGCTTTGATTTAATTTTGTTTTGGCTGCCGGATTGACACTCGTGCTGAAAGGATTGACAAAGTAAAATCCTGCGTCTTTGAGTGTACCGGTATATTTTCCGAACAAGGTCAGAACCAGTGCTTCCTGAGGTTTCAGGACTTTAAGGCCCATCAGCGGAAACCATCCAATCGTCAGCCAAACAATAGATACGATCAGTACGGCAGCTGTCATCCCTTTGCTGACCATGATTCCCCCGAAGATGCATCCTGCCACAGCTGCCAGATAGAGCAAAACTGTAAGAATCAATGCCGGCATCCCATTCTTTCTGTTTGATAATACTTTTTCTTTCATAATAAATCCTCCGTTTATGTTGATATCAATATGATATCATAAAGGTATTAAAAAGTCAATGTGCTAAATCTTTGATTTCATAACAAAAAAGCTGGTTGATTCATTTATTTGCTGGCTTGTATCAATGAAATGTAGTAAACTTAATTTATATGAGAAGTGTAACCGGGGAAAACGTTACCTTAAGAATATTGAATACAACAAATGATGGGAGAGCGAATCGAAATGAAACTTATGATTGCATCGGATATCCATGGTTCTGTGTATTACTGCAAAGAAATGCTGGAGGCATATGAAAGAGAACAGGCGGACAGACTGCTTTTGCTGGGAGATATTTTATATCATGGACCCAGAAATGATCTTCCAAAAGATTATGCGCCAAAACAGGTGATCACGATGCTGAACGACAGAAAACAGCAGATTTTCTGTGTGCGGGGCAACTGCGATACCGAAGTTGACCAGATGGTATTGGAATTTCCGATGATGGCAGATTACTGTATCATCCAGGTGGTCCCGCGGCTGATCTATGCGACGCATGGACACATTCACCATACGGGCAATTTGCCCCCACTGCAGCCGGATGATATTCTCCTGCACGGTCACACCCATATCCCGGCGTGGGAGACTTTTGGAAACCACAACCTTTATCTGAATCCGGGTTCTGTCTCAATTCCCAAAGCCGGCAGCACGCACAGCTATATGATACTGGAGAACAGCAGCGCAGAGTGGAAGACGATGGATGGAAGTATCTATCACGAAATGAAATTGTAAGGTGACAGGAGGACTGGATTGCCCGTATGGCATTTTCGTGTTATGATAAAAATAACTATAGCAGGGAAAGAGGTGTTGTTATGAATTTACATTATTCAGATGTGGAACAAATTAAGAATCTGCTGGACAACTATTTTGAAGCAGTGAAACATGCGGATATCGAAAGCCTCAAAACCATTTTTTCAGAAGAGGCTGCCATGTACGGATATCTGGGAGATGTCTGCTTATCCGGTACTCCCGAGCCATTTTTCCAGGATCTTGCCTCCAAACCATCCATGGCAGAACAGGGGACAGACTGCCGGTATGTCGTTACCTCTGTTCATGTGACAGGTAAGATAGCCACGGCATCCATCGCAGTCGATAATTTTTTTGGTGCAGCATACGTGGAAGACTATTTCCACCTGGTAAAGTCGGATGACACCTGGAAGATCGTATGTAAAACTTTTACGACGTTATAGAGTAATACCAGGTCAGAAACGGAGGAACAGGCATATGGAACGCAGCCCGGTTAAAATATTTACCGCACAGGATAATCTGCAGGCGGAGATGATTTTGAATGAGTTAAAAGACAGCGGAATTCCCGCATACAAGAAGGATTTGGGAAACGCGGGGATTCTGAATATATACGCAGGCAATTCAAAATATGGCGAGGACATTTTTGTGGCGGATACGGATGTTCAGCAGGCGCTCCAAATCTTAGAAGGTATGGGGCTGGTATAGAGTAGTTACCTGGAAATAATCCGGGCGGGTAAGTCCCAGATGACTGCCCGCCTGTTATATTTTGGCATGAGATGAACATAGACAGATAACAGGAGGACTATGCTATGGCGGTGATTCTGATCGCGGAAGATGAAAAAGAGATGCAGAGCATTATTGTTGATTTCTTAAAACGGGGCGGTCATTCCTGCATTCCTGCCGATGACGGTATTGATGCGGTCACCATCCTGAAGCATCATCCGGTGGATTTGGTCATCCTGGATATCATGATGCCGCACATCGACGGTTTTGCGGTCTGCCGTCTTGCGCGGGAAATGTTCGATATACCGATTATTTTCCTGACAGCTAAAAGTGACGAGGATGATAAGCTGAAAGGATATGAATACGGTGCGGACGACTATATGACGAAACCTTTCAGTCCCAAAATTCTTCTGGCAAAAGTGAATGCATTACTGCGCCGTTCTAAAATGTCTGACCCAAAAGATGTGCTTATGGCGGGTGAGATTGTACTGCAGCCGGTATCCCACACCGTTACCGTATCCGGAGAAGCTGTCGGATTAACGCATAAAGAGTATGAGCTGCTGCTGTTTTTTATCAGAAATAAAGATCAGGTATTTTCCAGGGAACAGCTGCTGAACCGTATCTGGGGTTATGATTTCGAGGGAAGTACGAGAACTGTCGATACGCATATAAAAACATTGCGTCAAAAGCTTGGAAGTGAGGGACGTCATATTGTTACGCTGATACGCTCCGGCTATAAATTCGAGGTATGATGATGGAAAACAAGAAAATGTTCCGAGAGCTGAATACGATCCGGAAGAAGGTCCTGCTGCTCTCAAAACTGACCGGCGGAACAATTGTGATATTTTACCTGATCACTTCGGAGCTGCCGGCAGATCACAACATAGCTTTCTGGAGCTGGTTTATCTTAATGATTGGTGTGATCCTTGGGGTTGACTTTCTGCTGGGAAAAATGATCTCAAAACCACTGAAAGAGATCAGGGATACCGCCCGAAGGATGGCAGAGCTGGATTTTACCGCACACTGTATGATTCACACGAAAGACGAATTCGGTGAGCTGTCACAGAGCCTGAACAAAATGTCTGCTAATCTGCAGGAGGCGCTGGAACAGAGAAAAGAACTGGCGGACAGTCTGTCGCATGAGATGAAGACACCGCTCGGTCTGATCAGGGCCTATACGGAAGGGTTAAAGGAGGAGACGGATGAACAAAAGAAACTGCAGTACATGGATTCCATCCTGTCGGCTGCGGACCGCATGAACGATCTGCTCGTCTCGCTGCTTGATCTCTCCGCACTGGAGGTAGGTGCTGCAAAATTTACAGAGGAACGTTTTGATTTTATAGAACTTGCAGAGACCGTTGCCGGACGTTCATTGCTCGACGCACCGGGGATCCATTTTAGTTTTTCTTATGAACTGCCGGAACAAAAAGTGTTTGTCCTGGCGGATAAGCACCGCATGGAACAAGTAGTGGGCAATCTTATAGAAAACGCGAAAAAGTATGTTCGTCCGGGTGGGGAAATCAGGCTGAGGATTACATGCGCAGAACGGCATCTTGATTTCTCCATATTTAATCATGGAGATGCAATACCTGAAAGGGAACTGCCCAGGATATGGGAAAAGTTTTATCGCGGAGAGAACTCTGCAAGCGGCGGTTCCGGATTGGGACTTGCCATGGCTGCTCAGATTCTTTCCCTGTATCATGCTCCTTACGGAGTCCGAAATCACGCGGACGGAGTGGAATTTTACTTTCGTTTTTCAACAATTTTATAAGGTCATAACGGCGCCCCCGGCTCTTCAATACAGAGCAGAGGGTTTTTTTTTCACCTGGATTTCACAGCGCCCGCACTTTGAATTCACCGCGGCTTTCTATACTAACCGTATCAAATTAAAAGGAGGTCGATGTGAATATGATCTTAGGTATGGAGTGGTATTGGTGGCTGGTCATTGTCATTGCAGCTGCGATCTGTATTCCTCTGAAAATTAAATTTGTAAAGTGGTGGGGAAGGCGGCAGGAGAAAAACAAAACATGCAGTCGTGATAAATGGGGTGGAATGGAATGATAAGGGTCAATGATTTAACGTTTGCTTATCGGAAAAACAAACAGACACTTCACGGTCTGACATTTACGGTATCGGAAGGAGAAATTTTCGGATTTCTGGGTCCAAATGGTTCCGGAAAATCCACAACACAGAAGATTTTAACGGGTGTTCTTAAAGGCTACGGCGGTCATGTTCAGGTATTCGGACAGGAGCTGCCGCATGAGAGAAAAAAATTCCAGGAAAAAACGGGGGTGCTTTTCGAATTTCCATATCTGTATACAAATCTGAGTGCACTCGACAATCTTAATTATTTTGCATCTTTCTATCCCGGGGAACAGTGCAGGGATGCCAGGGAGCTGCTGGATCAACTGGAATTTAAGAGAGATTATCTGAAAAAGCCGGTTGCCTCCTATTCGAAAGGCATGAGGCAGCGTGTCAGTATGGCAAGGGCGCTGATTAATAATCCAAAACTGTTGTTTCTGGATGAACCGACAAGCGGGCTCGACCCCGCAGGGGCGGTACTTTTCCGCAGCATCATACGAGAAGAAAAAGAGAAGGGGACCACCATCTTTTTGACGACGCATAATATGATGGATGCAGACCTGTTGTGCGACCGTGTTGCGTTTATTGCTGATGGGGAGATTAAAGCGTTGGGCGCGCCCTGGGAACTGAAAAGAAAAAACAGCAGCCTTTCCCAGGAACCAACTCTGGAAGATGTGTATATGAAGTACACCGGGAGGGGGCTGGAATGATGCGCAGAGTGTTTTTTTCACTGTTAAAAAAGGACTTCCGATTGATGCTGTCCAGCAAATTTCTGCTGCTCGCCGCAGGTTCTCTGATACTTTATTCCTGCTATATCAATTTTGTCTTTGTGAATACAGACCAGGACATTTATCCGGTCTATCTGTATGACCCTTACAATACGCAGGAGACGGTGTCTGAAAATGTGGTCATGGCTGCCGGCATGGATGAACTGAAAGAGGCCTGTGCGGATGGGTATGCTGTCGGCATCGACGCTTCCGGCGGCAGCCCGGAAATCTATATGGTATCATCCGGCGTGTATAGTACGGACAATTACCGGGCGGCCTGGGCGCTGTCCAGATTGAGTCCCGAACACGAAAAACGGGCGGATCTCATCGGCGCTGACAGCAAGGAGATGAAAAACCGCAGGGAGATCACGGCAGAAGTTCTGTTTTTTGAACTGGCTGCTGTCGGTTTTCTGGGACTGGCGTCCATGCTGTTTAAGGAAAAACAGATGGGTGTGATCCGGGTTCACGGCATACTCCCGGTGAGTACTGCAGCGTTTATACTGTCGAAGTTATGCATTTTCCTGATGTCTGACCTGGTGTTTGTCATCTTCCTGACGCTTGTCAACCTCGGAGCGCAGGAGGGAACAGCGGTACTGCCCGCCGTGCTGGTACAATCCGGTATTTTGTCTCTGATCATGGCGCTCGTTGGTTTTCTGTGTGCGGTGCGGCTGCCTGATTTTAAACAGTTTTCACTTTTATATCTGGTGCTCGCTGTATTTATCACGACACCGGTGTTTCTCGCAGGACAGACCGGGGCTGCGCGGAGCCTGATCAGGTATCATCCAATGTATCATATGTTCATGGCAGTCAAGAACGCATACTTTCTGGTCCCGTCTGCATCTGGCATCTATTATTTTTCCTGTGCGGCAGCTGTTGTTCTGCTGTATTGCCTGGTGCACAGGGCACTTGTTCATGAGATGGTAAAGGAGGGATAATGTGACTGGACTGAGATATCAGCTGAAAAATGTCTGGCGGGATAAAATGTGTATTCTGACGTTTCTGCTGCCAATCGCTGCGGCATTTGCCATCAATCTGTTGTCAGGTGTCGGTTTCTCATCTGTCTATGAGATATCGTTTGGCATTCTCACAGATGATCTCCGTGAGGAGTGTAGTGCCTGGCTGGAAAGCAACGGACGCGTGACCGTATTTGATACGACAGAGTCGTTATACGACGGTGTCAATGATCCGGCAACTCAGATGATCGGCGTTCTTTCGGACGGCGATGGAATCAAAACGCTTCTCTCCGGGGATGAACTGAGGATAAATACCGTTATCGCTGATACGCTTCCCGGGCTTTTCGAGAATCGTGATGGGGTAGATGCGTCCGACAGGACAGTCATTCCTGCGGGAGGAAGCAGCGACAGCCTGAAATCACTTCTGGTCGTGATCACGCTGGTCACTGCCATGTTCATGGGGTGTACGTTTAATGCGATGAGTATGATCGGTGAAAAAGAAGACGGGATCACCTTTATCAACGAGATACTGCCGATATCGGCAGCAGATTATATGATCCAGAAAATAATACTGGGGTTCGCCGGAGGCATACTGTCGGCAGCGGCTGCAGCGGTTATCTGCATGAGAATTGAAGTCCGGCAGCTCATTCCCTTCGTATGCGTGCTCATCCTGTCGGCATTCCTTGCAGCGCTGACAGGGCTGTTTATCGGGCGTATTTCGGGGGGACTGATGATCGGTATCATTTATATTAAGATTTTCATGCTCCTGTATATTGCGCCTCCTATCATGTTCTATCTGATCATCCCTTCAGACAGCACTGCGAGGATATGGACATATCTGCTGCCTTCCAGCGCAGCATTTTACGGTCTGATGGATCTGCAGGCCGGACAGACTCAGGAGGTGTGGACTGCACTGGCTGCACTGCTTGTGCACTGTGTGGTCTGGACTGTGATTTACCTGGGCTCCAATACATTATACAGCCGGAATTCACATTTTTATAAAGGTCGCAGCAGCACTGAAAGATAAATGAGCAGTCCGGACATTTCAAAGGACTTTTGCGTGTGCAAAAGTCCTTTGTCATTTTGATTTGAGATAAGAACCTGAAGCATGATACTTAACACAGGAGGCAGAACAGATACTGTCCAGTATTACACGAAATGGCTGTTGAAACGATTTAAAGAAGGCTATGTGCTTTCGCGTAACCCGCTGTTTCCCAATAAGGTTACCCGCTATGAATTAACTCCGGACAAGGTTGATTGCGTCGCATTTTGCTCCAAGGATTACGAGCCGATACTAAATGATCTGACAGATATTACGAGCCGATTCAACACCTATTTTCACTATACCATTACCGCTTATGGTAAGGATATTGAACCCGGTGTGCCGGACATTGAAAAAAGTATGGAAACGCTGAAGAAACTGTCGGCTATTGTCGGAAAACAGCGTGTTGCATGGCGGTATGACCCTGTGCTGCTGACAGAAAAATATACGATTCAAACTCATCTGAATACTTTTGAGAAGATGGCAAAGGAACTTGCTCCTTTCGTTGAGCGCTGCATTTTCAGCTTTGTAGAGATGTATAAAAAGCTGGAAACAAATATGCCGGAGCTGATACTGCTCTCAGATATGGACAAGGCTGCCCTGGCAAAAGGTTTAGGTGAGACGGCCGCCAAATATGGTTTATACATTCAGACCTGCGGAACAAACGGTGATTATTCGCAATATGGGATACATTCTTCCGGGTGTCTGACACTTGATATTCTTGGCGGTGCAAACGGTGTTGTGTTCAGGGACTTGAAGCATAACGGAATGCGCCAAGGCTGCCATTGCATTGAAAGTCGGGACATCGGTGCCTACGATACCTGCATGAATGGCTGTAAATACTGCTACGCAAACAAGAACCCAAAGAGAGCATTTGAAAATTACAGGTACCACGATCCGGATTCTCCGCTTCTTCTGGGGCATTTGAAGAAAACAGATGCCGTTTGTCAAGGGGCGCAAAAGACCTACTTAAACAGCGGAATCATCTGCGGGCAGCAGGTATTAAAATTGTAAAAGAATTTCTCCGGTATTCCGTAATAGTATTGTGCTTCTGCTGGGTGCTGTCTTTGTATTTGTTTTTGTCTACGGATTCCGGCTTTCAAAACATCTTGGAAGGATTACAAAAAGTATCAGAAACATCCGTGTGCGTATCTATACACCGCTTGAAGAGAAAGGTTCATTCAGCAAGGTCTATACTGCCCTGAACGAAATGGACCGTGAAATTCGCTACAGTGATAATCTGCAGGAAGAAACCGAAAGGGTGCGCAGGGAATGGATTACGAACATAACCCATGATGTGAAAACGCCTCTTTCCCCTATTAAAGGATTTGCGGAACTGCTCGCCAAAAATCCAGTGCCGGATAACAAGACGGTACAGGAATACGGAGAAATTATCAATGATCCCGCTTTTTCCTTTTGCCGTATTCCTTGTATATCCTATAATTGCTGCAAAGAGAATCCGGAACGAAGAGAGAGTGCTTGAAAACGGATTACAGGGGTATACCGGATGATCTGCTGTCTGAGTATAGTTGTTCCTGCAGTGCCCCAATGAATTTTTCGGCAGGTTTTGACAGTACCTGATATTTCTTCCAGATAATACTCATCTCACTTTCAAGAGGTGGGTTTAGTGGACGGAAACAAAGATTACTGTCACCAGTCGTATTGATAATTCTGTCAAAGGTAATTGCATATCCAAGACCTTCATCCACCATTAAGGAAGCATTGAATATAAGATTATAAGTAGCTGCGATGTTTAAATCAGAGGTTTTTCGTTTTATCCACTGTGTGACACTTCCGCCTTTATCCTCCTGCTGTGAAAAGATCAAGGGCTTGTCCCATAAATCCTTTGGAGTAATAGATTCTTTCTGTGCCAGAACTGAATCTTTCCGCATGAGAACACCCCAGACATCCCTGGCAGGCATTTTCAGTGCATCAAATCTTGTCAAATCTATGTTGGTAAATACCAGACCGAAATCAATCAGTCCTTTTTCCAGACGTTCTGTGACAAATTCAGAATTTCCGCTGGATATATGATAATGAATGCCGGGATGGGATTGCTGCAGTTTTTTTGCAGTTTTTGCAATCAGGCGTATTGCATCTGTCTCGCCGGCTCCGATATAGATATCACCCACAGTGATATCGTTGGCGACGGTTATTTCTTTCTCTGTCTTTCTAACCAGATCCAGTATCTCTTCTGCGCGTTTCCGCAAAATCATTCCTTCTTCAGTCAGTGTGACTTTCCGTGACCCTTTGTTTCCGCGAATCAAGAGCTGTTTTCCCAATTCTTCTTCCATATTTTTAATCTGGGTTGAAAGAGTAGGCTGTGAAAGGTGCAGTGACTGGGCTGCCCGCACAATGCTCTGCTCCCTGGCAATTGCCAAAAAATACTGAAGTACCCGTAATTCCATATGACATCCCCTTAATTTTATATAATATTGTTATGATTCTTTATATCAGTTAGGCTAAGTTCTAAGGTAAGTCTAACATAAAAATAAATAGGTTTCAACTATACATAACAATCAAATATAAATATTTGCTATTGTATGGCGGCCAAATTATACTATACATAGAGCAGAAATAATGTAGGAGGTGCTGCACAATTAATGATAAATTCAGAATCCAAAGAAGAGTTAGTACAAAACCTGAGGGATGCCGGGTGTGGGATGGAAACCATTCAAGATTTTCTTTTATATCTGGACGAAAATCAGAAAGAGAAACAACTGGAACTGTTGGAAAAGCACAGGAGACGGCTTCTGAGCAACGTGCATAGGGAAGAGAAGAAGATTTACTGTCTGGACTATCTAGTATACCAAATTAAAAAATGAGGAGAAGAAAAAATGAAAAAGAATATTTTAATCATTTCAACCAGTCTGCGAAAAGGGAGCAATTCAGAACGTTTGGCTGATGAATTTATGAGCGGGGCCAAGGCAGCGGGTCATTCTGTAGAGAAGATAGAAATCCGAGATAAAAAGATTGATTTCTGCCGGGGCTGTCTTGCCTGTCAGCACACAGGAAAATGTGTCATTGGAGATGATGCCAATACCATTGCCGGGAAAATGCTGACGGCAGATGCAATCGTATTTGCCACGCCTGTTTATTATTACGAGATGAGCGGGCAGATGAAAACCATACTCGACCGGGCTAACCCGCTTTATTTTGCAGATTACAGGTTCCGGAAAATTTATCTGCTGGCAACAGCGGCAGACGAATATGAGGATGCTGTGAACGGAGCGCTTACAGGGCTGAACGGATGGATTTCCTGTTTTGAAAAAGCGTCTCTTGCAGGAACCGTATTTGCAGGCGGAGTGGATAAATCGGATGAGATGGAACAACATCCGGCTCTGGAAAAAGCATATCGTATGGGAAAAGGAGTATAAGCTGGAGCTTATAAAAGGAAAAAGGAGATTGAAAATCATGGAAGCAAAAATGTTAGAAGGAAAAGTTGCGGTTATTACCGGGGCAAGCTATGGAATGGGACAGACCATGGCGGAACTTTTTGCAGAGGAAGGTGCCAGTGTTGTCCTGACCGCCAGAGGAAAGGCGAAACTGGATCAGGCAGTAGAGGGAATTTGCAAAAGGGGTGGAAAGGCAATTGGAATTGTTGCGGATACCTGTTCCACGGCAGACACAAAGAAGGTTATGGAGAAGGCAATAGAGACTTTTGGAGACTTGGATATCCTGATTAATAACGCAGGAATCGGCGAACAGAAGATGATTGACGAGACCGATGATGAATGGATGATGCAGGTAATGAACACCAATCTGGGAGGACCGATGAGGTATATCAGAGAAGCATTAAAGATATTCATGCCTAAAAATGAAGGGATCATTATAAATATTTCTTCTGTAAATGGAAACCGTCCTTTCTGCGGCGCAACTTATACTTCTACAAAAGGCGCATTGAACACGTTGACAAAAAATGTGGCAATGCGGCTGATCGATACAAATATCAGGTGTAACGCCGTAGCACCCGGGGCAACAATCACACCGGCACACCTTGCCAACAAGGCGGGAGAGCAGCCGGGAGGAAATGAAATGCTGAAATACAGCGGCCATTATGTTTATTTTCCGGGTCCGGAATGTGAAGCAATGGATCAGGCATATGCCTGCCTGTATCTGGCCAGCAAGATGGGCAGAGCTGTCCGTGGGCAGGTGCTGCAGGTCTGCAATGGTGCGTTTCTGTAAAATGATAATCTCTGCACAAGGATGGTAAAACAAGATGCAATATAAAGAATATAAGGATGGTATCCGCATTTCCAGACTGGGTATGGGAGTTATGAGACTGCCAGTAGAAGATCAGGATGATTCAAAGATTCAGTATGAGAAAGCAAAAGCAATTATTGACTGCTGTATGAAGAGTGGCATCAACTATTATGATACCGCTTATATCTATCATGGAGGCAAGTCAGAAGAGTTTTTAGGCAGGGCATTAGCTGAATACACACGCAGTAGTTTCTATTTGGCGGATAAATTCAATCTGCAGGCAAACCCGGATTACCGTGCACAATTTGCGCAGCAGTTGGAACGGCTTCAAATGAAATATATTGATTTTTATCTCCTGCATGGGATTCAGGATAGTTTTGCGGATACCATGTTAGCGTGTGGTTGTATAGCCTATTTCGACACCATGAAAAAACAAGGGAAAATCAAATATCTTGGTTTTTCTTATCATGGCAGTCCGGAAAAACTTTTGGAAATATTAAAAGCCTATCCGTGGGATTTCGTACAAATCCAGTTAAATTATTATGACTGGTATTATGGAGACGCAAAGCAGTTATATGAAATATTGGCTAAAGCGCAAATTCCGGTTATGGTCATGGAGCCAGTTCATGGAGGAATGCTTGCAAATCTGAAGGAAGAGGCAGGCAGAGAATTAAAGGCAGCAACGCCGGAGGCGTCTCTGGCTTCCTGGGCAATGAGATGGGCGATGGATCTTGAAAATGTACAGGTTGTTTTAAGTGGGATGAGTGATGAAGCTCAGGTATTTGATAACATAGATACCTTTGAAAAAGCAGTCCCCCTTACAGGAGAAGAACAAGAAAAAATAAAAACGGCTGCAAGGATTCAGTATTCTGCCTTGGCGGTAGCATGTACAGGCTGCCGTTATTGCTGTCCGGATTGTCCCATTGGATTGGATATTCCCTTACTGCTTAAATCTTACAATGAAGCAAAACTTGGTGGTGCATGGCGCCTCAATAGTTTAAAAGCTGTCGTACAAGAAAAGCAGCCAGCTGCCTGTGTGGGATGCGGTTCTTGCAAAGAACACTGCCCACAGGGATTTGACATTCCAAAATACATGGATGAAATGAAAGCTATGATGGGCAGCATTTAGTTTACAAAATGTTTATCTTTATGCGAGAAATCCTTTATCCACGTATGCTAACCTGTAATTCTGAGTGAAAGTAAAACAGGGATTTGATGTAATCGAAGTAAAGACAAAGGAAGAATACTGGGGAAAAGCCTATACACTGCTTGAGACAGGATGCCGGATCCAGTAAAAATACGGGATAAAGGAGAGTATTTCATTGACAATTAAGAAAAAGATCAGGCTGTCCAATATTATGATGGTTTTAATACCGATTATATTTACAGCAATCGTAATCAATGTCTGTCTGCATACATCGCTTGGCAGTTTCTGGTATACATTGGAAGCTATGTACAGTGATGAGAACAGCATACAGTTTGCCCAGAGCATGATTTATACTTATCAGCAGGAGCTGTGGGAGAATAACTGGGGGCAGGGGGAACATACGGATACATCAGGCGAAATCAGGAAAAGTGATGAGATGTATCATCTGGAGAATAAACTGTCCGGAATGGGATATCAGTTCATGATTACGAAAAATGAAAAACTGATTTATACAAACCTTACGGAAGAGGATATGCAGGCCGCCCGTTCGGTGGCAGGGGATTCCATTGACACAGCAAAGACATTGACTGCCAGCAGACATGAAGTATCCGTTATAAAAAACACATTTTACCGCGGTGAAAAGACATTCTGTATTACGGCAGTCCACCGCCAGAAGACGGATCAGGGCGTGGTGAATTACCTGAAAAATTATATTCTCAGATACCTGTATGGGATTATCCTCTTCTTCATTGTATTGACGCTGCTTGTAAATGGGTTCACATCCTGGTGGATATCCGGAAGTATCTTAAAGCCTTTGAGACAGCTCAGCATGGGTACAAAAGAGATTCGGGAGGGGAATCTGGATACCCGGATAGAATACCGGAAAAAAGATGAATTTGGACAAGTATGCATGGATTTTGAAGAAATGCGGGCTTACCTGAAGGAATCTGTAGAACAGCGTCTGGGAGACGAAAAAAAGACGCGCTCTTATCACAGGGATTTCCCACGATCTGCGCACACCCCTGACCTCCATCAGTGGCTATCTGGATGATCTGGTGGAGGGGATTGCTGACACTCCGGAAAAAAGAATGCGCTACCTGCAGGCGATTCAGACCAGAACTGGAAATCTGGTGAGCCTGGTAGACAGCCTTTCTGAGTACAGCAGGCTGGATAATGGATTTCGGTATCATATGGAGGCGTCAGACTTCAGGGAGTTTGTGGAGCACTATCTGGAAACCTTAAGACCTGACGCAGAACAAAAAGCTTCGCAGTGCGTTAGACAGGTGGATTCAGGGGCTTCAGAATCATATCTTATTTTTAATGAAAAGGTGTAAATACGGACAAATTTTTTTGAAATGATATTGACACGGTGTCAGAATGGTGCTATATTACGAGTGGTGACATGGTGTCAGAATAGAAACGAACTCATTGTTACATATGATTGGAGGAAAGTAAAGATGAAAAAACCCAACATTATTTGTCATATGATGACATCAATTGATGGGAGAATTGACTGTGAAATGGTTGGACAGCTGACGGGTGTGAAGGAGTATTACACTACGCTGGAAGAATTAAACCTGTCTTCTACGCTGAGCGGCAGGGTGACGGCACAATTGGAACTGGCAATGCCGGGGGTATTTCAAGCTGGGAAAAGCGAGTTATTCGGGAAAGAGGGATTTTCCAAAAAGGTTGAAGCGGATGGCTATGAGGTCATCGTGGATACGAAGGGAACGCTGTTATGGGAAGACGATACGGAAGCAATTAAGCCACATGTAATCATCACCAGTGAACAGGTTTCCATAGAGTATCTGGAATACCTTGATACAAGAAATATCTCATGGATTGCCTGTGGCAGAGAGAAAATCGACCTTGCCAGAGCTATGGAAATACTTATAGAGAAATTTGGAGTAGAAAGACTGGGGATTGTTGGCGGACCGGCTATCAACAGTGCATTCCTCGATGCCGGATTATTAGATGAAATCAGCATTTTGATTGGCTTAGGGATTGATGGGAGGCAGGGGATGCCGGCAGTATTTGATGGATTCTCTAAAGATAAAGAACCTATTCCAATAGAGTTAAAGACCGTCAAAACATATGAAAACGGTGCGGTATGGCTCCGGTATCAGACCTCAAAATAAGAATAGCAGGTTTTTGAAACATAACGTAAATGTCGAAATTTTAAAGGAGAATTTAGAATGGATAAGAAAATATTAATCGCATATTTTTCAGCAAGCGGTGTAACTGCCCGTGTAGCAAAAGAAATGGCGGAGGCGATAGGAGCGGATCTTTATGAGATTGCTCCGGTGCAGCCTTATAGCTCCGCTGATTTGGACTGGATGGACAAAAAAAGCCGCAGCACAGTGGAAATGAATGATCCAGACTGCCGTCCAGCCATTGCAAAACCTGTGCAGGACATGAATCAGTATGACACAGTCATGATTGGTTTCCCTGTATGGTGGTATGTAGAACCCCGTATTGTAGATACGTTCCTTGAAAGCTACGACTTTTCAGGAAAAACATTAATTGCGTTTGCTACTTCCGGCGGCAGTGGAATCGGCAAGGCTGAAGATAGTATGAAAGCGCATTGTCCGGATGCAAATTGGGCGAAGGGAAAATTATTGAATGGTTCCGATGCAGCAAAATGGGCAAAACGTATTCTTAACTCATAAGCACTTTTTATTTAGTTGTTTCTTTGAATTGACGCAGTGTCAGAAAGTGTCTATAATGAATTTCAGAAACGGCTGGATTTTCACATAACAGAACAAAACAGCCAGCCGGGAAAGAAGGAACAGCTATGCCAAAAGGCTCAGAAGAATTAACAAATGCAAGAAAAGAAGAGATTATTAATGCCTGTGCTTCTCTTTATGAGACGATGGGATTCAAAGATATTACAATTCGGGACATCGGTGCCAAGACCTCGTTTACCCGTACTTCCATCTATAATTATTTTCAGACAAAAGAAGAAATTTTTTTGGCGCTGCTGGAACGGGAACACAGATTATGGATTGCGGATTTAAAAGAAATTGCCCGAACAAATAGTTCCTTATCTGTCGATGGCTTTGCGGATAAACTGGCACGCACATTGGAAAAGAGGGGATGCATGCTTAAGCTGATGTGCATGAATCTCTACGATATGGAAGGGAACAGCCGGATTGAAAATCTGGTATCGTTTAAAAAGGAGTATGCAAATGCTTTAAGGGCGATCAGCTGCTGTCTGGAAAAGTTTTTTCCATCTATGGGAGTGAATGATATTCAAGAGTTCCTCTATGCCCTTTTCCCGTTTTTGTTTGGGATTTATCCCTATACTTCCCATACAGAAAAGCAGATGGAGGCTATGCGGCTGGCTCATGTGGACTATGTACACTGCACTATTTATGAGCTTACGAAGCTCTTTGTTGTAAAAATCCTGCGACCCTTTGAGGGATAATCGTTAATATCCGCGAGCAACGAGCCAAAGTCAAGATTGCTTGGCCTTGGCGACTGCCGAGAGGGTCAAAGACCTCGCAGCTCGCTTCGGGGTCTTTGACTTCTTTATGGTTCAGAAGCGCAGGCAGAGCAGAAGGAGAAACAAATATATGAAAATAATGAGACAATTATCTGGTCTTTTCATCGTAGTATGCTTGATTTTCAGTATGACTGGCTGTGGTAACAGCAGCCCATTTGACGAAAATAATACAGATGTACAGGAATCCGGCGCAGAGCAGAGTACGGAAACTTCTGCCGTGGATGCGGAGCCGGATGCTGGAACAGATGTATTGGTTGCATATTTTTCAGCGACCGGTAATACAAAGGCAGCAGCGGAACGGATTGCAGAACTTACGGGAGGAGAGATCTATGAGATTGCTCCGGCTGATTCATATACGGAGGAAGACTTGGATTATAGTAATGACCAAAGCCGCACCTCACAGGAGATGGACAATCCGGACGTACGTCCGGAGATTGGCAGTGAGGACATTGTCATGGACGGATTTACTACGCTGTATCTTGGATATCCCATCTGGCATGGGCAGGCTCCGCGTATTATGAGTACCTTTGTGGAACATTACAATTTTGACGGACTTACGGTCATTCCGTTCTGTACTTCTGGAGGTAGCGGGATTGGCTCTAGCGCAGAGACGCTGGAAGATCTGGCCGGCAGTGGGAACTGGCTTGAAGGGGAACGATTTAACTCCGGTGTTTCCAAAGAGGAAGTGCAGACATGGATAGAGAATTTACAAGAATAAAGGAGAATTTCCATTATGAAACAAAGAATGATGAAAGCGGCCGTACTGACGGGACCGCAGAATATTGAGATTAAAGAAGTGCCGATTCCGACACTGAAACCCGGCGAAATTGAGATTAAGGTGTCCGCATGCGGTGTATGTGGAAGTGATGTACATATGTGGAAGTCCGGAAAAGGCTGGGGCAGGCAGGACGGCGATTTCATTATGGGCCATAAGTTCTGTGGTGTGGTTACAAATCCCGGGGACAGCCAGTTCAAAGAGGGTGACAGGGTGACATTCTGGGCGAATCTGTATTGCGGAAAATGCGATATGTGCGGGGCAGGGCAGGAGCAGTTGTGTCGGGAGGTTAATGGCACTAACTATATCGGATTCGTGTGCAATGGGGCTTATGCCCAATACTATGTGGGTGAAGCGTCCAGAGCCTACTGCCTCCCGAATACAGTATCCGATACAGCCGCTGCGCTGATTGACCCGCTGATGGTTGCCTACCATGCCATCCGCCGCTCAGGAATCAAGCTTCATGACAAGGTTTTGGTTGTTGGCAGCGGCATCATAGGGCAGATGTTGGGCGAGCTGGCCAAGAAGGCAGGAGCTTCCTATGTGGCTATGTCAAAAGTAAATGATATTAAAATTCAAAAAGCAAAGGAGATTGGTATTTTTGATGAGTATTTTGATGGAACTGATTCGCAGCGGGCGTCTTCTTTCAAAAAAGCTACAGACGGCGGATTTGATATTGTGTTTGAGGCAGTGGGAGCCACAGATGCGCTGGCTGCCTGCATGGATGCAGTGCGGCCGGGCGGCAGGATCGTCATGATTGGAAATTCAATCGAACCGGAAATTTCCTTTGCGATGAACCGTGCTGTTTTACAGGAAATTGATTTGATGGGAAGTGTTTCCTGTACTCGGGAAGAGTTCGGGGAAACCATTGACCTGATAGCCAGCGGTATGATTGAACCGGAAAAATACGTAACAGAGGTGTTGCCCCTGGAACAGCTGCAGCAGGCGTTTGAACGTCAGATTACGGCAGACGATCCGGTGGTAAAAACTGTAGTAGGAATGAATTGAAAGAAGAACGCAACTAATTAAAAGATTTTTGACAGAAAGGAGAAGGGTATCATGTTAGGAAATTTTGTCTTTTCAAACCCTACAAAATTATATTTTGGGGAGGATTCTTTAGATTATTTAAATGAGGAACTACCAAAATATGGAAAGAACGTGCAGCTTGTATACGGCGGAGGTTCTATTAAGAAAAATGGAATCTATGACAAAGTAACTGCCATTTTAAAGGCCAACGGAAAAGAAATCTTTGAGGACGGAGGCGTTATGCCAAATCCGACGGTGGAAAAGCTCTATGAAGGTGTTCAGATTGCAAGAGACAATCAGGTGGACTTTATCCTGGCAGTAGGAGGCGGTTCCTGTTGTGATTATGCCAAAGCAGTTTCTATCTCTGTCAATTGCAAGGAAGACCCTTGGGAAAGATATTATCTGAATTTTGAGGATGTGGATGCTGACACAGGAGTAATACCGGTAGGCTGCGTACTGACGATGGTTGGCACAGGCTCGGAGATGAATGGCGGTGCAGTTATCACTAATCATGAAAGTAAATTGAAGATCGGGCATGTGTTTGGGGAACGTGTATTTCCGAAGTTTGCGGTATTGAATCCTACATTTACCTATTCGCTTCCGAAGTACCAGATGACTGCCGGTTTTTATGATATCATGAACCATATATGTGAACAGTATTTTTCCGGGGAGGATGACAATACATCCGATTATCTGATGGAAGGGCTGATGCGCTCACTCATCCACAGCAGCAGAATTGCAGTCAAAGAACTGGATAATTATGAGGCCAGAAGTAATATTATGTGGACAGCTACCTGGGCATTGAATACCCTTGTGGCAATGGGTAAATCTACAGATTGGATGGTACACATGCTTGGTCAGGCAGTGGGGGCTCATACAGACGCAACCCACGGAATGACTCTTTCCGCAGTATCGCTGCCATATTACCGTTATATCATGCCTTATGGGCTTTCAAAGTTCAAACGGTTTGCCATGAATGTATGGGGCATAAATCCGGAAGGAAAATCAGAGGAAGAGATAGCGGCAGAAGGATTAAATGCCATGGAGGCATGGATGAAAGAAATCGGGGTAGTTATGAACATCCGTGAGCTTGGCGTGACAGAAGACATGCTGGATGGACTTGTGAAGAGTACCCTTGTTATGGAAGGTGGATATAAGGTGCTGACACAGGAAGAAATCAAGAAGATTTTCGAGGAAAGTATGTAGCAGTAAATGTCCATACAAGCATGGCTATTTGGCTCGTTGCTCGCGGGAATAAAAAAGCAGTTAAGGATGATTGAGATGGAAAAGGTAACTGCGGGAAAGGGTAAACTGGGAGATTTTGCACCAAAGTTTGCTGAATTAAATGATGATGTATTATTTGGGGAGGTTGTTTAAGAGTTATGCTTACTCTTAAGCAGCCTCTTTTGTTCATAATGTAGATTCATAATGTAACACAAAAATAAATTGTTTAAAACTATACAAATACATTATTTAGTTATCTAAAATTATGGATGTTGTGATAAAAGCAGTTTAGAAATTGTTTATCTTTTTGTTAGCGGCATGTTATTCCTGGGGCTTACAGTATTAACAGATGAAAGGAGTGCAAAAAAATGAAGAGGAAACTATGCATAGTATGCATGATCACCCTGATCTTTAGTACTGTAACCGGGTGTGCACAAAATACAAATACATCTGAAAATACAGTACAGACAAAAACAGCAGAGGGAGAAAACATGGCGAAGAATACCATCACACCAGATACTGATATAACAGAACTGGAGGATGGATTATCTGTTGTCCGCTATGAAGGAAACTACGGATTTGACGAGTTCCTTGAGCAGGGCGGTGCGTCCTCCGATGAAGGAGTGGTAGAGTATGTGGCAGGTCAGCTGTCTTCCAATATACCGGAACTTCTCTTTGGTGGAAATCCCTTCGGATGCAGCACCCTGTCTGTGGCAAATCAGGAAGGCGGGAACTTGTTTGGAAGGAACTTTGACTGGAATACCTGTAACGGGCTGATTATCAGTTCCAAACCGGACAACGGATATGCTTCTGTTTCCACAGTCAACATGGACTTTATCCAGGCAGGAGGTCTGGACATTTCAAGACTTCCGGACACGGCACAGGCAATCATCGGGATGTATGCGCCGCTGGACGGCATGAACGAAGAGGGATTAGCCGTATCTGTCAACATGATTGAAGACACCGATACCATAGAGCAGGATACAGGGAAGCCGGACATTACCACCACTACAGCCATTCGTCTCCTTCTTGATCAGGCTGCAAATGTGGAGGAAGCGCTAAGCTTACTGGAGCAATACGACTTACATGCATCCATGGGAATGATGATCCATCTGGCTCTTTCTGATACAGCTGGGAACAGCGTAGTCGTGGAATATGTAGACAATGAGATGAGTGTTACAGAAACACCTGTTGTCACTAATTTTTATCTGTCTGAAGGTGAAAAACAGGGAATCGGAACATCCCAGTCCCATGAAAGATTCGACATTCTAAGCGAAACGCTGGGAGAAAAGAAAACCATGACTGAGACAGACGTGAGGGACGCGCTGGACAGTGTGAGCAAAGATAACTTCGGTGAATTTGAATCTACAGAGTGGAGCATTGTTATGAATCAAGAGACGAAGGAACTGACGTATTACCACAGGGAAAATTACGAACAGGGCTATAGCATTACTGTTGAGTAGGGAAGGAAGGGAGAAAAGGATGAACTATTTTAAAACATTGATAGATTTGTATCGTTTGAAAAGACAGGCAAAGTTCAGTATAAAGCAGATGGGTGCCCTGCAGGAGAAAAAACTGCGAAAGATGCTGCACCACGTATGGGAGAACTCCGCTTACTACCGGAGAACCTTTGAAGCCGCAGGGATTACAAAAGAACAGCTTCATGAGCTGCCCCTTTCCTGTTTCCCGACCATAGATAAGAGAGAACTCTTGGAGCATTTTGATGAGTTGGTGGTGCCAAAAGACTTACGTCAGAGCAAACTTCGGGAATTTGATGCTTCAGAATCTCCGGACCGCAAGCCCTATAAAGGAAAATACCATGTGGTACATTCCTCGGGAAGTACCGGGAAGCCGGGATACTTTGTCTATGATGAAGCGGCATGGTCTGACATGCTCCTTGGTATGCTCCGGGCAGCCCTCTGGGACATGTCCATGCTGCAGATATTGTCTCTATTGGCAAAACGCCCAAGAATCGTGTATATTGCCGCAACAGACGGCAGATACGGCGGGGCCATGGCAGTAGGAGATGGAATCGATGGGGTGGGGGCAAAGCAGATTTATCTGGATATTAAGACACCACTTAATGAGTGGGTCAGGCAGATAAAAGAATTTCAGCCTAATATCATCATCGGCTATCCGTCAGCGGTAAAGATCCTGGCTGAGCTTGTGGAAAAGGGAGAGGTGGAAGTACACGCAGTACGGGTGATTTCCTGCGGGGAACCGCTGGGAGCGTCTCTTAGAAGCTATCTGGAAAAGAGCTTTGGGACAAAAGTGGTCAATTTCTACGGAGCCAGCGAATCTCTTACCATGGGGGTAGAGATGAATCCGGAGGATGGGATGATTCTCTTCGATGACTTGAATTTGATTGAGGTGGAAAGCGGAGTGATGTATCTGACCTGCCTGTATAATTTTGCACAGCCGTTGATTCGTTACCGCATTTCCGACAGCCTGTCCTTAAAGGCAGCAGGAGAAAACAGCCCGTATCCATTTACAAGAGCCATGGGGCTTTTGGGAAGAAGTGAAGATATCCTCTGGTTTGAAGATTTCGACGGGACAAGAGAGTTTTTACATCCCCTTGCCATTGAAGGCTTCTGTATCGAAGGGCTTTTAGATTATCAGTTTCGGCAGATTGCGAAAGACGCATTTGAAATGTATGCGGAAACTTCAGAAAATGCCGATGAAACGCACATACGTACAGAGATGATGAAACAGATGAAAAAAATACTTGCTGAAAAAAGATTAGATTATGTACAGTTCTATCTGATTTTTGTGCCGGAGATCCTTCCGGACCCAGGGACAGGCAAGAAACCCTTAATCCTTCAGAAAAAGGAGGCAGTGCAGGATGAAAAAAGTGTTATTGCAGGGTAGGAAGGTGAGCAAGGTATTTGCTCAGGGTTCCGTGAAAAATAAAGTGCTGGATAACGTGGATGTGGACATTTTCGACAAAGACTTTACTATCACTATGGGCTCTTCCGGGGCGGGGAAATCTACACTTTTATATGTCTTAAGCGGCATGGATGCCGTTACAGATGGAACGGTAATCTATAAAGAAAGAGAGATTAACTGCCTGAAAGAAAAGGAGATGGCGAAGATAAGGGCAGAAGAGTTTGGCTTTGTATTCCAGCAGACCCATCTGGTAAGCAACCTGACGCTTTTTGAAAATATAGTGGTGGCAGGCTTCGTGAGCAAAAAGGGGAGTACCGGAGAAATACAGGACCGGGCAGAGCGTATGGTTTCCCAGATGGGAATTGATAAGGCGAAGAACCGCCTGCCTTCCGAAGTTTCAGGCGGAGAGGCACAGCGCGCAGCCATCGCAAGGGCAATGATAGGCGGTCCCGGACTTTTATTTGCCGATGAGCCTACTGGCGCTCTGAACCGGTCGCATACGGAGGAGGTCTTAAATCTGCTGTCGGCAATCAATGATTCCGGTCAGAGCATCCTGATGGTGACCCATGACCTGAAGGCGGCTGTCAGGGGAAATCGGATTTTATATCTGGAGGACGGGAAAGTCGTGGATGAACTGAAGCTGCCCCGTTACCAGAAGGTACAGGAACGAGAACGGGAAAACAAGCTTCAGAGCTGGCTTTCCGCGTTACAGTGGTAGGAGGTACGAGCAGGATATGGTAAACAAAATCATATGTATGGCGGGGATGAAACGCCACAAAGGAAGCCTTTTGGGCATTGCCATTCTCTTATTTCTGGCGGCCCTTTCCCTGACTTGTGTCCTCACGGTCTATCTGGGAGGCGGAAATTATATCCGTCAGGAAATGGAGCGGGCAGGGTTCGGAAACCTTACCGCGTGGGTATCCGGTGTCCCGGATATGGATGCACTTACGGAGAACATTGAATCCCAGGATGGGATTCAAAAGACAGAAGTTCAGAACCTTATTTTTTCTGAATATGAAGCAAATGGTGTGGAATCGGACAGCGAGGGACAGCTGATTCCATGGACGGACCGGGAGGAAACTTACCGCTTCTTTCAGGATGGCTTATCAGGCTATGGGGAACCACCCCAAGCAATTGCGGCCGGAACCGTCTATGTCTCCCCCTCCATGGTTTCAGTTATGGGACTTGAAACGGGAGACACTATCACATTTCCGGTGGCAAGGGGCGGGGTCGACAGGCAGTTTACTGTTGCCGGATATTATGAGGATCCTTTCATGGGAAGTTCCATCATTGGCATGAAAGGGTTTCTGATTTCAGAGGAAGATTATGAAGCGATCCTTCAGACCGCCCGGGAAGCGGGCATGGACAGACGGGTAAGAGACGGCGCTATGATCCATATTTTTACAGATGACAGCAGTAACAGTGTATCCGATATCAGCAGGCTCCTGAATGAAAACACCCCGATTTCCCAATATACAGAGTTTATACATGGCAAGGAAGCTATTCTGGGATTTATGAGTATTCTGCAAAATGCCTTCTGTGCGCTTCTGGCGGCCTTTGTGCTGGTTCTTCTGGCAGCGGCCATGGCAGTACTGGGGCACAGCATCACAGGTATGCTGGAACAGGAATATAAGAATTTGGGGATCCTAAAGACATTAGGGCTTACGGGAGACCGGCTCATCCGGCTAACGCTTGTGCAATACAGTTTCAGCATGGCAGTAGGAATCCTCATTGGAATGGGAACGGCATTTCCGGCAGTCAGAGCGGTGGGAAGAATAACCCTTACCACCACAGGAGTCCTCATCCCGGTGGATTTACCGATGTTCTCATGCTTGGCGGCTTTCGCAGTAATCTTGCTTATCTTAATGGGATTTACGGTTCTGAAACTGAGAAACATCCTCTCGGTTACGCCTATGACCACAATCCGTGGGGATACAGCAGATGTGAAATGGAAGCCGGGCAGGATATTTCCAATGAAAGCGGAAGCGCTTCCCCTGCGGCTGGCGGTGCGCCAGCTCCTGTCCGGGAAGATACGGTATGCAAGCGCCTTCCTGATTGCGGTTCTGCTTGTCTTCTCTGCATCGCTGGCAGGGAGGATGAATGATTGGCTGGGGCCACAGGGCAAGGGAATGATGGACGCCTTTAACCCGGCAGATCTGGACATCGGCGTACAGGCGCTGGGAGAACTGGAAGCTGGAGAATTGGAGGAAACGGTGCGTTCTTATACGGACATTACGGACGAATATCTTCTTGCCATGCCCAGTGTATCGGTAAACGGAAGCAATTATACGGCAAACGTCATTACAGAGCCGGAAAGGTTTCATATCAGCAAAGGGGAAACCAGCCGAAGGGCAGACGAGGTTGTCCTGACTGAAACATTAAGCTCCGATCTAGGGGTAACCATCGGAGAAAAGGTGACCATCCGGGGCGATATGAGGAGCGGGGAATTTACCGTTTCCGGAATATACCACTGCGCCAATGACATGGGAGCCAATATCGGAATGAACCGGGAGGGGTATCTTACCATTGGACAGGATGATCCGCAGATCTGGTGCCATCACTATTTCCTCGCAGACGCGTCAGTAAAAGCGGCGATTACAGAGGCACTGGAGGGGACTTACGGAGGTGATGTACACGTACATGAAAATACCTGGCCGGGGCTTTTTGGAATCATCTCGGCCATGCATGGATTGATTGCATTTATGTATGGGATGATTGCCGTATTTATCCTGATTGTAACGGTCATGACCGGAAGCCGGATTCTGACGGCGGAACAAAAAGACCTGGGTATCTACAAAGCAATCGGATGCTCCACAAGGATACTGCGTATTTCCTTTTCCCTTCGGTTTGGGATTGTTGCAGCCATCGGAGCCTTGGCAGGAACGATTCTGGCAGCCATGCTTACGAACCCTGTCGTATCCGCTGTCATGCGGCTTGCAGGGATCAGTAATTTTGCATCCCAGCCAACAATCACAAATATGGTCATACCGGGGATGACAGTCACCCTCCTATTTTTTGGATTCTCATATCTGTCGGCAGGAAGGATGAAAAGACCAGACATGACGATATTGACAGCGGACTAGAGTGTGTTTCAAATATGCTCTGGTACACGGAAGAATTTACATAGTTAGCATAGCGCAAAAGCGCAGAAAGGGCAAAGTATGAAGAACAAAATAGTAAAAAAAGTAACAGGAATAGCAGCCATGATGATGTTATCCGCAGCAATCCTTGCAGGCTGTGGGCAGGAGGAAGAACCCCGGACAGCAGGGGATGTAAGCCAGAGTGCTGTAGATGCAGGAGAGGATACAGGGGCAGAATCAGGCACAGAATCGGAAACCGTGGCAGACAGTCAGGCAGTAAACAGTGTATCCGAGCTGGAGGTACGGTTCGGGGATGACGGGGAACCTTTCATGATGCAGCTTCTTGATAACGAGACAGCAGCGGCGATTGCCCGCTATGTGGGAACCTCGGATTGGAGGCTTCCGATTTATGAGAGGGATGAAGATGCGGACTATGATGTGATGCAGTATTATGATGTATCCAGCAGATATGACATTCCCTCTGACCCTGAAACCGTAACATCGGAAAAGGCAGGGGAAGTCTACTATTCAGACCCGAACCGCATTGTGCTTTTCTACCATGACGCAGAGATTACCGGGGAATATACCAAAATAGGAACCTTTGATGCTACGGAAGAATTTGTAACAGCAGTAGAGGAAAATCCGGTTTTGGAAGGATGGGGCAACAAAATCGTGCAGATTGCAAGACCATAAAGAAACCGACACAGAAGCAGAAGAAATTAATTAAGAAAAAGGAGATTAACTATGAGTGAAATGAGAGAAATCAGACAGGAATATTTAACAGGGGAACGCCCTCTTTTTAAGGGAGAAAACTTAAAAATATATGATACCATATTTGCAGAAGGAGAATCCCCGCTGAAAGAAAGCAGCAATATTGAACTGTATGGCAGCATGTTTAAATGGAAATATCCGCTGTGGTACGCTAAAAATATTTTCGCCAAGGACTGTACTTGGTTTGAGATGGGGCGTGCCGGAGTGTGGTATACAGATAACATTACAGTAAAAAATGCAGTCATTGAAGCACCAAAGAATTTTAGACGGTGTCATGGCGTCGCACTTCAGAATGTACATTTTCCCAATGCCGCAGAAACACTCTGGAACTGTGATGGGGTAACCATGGAGCAGGTAACAGCTAAAGGTGATTACTTTGCCATGAACAGTCAGAATATGAAACTGAAAAATTTTGAATTGGTGGGGAATTACTCCTTTGACGGCGTGAAAAATATGGAAATCCATAATGCAAAGTTGCTTTCTAAAGATGCCTTCTGGAACAGTGAGAATGTAACGGTGTATGATTCCTTCATATCCGGGGAATACCTCGGCTGGAACGCAAAGAATCTGACATTGATTAACTGTACCATCGAGAGCCTGCAGGGGATGTGTTACATTGAAAATCTTGTCATGAAAAACTGCCGTTTGCTGAATACCACTCTTGCTTTTGAATATTCCACTGTGGATGCAGAGATTAAGGGGAAGATTGATAGCGTGATGAATCCGTCAGGAGGAACGATTCAGGCAGACTACATTAAAGAATTGATTATCGAAAAAGACAAAGTGGATCCGGGTAAGACAGTAATCACCTGCCGAATGGACGGCAACGCAGAAAAAATGGCAGGATAACAGGTGGGTAGTTTCATTTTAAAGGGGATTCTAATTGGACTTCTCTTCGGCGTACCTGCCGGGGCAGTTGGAGCAATGACCGCACAGAGAACCTTGAATTATGGTGTGAAAGCCGGTCTGTTAACCGGTTTGGGCTCCTCTGTCGCAGACTGTCTTTATGCCTGTGTCGGAGCCTTTGGACTCACTCTTATATCAGACTTTCTGCTAAAATACCAAAACATCGTTAATCTGGCCGGGGGATGTCTGATTGTGGAAATGGGTATTCGGATGTTTAGGATGAAAAGCAGTAAGGCGAAAGATACACAGGATTACACTGAGGGAATCCGGATGTTTGCTTCTTCCTTTGCGGTGGGAATTACCAACCCGGCAGCAATTCTCACTTTCCTGTTTGCGTTTTCCTGGTTTGGGATTCATGGGCAGAGAGGACTGGCAGAAGGGATCGGTTTGGTTTGCGGTGTTTTCATTGGAACTTATATCTGGTGGGGAACTCTTACCGGCGCAGCATCCATGTTCAGGAAAAAATCAAAAAAGGACTGCCTGCCTGTTATGAACCGGGTATTTGGACTTATATTAATTCTATTTGGAGCAGTGATTCTGGTTAGGAATTTTCTAAATTAAACGTAACAGTTCAGGACGGCGGGGAAATTGGTCCGGAAAGCAGCGCCAAGCTTGCTTGTAAGCCGCTTTCCGGATCAATTACCACATCGGATGAATATCCGATGCTTCTTGACCGGTTTTTCGGTCAAGAAGATGCGCCGTCCTGAACAGTTACAATTAAACAAAGAAAAGGGGAACTATCATGAAAAAAAGATATTGCAGCGTGTTGCTGGTACTTCTTTTTGCATTAGCACTGTCTGCTTGCGGAAACAGCGCAGACGAAGATCAATCGGTTCGTCCATCAATAGAGGCAGAAACACGCAGTGTGGAAAGTTCAGGTGGAGAAAATGAAGATACTTTGGCAGAAGTTCCAGAGGACATTTCCGAGGATGGACAAAAAGCATCCACGGATGAAGGTATAGACAACAGCAGAGAAACAGGAGGTGAAAAGATGCAGGAAATGACAGTGGAAGTAAGCGGGCAGAAATTTCAGGCGTTCTTATATGATAATGAGACAGTACATGCGTTTCTGGAGCGACTTCCTATGACACTTGATATGGAGGAATTGAATGGAAATGAAAAATTCCATTATCTGGACGAGGGACTGCCCGCCAACTCTGAAAATGTAGGAAGTATTAAGGCCGGGGATATTATGCTGTTTGGTTCCGACTGCCTTGTTCTGTTCTTCGAGGATTTCAGCACTTCATACAATTATACCCGTATTGGTCATATCGAAGAAGAGGCGTTTGTCAAGGCACTGTCGGGAGGAACTGTGGAAATAACCTTTGAGGCAGAGGAATAGGAGGGGACACAATGAAATTTCAATTTGATAACATCATTGACCGCAAGAATACAGGTTCTATGAAATGGGATGTAAAGCCAAACGAACTGCCCATGTGGGTGGCAGATATGGATTTCCAGACGGCGCCGCAAATCATAGAGTGTATGATTGAGCGGGCAAAACATGGTGTATTTGGGTATACGCAAGTTACAGATGACTGGTATGCAGCTTATCGGGGATGGTGGGAAAAGCACCACCATTTTCAAATTCAAAAGGATTGGCTGGTTTTCTGTACCGGGGTTGTGCCTGCCATCTCCAGTATTGTCCGTAAAATGACCACAGTGGGTGAAAACGTCGTAGTCATGACACCGGTATACAATATTTTTTTCAACTCCATCCTGAATAACGGGAGAAATGTGCTGGAAAATAAGCTGAAATACGATGGAAAGGAATATCAGATTGACTTTGATGATTTGGAAGAGAAGCTCTCCAATCCCCAGACTACCCTTCTGATTTTATGCAATCCCCATAATCCGATTGGTAAGATATGGGACAGGGAGACCTTAGAGCGGATTGGGAATTTATGCAGGAAACACCACGTACTGGTACTATCAGATGAAATCCATTGTGACCTGACAGAACCGGGATGGGAATACACTCCTTTTGCCAGTGTTTCCGAGAAATGCCGGAGAAACAGCATTACCTGTGTGGCGCCCACAAAGGCATTTAACCTGGCGGGAATCCAGACGGCAGCGATAATCGTCCCGGAGGACAACCTGCGGCACAAGGTCAGCCGGGGGCTGAATACAGATGAGGTGGCAGAGCCGAATGTATTTGCCGCAGTGGCGCCAATCGCCGCATTTAACTGCGGTAGGGAATGGCTTAATGCCCTGCGGGAATATCTGTGGGAAAACAGAAGATTTGCAGAGGATTATATTAAAAGAGAAATCAAAGAAATATCTGCTGTTTCCGCCAAGGCCACTTACCTACTCTGGATTGACTGCAGGAATGTGATTGGAAATGGAACAGAGTTTTGCCGCTTTATCCGCAGCTACAGTGGTCTTTATCTCTCTGACGGAAACGAGTACCGGAATGGAGAAGGGTTTCTGCGCATGAACCTTGCCTGTCCCAGAAAGCAGTTGGAAGACGGACTTGGGAGGCTGAAAGAAAGCGCAGCGGCTTATGAAGAATGGGTGTGCAGGCAGTGCTAAGAAAGGTGAATATTGATAAATGAAAAAAAGAATCCTTTCACTCATTTTTTTGGCTTGTTTGGGAATCGGAGCCGTGTCGGGCTGTGGCCGAATGGGACAGAACTCAAATACAGAAAAGAAAGAATCAGGAGCAAAACTACAGGAAGTAGAAGAATCATCCATACCGAAACAAAATCCGGAGCCGGAAAATAGAGTGTCTGAAAATGAAGAGGATGTTTCCGTTCCGGCTGTATATATGACCACTGCGATAACTTCTGAGGGGCTTATGAATGTTTATCAGGCACTTCAGGCATCCCCGCAAGGAAACATTGCGGTAAAACTGTCCACCGGTGAACCGGGAAGCAATTATTTGAGAACTGATTTGATTGGCGGACTGGTACAGTCTTTACAGGCAACGATTGTAGAGTGTAACACAGCTTATGGCGGTTCGAGGGCCAATACTGCCATGCACTATCAGGTGGCAGGAGATCATGGATATACGGAAATTGCAGATGTGGATATTATGGATGAAAATGGCTCTATGATGCTGCCGGTCACTGGTGGGAGCAATCTGACAGAAAATTATGTGGGAGCAAATTTCGCCAATTACGATTACTATGTGGTACTCTCTCATTTCAAAGGACACAGCATGGCGGGATATGGGGGCGCTATCAAAAATATTTCCATAGGAATTGCTTCGGCAGAAGGAAAAGTGCATATACACAGCGGCGGCACAGGAGGGAGCATATGGGGCGGTGAGCAGGATGCCTTTTTGGAATCTATGGCAGAGGCAGGAAAGTCCGTTGCAGATTATCTGTCTGGGAACATTCTTTATATCAATGTAATGAACAGTCTGTCTGTAGACTGTGACTGTGACGGGAATCCCGCGGAACCGGATATGCATGATATCGGAATCCTCGCATCCTATGACCCGGTTGCATTGGATCAGGCTTGCGTGGATTTGGTCTATGAGGCAGAAGACGGAGAATCTCTTATAGAGCGAATCGAGTCCAGAAACGGTATCCATACGTTGAAGCATGCAGAAAGCATTGGGCTGGGAAACCGCAGGTATCACCTGATTTCTATTGATGAATAAGAAATGGTAAAAAGAGAATTTATATATCTGTGGTATTATTTTAGCGTTCAGATGGAACAGATTTTTGGTTACTGGGCTCTGGGAATCGTGCTTGGCTCTGTCATCTCGGTATTTGCCAAGGATAAAATCCATTCCATATTTTACATAATATCAGAAAAGAAGCTGGGTGTGCTTGGGCTGATCACAGCCAGCCTGTTGGGGATTGTCTCCCCGCTCTGCATGTACGGAACCATTCCTATTGCTGCCTCATTTTCGCAAAAAGGAGTAAAAGACGATATGCTGGCAGCTTTTATGACAAGTTCTATCCTGCTTAATCCGCAGCTGCTGGTATACAGTGGGGCACTGGGAAGCACTGTGCTGGCAGCACGCTTTATTATCTGCCTTTTATGCGGCATCGGGGCGGGCCTTTGTATAAGGTATTTCTATCAAGGCAGAAAATTTTTTAAGTTTACAGCATTTAAGCCAGCTGCCGGAAGAGATACGGATCCCAATCTGCTTTTAAGGCTGCTTAAGAATATAGGGCGTAATATAAAAGCAACCGGAGGTTTTTTCCTAATGGGGGTACTTTTATCTGCGCTGTTCCAGCGTTATGTGCCAGCAGATTTATTTGCAAATCTGTTTCAGGGGCAAAAAGGATTTGGTGTTTTGATGGCGGCAACCATAGGAGTTCCGTTGTATGCCTGTGGAGGGGGAACCATCCCTTTGCTGCAGCAGTGGATGACTTCCGGCATGAGTCTGGGTGCAGCGTCCGCGTTTATGATTACCGGACCTGCAACGAAAATAACCAATTTAGGCGCTTTGAAAATTGTATTGGGATTTCGGCATTTTATCTTATACATTGCATATATTATATTTTTTTCTCTCCTCGCAGGGATGGTGATAGAATGCTTATGAATTAGGAGGATATTTGATGAACAAGAAACGAATTAAAAAAATAATTGTTATTTTGCTGGCTGTTTTAGTGGGGCTTGTATTGGCAGCTGGCCTGTTTTTGCTGTTATGGCCTTCCTTTGGGAAAAGTCCAAGCAAGGAACAGCAGGCTGAATACGGAGACCGCTCAGAGGCATTCTATGATGAAGTTTTCCATACACCGGAAAATTTTCAGCTTATTGTTGAAACAGATGAAACAACAAAAGAAGAAAAAACAGAGCTGACGCCTAACGGAGAAATTCCAGTAAATAAAATGAAAGAACTCCCGGAGGCGCATATGGAGGATCTGACAGTTACATGGTTTGGACATTCCACTTCTCTTTTACGGATTCATGGGATGACCGTATTTATTGACCCAATCTTAAGTGAATATTCTTCTCCGGTAGGATTTACCGGGGCAAAACGAATGGCTGAAGTACCAATGACAGCTAATCAGCTGCCGGAAATTGATATTCTCCTGATTTCCCATGACCACTATGACCACTTGGATTACCAGACGATTCGGGATATAGATGTGAAAGTAAAAAATTATTGTGTGCCCCTTGGAGTGGAGAACCATTTGGAGAGGTGGGGAGTGGATCCGCAAAAAATTCATACGTTTGCATGGTGGGAGGATATGGAAATTGACGGACTTACCATATCCTCCACACCCGGACAGCATTACTCTGGCAGGCTTCCATGGGGGAATAACCAAACTTTATGGAGTGGATATTTCCTGCAGGATGAATATCACAAAGTATATTATACAGGGGATACCGGATATGGGGAGTTTTTTAAGGAAATCAGGGCGCGTTACGGCGAACCGGAACTGGTACTCTCAGAGGACGGGCAGTACAATCCGGAATGGCCATATTGTCATATGTCCCCACAGGAAGTCCTAAAAGCGGCGGAGGACATGGAGACAGAGTGGCTGATTCCAGTCCATTGGGCGGGATTTGCGCTTTCCCGGCATTCATGGGATGATCCGGCAGAACAGCTTACCAACCTAGCGGAAGGCTCTGAGATTTCTGTGTCAACACCACGGATTGGAGAAACAGTAAACTTTTCAGATATCAATCATTATCAGGAAAAATGGTGGCGTGAAGTAAAGTGACACGTGCCAGCTTATAGAGTAGGAGGTATTCATGTCCAGACAGAAAAAAAGACAGAGGGAGTTGAAAAGACTTATAGAACAGCTGAAATCTTGTGAATCACTGTCCTACTTAATGCTGCCGGTTTTAAGGGAACTGGAGATGGCCTATGTAAACGAAACGCAAATAAATTCTTCTTTGAAAAATGTGCATATAGATCAAATAGCAGACCTGATTGAAGAAATGGATAAAGTTGTGGCAGATAATTCCATATACGGAGAAGTCATGAAAAAAAGTACATATCTGATAGACATGGACTTATGGATAAAAGTTATGGAGTTACTTATATCTGAAGGAGAGGGAACATTTTAAAACGAAGAATAAGTGGTGTTTTTAGCAGAATAAGAGGTGATAATAAATTAGAATAAAAGATTTTCTCTGATTATCCGATGGAAGGGTTGATGCAGTCACTCATACACAGCAGCAGAATCGCAGTCAAAGAACCGGAAAATTATGAGGCCAGAAGTAATATCATGTAGCCAGCAACCTGACGCTTTTTGAGAATATAGCGGTTGCAGGCTTCGTGAGCAAAAAGGGGAATACCGAATTACAGTCGATACAAAAAATGTGTATTGAGTAAGAGGGGAATTTGGAGGTCTGGTATGGGAGAATGTAGTCTCATAACCAGTTTTTCCCGTGCGCATATTTTGTTCGGAGCCCTTTGAATCTGTAGCACCACCTTGACAGGGCATAGATAGTTTTTGTCTGCTGATAAAATATGATGATTATTATGTCTATATATTTCATTAAAAATCTGGTAGAATTAATTAAATTAGAAGTTGATAACAGGATACTATTGTACAAATATTTTTTCTGAGCATGCGAAAGAACTTATAGATTTTCAAACAGATAATCTGATTTAATGATGGAAGGGTTGAAGAAAAAAATTGCGGGAAGTCCTATATGTTTACAAATAGTGATGAATTCCCATTTATCAAGAAGTTACAGAGCATAAAATCGGAAATTGAGGAGGAAATAAAATATGTGGATATGTCCCAAATGTGGAAGAGGATTTAAAAGAACAAATCAGGGACATTATTGCGGAAAAGCACCTGAAACAGTATTAGAATATATAGATTCGCAGCCATTAGAAACACATTCCCATTTAACAGAAATGATGATTACATTGCAAAATAGTATTTAAATATCAAAAAGAAACAGACTGCTTTCTTTGTCCCGCCGGGAACCGTCTGATACTCCGTAGCCTTGAAAGAGAGGAATTCAATATCTGCAGGGTTTATCGTGCGGACTGTAAAGACTGTAAATCCTGTCCAATGTTTAGCCGATGCGTGAGTTCCAGTCAAAAGAGCCGGACAGTTCGCGTAAACATTTTTGAGGAAGCGGTAAAGCCATGTCAGGCAAAAAGAGGGACAGTGCTTCACGCCTACATTTTGGGACAGCGCCAAATATGGTGCGAAGGAAGTTTTGCTGCCCAGAAAGCGAGACACAATTTAAGAAAGCTATATAGGAGAGGGTTAGAGGCAGCGGAAACGCACTGCCTCTTATCGACTATGGCCTTAAATCTGAAACGGATGGTAAAATGTTTGGAGTGATGCCGAGAGGTATCAATCACCCAAACGCCGAGCTTGCAGACCTGCGTTTGAGTGATGAGATGATAGACCTGATGAAAAGCGGACGGATTGACACCGCTCTGCTTTGTGAGTTGGCGGCGCACCCGGATTTTGTCAAGCTGCTGGCAGATATACAGATTTATGTGGAGGGTATCGCCGCCACACAGATACAGAACTTGAACGCATGGGTAGACGTGGCGAGGGCTGAAATCGCGGAGAAGTACCAACCGGGTGAGCATGACAAGACTGCCGGAGTGCTGCAAGTCGCCCATGTGCGGGAGGGCGACTATTTCAGCAGCCGGGTACATCACGATATTGACGCTATCATGGAGGACATACGGGAAGCCCACAGGGGCAGGAGCGACAGCGCTCCGGAGAATACCATTGTGGACGAACTCAAGCGGGATTTAGAGGAAGTGGCGAGCTTCAAGGGCAGCCGGGCGGAACAACTGTTGATGGTATTCTGCAAGCAGACAAAGTTACGTTATAACAAGCTGACAGAGGAAGAAAAACAATGGCTGACCCGGATTGTCCAAAAATCCGAACTGGCGAAAAGCTATGTGCCGCAAAGGGGTAAAAGAAAATGACAAGTACGCCTTTGGCGGATAAGGCGTACAGCTTAGAGGAGAGATCGATGGAAGATTTATTAAAAGAAGAAACCTATAGTTTTGTCAGTCCTAAGGACAAGAAATTTATAATAGCCTTTGACGCTGAAATGGATAGGCTCGGATATACCAGCAACCAGACAATTGGGGACGGATATTGTTGGGGGCGGAAAATGATAATCTACACGAAGGTAGACGTGAAAAGCAAAAAATCCTTCGCCCGGATTTATTTGCGCGAAGATGACCTTATTCTTCGCATGTATTTCAGCAATATAGACAAACATAGACAGGATATTGAACAGGCTCCCGACTATATACAGCAAGCCTTTACTGGTGCTTACGGAGCTTGTAAGCATTGCCATAATATGAAAGAGGACGGTTCATGTAACCACAGGAAAAGCTATACCCTTCACGGAAAACAATACGAATTCTGTGACGGTTTTGCTTTTTGGTTTTTTTCTCCCGACCTTGCAAGAATACCAGATTATATCAAGCTGTTTCTCGCCTTTTACCCTGAAAAGAGGAAAAAGTGATAGCCGTGCCTTATTGGTATAAGCCGCAATCGCATAACAGGGGGGGATAGCAAAGCCAGTCGAGCCAGTCAACGGTCAAGATGAACGGCGCTTACAGCGCCGCCGTTGACAGTCCCGCCCATTTCAATTTTGAGAGGACGAACAGTTCCACAATAGCTTTGACAGCGGCAACGCCGACAGTTCGTATAACACACTACACTACAAGAAGTAAAAAATACAAAACAAAAAAGTGATTGGAAGTTCAACCGAACTTTGCCGTTTTATACGCAGTCACAGTGGACTTTATCTCTCTGACGGAGAGGAATACCGGAATGGAGAGGGATTCCTGCGCATGAATCTTGCCTGTCCGAGAGAGCAGGTGGAAGAAGGGCTGAAGCGTCCAAAAGAGAGTGTATCTGCCTATGAGAAGTGGGCAGCGGAGCAATGTTAGAAAAAGAGGCAGCAGTAAATGAAACATAGAATCCCTGCACTGATATTTCTAACTTGTGAATACAAATTAGTATTTTTCCGGAATCCGTATATAGGCGGCTCTGTAAAACCTGTATTTTGTTATCATACATTCTTTCGCGCGCTTTAAAATGTAACGATAGCAGTCTGTAATCCCGTCCGCAAAAGCAGTCACATTCCCTTCGTGCAGATATTGGAGTGCTTCCATAACAATTTTATTGAGCTTTTGAATGATTTGTTTTTTGTTATCGTAATATGCTATATAGTGTCCCCATTCGGTAAGACGAAACGTTTCGGTTAATATCACCTGCAATGGCTTCAGATCAACATGATTAAAAATGACTTCAAACACAGCTATGATACAAATGGAATCAGGCTGGCTGAATGTCTCTTCCAGTTTTTCTAAATCTGTTGAAGACAATCTGGAAGCTGCGATGGAAGCTGCCGGATGAATAATTAATATTAACAATTGCAGTGCATGCAGATACTGCAGTGCCTCCTGCGAACGCCTTGGAGTGGGAAGCATCTGATTTACCCGGGAATCATCCGGTTCAATGACGACAGTTCCCTTGGCATTTAAGGTTTTTACAAGACCTCTCTGCTCCAGTTCATCCAATGCTTTTCTGACTGTGGATACAGAGACACCGTACTGGCTGGCCAGTTGCTTCTCATAAGGAAGAAACGTTCCGCGGGGATATTGCCCCCCGCCGATTTTCTGGTTCAGATCGCTGATGATTCTTGAGTAGAAATAATCCTTGCCTCGTGTCGGTTTCCAGGAAAATAAAACGGGAGCCTGGGGCGGACATTGAGGCGTCGTGTTCGCCAAATGTTCTAAAGTAGTGGTGATGGTGTCTGCAAATCTCTGTCCTAAATCTGCGAACTGCTGATGTTTCACAGAAGGATTGTTCCCTTTTAAAATATCTATAATAATCCCCGTCACGGATACAGAGTTCTGCAGAAAGGTCTCTAAAAAGTGAGGACATCTTTCCGTAAAAAAACTGAGGTTATGATAAAGCTCAAAAATCGAATAGAGATTGCCAAACAGAGGGTTACCGCCAATTTCCAGTATTTCTTTTATAAAATCTGAAGAAGGCCGCCAGCCGCCGGCCGCAATTCCCAGGCGTGATACTTTCACAGCCTGTTTATAGTGGGGCAGCATCTCCAGATCACAGTCCTGTGAAGCAAAAACAAGAAGCGGCGGCAATAACAGTGCGAGTGTTTGATATATCTGCACAATACTGTCTCTTTTTCTCAGAATATCATACAGCATATATTCCGGTTCCTGTTGCTCTGTTCCTGCGAGGACGATTGGGGCGAGGCGAGGCTTAATTTCGATCATTCCCTCTTCTTTCAACACATCAAATACCCGGTTAACGGTATATCGGCTCACCTGAAAGTGATTGCAGAGCGCTCTTGAAGATGGCAGATGGTTCCCGGGAAGTACCTGCCCGTTTAAGATGCGCTGCTTAATTTCATTGTATATAAATGAGAACTTGGTTTCCTGTGATTCCATCATTCATCTCCCTTTCCTTTTACTTTCAATTATACTTCGTATACGCCGGCTTGTCAGTAAAAAAAACACAGCTATGTGTACACCTGTCCAAAATGATTGTTGCAGGCTGCAGGAAGTGTATTTATAATTAAAATCGTAAAATGATGAAAGAGATTGAAGTATCATGGATAAACAAAAAATCTTGATTGCGGACGATTCAGAGATGAACCGGTCTCTTCTGGCAGCTATTCTGGAAGATCAGTATGAGATTGTAGAAGTCAGCAACGGCGCAGAGGCAGTTGCACTTCTCTCACAGCACAGATCGGATTTTTCACTTCTGCTTTTGGACATTATGATGCCGAAGATGGATGGGTTTGAGGTGTTGACTTACATAAATAAATACCACTGGAATGATATGTTCGCTGTGATTATGATTTCCGCCGATGATTCTCCTGAAAATATTAAACGTGCCTATGATCTGGGGGCATTTGACTATATCAGCCGGCCGTTTGATTTTACAATCGTCCATCGCCGGATTTCCAATACGATGCTCCTATATGCCAGACAACACCGCCTGGAGAGGATTATCGCAGAACAGTTTTATGAGCAGGAAAGAAATAATAAACTCATGATTTCAATCCTGTCTCATATTGTAGAATTCCGCAACGGAGAGAGCGGTTTACATGTAATGCATGTAAATACCATTACAGAACACCTGCTGGAACGCCTGGTTCAGAGGACAGACCGGTATCCGTTGACAAAATCTGAGATTGCGTTAATAGGTACTGCATCATCCCTGCATGATATAGGAAAAATATCGGTTTCCGATGCAATTCTGAATAAGCGGGGCCCCCTTACTGCGGAGGAATTTGAAGTGATTAAGACCCACTCGGCAGTCGGCGCCAGGATGCTGTTGGAATTACCGTTTGAGCAGCAGGAGCTGCCGTTTGTCAAAACAGCTTCGGAAATCTGTCGGTGGCATCACGAAAGATATGACGGCAATGGTTATCCGGATGGATTAAAGGGAGAACAAATACCCATTGCCGCCCAGGTGGTTGGTTTGGCTGATGTGTATGATGCGTTGACCAGTAAAAGATGCTACAAGAGGGAATATTCACAGGACGAAGCACTAAAAATGATTGTCGAAGGACAATGCGGAGCGTTCCATCCGATTCTCCTCCAGTGTCTGCAGGAAGTTGCGGACGAGCTGAAACATGAGTTGATGGATACCACAATCGGACAGGATACGAAAAGCATTCAGAACCTGAAAGAAAAAATGGACTATGACAAGTTGTTTCCACGCAAAGAATACGCTTCATTTTCCGCAGGACAGCAACACCTGCAATACTTATATATTGATTCGCTGACCGGTATCTACAATCGCCGTTATTTTGAAGAATATTTTCAGGGAGAGGAAGACAGTGAAGCTGTCGTCGTGATGGATGTTGATAATTTTAAACGTGTCAATGATCATTATGGACATTATGCAGGCGATTGTGTGTTACAAAGCGTTGCAAAAACGGTATCATCGAGTATTCGCAAAACAGATGCTGTAATCCGTTACGGCGGTGATGAATTTGTAATTCTTTTTTACCGTATCCCTGTAGATGCATTTGAGAAGAAACTGGAGGGAATAAGACGCTCTGTTGATCGGATGGTGATCGATGAATACCCCGAAATACATGTATCTGTGAGCATTGGAGGGGTATACGGGAGAGGAAAAACCAGGGAATTGTTTCTAGTGGCGGACAGCATGATGTATCAGGCAAAGGCCACAAAAAATCAAGTGACGATACATTTTCCGGCCAGAGACACGGATGAAGACAAAAAAGGGAGTGATAACGTCAATGCGCAGCAGTAAAAAAAAGAATTCCACCACCCGTTTTCTCATATTCAGTTTTATCGGGCTTCTGCTCTTTAGTGTAGTTGTTTTCAGTATTCTGGGAATTTATATGAATCGAAAAAGCAAAAAGACCATATACGAAGTTGGACAAATCTACATGTCCGGAATGAACGAACAAATGTCCAGACATTTTGAAAACATCATCAAACTTCGGTTTGATCAGGTGGACGGCATCATTTCCGTGGTCTCGGCAGAGAATTACGATACAGAAAGTCTGTATGAGGAACTTGTCTACAGGGCACAGGTCAGGGGCTTTGATTATCTGGCGATCTGTTCTGATGAAGGAAACTTTGAAACACTCAGCGGAGCACCGATACAGCCGCTTAATCCATCTCCTTTTGTAGAAGCATTAAATCGCAGGGAGCGAAGAGTTGCGGTAGGTGTTGATGCGGCGGGCAATGAAGTGGTATTGTTTGGCGTTGATGCAACTTATCCGATGAAGAACGGCAATAAGGGCACTGGTCTGGTCGCAGCCGTGCCTCTGGATTATATCACCGATTTTCTTTCTTTGGAGGATGAAGGACAGCTGACGTACTATCATATTATCCGTTCGGATGGAAGTTTTGTCATACGAAATCCCAACACTGAGTTGTGGGAGTTTTTTAATCAGCTGCAACAGCAACTCGATCCTTCCGCAGAAAAATCAACGGCAGAAAACTCTCTTGAAGGATTCGCCGCAGCTTTGAGGGATCACAAAGAATATACCACAATATTTGAGGTAAATGGTGAGGAAAGGCAGATTTACGGCATTCCTTTACCATGTTCCGAGTGGTATCTGGTATCGGTCATGCCTTACGGTATATTGGACGAGACCATAAACAGCCTGAGCGTTCAACGCATGTTCATTACGCTGCTGGCCTGTGCTTCTATATTAATCCTGCTGACTTTGATATTTCTTCGGTATTTTTCCATGACCCGCCTGCAGCTACAGGAACTGGAGAAGACACGTCAGGTGGCGATTGAGGCAAATAAAGCAAAAAGTGAATTTTTAGCCAATATGAGTCATGATATCCGCACACCTATGAACGCAATCGTGGGTATGACCGCGATTGCAACAGCACACGTAGATGACCGTGAACAGGTGCGGAACTGCCTGAGGAAGATCACCCTGTCAAGCAAACATCTGCTGGGGCTGATTAATGATGTTTTGGACATGTCTAAAATTGAGAGTGGTAAATTGACTTTGACAACAGAGCAGATTTCTTTAAAAGAAGTTGTTCAGGGGATTGTTAATATTATGCAGCCGCAGGTGAAAGCAAAAAAACAAAGTTTTGATATACATGTTGAAAATATTATGACGGAAGACGTATGGTGTGATGGCGTGCGTCTGAATCAGATTTTACTGAATCTTTTGTCCAATGCGACAAAGTATACACCTGAAGGAGGGGCGATACGATTATCCCTGTTTGAGGAAGCATCTCCAAAAGGAGAGAACTATGTCCGAATTCATATTTACGTTAAGGATAATGGAATTGGCATGTCACCGGAATTCCTGAGCAAAATATATGATTCCTACAGCCGCGCCGATGAAAGCAGAATACATAAGACTGAGGGAGCAGGTTTGGGAATGTCCATCACGAAATACATTGTGGATGCAATGGAAGGGACCATTGATGTGCAAAGCGAACCTGATAGAGGTACAGAATTCCATATTACAGTGGACTTTGAAAAAGCTGCCGCGATGCAAGAGGATATGGTTCTTCCCTCCTGGAATATGCTGGTAGTTGACGATGACGAATTGTTATGTCAAACTGCCGCAAACGAACTAAAATCTTTTGGAATAAAAGCTGAATGGACACTGAGTGGGGAGAAGGCAATAGAACTGGTAATCCGGCGCCACAAAAAGGGAGACGATTATCAGATCATTCTATTAGACTGGAAACTGCCTGGCATGGATGGCATTCAGGTTGCCAAAGAGATTCGGCGTAATTTAGGAGATGAAATACCGATTCTGCTTATCTCTGCATACGATTGGAGCGAATTTGAGACGGAGGCCCGTGAGGCGGGGATCAGCGGTTTCATTTCCAAGCCGCTGTTTAAATCTACTTTATTTTATGGTCTGCGCCAATATATGGACGGTGAAGAGACACAGGACAGGATATCGGATCAGGCGATTGATATGTCCGGACGCCGTATTCTGTTAGCTGAGGACAATGAACTTAACTGGGAAGTCGCAAAAGAATTATTGGCTGATCTGGGCGTGGAACTTGACTGGGCAGAAGATGGACACATATGTCTGGAAAAGTTCCGTAAATCGCCGGAGGGATATTACGATGCGATACTTATGGATATACGGATGCCGCATATGACGGGATATGAGGCTGCAAGATCAATCCGTGGGCTGGATCACCCGAATGCTTCATCTGTTCCGATCATTGCCATGAGTGCGGATGCTTTTTCTGAAGATATCCGTCATTGCTTAGCGTGCGGTATGAACGCCCATATTGCAAAGCCTGTTGAGATTACGGAATTGACACGCCTGTTGAAAAGATATTTTATATAGATACCTGATGTTTTTTCGGAACTTTCGGAACCTGGACGTTCAGACGCATGGATTTCAAAACTTTTGGGAATGGATAGTGGGGAATATTGAAAAGGAGGACCGTCATGAGCAGTAATCATTTAAGTGGTCAAAGCAGTCCGTATCTTATACAACATGCCAATAATCCTGTCGACTGGTATCCGTGGTCTGATGAGGCATTTGAAAGAGCCAGACAGGAAGATAAACCGGTTTTTTTAAGTATCGGCTACAGTACCTGTCACTGGTGTCATGTGATGGCGCATGAGAGTTTTGAAAATGAGGAAATTGCCGGTATTCTAAACCAGAATTTCATTTCCATCAAGGTAGACAGGGAAGAGCGGCCCGATATAGACAGTGTGTATATGGAAGTCTGCCAGAAATTGACGGGGAGTGGCGGATGGCCTATGAGTATTTTTATGACAGCAGAGCAGAAGCCCTTCTATGCGGGAACGTATTTTCCACCTGTGAACCGATCTGGCATGATGGGATTTCGGGAACTGTTACTGGAAATCAATAAGCTCTGGAAACATAAGAAAGCCGATTTGCTGCATTCGGCAGAACAGATTTTAGGTCAGATGAATATAGATAAAGGCAGTACGGAAGAGAAGGCGAAAGAGCAGTCTGAAAAAGAAATGGACAGCGGACTGCCCGGACAGGCTGTAGAATTGTTCACACGATCTTTTGACAAAAATTACGGTGGATTTGGTTTGGCGCCTAAATTTCCAACCCCCCATAATTTAATATTTCTTATGTTGTATTCCCGGATTGAGTGTGATGATACATTTTATCAGGCGGGAAAGACTCTGGAGCAGATGCGAAGAGGGGGGATTTTTGATCATATTGGCTATGGGTTTTCCAGATATTCTACAGACCGTTTTTATCTTGTGCCTCATTTTGAGAAAATGTTATATGATAATGCCCTGCTGATGATCGCTTACGCAGCTGCATTTAAGATATCTGAAGATAACATGTTTTTAGATACGGCTGAAAAAATCGCGGAGTATATTTTACGGGAAATGACAGGACCTGAGGGCGAATATTACTCTGCCCAGGATGCGGACAGTGAGGGCAGGGAGGGAATGTATTATGTCTGGGATTATGAAGAAATTTGTAAGATACTCGGCAGAGAAAAGGGAGCGGAATTCTGCAGTTATTTCGGAATCACTGAAGACGGAAACTTCGAGGGGAAAAATATTCCGAACCTGTTGAACGGGAATGATATATCCGATAGATTCCATAAAGAAAAAAAGCTTCTGTATGATAATCGCCAGCTGAGAACAAAGCTTCATCTGGATGACAAGGTCCTTACTGCATGGAACTCCCTGATGATTTCTGCCATGGCGGTACTATACCGGGTCACCGGAAAGGAAAGGTATCTTCAATCGGCTGTGCAGGCGCATCGCTTCATTGAAAAAAATCTGGCAGACGGAACAATACTTTTTGTCAGCTGCCGGGATGGAGCCGGGAATGTAAGAGGATTTCTTGATGAGTATGCCTATTACACAGCCGCATTGCTCAGCCTTTACGAGGCGGTCTCTGATGAAAAGTATCTGAGGCGTGCCCGGCAGATCTGTAATGAAGCGCGGCGGCAGTTTGCGGATCAAAATGGCGGAGGATTCTTTCTGTACGGGAACCGTAATGACAGATTGATAACGAGGCCGAAAGAAACCTATGATGGTGCGATACCCAGCGGGAATTCCGTGATGGCTTACTGTCTTGTACGGCTATATCAGATCACGGGTAATGAAGATTATAAAAATGCAGCAGAGCATCAGCTTGCATATATGTCCAGTGCGGCGGAAGACTATCCGGCAGGGTACTGTATGTTTCTGACTGCACTTCTGCTATATGACTATCCCCCACAGAAGATTACCGTTATATTGTCGAAAACGGACAGAAAAGAAGAAATCATAAGCCGACTTCCGCTGTATGCGGATATAAAAATACGGGAGGAAGAAACGCCGGAGTTTCCATTACTGAATGAAAAAACAACATATTACGTTTGTAAGAATTATATATGCCTTCCGCCGGCAAATGAGATAAAGAATTGAATCGATTAGATAACCTTTGTATACCTTAGGAAAAAATTAATGATTTTATAATCACAAATGAATAAATGGAAGCAGTAAATTTGCTATACTATATAAAATATAAAACAAAAGGAGCATGATGCTTTGGCCGAGAAAATACTTGTGGTTGATGATGAGAAAGAAATTGCTGACTTGATTGAAGCCTACCTTCAAAATGAAAATCTGGATGTGTATAAGTTCTACTCAGGTACAGAAGCTCTTGACTATATGGAGCGTATGGAGTTTGATCTCGTCATATTGGACATTATGCTTCCGGATATGAGTGGCCTGTCAATATGCCAGATTGTGAGAGATAAGGGTTACGCCTGTCCTGTCATCATGCTTACGGCAAAAGATTCGGAAACAGATAAGATTACCGGTCTGACACTTGGGGCAGATGATTATATTACAAAACCTTTTCGGCCGCTTGAACTGCTGGCCAGGGTGAAGGCACAGCTTCGCCGATACAAGAAATATAATACAGTCTCCGCCTCACATGTAACAGAAGCAATCTTTGAGTATGCGGGATTGACTATGAATGTGAAGACTTATGAATGTACGATTGACGGAAACAGCCTGCTGCTAACGCCAACAGAATTTTCAATCCTACGTATTCTTCTGGAGCGCAAGGGCAGCGTAGTCAGTGCAGAGGATTTGTTTCATGAAGTCTGGCAGGACGAATATTATACCAAGAGCAACAATACCCTCACCGTACACATTCGCCATCTTCGTGAGAAGATGGGGGATACCGGTGAAAGACCCAAATATATCAAAACTGTATGGGGGGTTGGATACAAAATTGAAGAAATTTAAAAAAAAAGATTATAACTATGCAAAGCTTAGCCGCATCACATTTGGCAAAGGATTATGCATCACAATTGGTGCTGCCCTTACAGTACTGCTCCTGCGGTTACTTAGCCATGGACATTTGGCTGATATAATAGCAGTTTTCATTGCGCGTATCCTTCACATCAGCGATACTGATGCCAACCTACTCTATTTCCGAATAATAGGAAATAACATGCAGTTTATTCTTACGCTAACGATCATCCTCTTTATGTTTCTGCTATTTCAGATGCTGCTGAAATCATATAAAAGATATTTTGATGAAGTTGTGAACGGCATTGACCAGCTCATGGAGGATGACGCACAGATATCCTTATCTCCCGAATTAGAAATTATCGAACATAAATTGGACCATGTCAGGCAGACACTAAAAACACGGGCGTTTGAGACAAAGAGAGCCGAGCAGAGAAAGAATGATCTTGTGGTTTATCTGGCTCACGATATAAAAACTCCGCTCACCTCAGTCATGGGATATCTCAGCCTTTTGGATGAAAATCCGGACATGGCTGATGTGAAGAAATTAAAATACATCCATATCGCATGGGAGAAGGCGAATCGGCTTAAAACTTTGATTGATGAATTTTTTGAGATCGCACGCAGCAATTCAGACTCCCTTTCTCTGAAAAAGACAAATATTGATCTTTACTATATGATGGCACAGATTTCAGATGAACTGTATCCACATCTGAATTCATGTGGAAAGCACATTGCAAACAGGATCTCCGAAGATATGGTATTGTACGGCGACTCTGAAAAGCTGGCACGGGTATTCAATAACATTTTGAAAAATGCCATAGCATATAGTGCAGGCAGCAGTGACATAACAATTTCAGCGCAGGAGCTGCCCGGAAAGACGGTTGTCAAATTTGAAAATAAGGGTGATCTTCCGGAAGACAAGCTTAATGTGATCTTCGACAAATTTTATCGTCTGGACAGCTCAAGATCGAGCGCGACCGGCGGTTCCGGACTTGGTCTTGCCATCGCGAAAGATATTGTTGTAAAGCACGGTGGTGAAATAAAGGCTGAATGCAGTAACGGAACTACTGTGTTTATCGTTGAACTTCCCTCAGTTTAATAGCATCGTGGTTTCTGCCTTGAGGTCTTAGGAATTCTTAAGATTTCATTTATCATTCCTTAGTCAATCATTTATATGAACTTAAAAAACTGCCTGCTCATTCATGGTATGCTGAATATACCTGAAAGAGCAGGTATTTTATATGCAGGAGGATCGTGGATACTATGAAAATATTACAACGAAACATCTCAGTGCTATGTTTGATAGCGATACTTTTTTCTATGACGGCATGTGGTCATAACACCAAGAGTGAGGAGGCTCATGAATCCTATGTCGCAAGTTTTTTTGACATTCCTGATGCAGTCACATATATTTCAAGGCTCCTGATCAGCGATGACAAGGCTTATGTGTGCTGCCAGGAAGGTGATGAGGTCTCGTATCTGGCGGCAATATCAATTGATGATGGTGATTTTCAAAAGCTGCCGCTGGTAATTGAGGATTCAACTGTACTTCTGGATTTTGGGATGGATCAGCACGGCAGCATATGGGCTGTCTGCAAGGATAATACAGGAGGCTACAGTTTGAAAAAATTTGATCGCAGCAATGCAGCAGTCCAATCCGTAGATTTATCGTCGGTACTGGATGCCACAGTTACTTCCTCATCTGGCAGTGAAATATTTATGAGTATGGATGCCGAGGGGAATATCTGCATAGCAGCCAAATGCAGCAGTACATATGCTTATCTTTTTGACAACAATGGTGAGTTTTTGTTTGATCTCAATTATGATGGAAATCTTATGACCACCATAACGACCGCTGAGGGGCAGATTGGTGTGTGCGCCACTACTGCGGACAGAGCGAACTATCATCTGCTTACCGTGGATATAGATAATAAGGATTGGCACAGAGATCCCATTTATTTAGGAACAACAGCAGGTCTGTTTGGGGGAAGTACCGACAATTTCTATCTTTTTGACTCCTCAAGCCTGTATGGTTATAGTGCCGGGGCACAGGAAGGTAAGCTTATCTTCAACTGGTCTGATATGGGGTTGAACACATCGGATGTTCATGTATGTGAGCTTGAGGATGGCCGATTTGTGGTTCTGGCCGCGTCGTCCAACCAGACTTCTGTACTCTCCTATGAGATAGGGGTGCTTTCCAGGGGAAAAGATAATCGGACAGAACTCAGTATGGTGAGCCTGACTGCCGATCCAAGTGTTGTCCAGGCTGTTTCGGATTTTAATAAAACAAATAAAGAATATAAGATTGAACTGACGGAATATTTTCCATATGAGCAAAACGTATCCGATGAGGAATGGGATAATGCCATTTTAAATTTTAATACAAAGATTATTTCAGGGGATATACCAGACATTTTGGATATGAGCAATTTATCGGTTCCGATCTACCATAACAAGGGGTTGTTGGAGGATCTCTATACGTATATTAAGAACGACTCAGAAATTAATATGGATGACTATTTCGCAAATGTGTTTGACGCCATAAGCATTGACGGTAAACTGCCTTACATTACAAATGGTGTAGCTATATCCACAATGCTGGCTAATACAAGTGCCCTTGGTGAAAATGGGGGATGGACGCTGGACAGCCTGGAAAAAGTTCTGGAAACCTCGGGGCTAAATTCCATAAGTAATCTGTCAAGTACATCATTTCTTGAAATAATGCTCCAGACCAATGACAGCTTTGTTGACTGGGCCTCTGGTGAGTGCTTTTTCAACTCTTCGGAGTTCATAGAATTGCTGGAGTTTGCCGGGAAAATTCAGGAGAGCAGCCAGAGCGGCTTCGAAGCGGACTTGAGTGCTGCTGTAGCATCTTATGAAGCTGTTTACAGTGCATACCAAATTGCACGGTACAGAGATTCCTATCAGGGAAACGTAAATGTAATAGGCCTGCCAAGCTCCCATGGAGAATACCATGCGATCAAGCCGGAAGTAAAGATTGGAATATCCTCATCCAGCAAGTATAAGGATGGTGCATGGGGGTTTGTGAGGACATTTTTGATGAAAGAGCATCAGGAGTCCTGTTATCTTCTGCCATTCCATAAGGGAGCGTTTGATACTGTAATGCAGGCCGCTATGAATGGTAATTCCATGTGGACGTTCCTGTACGAGGACGGGAAGATAACACAGGAGGATGTAGAGCTTATGAGGACGCTCTTAAGCAGTGTGTCCTATGCAGTAAATGAAAGCCAGAGCCTGGAGGACATCATATTAGAAGAAGCCTCAGAATTTTTTGCCGGATCGATAAGCGTACAGGAAGCTGCCAAAAAGATCCAGAGCCGCGCCAGCCTTTATATAAAGGAACAGATGTAGTTATGATTAAAACAGAAAGGAATTAAGAATTATGAAAAAACGAATGGTAAGCCTGTATGGAATCATTTGTGCAGGGATGCTTTTATTTTCAGGATGCACAGGTGCAGAAACGGAACCTAAAACTTCCAATAACCAAATCAACGATACGCAGTCAGATGCGGTACCAGCCGATCAGGGATCTGTTGCAAAAAATGATCCCCAAGATGACGCTGGCAGTGAAAAAGAGGAAATAACCGTTGAAAACACATTTACGGATGCAAATGATATGTTTACTTCAGCCGACTTCAGTGGGGCAGTCAGTGGCTGTACCGAAACAACATGTACGATAGGTACAAGCTTTGCTTCTACTGATGGTGAAGCAGACAGAGGCAGTGTAAGTGTTACTTTTACGGATGAAACTATATTTCAAAGAGCGCTGGTTGATTCTCAGGGCGGGAAGTATTCTCTTGACGATGGTGATAAAAGCGAACTAAAGGACGATGATTTTGTGTTGCTTTTTGGAACCCAGCAGGCAGATGGCACTTATCTGGCGGATAAAATAATTATGATAGAGTTTAATTATTAACTATACAGGAGACCACACAATGAAGCTCTTACATATCAAGGAAAAGATCAACGATATTATCACACAGGAAAAAGATATGTTTGCCTCTGGATTAAAGCATAAGCCTCTGTTGAGTAACCGTGTACAGCGTATAGCAATACGTCTTATAGTCACATTTTTTGTACTGATTTTTGTCTTAACGATCGTTTCCCGTGTGTCTGATTCTGCCACGATTGCCAGCGTTCAGGTATCAACAATGACAAGTGGAACATTGACGAACAAAGCTGAAATTGATGGAACAATTGACGCAGAGGATGGTATATCCATCACCCTGCCGGAGGGCCTCAGGGTTATCAAGGTTAATGCAGAAAGGGGAAAGCAGGTGAGCGAAGGCGAGGCGCTGCTTGCGTTTGATGTATCTCCCATAAAAGAAAAGATTGAGGGTCTCGAGGATGAGATCTATATCCTTAACCAGAAGATAAGTCTTTCCGGGAAAGGAAGCAGCGATAGTGTTGATGATGCACAGCAGGCGCTTGATGATGCACAGCAGGCGTATGACCGTTTAGTTGCTAAGCTTGAGCGGAATGATTTTGCAGACCTCGAAGCAGCGATTGCCAATGCAATCGAAAATAAAGACAGAGCCATCACAGCTACAAGGCAGGCATTCATTAAGGAAGCGGAGGAAAATCGGAAGAATGTTCAAGAATCTGGGGATGATGCGGTTCGCGCGGCACAGCAAGTGCTCTCAGAGGCTGAGGAGGGAACGCCTGCCTACGATAGCGCCGTTCAAAACCTTGAAGCTATCAAGGCGCGTTGGGACAACGCACTTTCTGATACCGATGAGGCGCTTTCTTCGGCAGAAAACCGTACAGATTTTTCAGATGAGGCTGCGGTTATGGATGCTCAGTCCGCTATTGAAGCTGCAGAGAGTGCGTTAATCAGTGCCCAGAGAGAGTTTGAAGACTCAAAGGATGAGGAACTCTACGCTGCCGAAAAAAACATTGAAGCGGCGCGGCGGGCATTGAAAAAGGCGCAGGAAAACAAGTCTAAATCGCAGACTGAGGCAGAAATTGAGAGTGTCACTTATAAGGCTGAGTTGTCAGAAAAGGAAAAATTACGTGACACACTGAAAGAAATCATAGACAATGGTGGTCATGTTATGGCTCCGGTTTCCGGTACGGTTTTGAAAACTTTGGAAAAGGGTTCAAAAACGGAAGCAGATGTTGAAGTAGTTGCACTGTCCAACGATGGCGTGGGTTTTGTTTTTAAAGGGAGTCTGGATAAAGAGAATGCCGAGAACTTTTCAGTAAATGATACAGGGGAACTTAGCTATAGACTTGACGGCAGCACTCAGAAGCTGGATGTGAAGATAGCAGCCATGGGAACAGCTGATGAGGATAACATGGTTCCGGTGACGGTCACTCTCCCCGACGGTAAATATACTCCCGGTATGTCTGCACAACTTTCTTTGAACAAAAAAAGTGAGACATATCAGAACTGCCTGCCGCTGACCGCATTAAGAAGAGACTCTCGCGGTGATCATGTTCTCGTAATCCGTAAACAAAATACTGTGATGGGAACCGAGTGGATTACTTCACGGGTTGATATCATCGTTAAGGACAGGGACGGGCAGATGATGAGCATTGAAAGTACAGAAAATGCTCTGACCTACTCGGATAAGGTGATCACGAGCTCAAATAAGACTATTTCGGAAGGAGACAGAGTTCGCATTGAAGGCTAACAATTCTATGAATTACCGGGCTCTCACAGTAACAGGAATACTGGCGGCTTTCGTATGGTGTATGGCCTGCTCATTCTTTATTGCAGCTCTTGGCTTATGCTCAAGTGTCAGTGTACGATGGGAAACTGGTGGTGTCAGTCCGTCTGCTCTTGTCAGGCAGCAAAAATATGCAAAGCAGGATGGCCTTGCAAAGCAGCCGGAGGTCACGCTGTGGCAGGTATATTCCGCACAGGAGATCATGGATGCAGAGATGGGGAGTACGACTGCCGATGTGGTTGTTGTTTTTGGAGCCTGTGAAGATATCACGTCAAAAACCATACTCGTTGGTTCTTTACCCTCGCAGTCTGATACAGCGGGCTGCGCCATCAGCTCAGAATTGGCGTTTTCATTATGGGGAAGCACGAATGTGCTCGGTATGCAGATCAAGATTGGAGGGGAGGTATTATATGTTCGTGGTGTATTCGATGATGATACATCAAGGGTATTCCGGCAGGCAGAGGAGGAATCCAGTGATACACTGTCCAATATGCAGTTAATATTTTCTGATGGCGGAACGCGGGAGAAGGCAGAGCGTTATCTTACGGCTTCGGGCTTCACAGGAGGTACAATTCTCGATTTACCACTGATGGGGTGGGTGTTTGACATGATTTACCGGCTTCCCGCTATGGTTTTGGCGTTTGGCATTGTTATAAGGTTGATTAAGCGGGGAGGAAAGCTTCGGCACTATCCGATGTGGATGATTTCCTATCTGCCGCTTGCCTTGATCGCCTTGGCCGGATTAGTGATCTGTATTGATTTTCCGGATATTCCTTCAAGCTTTATCCCTTCAAGGTGGTCTGACTTTAAATTTTGGAAAAATTTATTTTGGAATCATTGGGAGAATCTTACTGTCTGGATGTCGGCAGCCCCGACCTTCCGGGATAAGGAGCTTTGGAATGCGGCGTTTTTACTGCTGTTGTTTTCTTTATTCGCTTCTGTCCTTGTGGCAATAGCGGCCAGGATGACATCAATACGCGCATACTCGGGACTGATTTTGAGCTGCGTGATATATACACTGTCACTTTGTCTGATATCTGTAAATATAGTGTCATACAACAATATTTCGATTGGCAAGGTTATGTATTTCATGCCCTGTCTATGGCTTTGCATTGATCTCTTGCTCCATTGGCAAGGAGGAAAGCTTGGCTTTGTATCCCATGAAAGGAGGTTCTCTGTTGATAAAAACTCTTCTCTGCCGAAGAAAGAATATACCTTCGCCGAAAGCGGCGAGGAAGCCCAAATATATATACAGGAAAAAACATCAAAACGAACATGAATACAAGGCCCCGTTAAAAGAACGTATCGTACCGTGGTTGTTTTTGACACCGAGTTTGTTTGCCGTGAGTGTAATGGTACTCATTCCGCTTGTGGATGCACTGCGGCGTTCTTTTTTCTCCGCTGTAAGTAATCAGTTTGTTGGATTCCAAAACTACATATCTGTGCTGGGTAACAGTGCATTCCAATTGGCAGCGGCCAATACTGCAAAGTTTATATTCGTCTGCATACCACTATTGCTTATCATATCGTTGGTTGTTGCATTGATGCTGACTACATTTCAGGAAAAGCATGGGATTTTCAAAACAACGTTTTTAATGCCAATGGCAATACCGGTGGCCTCAATTGTTCTGTTGTGGAGGGTGATTTTCCATAGAAACGGATTAATCAATGGGATCCTGTCTTTACTGGATGAAACTTCGATTGATTGGATTGGAAGCGGGGCTGCATTTGCAGTTTTGATTTTTGCATATATATGGAAAAACTTTGGGTATGACATGGTGCTATGGCTCTCAGGGATCAGTGCTATCAATCCGGCGCTGTATGAGGCGGCACAGATAGACGGGGCGGGCAGCATAAAACGGCTTATAAAGATCACGCTGCCCAATCTGTTGCCGACGTTGTTCACAGTCACGGTGCTGTCCCTGCTCAATTCGTTCAAGGTATTCAGGGAAGCTTATCTCATTGCTGGCAGCTATCCCGATGATAGCATTTATATGCTTCAGCATCTGTTTAATAACTGGTACAGCAGCTTGGACGTGGATAAAATGTGTGCTGGGGCTGTAATGATGGCACTTATCGTATTTACTTTGATTATGCTGTTGCAGAAGATCATGAGTGGGGGTGACGGCTCTTGAAAAAATTTTTCATCTGTCTCATCCTTTTTATGATCGCTGTTTTTGTATGGGTACCGCTGTGGATGCTTTCATCCGGTACACTTATGGGACCCGGGGAGTTGTCCGGGAACCTTGCCCCGGTTTTAGAAAGTGGTGATGGCTTCGCTGCATGGCCGATTTTTGCACGCTACCCGACCTTCCAGGCTTATGCGGAGCTGTTGTTTGATACACCTCAATTTTTTAATGTATTCTGGAATTCCTGTAAACAGGTCTTTCCCATTATATTGGGCCATATTGTTTTGGGCGCTCCTGCGGCATGGGCATTTGCACGTTTTGACTTTCGCGGAAAAAAAGTGCTTTACACCTTATATATTGTCCTTATGCTGATGCCTTTTCAAGTGACTATGGTTTCCAGTTATCTGGTTTTGAATAAGTTAGGTCTTATTGATACTGCATGGGCCATTATTCTGCCCGGCGCCGCATCAACCCTTCCGGTATTCATCATGACCCGATTCTTTATGACGGTACCAGGGGCGGTTACTGAGGCAGCAGCTGTGGATGGTGCTTCGCCCATCCAGACATTTTTGAGATTGGGTATACCTCTCGGCGCACCGGGTATCCTCTCCGCGGTTGTGCTGGGCTTTCTGGAGTACTGGAACGCAATGGAGGCGCCTCAGGCATTCTTAAAGGATCAGACACTCTGGCCGCTGTCTCTGTATATGGCGAACATCACCGCGGACAATGCGGGGGTATCGCTGATCGCATCACTGATTACACTTATGCCGCCGCTTCTGATATTTATGTTCGGGCAGAAATATCTTGAACAAGGCATTATATCTTCTGGAATGAAGGACTGAAATATAATAGGAGTTGTTTATGGATAATGAAGTTCGGGCAGGCAGCCTGCAAATACACAAAGTAAATAAGTGGTATCCAGGCAATGTACACGCCGTTATCAATATGGATATGGAAATAGAACAGGGTGAATTGATTGTTTTCGTGGGGCCTTCCGGCTGTGGAAAGACTACACTGCTTCGTATGATTGCGGGACTTGAGGGCATCAGCAGCGGCGAGGTCCTTATGGATGGCAGGGTGGTTAATAAAGTACCGCCTAAGAACCGTGACATTGCGATGGTATTTCAGAATTATGCCCTCTATCCGAACATGAAGGTAAAGAATAATATTGCGTTCCCCCTCAAGATGCGCCATACCAAAAAGCAGGAAGCAGCGGCACGGGTAGCTGAGGTGGCAAAAAAGCTGGAACTGGACACTTTGTTGGAAAGGAAGCCCGGTGCACTCTCCGGGGGGCAGCGTCAGCGTGTGGCCCTTGCGCGGTCATTGGTGAGAAGGCCTAAGCTTTTTTTGATGGATGAACCGCTGGCAAATCTGGATGCGAAACTCCGCACAGAGATGCGCCGGGAGATTATAACGCTACAGCGGGAATTGGGTGTAACAACAATATATGTTACACATGACCAGATCGAAGCCATGACAATGGGAACACGTATTGCTGTAATGAATTGCGGCGTTTTACAGCAGTTTGGAACGCCGCAGGAGATCTATCAAAATCCGGCTAACCTTTTCGTTGCCGGATTTATAGGCTCTCCCAATATGAATATATGGGATACAAAGATTGTATCATATCATGCGCAGCATTTTCTGACTCTGGGTGAAGCCCGTATTCCTATAAATATAGGTAATTTGCCTGGGGAGCAATTACAAGAGCCGCTTAAGGCTGGCATCCGTCCGGAACACATTGAGCTTGCTTCAAAGAATGAGCCTGGCGCCATCCGGATGGAGATCGGCCTGTTGGAGAATACAGGGCGTGAGGTGGCCGTTTTTCTTGCTGCGCCCGGCATACCGAATCTCACGGTCATGACGAATGCTGATTTCCCAGGTCAAATTGGACATGAGATATATGTTCGTCTGAAGCAGGAGAAGATACATGTATTTAATGCAGAGGGGGAGCGATTGACGAGAGTGCAGACGGACACGAAGCACCGCAGGACAACATAAGAATCCGGGTGATGAAAACGCGTACGGGTGTTATGCAATGCTGTGATTTATATAACAAAATGGAATGAATTTAAGCGAAAAAATTTGTAGACTTCAGATAAAAAAGGTGATATTCTCATAAAAGAGCAAATTTAATACGATTTTACAGTTAAACTGTGCAAGTTCCGAAAGGATTAATAGAGAAACCGGTCAGAATCCGGTACGATCCCGTCACTGTGTTAGGGAGCATTCTTTCAAGGTGCCACTGGGTATTTACCTGGGAAGGTGGGAGAATGTGATGATCTTAAGTCAGGAGAACTGCTTGCGCAGAAGTAGTTATGATTCTTACGGTGTATAAGGAGCATATGTTATTTGTGTGTTTACGGCCGTAGTGGGCCGTTTTTTTATTTAAAGCACAGACAACCAGATGAAAAGGAGGACAACATGGAACTGAACAGCGAGATTAAAGATTATTGGGAGGGTGAGGCGAAGGTCTACAGCCGTGGAATTCAGGAGGAACTGGACGGACCGCATTGCGAGGCGTGGAAGGCATTGATTCGGGATTATGTACCACACAGCGGCTCTCTGAAAATTCTGGATGCGGGATGCGGTCCGGGATTTTTCCCGATCATTCTGGGGGAAGAGGGACATGAGGTGACGGGAATCGATATTACCGAAAATATGATTTCCTGTGCAGAGGAACACGTAAAAGCCCGGGGACAGCACGCAGTACTGCAGACGATGGACTGTCAGGACCTGCAGTTTCCGGATAATACCTTTGATATGGTGATCAGCAGAAATATAACATGGACCCTGGGGGATCCTCAGAAAGCGTACAGGGAGTGGAAACGGGTGCTGAAGCCGGGAGGCAGACTGCTGGTATTTGATGCGTGCTGGTATCTTTATCTGTACGACGAGGAACTTGGAAAACGATACCGGGACAATGAGGCCAGAATTAATGAAAAATACGGACGGAACGTACATGCTCATGCAAATCCACAGAAAGGAGATGAACTGAGCCGTCAGCTCTTCATGAGTGATAAGGTTCGCCCGTTGTGGGATCTGGAATATCTGATGTCACTGGGATTTGCAAAAGTATTTGCGGAGCCGAATATCATCGATAAAGTCTGGGATGAAAAAGGAAAGGAACTCAATAAACTGACACCGGCCTTTATGGTGGGCGCAGAAAAATAACGGACGATTATGGGAAAATATATAAGACTGATTGAATTTCTAAAAAAGATACCGGGAGATGTTGCAGTCAAGATCATATTGGGACTATCCATGGTTGCGTGCAGTTTTATACAGGCATTTTGCCTTGCAAAGGGTGTCACAGCTGTATTTGATAAAAAGCAGCTGTCGGCTGTGCTGGGATATCTGGCAGTATGCCTGCTGGCATTATTGTTCCGGTCATTTCTGGTACGATATCAGGAAGGATACACGAAAAAGATGGCAGCCAAGGTAAAGGCAGTCATCAGGAATACGATGCTGGCAAAACTGATGCAGCTGGGACCGTCCTATAGAAATGACAAACGGACGGGAAACCTGCAGTCACTGATCACAGACGGGGTCGAGTCTTTTGAGGCGTTTCTGGTCCAGTACCTGCCGCAAACGGTTGTGGTATTTGTGACAACGCTGTTTTCTACGGTTTATCTGTGGACACTGGACTGGGCAGTAGGGCTTCTTGTTTTGATCATGGCGATTTTAGCCATCGTAGTTCCCCATTTATTTATGCCGGCAGTATCTAAAGTAATGATTGAATACTGGCAGGATTATGCAGATTTGAATGCTCAGTACATCGACAGCATGCAGGGTATGAATACGCTGAAATCCATGGGAGTCAGCAAACGGGAAGGAAAGAAGCTGGCGGAGCGTGCCTGGGGATTTGCAGGAGAATCCATGAAAAATCTGGGAATTTCCCTGTCGGACTCAGCAGTGATCGTTACGTGTACGGCCATCGGAACGGCAGCCAGCATCGCCATTGCAGCGTATCACATGGCTCAGGGAAAGCTATCCTATGGAAGTCTCCTGATCATTCTGTTCCTGGCAGGTGAATGTATGAAGCCTCTGAATGATATGAATACATACTGGCACAGCAGTTATCTGGGACTCTCCGTAGCAGAAGAGCTGTTTGCGGTGCTGGATGAACCGGTCGCATTGAAGGATGGAAAAGGTCCGGATCAGCTCACCGGAGAGCTCCCGGAGATTTCCATGAATCAGGTATTCTTTCATTACGATAAGAGTTCCGCAGATGTACTGGAGAATATTGATTTACAGTTTGACTCAGGAAAGATTACAGCCATTGTGGGAAAATCGGGTTCCGGAAAGTCTACAATTGTGAACCTTCTGCTTCGTTTTTATGATGTTTCCTCCGGCAGTATTATTCTGGACGGAAGGGATCTTCGGGATTTTTCCATCGAGTTTCTGCGCAGCAAAATTGCGGTGGTGTTCCAGGAATCCTATCTGTTTTATGGAACGATCCGGGAAAACATCAAAATGGCAAATCCAAAAGCCTCCGATGAGGCGATGATAGAAGCGGCAAAAACGGCGAATGTTCACGAATGCATCATGGAACTTCCTGACGGATATGACACGATTGTAGGAGAAAGAGGCGCTACGCTTTCCGGCGGAGAACGTCAACGGGTTTCCATAGCCCGGGCAATTCTCAAAGACGCACCAATCCTGATTTTGGATGAGGCTACGTCCAGTGTTGATATGATTCATGAGTCATTGATACAGGAAGCCCTGAATCGGTGTATGAAACATAAGACGACCATTGTAATTGCTCACAGGCTTTCTACCATTGAGCATGCAGACAGGATCTATGTGCTGGATCATGGAAAACTGGCAGGATGGGGAACTCACCAGGAGTTACTGGAACATAACAGTACCTATCAGGGACTCATACAGGCACAGAAATATGCAGAAAAGTAAAAAGGAACAACAAATGGAAAAAACAAGAATTCAAAATGTATTACGACTTTCCAAAAGGTTGAAACCGTACGGAGCCAGAATTGCGGGAGCTGTCGCAAGCGGTGTGGGACACCAGCTTTCTATCGTTGCAGTGTCGGCATTCTGTGCGTACCTGACAGGGCTTGCGATTGAAGGAAAGCTGCTGGAACGTATGCCGGCGATGGCGGCCCTGCTCGCTGCTATCGTCGCGGCAAGGGTTTTCTTCTATTTTATGGAGATGTGGCTGGCCCATGATGTGGCTTTTAAGGTTCTGGCAGATTTCAGGATCAGATTGTTTGATGCTATTGAACGGGTCTCGCCTGCGATTTTACTGAATATGCGTTCCGGACAGCTCGCCTCCACGTTGATGAGTGATGTGGAATTGCTGGAGTGGTTTTTTGCCCATTCATTCGGAAGCATTCTGGTGGCGGTGATTGCGCCGCTGGTGCTGATGGTCTGCCTGGGCTTTCTTTATCCGGTACTGCCGCTGCTGCTGATCTTCTTTTTGATCATCCTTGTTTGGATTCCGGTCTGGATGAAAAAGAAGGCGGATACCCAGGGGAGACAGGTAAGAGAACAGCTGGGAGATGCCAATGCGGTTACCATGGAAGGTGTTCAGGGTATGAAGGAGATTCTTTCTTTGAATTACCTGAAAGCTTATCAGAAGAAAAATGAAGCCTACATGAGCCGATTTTATGCAAGTCAGCTTGTCTACGGCAAACGTCTGGGAACAGAGGGTGCCCTGCTTCAGGGAGTCCTGGGAGTCTCCATGCTGTGCATAACGGCTGTAGCGGCAGGACTGGTGCTGAAAGGAAAGATTGGTTTTGCCTGGTATCCGGTGGTGGTAATACTTTCCGGTATGGTTCTGGGACCCGTTGTGGAAGTGTGTAATACGGCGAGAAACTTTGGGCTGATCTTCGCAGCGGCGGATCGTGTCTACCGTGTACTGGAAGCTGAACCCCAGGTGAAGGACTGCGGCAAAGAAGTAGATACTGACGGGCTGTCACCAATTGTGACATACGATCGCGTGTCGTTTCGCTATCAGGAAGATCTGGAAAATGCGGTGGAACATGTCAGTTTTACCGTCAACCCGGGTGAGACGGTTGCCCTTGTGGGAGCTTCCGGAGCGGGAAAAACTACGTGTATGAATCTGCTTCTTCGTTACTGGGATGTAAAAGAAGGTTCCATAAAAATCGGAGGCTGTGATCTGCGGGATATGACTCTTAAGAATTTAAGGGAGCTGACATCCGTTGTGCTTCAGGATGTGTATCTGTTTCGGGATACAATTCGTGAAAACATCCGGCTCGGGAAACCGGAGGCTACGGATGATGAGGTAGAGCAGGCTGCCAGGATGGCACTTGCCCATGAGTTCATCATGGAGCTGCCCAAAGGATACGATACGATAGCCGGTGAGAGCGGATTGAAGCTGTCAGGCGGCCAGCGGCAAAGGATTGCCATAGCAAGGGCTTTGTTAAAAAGTTCGCCCATACTGATCCTGGATGAGGCAGTGTCCAATTTGGATACAGAAAATGAGAAAGAGATTCAGGAGTCCATCAGAATATCAAGCTCCAGAAAGACCACTATTATTGTAGCCCATCGTCTTTCCACAATCCGGTCGGCAGATAAAATTGTAGTTCTGAAAAGCGGTCACGTGGTTCAGATGGGTACCTATGAGGAGCTGGCCCAAGTGCAGGGGTTATTCAGGGAGCTGATTTCAGCTCAGATCAGCCGCAGCGGTAAGGGTGGTGAATAATGTGCTGAAATATGTGGTGAAAAGATTGTTGATACTGTTGCCGATTGTACTGGTGATGTCCATATTGGTGTTTGGATTGAGTACACTGTCATCAGGTGATGCGGCAAGGGTCCTGGCAGAACAGATCTATGGTCACCCCACCCAGACTGAGATTGAACAGGTACGCCATGAGAATGGCCTGGACCAGCCAATCTGCAGACAATATATTAGGTGGCTGGGAAATGTGCTGCACGGGGATTTTGGGATTTCCTATCAGACCCAGAAGTCTGCAGCAGAAGAACTGACAAAACGGTTTCCGGCTACACTGAAACTGGCAGTGACAGCATTCCTGCTCTTGTTGCTGGCAGCAATTCCGCTTGGAATTATATCGGCAGTGTGGGAACATTCCTGGATCGACAAACTATTGCAGGTGTTTTCCTTTTTCAGTGTCTCCATGCCGTCTTTCTGGCTGGGGCTGATGCTGCTTTACCTTTTTGGAGTAAAATTAAAGCTGATTCCAATCATCGGGGGGACGGATGTTCCTATTTTGGCAGCGGTCACGCTGGACATCGGCTATTTTGGTGTGGTAATTCGTCTGATGAGAACAAATTTGAGTGATGTATTAAAAAAAGATTATATCCGTGCTTGCCGCGCCAAAGGGTTATCAGGTTTTAAAATTGTAATGAAACATGGACTGAAGAACGCAATCCTGCCTGTAATTACACAGATGAGCAGCATGTGTGTCAGTCTTCTGTGCGGATCAGCAGTGATAGAATCGATCTATTCTATCCAGGGAATTGGAAAGCTGGCGCTTGAAGCTGTCTATACAAAAGATCTGCCGGTGCTTCAGTGTTTTATTCTGGTCATCACCTGTTTTGTGGTGGTGCTCAATCTTCTGATCGATATCCTGTATTCAGCGATTGATGCCAGAATTCAGCTGGAATAGGAGGGTGTTATGAAAAAACGAGCAAAAGAGCTGGAAAATCAAGGGTTATCCAATACCAGATGGAAACAGATATTTCAGCAGGGCAAAACCAAGGTTGGGCTGATCATTGTTCTGCTATTTATTATCGCCGCTGTCTTTGCACCTGTCCTTGCACCTAATAATCCCTTACTGGTGGACGTTGCCCATAAACTGGAAGGACCCAGCCGCAGCTACCTGCTGGGAACGGATCAGCTGGGACGCTGCATCCTTTCCCGGCTGATCTGGGGAAGCAGATATTCTCTGCTGTACAGCGGTATTGTGCTGCTATTGACGCTGCTGATCGGAGTGCCTATTGGTCTTATTTCCGGATATGTGGGGGGAAAACTGGATCTGTTTATCATGCGGATCATAGATATCTTTATGGCGATGCCCAGCTTTATCGTCGCACTGGCGATTGCCGGCACTCTGGGCGCCAGCGGAAGAAATCTGGTAATCGCCATGTCCTGTGTATACTGGGCTGCCTATGCAAGGCTTACGAGGGCTTTGACGATGCAACTCAAAGAACAGAATTATATGTTGGCATTAAAAGCAGGGGGATGCAGCCACGGACAGATTATTTTTAAACATGTATTAAAAAATATTTCGCCCTCAATCATCGCGCTGGCGACGATTGAGATTGGTTCGATTATCCTGGCGATCGCCGGGTTTTCCTTTATCGGGCTGGGTGTACAGCCGCCTGTACTGGAGTGGGGGATCATGCTAAGTGACAGTCAAAATTTTATTCAGACATATCCCCGCCTGATGATGTACCCGGGAATTGTAATTGTAATTGTAGTAATGGCCTTTAATTTGTTAGGAGATGGGATGAAAAATGGAATGTCAGCAAAATGATCGGCTAACCGTCACTGATCTGCATGTTGAATTTTACACCTCGGAAGGTGTGGTTCGCGCATTAAACGGAGTCAGTCTGGAAGTACAAAGAGGGAAGATCACAGCACTGGTGGGGGAGAGCGGAAGTGGAAAATCAGTCACCTCCCTTGCCATTATGGATTTGCTGCCTGCCAATGGCAAGGTTGTAAAGGGCGATATACGGGCCGGTGATATCAATTTCAAAGATCTTTCCCAAAAACAGCGCCAGAAGCTAAACGGCACCCTGATGGGTATGATTTTTCAGGATCCGCTCGCCTCGTTAAATCCATTGTATACTGTGGGAGATCAGATGTCAGAAGGGCTTTTGTGCCACTATAAGATAAACAGGAAAGAAGCTTTTGAAAAATCGGTATCGTATCTGGAGGCAGTGGACCTGCAAAATCCAGAGCAGTTGATGAAAAAATATCCTTTTGAGTTAAGCGGAGGGATGTGTCAGCGTGTGATGATTGCCATCGCCATGGCACTTCATCCTACATTTTTGATTGCAGATGAACCGACAACAGCTCTGGATGTGACGGTTCAGAGACAGATTCTTTCGGAAATATACCAGATGAGCAAAAAAGAGAACGTGGGCGTTTTATTTATTACCCATGATCTTGGAGTTGTTGCGGAGATTGCAGATTATGTTTATATCATGCAGGATGGTGAAATTGTAGAAGATGCCGATGTGGACACTGTATTTCACCATCCAAAACATCATTATACAAAACAGCTGCTGAATGCAATCTTATAAAGGAGACGAAACATGAAAACTATATTGTCGGCTGACGAAGTGAAAAAAATTTACGGCAAAACAGATTCAATCAGAGCCGTCGACGGTGTCTCGCTCAAGCTTATCAAAGGAAAATCACTGGCACTGATTGGTGAAAGCGGAAGCGGAAAAACAACTTTTGGAAAATTGGCAGTAGGACTTGAAAAGGTATCTTCCGGAACAATTTCTTTTATGGGAAAAGAAATTCAAAATTTGAAGGAAAAAGAAATCCGCAGACTGCGCAGGGATATGCAGATGATATTCCAAAGCAGCAGCGGAGTATTTGATCCGGGGTATACGATTGGTGAGAGTATTTATGAAGTGTTGAAAAACTACGTCTCGCTGTCAAAGGCAGAGTACAGTGAAGCTATAGAGGAAGTACTGGAAAAAGTCGGTCTGGATCCGTCCTTTGGAAACAGCTATGCCAGCCAGATCAGTGGCGGCCAATGTCAGAGAGCCAATATTGCGAGGGCACTCGTGCTCCATCCGAAAATGGTAATCTGTGACGAACCAGTCTCAAGTCTGGACTTTTCCATACGAAAACAAATCTTAACTTTGTTGCGGGATATGGGTCAGGAATTCGGTATTACTTATCTTTTGATTACGCATGATCTGTCCAATGTCCCCTATGTATGTGATGCTGTAGCTATCATGTATCAGGGGAAAATTGTGGAGCAGATCGCTCAGACAGAACAGATCGAAAAAACGGCACTTCACCCATATACGAAGCTGTTGTTCCAGTCGATTCCGGCAACAGATCCAAGAGAAAGAAAGATTGGAATTCCAAAAGGTGCACGGCCGGCAGCTGTACAAAGTGATGTAAAAGGCTGCAGTTTCCAAAACAGGTGCCCCTATCGTAAAGAAGTGTGCAAAGAAGTTCAGCCCTTACTCAGGGAAGCGGCAACAGGACATAATGTCGCCTGTCACTGTTATCATACATAAAAAAGGAGAGACAAAATGATGAGAAAAAAAGCAAGTAGACTATTTATGACAGCAGTTATAAGCTCGGTACTGTTCCTTACAGGATGCAGTTCAGGAGGTGATAAGAGTACTTCCCAGGAATCCGGCAGCATAGAGGCGGAACAGGAGGACGGTGAAACGACATCGGCAGAAGAAAAGGTGGTAACAGCCCTGATTTCCAGTGATATAACACCGGAGGATGCTGATACGATCTCGAGCTGTGACGAAGATTTCCGACTGCTGGAAATGGTCTATGAACCACTGGTCAAATACGGATCCGGCGGTGAAATTGAGCCGGCACTGGCTAAATACTGGGAGATCAGCGAAGACGGAAAAGAATACACCTTTCATTTGAGAGAAGATGCAAAATATTCTGACGGTACAGATTTTAATGCAGACAGTGTACTGTTTAATTATTCCCGCTGGACGGAACAGCAGGTATTTTCTGCAACGCTGCTGGATGTAAAAAAAGTTGATGACTATACCGTTACTTTTATCTTTGACAAAGTAGCATATCCCTGTCTGATCGAATTTACGTACCCACGTCCTTATCGTATGCTGAGTGAAAATGCAGTAGATGAAGAAGGAAATTTTAAGGAGATGATCGGAGCCGGGCAGTGGATGGTTGAGAGCTATGAAACCAACCAGGAAGTGGTACTGGTTCCCAACCCTTATTATTACGGGGAAGCACCAAAAGTGGATAAAGTCATCCTGAAACTGGTAGAAGACGGACAGGCAAGAACCATGGCCATGCAGAGCGGTGAAGCGGATATCACGATCGGTGATACACCGGTGGAAAATAAATCAGTAATAGAAAATGATGAGAATCTGGAAATACTAAAGGCCAACGGAACACAGAGTTTTTATCTGATTCTCAATTATGAAAATAAAGCGCTTCAGGATCAGAAAGTTCGTCAGGCATTGAATTATGCCACCAATCAGGAAGGGCTTGTAAATGACCTGCTGGATGGAGCGGGCACAGCCGCAACCGGTCTTTTTACCCCGAATACACCATATGTGACAGAAGAGAACAGTCCTGGTTATGCATATGATACAGAAAAAGCGGGGGAACTTTTAAAAGAAGCAGGGTACGAAGATACAAACGGAGACGGCATCGTGGAGAAAGACGGAGAAAAACTGTCATTCCGACTGGTATTTCAGACAGAGGAATTTGCAAACTGGAAGACAATTTGCGAATATCTGCAGTCTGAATATGCAAAGGTTGGCATCGAGGTTGAGCTGGTTCAGATGGAGTCGGCATCCTATTATGATGCAATCTGGTCGACAAGAGATTACGATATGATCATTTATCGTACTTATGAAGATTCCTGGAATCCTCATGGTTTCCTTTCCAGTCTGTTCTATCAATCCGAAGGAAATCCCTCTGTTTCCTGGTATGATGAACAGATCAACGAGAACATTGAGAAAGTATTAGTCACCATTGACGAAGATGAGAGGACAACATTATATGACGCCATCTTTACGAGGATGAATGATCAGGCAGTGTGTATTCCGCTGTATTATCCAAACAAAGAGTACGTATATAATAAACGCGTGACAGGAATTACCGAGGCCCCTACTTCTTATGAAGGTATCATCTGGGGAGATGTAGATATTCAGTAAACGGAGGATGACGATGTTTAAAGAATTAGAGGAAGCATGGTCGCAGGACTCCGGCGGCTATGATGAGATGATCAAAGAACAGCTTGCAGACAAAAAGGAAGTAGCCTACTGGATGGAAGAGCTGAGACAAGTACTGGGAAATGAACCCAGGGATATTCTGGATGTAGGATGCGGACCCGGATTTCTGACAATTGTTATGTCACGTCTTGGTCATCGTGTAAAAGCGATCGATGGTTCTAGGGGTATGGTGCGCTGCGCAGCGGGCAATTTTGCTGCAGAAGGGCTGGATGCGGATGTTCAGGTGGAAGATGCAGTCAAATTGCCGGAGGAGAGAAAGGCAAGTTATGATGTCATTATATCCAGAGACGTTGTCTGGACATTATATGATCCCCAGAAAGCTTTTGAGAGATGGCGAGAGGTTTTAAGGCCGGAAGGCAGGATCATTATTTATGATGGAAATTACCGCCGCGGTCAAAATTCTCTTAAGATCACAGCCTGGAAAGTTCTGTCACAATGTCTGATAACTGTGACGGAGAGAAAGATTCCACGGAAAGCAGCACACGGAGAAGAGGAGGGCGTTTTTACCAGATTGCCGATGGTGATGTCGGAACGTCCGGATGCGGATCTGGAATTGCTTCGCGGGGCAGGTTATAAAAAGATCAGGATTACCAATGATCGATATCGAAACAGCCCTTCCCGAATGGAATTTTGGAAATACGGGTATCAGGGAAAAAAATTCAGGGTAATCGCCTGGAAATAGATGTAAATGGTGATAAATGATGACGCGAACGCAGATCGGTGTTAAAATAAAATCAGAGTATATAAGGAGAAACAGATATGATAACAATTGATCAAAGAAAATGCATCGGCTGCGGACAGTGCATACAGGTCTGTCCTTTTACTGTCCTGAAACGCAGTGATGGCGGGAAGGCCGTACATACCGGAAAATCCTGTATCGCATGTATGCACTGTGCGGCAGTCTGCCCGAAAGAGGCAATCACTTATGATGGAGAATCAGCAGTCTCTGAGAAAGTACGTCCATTGCCGGAACAGTGCAGTGCAGCGATAGAACAACTGGTCTATCAGAGACGTTCCTACAGAAGATTCCAGAAAAAAAAGGTACCGGGAGAACTGATAAAAAAAGCGCTGGACGCCGCAATGATCGCGCCGAGTGCCAAGAATCAACATCCTGACAGATGGATCCTTATAGAGACGGAAGCTGTGAAGACAAAGCTGATGGAAATGATTCTGCAGTACTGCAAAGGGAATCAGGTTTCCATGGAAATCCTTTCAGAATACGAAAATCATAACAATCCGGTCATGGGAGAAAATGCAGTGCTGCTGATCGGAGTCTGCAAAGACGATGCGCTTAACCCATGGCAGGATACCGCCATCGCGCTTGCGACGGCGGAACTGATCCTGCAGGCGGAAGGAGTTGGCACTTGCTGGGGCGGCTATCTGACACGGTTTGTGAATGCGATACCAACATGCAGGAAACTGCTGGGAATTTCCGACGGCAGCAGCGCATACGGTTCACTGATGATTGGCTATCCTGAAGGGCAGGAGTATCGGAGGATTCCGGTCAGACTGGTAAAGGCCGAAGTGACAAAGATATAATGAAACGATCTGCAGACTGAAAGGTGAGGTGACAGAAAATGATGAATCCGGGATTTTACTTTTGTATTGCATTGGGTCTTATGTTTCTGCTGTGTGCAGCGGTGTTCGCCGTGTTAAAAGAAAAAGCTGCCATACTGGTTGGCGGGTTCAACACCATGCCGAAAATCCAGCGTGAGGATTATGATAAAGTCCGGATAAGCAGGGATCAGAGGAATTCTTTTCTGATCTGGAGTCTGATTATGCTTGCCGGGGGCGTATGTTCCTATCTGGTCTCACAGTATGCTGCTGTTGCTGCCGGTGTTATCTGGCTGATCATATTTTTCAGAGATGTCCATCTGGACGAAGAAAAGGCATTTGGAAAGTACAAAATAAAATAAAAGTATCATGATATCTGCGGTACCTGCGGAAGATGTAAAGGATGTTATTTATGAATAAATTCAGTATACCTGTGAACAGCGATACGCTTTTGGAACAGGAAGAACGACAGGTCCAATACCTGTATCTTCACGGTCTCGGGCAGACGGCATCCGCCTGGGAGAAAACAGTTTCTCATATGCCGGAACCGGCGCTCATTGCGTGTCCGGATCTGATTTCATTTCTGGATCACAGGGAAATGACTTATGCTAATCTGTATCATGAGTTTTCACGGTATTGCAGCGACAAGTCAAAGCCTTTAGACCTATGCGGCCTTTCACTGGGATCAATTCTGGCGTTAAATTATGCGCTTGATCATCCGGAGAGGGTACGGTCACTTGTATTGATAGGCGCTCAGTATAAGATGCCGAAAGCATTGCTTAGATTTCAGAATGTGATTTTCAGGCTGATGACTGGGAGTACGTTTGAAAAAATGGGATTTCAAAAAAATGATTTTATAAAGCTGGCAGACTCCATGGCGAATATTAATTTCAGTCAACGCCTGAAAGAAATTTCGTGCCCCGCTCTGATCGTCTGCGGTGAGAAAGACAGTGCAAATAAAAAAGCAGCGAAAGAATTATATGAGATCCTGTCAAATGCAAAACTCTGTTTTATAGAACATGCAGGTCATGAAATAAATACAGAGAAGCCGGAGAGCTTAGCGGCAGTTCTCCGGGAATTTTATGACAGACAAAAAGCAGAAGCCACTTGTTAAAAACAGGAGGCTTCTGCTTTTTGTTAATATCTTATTCATCTGTGCCGCGAAAAGAATCTAAGCTTTTCAGCCGATGCCGCCATAAAGGATACCGAGGATAAAGACGACAACCGCAAGTATTACGTAGATATATTTTGAAACAAATTCAAAAAACTTCCCGACGGGTTTTGCTGCACCCAGATTCAGTTCCGGGTGGATTTCCCGTTTCCCCAGAACCCAGTAGATCATCACCGCTCCCAGAAGTGCGCCAAACGGCACAACATAGATCGTGATGGCATCCATCCAGCTTCCCAGCCGGCTCTCCGCCTCAATAAACAGACCGACGCCGAAGATGATTGCCGATACGATGGCTACGGATGTGTTCCGTTTCACACGAAGCATTTTTCCCACTGCTTCCGCGCACACCTCAAACATATTCATCAGTGAGGTGATTCCCGCGAACAGGCAGGAAACAAAGAACAGGACAGCGATCACGCGTCCAAGGGGAATTTGTGCAAAAACTTTTGGAAGTGTGATAAACATCAGCGGAGGTCCGGAAGTCGGGTCCATACCAAATGCGAAAACTGCCGGAATGATCGCAAGGCCTGCCAGCAGCGCAGAACACGTGTCCAGTGCTGCAGTCATCAGGGATGAATGGATGATATTCTCTGATTTGCCGAGATAACTCCCATAGATGATCATGCCGGATCCTGTTATGGACAGGGAAAAGAATGCCTGTCCCATGGCCATAACCCATGTATTTACTTTCAGCAGTGCACTCCAGTCCGGGATAAACAGATATTTATAACCTTCCGCGGAACCCGATAAGAATGCAACCCGTACGGCAATGATAAAAAACAGAACAAAAAAAGCAGGCATCATGATCTTGTTGATCTTCTCAATTCCCCTGGTGACACCTCGCATCAAAATGAATGCTGTCAGAAGAATTACAATCAGGTGCCATGGAACGCTGCCGAGCGTCTTTGTTGCCTGAGCAAAATATGCTTCGGAGCCGGCTGTGTTGATCGCATTCGTTGCAGAGCCGAAAATGGATCGCAGAACCCATCCCACAATGACGGAATATCCGATGGCGATGCCGAAAGATCCAAGCAGCGGTATCGCACCCAGGATCTTGCCTCCACGTTTCCCACGGCTTTTCATTGCATAATCATAGGAACCGACGGGACCTGTTCCCGTGAGGCGGCCGAGCGCGAATTCTCCGGATAATCCAACATATCCGAATAAAGCGACGAACAGAAAATATGGGATTAAAAAGGCGGCGCCTCCATTCTGACCAAGCCGGTATGGAAACATCCAGATATTGCCCATTCCGATCGCAGACCCCACCGATGCCAGAATAAAACCGATGCGGCTGTTGAAGGTGTTTGTTTTTACATTTTTCATTTGTTTCTCTTCTCCCTGAGTAAGTCTAATACACTGATTATACGAAAAACGAAAACATTAAGCAACAGAAGAATGAAAAAACAGGATAAGAATCCAAGTGTCTGGAATCTTATCCTGTTTCATGGGAATTATTTAATAGATTTCTGAGTTTTGTGTGTCTTATGATCTTTTTTGTTTTCTCTTTTGAGGCGTTTTTTCTGACGCATATCACTGAAAAATTTCTCGAGTGTCTCAATAATACCGCTTGTATAGCGGAGAACAGGTTCCGTTGCCAGCGCGAAAACACCAAGAAGCATCCCGCATTTCAGGGATACCATACTGATAGCAAAAAGGTTATTGATAAAGAATATGCAGATCAGCATGCCGACGGTCACGCCAATAAACACGGTCCAGCGCATTTTATTCATAGGTTTACTGATGCGGTACAGGATCATAAGTCCGACGGCCGCGAGCAGGAGAGTGGAGGCAGTGGAAATATCTGTTGATTCCACCCCGAACACCAAACCGAATACAACGAGTGCGCTCACGATAAAGAAATCTGTGAGTCCTGCCGGCAATGCCTTTAACAGGACGTTTGTTATAAAGTGGCCTTCTATAATCTTTTCGTTTGGCTCCAGTGCAAGAAGAAAACCGGGGATACCGATCGTAAACATACTGATCAGGGATATCTGTGACGGTTCCAGCGGATAATTGATCATAAATGCGATTGAGAACATTGCCATCAGGAAAGAGAAAATGTTCTTGACCAGAAACAGGCTGGCTGAACGCTGAATATTATTGACGACACGCCGGCCTTCCAGTACAACTGACGGCATACATGCAAAATTCGAGTCCAGAAGGACAAGCTGTGAAGCCTGGGCGGCTGCATCACTCCCGGATGCCATGGCGACACTGCAGTCGGCATCTTTCAGCGCGAGTACGTCATTGACACCGTCTCCCGTCATAGCGACTGTTTTCCCCTGGCTTTTCAATGCCTTGACAAACTGCCGCTTCTGGTTTGGAGTGACTCTTCCGAATACTGTATACTTCTGCATCGCCTTATTGACATCATCTTCCGTGAGCAGCGTCTGTGCATCCACGTACTGATCAGCATTTTGTATGCCGGCCTGCATGGCCACCTTGGATACCGTGACCGGGTTATCACCGGAAAGAACTTTGATGTCAACCCCCTGGGCCGCGAAGTATTCAAAGGTCGATCTGGCTTCCTTACGGATAGGGTTGGACAGAAGTACCAGACACAGAGGGGACACAGGGGCGGTAAGCTCTTTTCCATCGGCAGTGCCGTGATAGCGGGCAAAAATCAGTACACGGTATCCTTCGCTGCTGTGTGACTCGATCTCTTCCTTATATTCATCGTACTGTGAACGCAGAATGAATTCCGGTGCTCCGATGACATAAGAATCAATCCCAAATACCGCACTGCTGTATTTGTATGCAGAAGAAAAAGATGTTGTGGATGTTGCTATTTTTCCGGAGACATCACGGAAACGTTCTTTCATAGCCGCCATGGTGATATTATCTTTTGACATGGCATATACGAAGTCGCCAAGCATCAGCTCGAGTGAACCGTCCTCATTTTCCTGGTATCCATCCAGCGGGATCACATGGTTGACTTCCATGGTGTTTTCGGTGATCGTCCCGGTCTTGTCGACACAGAGCACGTTGACACGGGCAAGCGTCTCAATACACTTCATATCGTGGACAAGAACTTTTTTTCCTGCCAGGCGCATGACGCTGACGACCAGGGCAATGCTGGCAAGAAGATATAATCCCTCCGGTATCATACCTATGACGGCGGCTACCATTGAGGTGATACTGGACTGCAGAGAGGCTTTGGCAAACAGCAGCTGCTGAACCACCAGAACAGCACCTATCGGTATAATGATGATACCGACGGTTAGCACAAGATTATTAAGAGAACGGATCATCTCGGACTGTTCTCCTTCCTTCGCCGCTTTCGCCTCGGTCGTCAGTTTTGATACGTATGAATCCGCACCGACCTTTTCGAGTTTTGCAAGGCATCGTCCGGATACGACAAAACTTCCGGAGAGAAGGGAATCATCTTTTTTCTTGGTGATCTCGTCCGATTCACCGGTTATCAAAGACTCGTTAACCTGTACTTCGCCGCTCATGACACGTGCATCCGCAGGTATCTGGTTGCCGGCAGAAAACAGGACGATGTCATCTAATACGAGGCTGTCAGCCGGTATGATCTGCTCCTTTCCGTCACGGATGACAGTGGCTTTGGGGGCGTTCAACACCGTCAGTTTATCCAGAACATTCTTAGAGCGGATTTCCTGAATGATACCGATTAAGGTGTTTGCGATGATCACAGGAAGGAATGTCAGATCGCGGAAAGAGCCGACCAGGATCAAAAGTACTGCGATAACGGCAAATACGAGATTGAAGTACGTCAGCAGGTTGCCAAGTATGATTTCCTTTACACTTTTAGAAGGAGGATCAACCGGTGTGTTGACACAGCCCTGATGGGTGTGTTCTTCCACCTGTTCCATAGTCAGACCGGTGTGAATATCCGGATCAAACCGGGTGATTGTCCGGCTGACTTCTTCGATCAGAGGTTCCTCCTTCGCTTTTTTCATTAATTTTTTCATAAAGCTCCTATCTGTTACTGAATCTGTTTATCATTTGTTTCCCTCAGCGGATTTTATTCCGGATATATCCGGTTCGATCAGCAGCGAGTAGTTTGTCGGGTAGACGACAAAACCAGGCTTCGCACCCTTCGGTTTTTTCAGGTTTTTCCGCTGGGTATAATCGATTTCCACTTTGGGAGTACCGCGGCCTTTGGAATAGTAGGCAGCGAGACGACCGGCTTCCTCGAAGGTGGTATCCGGGAGTTCGTTCCCGTCTCCTTTTATGATCACGTGAGATCCCGGCTGGCCTTTTGCATGGAACCACCAGTCATTTCCGTTTGCGAACTTAAACGTGAGTTCATCATTTTGAAAATTATTTTTACCGACGTAAATATGATATCCGTCACTTGAAATATAGTGATATGGTTTAGCGGTTATCCTGACTTTTTTGCCACCATCATGTTTTCGTCTGATATAGCCGTACTCTGTCAGTTCTTCTTTAATCTGAACGAGATCTTCTTCAGCGCGGGCGATGTCAAGAGCGACGGAGACAGACTCCAGATGTTCAATCTCCGCCTTTGTCTCAGCCAGAAGAGAGTCAAGTGCATCGGAAGTTCGTTTCAGCTTATTATATCTCTCAAAATATTTTTTTGCATTTTCAGATGGTTCAAGCTGCGGATCCAGAGGAACGCTTATCATTTCATTGGTATAGTAGTTCAGTGCCTCGAACGACTTTGCTGCCGGGTCCAGATTATAGCCATAAGCATTGATCAGTTCACCGTACACACGGTACTTTTCCTTTTTTTCTGTGTCTTTCAGCTGTTTTTGCTGCAGATGATATTTTTTTGTGCTGCGTTCCAGTGAAGTCTGGACAATCCGCCTGAGTTCAGACGACTTCTGACGGATGCGGGTAACGACGTTCCGCGCTGCATAGTAAGCTTCCAGCATTGCACTGACAGATTCATATGTAACGGACTGGAAATTCTGATACAGCGAAAGTGTAAGGCTGGAGAATTCTACCGGTTCTTTATCGTTATAAATGATGTTTGGTGTAAATGCAGAACTGCTTACATCCTCCATCATTCGAAGAAATGTATGATACAGATGTGTCTTTTCGAGTTCGTCCAGTGAATCGCAGGAAGCGCCTCCGTCAATGGAAGCACGGCTGCATAACTCCTCACCGATCAGAGGGCTGATCCCGGTAAGCGAGCTGTAAAGCGCTTTCCCGACCGGAAGCGGTCTTGTCAGCACATGATTCATAAATTCGTCCTGTGTTACGTGAAAGGGATTGTATTTTTCACGTGTCTCCGGAATAAAATAATCCCGTCCGGGAAGAACTTCACGGACAGAGCTCATATGTGCGGAAACGTGTTTAATACTGTCAATGATACAAAAGTCTTCATTACAGAAAATAATGTTGCTGTGTTTCCCCATGATTTCTATGATCAGATACTTTCTGCAGAGGTCTCCCAGTTCGTTCAGATGTTCAAGCTTGATCTGAATAATACGTTCCAGGCCCGGCTGGGTAATATCAAGGATCCTGGCGCTGCCGATATGCTTGCGCAGCAGCATGCAGAAGTTTGGAGCGGTCAGCGGGCTCGGTTTTTTATTTTCAGTAAGATAGACCAGCGGCAGGGAAGCGTTCGCTGAAATAAACAGAAGGTACTGTTCCTTATTATTTTTTATTGTGATCAGAAGTTCATCATTTTCAGGCTGTGCGATTTTATTAATTTTGCCTCCGGTGATGGTCTGATTCAATTCTGATGTAATGTTTGCTATTGTAATACCGTCAAATGCCATATTCTTCTCCTTTTATGAATTTATTATAGCAGAAAAAAATGATTTGACTAGGGTTTTGTAATGAATTATAATAAATTTGTATGTTTAAGTGTGAGGCACTTTTCATACGATCATTTAAAGAAACGAGAAGAGTATTGAAATGATGAAAAGTATGACAGGGTTTGGTCGTTCGGAGATGCAGGACGAACAATACAGGTTTACGGTTGAGATGAAATCGGTTAACCACCGGTACCTGGATTTTAATTTTAAGATACCGAAGAAGTTAAGCTTGTTTGAATCTGCCGTCCGCAGCTTATTAAAAGAATATATGCAGCGCGGAAAAGTGGATGTTTTTATCACATATGAAAACTATACACAGAGCCGCATCTCTCTGAAATACAACAGAGAGATCGCCAGACAGTATCTGGATTACCTGCAGGAGATGGGAACTGATTTTTCACTTGAAACTGATATTACAGTTTCCAACCTGTCACGTTATCCTGAGGTTTTTACCATGGAAGAACAGCCGGATGATGAAGAAGAGCTCTGGGGCATACTGGAGCAGGTACTCAGAAATGCCGCCGAAGCATTCTCCGCTTCCAGAGAGAAAGAGGGAGCTGATCTTAAGAATGATCTGCTTGAGAAACTTGATGGAATGCAGGAAAAGGTTGCCGCAATCGAGGTACGTTCTCCGGAAATCATGAAGGAATACCGCGAGAAGCTGGAAAAGAAACTCGGTGAGCTTCTGGAAGACAGTCAGATCGAAGAATCCAGAATTGCCGCAGAAGTGATACTGTTTGCAGATAAGATCTGTACAGACGAGGAAACCGTCAGACTGAAAAGTCACATTGAAAATATGAGACGGGTACTGTCAGAGGGCGGAGGAATCGGACGAAAGCTGGATTTCATTGCACAGGAGATGAACCGGGAAGCTAATACAATCCTTTCCAAAGCCAATGATCTGGAGACTTCCAATATCGCGATCGATCTTAAGACAGAGATCGAAAAGGTGCGGGAACAGATTCAGAATATTGAATAAGTGGGGAATCATTTTGACTAGACTGGTTAATATCGGATTTGGTAACGTCATCAACGCAGAGAAAATTGTCGCTGTCGTCAACCCGGATGCAGCTCCCGTCAAACGCATGATACAAAATGCAAAAGAAAACGGCAATATTATCGACGCAACACAGGGGCGGCGTACGAAAGCTGTGGTGATCACGGAAGAAAATTTTGTGGTTCTCTCTGCTTTACAGGCGGAGACGATCAGTAAACGTGTAAATACAGGCTACACAGCGGACGAAAAAGGGGATATTTATGAACCATAAGGGAATTTTAGTGGTGGTGTCCGGATTTTCCGGCTCAGGTAAAGGAACTTTGATGAACCGGCTGATGGGTAAATATGATAACTATGCACTGTCAGTGTCAGCAACAACAAGATCCCCGAGAGTCGGGGAACGTGACGGCAGGGAATATTTTTTTAAAACTCAGGAGGAGTTTAAAAAAATGATTCGGGAGGATGCATTTATTGAATATGCCCGTTACGTAGATAATTACTACGGAACTCCAAAGAAATATGTCCAGGAACAGCTTGATTCCGGGAAAGACGTGATTCTGGAGATTGAAATGCAGGGGGCATTGAAAGTCAAGGAGAAGATGCCGGAGACACTGCTGATCTTTGTGACACCGCCCAGTGTACAGGAGCTGAAAAGGAGACTGCTGGGACGGGGAACGGAGTCCGGCGAGATCATCGATGCCCGGATGGCACAGGCAAAAGAAGAAGTAAAATTCATGGAATTTTATGACTATGTACTGGTCAATGAGACGGATAAGGAAGAGGAATGTGTTGATGAAATGCATCAGGTGATTCAAAGCGCACATACGAAAACTTCTCAGAACAGGGAATTTATCGAACATATCAGGGAACAATTGGAAGAGGTATAGAGAAAGGAGAAAGAAATTATGATCCATCCATCATATTCAGAATTAATGCAGGTAATCAACAAGGATATAGACGCAGATGAGGCACCGCTGGTAAACAGCCGTTACTCCATCGTTCTGGCTACCAGTAAACGTGCAAGACAGATCATCAGCGGGGCAGAACCATTTGTCAGGGCTGCAGGCAAGAAACCGCTGTCTATTGCCGTAGAAGAGATGTATGACGGAAAAGTGAAGATTCTTCCGGAAGATTTCGAAGCAGAAGAGAGCGGCGGATCAGAGGAATTTTAGAACCGTAAGAACAAGCTGTTACGCAGTCGCTGACTGTTGTAGCAGCTTTCTTAAAAAGAAACGAAACTACAAAAGGAGCAAAACAATGCAAATTTTATTTATTTCGCTTGGCTGTGACAAAAACCTTGTGGATTCGGAGGAGATGCTGGGGTTATTGGAGACCAGGGGATATACCGTCACAGACGATGAGACGGCTGCCGATATCATTGTGGTAAATACCTGCTGCTTCATTCACGATGCGAAGGAAGAGAGCATTCAGACGATACTGGATATGGCGAAATACCGCACGGACGGCAGGGCAAAGGCGCTTGTTGTGACGGGATGCCTTGCTCAGCGTTATCAGAAAGAAATTCAGCAGGAGATCCCGGAAGTGGATGCCGTACTCGGTACATCCAGCTATGATGAGATTGCAGATGCCCTGGATCAGGTGCTCCATGGGAGTGTATATACATCATTTCAGGATATTGACCGTCTTCCGGATGTAGATGCGAGACGTCTCATTACAACGGGAGGCGCATATGAATATCTGAAAATAGCGGAAGGGTGTGAAAAACACTGTACTTACTGCATCATACCGAAGATACGCGGAGGCTACCGCAGCGTACCGATGGAGAGACTGCTCGCACAGGCGCGGTATCTGGCAGAGGCGGGTGTAAAAGAGCTGATCGTCATCGCACAGGAGACAACCCTGTACGGGAGTGATCTTTACGGAGAAAAGTCTCTGCACAGGCTGTTGAGAGAGCTTTGCCGCATTGACGGCCTGGTCTGGATACGCCTCATGTACTGCTATCCGGAGGAAATCTATCCGGAACTGATCCAGACAATCAAAGAGGAGCCAAAGATCTGTCATTATATGGACATTCCGATTCAGCACTGCAGCGACCGGATACTGAAACGAATGGGACGCAGGACTTCAAAACAGGATCTGGAAAGCATTATCACTGAAATCCGGGAACAGATACCGGACATGGTGCTTCGGACAACACTGATCACCGGCTTTCCGGGAGAGACAAAAGAAGATCATGAGGAATTAAAGCAATTTGTTGCAGATATGGCATTTGACCGTCTCGGTGTCTTTACGTACTCTCCGGAAGAAGATACGCCTGCTGCCTCCATGGAAGATCAGGTACCTGAGACGGTTAAGGAGGAACGTCAGGCGGAATTGATGGAATTGCAGCAGGAAGTGTCACTGGAACTTGGCGAGGAACGGATCGGAGAGAGACAACTCGTGTTTATTGAAGGAAAAGTGGCAGATGAAGATGCGTATGTGGGCAGGACATATGCTGACGCACCGGGCATCGACGGATATCTATTTGTCAATACACAGATACCTCTGATGACGGGAGATTTTGTACAGGTGAACGTGACCGGTTCACTTGAATATGATTTGATAGGAGAAATAGCCGATGAATACACCGAATAAACTGACGTTGCTTCGTGTTATTATGATACCGTTTTTTGTTGTTTTTATGCTGGTGCCGATAGCGGGAACGTATACCAAATGGATTTCGCTGGCGCTATTTGTCATTGCCAGCCTGACAGATGCCCTCGATGGTTATCTGGCAAGAAGAGACAACCTTGTCACAAATTTTGGAAAGTTTATGGATCCGCTCGCAGACAAGCTTCTGGTCTGCTCGGCATTAATTTGTTTGATCGAGCTGGATAAAATACCGTGCTGGGTGGTTATCATTATTATAGCAAGAGAATTTATCATCAGCGGTTTTCGTCTGATCGCATCAGACAACGGCATTGTCATCGCAGCCAGTTACTGGGGAAAAGCAAAGACAATCTCTCAGATGGTGATGATCATTCTTTTGATCGCGGATCTGGGAAGCATATTCGGTACACTGGAACAGATTTTTATTTATCTGTCTCTGGCACTGACCGTTGTTTCTTTGATTGATTATCTGTTGAAAAATAAAAACGTATTAACCATGCAGAGCTGATTTAGGAGGGATACAAATGGTTGCAGAACTGGTTACAGTCGGAACAGAAATACTGCTCGGTAATATTGTAAATACCAACGCCGCGTATTTATCAGAAATGTGCGCAAAACTCGGACTTACGGTTTATTATGAAACATCGGTCGGCGATAATCCCGAGCGTATGCTTCAAACGATAAAAACAGCGGTTGACCGTTCCGATATTGTGATACTGTCCGGAGGTCTCGGACCGACGAAGGATGATATCACGAAGGATATCGCGGCACGCGTCATGGGAAAAGAGCTCGTTGAGGATACTCATACGCGGGAACGGATCCAGCAGTATTTTGACAATCTGAGCATTAAGCGGCCGGAAGTAAAGATCACAGAGAACAACTGGTGTCAGGCTATGATTCCGGAAGGTGCTGTCGTACTCGACAACGAAAACGGAACGGCACCCGGCCTTATCATGGAAGACGGGGAAAAGACCGTGATCCTGCTTCCGGGACCTCCGAATGAACTGAAACCGATGTTTGAGAGTCAGGTTTATCCTTATCTGCAGGAAAAACAACCGGAAGTCATCGTATCACAGATGGTGAAAATCTGCGGGATTGGAGAGAGCATGGTGGAGACCATGATCGAGGATCTGATTGACGGACAGAGTAATCCTACCATAGCTCCTTATGCAAAGACCGGCGAAGTCCATCTGAGGATCACAGCAAAAGCAAAATCCAACGGAGAAGCGAAGAAACTGATCAAACCTGTGCTGCGTGAATTGAAACTGCGTTTTGGCAAGAATATCTATGCAACCGAGGAGAAAAAGTCGCTGGAGGAAGCCGTCGTAGATCTTCTGCGGGACAAGAACATGACCCTTACCTGTGCAGAATCCTGTACAGGAGGAGCGCTGTCTGCGCGCATCGTCAACGTATCCGGCGCTTCCGATGTGTTTAAACAGGGATTTGTAACATATGCAAATAAAGCGAAGCGCAAATATCTCATGGTTAAGAAAGCAACTCTGAAAATGTACGGAGCAGTCAGTGAAAAAACTGCAAAAGAAATGGCAAAAGGAGGATGCTTTACCACCGGTGCTGATGTATGCGTAGCTATCACCGGAATTGCAGGACCTGGCGGCGGCACGCCTGACAAACCGGTGGGACTGGTCTATATCGGCTGCTGTGTAGACGGCCATATAACCGTCAGGGAATATCATTTTAATGGGAATCGCTCTAAAATCAGGGAACAGGCAGTCGTCTATGCGCTGACATTGCTCCGCGACTGTATCCTGCAAAGTTATTCATAAACAGTACCACAAGAAAAAAGGGACGAAAGTCCCTATTTTTTTATGGTTTTCAGCATAGTCAGCATTTTTTCAATCTGAGAAGCTTCTTTTTTTGACTTACCGCTTTTCAGAACCTCCACGATCATATCCATCTCTTCCGGAGAAAAGGTCATACCGTTCTTTTTGGACTGCTGCATAGCCATCATTAAAAAGGGCATCATATCCTGCTTGCTTTTTCCTTCCCCCTGTGAAGCCAGGGACTGAAGCATCTGAAGTTTTGCCATATCCATTGATGCGAGATTCGGGTGTTTCATCCAATCCTGATCCATATCCTATTCTTCCTCCTCCATATTTTGAAGCATCATAAACATCTGAGCGGTCTGAAAAGCATTAAGCATACCCTCAATGGAATCGTGCAGAGATCCGCTGGTATACTGCTGTATATCGCGCAGCATTTCTTCCGGGGAAACCGTAGTCTCTTCTGATGACATAATCGACATATCCATATGAGGCTGATTAAACATTGACATTGTTTTTCTCAATTCCATAAATTTTGTCAAAAGAGAGAGCGTTTTTCTGCCATTCGGAGATACGTAGGGAATGGCGGCTTTCATCATCTGAAGACTGTCATCGTTGACCATCTGGTCGAGTGTTGTCATTTGCGGGGTGCTTTTTTCTTTCATGGCACAACCTTTTATTTTTTTAAATTTTATGATTTTATTATCTACTATATGACAGGTTCAGGAATTTTGACATATGATATTAGAAAATGATAAGGAGGTACAGGATTTATCATGGATGAAAGAAAACAAAAACTGATCGTTGACGGGAACGCCCTTTATGAGATAGATATGGAATGTGTGGAACATAAAAAAGACAGGATGCGCGACATGAAGAACGGCGGATACAGAAAAAAACGAAGAGAAACAGAAAGAAAGACGCCGGGGAGATAATCCCCGGCGTCTTTCCGTATCATTATTATCCGCAGATGGAGCCACATCCGCCGCAGCAGAAGAGCAGAAGGATAATCAGCAGACAGCTGTTGTCACCGCCGAATCCGCCGCAGCCACCGCCGCAGCCACAGCTGTCGCCATTACCACAGCAGCAGAGAAGCAGGATGATCCAGATAATGGAATTACATCCGCCGCCTCCGAAACAAGAATTACCGGAATCGCATCCAGAATCACATCCACATCCACAGTTTGTAGCAGCTAAATCACTCATTTATAGTTCCTCCAAAATTTGTTTACACTCCATCATATGTAAATCGGTTCCAGGTTGCTACAAAAAAAGTTCAGGTTTCGAAAAAAGATGTAAAAGAACGGTAAACATTCAGTTTCCCGTAACCCCATTCGCGGTTTGGATATACGATTCCGGGCTCCCGAACGGTACCCCGGATCAGAAAATCTCTGATTTCTGCAGAATTGAACAGCAGAAAAGGACTGCGTTTGAGCCCCCATTCCATGACAAGCGCGGCACTGCCGGCTGTCAGGCCTGCTGCGAGGCAGGAACCGGTGCGTGTTGTCAGATTGCCGCGCGCGTTCATTCCTGTCAGATTGACTCCCGGTGCGCAGAAATCGGGTTTCTGAACATCCAACGTGGTGTTTCCACGCCCTGAATTCAGAAAAAGACCATTGGTATACGCATCATACGTACCGGTTGCAATGATGTTGGAGGCATCGGACGGTGCTGTGAGTGTGGTATAAGCGTCTGGTTTGAGAAACACGATATCGGGATCTGTGAATCCGTAAATCGGAAGCCACATGTGAAAAGAGCCGAAGAGAACCCGCGGGCCGTAGACTCTGACACGCCAGATACCAGGGGATGGCTGGCGAAAACGCATAAAGATAAGCTGACTGCCTGTAACGGCCTGTATAGTTTCATAGTGCACTTCGATCGTAGTGGGGTCCAAAATAAAACCCGCATTTACCGTATTATTCAGTCCAAATGGAATCCGTGAGACGACCTCACCGGTGGGAGAGACAAAGCCTACAGAGAACGCGTCAGGTGAACGCACCCATGTTTCGAGGAAAAATCCGGGAGATCCTTCAGGAACCAGAATCTCTATGGTCTCATAGGACACATTTTCAGGAAGTTCACCGTAGTAATGGTGTGCACGCCCCGCCTCATTTCCACATGCAACCACAACGGCATTTGTAATCAGTATACTGGATCCGGACAGAACAACGGACAGCGGCATCCCTCCGGCATGATCGCCCTGGTTGGTACCGAGTCCTATACATACCACAAGCGGAACCTGTAATTCAAGGGCCAGGTTCCGCAGATAGGAATAAGCCATGATAATATCTGATTCCTGGTAAACGGGTTCGGACCCTGAGTAATAAAAGAATTCTTTCAGGTAATCTTTGGCCTCCTTCAGTTTTACCATCGCAATGGTGGAACTGGGGGCAGCACCGATAAAATTTTCCTCCGGAATTGCAGAACCCGCCGTGACACTCGCCAGAAATGTACCGTGTCCGTTTGTGTCAGTTGAAGGCACAACCTCAAGAGGGGTATCAGACTGAAGCGCCTGGTTGATTTCCGCGCGGCGGTATTCGGTGCCATACGGGAAATGAGGAGGTACAGTGCCCCCCTGTATGGTCTGATCCCAGATGGCTTCGATTCTCGTATTCCCGGCAGCATCACGGAATACCCGGTTGGTATAATCGATTCCGGTATCTATAAATCCGATCAGTACACCAGATCCGGAAAGGTTCAGATTGGTGAGGTTCTGCACCTGTGTGATCCCTGATACCTCCAGGCTGGTGGTGTCCTGCAGCATAAACAGATTCGGAATGGTATTGTATCTCGTATACTCTAAAAGTGCCGTGTTCCTCGGTGCCGGAACATTGAGAAGAGAATACGCAGTATCCATTTCGAGAAGCCTGATCTCCGGCAGAATATCGGACAATGTCGAAAAATCAAATACGGAAGGGATAATGTAGTCATAATAATCGTTGGATATAATTGCTTCCTGCAAAGAATTTGGCATATGTGAAGTCCTGTTTTTTTACTATCCTATGCAGGAACTTATACAGTCAATCAGAAAGTTTTTTCCTGCCCTGCGAAACGGGGCAGGATGTGCCTCAGTTGAATACGTTAATATTAAATAAGCAAGAAGGTTTATGTATGCTGAAAGTTAATAAGTATGCGGGGAAAGGCATCGGTGTGGCTGTGTTGGACACCGGAATCTTTCCCCATATTGATTTCGATAACAGAATTTTGTATTTTCAGGATTTCGTACAGAAAAAGTCGGAACCCTATGATGATAATGGTCATGGCACGCATGTGTCCGGCATTATAGCCGGAAGCGGAAGAGCCTGTGGCGGAAAATGGCACGGCGTAGCACCGGGGTGTCATCTGGTAGGATTAAAAGTGCTCGACAAAGCGGGGAATGGGATGCAGCAGAACACGCTGCGTGCGCTCGACTGGATCAGGAGATATCATGACAGATTCCACATCCGTATTGTCAATATTTCAGTCGGATCGATCACACAGAATCAGCGGCAGCATGATGAGCTGATACGCTCAGTGGAAGTGCTCTGGGATCTGGGTCTGGTAGTTGTGGCGGCGGCAGGTAACGGTGGTCCACGCCCCGGAAGTATCACGGCACCGGGGAGCAGCAAGAAAGTGATCACTGTCGGTTCCAGCGATATGCTCGATGCGCATCATCTGCTTTCCGGGATAGGACCCACAGCGGAATGTGTCTGCAAACCGGATATCGTCTGCAGGGGCCACGAGATACTGTCCTGCGCTGCTGCACCATCCGGTACAGAATACGTAAGAAAAAGCGGTACCTCCATGTCCACCCCGTATATTTCAGGGGCGATAGCACTCGCACTTGAAAAAGACCCGCTGCTCACAAACGTGGAAATAAAAATGATGCTGCGGGACTGTGCTAAGGATCTTGGCTTTTCTCACAACCAGCAGGGATGGGGAGAATTTGATTTTGAGAAATTTATGAACTATTGACAATTATCCGACATTTGCATACAATAGAGAGCGTGTAAAGAATTGTACAATCAGGCATGGATACAGGAGGATACTATGGAAAAAATCAAGATGACGACCCCGCTGGTAGAGATGGACGGAGATGAGATGACACGGATTCTCTGGCAGATGATCAAGGATGAGCTGCTGCTGCCGTTTATTGATCTGAAAACAGAATATTATGATCTGGGTCTGAAACATAGAAATGATACAGATGACCAGGTGACTGTGGACTCTGCAAATGCAACGAAGAAATACGGTGTTGCTGTAAAGTGTGCTACGATCACACCGAACGCCGCAAGAATGACGGAGTATGACTTAAAAGAAATGTATAAAAGCCCGAACGGAACCATCCGTGCGATGCTGGACGGTACCGTATTCCGCGCACCGATCGTTGTCAGGGGGATCGAGCCCTGCGTTAAAAACTGGAAAAAACCGATCACGCTTGCAAGGCATGCGTATGGGGATGTCTACAAGAACACGGAAATGATTGTTCCGGGACCGGGTAAGGTAGAACTGGTATATACGGCTGAGGACGGAACCGAGACAAGAGAGCTCGTTCACAATTTTACAGGACCGGGTATCGCTCAGGGAATGCATAATTTAGATAACTCAATTGAAAGTTTTGCAAAGAGCTGTTTCAACTATGCGCTGGATACAAAGCAGGATCTCTGGTTTGCGACGAAGGACACGATTTCCAAAAAATATGACCATACCTTCAAAGATATCTTCCAGGAAATCTATGACCGTGAATATAAAGAGAAATTTGAAGCGGCAGGGATTGAATATTTCTACACACTGATCGACGATGCCGTTGCCCGCGTGATGAAAGCAGAAGGCGGATTTATCTGGGCCTGCAAGAATTATGATGGTGATGTTATGAGTGATATGGTATCGTCAGCATTCGGTTCGCTTGCAATGATGACCTCTGTCCTTGTTTCTCCTCACGGATATTTTGAATATGAGGCGGCACATGGAACTGTTCAGCGTCACTATTACAAACACTTAAACGGAGAAGAAACCTCAACAAACTCCGTGGCAACGATATTTGCATGGACCGGTGCTCTCAGAAAGAGAGGAGAGATGGATGGCATTTCAGAGCTGTGTGATTTTGCAGACCGGCTGGAAAAGGCCACGCTCACAACGATTGAAAGCGGAAAGATGACAAAAGATCTTGCCCTGATCACATCTATTCAGAATCCGACTGTACTTAACAGCAAAGATTTTATCCTGGAGATCCGCAAAGAGCTGGAAAAATAAATAACAACGGCAGGAGGCGTCTGATTGTATTATCAGACGCCTCTTTTTAATGATTTATTCTGCAAGTATTTCCCATTGCCCATACAGTTCCTCCAGCTTCATCTGAATATCCGCCTGTTCTGACGACAATTCAATGCATTTCGCAGGATCTGTTGCCACTTCCGGAAGAATGAGTATTTCATCAATGTCACTGCTGCGCGCTTCCAGAGCAGAAATATCAGATTCCAATTTCTTCAGATCATTTTCACGTTTTCGCCTGCGGGCCTGTTCTTCTTTCTGCTGCTGCCAGGAAATCTTTGTCTTAGACGGTTCCTCCGGTATTTCTTCTGCGGGTTTTCCGGTTGTACAGCGAAGTGTGAGTTCGTCCTTTTTTTCAACATAATAATCATAATTCCCAATATAATTGACGAACGTCTCGTTTACGAGATCCAGTATACGTGTCGCAGTCTGATTGATAAAATAGCGGTCATGTGACACATACAACACGGTTCCGGTGTACTGGTTCAGCGCCTGTTCCAGAATTTCTTTTGAGGTGATGTCCAGGTGGTTCGTAGGCTCATCCAATATCAGAAAATTAGCATTGGAAAGCATCAGTTTTGCAAGAGACACACGTCCGCGCTCTCCGCCGCTTAAGGTCCTGATCTGCTGAAAGACATCATCTCCGGTAAATAAAAACGCAGCGAGTACGTTACGGATCCGCGTCCCGGTCAGGTCGGGAAATGCATCGGATATTTCCTGGAAGATAGTTTTTTCCATGTCAAGTACATGGTGTTCCTGATCGTAGTATCCGATATGAACGTTGCTCCCCAGCGTAAAGCACCCGGCGTCCGGCTCGATCAGCTGATTCAATATTTTCAGGATCGTAGTTTTTCCTGTTCCGTTTGCACCGATGATTGCTACGCGTTCACCGCGTTTGACTTCAAAAGAAAGGTCATGAAACAGGCGCAGCCCAGGATAGGATTTGGAGAGAGATTCTACGGACAGTACGTCATTTCCGCTTTGAATGCATGGCTCCAGGATCAGACGCATCTCATCATTGACCTCCTGAGGTTTTTCCAGGACTTCGATTTTTTCCAGCATTTTTTCGCGGCTCTCTGCACGTTTGATGGACTTTTCACGGTTGAAAGATTTCAGTTTGGCGATAACCTCCTCCTGATGCCGGATTTCCTGCTGCTGGTTTAGATATGCCTTGATCTTTGCCGCGCGCACCTGTGTGCGTTTTTTTGCGTAATCGGAATAATTGCCTGTATATGTTGTCAGGACTGACTGCTCCAGTTCGAAGACTTTCGTTACGATGCGGTCGATAAAATAACGGTCGTGAGATACGATCAGGACAGCTCCGGGATAGCGCTGTAAAAATGATTCCAGCCAGGCAATGGAGTCAATGTCAAGATGGTTAGTCGGCTCATCGAGCAGGAGCACATCCGGTTTCTGCAGCAGCAGTTTTCCGAGTGCGACACGTGTTTTCTGACCTCCGGATAAGGTACTGATGGTTTTGGAAAAATCATCTTCCTCAAAACCGAGTCCTTTCAGTACGCCGGTAACTTCACTTCTGCATGCGTAGCCGTTTTCAAGCTCGAATTTTTCACAGATGCGGTGATAACTCTCCATCAGCCGCTCAAGTTCTGCGCCTGCAAGGTTCTTCATGGTTTCTTCCATCTGCCGCATCGTTTCTTCCATCTGAAGAACGGGACGTTTGATTTCCAGCACTTCATCGTAGAGGGAGGCGTTGCTGTTCATATCCTGATGCTGTGCCAGATACCCCAGCGTCCTGTTTTTTGCCAGGATTACCTCGCCGCTGTCCCCTGGCATTTCACCTGCAATGATTTTCAGCATTGTGGATTTTCCGGTGCCGTTCGCACCGACAAGAGCAGTTTTCTCGTGGTCCTCGATGTGAAAGGAAGCGTCATGTAATATAATATTGGTTCCAAAAGATTTTTCTATATTGTGGCATGATAATATCATTGGTAATTGTATCTCCTTATCATCTATAATCTGCTGACTGTCTCCATTATATGAAAAGTATGAAAAAAATACAAGAAAAACAGCGTTCTGTTTGACAAACTTATAACAAAAAGATATAATAAAACGAGGTATAAGACAGGAGGATCTGGTTTTGGACGGAAAGGGAATTTCCAAAGCAGTCATCACGAGGTTACCAAGATATTACCGTTATCTGGGCGAACTGCTCGAGAATGGTGTGGAACGCATCTCGTCCAACGATTTGAGCAAACAGATGAAGGTAACAGCTTCACAGATTCGTCAGGATCTGAACAACTTCGGCGGCTTTGGTCAGCAGGGTTATGGTTATAATGTGAGGTTTCTCTATAATGAGATTGGCAGAATTCTGGGGCTCGACCATGTACATTCCATGATTATCATCGGCGCCGGTCATTTGGGTCAGGCTCTTGCCAATTATGTTAAATTTGAGAAGCGGGGTTTTAAGATCATCGGTATTTTTGATACCAATCCAAATCTGAAAGGAAGTATGGTACGTGGGATCGGCATACAGATGCTGGATGAACTTCCGCAGTTTCTGGAGGAATACAGAGTTGAGATCGCAACACTTACGATTCCGAAAGACAGCGCAAAGGAAGTCGCAGAGCTTCTGGTTGCAAATGGAATCAAGGCGATCTGGAATTTTGCACATATCGATTTAAATCTGGTTCTTCCTTCAGATATTATCGTAGAAAATGTACATCTGTCAGAAAGCCTGATGCGGCTTTCCTATAACCTGACACATGCAGAAAATGAACAGAAAAAAATGTAGAGGATGTTGTACCTGCGGATGCGAGAAGGCGGATCGGGTACAACATTGTTTTGCTTTCGGGGAGGTTGTTTTATGAGACGTGTTGTTACCACACGGCAGATGAAGGAAGCGGATGAATATACGATCAGGAAAATGGGCATACCGTCGCTGGTCCTTATGGAGCGGGCGGCACTTGCCTGTGTCGAGGTATTGGAACGGGAATTTCCCCTGGAACAGGTTTTGATACTTTGCGGAACCGGAAATAACGGCGGTGACGGGATCGCCATCGGACGCATCCTGCATCTGGCGGGGTATGATGTATCCATATGCCTGACAGGAAGTGACGCGCATCGCAGCGAAGAAAATAAAACTCAGAAAGAAATTGCAGAAAATTATGGTACAACCTTTGTAAACAACCCGGACCCGGCTGAATATACTACTATAGTAGATTCCGTTTTTGGAATCGGTTTGTCACGTAAGCTTTCTCCTCAGTACTGTACGCTGTTTCAAAAAGTCAACGCATCATGTGCAAAAGTACTGGCTGTCGATATCCCGTCCGGTATACATGGAAATACGGCAGAAATTTTGGGGGCGGCTATCCGGGCGGATGTGACAGTGACTTTTGCATTTGCAAAACCGGGACTTTTGATGTATCCGGGTGCGGATTTTGCCGGCAGGCTGAAGGTCTGTGATATCGGAATCTACGAGGTGGAAAACACTGTTTATCAGCCGGATATTCACCAGATAGATAAAAAAGACCGCTCATGGATGAAACGCCGAAATCCCGGGGGGAACAAAGGCACCTTTGGTAAAATACTGCTGATCGCGGGATCGGTGAACATGTGCGGAGCATCTTATCTAAGCGGTATGGCTGGCTTTTTAACGGGAGCCGGTATGGTAAAAATTCATACGGTCAGAGAAAATCGTGTAATTTTGCAGCAGCAGTTTCCCGAAGCCATGTTGTCTGTCTATGATGACGGGGACCCGAATCTGTCAGGCCTTGATGATGCGATCAGCTGGGCGGATGTGATTGGAATCGGTCCAGGGCTTGGAACCTCACGGACGGCGGAAAAACTTTTGGACCATGTACTTGCAGCCTGCCGGGTTCCTCTTGTTATCGATGCGGACGGGCTTAATCTGCTTTCAAGAGATACGGACAGGCTGAAGGGGTTGAAATGCCCCTGTATTGTAACTCCTCATCTCGGAGAAATGAGCAGGCTGACAAAAATGGGTATTTCTCAGATTCAGAAAGACCGTCTGAAGACGGCATCTGAGTTTGCACGAAACTATCATACGGTGTGTGTACAGAAAGATGCCAGGACCGTTATCGCTGATCCTGACGGGATGATATTCATCAATACATCGGGAAACAGTGGAATGGCCACAGCCGGAAGCGGGGATGTGCTGACGGGAATGATCCTCGGCCTTCTGGGGTCAGGCATGCCGGCGAGAGAGGCCGCAGCACTCGGGGTCTGGCTGCACGGCTGTGCAGGGGAAGCAGCATCCCGGAAAGCAGGGGAAGCTTCTGTTATGGCCGGAAATCTGTTGGAAGAGATACCGGACTGTATAAAAAATGATGGTAACAATACGGAAGAAGGGAAAGTATGAAATCAGACAGCAGAATCGCTGCCAGGATCAGCCTGGATGCGATAGAAGAGAACTTCAGACAGATGAGGGCAAATATCAAAGAGGATACCAGGATGGTGGCTGTCATCAAAGCGGACGGTTACGGTCACGGCGCTGTGAGGATCGCCAGGCTTGTAGAACATTATGACTATCTCTGGGGATTTGCAGTTGCGACAACGGAGGAAGCCGTCCAGCTGCGTGAGCACGGGATAAAAAAACCCGTGTTGATCCTGGGATTTGTGTTTGAGGAAGATTATGAGACGGTCGTGCGATATGAGCTGAGACCGGCTGTCTTTACGCTTTCCATGGCAAAGGAACTTTCTGACGCCGGAAAAGAAGCAAATAAAATGGTTCATGTACACATTGCACTGGATACAGGCATGAGCCGTATCGGCTTTTCTGACACAGAAGAGAGTGTCCGGCAGATACATTGTATCTCCGAACTCCCCTGGATTTCTATTGAAGGGATGTTTACACATTTTGCCAGGGCTGATGAAACTTTGCTGGAACCTGCCCGCCTGCAGCTCAAGCGCTATCAGGAATTTCTGTCTATGCTCAGAAAAGCAGACATTGATATTGGCCTTAGACACTGCAGCAACAGTGCAGGCATCATGCAGTTTCCGGAGGCTAATCTGGATCTGGTCAGGGCAGGCATCAGCATTTACGGACTTTATCCGTCGGATGAGGTCTGCAGGGAACCGGTACATCTGACGCCCGCCATGAGCCTGGTCAGCCATATTTCTTATCTCAAGACACTGGATGCGGGTGTGGCAGTCAGTTACGGTGGTACATATATTACAGAAAAGAAAACGAAAGTCGCGACAATACCGGTTGGATATGCGGACGGTTATGCCAGAACGCTGTCCAACAAGGGGTATGTACTGATCCGCGGAAAACGTGCACCGATCATCGGCCGCGTCTGTATGGATCAGTTCATGGTCGACGTCACACAGATAGAGGGCGTGCAGGAACTTGATAAAGTAACGCTGATCGGACAAGATGGTCCGGAACAGATCACAATGGAACTTCTGGGGGAGCTCTCCGGACGGTTTAATTATGAATTTGCATGCTGTATCAACAAACGGGTACCGCGCGTCTATGTGAAAGATGGAAAAATTGAATAACACCAGAGAAATATGGAAATACTATGGCTAGAACATAGGAATCGGAGTGTGAATGGTGTGGTTATTAAACGCGGTGATATCTTTTATGCGGACTTAAGACCGGTAGTAGGAAGTGAGCAGGGCGGTATACGTCCTGTGCTGATCATACAGAATGATATAGGAAACAAGCACAGCCCGACAGTGATCTGTGCTGCGATCACATCCAAGATGAACAAGGCAAAACTGCCTACGCACATTGAAATTGATGCGTCATCGTATGCGATTGTTAAAGATTCCGTTATTTTGCTGGAACAGCTTCGTACAATCGATAAACAACGGTTAAAAGATAAAGTGTGTCATCTGGATGCAGATCTGCTGAGACAAGTCAATAAGGCGCTTTGTATTAGTCTTGAACTTTCTACATAAAGGGAGTCCATATTGACGGATTGGATGGATGATGGTATATTTTTAATGACAAAAGATGAGTGAATATAAAGGAGTAATACATGGACGATGGCAGTAGCCCTTTACCTGGGGGTCTGATTTTTCTTATTTTTACGATCGTAAGTGTTGTGATGAACACCTTTCGCGCGGCACTTTTGAATATCAGTGAAAGTAACGCTGAAAAAGAGGCGGAGACCGGAAATGAAAAGTACGCTTATATGCTGCGGCTTGTAGAAGAGCCCTTTTTGCTGAACAGTACGGCACAGGTCGTTACAATGCTGTTCGGCATGGCTGCCGGGCTTTTTGTTGTCCGGAGGTTTTCCGGCTATTTTCACGGAATTGTTATGCCATACATAACCAGTACTCCGGGCTGGGTGATATCCGGAATTCTCATCGTACTGATACTGCTGGTTTTTTCCATTTCTGTGGGATATCTTGCACCACAGAAAATAGGATCTTATCATGCGGAAAGCTGTGCAGTGAAACTTGTCGGTGCAGTTCGTCTGATCATTATGCTCATGACACCGGTTACATTCTTTTTGAATAAGGCTGCAAACGGACTTGTGCGCCTGTTCGGCATCGATCCTTACCATTACCAGGATGATGTCACAGAAGATGAGATCATCGATCTTGTAGATGAAGCACATGAACAGGGGGTTATCCTCGAAAGCGAAGCCGAGATGATTCAAAATATCATGGCCTTCGGCGATAAAACAGCACGCGATATCATGACACACAGGAAAAATGTCAATGCCATCGAAGCATCAACAACGCTCGGTGAAGCGATGGCATTTATGCTGGAAAACAGCAATACGCGTTATCCGGTATATCATGAAACGATTGATAATATCATCGGCATCATTCACATGAAAGATGCTGCCATTCAGATGATCGAGCACAATCAGCAGGATGCCCCTGTCTGTGAGATTAAAAATCTTGTCAGATACGTGGGATTCATTCCGGAGACACGGAATATTGACTCAATTTTCAAAGCCATGCAGGCAAAAAAAGTACATATGACGATCGTCATCGATGAGTATGGACAGACCTCCGGTATCGTGACGATGGAAGATATCCTGGAGGAGATCGTCGGAAATATCCTGGACGAGTACGATGACAGTGATGATTTTATTCAGCCGCAGTTTGATGACAGTATGCTGATGGACGGGCTTACTCCGCTGGAACAGGTAGGAGAAGTTCTGGGGCTGGATTTTGACGATCAGGAGTTTGAAACGCTGAACGGATATCTGACCTCGCTGCTCGGTCATATCCCGACGGAAGAGGACAAGGAGGTGGAAGCGTTTGGTTACTGCTTTCAGATTCTGGTGGTAGAAGACAATATCATACAAAAATTACGGGTAACGAAAGGACATGTCTGCTGACGCAGACATCATGAATTATTTTACAGAAAATTACAGCAGGAAGAGGGAGAGGACACATGTCTGGACATTCAAAATTTGCAAACATAAAACACAAAAAAGAAAAAAATGATGCGAAAAAAGGGAAGATTTTTACCATTATCGGTCGTGAGATCGTGGTAGCTGTCAAGGAAGGCGGACCGGATCCGGCCAACAACAGCAAGCTGCGCGATGTGATCGCAAAGGCAAAGGCTAACAACATGCCGAATGATACCATTGACCGTGGAATTAAAAAAGCAGCGGGAGACGCGAATGCCTCTGACTATGAGTATATTACCTATGAAGGGTATGGGCCGAATGGCATTGCCATCATCGTTGACGCGCTGACAGACAACAAAAACCGGACAGCGGCAAATGTGAGAAGCGCATTTACAAAGGGAAACGGAAATATCGGAACACCCGGATGTGTATCTTTTATGTTTGATAAAAAGGGCCAGATCATTATTTCAAAAGAAGAATGTGAGATGGACGCGGATGATCTGATGATGATTGCACTCGATGCAGGTGCGGAAGACTTTTCAGAGGAAGAGGACAGCTATGAGGTATTGACAGCCCCCGATGATTTTTCAGCGGTACGCGAAGCACTTGAAAGCGGCAACATTCCGATGGCGTCTGCAGAAGTGACAATGATCCCGCAGACCTGGGTTGAGCTTGACGACGAAACCGCAGTCAAAAATCTGCAGAAAACCCTGGATCTGCTGGAGGATGACGATGATGTACAGTACGTATATCACAACTGGGACGAGTAAGGCATAAAATTCTTCCATGCGCACATACTATCTCAAAAAAGGAGTATGTGCACATGGAAAATACAACAAAGACCGGTAATATGGCAGAACTGGAGTCAAGTATACAGCTGCTGACGATTATCGGTGAGATTGAAGGTCATGAAGCGCTTCCTGAGCGCTCTAAGACGACGAAATATGAACATATCCTTCCTCGCCTTGCGATGGTGGAGGATAACGATCGTATCGAGGGAATGCTGGTCCTCCTGAATACTGTAGGAGGAGATGTGGAAGCCGGCCTTGCCATCGCAGAGATGATTGCGTCTCTTGGCAAACCGACCGTTTCCCTTGTACTGGGGGGAGGCCATTCGATCGGTGTGCCGCTTGCCGTTTCTTCGGATTACTCTTTTATCGTACCGAGTGCAACCATGGTGATTCATCCGGTGCGTTCCAACGGCATGTTCATCGGTGTTGCACAGTCCTACCGCAATATTGAGAAGACGCAGGACAGGATCACGGAATTTGTATCCGGGCACTCCAATATTTCACAGCAGCGTCTGGAAGAGCTGATGCTGGACACGGGAATGCTGGTTAAAGATGTTGGAACAATGCTTGACGGAAAAGAAGCCGTCCGTGAAGGACTGATCGATGAGGTCGGAGGGATCAGCAAGGCTCTCGCAAAACTCCGGGAACTGATTGAACAGGAAAAACAGAACGCATAACAGCTGATTTCATAAAGTGCCTGGTTCTAGGGCACTTTTTTCCATGTCCGCTGTATAAATCGCAGTAATAAAGGAAGTCCTTACTGTATATAGTAAGAGGAACAACGATGCTTTGAGGTCGGAATGGAAAAAGCCGCGGAAATTTTAAGACGGATTGATGATATCGTGTGGGGCCCGGCGATGATCATTTTTATATTGGGGACGGGAATCTGGCTGATGATCAAAATGAGATTCCTGCCGGTCCGCAACCTGGGCTACGCATTGAAGTGTGTACTCGGGCGGGATTCCAGAACGAAGGATGACAGCGACGGAGACATCTCGTCTTTCTCCTCACTGATGACGGAGCTGGCCGCAACGATCGGAACAGGCAACATCGTGGGCGTGGCGACTGCAATGGTCTTAGGCGGTCCGGGGGCGCTGCTCTGGATGATGCTTTCTGCACTGACTGGCTTTTCCACGAAATTCGCAGAGAGCATGTTGTCAGTCAAATACCGGGTCGTCAATGAACAGGGCGAGATATCAGGCGGACCGATGTATACGATGCGACAGGCATTCCCAAACCGGAGGATGGGCCAGCTGTTCGGTACGCTGTTTGCGTTATTTGCTGTGTTTGCTTCTTTTGGCATTGGGAATATGACACAGTCCAACTCGATCGCAGCGGCAATGAAAGAGACTTTTGGGATATCGGAGGGGCTGACAGGTCTGGCAGCCACCCTGTTCGCGATATTTGCCATCCTTGGAGGCATCAAGTCCATTTCCCGCGTGACTCAGATTCTCGTACCGTGTATGGCAGTTTTCTATATGGCTGGTGCGCTGGCAGTCATCTTCATGAATATAGAGAACCTTCCGGGAGGAATTGCCGCGATCGTCACGATGGCATTTTCACCCCGGGCTGCCGCCGGGGGAATGGGAGGCACGCTGGTCGTATCCGCACAGCAGGCATTGCGTTGGGGGGTATCCAGAGGTGTATTTTCCAATGAGGCCGGTCTTGGGGCGGCAGGGATAAGTGCGGCGGCTGCGAATACCGATGATCCCGTACGACAGGGATATATCAGTATGACGGGTGTATTTTTTGATACAATCGTTATCTGCCTGGTGACAGGTCTTGCATTGGCTGCTTCAGGCGTACTGGGGATGACAGATGCTTCCGGGGAGCTGGTGACAGGATCTGCCCTGACCATAGCAGCTTTTTCTACAACCTTTGGGAACTGGGGAGGCTATCTGGTCAGTATCGGTATCGCACTGTTTGCATTTGCGACGATCATCGCCTGGGAATATCAGGGTGAAAAGGCCTTTGAGTTTCTTGTAAAGAAGCCGAAATACTGTATTGTCTATCGCTTTTTGTATGCATTGGCTGTGTTCCTGGGAGCCACCTGTGCGCTGGATGTGGTGTGGGATTTTTCGGATATTATGAATGCGCTGATGGCGGTCCCGAATCTGATCTGTGTGCTGCTGTTGTCAAAAACTGTGACCGATGAAATAATAAAACACCAGAAACTGATAAAGTGAAGAGATTTACAGGAGATGAAACCGTGTGAAATTTGGAGGAGGCATATGAAGAAAGATACTACCAGCACGATCAAACGTGCAGAACGTTTCCAGATCATTCTGATCGGCGAGGGGATACTGGTCGGTGCGGCCGCCGGTCTCGTGGTAATGCTATACCGCATATGTCTGGAAAAAGCAGGAGAATGGCTGCCAGTCATTCTGGATAATGCAAAGCAGTCGCCGCTTCGTATGGCCGGCTGGTTTCTGATCTTACTGCTGCTGGCGTTTACCGTCGGCAGATTATTAAAATGCGAACCAATGATCTCAGGAAGCGGAATTCCGCAGCTGGAAGGGGAAATGACAGGAAAACTGGATCAGAAATGGTGGAGAGTGCTGCCGGCCAAGTTTCTGGGCGGTTTTCTGTGTCTTCTGGGAGGGCTGGCACTTGGGCGTGAAGGCCCCTCAATTCAGATCGGTGCCATGGTCGGCAAAGGAATTTCAAAAGGAATGGACCGTGGAAGGACGGAGGAACGGTTTCTGCTGACATGCGGTGCGAGCGCCGGATTATCAGCCGCATTTCACGCGCCTCTCGCAGGCGTCATGTTTTCGCTTGAGGAAGTACATAAGAACTTTTCTGTTTCGGTGCTGTTGTCTGTCATGACGGCATCCCTTACGGCAGATTTTTTGTGTTCTGCGATTCTTGGCTCAGAGTCAGTCTTTCAGTTTGGAATAGAAAATGCCCTGCCGCAGAGATATTATTGGATGATACTGCTTCTCGGTGTGATCCTGGGACTCTTGGGGGCGTTTTATAACTGGTTTACTTTAAAAGTCCAGATGCTGTACAGCAATGCAAAGTTTCTGAATTCCACCATGAAATTGATGATTCCTTTTATCTGTGCGGGAATTCTGGGCTTTACCTGTCCGGAACTTCTCGGAAGCGGACATGCTCTGATCGAACATCTGACGGCAAATGATGCATTGCTGGGAACTGTGCTGCTTATCCTGGCAGGACGTTTTGTCTTTTCGGCAGTCAGTTTCGGCTCCGGAGCGCCCGGTGGTATTTTCTTTCCGCTGCTGGTGCTTGGCGGTTTTATCGGAGGCGCATATGCGACGGCCGGCGTACAGTATTTTGGAATGGATCCGGTCTATATCAATAACTTTGTACTGCTCGCAATGGCAGGGTACTTTGCCGCTATAGTACGCGCACCGCTCACCGGAATCATCCTTATCTTTGAGATGACGGGATCCTTAAGTCAGATGCTTTCTCTGTCGATCGTATCTGTGATGGCGTATATCACAGCGACCTTGCTGCGGTCAAAACCAATTTATGAAAGTCTTCTGGAACGCCTGCTGAAGAAACAGGGGCAGACGGTCTCAGAAGAACAAGGGCAGAAAATGCTGGTGAATTATGTGGTGCATCACGGTTCGAGACTGGAGGAGGTATTGATCAGTGAGATTGACTGGCCCCGGAACTGTCTGCTGGTGGCAATACAGCGCGGTACAGAAGAACTGATTCCCAAAGGCAGAACGAAGCTGCTGGCCGGGGATGTGATCGTCACCATGATGGACGAAAGAGACCATGCGGCTGTCCATGATAAAATGGAGCGGCTGTGCTGCGAGATGTTTTGATTTGTGAAAATCGTTTCAGGTTCACGTGCCATGCAGAATGTGTTATACTATTGCATGTTATAATATAAGAAGACAGGAGTGATAACAGTGAATAAGAAAAGTATATGGACTGAATATAATGAAGATCAGAAGCAGGAACTGAACGAAATATGTGAAAAGTACAAAGATTATCTGACCACAGGAAAGACTGAGCGGGAATGCGTCAGCATTATGATAAAAGAAGCAGAAGCATGCGGCTACCGTAACCTGAAGAGTATCATTCAGGCAAAAGAAAAACTGAATCCGCAGGACCGGGTTTATATCGAAAAAATGGGGAAATCCGTTTTGTTTTTTCAGGTAGGGGAGGAGAGTCTGGAACAGGGAATGAATATCCTGGGTGCACATATCGATTCTCCGCGCCTGGATGTAAAACAGGTTCCTCTCTATGAAAAATCAGAGCTTGCATATCTGGATGCCCATTATTACGGCGGCATAAAAAAATATCAATGGCTTGCGATCCCACTTGCGATTCACGGGGTTGTTGTAAAGAAGGACGGCACCGTTGTTAATATATCAATCGGGGAAAAAGAATCGGATCCCGTATTTGTCATGTCAGATCTTCTCGTGCATCTTTCCTCCAAACAGATGAAACAGAATGCCGGCACATTTATAGACGGAGAGCAGATGGATCTTCTGATCGGCAATATGCCGATAGGCGCAGAGGAGAAGGAGAGCGTAAAACTCTGTGCGCTGAATATCTTAAGTGAGGCATACGGCATCGCAGAAGAAGATTTTATGTCCGCTGAACTGGAGATTGTGCCGGCCGGCGCAGCCAGGGACTGCGGTCTTGACCGCAGTATGGTGATGGGTTACGGACAGGATGACCGGGTGTGTGCATTCACTTCCTTTATGGCGATGATGGAACTGAAAAAAGCCAGAAAAACCTGCTGCTGTATTCTGACGGACAAAGAAGAGATCGGCAGTGTCGGTGCAACAGGCATGCACTCACGCTTTTTTGAGAATGCTGTTGCTGAATTACTGGAATGCTCAGAGGATTATTCTGAACTCAGGCTCAGACGGGCTCTTGAGAATTCCAAAATGATGTCATCGGATGTCAGTGCGGCATATGATCCAATGTACGCAGACGTATTTGAAGACAAAAACTCTGCATATTTCTCACGCGGCATCGTGCTTAATAAATATACGGGGAGCCGCGGAAAAAGCGGCAGCAATGATGCAAATCCGGAGTACATCGCAGCTTTGCGCGCGATCCTGGATAAAAACGGTGTCTATTACCAGACAGCAGAACTCGGCAGGGTAGATGCAGGAGGCGGCGGGACGATCGCCTATATCATGGCGAACTATGGAATGAATGTTATCGACTGCGGGGTGGCGGTACTCTGTATGCATGCACCGTGGGAGGTTGCAAGCAAAGCCGATATCTATGAGGCAGTAAAATGCTATCGCAGTTTTTTGAAGGAAGCTTAGCATAAAGAAAAACGGCAAAGACTCCAAAAACATCGTTTGTATATCGAAAAAACCTATGGTATAATACTGAAGTGTATGACAATAAGGGTGGTTAAAAAGGATGAGTTTATTACAGGCAATACTTATGGGGATTATACAGGGATGTACGGAGTTTCTGCCAGTCAGCAGTTTTGGACACCTGTCGCTTATGAAACAGGTGCTGCATATGCAGACGGATACGGGGATTTTATTTGATGTAATGCTGCATGTCGGAACTCTGACAGCAGTTTTTGTTGCGTTTTGGGCGGATATCAGGCGACTTTTTTGGGAAATGATACGGATGATCCGGGATTTGGCTGCAAATGGACAAATATATTTTCAGAATCTCAGCGGCAGCGAAGAACGCAGATATCAGAAAATCGTACATAATAATTACCGTAAATTTATCATGATGATTTTCATATCCACGATTCCCACAGTTATCATCGGCGTACTGATGAATCATCTGGCTGTTCAGGCTGCCGGGTCCCTGCTGGCCGTAGGGACGGGGCTTTATATCACGAGTGTGATGCTGCTGGTTGTGGATTACAGCAAAGAAGGAAAAAAACTTCCGCGGGAGGTTGGTTATGGCTATGCACTTCTTATCGGAGTTTGCCAGGGGATTGCTGTGTTTCCAGGTATCTCGCGTTCCGGTGTTACGATCGCCGCCTGCCTGCTCTGCGGATTTCATAAAAAATTTTCTGTTAAGTATTCGTTTATTATGTCCATCCCGGCTGTTATCGGCGCTGCCGTGTGGGAGCTCAGGGAACTTCCAAAGGTTTCATTCAACACAGCCTCCTTTTTTTACGGGCTGGCGGGAGTGGTGACCGCAGCAGTTGTCGGATTTTTCTGTATCAAAATAATGCTGCATTTGATAAAGAAGAGCAGGTTCCGTTTTTTTGCACTTTACTGCTTTTTGATCGGAACAACTGCAATCATATGTAATTATGTTTTATGATACCGGAGTCAAACGGACGCAACATCATTATTAAAAGGGGAGCAAAAGGTTATGGCAGCAACACAGAAAAAAAAATCTGTCCGGAAAAATACCCGGCAGACAAACAAAAGAACAACATCCAAACGCGCCGGAGCAAAAAACAGCAGTCCGGTCTATCAGGACATCATCGTCCTGCTTGTCCTGGCAGTTTCTATTGTACTGTTCATCAGTAATTTTGGAATCGGAGGAGTCGTCGGCAATGCAGTCAGCTCTTTCTTTTTCGGGATTTTCGGTCTGATGGCATATGTATTTCCAGCACTGCTGTTTGCCGGAACGGCATTCTATATATCAAATCATAAAAATTCTCTGATATTCAGAAAAATGTCAGGTCTGATCGGATGCATTTTCTTCCTGTGCGGATTTCTTCATCTCCTGACTGTGGGAGACGGAGGGTATACTCTGATCGAGAGTTTTAAGCTGTGTGCGAAAGAAAAAATCGGCGGCGGTATTACCGGGGCCTTTGAGGCATGGCTGTTCGGTCTGGCTTTCGGAGAAATCGGTGCGTACGTGATCGTCATCGCAGGTCTCGTAATATCAGCGATCATCATGACCCAAAAGCCGGTGGTCTCCTCACTCCGCAAATACAGTTCCAGGGCATACCAGAATGTTTCAAAAGCACATCAGGAATATAAGGAAAATAAACCGCAGCGGGATGCAAAACGTGCCAAACGCCAGGAGGTGGAAGTTGACTTTAATTTAAAAGAGGATTCTGATACGGAACAGGGAACAACGGATACCCCGAAGGAGATAAAAACGTTCAGTTTTCTCGATGAACTTACACTGCAGAAGGAACCGCCTGCTGAAGAGAGTCAGCCGGTTTTGGCGACCGTATTCCATCCGGAAGAAGCAAAAATCCCTGCTTTTGAGGAAAAGCAGGAGCCACAGAAGAAAAAACGCGCGTCAAAAAAAGAAGTGCAGGAGAGTGTCTTGGAAATCAAAGGTGAACTTTCTGAAGAAAGCTCGGAAAGCCATATAGCTGAAGAATACCAGTTTCCACCTGTTTCACTGCTCACCAAAGGCAGCGGAGGGAAAAACGGTAATACGGCACAGTCTTTAAAGGCTACTGCCCTGAAACTTCAGCAGACGCTTAAAAATTTCGGTGTCAATGTCACGATCAGCGATATCAGCTGCGGACCAACGGTAACGCGTTATGAACTTCAGCCGGATCAGGGAGTTAAGGTGAGTCGGATCGTGAACCTGGCAGATGATATTAAGCTGAATCTGGCTGCTGCTGATATCCGAATCGAAGCTCCGATACCAGGTAAGGCTGCTGTAGGCATCGAGGTACCCAATAAAACAAACAGCGCCGTGCTGCTGCGTGAGCTGCTGGAATCCGATGCTTTCCAGGAACATCCCTCATCCATTGCATTTGCCGTGGGAAAAGACATCGCAGGACAGCCTGTGATTTCAGATATTGCAAAAATGCCGCATCTGCTGATCGCGGGGGCAACAGGATCAGGTAAATCAGTTTGTATCAATACACTGATCATGAGCATTCTGTACAAAGCAAATCCAGATGATGTCAAGCTGATCATGATCGATCCGAAAGTTGTCGAACTCAGTGTGTATAACGGCATCCCGCATCTCTACATCCCGGTTGTGACTGAACCGAAAAAGGCAGCAGGCGCTCTGAACTGGGCCGTCGCGGAGATGACGGAACGCTATAATAAATTTGCAGAATACAATGTACGGGATCTGAAAGGATACAACGCGAAAGTCAGCAGGATATCCGGAATCGATGATGAAACCAAGCCGAAGAAAATGCCGCAGGTCGTCATTATTGTGGACGAGCTTGCCGACCTTATGATGGTTGCACCGGGAGAAGTGGAGGATGCGATCTGCCGTCTGGCACAGCTTGCAAGAGCCGCTGGCATTCATCTGATCATTGCGACACAGCGTCCGTCTGTAAATGTCATTACCGGCCTTATCAAAGCGAATATGCCATCCCGCATAGCATTTTCAGTATCGTCAGGAGTCGATTCGAGAACGATACTGGATATGAACGGGGCAGAAAAACTGCTCGGTAAGGGAGATATGTTGTTTTACCCTCAGGGATATCAGAAACCTGCCCGTGTACAGGGCTCCTTTGTTTCAGATAAGGAAGTGGCAGATGTAGTGGAATTCCTTGCGAAGACGCACGGTGTGTCGGAATATGATTCAGAAGTGGAGGATAAGATCAATCATCACAGTACAGCAGAGGCATCCCCTGCGGATACCGCAAGTGAGCGTGATGAATACTTTGTACAGGCGGGACGTTTTATCATAGATAAGGACAAGGCATCTATTGGAATGCTTCAGAGGATGTTCAAAATCGGATTCAACCGTGCCGCCAGAGTCATGGATCAGCTCAGCGATGCAGGGGTAGTAGGGCCGGAGGAAGGCACAAAACCCAGAAAAATCCTGATGAGTATGGAAGAATTCGAAAATTATATTGAAGAATCACTGTAATTGCCTTATGATTAAAGAGTATAGCCGCAGCAAAAGTGCGGCAAGGGAGGAAAGGTTGAAAGGGAGCTTTCACCCATCCCTGATTGGAGCCGCAGCAAAAGTGCGGCAAGGGAGGAAAGGATGAGATGTTCATATTGCGGTGCCCCGGTAGAAAAGGGAAGGGTTTTCTGCCTCAACTGCGGAGAAGAAATACAATGGGTGCCTGAATATCATGCGATTGGTTCTTACCGTTCCAACGAACAGACGAATCAGCAGCGTGCATCTAAAGAGATGGCTTATCCGCGGATGCAGCCGGTACAGAAAGAGCCGGAGAGGAAACCTGAGAAGCCTAAGAAGAAAAAATGGCCGTTTGTTTTTGTGTTTTTTCTGGCTGTTATAGCGGCAGCCGTAGGAATCTTATTATATCAGGAATATACAAGACAACAGCAAAATCAGTCGTTTGATTATCAATACAAAATGGCGGAGGAAACATGGCGGGACCAGAATTATGAGGAAGCCATCGGCTATATTGAGCGTGCGGTCACATTGGACGCTGAAAATCAAGATGCAAAGCTTCTGAAAGCGCGGATTCTGTATGATTCCGGACAGAAAGGAAAGTGCGCTGAGTTCTTAGAGTCTGTGATCGGTGAACACCCTGACAGTGAGGATGCATATTCTTTATTGATTCAGATTTACGAAGAAGACGGTGATACGGATTCTGTCAGGCAACTCGTTGAAAACATAAGCGATGCAGGAATCAGAGATGTATTCTCTGAATATCTGCCGGCAGAAGTTCAGTTTACTCCTGTTGCAGGAGATTATCAGGAACTGATGACGGTTGAATTGTATACAGAAGGTACGCAGAAATGTATCATCTATTATACGACGGACGGAACGATTCCAACGGAAGACAGTGAGCCTTATAAAGTTGGTATTCCGCTGACTGAGGGAACAACAACGATCAGAGCCGTTGCAGTCAATGAACGGGATATTCCGGGCGATATAAAGAGCAGCACCTATGAAATTGTGATACCCATGCCGGAAGTACCCGTTATCTCACCGGCATCAGGGGAGTATCAGAGTTCATCAGGTTTACAGATTGAAATAGCCGTTCCTGATGGCTGTACAGCATATTATTCTTTTGACGAAAAGCCGACGGCCGGGAGCACAAAATATACCGGTCCTGTGGCGATGCCTCAGGGTGAGTATACATTTTATGCGATCATTGTAAACCAGAATGGAAAGGAAAGTTACCCGGGCAGTGCCACTTACGTTGTAAAGTAGAAAATTCCAATACACATACAAATGACATTCTGCATGGGGGACATAGTGGAAGTCGTATGAAAATATCAATAAGATTAAGAGGAGGAAGTTATGTACAAGATTCGAGAAGCAAAACAACTTACGGACAACATTTTCCTTATGGATGTTGAAGCGCCGCGTGTTGCAAAACACTGCCATCCGGGTCAGTTCATTATTGTAAAGATTGATGAGGAGGGGGAACGTATTCCGCTCACGATCTGTGATTATGACAGTGAAGAAGGAACAGTCACCATCGTATTCCAGATTGTAGGGGCATCGACTCTTCAGATGTCAAAATTAAAGACAGGTGATGCATTCGCAGATTTTGTAGGACCTCTTGGAAGACCTTCAGAATTTATAGAAGAGGATATCGAGTCACTGAGGAACAAAAAAATCCTGTTTGTGGCAGGCGGCGTTGGAACAGCACCGGTTTATCCTCAGGTAAAATGGCTGCACGAGCGCGGAATAACAGCGGATGCCATCGTTGGAGCTAAGACGAAGGATCTCGTGATCCTTGAAAAAGAAATGGAAGAGGTCAGCAATCTGTACATAACAACGGACGACGGTTCTTATAAGCGAAAAGGTATGGTTACGGAAGTAATCAAAGATCTCGTACAGAATGAGGGTAAGACTTATGATGTAGTAGTTGCGATCGGGCCGATGATCATGATGAAATTCGTCTGTCTGCTGACCAAAGAACTTGGACTTCATACGATCGTCAGCATGAATCCTATTATGGTGGATGGAACCGGTATGTGCGGAGCATGCCGCCTTACCGTGGGAGATGAAGTGAAATTTGCCTGTGTTGACGGACCGGAATTCGACGGTCATCTGGTGAATTTTGATGAAGCGATGAAAAGACAGCAGCTGTATAAAACAGAAGAAGGCCGTGCTTATCTGAAAGAGAAAGAGGGAGATACCCATCACGGCGGATGCGGACATTGCGGAGGTGAAGAATAATGGCAGATGTATTAAAGAAAGTTCCTGTAAGAGAACAGAATCCAAAAGTCAGAGCAACCAACTTTGAAGAAGTGTGCTACGGATATAACCAGGATGAAGCGATGGAAGAAGCCGTGCGCTGTATTAACTGTAAAAATGCAAAATGCATTACAGGATGCCCTGTTTCCATTGACATTCCGGCTTTCATCTCGCAGGTGAAAGAAGGGAATATCGCAGAGGCATATCAGATCATCAGCAAGTCAAGTGCACTTCCTGCAGTCTGCGGACGTGTATGCCCTCAGGAAAGCCAGTGTGAAGGAAAGTGTATCCGAGGCGTCAAAGGCGAGCCCGTGTCCATCGGTAAACTGGAACGTTTTGTAGCTGACTGGGCAAAAGAGAACGGAATCAAACCGAACGCTCCTACCGAAAAAAATGGACATAAAGTGGCTGTGATCGGTTCCGGACCGGCAGGCCTTACATGTGCCGGTGATCTGGCAAAACTGGGATATGACGTTACTATTTTCGAAGCACTCCATAAAGCAGGAGGTGTTCTGGTCTATGGTATTCCGGAATTCCGTCTTCCGAAAGATAAAGTTGTTGCAGAAGAAGTTGCAAATGTAGTGTCTCTGGGTGTGAAGCTTGAGACGAATGTTATCATCGGAAAATCAACAACCATCGATGAACTCCTGACTGAAGAAGGGTTCGAAGCAGTATTCATCGGTTCCGGTGCAGGACTCCCCATGTTCATGGGAATTCCGGGTGAAAATGCAAACGGGGTGTTTTCAGCAAATGAATATCTGACCAGAAATAATCTGATGAAGGCATTCCGCGATGATTATAAAACACCGATCATGGTTGGCAGGAAAGTAGCCGTCGTAGGCGGCGGCAATGTGGCAATGGACGCTGCAAGGACTGCACTTCGTCTCGGAGCCGAAGTACATATTATTTACAGAAGAAGTGAAGCAGAACTCCCGGCGCGTGTGGAAGAAGTACATCATGCCAGGGAAGAGGGAGTCAATTTCAATCTTCTGACAAATCCGACAGAGATTCTTGTTGATGATAACGACTGGGTACGCGGGATCAGATGCATCCGCATGGAACTCGGAGAGCCTGATGAATCAGGAAGAAGAAGACCGGTTGAAATTCCGGGATCTGAGTTTGAAATCGATGTGGACACTGTCATCATGTCCCTCGGAACGTCTCCGAATCCGCTGATCTCTTCTACGACCTACGGTCTGGATGTTAACAGAAGAAAATGTATTATCGCAGATGAGGAGTTCGGAAAGACCTCAAAAGATGGTGTGTATGCCGGCGGCGATGCCGTGACAGGCGCAGCTACAGTAATCCTGGCAATGGGGGCAGGACGTGCGGGAGCCAGAGGAATCCACGAATACCTTTCAGCTAAACGGACATGACGCCTGATGGCCTGTTTGTTTATACGGGTTAGCCTGTCCAATGTCTGTGCAGAGGGGCAAGCTTGCTTGCACAGATGCACAGCCGCTGTACGTGACTTTTACAGAAAATAAAAGGAGGTATCATTATGCCGGATAATGCAAAATGCAGTAACGACAGACCGTGCAGCTGCCCTAATTCCAGCTGCGTAAATCATGGGAAATGCTGTGCATGCGTAGCCCATCACAGGGATGTATACGGCGGTATACCAAATTGCTTTAAGAAAGAAGATTCGGAGGACTGAGGATGAGAATCGACGGGAATGATTTAATGAAACAGGAAATCCAGGCATCGAAGGCAGGAAATGAGGATGAATCCTGGCGCCTGAAACAGGAATTCCTGAAACAGGTACGTGATAATGGAGATCACTGCTCATGTCCGGAAGCCTGTCCGCACCATGGCAACTGCTTTGAATGCGTGACATTGCACCGCGGTCATCAGGACCATCTGCCTTACTGTATGTGGGAGATGGTCAATCAGAAGATGAAGGCGATCTCTCAGCTGACAGAAGGCTCCTTCTGCACCAGATGCCAAGAGAATCAGTAGTTTGAATAACGGAATGTTGCACCTGTAAGATGTAACATTCCGTTATCTTTTATGAGGGTTTTATTATGAAGATTACATGTCTCACCGTAGGAAAGGTGAAAGAAAAATTTTATACACAGGCCATCGCCGAGTTTGTAAAAAGACTTGGAAAATATGTAAAACTGGAGATAAAGGAAGTGCCTGACGAAAAAACGCCGGACAAGGCTGGCGAGAAACTGGAAGTACAGATCAGGGATACCGAAGGCTTGAAACTTTTGAGATATATCCGTGATACTGACTATGTGATCGCACTGGCAATAGAAGGTGAAATGCCGGATTCTGTACAGCTGGCTGGCAGGATTGAACAGCTGGGCGTCTGCGGGGTCAGCCATATCGTCTTTGTCATTGGCGGGTCTCTGGGGCTAGGCAGCGAAGTACTGCGCCGTGCTGATTATAAACTCAGTTTTTCACGTATGACGTTTCCTCACCAGCTGATGCGTGTGATACTGCTGGAACAGATATACAGGTGTTTCAGAATCATCAACGGGGAACCATATCACAAATAGGATGATAACCGGGTTTTCTGTTCATACCCGGTTATCCCGGCATAGAGTCCCAGTGATTTGAAAAAGCTGTGTTTCCTCACAGAAAGAATCCAGATGGACAAAAATTCTATGCAGATCATTTCTAAGACTGTCAATACATTCAGTGCCAAATCTATGTTAGTACCCCTCATTCTCCGGCAAGATCTACTGTTTTCAGCTATATCCTATTCAGACTGTCGTTTCAGGAAAAATCCGTATTAAAAATATATGGCATTTTTAAGGATTTTTTCATAATTCCTCCGCTATACTGTAGTTAACGTTAGACAACCGGTTGTTAAGCGTCATTAAAAAGGGAAGGAAGTTCCTCATGATACGACGAATATTAAAAAAAGACCTGAGGCGGAGGAAAAGTGTCAATCTGATTCTTTTTCTGTTTATTACGATGGCCACAATCTTTCTGGCAAGCAGCATGAACAACATCCTGGTAGTAATGTCATCCGTGGATTATTATATGAGCTATGCCAACGTACCGGATCTGACGCTGATCGTCACCGGAGACAGCGAGAAGGAACAGATTGACCAATGGCTGGAGACGGATGAAGCCCGGGTGAGTGCGTACAGCTACTATACGATGCTCGGACTGACTCAAAAGAGCGTTACCATTCATAAAAAAGCAGAGCAGGCGCAGCTTGATTCCGGAGGTGCAAGTATCTATCTGGGATCGACAGATACTCGATACTGCCGTGTGTTTGACCTGGACGGAAACGAGCTGACACTCTCCGGCGATGAAATCGGTTTGAGTCAGTCCGTAATGGAAAAAAACAAACTTAAAAAAGGGGATTCGATCGTCCTGGGATCCGGGGGTGTAAAAAAAGAATACCGGATCAAGACGGCTGTAAAAGATGCTGCTTTTGGAAGTGAAATGGTTGGTATGACCAGGATTGTTGTAAATCCGTCAGAATATGGATCATATACAGACGCAGACAGCAGCAGCATATTCAGCCTGTACTTCGTGGATACCGACAACATCTCTGAGTTTAACGATGCGTTGAATAATCAGGGATTTACAACCCTTGTCAATACGATCACAAGAGATACTTATACACTGGTGTACTCCTTCGACATGGTTATGGCGGCGCTGCTTATTCTGATTGGAATCTGCCTGATAATGATCGCACTGCTGGTACTGCGCTTCACTCTGGTATTTACGATTGAAGAAGATTACCGTGAGATCGGGATCATGAAAGCGATCGGAATGAAAGAATTCGCGGTTAAAAAAATTTACCTGGTAAAATATTTTGCGCTTGTCAGTATCGGTGCCCTGATCGGTTTTACACTCAGCATTCCGATAAGCAGTGTGATGGTATCCGGTGTCAGCAGGAACATGATCATGGAGGACAGCAGTGCCAACATAGGCATTAACATTCTGTGTACTTTGTTTATTGTCATACTGGTTCTGGCATTTTGTTATATCTGTACGAGGAGACTGAATAAAATTTCTGTGATTGACGCCATAAAAGGCGGACACTCCGGTGAAAGCTATAAACACAGAGTTGGTATGAGACTTCACAGGCGCAGCCGCATGCCGGTATGGATGTACCTTGGCTTCAATGATATCCGGAAGCATCCGAGAAGATACTTCGTACTTATGATTACCTTCTGTATCAGCTTCATCCTGATCACGATACCGCTGAATACACTCAACACCATGCAGAGCCGGGAGATGGCAGGTAAATTTTCCATGGATCCGGACAGCGCCGTCTACTTAAGGGATATCGAGCTTGCAGGGGAGGGCAGCTATAAAACCAGCAGAGAACTCCGTCAGGGACTGAAGCGGGTTGAGAAAGAACTGCAGGAACAGGGCTATCAGGCAAAGCTTACCGGAGTTCCGATCTACTTCTTTTCCTACTCAGCGCAAGGTTCCGACGCTCTGAGCAAACTTATGACGGTTCAGTCTCTGGGAGATAATGATGATTATCTGCTGTATGAGGACGGAGAAGCACCGGTACTCTCCAATGAAATCGCGGTTTCAACACTGCTTATGGAAGAAAAAAACTGGAAAATCGGGGATTTCATAGAAACTGAGCTCGGCGGACAGACACGAAGTTTCATGATCACCGGGACCTATTCGGATTATATGCAGCTGGGAAAAAGTATACGTATGAACCCGGAAATAGATTTAGACGACGAAGCAATGTTTGACTGCTGGAACATCATGGTCGATATGACAACAGATAAAACACAGGAAGAGATGGCTGCAAAACTTGGTGAAAAGTTTCCGGAATATGAATGGTCCAGTGCCCAGGAGGTAATTGACAGAAATGTCGGAGGCATCCAGCAGTCGCTTCGGGATTTACTCTTTCCAATGACTGCCATGCTCTGTGCCGTTATCATGCTGATCACGCTGTTGATGGAGCGGCTCTTCATCGCGCGGGAAAAAGGTGAAATTGCCATGATGAAGAGTGTCGGATATCGACACAGAACCATAAAGCTCTGGCAGGTATCCCGTATGATCTGGGTCGCACTGATCTCCATGGCGGCAGCGGTGCCGCTGTCCCTGTTCAGCAATCACTGGATCCTGAAACCAATATTCGCTATTATGGGCGCAGACGTTACGATCCAGGTTGTTCCCTGGCAGGCTTACGGTATATTCCCGGGGATTCTGCTGGTCGGAATTATACTTGCGACATTTACAGCGACGGGAAAAATCAGGAAAATCAATATACGCGAACTTAACAACCTGGAATAGGAGGACAGTGAAATGGGAGTCTTAACTGTAGAGAATCTATGTAAAACCTATATCACAAATAAGCGTCAGAATAATGTGCTGAGAAATGTGAACCTGAGAATTGAGGAGGGTGAAATGGTCGGCATTATGGGTCCATCCGGGTCCGGAAAGACGACATTGCTCTATACAGTCAGCGGGATGGACGGTGTAACAGCCGGCAGTGTGAATTTTTTTGGAAAAGAACTTACCTCATTGAATACGGGGGAGATGAGCGACCTGCGGCTGACTGAGATGGGATTTGTGTTCCAGCAGATGTATATGCTGAAAACCCTTTCAATATATGATAATATTATACTGCCGGCGTACCAGTCACCGGCAGGAAAGAGCAAACAGGGAAGAGCCAATGTTGATGATTACGCTAAAATCCTCATGCAGAAGCTTGGAATCAGCAAAGTTGCTGAGAATGATATCAACGAGGTATCGGGAGGACAGCTGCAGAGAGCCTGCATATGCCGAAGCCTTATCAATCATCCGAAAATTATATTTGCCGACGAGCCCACGGGGTCTCTGAACAAGCAGAATTCCATAGAGGTAATGGAAGAACTGAATCGTATCAATGCCGATGGAACCAGCATTCTGCTGGTGACACATGATATGAAGGTTGCATCCAAATGTGAACGCGTCCTGTACATCGAGGACGGGAACATCCGGGATGAAATCAGCATTGGGAAATGGAACAGGACAGGAGAACCCGGCAGACGTGAAAGAACATTAAATGACTGGCTGATCAAATTGGGATGGTAATAAATTTATGAAGGATATTTTACTTGTTGAGGACAACGTGGAACTGGCAGAATTGATACAGACGTTTCTGGTAAAAAACGGGTATTCTGTATTCCACGCTGCCCGGGGGGAGGATGCCGTATGTTATCTGAAGAAGCATGACGTACGGCTCCTGCTTCTTGATATCATGCTTTCTGAGATGGACGGTTTTGCCGTCTGCCGTTCCGTAAGGGAGCTGCGAAATCTTCCGATACTTATCATGAGCGCGCGTTCAGGCAAATCTGATAAGCTCAAAGGTTATGAACTCGGTGCCGATGATTATATGGAAAAACCGGTAGATCCCGAAATACTGACAGCCAAGATAAGGGCACTGCTTCAGCGTTTTGACGGGAGAATGGAAAACCTGGATATGATCCGGTCCGGCGCACTCACCATACATCAGGACGCCAGGAAAGTGTATCTGGATGACAAAGAACTGCCATTGAATGTGAAAGAGTATGAACTGCTTCTTTTGTTTGTTAAGAATCCGGGAAAAACGCTGCTGAAGGAGTTTATTTTTGGACAGATATGGGGAATGGACAGCTCCAGTGAAAATCAGACTTTGACTGTTCATATCAAAATGCTGCGCACGAAAATTGAATGCAGTCCAAGGGAACCGAAGCGGATTCAGACTGTCTGGGGAGTGGGTTACCGATATGAAGAAATATAACGCCATTATGATATGTTCCATTGTGTTCTGTCTGCTAATATCCATGATCGCAGGCTATGGGATTGTACACATGAAACCGGACAGAGATGAGAGATACAAAGTAGAGATAAACCGTATTTACCACAGTCTCCAGAATGGCAGCTCTCCGGAATCGATAGATCTGAACGAGTACCGGTATGTTGATAACATTACTTATCTGTCTGCCGCAGAACTTCAGGAGAAAAATGGGGCAGACGATTTCTTTTTGGAAGAAAACCACAGCGGAATCAGTATACGCCCTGCATATTATGAGGATAAACTGGAAGGTTTCTGGAGATTTGATTACCGCAGGCCTTCGATTCATACCGGAGAGATACTCCTCCTGACCGAACTATGTTTTGGTGTTATGGGGCTTTTTTTTGTTATCCTTTTATTTTATCTGAAGTCACAATTGATCAATCCGTTTCTCAGGATTAAAAATCTCCCATATGACCTGGCAAAAGGCCATCTGTCCGGCATTGTCACGGAAGAAAAAAGCAGATTCTTCGGTGATTTTCTGTGGGGCATCGGGCTTTTAAAAGATACACTCCAGACCTCAAAGAAGAGACAGCTCGAGCTTGAACGTGAAAAGAAAAAAATGCTGTTATCCCTGTCACATGACATTAAGACCCCGCTTCATATGATCCGGCTGTATGGAAAGACACTGGAAGAAGAGATGTACCGTGATGATTCCCAAAAAACACATGCTGCCCACCAGATTGGTGAAAAAGCAGCTGAGATTGAGCAGTACGTTGAGGAGATCATGAAAAACTCCAGAGAAGATATTCTGGATATTCAGGTCAATGACGGAGAATTTTATCAGGACGATCTGATCAGAAGGCTGCGGGACACTTATGAGGAAAAGTGCCGGATGCGAATGATCGATCTGAAGATCGGACAGTATGAAAACCTCCTGCTGAAGGGGGACCTGGAGAGATCTCTGGAGGTTCTGGGAAATATTATGGAGAATGCTTTTAAATACGGAGACGGAAGACGTATTGAGATCTCTTTTCACGAGGAGGACTATTGTCATCTGATCCGCATCTATAATACAGGCGAACCGGTTACAGATCATGAGTTCAATCATATTTTTGAAAGCTTTTTCCGTGGCGGCAACAGTGGCGGACAGGAGGGCAGCGGTCTCGGATTGTATATATGCATGGAAATCATGAGGAGAATGAGTGGTGCAGTCTTTGCAGAAAAAGATGACAGTGGAATGGCATTTGTTCTGGTTTTCAGATAACTTATTGATAAGTATAAATTTGCCATCAGATACTGTATGCTTTATAATTTAACAGTATCAATCTGATGAATTTGATTTATTATGAGGATTAACAGATGAAAAGAAATATTATGATTATCGAAGATGAACAGGAGATCCGCGAAGAGCTGGAAATGGTTTTGCTGGCGGCAGGATATGAGGTGGCAATACCGGAAACCCTGGAACACGTACCGGAACAGGTTCACACCGGAAAACCGGACCTGATTCTCCTGGATATCCAGCTGCCCTTTATGGATGGATATGAAATCTGCCGGGAAATACGAAAATTCTCCAAAGTTCCGATTATCTTTGTAACAGCAAGGAATACGGCAATGGATGAACTGAAGAGTCTGATGACCGGTGGTGATGACTATATCGTCAAGCCGTATCACGTCCCCATTCTTATGACAAGGATTAAAAATCTGCTGGCAAGAGTATATCATAACGAGGAACCGGAGCAGTCCAGGATCGTATACAGGGATGTCATACTGGAATTGCTTTCCGGCAAAATTATTTACGCCGGAAAGGAAACAACCCTGACCAGAAATGAACTGAAAATTCTGTATTATTTGTTTTCGCATCCGGGTGACATTGTACCACGGGTTGATCTGATCGAATATCTGTGGGAGAATGAGCTTTATATTGATGACAATACACTGAGCGTCCATATTACACGGCTACGTAATAAACTGAAAGACATTGGAGCCGGACAGATGATCGAGACCAGGAGAGGGATGGGATATCAGATATGAATATCTTTCGTTATTTAAGAGACCATACACCTATGATGTTGTTAAACATGACAGGCATGTTTTTTCTGGCACTGTATCTGAGGGTAATGTCTGTCCCGCCTGGTTCCATACTTCTGATCCTCAGCGTGTGGGGAAGTATCTCCGTGTTCTGCCTTGTCATCCGCTGCATCACCAGAAAAAGGCATTACGACGGGATGTGGAATGTCTTAAATGAGATACAGGAAAAGTATCTCTTTCCAGAGATCGTAAAATGCCCTTATACGGAAGAAGAACGCCAGTATTACGATATCATGCAGGTGATATCAAAATCCATGCTGGATAAGATTGAGCAGGTACAAAGAGAAAAGAGGGAGTACAGGGAATATATTGAACAGTGGGTACATGAGCTGAAAGTTCCGCTCACAGCTGTGCGCCTTACCTGTGAAAACCATAAGGAAGAAATGTCCAGAAAGATACTTGCTGAATTTGAAAAGCTGAACAACAGTGTCGAGATGGTACTCTATTATGCACGCATGGACGGAGTGGAAAAGGATTATCTGATTCGTGAGACTCATCTTGCAGCAATTGTTAAAAACTGTCTGGCGCAGTGCCGGACAGCATGGATCAGAGCAGGAATTACGGTTTCCGTAGATATCTCAGATCAGGCGGTATATACGGATGAAAAATGGGTCGGATTTATCCTGAGTCAGATTCTGTGGAACAGCTATCAGTACCGCAGAACGGAGCGTCCGCGGGTAAGAATATACACGGAGAAAGGACCGGCAGACAGTAATACCGTATTCTCGCTGGCAGTGGAAGACAACGGATCCGGCATCCCCTGGGAGGAGATCGAACGGGTTTTTGATAAAGGGTTTACCGGAACGAACGGACGGAATTTTAAAAAGTCAACGGGCATGGGACTGTATATATGTAAGAAACTCTGCGGACATCTTGGAATAGGAATACGTATAACCTCGTTCCCCGGAAACTGGACCAGAGTATTTCTGGATTTTCAATGTCAGCCATTCAATCAATCTTAAGAAATCTTAAGGTTCTGATAAGCGACCAGCATACCTTCCGACGAGGACCCATGATAAAATAAAGACAGCGATAAGGAGGAGCAGAGTATGGGCAGCTTATTAAAGGTAGAGGACATTGTAAAGATCTACGGCAATAAAAATAACGTTACGAGAGCGCTGGAAGATGTAAGTTTTGAAGTACAAAGAGGCGATTTTATTGGGGTCATGGGACCCAGCGGTTCAGGAAAGACGACACTTCTGAATTGTATTGCCACGATAGACAGGGTAAGTGCCGGACATATATACCTTGAAGGCAATGATGTCTCTGGTATCAGTAAAAAAGAGATTGCGCGGTTCCGCAGGGAAAATCTTGGATTTGTGTTCCAGGACTTCAATCTTCTGGACACACTTACGATCGAGGAAAACATAGCACTGGGACCGGTACTGCAGGGCATGAGTCCGCAGGAAGTAGAACGAACGGTACAGGATACGGCATCAAAGCTCGGAATCACAGACATTCTGGGGAAATTCCCCAATCAGGTGTCGGGAGGTCAGAAGCAGCGGGCCGCCTGTGCGCGTGCGATGGCCACGGATCCCAGGCTGATTCTGGCCGACGAACCGACCGGTGCGCTGGACTCACATTCTTCCAGACAGCTCCTGAACTTAATGGAGCGCCTGAATCATGATATGAATGCAACGATCTTAATGGTCACCCACGATCCCATGTCTGCAAGTTACTGCAGCCGGATCCTTTTCATGAAAGACGGCAGGCTTTACAATGAGATCCGAAGAGGGAAAAAAGAGCGCAGAGAATTCTATCAGAGGATCCTGGATGTGCTGGCTGTTCTGGGAGGTGATGGATTTGATGGCAGATAAAATGATCCGAACATTATCTCTTAGAAATGCAAAACGGCAGGCCACAGATTATACCATCTACATCATTACCATGATCATTTCCGTGGCGGTGCTCTATACCATCAATGCGACCGTGACATCTGAAAATCTGGATATCTTCGGCGGTATGAGCAGTACCTTCATGGCACTTTTGTACATCCTGGATCTGATCGTGATACTGATCGTGGGCTGGCTTGTCAATTATATGATGCGTTTTATGCTGGAAAAGAGAAGCAGGGAATTTGGCATGTACTTCCTGATGGGGATGGAGAGCAGTCAGGTGTCGGGGATGTTCCTGAAAGAAAATTTCTTTATTGGCGCAATGTCCCTGGTTGCAGGTGTTTTTGCAGGAGGGATTCTGTATCAGCTGATACAGTCACTCATCATGCATATTTTTGAACTGGACTTCAGTTTCAGCATTACGTTTTCCGCCAGAGCCCTGCTGCTTACGATCACATGTTATCTTATCATCCTGTTGTTTGCAGCGTTTCGGAGCCGCAGAAAACTGAAAAAAGTAGAGATCCACAGCCTGCTTTATCTGGATCAGGCGAATGAAGAGACGATCTTAAACGCACCATGGAAAAATCGTTTTCTGTTTCTTTGTTCCATCCTGTGTCTGCTGACAGGTGTAGCAGTTATCTACTGTGGATTTGGACTCGACAGGATGGATGCCATGACAGCAGTGCTCATTGCCCTGATTTCGTTTGGGCTTGGAATTTTCACATTTTATCACTGTGCAGGCGCTTTTTTCGCATGGCTTCTTACTCATAATAAAGATTGGAAATATAAGGGACAGCGGATGTTTCTTGTGAGAATGCTGACTTCCAAAATCAACACCATCAGCACGACCCTGTCTGTGATAGCTATCTTATTTACCCTTGCCATTATCTGCATGTCTGAAGGGGTGCTTTTAAAAGATGTGAGTGAGAAAAACGTAACGGATACGATTTCTTTTGATATTCAGGCAACAGCGGAGAGAAAAAAAGTGATCGATCAGGTGGAAGATGCAATCCGGGACACACAGAAAGTAGCAGGTGTATGGACATATCAGCTTTATGAGACAGCGGAGACCAAGCTGTACCGGGTAATCACAAATCGCGAGCTGAACTCTGGCAGATTATACGAGACGGATTATGTGATGAAGCTCAGTGACTACAATGAGTTGCGGAAAATGAAGGGTTTGGAAACCCAGGCGTTAGAGGATGACGAGCTTCTTATCCACTGTCGGAATATTGTTTCTGAAGATTTTAAAAAACATTTCATCAGACAGCAGGAAACGATTGATCTGGGAGCTGTGACATACAGATGCAAGGCTGTATATGATGAGGCTTTCTCACAGTACTGGTTTAACGGCATGACATATCTGATCGTCCTGCCTGACGAAGCAGCCTGTCTGCTGGAACCTGAGGATCATTATAAATGTGTCAGTGAAATCAATGGCCGGGTTAATGATGATCTGAAAAATATTCTGGCAGATGAAATGGGTGTAAGGTTTTCGGAAGATCTTTCTTTTTCAGCGATTTTATCATCAGAACTGTCGGTTGATATTCAGCAGTACTCCATGTTGGAACAGAGAAAGGGAAATGTCTTGTTTTCGTTTCCTATATTTTATATCGCCTTTGTACTTGTAATAGCAGCTGCTACGGTCCTGTCTGTACAACAGCTCAGTGATATTGCCAAATACAGGAGAAGATACTGCACCATGGAACAGCTGGGGCTTGACACAGATAAGAAAGAAAAAACGATATTCATTCAGGTCCTGCTGTTTTTCATGATGCCGGCAGTCCTTCCCGCATTTATCTCAGGCTATGCGATCATAGGAACAGGGACGATCTATGCTACTGGAATGCAGGCTGCGTGGATCATGAAAGTCTATCTTCTGGTCCTTGCGGCTTTTCTGGTGATTCACACGATTTATTTTTTGGCTTCCTATCTGCAGTTTCGCAAGATGATAGACGAGTAACCGGTTCATTACCAATTATTACTTGTAGTATTCTTATTTTGTATATGATATTATCCTTCTTGTAACAAAAATGTAATTATTTAATAATGCATTTGTAATATCCATCAACGATAGGAGGTATCATGAAGAAACATTCATTATTTGCAGCTGTCATGGCAGCTGGTGCCGTCGGAAGTATGACGATTCCCGTGCATGCGGCAGATCTTGGTAACGTGGAAGAGCAGTTAAAGACGAATGGTTATGCCGTAATCGTGGAACAGGCGGGCAGCCAGGAAGAATTAAATAAGATTTTATCAGAGCTTAAAGGTAAGTTCTGCGATATTCACTTGAACTGGCAGGACTGTCCTGACATCGCACCGCCTGAAAATAATGTGCCGGATGCGGATGCACCTGGAGAAACACCGGATACGGATAAACCGGACACGGACGCACCGGACACGGACGCACCGGACACGGATGCACCGGACACAGATGCACCGGATACCGATGTGCCGGGGACGGATGTACCGGGAGCAGACGGTAACACACCGGGAACAGATACGGATAAACCTGAAACGGGAGAACGAACCTTCGCAGAACAGGTTGTGGATCTTGTCAACGCTGAGAGGGCAAAAGCAGGACTGAACGCCCTGACTATCGATCAGAGCATCGCGTCAGCAGCACTGGTGAGAGCAAAAGAGACAGAAACTTCCTTTTCTCATACCCGCCCGGATGGAAGAGCATTCAGCTCAGTTTTGACAGACAATGGAATTTCTTTCCGAGGGGCCGGTGAAAACATTGCCTGGGGACAGCGTACCCCGGAGGAAGTAATGAACGGCTGGATGAACAGTGATGGACACAGAGCCAATATTCTGAACGCAGAATTCACAAAAATTGGAGTGGGATACTATCAGAATTCCGCAGGGACAAATTACTGGACTCAGCTTTTTACATACTAATATCCAAAGACACAGACGGAGTTTTTAATCCGTCTGTGTCTTTATTTTCAATATTATACCCAGTACGGCAACCAGACATTCCGTCACAGGAAATGCCAGCCAGACCCCGGTGATCCCGGCCAGAGATGACAGCAAAAACGCCATGGGTATAATGAGAATCAGCCCTCTCAGAAGAGAGAGCAAGTGTGCCCAAACAGCTTTTTCCGTGGATGTAAAAAACGTCAGCAGCACAATGTTATAACCGACAAACGGAGCTGCAATAAAATACAGCCGTAACCCATAAACCGCGATATCCTGCAGCCGTACACTGCCTTCACTGTTGAATATGCCAGCGATCGGACTGGCAAGCAGGAACACCGTGAGACAGATCACACAGGAGACCATAAACAGGGCGGAGAGTGCATAGCGCCGAACCTGCCTGACCGTTGATTTGTCATTCTGCCCATAGGCCCGGCTGATAAGCGGCTGCATTCCCTGTGCGATCCCTGTATATACTGCGATCACGACCAGTGACAGATTTGCGATCACTCCATAAGCGGCGATACCAATATTCCCCTGGATGTTCAGAATGATCATATTAAATACGATTATGACGACACCTGACGATACTTCAGTGACCAGTGAAGGAAAACCAAGTGACAGCGTGTAACCGATCATGGCGGCATGAGGAGCCACTTTTTCAAAACAGAAGTTGTTTTTCCTTTTCAGAAAATGGCCGGACAGGATAATCATACTGATGACAGGCGACAGCCCCGTTGCCAGGACTGCACCGAATATCCCCATATCAAAAGGAAAGATAAACACATAGTCCAGTATGATATTCAGCATGCTTCCGCCCAGCATTGCGTTCATGGACAATCTGGGATTACCGTCATTCCTCACAAAGCAAATCAGAATATCGTTCATGATAAATGCAGGAGCAAACAGTAAAATGATTTTCAGGTAGGTATTTGTCATGGCAAACACTTCTGTATCGGCACCTAAAAGCAGCGTCACATTTTTAGAAAAGAAAATTCCGATCACCATGAATACTGCCGCAAATACCGCTGCCAGGTATCCTGTATTTGTGAATATGAGATTGGAGTTTCGGAATGCTTTCTGTCCTTTAAAAATTGAATATTTTGTGGCACCACCCATGCCGAGCATCATTCCGGTACCGTGGATGAAACTGTATACAGGGATTGCCAGATTAAGAGCTGCAAGGCCGTTTGCACCCAGCCCTTTTGAAACGAAAAAGGTATCTGCAAGTATATAGCAGGACAAACCTGTCATTCCCAGAACATTCAATGAAGAGTACCGAACAAACTCCTTTAAACAAGACTGTTTTTCCATCGCGCTGCCTCCTAAACAAATATAAAGCGTCAGAACTCCCTATCTTCTGAGACCTGACGATAGAAAGTCTGACGCTTAACTTCTCTGCCCGGTGGCAGAGAAGACGTTCTTTTTATTCTTGTGGCATTGTATCACATAATGGACAAAATGGCAATCTTAATTTTCTCTTGTATGTCCAATGGATTCCATGTAAAATAATATTTACTGTGATAAAAGGAAAAAAGGAGTTTATCTTATGAGTATATTAAACGTAGAGCATCTCACTCACGGTTTTGGTGACCGTGCGATTTTTCAGGATGTCTCTTTTCGGCTGTTAAAAGGAGAACATATTGGCCTGATCGGTGCCAATGGAGAAGGCAAGTCCACGTTCCTGAATATCGTTACCGGTAAACTGATGCCTGATGAAGGAAAAGTTGAGTGGGCGAAAAGTGTCCGTGTGGGCTATCTGGACCAGCATGCAGTGCTGGCCAGGGGGCTGACCATAAGGGATGTGCTGAAATCAGCTTTTACATATCTTTTTGAGATGGAAGAGAAGATGAATGAGATCTGTGATCAGCTGGGAACCGCCGATGAAGATACGATGACTGCATTGATGGAGGAGCTTGGAACAATTCAGGATATGCTGACGATGCATGATTTTTATGTGATCGATGCGAAAGTAGAAGAGATAGCCCGGGCTTTTGGGCTGTTGGAAATCGGACTGGACAAGGATGTCACGGATCTGAGCGGGGGCCAGAGGACACGTGTGCTGCTTGGAAAGCTGCTGCTGGAGAAACCGGATATTTTGCTCCTGGATGAGCCGACCAATTATCTCGACGAGGAACATATAGCCTGGCTGAAGCGCTATCTGACGGAATATGAGAACGCATTTGTTCTGATATCACATGATCTGACGTTTTTAAGTGAAGTGATCAATATCATATACCATGTGGAGAATCAGGAATTAACCCGTTATGTCGGAAGTTATGAAGAATTTCAGAAGGTTTATGAGGTTAAAAAAGCCCAGCTGGAGGCGGCTTATAAAAAACAGCAGCAGGAGATCAGCCAGCTGAAAGATTTTGTAGCGAGGAATAAAGCACGCGTTTCCACCAGAAATATGGCGATGTCACGTCAGAAAAAACTGGATAAAATGGACGTGATCGAACTGGCGGCGGAACGTCCCAAACCGGAATTTCACTTCCGCATGGGGCGTACTCCCGGAAAATATATATTTGAGACAAAGGATTTTATCATCGGTTACGGAGAGCCTTTATCAAGGCCGCTGAACATAGTGCTGGAACGCGGAAGCAAGATTGCGCTGACGGGTGCGAACGGAATCGGTAAAACTACATTGATTAAGAGTATACTTGGGCTGGTGAAGCCGGTGTCCGGATCCTGCACTCTCGGCGAAAATCTGGCTGTCGGTTACTTCGAACAGGAGAGTGCGCCGGATAACAAGTCCACATGCATTGATGAACTGTGGGCAGAATTCCCTTCCTATACTCAGTACGAAGTGCGGGCAGCCCTGGCAAAATGCGGGCTGACCACAAAACATATCGAGAGTCAGGTGCGTGTCTTAAGCGGTGGGGAGCAGGCAAAAGTCCGTCTCTGTAAAATCCTGAACAGAGAGACAAACGTGCTGATGCTGGACGAGCCGACAAATCACCTGGACATGGATGCAAAAGAAGAGCTGAAGCGCGCGCTGATTGCATACAGGGGAACACTGCTTTTGATCTGTCATGAGCCGGAATTTTATCAGGATATTGTGCAGGAGGTATGGGACTGCTCCAAATGGACGACAAAAATCGTGTAAGGAATTTTATTATGCGCAAAAAAGAAGCAGTCGGGATTTGATATGCCCCCTGTCAGGCAGACAGGCAAAATATCTAAAATTTAATATCGATGAACGACCGCATGATTGTGCGGTCGTTTTTCTATTCCAAGTCTGAATGCTTTTTTTTGCTACAGGAATTAAATACTAATATTTCAAAACATATGTGTTGACACTATATATTATATACCGTATAATATAATTATAAAAAATATATGAAAGGAGATAGCATATGATTTTTCCTCTGAACGCACCGATGTTTGATCTGCTCGTCCTGGCTGTTGTGGACAAAGAAGACGCCTACGGATACCAGATCACTCAGATTGTAAAACGAGTTTCGAATACGAAGGATTCCACTTTATACCCTATACTGCGAAGGCTTCAGGAGGATAACTGCCTGACAGCCTATGATGAACAATATCAGGGACGCAACCGCAAGTATTACCGCATTACTGAAAATGGCAAAGCGAAATATCAGAATCTACTAAGTGAATGGACGCTTTATAAGAATGAAGTAGATAAAATTATAGAAGGAGGGTCAGACAGTGAACAGGGATGAATATATGAAGCAAATGCGTCATCATCTTCGCAGGCTTCCAAAGGAAGACTATGACAGGGCAATTGAATATTTTGAAGAATATTTCGAAGAGGCTGGTCCGGAATGTGAACAGCAGGCGATCGAAGATCTGGGATTACCGGAGATAGCGGCGGATCAGATCATCCGGGATCTGGCGATGGAAAACGCAGCAAAACCAAATGTCAGTGTTAAACGCGGAATGTCTGCAGTATGGGTTGGAATCCTGGCTGTATTCGCCGCACCGATCGGACTTCCTCTGGCATTGGCTGCTGGAGCGGTGTTGCTGGCCATTGTACTGGTCGTTCTCAGCATTATTTTTGCCGTTTTTATCACGGCAGTGACGCTTGCCGCCTCCGCTGTTCCTCTTTTGATCGGGAGTATCTGGCTGCTGTTCACATCACCAGTCAACGGGCTGGCGAATATTGGGCTGAGCCTGATTGCTGTCGGTATTGGAATCTGGATTATAAAAGGATGCATCTGGCTGTGCAGATGGTTCTTGAATCTGATGACGAGATTATTTGGGAGAATCGCAAGGAGGGGATCTAACCATGAAGAATAAAAACAGAATCTGGCTGATATCATTTGGCTGCATCGGGATCGGTATCGTGCTGCTGATCGCAGGCATGATGCTGGGAGGCCGCCCGGGATTTTATATTGACAGAACCGGTATACATTCTCAATACAGTAATAGTTCTGATTCTCCGTATATACAGGAAAAAATGAGGCTGGATGAATTCTCCAGTATTGACATCGATCTGAACTATGCTGATATAAAGATACAGCCTTCTGACGGCTACTATCTGGAGTATCAACTTGACGGGGCGGGTCCGGAACCTGAATACGAAGTGAAAAATGGAAAACTGCGATTCAAAGAAAGCCCGGCAGGCGGCTTTATAGGCGGATTAAACTTTTTCACATTCAGCGACTTCAGCCGCTCCTACGATTATTACGTGATATTGTATGTACCGGCTGACAAATATTTTAAAGCGGTAAAACTCGTGAGTGACGACGGTATGATCAGTACCGGTGACATCCGTGCCGAATCGATGGATATCACCGACGACTATGGTCAGGTATCTATTGAGAGCTTTAAGGGCAGAGAACTCAGTATTAATATGGATGACGGGAGATTAAAAATTCAGAATCTGGACGCAGATACGGTTTTGATCAACAACGAATACGGGGAATGTGAGATTGAGAACATGAAAGTCAAAACGCTTGAAGCCCGGCTGGATGACGGTGATTTCAAGGTATCGAAAGGCCATGCTGCAAATCTGGATATCGACAATGAATACGGAAATGTTACACTTGGCATGTCTGAGAAGCTGGATGCTTACGATCTTGATCTGGAGACAGAATATGGACGCATTGAAGTTCAGGGGTATCCGGAAATGTCCAACAGCGATGATGAAGCACGATTCAAGTCCAATAACGGCGCAGAACATAAAGCAAAGGTCAGATGTGATGATGGAGATATCGTCATTGCACAGGCAAGGTAATCATGAGGAAGCAGCATATCCATGCGATATGCTGTTTTTCTGTACATTTTTAGTTTCTGCTGTTGCGTGGTCAGTATTGACATTGATTCCGGAAACGCGTAAACTTTTAAGCGGAGATTAACAAACGGACAGGAGAATCATATGAAAACACTAAAAAGAAATGTCACAACAGCCGCTGCTGCCGTGATGCTGCTGGCTTTGGCCATAACACCGGTTTTTGCTGCTCCTGCAGAGCCAGGGACAGATACATCATTCCGGATTGAAGTGATACAGACCAGTGACATCCATGCGTATCTGACAGAAACAACGGATCAGACCGGGCAGACAACTGCCCTTGGAATGCCGAAACTGAAAGACCTGATTGATAAGACGACCTCAGAAGCAGACGGGTCTCTCGTACTGGATTCCGGCGATGTATTTCACGGACAGTCGATTGCAACAATGGCAGAGGGAACTACTGCAGCCGAGCTTTTGGGTATCTGTGGATACGATGCAATGACTTCCGGTAACCATGACTGGAATTATGGAAAAGAACAGCTGAAAGTTCTGGAAGGCATCGCAGACGCAAACAACGGAGCGAAGTCGTTTTCCATCCTCGCCGGAAATGTGACAGACGAGGACGGCAGCCCATTTTTTGATAATGAATACCTGATTAAAGAAGTGACTAAGGACGGAAAAACATTAAAAATCGGCGTGTTTGGCGTCATTGATCCCAAATTGTACAACGCTACGGCCCCGGCAAATGTGGAAGGCCTTACATTCACGGATATGACAGTGTATTCCAGCCAGGCGGCGGAATACCTCAGAGGACAGGGGTGTCAGATCGTGATAGGGATAGCACACTGCATCCAGCCCCTCGCAGAGAATGGAATTTCCAATACAGTATCTGGGGTGGATCTGTGGCTTGACGGTCATGAGCATATGACATTTGATTCATGGTCACAGAACGACAGCGTATTGACGACAGAGGCTGGCTCTCACCTGAATACGGTATACAATATTTCCATCGAATGCACCCTTGCAGATGATGGAACGCTGACAGGCCTTGCGATGACTCCGAATGCAGTTTCAGCAGCCGATGCAGGAAGTACATACAGTGCCGACCCCTTCGTACAGAGTGTTGTGGACAGAATCCTGGCAGATCAGGAAGAGGAGAAAAACAGACCAGTCGGAAACGCGCCGGAAGCCCTGGACGGAGTCTGGGAGCATGTGCGGACCGGGGAGACTACGATGGGGCGCGCCGTCACAAGTGCATATCTTCTGGAGACGGGAGCGGATATTGCCATCGAGAATGCAGGCGGTATACGGGCCGGCATCGATGCAGGAGAGGTAACTTACGGGGAAGCACTGGACGTTTTTCCTTACGGGAATTATATCGTCACGCGAGAACTGACCGGCGAAGAAGTCCGGGGGCTTCTGGAAGCATCGCTGAAGATTCAGCTCGACAATATGAAGGCTGACATAGCCGGAGATTATGACGGATGGCCGGCAAACAGCGGTCAGGCACTTCAGGTCGGCGGATTGACGGCAAATTACACTTTCGAGAGTGACGAGCCCAGGATCACGGATATAAAAGTGGGAGATGCCGCTCTTTCCGATACGGATGTCTATACCGTTGCCACGAACAGCTATCTGGTCACGGATGCGGACAATTACCCGGCACTGGCCGCAAAGGAGAATCTGCATGAGTACAGTGCGTGTGAGGATGCACTGGCAGACTACCTAAGCCAGGACAGCTCTGTCACAAGTGCAGACATAACAGCATCCCGCATGCACTACAATAAGATGGAACAGGCTCCTCTTGTGCTGAGCGGTATGAAGGAAACTGCGGTATTGGGGGACGGGGGATTTCAGATCCGTGTATCCGGGGGGACAACCGGAGGCTCAGTCACGTATACAAGCTCTAATACGGATATAGCCACAATCGATGAAGAGGGAAATGTGACCATCAAAGGAGCCGGAAAAACGGAGATTTCCGCAGTTATGGCTGGGAATCTGCTTTATAGAGAGGTCAGTGTGTCACGAAGTTTTGAGGTAGAAGAGGAAGCTCCGCCAGCAAAAGAGCCGGCAGATCCCGAAGACCCTGCGGATACCAAAGATCCGGCTTCATCCAAAGCGCCGAAACCGAAAAGAACAGTGACTCCGACACGCAGACAATCTACCGGGACCAGGAGCAGGCCGGTAAAAACTGCAGATGAAACATCTTCGGAGCTTTATCTGGCATTGGCACTTGCGGGTGCGGGAGGAATCGGAATTTTACTCTGTAAAAAAAGAAAACAGTGTTCATAATCTCTTTGAGAAACAGGCGGTCATAAGGACGCGGTAAAATTAAATTTTGCCGCGTCTTAATTTATGTTATACTGAGAAAATGTGGTAAACTTCTGTTTTTTTCAGATCTTCTTGACAGGCTAGCGAATACTAGCTATACTGTTGTTGAGAGAGGCTAGTATTCACTAGCTGAGTTGTCCGTTTGAATGGGAGGTCATGATACATGAATGGTTTTGAATTAACGTCTTACCTGAGCAATGGGGTAGACAGAATCATCAGGGATATGTTAAAGGTATCTCTGAAATATCCACAGGAAAGCCTGTTTTTCATACAGTATGCGGCGGCTCAGAAAAAAGCCAAAACACTGCGGGAACAGTCCGAAAGGAGTGGTGTGCACATACCGCCGTTTTTAATCGCCAGCATTACCAGACAGTGTAATCTGCACTGTAAAGGCTGTTATGCTGCCGCATGCAGCGCTCAACCCGAAAGAAAAGAACTCTCCGGTCAGGACTGGGGCAGTATTTTTTCTCAGGCAGAGGCCCTTGGTATTGGTTTTATCCTGCTGGCAGGAGGAGAACCTCTGACCAGGAAGGATGTACTATGTGAAGCGGGAAGACATCGGAGACTTCTGTTTCCTGTTTTTACGAATGGAACCATGCTGACTCACGATTATCTGAAGCTGTTTTCCTCCAATCGGAATCTGCTGCCGGTCCTTAGTATTGAGGGAGGCCGCAATATTACAGACGCACGAAGAGGGGAAGGCGTATATGTGAAACTGATGCAGGCGATGGATTCATTAAAGCATACCGGAGTCCTGTTCGGAACATCTGTCACTGTAACAAAGGAAAATATAGACGAGGTGACTTCCGGGTCATTTGTGGAAAAACTTCATGCCAACGGATGTAAAGCAGTGATCTATGTGGAATATGTGCCCGTCGATAAAGATTCCGCTGCTCTGGCATTTGATGATGCTGACCGCCGGGTCTTTGAGGACAGAGTGGCAAAGCTGAGAATTTGTCAGGAGCAAATGATGTTCCTGTGTTTTCCCGGGGATGAAAAAAGCTCGGGTGGGTGTCTGGCAGCCGGCAGGGGCTTTTTCCACATCAATGCATACGGCGGCGCAGAACCGTGCCCGTTTTCCGCTTATTCTGATACCAGCGTTTTACATACCGGTCTGAGGGCAGCCCTGTCTTCGCCGCTCTTTATGCATCTGCAGACCAGCGGGATGCTGGATGCCGAACACAATGGAGGCTGTGTTCTGTTTGAGCGGGAACATATGATCAAATCTTATATGGGAGGTCAGTAACAAATTGACGACGAAGGAACGCATCATTGAAGAAGCCCTTACATTATTTTCCTCCCAGGGATATCAGGGAACCAGTGTGAAAAATATCGCTGATCTTGTGGGAATCAAAGACAGTTCCCTGTATAAACATTTCAGGAGCAAAAAAGAGATCTTTGATACGATCGTACAGGAAATGTCTGTGAGAATGGAGAAAATGTCCAGGGAATACGGACTGCCGGATGACCAGAATCCGGTGGAAGCCGCCAAAATTTATGAGAAGATCACGCCGGAGGAACTGGTTGCACTGAGCAAAAAAATATTTCTGTTTTATCTACGTGATCCGTTCGCCTCCAGATTTCGCAGGATGCTGACGATGGAGCAGTATCGGGACAGAGAGATTTATACCGTATACCGCGGGATATTCATGGACGCGGCAATCCGCTATCAGACGGAGCTGTTTGCCGAGATGGTGCAGCACAAAGTGTTTGCAGCCGCTGATCCACAGACGATGGCTGTCAATTTCTATGCGCCGATCTTCTTGCTTCTGACGCAGTATGACCAGGAACCGGAAAAGGAGGAGGAAGCACTCCTGGCAATTGAACGGCAGGTTGCTGAGTTTGTCAGGATCTACAAAAATGATATATGACAAATAGAGATTGCGCCTTGGCGCAATCTTTTGTTTTGAGATAACCGGCTAATGGATATACTGCAAAATGTACATACTAAAATAAAATACAGGATTTAACTGGTCTTTTGATCAGGACAGAAAGGGAATTATGAAATTTGACGCAGTATATTATGAAAAAGACAGCCTGTCCTATCCACTGGGAAGACAATTGCGGGAACAATTTGCCGGTTTACCGTGGATATCGGTGGAGAGCCACAATTCCATAAAAGAAATGCAGGAAAAAGAAAATGCCGAGTTCGGCAAAATGAAACGGAATCTGATCATCGGAATCAGAAAAACACACAGGTATGCAGAGAATCACAAGGTATCGGATTATCTGGTTCCATACACATCATCAGGCTGTACGGCCATGTGCCTGTATTGCTATCTGGTGTGCAATTATAATAAATGTGCCTATCTGCGCCTGTTTGTCAACAGGGAGCAGATGCTGGACCGCCTGATCAAAAAAGGAAAGAGCAGTGAGAACAGCCTGACTTTTGAGATTGGCAGCAACAGTGATCTGGTACTGGAAAATATCATAACCGGCAATCTTTTATACACCATTCCCCGTTTTGCCGAAGAGGGAAGGGGATGTCTTACGTTTCCCACAAAATTTCATATGGTAGACAGTCTGCTTGACCTTCCCCACAAAGGAAAAGTGATTTTCCGCATGAGCGTAAATCCGCAGCCGCTGATCAGCCGTATAGAACTGGGGACTTCCAGTCTGCAAAAGCGGATGGATGCCGTAAACAAAATGTGTGAAGCCGGCTATCCCTGCGGGCTTTTAATCGCCCCCATTATGCTGGTGAAAGGGTGGAAAGCAATGTACACGGAACTATTTGAGCAGCTCCGCGAAGGCTTGACTGCCAAAACGCAAAAACAGATGTTTCTGGAGATCATTATGATGACATATTCCTATGTACACCGGGCAATCAACAGTGAGGCTTTCCCCAATGCTCCTGATCTGTATGACAGCCAGCTGATGACCGGACGGGGCAGAGGAAGATACTGTTACAGGCCGGAAGCGAGAGCCGAAGCTGAAGAATTTCTGCGCGCAGAAGCAGATAGAATACTTGGTGATGTGAAAATACTGTATATCAGTTAAGTATTCAATTTAAAGCATTGCAGAAAATGAAATGTGATATTATAATAGAATGGATATTAAATGTACTGAGGAGAAAAAATGCTATGAGTATAAGAATCGGAATTTTAGGTTATGGAAATCTGGGACGCGGCGTGGAGTGCGCAGTAAAGCAGAACCCTGATATGGAACTGACAGCAGTTTTTACACGCCGAAACCCTGCCGAAGTATCAATTCTTACGGAGACTGCAAAGGTATGCAGTGTATCGGATGCTGCAGACTGGAAGGATAAAATCGATGTTATGATCCTGTGTGGGGGAAGTGCAACGGACCTTCCGATACAGACACCGGAATATGCAAGACTGTTTAACGTGATAGACAGCTTTGATACACACGCAAGAATCCCGGAACATTTTGACAATGTTGATGCCGCGGCAAAGGCAGGAGGGACTGTTGGAATTATCTCTGTTGGCTGGGATCCGGGCATGTTCTCACTGAACCGGTTATACGCTAATGCGATTATGCCGCAGGGAAATGATTATACCTTCTGGGGAAAAGGCGTCAGTCAGGGACACTCTGATGCGATTCGCCGGATACCGGGCGTAAAAGATGCGAGACAGTATACAATCCCTGTCGATGCGGCACTGGAAGCTGTCCGGAACGGAGAGAATCCCCAGCTTACAACGCGTCAGAAGCATACCAGAGACTGCTACGTCGTTCTGGAGGAAGGCGCAGATGCAACCAAAGTCGAAGAGACGATCAAGACCATGCCGAATTATTTTTCGGATTATGATACTGCCGTACACTTTGTGACGGAAGAAGAATTAAAGAAAAACCACAGCAAACTTCCGCATGGTGGATTTGTACTGCGCAGCGGATGTACCGGATGGGAAAATGAAAATAAACACCTGATCGAATACAGTCTGAAACTGGATTCAAACCCGGAATTTACAGCCGGTGTGATTGTCGCGTATGCAAGAGCTGCCTGCCGGCTGGCAAAAGAAGGACAAACTGGATGCAGGACAGTATTCGATATTGCACCAGCATATCTGAGTGCAAAAGACGGTGCAGCGTTAAGGGCCGAAATGCTCTGATATTATGAATAAGATTACTTATCTGATGATACTTTTAACAACAGTCTTTATTATGCAGACGGGGACAGGAATCCTTCCTTTCCCCACTGCTTTTGCTGATCAGGACCTTTATCAGTCCCGGACTGTTGACCAGGAAAATTGTCATATGCTTCGGACAGCAGATCATTCTATGGATGAACACGCTCTCCAGAATTCTATGTCATCATACAGAGTTGTCTTCCGGCAGGTGTTAAAGCAATTTCGTGGAAATCTGTCCCTGCATTACGGGCTCTCTGAGCTTACTATGCCTCTGAACGTATATTCAATGTTGTTCGGCGGAGGTATTTTTTTGCTGTTCTTTTTTATCACCCCGTTACCATGTCAGTTTTGTATCAGACTGAATATCACCCATAAATCAGATGGAAAAAAACGTCCCCGGTAAGCTGCGCGTATTTTTTTGATATGCACCGGTTACTGATTCGAAAAATGATAATAATGGGAGAATATAATATGGAAATATCTGATATTTTAATACTTTTGGGTGGTCTTGCGCTGTTTTTGTATGGCATGCAGATGATGAGCAATGGTCTTGAAATGGCTGCCGGAAACAAGATGAAAAGAATTCTCGAAAAGCTGACTTCCAACAGGATCAAAGGTGTTCTGGCAGGAGCAGTGATAACAGCAGTGATACAATCCTCTTCGGCTACGACCGTCATGGTGGTTGGTTTTGTTAATTCCGGGCTTATGACGCTGAACCAGGCGGTGTGGGTGATCATGGGAGCCAATATCGGCACCACAATCACGGGACAGCTGATTGCTCTGGATATCGGTGTGATCGCACCGCTTATCGCTTTTCTGGGTGTTGCAACAATTCTTTTCGTGAAAAACGAAAAGGCAAAGCACATCAGTGAAATTTTTGCGGGTCTTGGTGTGCTCTTTATTGGTATGGATATGATGGGCTCTGCCATGGTACCACTTCAGAACTCCGAAACTTTTATTCATTTCATGACGACATTCAGCAATCCGCTGATAGGCATACTCATCGGTGCCGTGTTTACAGCTATCATCCAGTCCTCATCGGCATCTGTCGGTATCCTGCAGGCTCTGGCAAGTACCGGCATGATACCGCTCTCCAGCGCAGTATACATTCTGTTTGGGCAAAACATCGGAACCTGTATCACGGCTGTACTGGCTTCGATCGGCACAAAAGTTAATGCCAAGCGGACAACCGTCATACATCTGATGTTTAACATCATCGGCACGGTCATATTTACAGTGATTTGCCTGGTGACACCGTTTACCATTTTGATGGAACACATAACCCCGGGCAATCCTGTCGCTCAGATTGCCAATGTCCATACGGTGTTCAATATTATCACCACTCTGCTTTTGCTGCCATTTGGTACATACATGGCGCGCCTGGCAGAGAAAATTCTTCCGGATAAACAAAGTGAACAGGAAGAAGTGCTGCATCTGGAATACATACAGCCGTTTGAGAGTCATTATGCCATGGGACATGGTGCATTGGTACTGACGCAGATTGACCAGGAGGTTGAGCGGATGCGGGGGATCGTCAGAGAGACCGTTGCGGGAAGTTTTGATGCCGTACTCCACAGCTCGTCACATGGGAAAGAGGAACTGGAACAGAAAGAAGAATATATTGATTATCTGAATGCAGAAGTATCCCGATATATTGTGTCTGTCATGCACCATGAAATGGCGGTGGAGGATTCCATAAAAATCAGCGGGTATTATAAAATTCTGGGGAATCTGGAGCGCATTGGGGACCACGCCATGAATGTTCTGGGCTATGCTGTTAGCATGAAGAAGAAGGAAGTTGTATTTTCTGATAAGGCAAAACAGGAGATCATGACGATGAAAGAGATGAGCCTTCAGATTCTGGATGACGTGGCCGGCAGCAATGTGGAAGACCTGAAAACCATGCTTGAGAAAACTTCACGTGATGAACAGAAAATAGACGATATTCGGAATAAGTATCTGACACAGCAGCTCGAGCGGATCGGCAAAAGCGAATGCATCGCTGATGCAGGTATCTTCTTTTCGGAAATGCTGACAGATTTTGAGCGAATCGGTGATCATGCGTTAAATATCGCTGAGCAATACTATGAAATGCTGACGAGGGTTGTATGATCTGAAAGGAGTGAAAGTGTATATGAGGGATTTTTCTATTATAAAGGCACTGGTAGGTGAAAGTGTAACGGAAAATGAACTGAGATTTGTGGACTGTTATGTACATCCGAAACTGGGATTATTTATTCCGAGCGTCGGAACCTGCCAGTATGCTCAGAGACAGGGGCATACACATCCCTCATATATGATCACTATTTTATTTTCTCTGCAGGAATCCGGTGTAAAACCGAAGATCAGACTTGAGAAAAATCATTATCTGGCGTCCGTTATGTCCCCGGATATACCGCACAATGACTTTTCTGATGAATTTATCCATTATTACTGCATCCTGATTGATAAAAGTTACTTCGACAGCCAGTATAAGCTTTATACAGTGGAACCGCCGGATTTCAATGACCGGCAGTTTGCCATGTGCAGTGATATTTTAAAAACACTTAACACATTTGCTTTCGAATACAGCAAACAGATGCAGAACTCAGACATCACTCTGGAAGCGCAGGTTACGGTCATCACACACTGGATCATCCGAAGTATCCTCGGTGAAAATATGGATATGCGTATGATTTCCTCAAACTACGCTGTAGCACGCGCACAGCATTATATGGAACAGCATTTTGATAAAAACATCGCGGTCGACGACCTGGCAGGATTAAACCATATGTCATCCTCCAGCTTTAACCGGATATTTAAGAATGAACTGGGCGTGACGCCCATCAGATATCTGATCGATGTCCGGATTGAGAAGGCGAAAAAACTGCTGCGCAGAAATGATATTCCCATAATCGAGATCGCATCCAGATGTGGTTTCGGGAGCAGTGCTCATTTTGCTTCGGATTTTAAGCGCCTGGCAGGAGTGACTCCTTCAGAGTATCGAAACACTTACCGGTACGGAGGCTGAAAGCTGCATGTTTTTTGAAAGTTTTTAATTGTAATCTGAAAGAAAAATGACTCCATTCGGACTAAAATACAGTTACAGACCAAAAGGAGGATCAGATTATGATGACTAAAAATGAAATATTTCAGCTGATGAATACAAATCCTGTGTTCCATCTTGCAACGATGGACCGGGATCAGCCAAGAGTCCGGGGGATGCTGTTATTCCGGGCGGATGAAAACGGAATTATCTTTCACACTGCATCTACAAAGGATGTGTACGAGCAGATTCAGAAAAACCCGAAAGTTGAATTATGTTTTCAGGGCAACGGCAGCCAGATCCGTGTGACAGGGGTACTGGAACACGTCGAAGACGCAGCCTTGCGGGAGGAGATCTTTCAGCATCCTACCAGGGAGTTTTTAAGGGCGTGGAAGGACAATGGCATTGATGGGCTGCTTCAGGTCTTCGTTCTGAAAAATGGCACAGCGACAGAATGGACCATGGAAACAAATTTCGAGGACAAGCAATATGTGGAATTATGATACAAAAGACTGAGACGACGGAACAGCGCACCTGCGGTTATGAAACTGCAGGTGCGCTGTTTATTGAAAGAAAAGTATTGCATGGAATTTAATTACCACTTATGATGGAAACATCAGTTGAAGCCAGAGACCGGCAGGGGAGGAGGCATTTACATGTTTATGGGAGGTTTTGAAATGATGTTCAGCCTGGTTTTCGTGGTGGTGGCAGGCGTTATCATCTTTATAGTGGTTAAGAGTGTCAGCGAGTGGCATCAGAACAATAATTCTTGGCAGCTCACCGTTGAAGCTGTGGTCGTGTCCAAACGCACCGATACCACACATCATCAGCAGGCAAATGGAGGTGATATTTCGGGTGCACATGGATATACGATGATCTCCGACACTACTTATTATGTGACATTCCAGGCAGGTGAAAGCAGGGACCGTATGGAGTTTCATGTGACTGGCCGCGAATACGGCCTGCTTGCAGAAGGTGATCACGGGAAGCTGACATTTCAGGGGACACGTTATCTGGGGTTTGAACGAGCGGGTTGAGAGTGTGATGTTAAGCGGTCTTATTCTTTGAAACAGCAGATTATTTACTTTCTCTGTGATCCAGATATCAACCTCGATTCCGTTTTGGTGTAAAACTTAATATGTCCATCATTTTGCATTTGCATATAAGCGTCCACAAAACGCTCCGTGTCGTTGTCATTCGGCGCCGGATCCGACAGAAAAAAATATCCTTCCGGTTTCAATACTCTGCTGATCTCCTGAAAAGTATCGGCGATCTCCGGGAAATGATGCAGCGCATACCTTGTCAATTTGTTTTGTATCACATTTTACAGCGGGCAGATACGGCAGGCAACAGCCAGTTGCTTGTCCAGCTGCCCGTTCAGATGTTAAACTTTTAAAAAGACTAACTATTAAAAGTCAAGTCCTAAACTAAATTTTTGAATGAATTGCAGAAATGCATTTCAGATATATTTAAACTTTGAAAACTGCATGACAAACAGAGCATCTTTACAGGTGCTCAAAAAGGAGATCGGAAAGCAAAAAAGTTAAGCGGTTGGGATGTATGGCAGCCCGGATTTTTCTAACTGATAAATCACTCTGACAAGTTTTTTTGCTGCATGAGATACTGCAACATTATAGTGCTTACCCTCGGCCCTCTTTTTGGCGAGGTAGGCAGCGAATGTCGGATCCCAATGGCAGACAAATTTAGCCGCATTAAAAAGCGCATAGCGTAGATACCTTGAACCGCGTTTCTCCATATGGGAATAACAGGATTCCAACTGACCGGACTGATAGGTTGATGGGGATAATCCTGCATAAGCCAAAATTTTATCAGGAGAATCAAACCGGGAAAAATCGCCGACTTCAGCCAAAATCATAGCACCCATCCGGTAACTGATTCCTGGAATGGTAAGAATCGGAGAATGAATGCCATCCATGATAAGCTTTATTCCCTGTTCGATTTCATCAATCTCGGCATTTAGCTCACCAATTAATTTCAAGGTGTGCTTGAGTTCGAGCGATTTGGCCGGCATATTTGACCCGATTGAGGTTCTGGCAGCCTCCCGAAACAAGAGGGCGGTATCCCGTCCATAACGTCCGTTGGAGGCTTCGTGAAGCAGGTGGGTCAGTTTGGTAAGATGAGCGTAGGAAATATGGAAAGCACCGGGGAATTCGCTAAGCAAAGCAGAAACAGATGCCATATGGAGTGTGGGTACTAATTTCTCCAGTTCAGGGAAGAGAATCGTAACCAGCCGTGAAACAGAAGTTTTCAGTTTTGCCCGCTCTTTGACTTTATCAAAACGGTAACGGGTTAGTGACTTGAGTTCTTCGTTGTGATAAGATGTGTCTGAGTAGGACTTTAAGTTCACATCAGACATGAGCATTGTAGCAATCGTATGGGCATCAGCTTTATCCGTTTTCGTCTTTCTAAGGCTTAGACTTTTTCTGTAAAGATTGGTATGTAACGGGTTGATAACAAAGGTGGTCAGACCTTTATCAAGAAGATATCCCAAGATGTTATAACTGTAGTGTCCAGTGGCTTCAAGCCCTACTTTTACATTGGTTAACTCATCTGTAACGGATTCTATTTTCTGATAAAGTACATCAAAACCAATGCGGTTGTTTGGAATGGTAAATGCTTTGAAAAGCACTTCACCATCTGAATTCGTGATAAAGCAATCATGCTTATCCTTGGCAACATCAATGCCTGCGTATATCATGACAAAACTCCTTTTAAAGTATTTGATACTGTTTTTAGACCACGGGATCTCTCTGCAATTGTAACCTCGTTCTAAATAAACCGTCATGCGGTATCTAACTGATTAACAAATGAACAAAGAGACTGTGGTTAGAGCCTTTTTAAAACCATCAAGTGGTAGGAGGGATTCACTAATCCACAGTATCTAAAATCAGCATAGCGTATACCTAAGAAAAGGTAAAGAAAAGCTATGACTATATAATACGAGGAGGTATTTAAAATGGATTTCAAAGATATCATACTGGAACTGCGCAAAAGTCTGAAATTATCACAGGATGAATTTGCAGACATGCTATTTGTCACAAGACAGGCTGTATCCAGGTGGGAGAACGGAGATACCATTCCCAGCACAGATACGCTGAAACTGATTGCGGAAACATTTCAGGTGTCGGCGGATCATCTGTTGGGATATCCCGCCGGACTCTGCCAGAGCTGCGGCATGAACCTGGAACATGACGGTGATAAAGGGACAGAGAAAGATGGCAGCAAATCCGAAACATACTGCGTATTCTGCTATCAACAGGGTGCGTTTACCCAGAATATCACGATGGAAGAGCTGATTGAACATAACCTGCAGCATCTGGATGAGTGGAACAAAGCTGAGGGATTGCAGCTGACGAAACAGGAGGCCAGAATGCAGCTCATGCAGTTTTTGCCGACATTAAAGCGCTGGAGCGCATAATCAGTAAATTTATCTCGAACAGTATCACATCTTTCAAGAAATTCCGGTGATCGACTGCTAAAATGAGGGATAAGTCAAAGACAACTCATGAAAGCAGGTAAGGAGAGAAAAATATGGATGTGAAAGATGAAAAATGCGTGATGGTGATCGATGAAAATCTGCCATCCGGTCTGATTGCAAACACAGCGGCAATTCTGGGGATTACGATGGGAAAGAAAATGCCGGAAGTAGTTGGCAGTGATGTTGCGGATAAAACAGGAAATCTTCACCTGGGGATTATCGAGTTTCCGGTCCCGATACTGAAGGGAGACCCGGTCTCAATCAAAGAAATCCGGAAGAAGCTGTATACACCGGATTTTTCGGATCTGCTGGCTGTGGATTTTTCGGAGCTGGCACAGGGCTGCAAAACGTATGATGAATTCACAGGCAAAATGCAGCAGGCGGAGGGAACTGATTTAAAGTATATGGGTGTGGCCATCTGCGGCCCAAAGAAGAAAGTCAACAGACTGACAGGCAGTATGGCGTTGCTTCGCTGATAAAGGAAGATAAATGTAAGTTTTAATTATTTATAATTCTCCTTGACATTTCACCATATATTGAATGGTGGATATGTAAAGGAGAATTTCTATATGTCGGACCCGATTTTGCTGCTCACGGTTCTGCTGACGCTTGGCGTTATCTTCGTCAACGGGTGGACGGATGCCCCAAATGCGATTGCAACGTGTATTACAACCGGGTGCTTAAGCGAACGCACCGCAATCTGGATGAGTGCGGTTTTTAATTTTCTCGGAGTACTGGTCATGACCAGAATCAACAGCTCCGTTGCAGCTACCATAAGCAATATGGTCGATTTTGGAACAGATACACGATATGCTCTGATCGCTCTGTGTGCGTCTCTTTTTTCCATCGTTGTGTACAGTGTGGCGGCTTCTTCACTTGGGATTCCGACAAGCGAAAGTCACAGTCTGATCGCCGGGCTGTCAGGTGCGGCGATAGCGATACAGCATGGTATCGGCGGCATCAATATGGCAGAGTGGATCAAAGTACTCTATGGCCTGGCGCTCAGCCTTGTGTGTGGGTTTGCTGCCGGGTGGCTGATCTGCCGGCTGATCACGCTGGTCTGCCAAAATCTAGACTCCGGTAAAACAGACGCATTCTTTAAAAATGCACAGATTTTTGGAGCAGCATCCATGAGCTTTATGCACGGCGCACAGGATGGGCAAAAGTTTATCGGTGTACTTTTCCTGGGATTCGCTTTCGTCAGCGGACAAAGCAGTGTGACCGGTGCCATAATACCTGTCTGGATGATGCTGGTGTGCAGTGCGGTCATGGCACTCGGCACCAGCGTTGGCGGAAAAAAGATCATACAGGCAGTGGGAGCGGACCTTGTCAAACTGGAACGCTACCAGGGTTTTTCTGCCGATCTGGCAGGCGCTGTCTGCCTGATGTTTTCCACACTCCTGGGAATTCCTGTTTCCACAACTCATACAAAAACCAGCGCTATTATGGGGGCAGGGGCAGTCAAAAATATATCGGATATTAACTTTCACGTATTTGGTGAAATGTTGCTCGCATGGATCTTTACGTTCCCCGGATGTGGGCTGATCAGTTACGCGATGGCAGTGATTTTCCTGCATGTTACCCATTGATATTTTCCATGCTTAAGGTTAAGATAGAAAGAAAACTCAGGAGGAATGTCACATGCCATACATAAAAACAAATGTATCCGTTTCCGTAACAAAAGAACAGGAAGAGAGTGTGAAAAACCGGCTCGGACAGATCATCACGCAGATCCCGGGGAAATCCGAAGAATTTCTGATGATCGAACTGGAGGATAACTGCCGTTTATATTTCGGAGGGAATCAGGATGGTCCCACCGCGTATGTGAAAGTGGAAGTCTTCGGCAGCCTGTCTGATGAATACAGCCTGATGCTGACCAAGGATATCTGCGGCATGCTGGAAGAAGAGCTGCAGATTCCCCGGAACAGAGTGTATGTGAATTATGAGAGCTTTACTCAGTGGGGCTGGAATGGGAAGAATTTTTAAAAATGAATGAATTTCAAGAAGAAAGATGCACACGGTAATGAACCATGTGCATCTTTCTTCTTTTGATGAACGGATGGATACGGTCGTTCTATCGCATCAGCTTGCGAAACGTCTTAGGTGAACACCCGATTTTGTCTGTGAAAATATTGGTAAAGCTGGCATTATTGGCGTATCCCACTTCAAAGGCGATTTCCGTGATGCTTTTATGTGTCTGAACGAGCAGCAGCTTGGCTTTATTCATCCTGGCATTGGTGATGTATTCACGAGGAGAATAACCTGTTTCCTGTTTGAAAATACTGGAAAAATATGCCGGACTCAATCCCACGATTCTGGCGAGCTGCTCCATCGTGATATGCTTGTCAATATTTTCCTGAATATACGTCAGGCTCTGATCGATCGGTTTGTTCCTGACACCCTGATACATTTCTCTGGTCTGGAGCAGAAGCGTCAGAAATTTGTAGACTCTCAGTGAGGCATCGATGATGTTTTCTGTATCATTTTTCTCATAAAAATCTAAAGTATTTTTTAAAAGATTACCAATCAGATGGTTATTCTTTGAACTGATCCGGGGGCCCTTGGTACTCAGTATGTAGTGGCAGATTTCTCTGGAGTTGGAGCCCTCAAATCCATAGAAATAAAACTCCAGTCCCTCGTAGGCTCTGTAATAATGGGGCTCCCGGCAGTCGATCAAAATGACTTCTCCCGGACCTGCATCGAAAATCTTATCTCTGAATTCCACATGGAACATCCCCTTTACTACATACATCAGCAGCAGAGTGGGATAGGTTTCTCTTCTTATATAGTAATTTTCTGAACAGTAATAATGTCCTGTCCAGGTAGGATAGAACAGCAATTCTTCCGCGAGCTTCGGAGGAAGAAATGCATGTTCTACAGACTTTTTATAGACGCCGGCAGTCAGGTTTTCAAATACTGATTTCACGCATATCCCTTCTTTCTTCAGGTGTTACTGTCATTATAACCCGCTGAGATTTAATCTCAACCAAAATCCCACCTTATCTAAAACAAGATGAAGTTTAACGAAAACCAGAGTATGGGAATAGGTGAAATAATTTATATAATAGATAGTATGAAACAGTTGATAATTAAGTGAAAGAAAGGATGCAACAATCATGCACAATAGAATATCAAAGGAAGAGGCAGTACATCTGCGCACACTGGCAATTCAGGTAAAAGAAATTTCCCAGGATCCAAAATGGAAAGAAAAAAAAGAGCTCTGGATAAGGCTCAATAAAATGGAAAAGACAAGACCGCTGGTGATCTTCCCGCCGGAATGCTGGCATGAGCTGGTTCCTGAGGAAACTTTGAGAGTGAAAGACCCTGTATTCAGGACATTAGAAAAAGAGCTGCGGATGAGAATATACCGTGCAGAGCATTTTGACGATGATGTTGTACTGACAGATGTTTTATATATTCCCTATGATACCCATGTGACAGACTGGACGGACGACCGGGTACGTCCGTATGATGACAGACCGGACCACGCAGCCTGTTTTCATCCATGTATCCACGAAGTCAGCGATATTAAAAAACTGAAGCTTCCGGAACTTACAGTAGATGAAGAAAAGTCACGGGAGAACTTCGCGCTTGCCAGAGAGATCTTTGGAGATATCTTAATTGTTGTGGAGGGCGAGCCGTTTACTGCATCCACCCATCAGTCTATCATGGGATGGGGAAACAGCCTGATCGATATCTGGTGTGAACTCAGAGGACTGGAGCAGGTAATGTATGATCTGTATGAGGAGCCGGAACTCACACATGAAGCCATGTCCATTCTGTACGAGGGACGCCTCGGGTATCTGAAAAAGGGCATCGAGCTTGGAATCTGGAAACTGAACAACAACGAATATATGGTTAATGGAACGGCCACTGCCTGCGGTTCCAACGGTCTGGCCTGCACGGACCTGCTCCCGTCAGAGGACTATGACGGTACCGTCCGCATGAAGGATTTATGGGGGTACTGCATGGCGCAGGAATTTACCGCTGTTTCACCGGATATGCTGGAGGAATTTGTTCTTCCATATCAGAATAAGCTTTCCGCCCTGTTTGGCATGAATGCATACGGATGCTGTGAAAACATGAACAGGAAATACGATGTGGTGGAAAAATACATACCGAACCTCAGGCAGATTGCAGTCAGTGCATTCTCTGACATTGACGTCGCTGCTGAAAAAATCGGCGGAAAATATGTGATGAGCTGGAAAGTAAACCCGACGGATGTTTTCCATACGTTCGATGAAAGACGCATACGCGATATGATTTCCCATGGTATGGAAGTATCCGGGGGAAATCCACTGATCGTGGAACTGCGGGAGGCGCAGACCTGCTGCGGACATATTGAACATGGTTCTTCCTGGGTTGATATCTGTATGGACCTTGCACGGAACTTTGAATGATCATATAAGTGGGAAAGGAGGAGGGAAATGGAAAAGGAGAGAGAAGAAGGGAAAAACGTGCTGGAATTAAAGGACATCTCCAAATCGTTTCCTGGGGTAAAGGCACTGGACAACGTCAGCTTCACAGTCAGGGAGGGGACGGTACATGTACTCGCGGGCGAGAACGGCGCCGGAAAGTCCACACTGATCAAGATCATCAACGGGCTGTACGTGGCAGATAAAGGCGACCTGTTCCTGTACGGAAAAAAGATCACGGCGCATAACCCCAGGTATATGAACAGCATCGGCGTGGCGACGATCCACCAGGAGTTAAGCCCGGTACTGGACCTGACGATCGCCGAGAACATCTTTCTCGGCCGTGCACCGCTGACAAAACTGAAGACCATCCAGTGGAAAAAGATGTATGCCGAGGCGCAGCAGCTGATCGACAACTTCGGGTTCCACTACGATGCCAAACGGACCATGCGTTCCCTGACGGTATCGGACATGCAGATCATCGAGATCATCAAGGCGATTTCCGTAAATGCGAAGGTCATCATCATGGATGAGCCGACATCCTCAATCACGGAGAGCGAGGTGGAGGTGCTCCATGAGAAGATCCGGATGCTGAAAAAGCAGGGGATCAGCTTCATCTATATCTCCCACAAGCTGGATGAGATCGGACAGATTGGGGATATGGTGACGATCCTGCGGGACGGGAAGGCGATCTCGACCCATAAGGTCGGGGAGATCACGACGGATGAGATCATCGCGAAGATGGTGGGGCGTGAGATGACGAACGTGTACCCGCCGAAACACCCGAAGATCGGCGAGACGATCCTGGAAGTGAAGAACCTGACGCGGGAGGGCGTGTTTCAGGACGTGTCGTTTACCCTGCGTGCCGGGGAGATCCTTGGGATGTCCGGGCTGGTAGGGGCAGGGCGTACGGAAGTGGCGAGGGCGGTCTTCGGGCTGGATAAGCTGCAGTCGGGCGAGATCTGGCTGAAGGGGGAAAAGGTGGAGATCCGCCATGTGCCGGATGCGATCCGGGCGGGGATCATCTACCTGTCGGAGGACAGGAAGGGCGAAGGCCTGGTGCTGTGCCGCTCGATCGGGGAGAATATCGCGCTGGCGAACCTGAAGCATTTCAGCCGCGGATTTTTGCTGAACCGGAAGCAGGAGGACCGGGAGGCAGCACAGATGTCCGAAAAGCTGACCGTCAAGGCGCCGTCGATCAAGACGAGCGCAGGGTCTTTGAGCGGAGGGAACCAGCAGAAGGTGGTCATCGCGAAATGGCTGCTGCAGAACCCGACGGTGTTCATCATGGACGAGCCGACGCGGGGAATCGACGTCGGTGCGAAGTATGAGATCTATAAGATCATGTGCGACCTGGCCCAGCAGGGGGCAGGGGTGATCATGATCTCGTCTGAGCTCCCGGAGATCATCGGTGTCTGTGACCGGACACTGGTCATGGCGGAAGGCCGGATCACCGGGGAGGTGCAGGGGGACGACCTGACGCAGGAAAGGATTATGAGTTTTGCAATAGGAGGGCAGGCATGATGGTGAAGAGTAAAAAAGGCAGTTTTTCGGTGGCTGAATGTTACAGTAAATTTGGGATCGTATTGATCTTTGTATTGTTGTTTGTGATCATGTCGGTCGTGAACCGCAACTTTATCTCGGGGGTGAACTTAAGGAACGTTGTCCGCCAGGTCGTGGTCATCACGATCCTGGCATGCGGGGAGCAGCTGATGCTGATCTCGGGAATGGTCGACCTGTCGCCGGGGCGCGTGCTGGCGTTTGCAGGAACGCTGTCGGCGTACTGCATGATGAAGACGGGAAATTTGTTCCTGGCGCTGGTGGTAGGCCTGGCATGCGGCCTGCTGTTCGGTGCGATTAACGGGGCGCTGATCACGGCATTTGACATCCCGCCGTTCATCGCAACGCTGGCATCCATGCAGATGGCGGACGGTGCGATCATGGCGTTCACGGGGGGCCAGAACTATTCGAACCTTCCGGCATCGTTTAACTTCCTGGGGCAGGGTTACATCGGTTTCATCCCGTTCCCGGTGGTGATCATGATCCTCGTGCTGGCGATCACGTACCTGATCCTGGCGTGGACGCCGATGGGGAGGTCGCTGTATGCGATCGGAGGCAACCAGGCGGCGGCGCTGGCATCCGGTATCCGTGTGAAGAGATCCAAGTTCTTTGCGTGTGCGTTCGGCGGAGTCTGTACGGGGCTTGCAGGAATCCTGCTGATGGCGCGGATGAGCTCAGGCCAGCCGGCAGCCGGTGAAGGGATGGAGATGGATGCGATCACGGCGGTCATCGTGGGAGGAACGAGTATGAGCGGGGGTGTGGGGAATATCCTGAACACAATCGTGGGCTCCCTGATCATCGGTATCATCAAGAACTTCATGAACCTGCAGAACATCAACTCATCGTTCCAGGACATCGTACTGGGTATCCTGATCTGCGTGGCAGTTATCATCGATGTTCAGGTTCGTAAGGCGAATACAAAGTAAAAGGAGAAAAAAAGATGAGAAAAAGATTACTGGCAATTGGAATAACGGCAATGATGGCAGTCTCCATGTTTGGGTGCGGACAGAAAGAGGCGGCAGACACAACAGATGCGCCGGCTCCGGCGGAGACGGAAGAAGCAAAAGAGAGTGAGGAGAAGACCGAAGCACCGGCAGCGGATTTACTCGACTGGGAACAGGAACTTGCCAGAACGTATTCGGTTAACGGAGACGAAACATTCACCTGGGGATATATTACGATGAGCTTTACGGATACATTCTGTGCAAAAGTACAGGAAGAGGTAGAAAATTACACAAAAGAAAATTATCCGAATGTGACACTGAATGTTGCGGACGGAAAGAATGATGTCAATACACAGATGGAACTTATGGAAAACTTTATCACACAGGGAGTGGATGCTGTCCTGCTGACACCTGTTGACTCAGACGGCGACGTGGCTGTCTGCGGCCTTGCTCAGGAAGCCGGTATTCCGATCATCAATATCACGGCCGAGCCGAACTGTGCAGAGGAAGATCACTTCTTTATCGGGTCAGACCATTATCTGTCAGGACAGCTGCAGGCAGAGTATCTGATCGAGAATGTAGATGATTCGGAAACATTAAACATGTGCTATCTGGAAGGGAGCAATGGTTATACCCATACAACGCTCCGAAAAGCAGGATTCTTTGAAACACTGGATGAGGCAGGATACAATTACGAACTGCTTGCAAGCCTGGAAGGGGAATATCTGAGAGATAAGGCAATGGATATCACGGAGGACTGGATGGTTCAGTATGGGGACAAAATTGATGTCATCGTCGCGGCCAATGATGAAATGGCAATGGGCGCACTGCAGGCAGAACAGGCTGCCGGAGTGACAGGCATTATCAACTGTGGAATCGATGCCAACGATGATGCCAGAAAGGCGGTCTCAGAGGGGACATTTGGCTGTACGGTATTCCAGAATGCGGTAAAACAGGGACAGTGGGGGGCAATCGCTGCATATTCCGCATGTGCTTCCGATCTGCAGCCGGAGTTCATCGAAATACCGTATGAGCTGGTAACGAAAGACAATCTTGCAGATTATCAGTAATAATAATTTCATTTGCCGAAAACTCCGGCCTGCGCTATACTAACCGTATCATACGATTAACAGCTAAGGAGTTTCTTTATGAAAATAGAACGACTGATCGGGATTTTGTCCATCCTGCTGCAGCAGGAGAAGGTGACGGCTCCCTGTCTTTCAGAAAAATTCGAAGTGTCAAGGCGCACCATCAACCGGGATATCGAAGCACTGTGCAGGGCAGGCATTCCCATTGTGACAACACAGGGAACAAACGGGGGGATTTCCATTATGGAAGGGTACCGCATTGACCGGACGCTTTTGACCGCATCCGATATGCAGGCTATTCTTGCGGGGCTTCGAAGCCTTGACAGCGTCAGTGGAAACAGAAAAATGAGACAGCTTATGGAGAAATTGTCCGCTGAGAATCCCGACATACTGACTTCCAACGAACATATCCTGATTGATCTTTCTTCCTGGTATAAATCTCTGCTGGCTCCTAAGATTGAACTGATACAGACCGCAATCACACGGCATGAGAAAATTACATTTTCTTACTTTGCTCCGGCCGGGAACAGCAGCCGGGCGATAGAGCCTTATCTGCTGATCTTCAAATGGTCGTCATGGTATATCTGGGGAAGATGTTGTGAGAAACAGGATTTCCGCCTGTTCAAGCTAAATCGGATGCTTGAGGTAGCGAACACTGGGGAATCATACGAGCCGGTCCCCTTTTCAGCGCCTGATCTGTCTCCTGAACATGTCACGCCCCCGTCAATTTCCGTCAAGGCACTTTTTGAGCAGGAGATGAGATGGCGGCTGATTGAGGAATATGGACCGAATTGTTATACAGAACAGGAAGACGGAAAACTGCTGTTTACCTTCGGCTTCTCCGATAAGGAAAACCTGTTCAGCTGGGTTTTCAGTTTTGGGGATAAGGTTGAACTGCTGGAACCGGCATATCTTCGAAGGGAGTTTGTGCTGCGGGCAAAAATGCTGCTTCAGAGGTACCATACAGGATCGAATGAATAGAACAGGAGAAGAGAGGGCAATTTCCTCTCTTCTCCTGTTCCATATTACCACAAAACCGCAAAAAATTCAAGACTGGTACTGGCTACGGCACGGCGGTATAATCATCAGACTAAGATCAAAAGGGGGAACCTCAATGAAAGATAAAGACTGGCTTTTGCTTATGTCAGGTCAGAATCAGTTGTCAAAAGTGCTGGAGGCTAATCAGTATACGGAAAGATTCGGACTGGTCTTGTCACAGGAAGATGCACAGCTTCTGGTAAGGGAGAGGAGTGAGGTATTAAGAGCCGAAAAGCGTGTGGAGTTTGGGGAAGGAATCCTGCCGCAGCTGATTTTCGTATTCTGCGATTCTCAGTATATCGATCAGAATCATTATGTGGAAACCTTAAAGCGGCTGCAGGAGATTTTTTATCTGTATAAGAATGAGATGCTGGATGAAATCACAGATGCGGAACTTCTGGAGTTTATGAAAGAGCAGTTTGAGACGGTTTGCTTCGGAGATCTGGATTACCTGGAAGGGACATGTCTTGACATTTTTGCACAGGCCATTCGGGCAGGGTACAGGGAATACCGGAATACAGACAGCAGAGGAGGGTTCCATAAAATGGACATCGTTAAGCGATGGGATAAGGATGTTTTTCTGCAGGCGCTGGATGAATTGATGTGACGGAGGATTGTGATGGATTACACGATGGAAGAGTTGATTCCTGTAGTGGCAGGACTTGCCGGGAAATTTACCTCGAAAGAGAGTACATCGATTACCTATGAAAGGGCAAATCAGCTGATGGAGGCAGTTATTTACTGCATCAACGAGTGCACGGACGAAAATACACTGACTTCAGATATGAAACTCCCTGCCGGGAAGGCATATCAGCTGGGATATGAAAGGGTCCTTGAAAAGGTAAAGACGGCGCAGGAACAGTACAATGCGATGATTTCAGATTTCTGTGCATATGGAAATGAAAACTATCATGATACCGTTACCAAAGCTCTCCCTGGTTTTTTTCTATATTATGACGCCAGATTCGCCCCGCAGGAGACGGTCATCACCATGGACTATCCGACCCTTGGGGAAGGGATAAATGCCACAGGCATTGATGCCATAGAACACTATATCATCGGCATCAGCCTGGAACAGCGTTTTCTGAACAGGCTGCCGGCTGATTACGTGACGGGCACGTTATCACGTTTCCAGCCGGATTACCAAAAAGAGTTCTATAATATCAGCAGCATCATACTCAGACACCTTCTGGTCTGTATGCTGATCCGCCGAAAAACGGGAACGCCAAAACGCAGACTGGACTATGAAAAGCTGAAGCAACTGGTTGAGCTGTCCGATAAAAAGCAGTTGGAACAGCGTATCCTGCAGTTGCTGGAAACTCTGGTCAGGGACCAATACGGAAGTGACCGGAATTTATATCATTATCTGGAGCAGGACATTACGGATTTTGTGACCTGCCTGAAACTCGGTGCCAAGACCGGAAGCCTCCGGTATCTTTTATAATTTCCCGCGTGTCTTTTTTACAGTAAAAAACAAACAATATCAGCCCCGGTTCGTTAACATTTATCTACGCATATAAATCAAATTGACCTTTTGACCCTGGCATCATGACATATAGATGTCATGTTTGCTGTGATATCATGGAGGTATAAAATCTGTAAAGGAGATGAAATAATTATGGCTTCAAATCTTGAATTTGTGCAGTTCGTGACCGATCAGCTTGGGGATGCAGGAAACATTACCAGCAAAAGAATGTTTGGTGAATACGGACTTTACTGTAATGGGAAGTTTTTTGCTGTCATCTGTGACAATCAGTTCTTTATAAAAATCACAGATGCCGGACGGGAAATCTGCGGCGATTTTGACGAGGTGCCTCCTTATGAAGGGGCAAAACCCTATTTCCTGATAGAAAATTTAGACGACCGTGCATTTTTAGCACAGCTCGCGGCTGCCACCTGCAGTCAGCTGCCTGATCCGAAACCGCGGAAGAAGAAAGACACGAAAGAGAGATCCGCAAAAACCGGGGAAACATCATTGAAGACAGGCGGGAAGCTGGATTACAAAAAAGTGTACAGGGATTTATATCTACCCAAAAGTACACCCGCAGTGGTTGACGTGCCGGAAATGACGTTTATTATGGTGGATGGAAGAGGAAATCCCAATACTTCAAAGAGCTACCAGAATGCTGTGGAAATCCTGTATGGACTGTCATTTACCATTAAAATGAGCAAACTAAGCGGCAATCAGCCGGAAGGATATTTCGAGTATGTGGTCCCTCCTCTGGAAGGGCTCTGGAAACTGGACGGTGCAGCTTTTGACGGACGCGGTGCCATTACCGATAAGGACAGGTTCTGCTGGACTGCCATGATCAGACAGCCGGAATTTGTCACGGAAGAGGTATTTGAATGGGCAAAGGAGAGCCTGTTAAAAAAGAAACCTCATCTTGATTTTTCCGCAGTAAGACTGGAAACCTTCACAGAGGGCCTGTGTTGTCAGGTCATGCACAGGGGCCCGTATGACGAGGAACCGGTGACGATCGAAAAGCTGGAAGCATTCATCTCGGAACACGGGTATCAGTGTGATATTTCAGAAAAGCGTCTGCACCATGAGATCTATCTGGGAGATCCGAGAAAGACGAAACCTGAGAATCTGAAAACCGTGCTCCGCCATCCGGTTAGACCTGTTTATTGAGATTAAATATTAAAATTGAATTTTTCTTGCAAATGTAATGCAATATTTTCCAAAATGCAGTATAATATTTGCATAAAAAAAGAACAGGAGGGCAATATATGGGACGTTTTACATTACCGAGAGACCTTTATCACGGAAAGGGATCGCTGGAGGAACTGAAAAACCTGAAGGGATCGAAAGCCGTACTGGTAGTCGGCGGCGGTTCCATGAAACGTTTTGGTTTTCTTGACAGAGCCGTTGAATATCTGAGAGCGGCCGGCATGGAAGTGGAACTCTTTGAAAATGTCGAGCCGGATCCAAGCGTGGATACGGTGATGCGCGGTGCCGCGATGATGCAGGAATTTGGTCCGGACTGGATCGTAGCCATGGGAGGCGGCTCACCGATCGATGCTGCCAAAGCAATGTGGGCATTTTATGAGTATCCGAAAACCTCATTTGAAGATCTGATCACACCGTTCAGCTTCCCGACATTGCGTACGAAAGCCAGATTCTGTGCGATTCCTTCAACATCCGGAACAGCCACGGAAGTAACAGCATTCAGCGTTATCACAGACTACAGCAAAGGTATCAAATATCCGCTGGCTGACTTTAATATCACACCGGATGTAGCGATCGTTGATCCGGAACTGGCGGAGAAAATGCCTCCGAAGCTTACGGCTCATACCGGCATGGATGCGATGACGCATGCGATCGAAGCTTATGTATCCACACTCCATTGCGATTATACAGATCCTCTCGCCCTCCATGCGATCAAAATGGTACATAATGATCTGAAAGCTTCCTATGACGGTGATATGGAAGCCCGCGACCGGATGCATAACGCTCAGTGCCTGGCAGGCATGGCGTTTTCCAATGCACTGCTCGGAATCGTGCATTCGATGGCTCACAAGACGGGTGCCGCTTACACAGGAGGACACATTGTGCACGGCTGTGCGAACGCAATGTACCTTCCGAGGGTGATCCAGTACAACGCGAAGGTTCAGGAAGCCGCTGTTCGCTACGCCGAGATCGCAGACTTCATCGGTCTCGGAGGGGACAGCACGGATGAAAAAGTCGCGGCACTGGTAGCTGAGATTAAAAAGATGAATGCCTCCCTGGATATTCCGGATTCCATCAAAGAATACGAAGGCGGCATCATCGATGAGAAGGAATTCATGGAAAAACTTCCGGCTGTCGCAGAACTGGCGATCGGCGACGCCTGCACCGGTTCCAATCCTCGTGTTCCGGTTCAGGAAGAAATGGAAAAACTTCTGAAAGCCTGCTTCTATGGCGAAGATATCGATTTCTAAGTAAACGGCTATTTGCAATCCCCAAAAAGAAAATTTTTGGGGATTGCTTTTTTTCCGTAAACTTAGGATAATAAGGATATCGAAAGACGAGGAGAGATAAAAATCATGAAATTTGAGATTATAGAAGATTATATCACACAGTTTCCTATTTATCAGTATGCCCTTCTGGATACCCGGGAATTGGAATTTACGGACAAAGTGCGGACGATCTGTAAAAAAGAATGCTCCCGTTACGGGAGTTCCTGGTCCTGCCCGCCGGCAGTTGGAACGATCGAAAAATGCAGAGAAACCTGCCTGAAGTATCCAAAAGTCCTGCTGTTTTCTTCCATCGCTGAGGTTGTAGATTATTCCGATCTGGAGCGTACTTTAAAGTCAAAACAGGAACATGAAAACATCACCCGGAAAATTGAGAAATTCCTCAGGCTGAATGCAGTTTCGTGTTACACGCTTTCCACAGATTCCTGTTCTGTCTGTGAAAAATGTTCTTATCCCAAAAAAGCATGCATTCACCCGGAGATCATGCATCCCTGTATTGAAAGTCACGGAATCGTCCTGACAAATACCATAGAAAAATATCATATGGATTATTTTCTTGGAGAAAACATGGTAATCTGGTTCAGTCTGATCTTCCTTGAAGATGTATAATCTGGAAAGGCATACATATACTATATAATAATAAACGCCGGGAGTTCTTAGAGACTTGAAAAAAATCCCTTCCCTGCAGCGGGAGCTGGTCAGATCGCTGCAGATACCGAAAGACCTTGCACTTCAGGAATCACTTGTGACCTTGAGCGGGAGCAGTGAGATACTGGTTGAAAATTACCGCAGGATTCTGGAATATGAAGAGAATATCATCCGAATCCTGCTGAAAAAGGGACGAATGAGGATTGAGGGAGAACATCTGTGCATCGCTTACTACAGCCGGGATGAAATGAAGATCACAGGTTTTATCCAGGCTGTTTTTTTTGACCGGTAGAGGTATACTTTCCGGGGGATATAGGATATGAGGTGAGAATTTGATCCAGCAGTGTCTGCGTTACGCCAAAGGGTATGTACATATCAATTTTTACGGAGAAGAAAAAGAGCGGTTTTTAAACCTCTGTTCTGCAAATGATATTATCCTGTGGAAACTGATGCCGCAGGGCGAAGGGCAGATGGCCTGCATGAGCATCTCGGACTTTAAAAAACTTCGTCCGATATCCAGAAAAACGAAAATCAAAATCAGAATTTCAAAAAAACGAGGATTGCCCTTCTTTTTTCAAAAAAGCCGAAAAAGAAAGGCATTTTTTCTTGGAATCCTGTGTTTCTGCGCTCTGATCTATATGCTTTCCCTGCGTATCTGGAATATTCATGTCGATGGCAACATCACGTACAGCACACAGACAGTACTGAAATATCTGGAACAGGAAAACATCCGGCACGGGATTCTGAAAAAATCTGTTAATTGTGCCGAGGTAGCTTCCATGCTTCGGCGTGAATTTCCAAATATCACCTGGGTCTCAGCCCGGATAGAGGGAACGCGGCTTTTTCTGGAAATGAAAGAAAACTATAATCAGGAGCAGGAACAGCAGACGGTAGATCAGGAGAGTACTCCTCAGGATATCGTGGCCAAGAAAAGCGGGACTGTCATGTCAATTGTAACGCGCTCCGGTGTTCCGCTTGTAAAGGTGGGAGACCAGTTTAAAAAAGGAGATATTCTTGTCTCCGGAACGCTGGAGATTAAAAATGACGCCCAGGAAACCATCGGCTATGAGTACACCAGCGCGGATGCTGACCTTTATGCAAGGACTTCTTACTCTTACTACGATGAGTTTCCAATGGAATATGAGGAGCGGATCTATACGCAGGACCAGAGAAACTCCTGGTTTTTTACGATTATGAATTACCGCGTAGATATCGGTCCGTCCCCTCCTGAGGACCAGCGGTACGATCAGGTAGCCACGACACATCCGCTGTATCTTACGGAGAACTTCATTCTGCCGCTTACCTACGGCACGATACAGACACTTCCATATCAGATAGAGGTCAAACAGTATACAAAAGAGGAGGCTGCCGCGAAGGCAAATACCAATCTCTACATGTTTTTGAAGAATTTAACACAAAAAGGGGTAGAAATATACCGTAAAAATGTTAAAATAGACACATCGGAATCAACATGCATCACGAAAGGGAAGATCCAGGTGACAGAAAAAATCACAACCACAGCACCTGTGAAGATTCAGGAAGTGATACCGGAAAGGACATCTGAAGAATGAATAGTATGATTGAAGCAGTAATGCAGATACCGGCCGAACACGAGACGAACATTTTCGGTCAGTTTGATGAAAACATTAAGAAGATCGAGCGGACATTAAATGTGACCATGATTTCGCGGGACGGACAGCTGAAAATGATCGGGCCTTCATCCAATGTAAAAAAGGCCCGGAGTATTCTGGAACAACTGGTAACGCTGGCTGAGCGCGGCAATACGATAACCGGTCAGCAGGTGGATTATGCAGTTTCTCTTTCGATGGAAGAGAAGGAATCTGCGATCGTTGAGATGGATAAAGACTGTATCTGCCATACCATCAACGGCCGTGCTGTGAAACCCAAAACATTGGGGCAGAAACAGTATGTGGACAGCATACGGAAAAACATGATTGTCTTTGGAATCGGGCCGGCCGGCACCGGAAAGACTTATCTAGCGATGGCTATGGCGATCACGGCGTTCCGCAATGATGAAGTCAACCGTATCATTCTCACACGGCCGGCCATAGAGGCCGGCGAAAAGCTGGGTTTCCTTCCCGGGGACCTTCAGAGCAAGGTGGACCCTTATCTGCGGCCGCTCTATGATGCCCTGTATCAGATCATGGGAGCAGAGAGCTTTATGAAGAATATGGAGAAAGGCCTGATCGAAGTTGCCCCGCTTGCCTATATGCGCGGCAGGACCCTGGATAATGCGTTTATTATACTTGACGAGGCACAGAATACAACACCGGCCCAGATGAAAATGTTCCTGACACGTATTGGTTTTGGGTCCAAAGTTATTATTACAGGCGACGATACACAGAAAGATCTGCCGAAGGACACCCGGTCCGGACTCGATGTAGCGGTACAGGTGCTCCGGAAGGTCGAAGACATCTCTTTCTGCCAGCTGACAAGCAAAGATGTGGTTCGTCACCCTCTGGTTCAGAAAATTGTACAGGCATACGAAGCATATGAGAAAAAGGCCAGGCCTGCAAAGAACAGCAAACGAACAGCCCGGCCGTAAAAGGGGATAAGATGACAGTTTTTATTGAAAATGAAATCGACTGTGAATTTCCGTTTTCCTGCCGGCAGGTAGCGGAGGATGTGATGTGCACAGTATTGGAGCAGGAGAACTGCCCGTATGATGCTGAAGTCAGCATTGTGCTGACAGGAGAAAATGAAATAAGGGAGACCAACCGGATGTTCCGGAACATCGACAGTGTGACGGATGTGCTGTCTTTTCCTGTGATAGATTTTGAATCTCCCGCAGATTATACGATTATCAAAGAGAGTGCGGGGGAATATATCAATCCTGATTCTGATCTTCTGATGCTTGGCGACATTATGATCTGTGTTCCAAGGATGCTGCTGCAGGCGGAGGAATACGGTCATGGGACAAAACGGGAATATGCATTTTTAATCGCGCACAGTCTGCTGCATCTGCTGGGATATGACCACATGGAAGCAGAAGACGCAGCGGTCATGGAACAGAAGCAGGAACAGGTGCTTAAACAGTTAAATATCACACGATAGGAGAATGACAAAATGAAAAGGAATATTGCAAAAGTATTAATTCTGCTGACAGTATCTGTTATGATGCTGGGCGGATGCAAAAAGAAAGAGGAGCCGGCTCCCGAACCGGAACCAACAGAGGAGGCACAGACAGAAGAACCAGAGGATGCTGAGGATGATATCATCGCACCGGAGACTCCGGAACCGGATGAGGAGATCATTCCGGAAGGAAAAGTAAAAAGCTATCTGACCGGTGAGTACGTCGACGAGGCGATCGGCAGAAGACGTCCTGTCGCCGTCATGATGAATAATATCCAGGCCGCCATACCACAGGCCGGCATTTCCAACGCAGGGGTCATATATGAGGCGCCCGTGGAAGGCGGCATTACGCGTCTTATGGCAGTGATGGAAGACTATGACAATCTTGAAAAGATCGGCTCTATGAGAAGCTGCCGGGACTACTATATCTTCTATGCCGCAGGTTTTAATGCCATTTATGTTCATTACGGGCAGTCGGCATATGCACTGCCGATTCTGGAACTTCCGGAAGTAAACAACTTAAGCGGTCTCGCCAGCTATACAGATTCCGTGTTCTACAGAACGAGCGACCGCAAGGCGCCGCATAACGCCTATACCAGTTTCGAGGGTATCCAGAAAGGAATTGAGATCTGCGGGTACAGCCAGGAATATGCAGAAGGATATGAAGGGTCATATACCTTTTGTAAAGTCGGAGATTCGATTGAACTCCCGGGAAACTGGAACGCAGAGATCGTTAAACCGGGTTACCAGTACAACGAACCATGGTTCGAATACAATCCTGAGGAAGGTCTGTACTACCGGTATCAGTACGGGGGAAGCCAGACAGATGAACTGACGGGACAGCAGCTGGCCTGCAAAAATATTCTGATTCAGTATTCCAGCTGGAGGAACTATGATGAAAACGGTTATCTGAATATTGATGTCGATGAACCAAATGAGGGAATATACATTACCAACGGAAAGGCAATCCCTGTTTCCTGGAAAAAGCATGATCCATGGGGTCCGACATATTACTATGACAGCAACGGCAATGAGATTACACTGAATACGGGCAAAACCTGGGTCTGCATCGTTCTGGACACTTACCGGGATCTTGTCTCAGTGACAGACCGTGACGGATTCACCGCTCCGATGGGACAAAGTGCGACTGATAAAGCGGCAAATGATGCCGCTGCAGCAGCAGATACGGAGTATTAGTCATATAGACAAAGCGGACGATCTGTTGTAGAATGGAGTCGATTGCTCCGTCCGGGACTTTCACAGTAAACAGATATGACGCCTGACGGCGTCATCACCATAAATGAAAGTCGATTGCTCCGTCCTTCGGACTCCCGCAATCGCCGCCGGTATTCGCGATCCGCGCTGCTGCGCTACTCGCTCATACCGGCTTGCCCGCCAAATGGCCATGAATTCGCTCATGCAAGCATGGCTCATTCATGGCCGTCCGGCGGGACTTTCACAGTAAAGAAGCAGGTATGAAATTTTGAATGTTCGAGAAAAACTAAAAGATAAAAAACGTATTGTGATCAAGATCGGTTCTTCTTCCCTGACGCATCCTCAGACGGGACGTCTGGATCTGATCAAACTTGAGATACTGGTACGGGAGATCAGCGACCTCCGCAATCAGGGAAAAGATGTAGTGCTGGTTTCATCAGGGGCGATTATGGTTGGCCGGGCTGCGCTGGGCTTTAAGGAAAAACCCCGGAAGCTGGAAGAAAAGCAGGCATGTGCTGCGGTCGGACAGGCCCGTCTGATGATGATCTACCAGAAGTTGTTTTCAGAATACAATCAGGTAGCCAGCCAGATCCTGATGACAAAAAACACGATGGTAAACAATCTGAACCGTAAAAATGCCAAGAATACCTTTGAGGAACTCTTAAAACTCGGTGCGATTCCCATTGTCAATGAAAATGATACCATTTCCACCTATGAAATTGAATTCGGCGATAACGATACATTATCTGCAGTCGTGGCTTCGCTGATAGGGGCGGACCTTCTGATTCTCCTCTCAGATATTGACGGGCTGTTCACGGATGATCCCAGGCGGAATAAACAGGCACATTTTATTGATGTGGTGGAGACCATCGATTCACACCTGATGGAGATGGGAAAAGGCACGACCGGAAGTACCGCAGGCACGGGAGGCATGGCAACAAAGCTCACAGCCGCTAATCTCGCTACGAGTGCAGGGGCGGATATGATCATCGCGAATGGTGAAGATTTTCATGTGATTCACCGCATCATCAGCGGAAAGCCATGCGGAACGCTGTTTCTGGCAAACCCCAAAGAGGAGTTTTACCTGATTGACTATATTGAAAAACTGCTGTAGCATAAACCATGAAGGAGATAGTTAAGAATGAAAGAAATGGACATCACACGTATCAATGAACTGGCGCGGAAGGCGAAGTCCGTTGGTTTGACTCCCGAGGAAAAGCTGGAACAGTCAAAGCTTCGGAAAGAATACATCGCGAGCATCAGGATGAACCTCCGGTCTCAGCTCGACAATATTGACATTCAGGAAGCGGATGGATCTGTCATTAATCTGGGGGAGAAATATGGAGACAAAACAAAGCATTAGAAAACAGGTCTTTGAATACAGAAGACAGGCAGCCCCCGGGCAGCTGACAGCCGACAGCCATACAATCTGTGAAAAAATACTGCAACTGCCGGAATACCAAAGCAGCGGGTGGCTGTATACATATATGGATTTTAACCGTGAAGTCCATACAAAAGAACTGATCGAAGCGGCATGGGCTGCAGGAAAGCGGGTGGCTGTACCTAAAGTGGAAGGCAGGGATATGTCCTTTTATGAGATCACATCGTTTGATCAGCTCAGACCGGGATATTTTCAGATTCCGGAACCGGAAGGGTGCCGTGCATCCCATGCAGAGGATGCCGTCATGATCGTACCCGGGGTCGCATTTGATAAAATGCGGCACCGCGTCGGATATGGGCAGGGATTTTATGACAGATACCTGAGCGCGCACCGCCTTCACAAAACAGTCGCCGTGGCTTTTGATTTTCAGGTCATGGAAGAAGTACCGTGGGAAGAGCTGGATGTGCTTCCTCAGATTCTTATCACACAGACCAGGATTTACAGACAGGAGGGTTTTCAATGTTAGAGAAAATTGGAATGCAGGCAAAAGCAGCAGAGCCGGTTATGCGCAATATGCAGACAAATTTAAAGAATGAGCTTTTATCAAAGGTGGCAGAAGAGCTGGTGGCCCGGTCCGATAAGATTCTGGCCGCAAATGCCATTGATGTGGAGAACGGCAAAAAAGCCGGCATGTCTGTCGGACTTCTGGACCGCCTGGCACTGACCGAAGACAGGATCAGGGGAATGGCGGAAGGTATCTGTCAGCTTATACAGCTGGATGATCCGATCGGGGAAGTCCTGCAGATGAAAAAGCGTCCAAACGGACTGATGATCGGACAGAAACGGGTGCCGCTCGGAGTTGTCGGAATTATCTATGAAGCGCGCCCGAATGTGACTGCAGACGCCTTTGGCCTTTGTTTTAAGACCGGTAATGTTGTGGTTTTAAAAGGCGGAAGTGACGCGCTCCATTCCAACAAAGCCATCGTGGACTGTATTCGGACAACCTTGAAGCAGCACGCCATTGATGAAAATGTGATCCAGCTAATAGAGGATACGTCGCGTGATACGACGACGGCTTTCATGAAGATGAACCGCTATATCGACGTGCTGATCCCGCGCGGCGGTGCCGGGCTGATTCAGGCGGTCGTAAACAACAGCACGATCCCGGTGATTGAGACGGGGACCGGAAACTGTCATATTTACGTGGATGAAAGCGCCGACCTTACAATGGCCGTCGATATCATCCTGAATGCCAAAACCCAGCGGGTCGGCGTCTGCAATGCCTGCGAATCTCTTCTGGTTCATGAAAATGTCAAGGATGCCCTGCTTCCGGTGCTTGCCGGGCGCCTGAAAGAAAATCACGTGGAGATGCGCGGGGATGATGAGGTCTGTGCGCTTGTTCCGGATGCGAAAAAAGCATCGGATGAAGACTGGGGGAAAGAGTATCTGGATTATATCATTTCCATCAAGACTGTATCATCAGTAGAAGAAGCGATCACACATATCAACAGATATAACACCAAACATTCCGAAGCGATCATAACGTCCAGTTATCAGAACGCCCAGAAGTTTCTGGATGAAGTGGATGCAGCGGCAGTCTATGTCAATGCATCTACACGCTATACAGATGGATTTGAATTTGGTTTTGGTGCCGAGATCGGTATCAGTACACAGAAGCTGCATGCCAGAGGCCCGATGGGACTTACGGCACTTACAACGACTAAATATATTATCTATGGAAGCGGACAGATCCGTCCGTAATATGATAACATCAGGATGTTGCGGATTTTAACAGGTCTGCAGCATCTTCTTTTGTTGCCCTGGCATAAACATCCGTTTTTACACATATATATAACAGTGGAAGTCCGTGCAATTTTTTTCTATCTTTAGAATTCACTTGAAAACATGCGGACAGAGTTGTTATAATTGCAATTGTTACGGAAATCTTGAATATCGATAGAGGATAAAGGATGGAAAACAAAACGACAGAAATAACATACGGCGCAGTTCCGTCCATGGAACCACAGCGTCAGTATTATTATATTGAAAAAGCAAAAGAGTACGTAAGAGATCGCGCGCAGCTTTTAAACAGGCCTCTTACGTTCTGTGTCAATACCTTCGGGTGCCAGATGAATGCCAGGGATTCTGAAAAACTGGAAGGCATTCTTGAGGCGGTCGGTTATGAGAAAAGCGATGAGAATCATGCGGATTTTGTTGTGTACAATACCTGCACCGTCAGGGAAAATGCGAACCAGCGTGTCTATGGCCGGTTAGGTTATCTGAACAGCCTGAAAAAGAAGAATCCGCATATGATGATCGGTCTCTGCGGCTGTATGATGCAGGAAGCGCAGGTCGTCGAAAAAATCAAAAAGAGTTACCGCTTTGTGGACCTGATTTTCGGGACGCATAACATCTATAAATTTGCCGAGCTGCTGGTAAACCGTCTGGAGTCTGAACGGATGGTGATCGATATCTGGGAAGATACAGACAAAATTGTGGAAGACCTCCCGGTTGACCGGAAGTATCCCTTCAAATCAGGGGTCAACATCATGTTTGGATGCAATAATTTCTGCAGTTACTGTATTGTTCCATACGTAAGAGGGAGAGAGCGCAGCCGTAATCCGAAGGATATCATCAGGGAGATTGAACGCCTGGTGTCAGACGGTGTTGTGGAAGTGATGCTTCTTGGACAGAATGTAAACTCTTACGGAAAAAATCTGGAACATCCCATGACGTTTGCTCAGCTTTTGACACAGATCGACCAGATAGACGGGCTGAAACGGATCCGCTTTATGACTTCTCACCCGAAAGACCTGTCGGATGAGCTGATCCGGGTTATGGCAGAGAGCAGCAAAATCTGCCCACACCTTCACCTCCCGCTGCAGTCAGGTAGTTCACGTGTCTTAAAAGAGATGAATCGCCGTTATACAAAGGAACAGTACCTGAACCTTGTCGATAAGATCCGCGCTGCAGTACCGGATATTTCTCTGACCACCGATATCATCGTCGGTTTCCCGGGAGAGACGGAAGAGGATTTCGAGGAGACGCTGGATGTTGTGCGCAGGGTGCGCTATGACAGTGCATTTACCTTCATATATTCCAAACGGACAGGCACTCCTGCTGCGGTGATGGAAGATCAGGTGCCGGAACATGTTGTTAGAGAGCGATTCGACAGGCTGCTGGGGGAGGTTCAGAGAATCTCCGAAGAGATGACTTCCCGTCACACCGGAAAAGTTCAGACCGTTCTGGCTGAGGAAATGAACAGCCACGATGCCAGTCTCGTGACCGGCAGGCTGGGAAATAATGTTTTGGTTCATTTTCCGGGAACAGCGGAAGATATAGGCAGACTGATCGATGTTTCACTGGATGAATGCCGTGGTTTCTATTACATGGGCAGCCGAATAACAAAAGAATAATGGGACGGAAAAAACAATGAATGTGACAAATCTCTCACCAATGATGCAGCAGTATGTGACGACGAAAGAAGCCTATAAAGACTGTATTCTGTTTTTCAGGCTGGGCGACTTTTATGAAATGTTTTTTGAAGACGCACTGCTGGTCACCAAAGAACTGGAGATAACACTGACCGGAAAAGATTGCGGACTGGAAGAACGCGCCCCGATGTGCGGGGTCCCGTACCATGCCGCAGAGACATATATTAACAGGCTGATAGAAAAAGGCTATAAAGTAGCAATCTGTGAGCAGACGGAAGACCCGAAACTGACCAAAGGACTGGTCAGGCGGGAAGTGGTCAGGATCGTAACACCCGGTACAAACTTAAATACCCAAAGCCTCGATGAGACACGCAACAACTATATCATGTCTGTTGTATATCTTGGGGATACATATGGCATCTGCCTTGCAGATGTCACGACCGGCGACTGCTCCGTGACAGAAGTGGATAAAGAGCGTAAACTTATCGACGAGATCCACAAGTTTGCCCCGGCAGAGATCATCTGTAATCATGCATTTTTTGTCAGCGGGATTGATCTGGAGGATCTGAAAAGCCGACTGGGTATCTGCATCTATTCTCTGGATGCATGGTATTTTGATGACGAATTGTGCAAACGCACGCTGATGGATCATTTTCAGACGATCACACTGTCCGGCCTCGGTCTTGCCGATTATCCAAACGGAATCATTGCCGCAGGTGCTTTGTTCCAGTATTTGTTTGAGACTCAGAAAAATTCACTCTCACATATGACGGAGATTACGCCGTATCTGGCTGACAAATATATGATGATCGACAGCTCCAGCCGTCGAAACCTGGAACTCGTCGAGACGCTCCGCGAAAAACAGAAGCGGGGTTCTCTCCTGTGGGTTCTGGATAAGACAAAAACAGCGATGGGGGCCCGTTTACTGCGCAGCTTTGTCGAACAGCCGCTGATAGACGCAGCTGATATCAATGACCGCCTCGATGCGGTGGAGGAATTGAATAAAAAGGCGATAATAAGAGATGAAATAAGGGAATATTTAAACCCTGTTTACGATATGGAGCGGCTGGTCAGCAGGATCAGTTATCAGTCGGCAAATCCACGTGATCTTATCGCATTTAAATCCTCGCTCTCCATGCTGCCGCATATCCGCCAGCTCCTGAAGGAATTTGAAAGCCCCCTCCTGGCGAAATTATATCAGCAGATGGATGCGCTGGAAGACCTGTATACACTGCTGGAAAACTCCATCCAGGAGGAACCCCCTCTGGCGCTGAAAGAGGGAGGGATTATCAAGGACGGTTTCCATGAAGATGTCGATCACTACCGTCAGGGAAAAACGGAGGGGAAGACATGGCTTGCACAGCTGGAGGCAGAGGAACGTGAAAAAACAGGTATCCGCAATCTGAAGATCAAATACAACAAGGTGTTCGGCTATTATCTGGAAGTCACCAATTCGTTTAAAGACATGGTACCCGATTACTATACGAGAAAACAGACCCTGACCAACGCCGAGAGGTATATCACACCACGGCTGAAAGAACTGGAAGATATGATCCTCGGTGCAGAGGATAAGCTGTACGCACTGGAATATCAGCTGTTCTGTGAGGTCAGGGATACACTGGCAAAAGAGATGACACGGATACAGGAAACTGCCCGCGCGATCGCATACACTGATGTGTTCGCCTCTATGTCAGTAGTCTCGATGCACAATCATTATGTGAGGCCCAGGATCAATACCAGGGGGATCATTGATATCAAAGGCGGGCGTCATCCGGTCGTGGAAAAAATGATCACAAATGACATGTTTATTCCAAATGACACCTATCTGGATAATTCCGCAAGCCGTGTCTCTGTGATCACGGGACCGAATATGGCTGGAAAATCAACGTATATGAGACAGACGGCGCTGATCGTCCTGATGGCGCAGACCGGCTGCTTTGTTCCCGCAGATAAGGCAAAAATCGGAATCGTTGACCGCATTTTTACAAGGGTCGGTGCATCCGATGACCTTGCAAGCGGACAGAGCACCTTTATGGTTGAAATGACAGAGGTAGCAACGATCCTTCGGAATGCGACGGCAGACAGCCTTCTGATCCTGGATGAGATCGGGCGCGGCACGAGCACCTTCGACGGCCTCAGCATCGCCTGGGCGGTCATAGAACACATCAGTAATCCAAAGCTGCTTGGTGCCAAAACGCTGTTTGCAACACATTATCATGAACTGACAGAACTGGAGGGCAAGCTGCCAGGGGTCAATAACTACTGCATCGCGGTGAAAGAAAAGGGAGACGATATTGTTTTTCTGCGAAAAATTATTAAAGGCGGCGCAGACAAGAGCTACGGCATCCAGGTAGCCAAACTAGCCGGAGTTCCCGATTCTGTGATCGAACGCGCCAGGGAACTGGTGGAGGAGCTGAGCAATGCGGATATACTGGCCGCCGTCAAGGATCTGACAAAATCCACGAAACTAAAAAAACAGCCGGTGCATTACGATGAAGTAGACATGGAACAGATTTCTCTGTTTGACACCGTGCAGAATGACGATATTATAGAAGAACTGGGACAGCTGGATATCAGCAACCTGACTCCGATGGATGCACTCAACACCATCTACAGGCTCCAGAACAAGATTAAGAATCGATGGTAAACCTTATGAATAAAATTTCTTTGTTGGACCAGAATACAATTGATAAAATTGCGGCGGGTGAAGTCGTAGAAAGACCATCCTCCATTGTAAAGGAACTGGTGGAAAATGCCGTGGATGCAAGATCCTCGGCGATCACGGTAGAGATTAAGGAGGGCGGCATCTCCTTTATCCGCATCACAGACAACGGTACAGGAATTCCGAAAGAGCAGGTGCCCCTGGCTTTTCTGCGCCACGCCACCAGCAAGATACAGACGATTGATGACCTGCTGCAGATAGCGTCTCTCGGTTTCCGCGGTGAAGCATTATCCAGCATCGCTGCGGTATCACAGGTCGAACTGATCACAAAAACACCGGATGCACTGACTGGGACGAGATATCTGATCGAGGGCGGGATTGAAAAAGGACTTGAAGAGATCGGCGCTCCTCAGGGAACAACATTTCTGGTGCGGAACCTGTTTTACAATACTCCGGCACGCGCAAAATTCCTGAAATCTCCAACCACGGAGGCCTCCTACATTGGAAGCATCATGGAACAGATGGCACTTTCCCATCCGGAGATTTCTTTTAAATACATGCAGAACGGCCAGACAAAATTACACACTTCAGGCAATGGGAATTTCAGGGAGGTTATTTACCAGATTTACGGACGCGACATAACAAAAGATCTGCTGGAGATTGATACGGCGACGGACAACATCCGCATCACCGGGTTTATTGGAAAGCCTTCTGTATCCCGCGGCAATCGTACATTTGAAAACTATTATGTGAATGGACGGTATGTGAAGAATAAGATTATTACAAAAGCGATCGAGGACGGTTTCCGTTCCTTCATGATGCAGCACAAATTTCCGTTCACCTCGCTGTTCATCACCGTGAATTCTGAACATGTAGATGTCAACGTACATCCGTCGAAGATGGAAGTCCGTTTCGAAAAGACAGATCTGGTGTATCAGGTATTATACCGCGCGATCTGTGAAGCCCTCACAGAAACAGAACTGATTCCGGAGGTCTCATTCACCCCTAAAAAAGAACGTGTCAAAGAAACTTCCAAACCGTCTGTCCCGGAACCTTTTGAGATCAGACGACGGGAAATGCTGCGGGAGGCTCCGGCATATACACCTGCTCCTTCGCACACGCCCGCAGTATCTGCTGCACAGCCGGCTGCTGCGGAAGATACAGAAGTTTCTGCTGTCTCAAGTGAGATGGCCGCAGCAGACAAACCGGTTGTTTCAGATAAGCCGATCATTTCAGGCGCTGTGCAAACGAAACAGGACAGCCAGCTCTCCATGTTTGAAGACAGGAAACTGCTGTCGGAGAATTCACGCAGCCTGCATCGTCTGATCGGCCAGGTGTTCTCCACCTACTGGCTGGTGGAGATGGAGGAAAAACTGTTCATCATCGACCAGCATGCTGCCCATGAAAAAGTGCTCTATGAAAAGATGATGAATGACCTCCGCGGCAGACAGATCACTTCTCAGTATCTCGCTGTCCCCATCATCATTTCATTAAACCTTCAGCAACTGGAGATGATGAGAAGGCACGAAGACCTTTTCCGTAAGATGGGATTTGAACTGGAAGCTTTTGGCGGCAAAGAGTATACGATACGAGCCGTTCCCTACAATCTTTTCGGAATTGCAGATGAGACACTGCTGGTTGAACTGATCGACAGTATGGGGGATGAGACTGCCGGAACTGTGACGCTTGAAATCTTCGTGGAGAAACTTGCGGTCATGGCGTGCAAAGCCGCTGTCAAAGGCAACCAGAAACTGTCGTTTCGCGAAGCAGAAGTATTGATTGACCAGCTTCTGACACTGGAAAATCCATATAACTGCCCGCACGGAAGACCGACGATCATCTCCATGAGCAGATATGAACTGGAAAAGAAATTTAAAAGAATCGTATAGGATGGAACGTCTATGAAACCATTGATTATATTGACCGGCCCGACGGCCGTTGGAAAAACGGAACTTTCCATCTCCCTTGCCAGAGCAGTAAACGGAGAGATCGTATCCGCAGATTCCATGCAGGTGTACAAAAAAATGGATATCGGTTCTGCTAAGATACGACCGGAAGAAATGGGCAATGTTCCACATCATCTGATCGATATTCTGGATCCGCGGGACAGTTTTGATGTTGTGACTTTTCAAAGGTTCGCGAAAAAGGCGGTCACGGAGATTCATCAGCGCGGCAGGATCCCTGTCCTCACAGGAGGAACCGGGTTCTATATTCAGTCGGTTGTATACGATATTGATTTTACAAAAGCCGATTCCGATGACAGCTTTCGAAGACATCTGGAGGCACTGGCAGCAGAGAGGGGCGGAGAATTCCTTCATGGGATGCTTAGAGAGCGGGACCCTCAGGCAGCAGGAGAAATCCATCCCCGAAATGTAAAACGTGTGATCCGCGCACTGGAGTTTTATCAGCAGACAGGCATGCGGATTTCTGAGCATAACGAGGAGCAGCGGCAGAAGGCTTCACCCTATCAGTTCCTGTACCTTGTACTGAACGACAGAAGGGAACGGCTGTATCAGCGGATCGATGCGCGTGTCGATCAGATGATACGGGAGGGACTTCTGAAAGAAGTGCAGGAACTGCGTGATATGGGATGTACCAGAGATATGACTTCCATGAAAGGACTTGGTTATAAAGAAATCCTGGCTTATCTGGACGGAGAATACACGCTGGAGGAGGCGATCCGGATTCTGAAACGCGATACCCGGCATTTTGCAAAACGCCAGCTGACCTGGTTTAAAAGAGAACGTGATGTCAGCTGGATCCAAAAAGATGAGTTTGATTACGACAACGACAGGATCCTTTCCTATATTCTGGAACTTGTCAGAGAAAAAAATATGGAAATGAGGAACTAATATGAACTCCAGGCAGGAACTCTATCAATCTCTCGGGATTGAACAGACGGTATATGATTTCGGTGAACAGATTTTAAAAGAGCTCAGACCGCGCTTTGATGCCATTGATGATGTGGCAGAATACAATCAGCTGAAGGTGGTCTGTGCAATGCAGGAAAACAGGGTAAGTGAAGCCTGTTTTGCGTCCAGCAGCGGATACGGCTATAATGATCTCGGCCGTGACACACTGGAAGCTGTGTATGCCTCTGCATTTCACACAGAGTCCGCGCTGGTGCGGCCGCAGATCGCCTGCGGTACTCATGCGCTTGCAGTCGCACTTGCTGGAAATCTGCGACCGGGGGATGAGCTCCTGTCGCCGGTAGGCAAACCGTACGATACGCTGGAAGAGGTGATAGGCATCCGTCCTTCCAACGGATCACTCGCAGAATATGGAGTCAGCTACCGTCAGGTAGATTTGAAAACGGACGGTTCTTTTGATTATGAAGGAATCAGGGATGCACTGAACGAAAAGACAAGACTCGTCACAATTCAGCGTTCCAAGGGCTATCAGACAAGACCGACGCTTTCTGTAGCACGTATTGGGGAATTAATTGCATTCATTAAGAGCCTGAGACCAGATGTCATCTGTATGGTGGATAATTGTTACGGAGAATTTGTAGAAACGCTGGAGCCAACAGATGTAGGTGCAGATCTGATCGTAGGGTCGCTGATAAAAAATCCGGGTGGCGGACTTGCACCGATCGGCGGTTATATCGCCGGAAAAAAAGAATACGTGGAAAATGCGGCATACCGTCTGACTTCACCCGGTCTTGGAAAAGAAGTCGGTGCCACACTCGGCGTAAACCAGGCGTTCTACCAGGGATTTTTTCTGGCACCGACCGTTGTAGCCGGAGCACTGAAAGGGGCTGTTTTTGCGGCGAATGTATATGAAAAGCTGGGATTTGCGGTTGTTCCTGACAGTACGGAAAGCCGACATGATATCATTCAGGCAGTCACGTTCGGAAAACCGGAAGGTGTTATCGCATTCTGCAAAGGCATTCAGGCTGCAGCACCGGTGGACAGTTACGTATCTCCTGAACCATGGGCAATGCCGGGATATGACAGTGAGGTCATTATGGCGGCCGGTGCATTCGTGCAGGGGTCCTCGATCGAGCTGAGTGCTGACGGACCCATCAAACCTCCATATGCGGTCTATTTTCAGGGAGGGTTAACCTGGGCACACGCAAAATTCGGCATTCTTATGAGCCTTCAGAAATTAAAAGATGCACAGATGGTAACATTATAGGGATGAGACCCTGATTTTATGGCGTCAGCGCCTAAAGGATGCAAGGAGGTAAGTATGCAGATTATCGTGATTGGCGGCGGAGCCGCAGGACTTATGGCAGCAGTCACAGCCGCACGAATCGGTGCGTCTGTGACCGTACTGGAACAAAATGATACGGTAGGAAAAAAGCTTTTGGCGACAGGCAACGGAAAATGCAATCTGACAAACGTCAAGCAGGAACCCGCGTATTACCGCGGTTCAGAACCTTTGTTTGCATGGAATGTGATATCTGCGTTTGGTCTTCGCGAAACCCTGAAATTTTTTACGGGGCTTGGTGTTTATACACGAAATAAAAACGGCGGCCTGTACCCTTTCAGCGAACAGGCGCTGGCGGTGCGGGATATCCTCAGGATGGAAGCTGAACATCTGCATGTGAAGCTTAAAACAAGGGAACATGTGCAGAACATAAAAAAAGCAGGGTTATTTCAGGTCACAACACAGAGTTATACATATCAGGCAGACCGCGTGATCCTTGCTGCCGGCGGTGCCGCCTCGAATATCCCGGGTTCCGGCATGGATGGCTTTCATCTGGCCGAATCACTCGGACATACCATCATTAAACCCCTGCCCGCACTTGTTGGTCTTCGCGGGACTGGAAATTATTTTACAAAATGGGCCGGCGTGCGGTTTGAGGCATCGTTATCACTGTATACGAATGACACCCGCATTCTCACAGAACGCGGTGAGGTACAGTTTACTGATTACGGTATTTCCGGAATCCCGGTTTTTCAAGTGAGCCGTTTTGCAGCTCGTGCGCTTGATGAAGGACAGCGGGTGCTTGCAGTCCTTGATTTCATGCCGGATTTCACGGTAGAGGAGCTTCTTGTCTTCCTGGAAAACAGGCAGGAACAATGTCCCTATAAGACAATTTCAGAGTCGCTGATTGGTCTTTTTCCTCAGAAGCTGATCTCGCTGTTCTGTACGGAGATAAAATCTCTGGCAGAGCTGGCGGAGAAGCTAAAGGAGTTTCCGGTCATCATCAGGGAGGTCCATTCGATGGAGCAGGCACAGGTCACATGCGGCGGTGTCTTTACCGCCGAGATCGATTCCTCCACCATGGAATCGAAGAAAATTCCCGGTCTGTATTTCGCGGGTGAAGTCGTCGATGTCGATGGATGCTGCGGAGGATACAATCTGCAGTGGGCGTGGAGCAGCGGAGCGCTTGCTGGCAGGAGCAGCGCAGCGGAGGCACCGTCATGATCAGGATCACACAGTTAAAATTACCGATTCATCACACACCGGAAGATATAATAAATAAAGTGGCAAAACTGCTGAAAATACCGGCAGACAGGATCCAGGAATACGAAATCATCCGCCAGTCCCTGGATGCCAGAAAAAAACCTGCGCTGTGTTTCGTCTATACGATAGATGTGAAAACAGATGCTGAGACGAAAGTACTTCAAAAAGTGCGCGATAAAAATATTACGTCAACCAAACGCTGCCCGTATCTCTTTCCGCATACAGTTTCCCCGGATATATGCCGCCCGGTCATCGCGGGAAGCGGTCCGGCCGGACTGTTCTGTGCCTGGATGCTGGCAAAGCACGGGATCCGTCCGATCGTCATCGAAAGAGGTGAGCCGGTTGAACAGCGTATGAAAAGTGTTGAACATTTCTGGCAGACCGGAAGTTTGAATGAACAGTCAAACGTTCAGTTTGGAGAGGGCGGTGCCGGAACGTTTTCTGACGGTAAACTTAATACCTCCGTAAAAGACCCGAAAGGGCGCAACCACGAAGTCCTGAAAATGTTCGTGGAGGCAGGTGCGCCGGCAGAAATCCTTTATCAGCAAAAACCGCATCTCGGCACAGATCTTCTCGTCAATATTGTGAAAAATATCCGGGTTCAGATTGAACATCTCGGCGGAGAGTTCCGGTTTGAAACCCAGCTGACCGATCTTGACATTCGCAGCGGTGAGCTTCATGCACTGGAGCTGAACCATTCGGAATGGATACCAGCCAGGTACCTCATCTGCGCGATCGGGCACAGCGCACGCGATACATTCACGATGCTGCATGAAAAAGGCATTCAGATGAGTGCGAAATCTTTTGCTGCCGGCGTCCGGATTGAACATCCGCAGGAGATGATCAATATGACCCAATACGGTCAGAGAGAAGTTGCTCTGCTTGGTGCGGCCTCTTATAAGCTGACACATCAGCTTGCCGGCGGACGGGGGATCTATACTTTCTGCATGTGTCCCGGGGGGTATGTTGTGAATGCTTCATCTGAGCAGAACAGACTGGCTGTAAATGGTATGAGTTATCATGACAGGAACTCAGGCAATGCCAACAGTGCAGTGATTGTAACCGTGAATCCTGAAGATTTCCAGACATACCTTTCACCGGGGGTGCCCTCAGAGCTGGCGGGACTGGCTTTTCAGCGTCATCTGGAGGAGCAGGCATATCAGATCGCAGGCGGTGCCGTACCCGTCCAGTTATTTGAGGATTTTGAGTCGACGAGAGAGAGCCGTTCCTACGGCGAAATCTTTCCGAAGATCAAAGGACGGCACGTTCTGTCCAATATCCGTGCATTTCTCCCTGGATTCATGGCGGATGCGCTTGTGGAAGGAATTCATGCCTTTGGCAAAAAGATTCCCGGATTTGACCGCAGGGACTGCCTGCTGAGCGCAGTTGAGAGCAGGACTTCGTCACCCATACGAATCCACCGCGACGCCAGGCTGATGAGTAATATTTCCGGCATTTTCCCATGCGGAGAAGGAGCAGGTTATGCGGGAGGGATCACTTCGGCAGCGATCGACGGTCTGAAAACAGCAGAAGCTGTCGCTGCGGCATTGAAATTGTGAAATCTTTAAATAACGGGAAATATCGGTATACTTTGTGCCCCATTTGTGCTAGAATATAAAATGAATTTTTATGTAAAGTGCCTGCTGACTCTGCCTGAAGAGAGACAGGAGGTCTATGAAAAAACACGAAACGATAAAAAAACTGCCTGTCGAATCACGTCCTTATGAGAAATTCCGACTGCACGGAGCACAGTCTCTGACGGATGCAGAGCTTCTCGCCATTATTCTGAGGAGCGGAACACACGGTACCTCATCCATAGAACTTGCGCAGCATCTGCTTGCATTGTCCAAGGGGCATGAGGGTCTGCTGGGACTGCACCATCTGTCTCTTGCACAGCTGACGGAAGTAAAGGGAATCGGGGATGTGAAAGCTGTACAGATTAAATGTATCGGTGAATTGTCGAGACGGATCGCAAAAGGGGCGTCCAGTCCATTTCTGGATTTTAAAAGTCCGGATACGATCGCCGATTATTATATGGAAGATTTAAGACATCAGGAACAGGAAGTTCTGCTGTGTATGATGCTGGATACAAAGAATCATTTTCTGGGTGATGTACAGGTATCCAAAGGTACTGTGAATGCATCGCTGATTTCTCCGCGCGAGATTTTTTTGTCAGCACTGCAGTTCCATGCGGTCCACATTATTCTGGTGCACAACCACCCAAGCGGAAATCCACGGCCAAGCAACGAGGATATCCTGATCACCAAACGTATCCTTGAAGCCGGAGAACTGCTTGGAATCTATCTGCTGGATCACATTATTATCGGTGACAGGCGGCATATCAGTCTGTGTCAGGAGGGGATGATACAGAGGGCATAAAGGGGTTATAAAGTCTATGGTTTTACAGCATGTATTCGGAGTGGATCTGGGGTCAGATACGATTAAGATCTACTCCCTGAAGAAAGATGAAATCTTAATAGAAAAAAACATGATTGCTATCCGCAATAAAGAAGAAGTGCTCGCAGTGGGAAATGATGCGTATGAGATGTATGAAAAGGCTCCGCATAATATTGTAGTTTCTTCTCCGATGAGCGGCGGCATGATTGCCAACATCGGCCATCTGGAAGTGGTTCTCCACCTGTTGCTGCGCAAGCTGAACAAACACTTCGGGAACAGGCCGATTGTCTATTTTTCTGTGCCTATGAACATGACAGAAATTGAGAAGAGGGCCTACAATACGATCGCCAGCGGCGGGGATCTTCGAAAAAGCCGGATTTTTCTGGTGGAACGGCCCATTGTAAATGCGCTGTCCCTTGGAATACCGATCTCCAGAAGCAAAGGTTCCATGATCGTCGATATGGGCGCCGAGTGTACGGAAATTTCTGTCCTGGCTGACAACAGAGTGATTATCAGCAAACCGCTGTCATTCGGCGGGAACCGAATTGATGAGGCGATCGTCGCCAACGTGCGGAAACGATGCGGTCTTCATATCAGCCGCAGAATGGCCTCCAGGCTGAAAACAGCCATGGCCGGACTTTCCTCCGACACGAAAGAAGCCCGGAAGGTAGTCGGACTTGATACGATATCCGGTCTGCCAAAAGAAGGTGTGGTCAGCTCTGCGGTTATAAATGAAGTCATCCGCAGTCAGCTGCGGCAGGCGGCGGACGAGATTCAGCTGTTTCTGGAACGTACCCCGCCTCAGATACATAGCAGCATCACGACGGAAGGTATCTACCTGACCGGAGGCTGTACCAGGATACCGTATATCGATACGTATCTGGCGAAGCGGCTTGGATGTGCTGCCCATATTTCTCAATACAGTGACACGTCTGCGGTCTATGGCCTGAAAGAGATCATCAACCATAAATCACTGCAGCACTGGGCATTCACATCAAAAAGCAGCAGTAAGAAATACAGATTTTAATTGAGGACAAAGCATGAAAAAAAAGAATCGATTTTCCATAAAAACAAAACATTGGATCATCATCATGACCATCGTCTGCATCGGTCTGATCGCACTCGCAGCGACTTCCAGGTTTTCCTTTGCCCCGATTCAGCAGGGCGCAGGGTACGTCATCTCACCCTTCCAGAAAGGTATCAACGGGGCAGGTACATGGCTGCGGGATCAGACGAGCGGTTTTATGAATGCCAAAAAACTGAAAAATGAAAATGAAGCCCTGCAGGAGAAAGTCGATAAACTGACGGAAGAGAACAGTAATCTGCTGCAGGATCAGGAAGAGCTGGAACGCTTAAGACAGCTGTATACGCTGGATAAAGAATATTCCGAGTACGAAAAGGTAGCCGCACAGGTTATTTCCAAAGATCCCGGCAACTGGTATAATACGTTTGTGATCAACCGCGGCAGTGATGACGGTATCCAGGTTGATATGAATGTCCTTGCAAACGGGGGGCTTGCCGGCATCGTAACTGAAGTCGGCAAGGACTGGGCCACTGTGCGTTCCATCATTGACGACTCCAGCAATGTAAGCGCCATGGTTGCAACCACATCAGATGACTGCATCGTAACAGGCAATCTGCTGCTGATGGATGAGGGGAAACTCAATTTCATCCAGCTGACAGATAAGGAAGACAAGGTACAGGTCGGTGACCGGATCGTCACCTCCAACATCAGTGACAAATTCCTGAAAGGCATCCTGATCGGATACATCGACGAGATCAACAATGATACGAATAATCTCACAAAGAACGGATATCTGATCCCGGTCGTTGATTTTGCCCATATACATGAGGTTCTGGTGATAAAGGAACTGAAGAATAAAGGAGGAGACTGATGCGCAGAAAACTGATCCTGGCTGTTCTGGTTCTTTTGACCTTTTTGCTGCAGAGTACTGTATTTAAAGCGCTTTCCATCGCATCCATCACACCGAATCTGCTGCTGATCCTGACGGTATCCTTTGGATTTATGTGCGGAAAGCGTATCGGTATGTTTACAGGATTCCTGAGCGGACTGATGATCGATATGTTTTATGGCAACCTCTTTGGATTCCACGCGCTTTTATATATGTGGATTGGATTTTTGAATGGATTTTTATATAAAGTGTATTATGACGAAGATATCAAAGTACCGACTATGCTGGTAACGGCCAGTGACGCCGTATACGGAATCGTCATTTACGGACTGCAGTTCATGCTTCGGGGCCGCCTGAATTTTTTCGGATATCTGAAGCAGATCATCATTCCGGAAATCGTTTATACGGTTGTTATGACACTGCTATTCTACCGCCTGTTTTTATGGATCAACCGACAGCTGCTTGAATACGAAATGGAAGGACAACGATCACCTTGGTTAAGAAGATAAAAAAGATGTTTAAAAAGTTCAGACTGAGCAGGACCACCGTACTGATCGCGGTGTTTCTTGTCATGGCTTTTATTCTGATACAGCGGATATTTTCTCTGCAGATCATTCATGGCCAGGAATACGCAGATAATTTTTCTCTGCAGACAACCCGTGAACGGACTTTGAAAAGCACCCGCGGAAATATTCTGGACTGTGACGGCAATGTGCTCGCTTCAAATGAGCTTTCATACTCCATAACACTGGAAGACAGCGGCACTTATGCGAACCGGAGGATACGAAATCTGTCTCTGAACAGTGAGATTTACCGGATCATACAGCTCGTAGAGGCAAATGGGGATTCTATAGACCACAGTTTCCATATTGTTCTGGATGAGAACGGCAATTATGACTTTGACGTTACTGATTTTTCACTCTCACGATTCCGTGCCGATGTCTACGGGCACAGCCTGATTGATGATCTGAAAGCTGAAGAAGCAAACGCTTCACCGGATCAGATCATGAAAGACCTGGCGGGTGATGACCGCTTCGGTATTATTTTATCCGAAAATCCGTATACGGAGGAAGAACTGACAGAGTATGGTCTTCCAGCAGAATATTCAAAAGAAGAACTGTTGAAGATGGTGTCGATCCGTTATCTGCTGTCAACCACAAGCTATCAGAAATACGTGGCGGTGACGATCGCCACGGATGTCAGTGAGGAGACCGTGGCTACTATCATGGAAAATAAAAATGATCTGGAAGGCGTGGATATTGCAGAAGATTCCGTGCGTGTCTACGCAGACAGTGTTTATTTCTCTTCCCTGATCGGCTACACGGGGAAAATATCTGCTGAAGAGCTTGATTCGCTGAGGGAGGAAAATCCCAACTATTCAACAACCTCCATTGTCGGTAAAACGGGGATTGAGGAGGTTATGGAGACAACGCTGCAGGGAACAGACGGGAAAGAGACCGTATATGTCGATAATCTCGGAAAAGTTCTGGAAATCGATAAGGACTCCAAAACGGATCCCGTTCAGGGAAACGATGTTTATCTGACCATTGACAAGGAACTTCAGATCGCAGCCTATAAAATACTGGAACAGAGGATTGCCGGAGTTCTGGTATCGAATATACAGCCGATCAAAACCTTTGAGACGGATGAAAATACGGATACCTCTGCGATCCCGATCCCGATTTACGATGTCTATTATGCACTTGTCAATAACAGCATTTTGGATATCGGCCATTTTTCCAGCGAAGATGCCTCTGAAACGGAGCGCAATGTGCAGGCAAAATTTGAGGCCAAGCAGGCGCAGATCTTTGAGGAGGTCAGCCGGGAACTGACGGGTGACTCCCCGCAGGCATATAAAGACATGAGGGAAGAGATGCAGGTCTACATCAGTTATATCGTCAACGAGATGCTGATGGATGACACGGGCATTCTCGATAAAAACGCCATTGACAAATCAGACCAGACGTATCTGGCCTGGACACAGGATGAGACGATCAGTCTTCAGGAGTTCCTGACATATGCAGCGAGCCAGAACTGGATTGATATTTCCCGGTTCACTGAGGAGAACACATATCTGGATTCCGGGGAAGTGTATGCTGCACTGGCGGCGTATATCGCGGATTACCTGAAAACAGACACTGCATTTTCAAAACTGCTGTACAAATACATGCTGATGGACGATGTGATCTCAGGTAATGAGCTGTGCACAATCCTTTATGATCAGGGTATCCTGTCAAAAGATGATGATCTGTATACATCTTTCATGGCGGGGCAGACGAGCTCCTATGACTTGATGAGAAGCAAGATCATGAATCTGGAAATCACCCCCGCACAGCTGGCACTTGACCCGTGCTCCGGTTCAGTCGTCATAACAGATCCGAATACCGGAGAGATCAAGGCATGTGTCACATATCCGGGCTATGACAATAACCGGCTTGCAAATCAGATGGATACCGGTTATTATAGAAAATTGACGAGTGATCTGTCGGAACCGTTTTATAATAAGGCGACGCAGCAGAGAACGGCGCCCGGTTCGACATTCAAGCTCGTGACAACGGTCGCTGGATTGATGGAGGGTGTCATCGATGATGAATCCACGATCCAGTGTACGGGTATTTTTGACAGAATCGACGGTTCAGAGCTTCGATGCTGGAAGAGGGATGGACATGGCCTGCTGAATATACGCGGAGGTATTACCAATTCCTGCAACGTCTTCTTCAGTGAAGTGGCCTACCGTCTGGGACTGGATGAGAACAATGTTTTCTCGGACAGCAATGCAACACAGAAAATCACCAATTATGCCGAACTTTTTGACTTTGATAAAAACTCCGGTATCGAAATCTCGGAGGCTGATCCTCAGATCTCAGATCAGATGCCGATTCCTTCAGCAATTGGTCAGGGTACACACAACTATACGACGTCTCAGCTTGCACGCTATGTGTCAACACTTGCAAACGGCGGCACAAGCTATGATATCTCCCTGCTGGATAAAGTGACGGATTCTTCCGGCAACCTGATAGAAGATTTAACTCCGCAGGTTCAGAGCCAACTGGAGGTACCCCAGTATATCTGGGATGATATCCATGTCGGCATGCGAGGTGTTATCACCGAAACCAACAAAGAATTATTCCAGGATCTGAATGTTTCGCTTGCCGGCAAGACCGGTACGGCGCAGCAGTCCAGAAACCGCACCAGTCACGGACTTTTCATCGGATATGCTCCGTATGAAAATCCGGAAATATCCATGGCGGTGCGTATTGCCTACGGGTATTCCTCCACTAACGCGGCGTTAGTGGCTAAGGATATTTTAAATTATTATTTTGAACTGAAAGATGAAACGGAAATCCTGACCGGAACTGCGGCTCAGGAAGGTACTTCCAACGAACAGACCGATTAAATACGAAAGCGGATAATTAAAAAAAAGAAATCGTTTGGAGGATGCATCATGAGTGAAGTAATCGTAGTAACATCAGGAAAAGGGGGCGTCGGCAAGACGACCACGACAGCCAACATCGGCTGCGGTCTTGCCGCTCTCGGCAGGAAAACAGTTCTGGTCGATACAGATATCGGACTTCGGAATCTGGATGTCGTCATGGGACTTGAAAACCGGATCGTATATAATCTGGTGGATGTCATCGAGGGAAACTGCCGCATGAAACAGGCACTGATCAAAGACAAGCAGTTTCCGGACAAACTGTTTCTGCTTCCGTCAGCACAGACCAGGGATAAAACTTCTGTGACTCCGGAGCAGATGAAAAAGCTGTGTGACGATCTCAGGGAAGAATTTGATTTTATCCTGCTGGACTGTCCCGCGGGTATTGAACAGGGGTTTAAAAATGCTGTTGCCGGGGCTAACAGAGCCATAGTGGTGACAACCCCGGAAGTCTCTGCAATCAGGGATGCAGACCGTATTATCGGTCTTCTGGAAGCGGATGACCTGCGCGATATTCAGCTTGTCATCAACCGGCTCCGTATGGATATGGTCAAACGTGGAGATATGATGTCCGTGGAAGATGTCGTAGATATCCTGGCGGTCGACCTGATTGGTGCCGTTCCGGATGATGAGAACATTGTGATCGCAACAAATCAGGGCGAGCCGCTTGCAGGCGGACCGTCACTCGCAGGACAGGCATATCTGAATATCTGCCGGAGAATCCTGGGTGAACAGATTCCGCTTCTGGACCTTACTGAGAAAAAAGGACTTTTTCGGCGCCTTTTCAAAAACAAGTAGGAGGTGGCAGTGGTGTTTGGATCAAAACGAAAAAATACCGGCAGAATTGCAAAAGACCGGCTGAAACTTCTCGTAAATGCCGAGCGTATTGACTGCTCTCCCGGAATTCTGATCATGCTGAAGAAAGATTTGATGAAAACCGTAAATAAATACATACTGGTAGAAGAGGATGGTGTTGCACTGACATTTACAGCAACACCACCAAGACTCATGGCTACCATATCGGTTAAAAAAACACCGCACAATGAATTCACGAAAGTGAAATAAAAACAAAGGAATCATATGTTTAAACTATATAAGTTAAAAGACTACAATTTCAGATTGGTTTTATGGCTTGTGCTGATCAGCGGCATGGGTGTCATGCTGGTCGGAAGTGCCATGCAGTCTCTGCAGACACGGCAGCTGTTCGGGGTGATTCTCGGGGTCGTCCTGATGGTCATTGTCTCCCTGATTGACTTCAGCTGGATTCTGAATTTTTACTGGATTATGTATATTGTAAATATTCTGATGCTGCTTGCAGTGCGTATCATGGGTAAGACAACCTACGGAGCGACCCGCTGGATCTCAATCGGTTCTTTCCAGTTCCAGCCAACGGAGTTGTCCAAGATCATACTCATCCTGTTCTTTGCGAAGTATCTGATGGATCATGAGGATGATCTGAACACGTTGAAGACACTGGTCAGCTCTATCATACTGGTAGCTGTTCCGCTTATTCTGATTAAGATACAGCCTGACCTGAAAAACACGATCACCGTAGCGGCACTGTTCTGTGTACTTTTATATATTGCAGGGCTCAGTTATAAGATCATCGGAACGGTGTTAGTCATCATGGTCCCGCTTGTCGTCGGGTTCCTGATTCTGGTTACTCAGACGGACCTTGAGATTCTGGAGAGTTATCAGAAAGACCGTATCATGTCCTGGCTGTATCCTGAAGATGCCGCGTACTCGGATGATATCGTGCAGCAGCAGAATTCCAAGACAGCCATCGGTTCCGGTCAGCTGACCGGAAAAGGCTACAATAATAATAAAGTTTCCTCATCCAATAAAGGAAACTTCGTATCTCAGATACAGACGGACTTTATCTATGCAGTGGCAGGGGAGGAGCTCGGATTTCTGGGCGCCGCCGGTATTATTCTGCTGCTTTTCCTGATCTGTATTGAATGTATTCTGACCGGCAGGAGAGCCAAAGATCTATCCGGCAGGCTGATCTGCTGCGGGGTAGCGACGGTCGTTGCGCTGCAGAGCTTCATTAACATCTGCGTGGCGACCGGACTGATGCCAAATACAGGCACACCGCTTCCCTTTGTCAGCTACGGCCTGAGTTCCATGGTCAGTCTCTTTATTGGAATGGGACTTGTGTTGAATGTCGGACTTCAGAATAGAAATTATCTGCAGGGAGAGGTCAGAAGAGTATGAAAACAAACACCAGAAAAAGAAAACTTTTTATTAATACGATTTTCCTGGTTATGGTTCTCATGATAGTGGTACTGCTCGGCATTCTCGGAATCATGAAAATCAGAAAAGATAAAAACCTGGATATGCACTTTTCATACCAGGAACAGGTGGTTGAGCAGGACGGCAGCACGAATGCGTTCCAGACTGCAAAGCCTTTTGCCGCAGAGCTCTGTGTAGCCTATGACAATGTCGGCGCAGAAGGCATCAGTATGCCTGGAAATGAGAAAAGCTGTCTTTTGAATGTTGACGATAAGACTGTTATGTACGCCCAGGATATGCATGAAAAAGCATATCCTGCAAGTATCACCAAGATCATGACCGCTATTCTGGCTGTAAAATATGGAAATATGGATGATGTCGTTACGGTCAGTCAGAATGCCGTAACGCTGGAAGAGGGATCTCAGGTGTGTGGATTTCAGGCAGGCGATATTGTCACCATGGACGAACTGTTTCACGGCCTTCTGGTGTATTCCGGAAATGATGCCGCAATGGCGATTGCAGAACATGTAGGCGGGTCTGTCGACCATTTTGTTGAGATGATGAATGCGGAGGCGCGGAGAATCGGCGCGACGAATACGAATTTTGTCAATCCGTCCGGACTTCACGATGATAATCACTATACAACGGCGTACGATGTTTATCTGATGCTGAACGAAGCGTTGGATTACGATTATTTTGTTGATACCATGCAGCTTTCGGTTTACAATCTTAATTTTACCAGAGGAAATGAAACTGTCCAGGTTCACCTTGATTCGACGGATCATTATCTGACCGGAGAGACCAGCGCACCTTCCGGTGTTACAGTTCTGGGAGGAAAGACAGGAACCACCAGTCAGGCGGGAGCCTGCCTTGCAATTTTGAGTCAGAATGACTATGGAGCTCCTTATGTTTCTATTGTTTTGAATGCGTCTACAAAAGCAAATTTGTATGATGATATGAATCAGCTTTTGTCAAAAATTAATTCTTAAAGAAATTATAAATTTACCATTGTGTTTTTGTCTTAAATACACTATAATTAGAGCTATAAATCAATACTTTTTAGTAAAATTACATATTAAATGATGACTTAAGGAGGAAACTGCTATGGTTCAATTAATTATTGGGGATAAGGGAAAAGGTAAGACTAAGCAGCTTTTGGATAAAGTTAATGCGGCAATCAAATCTGCGAATGGCAATATCGTATTTTTGGATAAGAGTACGAGGCATATGTATGAGCTGAACAACAGGATCCGGTTGATCGATGTATCCGGATTTCCGCTGAAAAACAGTGATGAGTTCGTAGGTTTTATCTGTGGTATTATTTCACAGGATCATGATCTGGAAGAGATGTATATTGACAGTTTCATGAAGATCGCACAGCTTGAGGATCAGGATATTACCGATACCATTCTTCAATTGGAAGCCATTGGCGAGAGATTCGGCGTTAATTTCGTTATCAGCATATCTGTGAATGATGATACGATCAGCGAATCCTTAAAAGATAAAGTGATTCTTTCTTTGTAGAAGAAAAAATATACAGGGGGATGAAGTGGTACTTCATCTCCCCTTTTTTCGTTTCTCAGGAAACCCGTCCTGCGAACATGTAACTGTCAGATCATCCGTTTTTTGCTGAATTTCCGATACGTCCGTACATGCTCAGCAGATAAAGACCGCTGATTCCTACGATCGCATAGATAATGCGTGAAATCCAGGACATATTGCCGCAGATGAATGCGACCAGATCAAATTTGAAAAAACCGATCAGTCCCCAGTTAATAGCACCGATGATTGCGATCGTTAACGCAGTATAATCCAAACCAGATGTATTCATAGTATTTCCTCCTGTCTGCATGTATTTTAAAGACAGTTTGCCCATTTTTGCCAGAAATATTCTTCTGTGATGTTAAAATACAGAGAAATTTCATCTTGAGGTCTTACGGCTAAAATGATAAAATAACATGGATGTAGACTTTTACAGAACAAGGAGACAGTATTTTGCCAACTCAGAAAAAAAAGTGGAAACGCCCGGACATACACCTTTCAGATTTTAAAAAAGCCGCCACGCTTAATATTGGAACGATACTGTTCGGAGCTTTATTTATTTATATGGTTATCAGTATCATCATGTATCTGACTGCAGCGCATATTACCCCCTATCAGGTAACAAGCGGTCCTTTGTCAAAAAACCAGACGTATACCGCGTTGATCCTGCGGTCAGAGCAGCTTGTACAGGCCAATACCGGCGGTTATGCAACTTACTATGTACGTGAGAACTCCAAGGTTAAAAAATCCGGGGCAGTGTACGGCATTGGCGATGGAGAGACTTCCGGAGGCACAGCTGAGCTGACAGAAGAAGATCTGACACAGATACGGTCAGCCATGGCCAAATTTGCGTATAATTTTGACGCGAACAATTTTTATGATACGTACAGCTTTAAGTATGAAATGGAGGGAAGTCTTCTGCAGTATGCAGGACTGGCCGATGTGACAGAGCAGGGCACTGATTCGGAAGACATTGTCGCCCCGACACAGACAATCGGAAACCAGACGGTAAATTTTGCACCGTCAGACGGCATTGTTCAGTATACAAAAGATGGTTATGAGTCTGTGACTGCGGATACGATTGAACCTGATCATTTTAACCAGAAGTCCTATCAGAAAACAAATCTGAGAAGTTCCGATCAGCTGTCCGTCGGAGACGATGTGTACAAGCTGGTTACCAGCGAAAACTGGTCACTGATGATCCCGCTGACTGATACACAGACGGTACAGCTTGCCGGAAGAGAAACAATCCGTGTAAAATTCCTGAAAGACGGTGTAACGCAGACAGGAAAATTTACGATTGTTACCAAAGATGATCGCTTTTACGCCAAAATCGATTTTTCAACAGGAATGCTCAGATATACGTCCGACCGTTTTATCGATATTGAACTGGTGACCAACATTAAGACCGGATTGAAAATACCAGTTTCTTCCATAGTAAATAAGGATTTCTATGTGATTCCCAAAGGCTATGAGACGACCGGAGGAGAATCAGATGAAATCGGTTTTCTGAAAGAGACAACAAATAAAAGTGGAGAAACCTCATCGGAATTTGTCAATGCGACTGTCTATGCTCAGCAGGATGATCTCTACTATGTAGACCAGGAGGATTTTTCTGACGGCGACGTCATTATCAAACCGGAATCAACAGAACGCTATACCATTGGCGACACGATGCCTCTGGAGGGCGTATACTGTATCAATAAGGGGTATGCTGTGTTCCGGAAAGTCGTGATCATCGATCAGAATGAAGAATACTGTATCGTCGAGTCAGGAACGACGTACGGAATTGCACAGTTTGACAACATTGTCTCAGACAGCAGCACAGTAAAAGAAGAAGAAATATTATACTAAAAGGAGCGCGATATCATGGTACGGGAAAACATTAAAGCAGTGGAAGAAAAGATTGCAGCGGCCTGCAGGCGTGCGTCAAGAGATCCCAGGGAAGTAACACTCATCGCAGTCAGTAAAACAAAACCCGTGGAATTGATACAGGAAGCCATCGAATATGGCCAGGTAGATTTCGGTGAGAACAAAGTACAGGAACTTACAGGTAAATATGAAATCCTTCCCAAAAATCTGCGCTGGCATATGATCGGTCATCTCCAGCGCAACAAGGTTAAGTATATCGTGGATAAGGCGGCATTGATTCATTCTGTGGATTCCCTGCGCCTGGCAGAGACCATAAGCACTGAGGCTCAGAAAAGAAAGGTAACCGTTTCGGTGCTGATCGAAGTGAATGTGGCACAGGAGGAAAGTAAGTTCGGTACTGCCTGCGGAGAAGTAGTTGCACTTGTTGAGGAAGCTGCAAAACTGCCGAACATTCGGATAGAAGGTCTCATGACGATCGCTCCATTTGTCGATGATCCGGAGGAAAACCGCCCGGTATTCCGGAAATTAAAACAATTAAGTGTTGACATAATGGAGAAAAACATTAATAATGTTAATGTGAATATTCTGAGCATGGGGATGACAAACGATTATGAAGTAGCGATCGAAGAGGGAGCAACGATGGTTCGCGTCGGAACAGGAATCTTCGGAGAGCGGGATTATTCACCAAAAACCATGGATAAGTAGATAGGAGATCATAATGGGAGTATTAGACAAGTTTCTGGATGCAATTCGTTTAAATGATGATTACGATGATGACGATGAATTTTTTGATGATGATATAGAAGATATAGAAGATGAACCAAAACAAAAACGCCGGTTTTTCAAAAAAAATGATGACGATCTGGACGACTACGATGATCTGGACGACCCATTCGATAAACCCAGGACAACAAAGAAAATGTCTGAGGCTGCTGCTGTAAAACAGCCAAAGTCTTCAAAGCAGTCAGCAAAACAGTCTTCTTCAAAAATTACGCCGATGCGTAAAAAAACAGGAGGTTCTTCAATGGAAGTATGTGTGATCAAACCAAGCTCGATGGAAGATACAAGAGATATTGCAGATACGCTGATTGCACACTGTACCGTTGTTCTGAACCTGGAAGGCATCGATGTGGAAGTTGCACAGCGTATCATTGACTTTTCTTCCGGTTCCTGTTATTCTATCGGCGGCGGTCTGCAGAAGATATCCAGCTATATCTTTATCCTGACGCCGGATAATGTGGAAGTGTCAGGAGATATTCAGGAGATTTTGAGCGGTGCATTTGACATTCCGTCCATGCGCACTAATTTTTAATCCGTACTATGCAAAAGGAAGAACATTTCAGAAAAAGAATCCAGGATCTGGCACGGATGGCTTATGAACGGGATATTGTAACGTTCACGGATTTCCTGGACTTGAATGAACAGCATATAGTCAACAGCCTTACCAGAGAGCTTGCAGGCGTAACACATGCAGGCTTTGGGGGCTATGATATGTCAGAGCGTCAGATAACAGCTTTTATTCCTGATGCTCTTTCTTATGAATGGGAATATCCCATCTGCTGCCTGCACATCCGCCCGAGGGACGGACGGTTTGCGGAACCACTGTCACACCGCGATTACCTCGGGGCACTTTTGAATCTGGGAATTGACAGAGGCATGCTGGGTGATCTCCTGATCGATGAAAGCTCAGCGTACCTGTACTGTATTGACCATATGAGCCAGTTCATAATACAGGAGATGATACGTGTCCGCCGAACTGCCGTCACAGCAGTTCGGAGTGAAACCATGGAGCCGGCAGCCACCAGAAATTTCCAGGAGATAAAAGGAACCGTTGCCTCCGTACGACTGGATGCACTGATCTCTCTTGCATTTCAAAGTTCAAGGAGCAGGATGGTACCGCTTATCGAAGGTGGAAAAATATTTGTTAACGGAAGAATGGTCACATCAAACGGCTGCACGCTGAAGGAAGGCGACGTCATATCTGTCCGCGGATATGGAAAATTCCGGTTTTCGGGCGTCGTATCGAAGACTAAAAAAGGACGCTGTCTCGTATCGATCAGCCGTTACAGCTAGGAGGAAACATATGGAACATCGGATGACTGTAAAACGTGCGGGTGAGTTTACCTATGATATAGAATGGCACAACACCTTTGAGGGCCTTGGGAACGCTGTGGAGAAACTCTCTCTTATGAGCAGAAAAGCCTGTATTGTCACAGACAGTACGGTAGGCCCACTCTATTTGGATGCGGTGAGCAGACAGCTATCCCCTCTTTTTGAAACAGTTACATCTTTTGTCTTTCCGTCGGGTGAGGCGCAGAAAACACTGGATACGGTAAAGAAACTTTATACGCATCTGATCGAAGAACACTATGAACGTAAGGATATACTGATCGCCCTCGGCGGCGGTGTTGTGGGAGATCTGACGGGCTTTACGGCAGCCACGTATCTGCGCGGCATAGATTTCATTCAGATACCCACCACACTGTTGTCACAGGTGGACAGCAGTGTGGGTGGGAAAACAGGTGTTGACTTCGACTGTTTTAAAAATATGGTCGGAGCATTCCATCAGCCTCGTCTGGTCTATATGAGCATGGAAACCCTGCATTCACTTCCGGATGTACAGTTTTCCTGCGGTATGGGCGAAGTCTTAAAGTCCGGGCTGATACGGGACCTGTCTTATTATGATTGGACGCTGGCACACAGCACGGAACTGCTTGCGCGGGAAGATGAAGCACTGGTCAGGATGATAAAGGGCAGCTGTCTGATTAAAAAGACGGTTGTTGAGCATGATCCTACGGAGCAGGGGGAACGTGCCGTCTTAAATCTTGGCCATACCATAGGCCATGCTGTCGAAAAGCTAAAACATTTTGAAATGCTTCATGGTCAATGCGTTGCACTGGGCACAGTCGCAGCCGCATATATTTCCAAAGAGCGCGGTCTGATTGGCAGCGATGCACTGAAAATGATCGAACATGGCAATCAGATGTTTGGCCTGCCATGCCGTTTTGAAGGTCTGACTTCAGAAGAAGTTTTATGTGCAACACGGTCGGATAAAAAAATGGAACAGGGAAAAATCAAATTTATTCTGCTGAATCCTCTGGGACACGCTGTGATCGACAAGACTGTGACCGATGATGAGATGAAAGCAGCAATCGGTTATATACAGGGAGAGTAGTAAATGGCAGAAAAAAAACACGGGGTAATTTACTGGATCACCGGTCTGGTATCTGTATGCATCCTTTTGGGTCTGGATCAATGGACAAAACACCTGGCAGTTACGCATCTGGCCGGACAGGAAGACATTATTCTGATACCGAATATCCTTCAGCTGCACTATCTTGAAAACAGGGGTGCAGCTTTCGGGGTACTTCAGAACCAGCAATGGATATTTATCATTTTATGCCTGCTGTTCCTGGCTTTTGCTGTTTACGCCTATGCTGTAATTCCGAAAACAAAACATTATGTTCCACTGAACCTCATCACGGTTGTACTTGTCGCCGGAGCCTTCGGCAACCTGATAGACCGTATCCGTCTGAAATACGTGGTGGATTTCGTATATGTCTCCGCCATAGATTTTCCTGTTTTTAACGTAGCGGATATCTATGTCACAGTTTCCGCTGTGTTATTATTTATATACCTTATTTTTTTCTACAGGGAAGAAGATTTTACCTTTCTGACTTTCAAAAAGAAGAACGGACAGTAGCTTATGGAAATTTTTAACTTAACAGTAAGGGAGTATGAAAAAAATCTGAGACTGGATAAATATCTTTCAGAACAGCTGAAAGATATTTCCCGGTCTTATTTACAAAAACTGATCAAAGACGGGGCGGTAGCGGTAAACGAAGGTAGTCAGAAGTCAAATTACAGGCTTCAGTCGGGTGACTGCATTCGTATCACAATTCCGGATGATATGCAGCCGGACATTGCAGCGGAAGACATCCCTCTTGATATTCTTTATGAGGATGACCAGCTTCTTGTTGTAAATAAAGCGAAAGGTATGGTTGTACATCCGTCTGCCGGACATTACAGCCAGACGCTCGTAAACGCCCTGCTTTACCATTGCGGGGATAGTTTAAGCGGAATCAACGGGGTGCTTCGTCCGGGGATCGTTCATCGAATCGATATGGACACGACCGGTGCACTTGTCGTATGTAAGACAGATCTGGCACACCAGTCACTGGCTTTACAGCTGCAGGAACATACGATCACAAGGCGATACCGTGCGATCGTGCTCCATAATATCAAAGATGATATCGGTACTGTCGAGGGACCGATCGGGCGTCACCCAACTGACCGAAAACGTATGGCGATCAATCATAAGAACGGAAAAACCGCAGTTACCCATTACCGCGTACTGGAACGTTTCGGTCAGTATACCTACATTGAATGCCGTCTTGAGACCGGACGTACACATCAGATCCGGGTGCATATGGCAAGTATCGGACATCCCCTTCTGGGTGACGCGGTGTATGGCCCGGCAAAATGTCCATATCATCTTCAGGGGCAATGCCTGCACGCCATGGTTTTGGGATTTCGTCATCCCATCACAGAGAAATACATGGAGTTTACAGCGCCTATTCCAGAATATTTTAATGAATTGTTACAAAAATTCAGATAAATAATTGTACTTTTTGTGGGAAATGTAGTATAATATAAAAATAATCGTAACAGTTCAGGACGGCGGGGAAATTGGTGCAGAAAGCTGCGCCATCCTGAACAGTTACAAATAATCACTACATGCATCACAGGGGAAGGAAGTGTATCGATATGAAAACAAATACTATTGTTACAATCGGAAGACAGTACGGAAGCGGCGGCAGAGAGATCGGCAAGCGACTGGCAGAAGACCTCGGAATTCCTTACTATGATAAAGAATTGCTGTCAAGGGCAGCAAAAGACAGTGGAATCTGTGAAGAGCTTTTCGAAAATCATGATGAAAAACCGACAAATAGTTTTCTTTACTCACTGGTCATGGATACTTATTCTTTCGGTTATACCTCAGCAGCGTTTTCTGACATGCCGATCAACCAGAAGGTCTTTCTGGCACAGTTTAATGCGATTAAAGCGATCGCTGATGAAGGTCCCTGCGTACTTGTCGGGAGGTGTGCCGATTATGCGCTGGAGGAGCGTGACAACTGTCTGAGTGTCTTTATCCATGCTGACCTTAAAAAAAGAATCCGCAAGATCGCCGCTAAGTATGATCTGACGGATTCCAAGGCCAAAGATAAAATCACCAAGATAGATAAAAAACGTGCCAGCTACTATAATTACTACAGCAGCAAAAAGTGGGGCGATGCCGGAAGCTACAATATGAGTATTGACAGCGGTCTCTTTGGCATTGAGGGCACGATTGAACTTATCAAACGCGCGATTGTGGAAAAAGAAAAACGCTGATCAGATCATGATTTTTTAATCCGGGGAGGCCAGCCGGGGATATTTCCGTTCAATACTGCGGAAAACATTCTCTCTCTGGCCCCCGGATTTTCTGTTGTCAGCTGTTTCACAAGGTTTTTGGCATACTCCCGTTTCGTATATCCGTCTGCGGGACACGGACTCTTTTCTACCGGAAGCTCATACCGTTTCTGAAAGCCCCGGATATCCATTTCATCGACAAACATCAGCGGGCGTATAACGGTCAGGTCCATTCTGTCCAGGTACGTCTTTGGTGAAAATGAATGGAAACGTCCCTCAAAAATCAGTGAGAGCAGCATGGTTTCTATAATATCGTCCTTATGATGAGCGTATGCAACTTTATTGCAGCCTGTTTTTTTAATCGCTTCGTTGAGTGCACCTTTACGCATCTTTGCACAGAGTGAACAGGGATTGGACTCCTTTCGCTCTTCAAAAATAATTTTCGCAATATCCGTATGCACAACCGTGTATGGTACTTCCAGCGTTTCACAGAGTTTATGAATGCGTCCGAGTTCAAAGCCCGGATGCCCGAGATCTACTGTGATCGCCTCCATGGTAAAATGTTTCGGATAAAAACGCTTCAATCCATGCAGTGCATAGAGCATTGTCAGGCTGTCTTTTCCCCCTGAGATGCCGACAGCGATCTTATCGCCCTCATCAATCAGCTGATATTCATCAACGGCTTTCCGCGTATAACTGAGCAATTGCTGTAATTTCATAAGATCCTCCTCTTTGTAAAATTGCATGAAAATAATTATACTATAAAAATTTAATGATATCTATGCCAAAAAGCAGATAAACTATGATATGATAAGAAAAACGTTACTATTCACAGCTGATATGGATGTACAGTCATCCCTTACATGCAAGCATGACGAGTCTGTCTATATATCCATATCAAGCCTGCGAAGCAGGAACTCCACCCACATAAGCAGTCTTAGCTCCGTAAGGAGCGAGACTGGAGCCTCAAAGAGGCGACGAATGCGCATGTGGGTGGTGGCTGTGAATAGTAACAGTAAAACTAACTAAAAGCAGGTGCATCATATGAAATTTCGTTGGGACAAAAAATACTTATACTGGGGCGCAACAGCATTTGTTGTTCTTGCTGCCGCCATGCTTTTCTATTTCGGCATCTTTCATGTCGATTCCTTAAAATCACTGTTCAATAAAGTATACAGCATTCTGCAGCCGCTGATTTACGGCGCAGCCATTGCCTATATTCTGAATCCGCTCGTCCGTTTTCTGGAAGAACAGGTCTTTTTCAGGTTAATTGAAAAGACAGGCCGGAAGCTTACGGAACGGCTGAAGAAAGTGGTGCGGATGATCTGTGTGATTTTCGTAATCCTTCTTCTCTTCCTGGTCATCTACGGTTTGATCGCAATGATGGTTCCGGAACTTATCAAAAGTATCACCAACATTGTAGAAAACTTTCCGCGCTATATCAGGACGGCGGAGACGTGGGTGACAGATCTTTTGAAGGATAATCCCGATCTGGAAGCGTATTCTCTCAGCCTGTTTACGACGATCTCCGATAAAGCGGAGACGTGGCTGAACCAGGATCTCCTCCCGCAGGTCAACGAGATCGTCAGGAATTTTTCTACCGGTGTCTATGATGTCCTGATATTTCTCAAGAATTTTTTGATCGGTGCTATGATTTCAATTTATATGCTGTACGGTAAAGAAACTTTTATCGCACGTGGGAAACAGTTTCTGTACGCCCTTCGCAGCACACCTGAAAATGCAAACCGTACGATCAGGGACCTGCAGTTTGTAGACCGGACTTTTGGCGGGTTTGTTGTCGGTAAGATCGTCGATTCCATAATCATCGGACTTCTCTGTTATATCGGCATGAGTGTCCTGAAACTGCCGTATACGATGCTGATCAGTGTGATCATCGGAATCACAAATGTGATCCCATTCTTCGGGCCGTATATCGGTGCAGTGCCGTCAGCATTTCTCATTCTGCTGATCAATCCGCTGCAGTGCCTTTATTTTATTATTTTTATTCTGGTGCTTCAGCAGTTTGACGGGAATTTTCTCGGACCCAAAATTCTTGGTGATACAACCGGACTGTCAAGCTTCATGGTCATCGTCGCTATTCTGGTCGGAGGGGGATTATTCGGTGTCTTCGGTATGTTCGTGGGCGTTCCTGTCTGTGCGGTCATATGCACGATCATTGGTGACCGGATCCAGGAGAGGTTAAAAAAGAAAAAGCTTCCGGAAGATGTGACATCATACCGGAATATCGACCATCTGGATCAGGAAACACATGAACCCGTGTTTCAGAATACGATGGGGACTGATGATTCAAAGCCATTCAGCAAAGCCAGGAGAAAAGATACCGATGTGCCGGAGAATGAACAGAAAAAGAAAGAAACAGATCAGGAGGATGAAGATTCATGAGACTCGTCATACAGCGTGTAAATGAGGCAAAGGTAACGGTGGACGGAGAAGTGATCGGCAGCATTTCAAAGGGACTTCTTGTTCTCATCGGGATTTCCGGTCAGGACACCCGTGAGATGGCAGACCGATATCTGAAAAAGCTGATTTCCCTGCGTATCTTCGAGGATGAGAACGGAAAAACGAACCTGTCACTTGGAGATGTCGGCGGCGAACTTCTTATGATCTCGCAGTTCACCCTCTATGCAAACTGCAAAAAGGGAAACCGCCCCAGCTTCATAGAGGCGGGTGCCCCTCAGATCGCGGAGCCGCTCTATGAATATATGATCAAAAAGGCAAGAGAGAGCGTGCCCGTCGTTGAGAGCGGAAGCTTTGGGGCAGATATGAAAGTCTCACTTGTCAATGACGGTCCGTTTACGATAGTCTTAGACGAATCATCACTTTAAAGGATGCCTGTGCATCCTTTTTTGCTTAATGATTCTGTCGTGGTGTACTCCTACCCATGGAACAGTTGAAAGGATAATGATTATGACACGAAAAATATTTCTTGTAATTGTATTATGTGTTTTTTCCATGTCTTTCAGTGGCTGCCGTACTGACAGCCCCTCAGCAGGCGAAGAACAACAGCAGGACTTAGGCAAAACTGAAACAGAAGATGAGACACGGATTAAAGAACTTCCCCTCAAAGGCGTAAAAAAAGACGAGGAACTCCGGCTCTGTATGCAGGGAGCAGAACGGTACGCTGATCTCTATGCAAAGGCAGATAAAGGCACAGCTTCCAATATCGTGCTTGATACAAAGACAATTCATCAGATTGTAAATCGTCTGGGTGAGAATGGCTATCCTGTCAGCTGCAGTTATTTTGACTGTAATCTTCTCAATTACCAGAAACTTGATGAGTGTCTGAGACGGGCAGCGGATGGGGAAGCCGTCACCGCTGAATATTATACAGTGCTTTCCAGCGGAGGCCTGTCCCGGTATGCGCTTTCTTTTTCAGAAGGCATATTGACCATCATCAACACAAGGGCGGACTGGACCGAAACGAATGAACCTCACGTTTATTACCAGCAGTGCTATCAGGTGTACGATTGGAAATATACGGAAAAAGGCTGGCTGATCACGGAGAAGGCAAAGTCCATCAATCAGGAGATGGACATGCACTCTCTTGTCCGTGTTCTGCCGCTGTCAGAGGAATGCCGGAAGTTTGGAGAAACGTATATTCTGCCGATCGGATATGCCTGCAGTAATCTGCTTTATACTGACTGGAGTGCAGATACCGTCACTCAGCTTAATCTTTCTGGACTGTTTCCCGCTTTTTACCAGATGAATACCGGCAGATGGCCGACAGAAGAGGATTTTCCGAACGATATCCCGGAGGCGGTATTTGAAGAAACCTTTATCCCGCATCTGCCGGTTACCGCGCAGCAGCTGAAAGCGCTTCCGGAATATCAGGCTGGTTCTTCCTCATATGTGTGGAATCAGGTGGGGTGCGGCACAAAGCAGCTTGCATTTCCCCCATTTCCGGAAGTTGTGAAGACTGCTGAAAATTCTGATGGCAGCGTGACCTTAACTGTTGACGCTGTCTCGAAAGAAAATGGAACGGACTGTTCGTTCTCCCATGAGGTAACGCTGAGGATCAAGGAAGACGGTACAGCTGAATATCTGAAAAACAGGATGCTCTCATCTTAACTTGTCTCCTTTAAAATTGTAAGTCAATATAAAAACAATTTCATTAATTGTTAGTCTGTGGTATAATCAGACTTATAACATACTGAAGATTTTAAGATTATATATTGGAGGCTTTCAGATTAAATTATGCAGAAGAAACGCATCCCCATTTTATTGTCACTGGCTTTCATTTGTTCCGGGATCCTGGCAATTACATCCATTTACCGGCTTCAGGGAAATGCACGCGTGATCAATTATGCCGGTGTTGTGCGGGGAGCAACACAAAGACTAATCAAGCAGGAGCTGTTACACCGGCCGAACGATGATCTCATCGAACAGCTGGACGGCATCATTGCTGAACTGATGACGGGCGAGGGTGAAAATAACCTGATCAAATTGGACAGCAGGGATTTTCAGGCATGTATGGCAGCTCAGCGGGAGAAGTGGGAGGATATCAAAAACGAGATATCGGACGTACGTGCAGGAGAGAACAGTGCACATCTTTTTGAAAGCAGCGAGGAGTATTTTACGCTTGCCAACGATACGGTTGCGGCTGCAGAAAAGTATTCCGAGCGTGTTGTACAGCAGGCTGCCATAGGACTTCTGGTGCTTACTGTAATCTGCGTTGCGGCGGCTCTGATCACGGCATGGTTCACTGCAGCTCAGAATAAACGGCAACTGGCATTAAAGAAGGCGGAAGACGAAAACAGGAGAAAGAGTGAGTATCTTTCAACCATGTCAAAACAGCTGCAGGCACCCATGAACGATATTTCTGAGCTTCTGTACGTGGCAGATATAGAAAACTACGATTTACTGTTTTTAAATGAGGCCGGACAGCGCAATTTTCATGTGAATGAGTTTCAGCCTGGTATGAAATGCTATAAGGTTCTGCAGGGAATGGACGCCCCATGTCCATTCTGCACGAACCACCTGCTGAGGGAAGGTGAAATCTATACCTGGGAATACACGAATCCGATTATAGGCCGGCACTATCTGCTGAAAGACCGTCTGATTGAATGGGACGGCAGAAATGCCCGGATGGAGATCGCCTTTGATACCACAGAGTCCGAAAACGAAAAAATTCAGTTGAAATATATGTTAGATGCGGAAAAAATGGTGATGGAATGTGTTCGCACACTTTATCAGGAGCACGACTTTGCTGTTGCCGTCAGCCAGGTCCTTGCACATCTGGGGATATTTCTCTCTGCAGAACGTTCCTATATCCTGAATATCAGGGATGATCTGCTTTACAATGATTATGAGTGGTGTGCCGATCATGTGGCACCGCAGAAAGACTTTCTGCAGGCAGTGCCGCTGTCCCTCATGGAACGCTGGTATCCTTATTTTGAAACAAAGGGATGCGTGGAGATCGAGAATATCGAACTGATCAGGGAGAGTTCACCGGCAGAATACCACGTCCTGAAAGAACAGGATATTAAAAGTCTCGTGGTCGCCCCTTTGGAACACGACGGCAAACTGGAAGGATGTATCGGCGTTGACAATCCGCCTGCAGATAAGATGCAGAATATTGGCCCGCTGCTGCAGACACTCTGTTATTTTCTGTTGCTGGCGAAACGCCGCTCGGAAAATGAAACGCAGCTCTCGCTACTGAGTTATCACGATATGCTGACCTCATTTTATAACCGGAACCGTTATATCAAAGATGTGGAAGCACTGAAAGAGAGCAGGCATCCGGTAGGCATCATCTATCTGGACATCAATGGTCTGAAGGATATCAACGACCGTCATGGACATGCGTTTGGCGATCAAATACTCGCCGAAAGTGCTAATCGCATGAAACAGGTTTTCGAACATGGACAGTTCTACCGAATCGGAGGTGATGAGTTCGTGATCATCTGTCAGCATATGCCCCGCGACCAGTTTGAATATAGCGTTCGCAAACTAAGGCTTTCTTTCCAGCGCGACGAGCTGATTCATGCGGCGATCGGTGCAAAATGGGCAGAAGAGTATGAGGACATTCAACATCTGATCTCAGATGCCGATGCTAAAATGTACGAAGACAAAAAAGAGTATTACCGGAAACATTCAACGTCCAACCGCTATCGCCATCACAGCGATGAAGTGCTTCGCCTTGCGGATCCTCACGTTCTGCAGCAGGAGATCCACAGCAACCATTTTGTTGTATACCTGCAGCCGAAAGTATCCTCCAGCGACTATACGATGGTAGGCGCTGAAGCGCTGATCCGCTATCAGCCAAAAGAGGAGTCACTTCTGATGCCGGCAAGCTTCCTTCCTCTGCTTGAGGAAACACAGCTGATCAGCAAGCTGGACTTTTATGTGTTTGAATTCGTCTGTGCGCGGATCAGCAGCTGGGCGGATCAGAGTAAAATCCTGTTTCCCGTTTCGGTCAACTTCTCGCGCTTTTCACTCGCGCAGCTTTCTTTTGTCGAGCATCTGACTGACATCTGCAAAAAGTACGGCGTATCTCCCGGCCTTCTTGAGATAGAGGTTACAGAAAGCGTCTGCGAAGTTGAAGGAATTGATATTTCTGTCCTGACCAGTGAACTTCAGCGGGCAGGTTTTAATGTGGCTCTTGATGACTTCGGGACGGAGTACGCAAATCTTGAACTCCTTTCATCAGTGGCATTTGACGTCCTGAAACTGGATAAGAGTATGGTAAGCAATCTGACAGATAATAAAAGGGCTCAGTCGATTGTGAAGTCAATTGTTGAATTATGTGCCAAACTGGGAACAAGGGTGGTTGCTGAAGGCATTGAAAGTGAAGAACAGCTGGCACTGCTGAAATCCTGCGGCGTCGAAGTCATGCAGGGCTTTTATTTCAGCAGGCCGATCCCTGCAGAAGAGTATGAATCTCAATATGTAAAAGATACTCCCGGGGACTAGAGTTATTCTATTTCAAGTGTCAGATATTTTCCCCGCGGGACCGGGTCCGAGAACCTGATATCCAGCGGGGATTTAAACAGCGGACCATTCGTTACAAATGTATGGAACTCACCATTTTCACCACATGCATCAATTCCATCTGCTTCCATGGATGCTACCAGTTCTTCAGACAGCACTTTTCCGAGATAAGAGGAATGCATTCTTTCCGTATCCACAACCGTAATATATGTCGTAAATCCGGATCTGATAAACTCTGATACAACATCCCTGCGGTTATTATGCCACATGGGGAAATATGCCGACAATCCGGAGTGTTCACATCTTCTGGTGCACCAGTCCAGATGTTCTGCCAGGTCAATATCTCCGAAGACACATATCCTAGCCCCTTCTTCTTTTTTTCGGATCAGTTCATTCTCAAAATTTTTCTCGTAGTCTTCACCGCCTGTCCTGATCAGAGTGATGGGCAGAGCCAGTGAGTTTTCCAGTTTTTTGATAACCCCGGGCTTTATGCCGTGAAACCAGCTGATCTCACGGTCTGTATTGTACGTCATGATTAACCCAAGTGGTTCCATGCCTTCCTGTACCGCTTTATATATTGCGAGTGTGCTGTCCTTGCCGCTGCTGTATGATGCGATAAATTTCTGACCTGTGTATTTATTCACGCGTTCCCCTCCATTCATTTTTAGTCATTATAGTACGTTTTTAGCAAAATGAAAATAGGTTCACTGTAATATCCAGTTTCCTTTTTGTCATATCTGTGATACTCTATAATGGTAGTTTCACTAAAAAATATCAAGGAGAAATTTATGTTTAAAAACAGAACATCGGAGCTTGTAGTAAACCGGAAGGTTTGCGTACACTAGCAATTACAAAGACCTTCCGGAAATTACTGTTATCAGACACCATAATTTTCAGGAGGATTAAAAATTGAATATAACAGATATGAAAAAAATAGGCTATACAGAAAATTTCGCTGAGCAGGCAGCTTTGTATGGCGGGCTATATGCCGGACGGGTGTTTTCCCAATCCAGAAACCTTTATCACGTCATGTGCACAGGCGGCGAACTGACAGCCAGAGTATCCGGCAGATTCCGGTATGAAGCATCTCTGCCAACCGATTTTCCCGCAGTCGGAGACTTTGTAATGCTCGACCGGGAATCGAACCAGGACGGGGATGCCGTCATCCACCATGTATTGTCCAGAAAGAGCGCATTCATCAGGAAAGCAGCGGGGACTTCGAACGATGAACAGATCGTCGCAAGCAACATTGACACTGTTTTCATATGCATGGCGCTGAACAATGATTTTAATCTGCGCCGGCTGGAACGATATCTGGCAATCGGCTGGGACAGCGGTGCTGTTCCTGTCACAGTTCTGACGAAATCGGATTTATGTGATGATCTGGAGCAAAAACTGATCGAAGTGAATTCCGTTGCGCCCGGCAGCGATATTCTCATCACATCAGCCGTTAACCGGGATGGACAGGAGCAGCTGGCACAATATATGACCGGTGGACAGACAGTTGCTTTTATCGGTTCTTCCGGCGTTGGAAAATCCACACTGATCAACTGTCTGATGGGAGAAGAACGTTTGGATACGAACGGTCTGAGGAACGACGATAAGGGGAGACACACGACGACAAGACGTGAGCTGATACCGCTGAAGAACGGCGGCATGGTGATCGATACCCCTGGTATGCGGGAACTCGGTCTTGAGAGCGCGGATCTGGCGAGAACGTTTTCTGACATCGAAGAATTTGCTGAAGCCTGCCGTTTCCGTGACTGTACACATAGCAGTGAACCGGGATGCGCGGTACAGCAGGCAATCGACGATGGAGTGCTGTCCGCGGACAGACTGCAAAGTTACG